>WKKS01000001.1 GCA_009684515.1 Geobacter sp.
GCAGATTATCTACGCGTTACTCACCCGTGCGCCACTAAATGAGGAGCAAGCCCCTCATTCCGTTCGACTTGCATGTGTTAGGCACGCCGCCAGCGTTCGTTCTGAGCCAGGATCAAACTCTCCAGTTTATACTGATAAGTTTGTAACTCGAAAACTTTTACTGACAATTCTTTACTACAATCACTTGTCGCTGCTATTCGGTTTTCAAAGACCAGCTGTGCAACCAGACGGACAACATACTCAAATCAAACCGCCGTGTCAACCTCTTTTTTCAGACACAAACTCTTTTTTCCGAGCACCTCTTAAAGACAATTCTTCCGCCTCAAAAGGGACTCGCTTTCTAACACAACAAATCTCATAATGTCAAAATAAAAATGATGGTTGTGCTAAAAGCTTTGCATCTCGGTTAGCGGCAACACCTTAAATCCATCAAGTTGTGGTTTGAAAACAGACGCATCCAGAGATTTATTGATTTCAGGTTCATCGAGGACAATTCTAATGCGATCACCCGGGCTGTTAATCAGTTCAAGCTCTGACGCAAACGGTACACCGTCAACTACGGAATAGCCGGAATAGTAGACCTCATCACCGTTTTTGGTACTTTTTGACTTTACCAGGCCGTTTTCAAAAGTAACCTTTTCAATAACTCCATGCAAACCGGTGCGCTCATAGGTACCGTTAATATCAAGTGAACTTGCCGGGGATGCATCCATAACCCAACGCATCAACCGCCAACCTTGCAACCCTCCTTTTTCGGGTAAATCGGCAATACGCCCTGCATAGGCAGTAGAACTGCCGGGATACAACAGTGTAATCTGTTCTCCATGTGTGAATATTTCGATCATGGTTGTGCCAAAAGGGGATAGTAATACCAAATGGAGCTGATCTGGCCGCCGATACACTAGAAATCCGTTTCCTGACATACCATAATCGTTTGTAACCATAGTCATCGAGACAGCAGCTGATAATGTATCAACAGTTTTTCCAGGAGTATAATTTAAAACGGGATGTGTCATGCTACAGGAGACAATAAGTAAAAGAGGAGCGATTAACTTCAGTACGCGGATCAACTGGATATGAATCATTACTTTTGCCTTATTTGGATAATCAGTGAATTTGAGTTGCGATTATTAGTCAATGCTTAAATAATGGTTTACGTCATGTCAATTCCCCAGCATAAAATCTCGTTCAGTCAGACCTGTATTACGCCGAAGATTTTTAAACGACATAGTTGCCTTATCACCGTTGCGCTCGAGAATAATTAGCCGCCGGATGGTACCATCCACCAAAAATGAGATTGTAAGTTCCTTAACTTGTCCCTTCCCCTGCGGGGTCATGGTCAAAGTGTACAGAGAATTCGAAAGATCAGCCTGAATAGTAACGCCTTCTGGAAGAGTTGTCATCGGAGATGCCAGTTTTGAAAACCAATGCCCGAGTCCCTGCTCAGGAGGAAGGGCGATTCGATTGCGCCTGCCTTCTGTACCTGTATCAAGTTCAATTACAGAGTCGATTAACACCATTCGACTGGAATATGGCGGATTAACCAGCATAAAAAACTTATCCGGTTTTTTAAAACGTACCATACCGGACATGGTCATGTTGCGTTTCATAAGCGAGAGACGTTTTTCCTGAGTAATGTCGGCGGTAAAGTCAGATATAGACGAAAATCCCTTTCGTAAAGCTTCTAAACCTTCTAGTGGAGGTATTGGATTGGCGCATGCGCCAGAAATACAACCAAGGGCAATCAGCACATGACATACCAACATCTGCATTAAACGACGAATCATAATCGACCTACTCCCAACGTAAGCTGAACGGTAAGCAGTGCTCTTTCTCCACAGACTATTTCACCTTTAACCATGAAAAGACGGCCAAAAGATTTGACTACTGTCGCGGAAATCGTGAGCACATCTCCCGCTTGCGGAGTACCAAAAAACTCTGCACCATCAATAGCCGCAAGAAAGCCACCTTCACCTTCTTCAGAAATTGTCATAATTCCAGCCAATTGGGCAACACATTCCACCAGCAGCACTTGCGGGAAACAACCTTGCCCGGTAACATTTTTCAGAGCAGTTGCCTGAACCCCGCACTCAAGAGAGAGAATCCGATCTAACAGAAGAAAAGGGTAACGATGCGGTAAATATGAGGCTGGATCAGGATTAAACAGGGTTGCCTCCGCTGAAACGGATTGCATAGTAGGGACCTTCCGGAGATGCAGAGAGGTGAATACCATTCTGACCCTTTTTTAAGGAAGCAAGAAGGACAGCCATGGAGACACCTCCCATTGCGAGAGAACGCCCGGTTACCGATGACAGGTTAAAGGAGCGATAATCCAGAATGTCTTGCATGATTAGCGGCACAGATGGGGTAGTTCCTGAAATAGAGACCAGGTCGCAGAATCTTGTATCGGCAAGAAGCCTGCCGACACCCTCCTGTTCATCCCCTTTCGGAAGAAGGCCGACCATGCTGATCCTCTCAACCATACCCTTAATTTCAACTCCGCGACGAACAGCGTGCTGGTAACTCTCCAACACTAGAATCCCACTTCCTTCGCCAAAGTTGGATGCGTAGCTCCGCAACTGTCCTGCGGCCGCAAAACCTGCCATCATAAGCGGCATAAGATCGTCGGCGCCACCGGTCAACATAATATCGGCCCGGCCCTCAGAAATGAAACGACAAGCCATCATAAAGGCTGATTCAGCCGAGCAGAAACGTTGAACAAGCGTGACGTTAGGCCCCTTAAGTCCATGTTCAATAGAAGCATTACTGGCAGGTGCATTGGAAACCGTATTTGGAAATAGCATCGGTGAAAGACCGTTGACCCCGCCATTAAAATAACCGGTCAAGAATTCGGCTGAATTTGCAACACCGCCAAATCCGCAACCTAGTGCAATCCCGATTCGTTCAGGGGCGATCGACTTCAAATCAATCTCAGCATCTTTCAAGGCCAACCCCGAAGCTGCAACGGCAAGTTGGCTGCATCGGTCCATCTTGCGGGCTTTCAAAGGAGCAATGAAATCAGTTGCCTTGAAAGAATTTGCTTTGCCCCAAAACTGTCCGAAAGAGCCGGGTACATCTTCCGGCACCGGTGACAAGGCACTGCCTCCGGATGCTAACAGATCCAGTATTGGATCGGCGCCAACTCCGGCCGCGGTTACTGATGAATAGCCGGTAATTACAATATTTTTTAAAGCGTTATTCATAGTCCAAGCACCAGTGATGTGATATTACCGCCAAACGCAAACGAATTTGACATGGCAATGGTTGCCGCACTTTGCCGTTTGCCGTCATGGCAATAGTCGAGATCGCATTCAGGATCGCGACCTCTGTAATTCAGAGTTTGTGGGATAATCTGCTCATTGAGAGCGATTATGGTTGCCAATGCCTCTATAGAACCGGCTGCCCCCAGACAGTGCCCGGTCATGGCCTTGGTTGAAATCAACGGCACTTGCCCAACACGATCACCAAACACCAGCTTCATGGCGTTAGATTCAACAACATCATTAAGTGGTGTACCGGTGCCGTGGGCATTGACCCAGCCGACTTGGTCAACCTTTATTCCAGCCAGTGTGATGGCATCACGCATAACCCGTGCTGCCGTCGACCCGGTTGGTTCCGGAGCGGTCATATGATACGCTTCTCCCGCTAGTGCATATCCGAGTACAGTCCCGTATATTCTGGCACCGCGTGCCGCCGCATCAGCTTCGCTTTCCAGAACCAGGAAAGCGGCCCCCTCGCCAAGAGAAATCCCCTGACGTCCCAGACTAAATGGCGAACACGGTTCAGAATCAACTACCTTTAGTGAATTGAAACCACCAAACGTTAATAAAGAGAGTGTATCGGAACCACCGGCAATTACAGCCTTTTGCTGGCCGGTTGCCACCAGATCAGCTCCCCAGCCTATAGCGGTCGCCGAAGATGAACAGGCGGTTGTCACTGTTCCTTGATATCCTGCCAGACCATAGCGCAATGCAATTTCGGTGGAGGTCTTGTCCGGAAGCAATCCTCGCAACAGAACAGGTGAAGCGGTATCACCAACCAGGTGGGATTTCAGCCACTGTTCCGACTGAATCATGCCGGCCGCACCTGCGCCGATCGAAACACCTACGTCATAGGGAGAATAAAGGCCACTGATACCACTTGCCTCTATAGCCTCGCCGGCTGCTATGATTCCAAACTGGTCTGCACGGGACAATTTATGAGCAGAGCGACGATCAAAATAATCCAAGGGATCATACCCTTTTATCTGGCAACCAATCCGGGAAGGAAATTCTGAAACATCGAAAAGATCCAACTCACAGATACCACTCTTGCCATTCAGCAGATTATTGCTGAAGTCAGAGACATTTTTGCCGGCACCGCAAAAAACGCCCAGCCCTGTTATGACAACTTTGTTCTTGATCATCAGAGAATCCCGCCATCTACGACCAGAGTCTGGCCTGTGATATATGAAGCATTCTGAGAAGCAAGAAACAGCACAGCATCAGCAATCTCGTCGGGACGGCCGATTCTCCCCAACGCAGCACCTTTAAGTATGCCAGCCACGATATCCTGCTTGAGTCCGGCTGTCATATCGGTGTCTATCAGGCCTGCCACCACTGTGTTGGCACGAATGCCCATTGCACCAACCTCGCGAGCGAGCGATTTGGTAAAACTGATAGCAGCGCCCTTGGAGGCGGCATAATTGGACTGTCCAGCGGTACCGGTCACTCCGGAAATGGAAGAAATATTGACTATAGCTCCGCAGCGCCGGGACATCATTTTGCGAACCCCCCATTTGCAGCAGTGAAACAGCGGATAAAGATTGGTTCGAATGACATCGTCCCAGTCGTCCTCCGCCATCATCGCCAACCAACCGTCACGAATGATGCCGGCATTGTTGACTAAGACGTCGATATGTCCCGAAGCATGCGAAGCCTGGTTAATTAACAACTGAGCCCCAGCGGAACTACTGACATCAGCCTGAACAACAGTGACGGTGCCGTCCATTCCTTCAGCAAGCGCGACCGTAACCTCGGCTGAAGAGTGATTGGATAAATATGCGGCAAAAACCTGTGCACCCGCTGCTGCAAACGCCAATGAAACCGAGCGCCCAATACCGCGCGTACCGCCGGTGACAACTATGATTTTGTCATTATATTGCACAGACACTCCAAGCAGATTATTTATGAATGAGAATTTTAACGTTTTAAAATGGAGATGTCCAGAGTGAAGGGGAAGATAAGGCGGATTTCATGTTCACATCGGCTTAACCCGGCTTCGCCCCATTCTCTTGATCAACTTCCAAAGCGGACCTTTGACCGGAAACATACGCAGGGCATCCAGCATGGCATCACTGATATTGACTTCAAGACCCGGAACAACCCAGTTTTTTCGTATAATGGCCTGCGCTGTTACCAGTTCGGCCAAGATATCCTTAACCTGTGGAGAAAGGTAAAAGACCGGTTCCAGCATGTTGGTTGAAAGATTAATAACCCCTTCTTGCAGTGCTGTACGGTACAGAGACGTGCCAGGGTAAATTCTGATACCGGTCATGGCAATGACGGCCGTTGGTTGAATTTCATCCATTAAAGCAAAAGTTTCAAGAATGGTTTCTTGCGTCTCGCCCGGTCCTCCGAACAGGATATAATGGACAAAATCGACGTTGCGTTCGCGACATAACAGCGAGGCATAGCGTACATCTTCAACCGAAAATGATTTACCAAGATTCTTCAGCATGGTCGGCGAACCGGATTCGGTACCGTATTCGACTGCGTCGCAGCCCGCTTTCAACATTATATCCAGTAGTTCTGGTGACATGAAGGCCGGGTTTATAAAAGCCGACCAATTAAGCGGAAAATTTTCGGCAATGATTGCGTTACAGAGTGATTCGGCAAATTCCGGAGGGTAATTGAATATATCATCCACAAAATAAATGTAATTTACGTTGCACTCCTCAACCAGTGAACGAAGTTCTGAAATGATCTCCGTTACAGGTCGAAGCCGCATCCGGCTACCCTCCAGCAGCGGATAGGTGCAGTAGACGCAGTTAAATGGGCAGCCGCGCTTTGTCTGGACGTTGGTCATGCCGCCATCGCGCTGATAGCGGGCTACATCGAACAGTGACCGCGCCGGAGAACCGACCCGCTCAACAGGCAATGGTGGAATAAAACTGTCACAACCCCGCACTAACAACCCTGGCAAGCCTTCAGGTTTTTCACCGCGCTCCAGTATTTTCACAAAACGTGGCAGTAATTCTTCACCCTCACCCACCACCCCAAAGTCGGCTTCGAGATAAGCCAATATCTCGACCGGCATCAGTGAATAACCGGAACCGCCCACAACCACCGGTGAATGACCATGACAGCATCTCACAACTGATTTCACGCCATCCAGATATGATCGCGATTTGGGCCAACTGACATTATCAATATTGCGGATGGATATAACTACCAGACCGGGTTTGAAATTGGTTAGATTTTCAACAATGACCGAGTCAGAATCCTGTTCGAAGCAGAGATCAAGGACCGCCAGCTCGTGCCCCGCCTCTTGCAGCGGACCTGCCAGGTACGACAAGCCGATTGGAAAAACCGGATAGGGTGAGCGCTCTCGGTTGGCTGATATCAATAGAATTTTCATAATGACGCCAACCATCCTTTCATGGCATCCAGACGTTCGGCGATTAGTTCCGGTAACTGAAATTGCAGAATTCCATCCAGGCTTGTCAGAGCGTGTGTGGTCAATCCGCTTGCCAGTTTGATGCCGTTGCAATCAACTATAACACTCTCAAATACCAGTGTTGCAGAGTCACTTGGCATCAAACGGGTGCGGACTGTCAATTGATCGTTGCAGCGAGCCGGACGCAGATACTTGATTTCAAGATTCACAACCGGCCCCAGATAGCCAAGATCAGCCAACTGGAACGCATCCAGCCCAAATTTACCCGCCAGATCGCTCCGGCCGATTTCCATCCAGGCGACATAATGACCATGCCATGCAACCTTGTAGGCATCTACTTCATTAAAGCGAACTTTTACTCCGGTTTCGTGGAATTTCATGGCATATTCTCACTATCAACCCAACGATTGAATTTTTTGAGCGCATCGCCCGCTCCTACTTCAACAAATGATTTTGCTCCAAGATTTCGGGCGGCCAAATAGCTGCGTTGCCACCAGACCGGCAGGAGTAATTCATCAAGCAGGAATCCCGGGATTTTGGAGGCGGTCAATGGTTGATGATCGATATGATCCAGCAGTGTAACCGAGGGCTCTATATAAATATAATCTGAAAAGATATTTTTCAGTTCGTCTGCCACTTCGGCAATCAAAGGTGTATGCAGCGGCGCGTCACAGTCAAAAACCGATAACGAAAATGCTCCGGAGGCTGCGCACTCTTCCACCGCAGACATAATCTTTGAACGCTCGCCAGCCAGCAGGAAGTGACTGGAGGTATTGTAGTTTGCAACATAAACGCCATTATTGGCTGCGGCCGCTTCCACGTGGGCACACTCCAGGCCAATAATGCAACCAAGTGCATAGCGCACTTTCTCCGACATTTTGAGAAGCGTCCTGCCAACCCTGGCGGTCATCTCCAGTGCGTCCCTTTCAGAAATACAGCCACAAGCCGCCAGAGCAGCATAGATCCCCATACTGTGTTCAAGTACCAGATCTGGTTGCTGACCGGACATTTTTAAAAAGCGTGAGCGGCAAAGACTGAAGGCTGTGCCATAAATCTGCAGGCGGATATTTTCACTCTCAATCTGACCGTCGCCCCGCCAGGCCGATGGGTTAAATCCTGCGACAGCCTCACATAGAGAGAGAATACCCTCTCCATCCGGCATTGCGGGAAAAGACTGGTCATGGCGCAGTGGTTGCCCGGGGAACATCCAGCAATTCATAATAACTTCCTTGTCTCTGTAGAGTCATTCAGCGGGCTTGTATCAGCAACTTCAGCAGGATTTATTGTCGATGGGTCATGAAAACCGGCAACAGTGTAATTCCGGCCGTAAATCCCGCCACGACGCAAAATGTTATACATCAGATTTATCGTCTTTCCCGGACTCTGCAGCACTCGTGAAGCTATTGCGGACCAACCGTAAGCTTCATGTCTGGCCTCTACCCAGCCTTTGTATAGTTGATCAGACGTCATTAGATTAGGTCGATAGACTACCTGACCATGATCGTAGCGCTGCCAATCGGTATGCAGCATCCGCCCTTCCTGCTGGTATTGTTTGAAAAGCGACGTACCGGGATAGGGAGTCAGAATGTGGAATGTCGGGAGGCTCGGGGCGCATTTTTCCAGATAACGGACGGTGCGTTCAAAGATTCCCAGGTCATGATCATCGAATCCGAAAATGACTGAGGCTTCTACAACCACCCCGGTGTCCCGAATCCGTTTGATAAGATCTGCCTGGGATGAGCGACCGGAGGTTTTGGGGTGATTTGCATGAACGCCGTCGGCCGACTCAAGACCGACAAATATGCCGACGCAGCCGGAAGCGGCCAGTAATTTGACCATGTCCGGGTCTTCTGCAAAACGGAGATTGGCCTGACCTCCCCAACGGAGTCCCATTCCAACCATTCCTGCCAGAATCGGCTTGGCTTTTTGCGGGTCGCCCAGAATGTTATCGTCCAGGAATATTGTCAGTTTCCCCTGATAAGTACGCAACTCGGCCAATATGTCTTCGGGATCACGATATCGGAAGGTATTGCCAAAGTAGGGGGTCACGGTACAAAATGAACAATCGTATGGACAGCCGCGACTGGCCTGGAGCGTCTGGGTAGTCAGGTATTTGCGCCCTGCCAGAATTTCACGGCGTGCCCAGGGGATTTCCAGTCGGTCGCCTGTTGGTATGGAGCGATAGAAAGGCTTCAGCCTCCCGCACTTCAGATCGTTCAACAGTTCCGCCCAGACCGGTTCCGCTTCTCCGATAACAACCGCGTCAGCATGGGCAGCAGCTTCGTCAGGCAGTACTGTAGGGTGAATGCCTCCCAGCACAACCGGTATGCCGCGTTCTCTAAAACGGTCTGCAACCTGGTAGGCATGCAGAGCCTGATGCGTCATGGCAGTAATACCGACCAGATCGTAATCGCCGTCATAACAAAGTTCTTCCTGAACTTCATCGACGATTGTTACATGCCAATCTTTGGGAGTGGCCGCGGCAACTTGATTGAGTGAAAGTGATGGCAGCTGAAATCGCTTGACCCACCCCAGTTTATGTGTTGCCGGGTAAACCAGCAACAACCTGGGAGAATCCGTCATACGGCACCGCTCTTTCGGCGAAGCGCAGCACGGAAGCCCAAGTTCATAGGACCAAAGACCTGTACCGAACGGTGCATCTTGAAGAGACGGCGATACATTGAGGAAAATGAATAGAAGGATTTATTCAGCCAATCGTACCCCTGCTGCAACTCCTCTATGCTCATGCCGATCGGTTTGAAGTTGACATGCTCCATATCGTAGTCGCGCCAGTCATTTGAAATGATCCTTCCTTCCGTTTCAAGGCGACTGCGGACAGCCGTACCGGGATAGGGTGTCAAAAGCGGAAATATGGCTGCTTCAATACGCGCTTCCTCGCAGAAGCGGAGTAACTGTTCAAATATGGCCGGGGTATCACCGTCATAACCAAGAACAAATGATCCGAGGATGCCGATGCCGTTATCGCGAAAAGCCTTGGCATCTTCCAGATACGAGTTGGATCGGTTGGTAACTTTCCCCATGGCGACCAGCGAATCCTGATTGAGCGATTCAAAACCAACAAACATCCCGACGCAGCCTGCTTCACCGGCCGCCTTCATCAGTTCTCGGTCTCCGGCAAAATCGATCGGGGAGTGGGAAAGCCACTTAAAATCCATTCCCTTCATACCGGCAAACAGTTCCAGCGCATATTTGCGGTCGGCAACCAGATTGTCATCTACGAAAAAAACGAAGGAGTTGGATTTGCGAAGTTGGACCAACTCCTGGAGTATGCTATCGATTGGTCTCTTGCGGTATTTACGGCCATAGAATGCCGTAACCGAACAGAATTCACAATCGAATGGGCAACCCCGGGTGGTTTGAATCGTGTTTGTCAGCAGGTAACGTTTGCCTTTGTAAATCTCGCGGCGGGCGACAGGAATTAAATTCATATCCATTTGGGATACTGATTGATACTTGAGCTGCACCCTTCCTTGCTGATAATCAGAAAGCAGCTCTGGCCAGACGACCTCCCCCTCCCCCACAACTACGGCATCGACATGAGCCAATGCTTCATCCGGCATGTTGCTGGCGTGGAAACCGCCCATCACGACAGTTTTGCCACGGCGGCGGAATTCGTCGGCAATCTGGTAGGCGCGCGGTGCCTGGGGGGTCATGGCGGTCAAGGCTATTATGTCGGCATCACTGCCATAGTCGATCTTTTCAAAATTATCATCCAGCAACGCCACGTCCCACTCAAGCGGAGTAACTGCAGCAATGGAAGCCAGGGATAAAGTGGGGAATTTAAATGCCAACTCGCCCCACAGACGTCCCTTTTCCCAACCGGGAGAGATGAACAGAACTTTCACTTTTTATTTTCCGAAATATAATCCGCCATGCTGCGAACCGAAGCAAACACTTTGGAACCTGTTGCGGCGTCAGGCACCACTACGCCAAATTCCTTCTCCATCGCGACTACAAGTTGCAGCGCATCGATTGAATCCAGGCCAAGACCTTCGCCAAACAGCGGAGCATCGGTTTCTATTTCATCAGATGACATCCCTTCAATTCGAAGGCTGTCTATAATCATTTGTTTAACTTTTGCAATCAATTCATCGGACATGCGGAACCTCTCAATATGGTATTTTATAACTTTTTGAACTCATGCATTTACGTTTTTTCAACTTTCCAGAAATCAAAAAAATTGTACCACTGATCCGGATACTGCTTGATGTATCGCTCAAAGACAGCTGCCAATTTTTCCATGCCGCTTCGGATTGCCTGGGCATGCTGCCCGTGGCCGCCGCTGAAATAAATCGGCTCATCCATCAGTGTGGCATACCGGTCACCTTCAAGCGGCACGAACACCGGTATGACCGGGGCGCCGCTGGCCAACGCAAGATAGGCGGCTCCGGTTGGGAACCGGGTGCTTTTGCCGAAGAAGTTGATCATAAGAGTGTTTGAAGAGCCGTCACGCTCACCGAGCAGACACAATATCTCGTTACGCCGCAAAGCGTTGATTGCCTCAATGATCGCCAGAGGCGAGGTATCATCACGATCTACGTAAATTATTCCGATTCCGCGTTCACCACGTACCTTTTCACGCAGTTCATTAACTTTTTCGTCCGGCTCCCGAAAAGTCAATACGTTAAGTCGGTAACCAAGATCGGCCAGCCCCAGGCCACCCAGTTCCCAGTTGCCAAAATGCGGAGAAACAAGAATTGCACCGTTACCCGCCGCCAACGCATCGTCAAGTGGCTTCTGGGAACTGCGACGGCCGATCAGCGCTTGAAGTTTAGCCCCATGCAGCCTCAGCATCAGCATCACATCGGTCCAATTACGGCAATACTTGTACAGTGCCGAGATCATGAGCGCTTCAACATTGTTACGACCGGTGACGACCCTCAGGTTCGCCCTCAAACCACGTCGCTGATTAACCGCCAGCAGGTAGGAAATCAACCCTACAATAAAAGCTACAGGAGGGACAACCCGGCGTGGCACCAGTAACATAAAAAGATTTAGAAAGAACATGCTGATACCGTTGTAGACCGTCATAAATGTTGTTTTATCCCTTGGATGACGTATTCCTGGACTTTTTCTTTCTGACAGCATGATCCTTGAAATCTTCGTCCCACACTTCATCGGCTATGGCTGCATAATCCTTTGAATAAGCATCCATCCGCTCAGCCAGCTCGGTAAAGATTTCATCGGCGCCTTCATGCGTTGGATATGCGCCCTCCGATGTAAATAATTCTCGGCCGACTTCAGGGTGGTCAATCAGCATGCAGGGCCGCAGCAGGTTATCATGTTCACCCTGCTTCTGTCTGATCTTCTGAAACAGTGGCGAAGCCAGTGCTTCGCGTATGGTCGTACGGCGAATATTGTCAACGGCATAATGACAGAATACACAAGGCTCTATGTCGCCATTGGCATTGATGTGAAAATATTTGCGACCGCCTGCCAGACAACCGGATACCATAGGGCCGTCATTCCAGAAATCAATGAAAAGCATCGGCTTTACATCCCTGAAAGCGGCGACACTACGACGCAGACCATCGCGCTGTTCGGGCGTCGGCATCAGTTCGACATCCGGCTTACGGCCGACCGGAACATACGAGAACAGCCAAAGGGCAAAAACACCTTTTCCCAGGAGCATGTCGATATATTCAGGACTGGTTATGATGTCCGAATTTGTGCGGGAATGGGTAAATGAACCGCAAAAGGAAAGGCCATTTTCCCGAAGAAGATCCATGGCATGCATGACCTTTTTGAAATGGCCGGCACCCCGGCGACCATCGGTCTCCTGTTCGTATCCCTCAAGTGAAAAGGACGGCATAACATTACCGACTTCAATAAGTTTTTCCACCATCTTCTCATCAATCAAACCGCCATGGGTGAATACCAGAAAAGCCATATCACTGTGCTTTTTGAATATTTCGAAGATACCCTTCATGTAGAACGGCTCACCACCAGAGATCACTGCGAAGTAGACACCCATCTCTTTCATCTGGATCAGGATCGAATCCAATTCATCCAGAGACAACTCAAGAGACTTGCCATAATCCCCGGCATAGCAGCCGTAACAGTTCAGATCGCATTTCATTGTCGGGCTTATGACAACGGTGGATGGGGGGTAAAATCCATTCTGATCAGCCCACTCTTTACGCTTGTTGGTACCGTTCAGAAGATGATTTATTGCAAGATTACTGATCCACTTGTCGCGCTGGTTGGGGTGAAGATCACGTAAGATCCTTCTGGGGAACTCAATACTGGGATGCTTCTCCCGAATAAGACCGCGAACCCAACGAATCCGCTCCTTATAATAGTCTTTCTTAGGAAGCAGTTCCATCAAGTGAGTCATTTTGACAAGTGTCTCATCGGATGAGTTGGTTGCCATTGACAAAAGATAAGTCAGAACCTTCTCTTTTGTGTAATTCTTAAGCGTTTGGATCATTTTTTCTCCATCACATATAGCGTAAAAAGGTCATGCAGATATTCCAGGTATCTCGCACAGGTCTGTAGTGACTGGTTGAGCGGCCATCTGCAACTCGAGCTGCCACCGGTAGCGAGCCTATTGTAAACCCGGCTTTCCAGGCTTTCATCAAGATTTCCATCTCCAGGTCATAGCCAACTTTGGAAAGCTTGAATGCAGAGAGCATCTCTGTCGAATAATAACGAAAACCGGACTGGCTGTCACTTATTTCAAATCCGGTTCGTTTACGCATGCACCAAACACCGAAACGGTTCCAGAACTTGCGTAAGCCAGCCATTTCATTGAACTGAGTGTACCTGGAAGCTATCAAGACTCCAAAACCTCGGTCAACGGCGGCTGCGGCCAGAAGCGCTATCGACAAAGGATCGTGCTGGCCGTCCGCATCCAGCGTGACTATCCCCGAATACCCGTTTTCCAGAGACCAGGAAAAACCGGTCATCAGTGCGGCCCCCTTGCCAAGATTGACGGAATGAGTCAAAAGTGTCACAGCATAACGACCCGCCACCAATGATGTTTCATCCGTTGATCCGTCATCAACCACTACAACCTTAAACTCTTGTCCACAGACTTCTTCAAGCACATTTCCAAGAGTAAGTGCGGCATTATAGGCCGGTATTAGTACGCAGACGGCCAAGATTTTACCATTTCCAGCAGTGGTATGCTGGTCCCACTCATCGCAAGTCTTCTGATAACCGGCATGGCACTGCTCCGCGTGCCATATGCCGCAAAACTCTTTATAAGAGACAGTTTCAGCCTGGGTCCGTCCACATCCACGTCTCTAGGATGAAGAAAACAGACCGCCGGGTTTCCGCTGGAATGGGCGTTACGAACTCCCTCAAGAATAGTCTTCACAGGTAATAGCCGCAAGCCCCATCCGCCGCCGCTCGGAAGATTACCAAATCGGGTCGGCGTAACCAGAGGCGGAATCTCCCACAGGTTTCCTGCAGTTGTTAATATTTGATATGGTGACATAGGCCCTTTGGCATTTCCAATAAAAGGTAACGGCGTGCAGCTTGAATCATACAGATAGCCTTCACCTGCAAGAATTTCAAACGCCCATGGTGTAAACTTTCCAAGTGACCACTGTGGCGCCCTAAAACCAACCGGCGCCCTGCCGGTCTGTCCAGCGATCAGATCACCAGTACGGATTACTTCCTCTTTGAAAACTTCGGGTGTCATTTCGTATACCAATTGATGCGAATATCCATGAGAAGCGACTTCATGACCACGGGCTGCGATCCTTGATGCAAGCTTAGGAATTGCCTCTGCAACAACACCAAGCATGAAAAAGGTTCCGCGTATATCGAGTTCGTCAAAAAGATCAAGCAGATGCATTGTGTTGTCAAAAACACGCCACTGATCTAACGATATTGCGGGCAGTTCACTAACGCCGCAAACATGAAACCAGTCTTCCACATCCACTGTAAAACAAGTAATAGACACGCAAACCTATCTGAACATTAAGTTAATTGAGGCATGTTATACCATTGCCAATAGAGCGTCAAGTAAAGCAAGAAACGAAATCCATTAAACAGCAACTCGGGCAAATCAGAAACCAATTGTTTTGATTAGCTTTACACTGCATCGACATTGTAAGCCCCAAATCCGAAAGAGGCACCCTTACCGGCATTAAAATAACTGCCAAGAGTTAACAAGGGCAACATTCCCGGAGCCAGATTACTGAATTCAGAAATACCAAGCAGACCGGCATGACTTGAGCGTTGCGACCAATATGGTTGAGAATAGCAAATACCGTCTTTATGACAGCGAACCACACCGACAGCAGCTGATAATTCAGCAAAGTCAATATCAAGCTCGCCATCTCCGTAGTAGGCAAAAAGAGAAGAGCAACGCCGCATTTGAGAACGCAGAAATATGCCGAACTCAAAATCATGCAATAGGGATCCTGTGCTGGGCACTTTTAACGGAGATTCAAGGATCAACCGGGCTTCGTTGGTATCCAGACTGTTTTTCATAATTTCCAGACTTGATAATACAACCAGATTCAGATCTCCCTGCCGAGACCAATTTATTTCATGCCGAACCGACTGATAGTCGAGACAATGTATGCAGTTTATAAGTGGGGCGTTTCCAGAACATTGCCCCGAACACGAATCTAGCAATAGCTCTACTGCAGAAACAAATACAGGCAGATGGTTAATAGCTTTTCCAATAACAACAAGACTTACTTCCATGAGTGATTTATTTTCTGGCACAGAACTTATTTTAAAGGCGAAAGGCAGCGGCGGTTTTTGATGACGCCTTACTATATCAGGGTTGGTTGACAATTCCTGGGCAAACACTATTTGGAAGGGACAGAGTGGCCGTTCACTACAGCTATTACAATCAATCATTTTACAATAGCAGCACAACTCCTTGAACAATTTATCGAATCTACGAAAACCGGCAGCAATAGCAGCAGCAAATTCTTTCTTGCCAGTAACCTCAACTTCAAATATCAGTCTCACAAGATTCAAATCCACATTAACTCCAGGAAAAAAGAGAGGGACAACCAATCGGTTGTCCCTCTTATAACATAAATATGAATAATATTAAATCAGCTGAACTGTGCCTTCAGGAATTCTCTGTTCATTCGGGCAATGAACTTTACGTTAATGCCTTTAGGACAGGCAGTCTGACATTCGTAATGGTTGGTACAGTTGCCAAAACCGCATTCAGTCATAGCATCAGTAAGAGCTTTAACACGCTCGGCTGCTTCAGCCTTGCCTTGCGGTATAACAGCAAACTGGGACACTTTAGCACCAGTGAAGAGCATGGCCGCCCCGTTAGGACAACCAGCGACACAGGCACCGCAACCGACACACTCGGCGGCATCCATCGCTTCGTCAGCAGCAGGCTTCGGAATCAGAATGGCGTTGCCGTCCGGCACCCCACCTGTGTGACAGGAAACATAAGCACCGGCCTGTACAATCGTATCAAGAGCTGTACGGTCACAGACCAAATCCTTGATGATCGGAAAAGCACGTGCTCTCCAAGGCTCGATATAAATAGTGTCGCCATCCTTGAAGGTTCGCATGTGCAACTGACAAACAGTCGTGCGGTCACGACCGCCATGAGCCAGACCGTTGATGACCTGCGAGCACATACCGCAGATTCCTTCACGGCAATCATGGTCAAATACGATCGGCTCTTTACCGGAGTAGATCAGGTCCTCGTTGACGCAGTCCAGCATTTCCAGAAACGAATGATGTTCCGTTATGCCTTTTGCGGTATAGGTTTCAAATTTGCCGGGATCGCTGGGCCCCTTTTGGCGCCACACGATCAGCGTAAGTGTCATGGTCTTGTGATCGCTCATTATTTGTAACTCCTTACGGCGAGATGTACGTTATCAAACTTGAGGGGTTCCTTATGCAGTTCCGGTTCCTTGCCAACGCCCTTGAATTCCCAGGCGCCAACATAACAGAAATTAGCATCATCACGTTCTGCCTCACCCTGATCCTGATACTCTTCACGGAAATGGCCGCCACATGATTCATTTCGGTGGTAGGCGTCACGACACATTAACTCGGCAAACTCGAAAAAGTCAGCGGTGCGGCCAGCATTTTCCAGTTGCTGATTGAATTCAGCACCGGTACCGGTAACCTTGACATTTTTCCAGAAATCTTCGCGAAGTGCCGGGATTTTTTTCAGGTTAATCTCCAGAGATTGTTTTGTGCGGGCCATACCACAGTTTTCCCACATCAAGCCACCCAGCTCACGCATGAACTCAAACACAGTCTTGTTGCCATTGATGCTAAGCAGTTTTTCCTGCTCGGCTTTAACGTCAGCAGCGGAGTTTTTGAATTCGTCATGGTCAGCCTTGACTTCACCCGGCTTAACTGTGGCCAAATATCCGCCAATTGTGTATGGGATAACAAAATAACCATCCGCAAGACCCTGCATCAGGGCCGACGCACCCAGACGGTTTGCACCGTGAACGGAGAAGTTGGCTTCCCCCAAAACAAACAGGCCAGGGATATTACTCATCAGGTTGTAGTCAACCCACAGACCGCCCATCGAGTAGTGCGGCGCAGGGTACATACGCATCGGACGCTTGTAGCCATCCTCGTCGGTAATTTTTTCGTACATTTCAAAAAGGTTGCCGTAACGTTCCTTGATCGTATCGGCTCCAACACGCTTGATGGAGGTGGAAAAGTCAAGATAAACACCACGACCGCCCGGACCGACACCGCGCCCATCGTCACACTGTTCTTTGGCAGCACGTGAAGCGATGTCGCGAGGTGCCAAGTTACCGAATGACGGGTATTTACGTTCCAGATAATAATCACGGTCCTCTTCAGGAACTTCGTTAGGATGCTTGCCACAATCTTCCTTCTTCTTAGGAACCCAGCAGCGACCATCGTTACGAAGTGATTCGGACATCAACGTCAGCTTTGACTGGTAGTCACCAGCTTGAGGGATACAAGTCGGATGAATCTGTGTGTAGCAAGGGTTTGCGAAGTAAGCGCCTTTCTTATGGGCCTTCCATGCAGCAGTTACCGAGCAGCCCATGGCGTTAGTGGAAAGGTAGAAAACATTCACATAACCGCCAGTTGCCAGACAGACCGCATCGGCGGCATAACTTTCCATTTCGCCGGTAATCAGGTTTCGTACCGTAATACCGCGTGCAACGCCGTCAACAACGACCAGGTCAAGCATCTCACGACGGTTGTACATCTTAACAGTACCAAGCTTTATCTGACGGGAAAGTGCCGAGTAGGCACCAAGCAGAAGCTGCTGGCCTGTTTGACCACGAGCGTAGAAAGTACGTGAAACCTGTGCGCCGCCGAAGGAGCGGTTGTCCAGGTAGCCGGCATAGTCACGGGCAAAAGGAACACCCTGAGCTACACATTGGTCAATGATGTTGTTTGAAACCTGGGCCAGACGCCAAACATCAGCTTCACGGGCCCGGAAGTCGCCGCCCTTGATAGTATCGTAAAACAGACGGTAGATTGAGTCACCGTCATTGGGGTAGTTTTTGGCAGCGTTAATTCCACCCTGTGCAGCAATTGAGTGAGCACGGCGTGGTGAGTCCTGATAGCAGAATGCCTGTACATTGTAGCCAAGTTCACCAAGCGATGCAGCGGCAGCGCCGCCGGCAAGTCCTGTTCCGACTACAATAACATTGTATTTGCGTTTGTTGGCAGGATTGACCAGCTTCAGATCGAAGCGGTGCTTATCCCAGGTTTGTTGAATTGGTCCGGTTGGACATTTTCCGTCAAGTATCACAATAACCCCCTTAACCTTTCAGAATGCCGAAAAAAACTGTCAGCGGAATGATAACATAGCCGGCGAACAGAACGAGTGCGACCAGACTGCCGAGTTTGACAATAATCGGCTGGCTTTTGTCGCAGCTCCATCCCATTGTCTGGAAAAAGCTCTGAATACCGTGGGAGAGATGCAGGAACAGAACAACCATTCCACCCGCATATATGAACGACACAAAAAAGTTCTTAAAGCCAGCGACAACCATCCCGAGGACATTAGGAACCATCTGGTCATGTAGCGGAACAAGGTTTTTAAGGGCTGCAGTTTCCGGGCTGATTACCTGGAAGGTGAAGTGCAGCAGATGGTAAACAAGAAAAAGACCTATCAGGCAGCCTGTCCAGATCATATTTTCACTGGCAAAAGTTGCCTTCTGAGCTGCCTTAACAGCATATTGCTGTGGGCGACCGCCACGGTTTTCCATGGTCAGTTGAATGCCAAACCAGATGTGGATGCAGACCATGGCCAACAGCGCCAGGCGAAAGCCAATGATAATTGGCAAAGGCAGGCTGTGGAGATGTTCGGCATAAGCGTTGATACCGCCGTTAAGCCATCCGAAGATGGAACTGTTGCCGAGCAGATGGATGACAGCGAACAGAACCATTGCCTGGCCTGTGATCGCCATAACGATCTTTCTGCCGATTGAAGACGTGAGCAGTTGCATAGCATTCCTTCCTTTTAAAGATTTGATACTGCGGGATTAAATAAATCTGAGCTGAGGAGTCTAATAGCTTCGAGAAGGACCACGCCAGAGAAATCTGGAGAAAACCACCATTCCAACCTCCTTTTCTAAAGTATTTGGTGCGGACTTCGAAACCTTAGCTCTTATCAAACTCCCGATATTTTATGACGCGCATACTAGCCACCGTTATAAAAAATTGCAACTATTTTATGTATACAGGATACAATTTTAACCGGCCTGCATCAAGCTTCTGCGCGCGATTGCAATTGATGCGTAATTCATGTTACTAACAGTCATATTGATTTACTTTCGGAGCGACAAACAAAATGGAATTCAAGTTACTTAAAAAAGACCAACATAGCGCGGCCAGACTTGGCATCGTCAGCACATCCAGAGGTGATATTCAGACACCGATTTTTATGCCGGTCGCAACACATGGTGCCATGAAACCACTTACACCCGCCCAGATAACTGAAACCGGGGCACAAATCATTCTTTCCAACACATATCACCTGCATCTGCAACCTGGAGAAGGATTAGTAAAAAAAGCTGGTGGCCTGCATAAATTCATGGCGTGGGATAAACCGATACTGACCGACTCTGGCGGCTTTCAGGTTTTTTCACTTCCTAATAAACGCATCACCGAAAATGGTGTTTTTTTCAAACATGAGATCAGCGGCGAAGAGATCTATCTTGATCCGGCCAGCGCCACCAGAATTCAGCAAGACCTTGGTGCTGATATTATAATGGCCTTTGATGAGTGCATACCTTACCCGTGTGACAAAACCTATGCAGAACAATCCACAAAAAAAACAATACGTTGGCTAAAGGAATGTCAGAACGCAATGACTGGCAATAGCCAGGCATTGTTTGGCATAGTTCAGGGTAGTGTTTATGAAGATCTGCGTGCGATGTGTGCGAAAGAGATGTGCAAACTGGATCTGCCAGGCTATGCGATCGGCGGAGTCAGCGTCGGAGAAGGATTGGAACTGCTTAAAAAAATTGTCGGTTTTACAACACCACACTTGCCGGAACACAAACCGCGCTATCTTATGGGGGTTGGGCTGCCAGAGGATATCTTGGAAAGTGTTGAAAGAGGCATCGACATGTTTGACTGCGTCATTCCGACACGTTACGCCCGCAGCGCAACGCTTTTTACCCGTCGCGGCAAAATCCGCATGACCAATAAAAACTATAAGCGCGATTTCTTTCCAATCGATCCCAGTTGTAATTGCTACACCTGCCAAAACTTCAGCCGGGCCTACATACATCATCTTTTCGTGTCAAACGAGGTGTTGTCAGCGGTATTGTCAGCCATACACAACGTCCATTTCTATCTGACGATGATGTTTGAAATACGCCAGGCAATCGGGGACGGAAGGTTTATGGATTACAAGGTGAAATTCATGGCAGAATACCAGCAGGGAGATAAAAGAAAATAAGCTGTTGTTACAACTACGCTAGTTTACCTTCTGATTTTTTGCTCTAGTTCCAGGTCCAGGTTTTTCAGTCGTTCAAGACTCTGGCGAAGCTCTTTGTTGTCGCGACCGAGTGACAGATTTTGTGTCTTCAGATTTCTGAGTTCTCGAGTTCGCGCCCGCAAGGCTATATTTTCCTTGACATATGACACTAAAGGGGCCGCCTGCCGAGACCAGATGCTTTTGGGGTACTTGCTGAGCAGAGTGTCAAAAAGTTCTGTAGCTCGTCGTTCGCCCCTGCCATCTTCATCCCTGAGGGTCAGTAATGCCAACCTGAACAGAGCCTCATCAGTCACGCCGGTAGTAGCTGATTCCTCAACAACTCGTCCCAGCAGGTCTCGAGCCACGGCCTCGTTGCCATTTCGCAAATAATGTAACGCAGCGGCAAAATCGCGTTCTGAGCCGGATATTTTCTTGTTCAATGGCGGAACGGTACTGACAAGACCGCCACATCCAGAACTCAGCGCCATAAACGCAAACAGCATAAATCCCGCACAGTATTGTTTAGGCTTCATTTTTAACCGCCTCTCTTACTATCACATAATTGCTTCCGACCGATTCTTTGACACGATCCTTGACCTCAGCAGCGGCGGTGGCAATCTCGGCAGCAGTGGCATAATCGCCCGGCTCGCACAGCAAAGCGGCTATAGATATGGAGATCAGCGGAAACGTGCGTTGCACACCATAACGATCAACTCCTTCAATCGCGCCGGCAAGCCGGTCTTCCTCTGAATAGTAGGATGGTATCAGCGCATCGACGCTGTTTATGATTGCTTTACAGGCCGACTCTGCTCTCTCGGCATTAATAACCACCACAAAGTCATCACCGCCAATATGACCAATAAAGGCGTCTGGATTACCCAATCCTTTTACACTCTCATAAATAACTTTGCCGACCTCTTTCAAAACCTCACTGGCCTTTATGTATCCATAGCGATCGTTATATGATTTGAAATTATCCAAGTCCAGATAACACATGGCGAAGGTTATCTTATCGCGCAAATGCCTGTTAATGACACGTTCAATTGCAATATTACCCGGCAAACGAGTCAGCGGACTGGCATCCAGGCTTAGTTGTTCAAGTTCTTTAAGTCTGACGGCCATCGTCCTGAAGTCCTGTGATAAAGCTCCGATTTCGTCTCCGGAAGGAATGCTCGGGTCATGGTCAAAATCGCCCGATGCAATTCTGTGGGTGGCATGCTGTAACTTACCGATGGATGTGGCAAAGGAATAGACCATCCATCCCGCGATCATTGAGGAGAACAACACGCCGGCCAGAGCCAGACCGAGCGACCAGGCTACCGTGTGTTCTTCCTGCTCGTCAGAAATAGCCAATTTATTCGACAGGTTTTTACGCTGATTCTCGCTGATTACATCAACAGCTGTGAGAATTGAATCAATGTTTTTTTTAAGTTCGACATAATCAACCCGGTCACCTGAAAAGAGACGTTCCGCCTGCAACGAATAATGATCATAACTGTCAGCTAATGCAGTTACAGAGGGACTGTTATGAACAGCTTTAAGATTTCTTATTTCTTGGCGAAAATCATCCGAATTTTGATCGTGTAATGCTTTGTATTCGGGCTCTTTCAGTATCCTGTATTTTCCAACCAGACGTTCCTGCGCAACCATAAGCTCACGAAGCCGGATAGGAATTGTAGCGCCCTTAAGATCCTTACCCGCAATTTCCTGTTCCATTTTGTGCATTGTCCCAAGTCCGGAAATGGCATACAGGAGCCCTCCAATCAGACACAAACCGGAAAGTGCAAAACTGATGATCATTTTTTGAACCAAGGTAAGGCGAAGCGACCACAGGGCCATATCATCTCTCCAAACAGTCTTGTCTCAATCAATCGGGTCATGGTATTACAGGCGCTTGTCAAATGCAACTGACAGAACGGCAATGCACCCTATATTATTGCAATAGCAGCAGTACAGCTGTTATACAATTTACCCGTTGATTACAAAACTGAAAGAACTCTTATAGCATGGTTTCCAAATTACGTGGATATGCGTTATCTAAGTCACTAAGAGCATTGGCAATTACTGCCCATATCTGCTGTTTTTCCGCGTCAACTGGTCTACTGACACCGGGGGTTGCATATTGTGGAAAAGTGCAAAATTTTGACCTGAATATAAATGAATTGAGGAGCAAGACGACTCCGGTTACCTCGGAATCAAGCGGCAACAAAACGACTCAAAAAAAACGCCATGTAGCAAAACCTGAAGCACCTGAGACAACATCGTCAACAGTGACAGTTCCGTCGCGGGAAAAATTATTGTTGCTGAAATCATTGCCATCACCGGGTTCAATACCAACTCCCTTGCCATCCTCAACCATCACACTGCAAAATTCGACTCCACCGTGCGAATTGGTTCCAAAGTTACTGACAATGAGACCCTTTCTCAAGAGCATATCAACCGCAGAGGCACTTCATGGCGTTCCCTTATCCGCTCCATATGCTGTTAAAGGCAACGCAGTACTTGCTGTAATTGCATGCGGCCTGGCTGAAGCCGAAGAAATTACTTTTACCAGACTACTTGCCGCACACGGCACCAGACTGATAAATATCGTTGGTAACGATTCCCCTGAGGCTGTTGTTAATAAGGTTATTGGCACTCTTGATTTTTCATCTCAAACGTTGAGGACAACTCCTGAAAATGTGCGAATGATTTATATTTTCCCCGCACAAGATGCAAAGGAAAGTGGCATTTTTGTGTCACTTAAAAAGGAAACCGCGGACATAATCAAGTAACCATTTGACCAAAGCATCAACCAGGCATTTATAAATTTTGAATTGTTCATGTAAAAATGATAAGGTGCCGTACGGTTCAATTTACGGAGGATATCTAAAATCAGAGCCTTTCGCTTCCAACTCTTGATATTTATTCGGTACCGACTTACAACTAATGAGGATAATGCATGGCTGGCTATGAACAGACTTTTTTGGAGCAGATAACCAATATTCAGGGGGTTGACTTTTCTACCTGGGCCGGTTGGGAACAACTTATGTCCTGGACAAAGCGCCAACCCTGGGCAAAGGATTTTTTGGGAAATGACAAGATTCCATCACGGTTCCTGCACCCTACAACTCTGGCAGAAGAACTTACCAAATACTTAGGCGGCTGAAGAGCCGGTTTCAATAATTATCCATACTTCAAAGGCGCCACTCCGACTATCAAGCTCCATATACTTCCTGATTCTATTTAGGTATGACCCCAAACCTTTCCAGCTCTGACAATACTTTGCCAACCATTTCATCAAGCTTTGCTTCAACTTCACAGCTCATATCAGTTCCCATCTCAATCGACCCTGGCTGCACTCCAATCATAACCATCTCTCGTGGTGAATGCCCCATTAATTCCGAAACAGCCAGCAAATCCTTCAGCCCCATCTGGTGTGGAGACAGCTTGGTTTCAAGCGCTATCGGCAATTCTTCGCCAGTCAATCGCACAAGAGTTCCCGGTTTTTCTCCGGTTTCAACAGCATCTACCAATATCAGATGAGTTATATTTTCCAGCATCGGAAGCAGATCCAATCCCAGTGTTCCGCCATCCACGAGATTTACTGTTTCAGGAAACCGGTACATGCGCTGCATCTCATGAATGACATGCACACCGATTCCATCGTCGCTCATAACCAGATTACCGATCCCGAGCACTAACACCGCCGGTTTGACAAGAACATCCGAAATCATATTTTCTCCCTTGGTTGCGCCTGACAAAAAAACGGGGCGCACCGTTAAGCGCGCCCCACTCCACATGAGTCATCAGAATTACGCTTATTCTTCTTTCTTGATCGTAAACTTATAACCACTGAACATACTTGATATCTCGCCGCCATGCTCCTTAATATCCATCAACCAGGCGCTGTAGATGTGGTTAACTACAAAACCGAAAATAAACCACATGCTGATATGGTGTGTTAAACGCATCCCCTGATCACTAAACAATGCATACATGAATCCCAGGGCCTTGTGCATCGCACCTTGCGGTGCATGTTGCGCGTAAAGTGCAAAACCGGTCAGAATCATAACGGAATAGATACCAAAAAGACAGACATAGGCTGCAGTTGCCAATGGGTTATGACCGACAGTTTCGGGAACTTGCTTATCGATCAACATGTAATAGCGCAGCATCTTGACTGTTTTTTTCCGCCCGGCGTCTGTCATCAGCGGAAAGAACTCACGCCAACCCGAATATTTATTTCCGGTGAACGCCCATATAAAACGAGATATGACACTGATTGCAAAGAGATAGGCCGCCGTGAAGTGTACGAAGCGTATCCAACCCATCGTAAAGTCGGAGGCAGAACTCCCAAAGGAAAAAGGTGTGCCGATAAAGAATCCGGTGACCGACAACATTACAATGCAGACCATGTTGACCCAATGGCACCATCTGACCGGCAGTTCCCATATATAACTCTTAAACTTGGGCTGATTAGGCATATGGCTACCCCTTTCTAAGACACTTTGATCTTGACCATTTCATTACCGTTTGCATCCAGAACGTGGACAGCGCAGGCCAGACATGGATCAAAGGAGTGGATCGTACGCAGAATTTCCAAAGGTTTATTGGGGTCGGCCATCGGAGTGCCAACCAAAGCCGCTTCGTATGGACCACGCTGCCCCTTGGCATCTCGCGGCGAAGCATTCCAGGTCGACGGAACTACAGCTTGATAATTGAAGATCTTCTGGTCCTTGATCTTGATCCAGTGACCGAGACCACCTCGCGGTGCTTCGTGCATACCGTAGCCACTGGCCTCCAGCGGCCATGTAGCAGGATCCCATTTTTCATTGGCGTGGATGCGATAATCACCCTTTGAAATGTTATTGATCAACTCATCCAAAAACAGTGGTGTCTGACGCGCATTCAGCAAACAATCGATTCCACGCGCTGCGGTACGACCCAATGTTGAAAACAGCGCCGCTGGACCGACTCCAAGCTTATTCAGCACCAGATCTACAACCGCTTTGGTTTCCTTGTGGCCGGAAGCATAGGCCACCAATACGCGGGCCAGCGGACCGACCTCCATCGGTTTTTCATCATAGCGGGGCGATTTTACAAAAGAGTATTTGGCATCAGTATCAAGATGCTCATAGGGTGGCTTTGGTCCGGTATAACGCACCTCTGTTTCACCATCATAGGGATGCAGACCTTTTCCGGGGCCAGCGGAGTTTTCAAACCAGGAGTGATCGACATATTCGGCAATCTTGCCTTGATCAACGGCCAGAACTTTGCTGAGGTCCTTTCCAAGTATGGCGCCGGAAGGAAACCACATATTTCCATTGGCGTCAGGAAATTCCCCATAACACATATAGTTACCGACTCCACCGCCAATTGATGCCCACTCTTTGTAAAATGAGGCGACCGCCAGCAAATCGGGGATGTATACCTTCTCGACAAACTCCTGCGCTTTTTTCAACAGCCGCTTGACCTCAATAAGTTTTTCAGCATTGAGGGCATTTTGAGAATCAGGATCGATCGGGATCGACATCCCCCCGACAAGGAAGGTCTGTGGGTGCGGGTTTTTACTACCCAAAATGGCATGGATTTTTATGACATCTTTCTGCCACTCCAAAGCTTCCAGATAATGGGCCGTCGCCATCAGATTTGCTTCAGGCGGCAACTGATACGCCGGATGCCCCCAGTAAGCGTTTGCAAAAGGTCCGAGTCGCCCGGAGGCGACAAAAGCCTTGACCTTATCCTGCACCGCCTTGAAATAGGTGGCTGAGTTGTTTGGCCAGTCGGAAATGGATGCGGCCAGAGCGGCCGTTTTAACCGGATCAGCCTTAAGTCCGGAGGTAATATCAACCCAGTCCAGAGCGTGCAGATGGTAAAAGTGTATGACGTGATCCTGCACGTTCTGGGTGCCTATGATGATGTTGCGGATCAGTTCGGCGTTGGGAGGTATTTTAATCTTGAGGGCATTTTCAACGGCGCGGATCGAAGCGATGGAGTGAACCGTGGTGCAAACGCCGCAGAAACGCTGTGTCCAGAACCAGGCATCACGCGGGTCGCGTCCCTTGAGAATTTTCTCAATGCCGCGAAACATGGTTGCGGAACTCCATGCATCAATGATTTTGCCGCCGCTGACTTCGGCCTCGATACGAAGATGTCCTTCAATTCTGGTAATCGGGTCGACAACTATCTTGGCCATATTTACCCCTCCTTGGTTTCTTCAGCAGGTTCTTTATCCTTGCGGAGCGCATTCAGAACACCATGAACCGCAAAGGCCGCTCCGGCGCCGGCTACAAGACCAAGTCCGATCTTGTCGGCTGTATGTTCGATACCAAAACCGGGTACATTTGGCAGGCGCTTGTACATGGGTGACATGGTATCCCAGAACTGCGGCTCCGAACATCCGGCGCAGGGGTGCCCGGATGCGATTGGCCAACTAGTTTTTTCGTTGTAGCGCTGGCTGGGACAATTATGGAATGTGGCCGGCCCCTTGCATCCCATCTTGTAGAGACAGTGACCCTTTCGATGGGCATCATCACCCCAATGTTCCACATACTGCCCGGCATCAAAGTGCGGACGTCGTTCACAATTATCGTGAATGCGTTTGCCGTAAGCAAACAGTGGCCGTCCGTGGCTATCCAGAGCAGGTATTTTTCCAAACACCAGATAATGTACGATGGTGGCGGTCAGATTATCGGCATTGACGGGACAGCCGGGCAGATTGATGACTGTAGCGCCAGGGACGGCGTCCTTGACACCAACGGCACCGGTCGGGTTTGGAACAGCGGCAGCGATTCCGCCGTATGAAGCGCAGGTACCGACCGCAATGGTTGCCACAGCACCTCCGCAGACCTGACGGGCGCGTTCCAGATGGGTCTTTCCGCCGGTAGTGCCGTAGACTCCGCCGTCCTTCATGGAGATGGAACCTTCAATAACGCAGATATATTTGCCTTTATAATCGGCAATGGTTTTGTCCAGGGCACCCTCAGCCTGATGACCGGCCGCCGCCATGATTGTTTCGTGATAATCGACGGAAAGAATATCCAGGATAATCTCAGCAACAGTCGGATTGGCGGACCTGAGCAGAGCCTCAGTGTCACCGGTACAACTCTGCATCTCCAGCCAAACCAGGGTCGGCCGCTTCACTTCGTCCAACGCCTGAGCCACTCTTGGGGCAAATGAAGCTGGCAAAGCCATGGCGGTCGTCATCACGGAACAGAATTTGAGAAAATCACGGCGCGAGACGCCGCGTTCCTTCAAAATCTCGCCGATCGAACAATCATGCTTCAACAGATCCTGTTTCACATCATTACCCTCGTCACCATTAACTTTATTACCCATTTGAAACCTCCTGATCTGGAGTTTGTACAAAGTATCAATCATTTAAAACTAACATACCTACGCATTAGCGCAGACTATAATAAACTACGGTTATATTGCAAGATTTATTTTATAAAGAATAAGCCCGTAAAATCAAAAAACCGGAGACTTTAGTCGCCGGTTTTTCAGGGTATTACATATCAAACTATGTATGCACTACTGTTTGTTTTTTGACTTTTTACTTTTTTGCTTGAGCACTTCTTTCTGCCTGCGCTCCGCTCTGGCAATCATCAGGCCATGACTTCCTTCAGCGTCGTCGTTCTCCAGAGGCATCCGCTGCAGATAACTGCCGTCCGACTGCATATCCCAGGCTGAGCGGTGATCTGCCAGATGGGTATCAAACACGATCCGCAACTCTTTGGTAAGCAATGGCGACTCGACAGGACAGAGAACTTCAACCCTTGCTTCCAGATTACGTTTCATCGCATCGGCTGAAGCGATAAAATACTCGTCCGAACCACCGTTGCGGAAGTAGTAAATCCGCGAATGCTCCAGAAAGCGCCCCACGACGCTGATAACCCGAACAGATTCCGACAAGCCGGGTATTCCGGGTCGCAGCCGACAGGTGTCACGCACTATCAGATCAATCCTGACACCGGCCATAGAGGCCCGATAAAGAGCCTTTACAATATCTCCATCTTCCAGGGCATTCATCTTGAACTGAATCAGGCCATCACCTTTTTCCTGGTGCAGAACTATTTCCCGTTCGATCCTGGAAATCAGAGCTTTTTTCAACAGGCGTGGCGCTGGAATCAATTTTTGGTAGTTACGCTTGGCCATGAAACCGGTTGTCAAATAATTGAATAATTCGGTCACATCCTGGGCAACAACCTGGTCACACGTCAACATTCCGACATCACTGTACAGACGGGCCGTATCGGCATGGTAGTTGCCAGTGCCGATATGCACATAGCGCCGCAGACCGCTGAAATCCTGTCTCACCACCATTATCACTTTGCAGTGTGTCTTAAGCCCGACAACTCCATAAGTGACGTGTATGCCGGCCTCTTCCATCCGCTCCGCCAGCCTGATATTGGTGGCCTCATCAAAGCGGGCTTTCAGCTCTACAACAACCGCTACCTGCTTGCCGTTCTGGGCCGCCAGCAGCAGTGCATCTATAATTCGGCTTTGGCTGGAGGTCCGGTAAAGCGTCATTTTTATGCCGCGTACTTTGGGATCAATCGCCGCCTCTCGCAAAAATCGCTCGACAGAGGTCGAAAAAGATTCATAGGGGTGCTGAAGAAGAACCGAACCGGCATCTCGGATGACATGAAATATATTGCGCTGGGTCAGCAGAAGCGGATGGTCGATGGGATGATGAATCTGGTCATGCATGCGGGGATAGTCCAACTTCACCAGCTCAAAAAGATCGCGTAATGCAAGCAGGCCCGGGACCTCAAAGACGTCGTTTTCCCCGTCCAGCTCAAGCTCAGCAGCTAATCGCCCGCGATGCACCGGATCCATGCCGGAGCCTATCTCCAGTCGGACGATCGGGGCGAACTTGCGCTCTTTCAACTCAGACTCGA
The DNA here is from genome assembly GCA_009684515.1 of Geobacter sp. Classification (GTDB taxonomy): domain Bacteria; phylum Desulfobacterota; class Desulfuromonadia; order Geobacterales; family Pseudopelobacteraceae; genus JACRCG01. Next base: position 29,440 of record WKKS01000001.1, read on the forward strand.
TCATTTCCATCAAATCATCGGCCTCATCTTCGTCTTTTTCTGTGTTGGCATTGCGCGTAACCCGGAATATTTCACAGGAGATGATCTCCATCCCCGGGAAAAGCATATCCAGATTGTTGCACATTACATCTTCCAACCTGACGAAGTGGTCCCCCTTCCCCACCCTGATAAAACGCGAAGTTCCGAGTCCGACCGGGACCTTGACCCGCACCAGAGATGTGTCACGCCCCCTGGGAACGCGCACCGTTACCAGCAGATTGAGCGAAAGATTGGAGATAAAAGGAAACGGGTGGGCAGGATCAATTGACTGCGGCGTCAGAAGTGGAAATATGTTTGCGTAGTAATGTTCACGCAGCAGTTTGCGCTCTTTCGGCATCAAATCGACGTAGCGTTCGATCAGAATGTTCTTTTCTTCCAGAAGCTTGCAGACCCGGGCCAGCAAAGCTTCCTTGCGCGCCTCCATGGCACGTATAATAGCGTGGCACTCCGTAACCTGCTGCCTGGCGGAGCGACCATCCAGAGTCAATTCACGCATGCCGGCCCCGATCTGCTGCTTTAGGCCGCCGATACGCTTCATGAAAAACTCGTCCAGATTGGCACTGACAATCGCAATAAACTTAAGCCGCTCCAAAAGCGGCGTCCGGTCATCCTCCGCCTCATGCAGTACGCGACTGTTAAACTCCAGCCAGGTCAGCTCCCGATTGAGGTACCATTGGCTATCTGAAAGGTCGAATTCAGGCTCCGGGGATTTTGGAAGGGCGGCAACACCCTGTTTGTCCGGGCTTTGTGAAGTTTTGGATTTCTTTCCTTTTGCAGGTTTGCCTGCCGAAACTGCGGACTCGGCAGGCTTGACTTTTTTGGGAGCCTGTTTTTTAGGGGATCGGATTGCGGTCACATTGTCTCCAGAAAATTGATATAAATCTCTTTAGTTCAATACTACAACAATATTTGGCCACTGCAACAGTACCATACCAGACAAAAGCACCTGAATATCGATTTCACACCTCCCGATCCAGCATTTCCCGCACTTTCCTCAATAATTGCATTGGCATGATCGGCTTCAGAATCAGCTCAGCATCCTCATGCAGCTCACCCCTGTTTTTTATAAAATCGGCAGTATAACCGCTGCAGAACAACACTTTTGCATCTTTGCTGAGTTGCTTGATCTCAACGAACGCCTCCGCCCCGTTTTTCCTCGGCATGATTATATCCATAATGACGAGCTTGATTTTTTCCCGATTCACACCAAACAGTTCAACGGCACTTTGACCATCGTCAGCCAGTATAACGTTATAACCTGATTTATTCAGAATTGACTCAATCAGCGACCGGACAGGTTGATCGTCCTCAACCAGCAAAATTGTTTCCGTGCCGCCAACTGGCGGCAGAAGCGGTGTTGGTTTCAATTCGGACTTCTGCTGAAATGTTATTGTCGGCAGATATATTCTGAAGAGGGTTCCGTTTCCCGGCTCACTATAGACATTAATATATCCATTGTGCTGTTTTACGATACCATAAACTATTGACAATCCAAGGCCGGTACCCTTACCGATATCCTTGGTCGTAAAAAATGGATCAAAGATTTTACTCCTGACTTCCTCACTCATGCCCGTACCGGAATCTGTGACTGTCAATAGGGCATACGAACCGGGAGCACCGTAGCCGTGTGCGCTGACAAATGAATCATCCAGTTCCAAAAGTGAAGTTTCGACAGCGATAATACCGCCATTAGGCATCGCATCCCTGGCGTTCGTAGCCAGATTGATCAAAATCTGCCCGATCTGCCCCACATCAACATTCACATTAACAGGCTCACAGCTGAGGTTGGTGATCAGCCGGATATCTTCTCCAATAACCCTGCGCAACAGTTTACTGACATTCTGGACAATATCGTTCAGATCGGCTTGTACAAGGGCCATGACCTGCTTGCGGCTGAAAGCCAGCAGACTCCCCGTAAGATTCGCCGCCCTTTCCGATGCGGCCAGAATATGGGTTATGTGTTCACGGGCCAAATCACCCGGTTTGGTGCTTGCCCGAAGCAACTCGCTGTAGCCGGCAATAACAGTCAGAATATTATTAAAGTCGTGGGCAATACCTCCGGCAAGCTGGCCGATTGCTTCCATCTTTTGAGACTGGCGGAGTTGTTCCTCCAGTTTTTTCCGATCCGTAATATCAGACAAAAAACCGTCAATCAAAACAGTCGCCCCATCATTGTCAAGAACGGTTCCGGCACTGATTGAAACCCAGATAACCTGCATATCTTTGCGGTACAGCTGAACTTCGCGGCTGTAGATTCCGCCGCATTTGACGATCTCGGATAAGAAATCTGCCAGTTGATCAGGATAGACAAAGAATTGCTTTTGAACATCAGGGGCCACGGCCACAAGTTCGCCTGGCGATTCATAACCCAGTATATTTGACATGGCGGGGTTCACACTCAGCAACTGTCCTTCAATCGACGCCTGAAAAAGACCCTCCAGGGCATTTTCAAAAATTTTCCGGTATTTTTCTTCGCTTCTGCGCAAATCCTCCATTGTCATCTTGAGTCGGCCGGTCATTACATTAAATGAAGTGGCCAATTCGCCAATCTCGTCACGGGATTGGATATCCACCACCTGATCAAGATCACCCTGGATGATAGTGTCCACAGCATCCTTCAACTGCAACACCGGTCGTCCGATGGTCCACGCTATGAAAATGCCAAACAAGCCAAAGAGGATCGTAATTATAAATCCTGCGAAAATCATATCACCGGCCATACGACTCCGGCCGTCGCCTAATATGGCATGATATGACTGCAGCTCATCCTCATACACACTGGTTCCGATTACCCAGTCCCAAGGTTCATAATAAGCCAAGCGCGCTATCTTCCAGCGCGGCCTGGATTCTCCCGGATTTTGCCAAAGGTAGCGAACTGTGGCCAATTCTCCGGATGACAAAGTTACCGCCTTGGAAACAATCTCCTGAATAACCTTTTGGCCACTACTGTCTTTGACTTCCCAGACATCTTCACCATCACGTCCTCCTTTTTGCGAGAAAACGTAATGGCCCCGCTTTTGTCCGCTTCCACTCAACACGTAAACATAACCGGTCTTACCAACACTTGTTTCAATGATCGTCTTACGCAATAGAGATTCAATGGTCTTCTGCTGGATTCCAACGTAGAGCATGCCAACAAGGTTGCCATTGCTACCATAAATTGGCTGATATGCTGTCAGATACCACTCATTTACCGCGAAAGCACGACCGTGATAGGTTTCACCCCTCAGAATAGACCTGATAACCGGGTCCGGAGTACCATCCGGATGCATGGCAGGAATGAAGCTGCCAACAGCCCGCTTGTGACTGCTGTCCTTAACCGTTGTGGCAACCCTCAGCATGTCGCCATTTTTATTCATGCGCTGAAATATTGTAGCTGTTTCTCCAACCATCCGCGTGACAGAATCTACGATCGGGGTTTCTCTGTCCGGTTGGCTGTTATTGCCCAGCCACCGGCCACCAACCAACATCTTGGGGAGACTGATCGACTGACTTTTGCCGGACATTTGATTGGTCGCATTCCAAATGACAAATTCGTTGGACAAACTGACTTCGCCAGTTTGATTAAGCTCGTGCGTGGCGACATTCAGGTTGTAATTAACCCTCTTTTGCACAGCTTCATTTTCAGTTCTGGCAAGGTTGTAGACCCCCTGTGTGATGTGGTCGAGATCAGTATCAATAAGAGCATCAACCTCTCTTTGAGCCAAGAGGTTGTACTGGCCGCTTTGCCAGACCGCCAGCACAACCAGAACAACAGCCGTGATAAGCACACTGCCCGCCCCCAGCAGTGAAACCTTGACATTAAGGCGCAGTTTTTTAAAGTATTCTAACATTGTTATTTTCCAATCCTTACACAGACACAACAGATCGTATAAAACTCACGTACTGTGTGCGAGTATTATAGCAAACAGCCCGATATGTCTAGAAAATAGAAGCACTTACTCCTGCAAAAGCAATATTACAAACATTGTTATACACACAACTCAGTACATTTACTAAACAGGCTAATCGCAAAACCGATCAACACAGAAGTCAGTGAATATTGTAACGTGCGTCTTTGCAGCATTTTTCTTAGTTGATATGCCAGGATTGTTGTCGTATACCTCAACTCTGCAAAAGAAGTATTCTGAGGATCAATTGGTCAGTTGCACAACTTTTTGGGAGGATAAAAAGATTATGGCAGAGCAGTCACCCCGCTACATAATGGAACACGAGGATGAGGCAGTACGTCTGGAGATGAAGACCGATTACCAGAGGTTAGCCAACCAGGCCTTGTGGGCCGGAATCAAACCCGGCATGCGGGTAGCAGACATAGGATGCGGTTCCGGTATCACCACATCATACCTGCATCAACTGGTTCAACCCGGAGGTACTGCCGTGGGAGTGGATGCTTCTGCGTCACGAATCAGTCATGCAACGAAACAATATGGATCAATGGGAGTTGAATTTGTCTGCAGAAGTTTTTACGAACCGCTGGAAGATCTGGGGAAATTTGATTTTATCTGGGTCCGTTTTGTGCTGGAATACCACCGTAACGGCTGTCGCGACATCGTAAGAAACCTGTCAGAACTTTTGCGGCCCGGTGGAATCCTTTGCCTGATCGATCTTGATTACAACTGTTTGAGCCACTTCGGACTCAGCTCCAGACTTGAAAGAACAGTCAACGGCATCATGGGAAAGCTGGAAAAAGACCATGATTTCGACCCTTATGTCGGGAGAAAACTTTACTCTTTTCTTTATGACCTTGGCTTTAAGGATATTAAGGTGGATGTTGGGATGCATCATCTGATTTATGGGGTGCTTAACGAGGTTGATGCTTACAATTGGACAAAAAAAGTAGAAGTGGCGGCAAAAAATTCAGGATATCTGTTTGATGAATATTTGGGTGGGTACGATGAGTTTGTGGATGAATTCGAGAGTTTTTTTGCAGATCCGCGACGCTTCACCTATACACCACTGATCTCCTGCAGGGGAAGCAAACCGCCAAGTTGAGCAAATATCAATTTAAGAAGGGTCAGCATTCCTGTGGGCAATCCCCTCCGATACATCTATTCAGAAATGCTTCAAGAAACCTCTCGGCCATATCCTTGCACTCCAGAAGTTCGACACCGAAACCGGCTGACATGGTTGTTTTCCTGGATTGTCCCGAGTTTACCCAGGCGATTCTCCCATTAGCTTCGATGACCGTTGAAGTATCCGGAATCGTAATGGACAATTCGACTGGATGACCTTCAGGGACATCTTCATCGCTTGCGATAAAAACCCCCTTCATACTCAAATCTTCACTGTTGCCAATAAAGCTTCTGCCGTTTACTCGAAAAGTGACCGGCACTCTGGCCGATATCCTGGTTCTCCGCCGCTCACTAAAGCTGGCCAGTTCGTCAGCATTCAACGGCACATACTCGTATGTCTTCGAGTAATAGCTTAGAAACGCCTCCACGATCCGTTTGTCAAATTTCTTGCCGCTTTCCTCAAACAACGACTGGAACGCATCTTCAAGATACATCGGCTCACGGTAATGGCGCTTGGCGGTAATCGCTTCAAAATAATCGGCCACGGCAATGATTTTGGATCCCAAAGGCACCTCATGCCCCATCAATCCGTTAGGGTAACCGCTCCCGTCCAGCTTTTCATGGTGTGCCCCGGCAATTTCCGGAACCTTGCAGTAAATTCCCTCGAAATTGATTTGAGACAGTATTTCCCGAGTTTTAGAGGCATGGGTCTTGACGATTGCATACTCTTCTTTACTCAGCAGACCAGGTTTTTTAAGGATGGCATCCGGCACCCCGATTTTACCGTAATCGTGCAACAAAGCTGCCACACGGATCGTTTCACAGTCATCGGGTGAAAGGTTCAGCTCTTTGCAGATACCAACAGAATACTCGGTAACCATCTCCGAATGACCGGCTGTCAAAGAATCACGGGCGTCAATACTGGCTGCCAATACTTTCAGAACAGAATTGAACTGGCGAATCTTCGCCTCAATCAATTCAGCATTACGAAGACTGATGCCTAAAAATGACGCGATCCCCATCAGCAAGCTAATATCACTTTGAACAAGCGGTTTCTTAGTTTTGACGTTATCTACAGTAAGTATTCCAATCGATTTACCTTCACAAAGTATGGGACAGCAGATAAAAGAATGTGATCCAATTTTTTTAGCAAACTCCATGCTTTTTGGTGATAAGTTCCCAATAATATCATTGATGTCATTGACAAGAATCGGGCGTTGTTCCCTAAAACAAATGTTGAATACACCCTTGGATTGAGGGCGATCAAGATTGAAAGACATTGAATAGTACTGATCGCGCTGTTCAGCGGAATACCCATACCCATCGTAAAGAATCAGCCTGTTAATTTCAGTATTTGCGAGTAGAATAAGACCACGATCATATTCAAGCCTTTTTTCCATGGTCCGAATTACATTCGAAAGTATTTCGTCACGATTAGAGTATCTGCCTAAAGCCTGACCAATTTCATTGATCATCAATGCATTGTTGTAGTTACTATTTATTTGTTCTAAAAGACTGTCAGTTGAATCGTTGGTGTTATTCAGACTTGCCTTCAATTCTTTTAGTTCATTTTTGGCAACGATATATGCAAAAACAAACGCGATGGACATAAACAGCGGAAATAAATTTACCAAAAGTTCTAGTCGATTCAAAAAAAGCAGCGACATCAAAAAAATAGCCAGAAATACTGTTACACCGATCCCACACTTTTTCAAATAAACTGAAACCGGTTTTTCCCAACTGATTATGTAGCGGCATGACTTGCCACCCTTAAAAAGACACTCCGTATGTTCCACATGAGGTAGATCAAAACCAAACCTCAGTACTATAGCTTCAAAAAGACCGAGTCTGTTCTCACATTGAAACGGTTTTTCCTCCATTCCTTCGTATGGTGTAACTACAATTTCAACTTTGTTTGATGAAATAATTTTCGATTGGCAGGTTGAAGATCTGGTAAAATTCGACATTATCTTGTTTATGATTTCAAATGTAGTTGCCGGACCTACAATGCCTAATATGAACTGCCGCATTATTCCTAGTGCATCCGGTGATGCGGCGTATCGCCCGGCTTCTCTAGCAATCTCTTCATTGCCGGTAAGTTGAACGAGCCTGTAATAAAAACGATCAACTTGCTCCTGGGTGAACCAATGGCCTTGGTCTGCAACCTCGTAGGTTTCCATACCGGCAGAATTTAATAGTTCGCTTACATCAATGTAACTGTACTTGTTTTTAACAAGTTTGATGTAGGTTTCGATAATTTTGCTATTATAGAGCGGTTTTTCCATCACACAAAGTGTCCCATACAATTGTCAGCAGTTTGTAGAATCAATTGAATACTAAACCGCACTAAAAAATCTATCGCAAAACTTAAAATATTGGTCAAGGTAATCCAAATTCAGTATGCATAGAGTATAAATTTTTTCGATCAAAATAGATTCTCGCTCAGCATAAGAAACAGGATACATAAGAACTGGCATTTCCAAATGTTCGTATCCTTCTGCAGCCTTAGATAGCGCTGAATCGATAAATAGTCGAGGAATAGTCTCATCGATTATTATCACAGACACGCAGTTGGTAAGATTGGTCATGTTAAGTCCGATATCAGTAATATTTGCCAGGATCAATGCTTTCAGTTCACCACCTTCAAGTAAAGAATAGAGATGCTTTTTCTTTTTGAATCCCATCCGTTGATATTCTGCTGTTAATTCGTCCTGAGAAAAAATTCCAGGTTGCAAATCAAAAGCATCGATCATGAGTCCCCCTGATACATGGTCGTAAAACCTCTTCAGTTCTTCAATATCCTCGGGACGAGTTGCCGTTAGTGACCAGGCTCCACCAAGCAACTCATGATTGACGTCTGCTTTTCGGTAATGAAAATAGGCAAATTTATCAAGAGACATGCCTTTGGGATCATCAATTTCATTGGCAAATCCTCCGAAAACACGGTTTGGAAACTTGTTATCAGGCCTGTAATAACTGAAGAGATATTTCAGGTGTGCTGATTGTAAATGATGAAGATCATTTGCATAACAACTGACCTGTTTAAGCACCATAATACCAGCCTTAAGGGATTCTTTCTTGCTGGCGGCATGATGATGAATCAACCAAGAATTTTCGTAACAACGCACCATGGAAATGTGACCCAAAATAGTCCCTTTTTCCTGATGGATAAAATGCCGGGCAATGCCTGGGTTATGATTGTATAACTGTTCATAAAGTCTTTTAACTTCAAGCTTATTTGTCTGAAAAAAAGCATATTTTTCAGGGTAAATAAATCCGGTTTCAAAGAAGAAATCCCAGAGCGCATCCATATCTACACTAGTGCAGACATACGAGTTTTTGTTGTCTACCTGGTGTAGTAAAGAAGACAATTTGACATGGTCTTCCATAGCCATGTCCATAATTGTCAGACCACATTTTACAAAACCATCTTTTTCATTATTGATGCTTGAATTGCGGTAAATTACCTGAGCTCGGCAGTTAATCTTGAAACTTTGCGCAAAGTTCAGCTGTAATTCAGGAATTATCATTCCTGCAAACAACATTGAGTTTGCAACTCCCTCCTCGACCGAGAATCCGGATCCAGAGAGATCGATAGTTTTTAGACTGATGGTCCTACCGGTGAGGGGATGAACAAAGATCGCATTGGGTGTGGGTATTAATGCATATCGTGTACTACGAAATTGTTTGGGTTTATATCGTTGAATCCGATCATGGACAGGGGACAAGACAAAGATACCACTGTTATGTTCTAAGGTTTGACGAATAATTTTACATTCACCGGAGTACAGAAATTCGTGACTGGAATGCAATTGCAAGTTGACCGTTGATATGGAATTAATCCACTGAAAAGCATGAGCCGTAGGGGCCGCTACCTGTATTCGAAACGAGACCGGACTGCAATCGAGCAGGGTGCCTCTAAATATTGCGCTACTCTGAGTAAAGTGCGCTTGAATTCCTTCACAGACTTGGCGTTTGGTTTTTCTGGAGAAGGATTCACTGCAAGTCTCCGGCAATATGAGACTGATTCCTTTTTCGTCTATACTTATTAACTCAGGATCAACCAGCAAACATTTTTTGCCGTCGGTCACAAACAGATTTTGAAAAGTGTGTGATTTAAGTATCCAAGGATCAGTAAAATCGTTCCATACACAATCCAGTCGTTCACCAGCACACGGAAGCGGTATTGCCGATATTGCCAGTATGCTGCCGTATTTTTTATGAACCAGATTGACCAGTATGGTGCGATCTTGAAAATTCAAGTAATTAAGTTTGTTGACCAAATAACGTTTGGGGATAATTTTTGTCTTTTCAGGCTTAATTAGCTGAATAGCAGAGGCTTCAAGAACATCTAGGGAAATGCGGCGCGGTACGATATGCAGTTTATCCATTCTTATCCACCTTCACTAATAATGGGGTTAAGAGGAGTGGGAACCGTTTTGAAGCTCAATTAAGTACATCCGACGACAAAACGGTAAACCTGTTCAGTCATATGTGATAATAGCCATATGAGCAGGGGACACTTCCATGTCTGTTCATACTTGATTGTAGCGTTGTCTTTTAACACATCTCATGAATCGCCACAAGCTCAATTAAAACCTGCATTACAGGCATGTTTCAAAACTTATTATGCAGCCGCAAGCCATCAACATCCGACCTTCGAAATTTGCAACTAGAGTGACAGATGTGGTAAATATTGGAAACTATGAAAAAACTTAACCCACCACAGCAACGTGCTGTTAATTCGACAGAAGGTGCTCTGCTGATCCTGGCCGGGGCCGGTTCCGGCAAGACTCAAGTCATAACGACCCGCATCGTTCACTTACTCAAAGATAAGCGTGTTCCGGCCGAAAATATTCTGGCGGTGACTTTTACCAACAAAGCTGCCAAGGAGATGAATGAACGTGTGGCAGCCATGGCGGGACCACTAGCCAAGGGCATTGTCATATCCACTTTTCATTCACTTGGGGTACGTGTGCTGCGCCGCGATATCCGGACACTCGGCTTCAAACCCAACTTTTCGATCTACTCCAGCTCAGACCAGGCCGGTGTTATCAGGCAAGCTGTTCGAGAGCGCGATATCGACCCGAAAAAGATTGATCCGGACCAGATTCTCTGGAAAATTTCCGGCCTGAAAAACCGTCTGATCGGACCCAAGGAATTTACTCCGGACAGCAGCAGTCCGCTGGAGATTGCAGTGGCAGCCGTCTATCCACGTTATCAGGAACTTTTGAAAGGTTTCAATGCGATCGACTTCGATGACATCATCATGCTTTCGGTCGGCTTGCTCAAAACCCCCGCTATCCTTTCCTACTGGCAGGAGCGTTTCCGTTACATCATGGTAGATGAATATCAGGACACCAATGCTTCGCAGTATCTGCTTATTTCACTTCTGGCCAGGAAACACGGCAACATTTGCGTGGTTGGCGACGACGACCAGTCTATTTACGGCTGGCGCGGAGCCGAAGTGGAGAATATTCTCAATTTTGCCAAAGACTACCCGGGCTGCGTCACAATCAAACTGGAGCAGAACTATCGCTCGACCGGAGCAATTCTGGATGCTGCCAACAGTGTAATCAAAAACAACCTGTTGCGTACCGACAAGGCGCTCTGGACAGCCAGCGGAACGGGGAGGGAGATTGATCTGCTGGTGGCCGAGAGCGAGGATGACGAAGCGACCAAAGTGGTCGAGGCGATGATGCTTGAGCAGTACCGCGACAAACTGCTCTGGTCCGACCTGGCGATCCTGTACCGCTCTAATGCACAAAGTCGTGCTTTCGAGGAGAAACTGCGAATCGAGCGCATCCCCTACGTTGTGATCGGTGGCCAGCAATTCTACGAACGTAAGGAAGTCAAAGACGCCATCGCCTATCTTAAAGTGATCGATAATCCCAGCGATGAAGCTTCGTTGCTGCGGATCATCAACTTTCCCCGCCGGGGCATCGGCGACACGACCCTGATAAAATTGAACCAATGGTCGATGGAACACAATGTGCCGCTGTTTGAAACACTGGGGCGGGTGGCCGAAATAACCGACATTTCAACATCGTGCAAAAAAACTGTGTTGGCCTTTCATACAATGATGAAAGATGTCATTGCTGGCTTTTCGTCTTACAATATGGGAGCGCAAGTAAACACACTCTTCAACCGCCTGCGGATTGAGGATGAGCTGTATCGGACGTTGAACGACGCCGCTCAGGCCAGAAAAAGGATCGAGAATATAGAGCAGATTGTGAACTCACTGGCCGCTTATGAAGAACGGAATCCGCAAGGGACATTATCGGCTTTCCTGGAACGGATCTCGTTGATGGACGAGGACAAGCCGAAAGAGGATAGTAAGGAACATGGCCTGAATGCGGTTACTTTGATGTCGCTGCACTCCAGCAAAGGTCTGGAATTCAGCCATGTCTGGCTGGTTGGCATGGAAGAGGAACTGCTGCCGCACAAACGTTCGATCGAGGAAGATCCAACCGTGGCGGAAGAGCGTCGGCTCTGCTATGTCGGCATCACGCGGGCCAGGAAATACCTGACCATTTCCCGCTGCCTGACCCGTCGAAAATACGGTGCTATCGAAGAGCGCAAACCAAGCCGATTCCTGAACGAGATTCCGGAGCATCTATTAAACAATACTTCCAGCGATACCGTTAATGACAAATCTGAACCTGTCAATTTAGCTGATGATTTTTTCGCACGCATGTTGGGAGAGGGAGTTTAGAATGACGACAGCAACTCGGGATACAGCCGCCTATATCGCCGGACTGATGGCCATCGACAAAAACCCCATCCCGGCCGATGGTGGCCTACGTTTCAACCGCCTGATCTTCGCCCGCAGTCCATATTTGTTGCAGCACGCTGAAAATCCGGTGGATTGGTATGAATGGGGCCAGGCAGCCTTTGACAGAGCCCGGAGCGAGAACCTGCCGATTCTGCTCTCGATCGGCTACGCCACCTGCCATTGGTGTCATGTCATGGCCCACGAATCTTTTGAAGACCAGGAGGTCGCCACACTCTTGAACCGCCATTTCGTCTGTATCAAAGTGGATCGCGAAGAACGACCCGATATCGACGACTTTTATATGACAGTTTCACAGTTAATGACCGGTAGCGGCGGCTGGCCGCTGAACATCTTCATGACGCCGGACAAAAAGCCATTCATGACAATTACCTACCTGCCCAAACGTGGACGGGGCGGCATGAGCGGCCTGATGGAGTTACTGCCCAATATCGCCACACTCTGGCGACAGCGACCGGATTTGGTCGATAAAAACTGCCAGGGAATTTTGGTAGAGCTTGGCAATCTGCGCCAGAAAAACCTTCCGGAGAATTCCATCGATATTACGGCCTGTTCCACCAGAGCATTCCAGCAGCTGGAGAAGATTTATGACCCGCGTTACGGTGGCTTTGGAAGCGCCCCAAAATTCCCTATGCCGATTTACCTGGGCTGGTTGGTTGCGCAAGGAGAAGCGGGCAATACCAAAGCACTCGAAATGGCGCTTCGCACCCTGAGGCAGATGAGAAACGGCGGAATCTGGGACCAACTGGGGGGTGGACTGCACCGCTATTCCGTTGATCAACGCTGGTTGGCACCTCATTTCGAAAAGATGCTCTACGACCAGGCCATGCTGGCACTAACATCTATCAATGCGTTTCAAGCAACAGCCGATCCGCAATTCAGCAATATGGCTGCTGATATATTCTCATTTGTGAAGCGCGAACTCAGCTCACCTGATGGCGCCTTCTGCTCGGCATTGGATGCCGATTCAGAGGGGGTTGAAGGAAAGTTTTACGTTTGGGACAAGGCTGAGATTGACAAATGTCTAGGGACGGATAGCGAGCTGTTCTGCCGGTTTTATGACGTTTCGGAGGAAGGAAACTTCGAGGAGAGCAACATCCTCAACATACCGCTTGACCTGAAAAATTTCTGTAAAAATAATTGTTTAGACGAAGCTGAAACCTGGAAAACCCTGGAACAGAGTCGCACGCTCCTGCTGCAACAGCGCGGTCGGCGGATCAGGCCGCTGCGTGACGATAAGATCATCACCTCCTGGAATGGTCTTATGATTGCAGCGCTGGCCAGAGGCAGTATCGTCTGCAACAGCACCGGATATCTGGAATCTGCCGTTCAAGCCGCAAACTTCATTATGACTGCCTTGTGTCGATCCGACGGGCGACTTCTGAGAAGCTATCTGAACGGCCCTTCAGAAACACCGGCTTTCCTGGAGGATTACGCATTTCTGGCTTTCGGGCTGCTGGAACTTTATGAAGCGACGCTGGATTCAAACTGGCTGGAACAGGCTGCCAGGTTGTCCGATCAAATCCTGGAACTTTTCCGCGACTCCGACACCGGTGAATTCACCCTGACAGGACAGGACGCAGAACAGATGCCGGTTCGAGTTTCATCTGACCATGACGGCGTCACTCCTTCGGCCCTTTCCGTAACAGCACGGGTAATGCTGCGCCTGGCATGGATCTGCGACAGACCCGAACTAATTGGGGAAGCACGCAGCGCGCTGGCAGGCTTCATGGTAGATCTTGAACGGAGTCCATCAGGGCATCTGGGTGCCTTGCAGGTTCTTTCAGAATTGGAAACCGAACCGGTTATCGCAACCTTGTCAGGGCCCGAGGGTAGTCCGTCATTGACCAACTTGTGGCACCTACTCAGGCAACACAGAATTCCGCTGCTTGCCGTCCGGCGCGTAATTACGTCAGATCCGCCGGGAGTGGCGATCTGCGCCAATCACACCTGTTACCCAGCTGTTTCAACAGCGGATCAGTTAGCAGAGTTGCTGACGTTGGCCGGAGTCGGCAAATTCTAAGCTGGATCTTTGTCTGCTAAAATCCGCCACAAATATTTGGAAGTTGAAAACCAGGATCTTGTGATATAGTCGGGCGCTAAATCAGGGTCAAATTGCATGAAAGAGACGAGATTCCACAGGGCTATGCCATCTTTCAACCGCTATAAACTTATCTACCCGATCATGCTGGCCCTACTGGCCGGCACCCTGCCCCGCCCCGCCGCCGCTGTGCAATGGAAGCCACTTACCGGAACATCACGATACAACGTGGCCTTTGACGAAGAGTCGATCAGATTGACACCGCTCGGCAGGCTGACGATTTGGCTGCGTTTTGTTCCAAAGGGAGAAACACAACGCAAGGCAGCTGCGGCCGTTTACGGCGAGAAGAATTATCGTTCGCATCTTGAATATTATGAAATCGACTGCAATGAACAGGGCGCGGTTCTTTCACTGGTAAATATCTTCGGTCCATCCAGGTCACGCTTGAAATCACTAAAGGGTGGAACTCAACCGGAAGCCATCATCCCCGGATCAGTACTGGACATGGCAGCCAAACGGGTCTGCCCGGAACTTGACGAAGTGGCACTTGAGGATGAGCAGGAAGCACCGGATCCGGAAGCGGATCAAGCTGCAGTTGAAACCTTTGATAAACAGCCGGCTGCGGAAGCTCTTCAGAAGATAAATGAGTTGAGGAATAAAGCTGCGGAGGGGCCGAACGACCTGGAAGCCTGGCGTTCACTGGGAAACGCCTATTTTGACGCAGACCTTCCCGAACCGGCCATCGAAGCCTACAATCACGCACTGACCCTGAAGCCGAATGACACGGACATATTGAATGATCAGGGAGCCATGTACCGCCAGAAAGGTGAATTCCGCAAAGCCCTGTCAAATTTTGAAAAAGCTTTCAAGATCGATCCAAATAATCTTGAAAGCCTTTACAACAGCGGATATGTGAACGCTTTTGATCTTAACGACATTCCCCGCGCACTCGTATTATGGCGCCAATATCTGACCCTTGATAATAACAGCGATACAGCACGGCAAGTGCAGAGTTTTATAGAGCGCTACAAATAAGGACTGAACCGACCTTGATGACACGAGTAAATGTAAACTGCTCATTTTCAGCTATTGTTATGAAATTTGGCTGTTACCTTCCTTCCTGAATTCACCAATGCGCTTGTTGAGCGTTTGTCGAGTAATGCCAAGCAACGCTGCCGCAGCGCCCTGATTGCCCTTAACCTCCTTCATGGCCTCGACAATCAGGTAATCTTCCATCTGACTGATCCGAGGAAAACAACCGAAGACCGACTTGATCTTCTCAATATCCGCTTCAGGCTGAGCCGCTTTGGGACTGATTTCGCCTGCCCCCAGACCCTGAATGACATGACCGCCTCCGTCAACAGAAAGACCACCGGCCGCCTGACGGACAACTGCATCAAAGATAATCGCCTCCAGCTCCCTTATGTTTCCCGGGAACTGATAGGTTTTAAGCTGCGACATCAGAGCGTGGGACATCGTCAGCTTCTGCCTCCCCAAAGCGGCACACGCCTTCTCTATAAAATGCTCCATCAGCAGCGGGATATCATCGGGACGCTCCCGTAATGGCGGAATCTCTATCTGATGGGTGCAGAGGCGATAATAGAGATCGTGCCGAAACTCCCCGGAGGCCATCAGGTTTTTGAGTGGCTTGTTGGTGGCCAGTACAACCCTGGCGGTGCTTTTACGCGTAACGTCCGATCCTACCGGGTAATATTCCTGTTCCTGCAGTAATCTTAGCAGCTTAATCTGGGACAAATCACTCAGATCTCCGATCTCATCCAGAAAAATGGTCCCTCCCGCCGCACGGGAAAGCAATCCGTCGCGCGCCTGGTCGGCGCCGGTGAACGCACCGCGCTTGTGACCAAAGAGGGTGTCCGAAAACATGTTGTCGTCAAGACCGGCTACATTAACCGCTACGAACTGTCCTTTGCATTGGCAGACGTTATGGATGGACTTGGCCA
Source organism: Geobacter sp. (assembly GCA_009684515.1). Classification (GTDB taxonomy): domain Bacteria; phylum Desulfobacterota; class Desulfuromonadia; order Geobacterales; family Pseudopelobacteraceae; genus JACRCG01. The sequence continues at coordinate 45,286 of WKKS01000001.1, forward strand.
GCATGTCTTTGCCAACCCCGGTTTCTCCTGTGATCAGAACCGGAAGTTGCGACGGTGCGATAACCTCGACATATTGAAATATGGAACGCATCCGCTTGTCGCGGGTGATAATGGAGCTGAATGCTTCCGGATAATTAAGGCGGTCACTCAGCAGATAATCTTTGAGTGACGACATTTCACAGGAAAGCGCGCTTACTTCCAACGCTTTTGATATGGTAGCCTCCAGGCGGGCTGACTCCACCGGCTTGACCAGATAATCAAAGGCTCCCGCCCGCATGCACTCAACTGCAGACTGGGTTTCATCAAGGGCGGTCATCACAATCACGGATATGTGAGGGTGAGTGGCTATTATTTGCGGCAACAGTTCCTGACCGGATGTTCCCGGCATATTAAGATCAAGCACAACCACGGAAACAGTCTCTGCTGCCAGCATCGGCATAACATCACGACTGTCCGAAGCGGTCAGTACTTTGTTAAAACCGCGCCCCTGCAACATAAGACTGGTCGCCTTCAAAATGGCAGGTTCATCATCTACAAGAAGAATCGTACGGGAAAATTCATTGGGCATTTTGTAACACCTCATTGTTATGTGTTCGGCTGACCGGAATACAAATGAAAAAGGTCGTTCCGGCGGGGGAGGACCTGAAACTCAGAGTACCTTTGTGATCGCTTATGATCGAGTTGGAAATTGAAAGGCCAAGTCCTGTGCCACCTTTATCAAGGCGGGTTGTGAAAAAAGGATCCAGGATTTTGCCGGATATGTCGTCATCGATTCCGCACCCCTGATCGGATACTTCGATACAAACCATTCTGGTCGCGGCATCGTAATAGGAGGCTAGCCGGACCTGACATTCGGTGCCCGAAAGCGACTGAAGGGCATTCAGTATCAGATTTATCAACACCTGTTCGATCTGTTGGGAATTACCGGTCACCAGCGGCAAGTCAGGGTCGGTTTCCACTATGAACTGATTGGTAAAACGCCTGATTTGATGGTTTATCATAACCGTGGCCAGGTGAATGACTTTGTTCAAATCCAGGTCTTCGCGCATCCCTTTTCGCCCTTCGCGGGCAAATTCTTTCAAACCGTTGACAATGTTCTTGATGCGGCGGGAACCATCGGTAATATTGTCCAGCAGTTCAGGAATTTCATGCTGCATGATATCAAAAGAAACGCCCCCCATATCAAAATCACCATGCAGCTGTTGATGCTCTGTAAGAATTGGTTTCACATCATTCCAGGCTTTTGACAAGATTTCCGAACTGACCATGATATAGTTATTGGGATTATTGATTTCGTGCGCAATGCCAGCAACAAGAACACCCAGCGAAGTCATCTTGTTGGCCTGTATCAATTTGGACTCAATAGCCCGATTTTCCTCTTCTGCCCGAACCCGTCCGCTGATATCCCTGATTGTACAGAGCAGCACCTGCTGATCTGCCAATTCTATCCGGCGGCAACGAACTGAGATAAACATTTCTCCGCCATCCTTGCGCCTGGCACGCAAAATATCAACCCAGTAGCCCAGGTCAATGTCACCTTGCACTGTCTGTTCACACATAGCGCGGCACTCTTCTGGAGAAAAAAGGAAATCAGGGGGACGATTGAGAAGCTCGTTCTTCTCATAATTGAACATGTTTACCGCGACCTTATTGAGATCAATGACCGACATGCTGACAGGGTCAAGCAGGAAGATTGCATCGGCACTCTGTTCGAATATCTGACGAAACCGGGATTCGCTTTCTGCGATTGCCTTCTGGGCCTGGACCCGTTCGGTTATATCCCGATAACATGACACCCTGCCGACTACCTCACCATCAACACTTTGCGGAGTACAGTCCCGCTCGATAACCCGACCATCTTTCAGATGAAGTACATCGTGATAAACCGAAGTTGGGCAATCAAAAAGGTGACAGGTATGGCCATTAAACTCATCCGGGTTGATCAATTTGCTGCGGATCGAATCATTAATGCAATTGGCGGATTTTTTTTCTGCAAGCGATTCCGGCACTCTCCACATTTTGCAATACTGCCGGTTATAAATGGAAATGTTCATGTCTTTGTCAAAAACTACGATGCCATCTGCGGTGGACTCGAGCGTGGACTCCATCAAAGACAGCAGGCGGTTTTTCTCAGATTCGGCCACCACCTGCTCTTCGGAGTAACGTTTCAGGGGACGTGCGATAGTGAACCAGATGACCGGGCCGCTGGAAAGTACAAGCATTAAACTCTCCAACAGGTGGTACTGAACTGACTTATAAGGCCCAAATATGGCAAACAGTTCGTTAACAGACTCAAGCACAAAAATCACAAGGAGTACGCGAAACAAAATTGTTCGAGTTGACAGCCTTTTACTATTCTTAGTCTGAAACATTTATTTTCCCCATGATACTGAACCAAACTACGTGCAGACAACGTGTTTGATTGTAAAAAAAACTGACAAAAAGGCAACTTAATTCGCTTTTCAACTAAAATGTTTATTATTGGAGCGATAGTGTGCTAATGTCTCAAAACTTCAAGCGCCCGTAGCTCAGCTGGATAGAGTCCCTGGCTTCGAACCAGGTTGTCGGCCGTTCGAATCGGTCCGGGCGCGCCAATAATTACAAGGGCTTGTGCGACACCGCGCAGCCCTTTTTTAATTTTGGCTCCAGTTTGCAAACTTGCTTCCCGAGCATGGCTGATCATAACAGCAATCCATAACAGCAATCACATTCAAGCCACAGGTAACCCCCCTGTGGTTTTTTATATTGAGAGTCCTACACTATGATCAAAAGTTCACCAACAAAATACCAACCAAAAGGGATTACACTCCTTTTCGAAGACAACGACATAATCGTGGTTGAAAAGCCGTGTGGGCTCTTGACAATCGGTACCGAACGGGATAAATCAAGAACCGTTCACAGTATTCTTAATGAATACGTTCGCAAGGGCAACCCCCGCAGCAGAAACCGGGTCTACATAGTCCATCGCCTTGATAGGGAAACCTCGGGAATACTTGTACTTGCCAAGAGTGAACCGGCCAAGATTTTTATGCAGGGAGACTGGCAGGAAACGGGCAAACGTTATCTTGCAGTTGTGCATGGCACACTGGCAGAAAAAGCCGGAACCATCAGCAGCTATCTGGCCGAAAACAGCGCTTTCAAGGTTTATTCTACCGCTGACGCTTCCAAAGGGAAGTTATCACATACGGAATACAGGGTTTTGAAAGAGGCCAAAGGGTTTAGTTTGCTGGAATTAAACCTCCTGACCGGACGCAAACACCAGATTCGTGTGCATTTGTCTGAAAAAGGACACCCAATCGTGGGTGATCCAAAATACGGAAAGAGCAATGACCACCAGAGCACCATGGCACTGCATGCCAGGTCGATCAGCTTCACCCACCCGGTCAACGGTAAACGGCTGACCTTTGAAACCGGTATCCCTGATTTTTTTACCCGCCTAATGGGGAAGATTGAAGTCTCTACAGTCTGATTGTTGTCAATAAAATGGATTCACAAGATAAATAGTTCACGCTTCAATCAAACAGGAATGTGATCAACTTTATTCGGGAGGTCATTTTGAAAACACTGACTCTGATACTTATCTTCACCGCCTCCAACGCATTTGCCTCGGACATCATGGAATTCAAAAATGGAGTGACTTTCAATCACAAAGGGCATCAGACAGAAAGAGTCGGCAAATGCTACGTTTGTCACAACAACGTACTGGTTTCCGAAGACGGCAAGGAAGTAACCACAAATGCGCCGGGCAAAATCAAGGATTTCGGCAAAGAATGGGCGCACAAATACTGTACAGATTGCCATGATTTATTCGGTGAAGGACCGGTGGAATGCAATGACTGCCACATCAGAAAGTAGTTTGGCAACTTAGGCGGTTTATTAAAAACAAACCTGGCCAGCGACAAGATCAAAGCGACGGGTGAGTCGGTATTGACACTCGCCAAGGTAACGGTGAGCGTACTTCTCAAAATCAAAAGCATGGCAAGCTCCGGTGATGGCATTTTTCAAATTACCAAGAACAGTGTTAATCCAGCTGAAACATCCCCTGGTATCTTTGGAGAAATTCTAGACACTTTTCATTGATAGATTTGCTTTTGAAAAGAGTTACCATGGTTTCTGTTTTTGTAAAACATGCCGATAGATACATACAAAGTTTCAGTTTTGTCCGATAGACATTTGACGCAAATTTGTGACATCACGTAATGGCGGAGCGCCAAACATTCGATTGTACTCACGACTGAATTGCGAAGGACTTTCATAAAAGCGTTAACAAGGTGAAGTGTTACCTCGCCTGTTGCCATGCCACGACTTGACTTTTGAGGTCATGGCTGAGGCAGATTACTGCCCACCATCAGTTGTGATAGTTCACGCAAATCAAATTTCAACCTGAGCCCAAGATACGGCGTCTCCGGACTTGCATCTATAATCTGCACGATTGATTTTTCGTGCTGAAGTGGTATGAGAAATATGCTTGTGGCCTCGCTGCAGAGTAATTATTTGTTTTGAGCGATCTCCATCTCTGACTTTTTCCTATTTGCAAATGCAAATCGAGTGGAACTGTTATGACTGCACAACTTACCTCACCCCTACGACGCACACAATCCATCTTTCACATCTCGATAATAGCAACAACATTAGCAGTTCAGCTACTTAAAGAGACTTATCAATGTTCACGCGGAGTTAAAAAACAAAAAGGCGGGATTTCTCCCGCCTTTCCATCAAGACTGTGTAACGTGAATTCATTAAATATCGTAGTACAGGGCAAACTCAAGCGGAACCGGACGCATGCGAACCGGGTTGACTTCAGCTTCAGTTTTGTACTCGATCCACTTCTCGATAACGTCAGGGGTGAATACATCGCCCTTGAGCAGGAATTCATGGTCTTCTTTAAGTGCCTGAAGAGCTTCTTCAAGGCTGCCTGGAGCGGACGGGATGTCCTTAAGTTCTTCAGGTGACAATCCGTAGATATCCTTGTCCAGCGGCTGACCTGGATCGATCTTGTTCTCGACGCCGTCGAGGCCTGCCATCAGCATTGCTGCAAAAGCAAGATAGCCGTTGCAGGAAGGGTCCGGAGTACGGTACTCAACACGCTTGGCTTTTGGATTAGTGGACATCATCGGGATACGCAAGGAAGCTGAGCGGTTACGGCTGGAATAAGCCATGTTTACCGGCGCTTCGAAGCCAGGAACCAAACGCTTGTAAGAGTTGGTAGTAGGGTTGGTAATTGCGCAAAGAGCCCTGGCGTGCTTGATGATACCACCGATGTACCAAAGAGCCATCTGGGAGAGTCCGCCGTATTTGTCACCGGCAAACAGGTTCTGGCCGTCTTTCCAGATCGATTGGTGGCAGTGCATACCGGAACCGTTGTCACCATAAAGCGGCTTGGGCATGAAAGTTACAGTTTTACCATTACGGTAAGCTACGTTCTTTATAACATACTTGAACCACTGCAGCTGGTCAGCCATGTCAACCAGCGATGAGAAGCGCATGTCGATTTCAGCTTGGCCGCCTGTAGCAACTTCGTGGTGCTGGCACTCAACGCGGATGCCGACTTTCTGCAACTCAAGTACCATCTCGTTACGCAGGTCGTTCTGCGAGTCAACCGGTGCGCAAGGGAAATAGCCTTCTTTGTGGCGCGGCTTGTAGCCCAGGTTAGGAAACTCCTCACGGCCGGTGTTCCAGGCTCCTTCAGAAGAATCAACTGAATAGAAAGACTGGTTGGCGCTGGAGTCATAACGAACGTCATCAAAAATGAAGAACTCCGCCTCTGGACCAAAGAAAGCTGTGTCCCCAATGCCGGTGGACTTCAGGTACATTTCAGCCTTTTTTGCAATGTTACGTGGATCGCGGGTGTAATCTTCCTTGGTGATCGGATCGAAAATATCACAGATCAGCGACAGGGTAGGAACAGCGACAAAAGGATCCATTTTTGCGGATGTCGGGTCTGGCAGAAGAATCATGTCGGATGCGTGAATTGGCTGCCAACCACGAATTGAAGAACCGTCAAAACCCTGGCCTTCTTCAAAGGTGTCTTCACCGAACTCGGTCATTGGAACAGAAACGTGCTGCCATGTTCCAATAAAGTCCATAAATTTGTAATCAACCATCAGTGCGCCATTTTCTTTGGCAAATTCTACTACTTGCTTCGGGGTCATCAGTTGCTCCTTTCAGGGGTATATTTAATTACATCACTTACAGAGCATCTTCGCCGGCTTCACCGGTTCTGATGCGAATAACTTCCTCAACATTGGTTACAAAAATCTTCCCGTCACCGATGCGTCCAGTCTTGGCAGACTTTTCTATAGCCTCAACAACCTGTGGCAATATGGAGTCTGATACAATGATCTCAATTTTTATCTTAGGAATAAAATCGACCACGTATTCAGCACCGCGATACAGTTCGGTATGACCTTTCTGTCGGCCAAACCCTTTAACCTCACTGATTGTGATCCCCTGAATACCAATCTCATTCAGGGCTTCCTTCACTTCATCCAGCTTGAACGGCTTTATAATGGCATCAACTTTTTTCACGACTTAAATCCTCCCGTTGCATTAAATTGTGAGAACAGGAATTATATGAGTTATGACACAAAAAGCAAGCGCAATACTCATTTGCGCTTCAAAACATTTTGCAAACCTCTTGCCAATTACAACTGCAAATTTACACCACTAATTCAGAATAGTTACATCGGGTTGCCAGTCGCAAATCAATCCCACCGAGCGCCTTGCTGCTCATAATTTAAGCATATAAAAAATCTTTGCACATGTTTTAGCCACAGATGCAGTCAACTTACGCTTTAATTTCCTTCAGTTCTCTAATAATTTCCACCTGACGCTGATTAATATAATGAGCGATCTTCAGCTGTGTATCCTTGTCCGCATTAATTTCAATGACACAGGTGAACGGCGCACGCTCACCAATTGTCTTTATTATGGTTGCATTTGCTGCAACCTTAACAATTCCGTTGCTGCCTGATTCGGGAAGACTTAACAACAGAGTCACGACCTGCCCGCAAACCAGACTATCCGATGACATGATGCTCATGGCGGCACCGCTTAAAGAAATGTCTTTGACATTCCCTTTTATAATCTCATCTTCAAAGATCAGATCGGCTTCCACAGGACGATCAAGCAACACCCTGACAAATCTGCGCATATCGGAACGGATGCGGGCATAGGCAAAGTTGCATAAGACCACCCGCTTCCTTGCAGGACTGACATAAAATGCCTCGCCTACAATATCTTCCTTCAAATTGCTTTTAGCATGTGAATAGATCAGTGCTTTACGCTCAAAACTGATAACTTTGGCCTGATACTCATGCACCGCAAATTCGGCCATTTCATTTTCAACGCTCAACAATGTTGCATCGTATGAAACAGGAATTTCTTTATAGTAATTCAAAAACGAGAATTTCTGACCAATCATTCCCGACAGGAACTGAAGCACAACCAACTTATCTTCGTCTTCAGTGCCCCTCACGGCTTTGTCGTAATATTGAAACAACAGACACCCCGGGAGATGATTAATTGAACTCTTTGCTGAAATGCAGTATTGTGGGAAGCAAGTTTACTATCAGAAAATAACTCGGACGACAAGTACTAATGAAATATAAACCAAAGCCATCCGGATCATGTTTATGCAATTCCAACCCGCTAATTTATTTATTTGCAGTGGCGCTCGCACTTTCTTTTTTACCTGTGGCACATGCGGATATCTACCGTTTTGTTACTGTCGACGGCGTTGAAACCTTTACTGATACTCCCAACAGCAAGGAAGCCAAGATTGTAATAAAGGATAAGTCCGTTTCATCCTCCAAACATCGTAAAACCTCCAAGCATCAAAAAACACATGACATTTCACTCAACGAAGTGGTGGAAAAAGCTGTTTCGGCGTCACTGGCACCCGCAGAAGCATTTCAGGATTCATTTGAACCGCACCTGCCTGAAGTGGGCGGCACGATAACCTCCAAAGTCGGCATGCGCATCGACCCGATCGATGGAGTTTGGCGTCAGCACAACGGCATTGACATCTCTATTCCAACCGGCACGCAAGTCAAACCAGTGGCTTCCGGAGTTGTGGTATACAGCGGGAGTCGTTCTGGTTATGGCAACACCGTCATTGTCGAACACGATAATGGAGTGATCACACTTTATGCTCACAACAGCCGCCTCCTGGTCACGGAAGGGCAACCGGTTGCAACGGAAACCGTTCTGGCCTTGTCCGGCTCTACCGGCAGATCAACCGGCCCACATCTGCACTTTGAAGCATGGCAATCGGGAACGAATATCACCACCGCATTTCTTCCCGACAGCGGCATAAGAATTCCCAAGACAACAGTCGTCGCCAGGAACCATGGCACATCACGATTCCGAAGCGAGACCCTTTCTGACGGCTCGATACTGTTCACCAACATACCTGCGACAACGCCCTGATGATCGATCAGATCAACAAATACAGTGCCAAAATGATTGCTGAACATTCAGCGACGGTCGGCCAGATCGCCTTTGCCGCCCAGGACGACATCATGGTAACCGGCGGTGAACAGTCCTTGACCCCGCTGGCAGCCAGCATTCTCTCGCACCTGAACTGCCTCGCACTTGCCGTCGCCCGCCCTGCCCTCCCCTTTGCAGAATTCCTCGTACGCAGAGCAAAACCGGACCAGCATGAAATTGTCCCACGTGACACAGAAACCAGGACTTTTTTACATGACATACCAATTTTGCGACAATCTGAACTGGAATCGGACCCGTCGAAGGTCATTGCTCAAATACTAGGCAGCCGCAAAGGGATAATTGTTGAGGGTATCGGAATCATAGCAACCGGAGCACTCACAGTCGAGCAGGCCTATATCAACTGGTCGTCAGTTTACCATTCCACTTACATTAAATATCTGGAAGACGTTCTTGAAACTGGCTTTGAGTCATCGGAGGAAAAAGTAGCGTTTGAAAACTTTCGTCGGGTGGGACTTCCGGCTCTTTCGGCAGAAGGGCTCTTTTTCCACCAGGGACCTTTCTGCGACAAAAGTGTCATTCTGGAAGAGATTGCAACGGTTGGTCGCTATACTGTTCAGCGCGGCCTGGTTGATTCGTTTTTCGGCAACATTTCATATTCCAACGGTGATCTGATCTACATATCCCAAACCGCCTCCAGCCTCGATGAACTGGAGGGTTGCATCGATCCGGTCCCGTTTGAAAACAGTTCCACCGTAGGCATTACCGCATCAAGCGAGTTGGTGGCACATCGCAGCATCTTTGAAACAACCGGCTGCCGAGCCATACTGCACGGGCACCCCCGCTTTGCTGTGATTATGAGTATGCTGTGCGAAGATAAAGAGGCCTGTGCAATCAAGGATTGTTGGAAGGATTGCCGCAAGGTCCGCTTTCTGGGAGGAACACCGGTTGTGGCAGGAGAGATCGGGGCCGGAGGCATTGCCAAAAATGTTCCGCCGGTAATCGGAGACCCGGGACGGGCAATCGTCTATGGGCATGGCGTCTTCAGCATAGGGATGAACGACTTCAACGAGGCATTCCAGGCACTGGTGGATGTGGAAAACTGGTGCCGTGATGAATATTTCAGAAGATTTGACGCACGCAACAGACAATAAACATTGGCATTTTTGGAATTAAAAATACTCTGCCAGACCGCTCTCAATTCTTTTCAAATGGGTGCCGATAGCTCGGATTCTGAAGAAGAACCGCCTCACAATAGCGCACACCGGTTGATGCGATCGTCCACAGATAACCAGGTTCCGCCACAACCTCTCCGGAAACCGGGACCATTACAGCGGTCAATTACACTCTATTTTACAGCAACTTGACTGCTATGCATTAAAGTAGTATATTATAGATGCAGGTGTTGTTCTTTAAGAATTGCTCTGGGACTAGCGTAATTAACGGGAGTGACGTCTACCGATAAATTCTTACAGCCGTGCCGGATGCAAGCGTGGTGTGCAAGCCTCGTTCTGCGAGGAAGTCTGAAGCGTTTTTCCGGCGGTACTCTAATCAAAGGGTAGGGATGTTCATAGTTATACGGAGTCCTGGAGCAGATTGCGGATTGATAGGCTGCGTGGTCTGTCTCGTTTCGGACATAGTGCGCTGAGTCAGTCAATCCTTGGGAAAAGCCCCGGTTACCCGGGGCTTTTTTGTTTTAACGATCAAATGTCTGTCCGGTGATGGCGCATCTTAGGGTTGTACGGACGACATCATGCAATCATTGTATTTACAAAGGTGGTTGTTTTACAGCAACTTAGCGTTACTTCTTTAAATCCTTAGCTGCATCTTTTATTTTGTCTCCGACCTTTTCCACCTGCTGTCCGGCTTTTTCGGCCGCCTTATCCATTTCCCTGCCGGCACGTTCGAGCGGCCCCTCTTTTTTCTTACAGCCGCCCAGTCCGGCAACCAGAATACCCAACACCAACGCCGCAACAATACCTTTGCCGATTTTTGCCATCTGTAGTCTCCTTTGAATGTTTTGTGCAAACCAATAATTTCACATTAACGTGTTGCTATTATGGCAATCGCCCTTCCTGGCGTAGCTTGGCAAGCAGGTCGTTGATCCTGGGCATGGCCGCCAAAGCCGCTTTTTCCCCCTCCATGATCGCCTCATTACGGTGGCTGAAATCTGCTGATCCGACAAAACCTACATTCGGCTTGATAACCACATCCGCCTGACTGATCGGGATCTGTGACATATTGCTGTACATAATCTGGATCGATTTCATTATGGTTTCCATTGTGGAGGTCGGAATTACGGAATCTATGCCGGACGAGATATCAACCGCGATCACCAGATCCGCCCCGAATTTTCTGGCCACATCAACAGCCAGCGGCTTGACGACGCCACCATCCACATAACTTGCCCCCGAGAAACGGGCGGGTTGAAAGACGCCCGGGATTGCGCAACTGGCCTGGACAGCCATGCCGGTATTGCCGGAATTGAACACGGCGCTCTCTCCTGTTTTGATATCGGTGGCCACGGCATAAAAAGGGGTTTTCAACTTGTCAATCGGAGCGTTATGTACTTTTGCATTGATAAAATCCCGCAATCGATCCCCCTTAAGAAATCCGTTGTCCGGTATCGTCAATTCGCCAACATCACTTTTTTCGATCGACAGACCTATTTTCTGCAGAGCGTAGGCATCGTACCCATAAGCATACAGGCTTCCGACAAAACTTCCGACACTGGTTCCTACAATCATCTGAATCGGAACCTTGTTGTTTTCAAGGATTTTCAACACACCGATGTGGGCAAAACCCTTCGAAGCTCCTGCGCCCAGTACGAGGGCAATTTTGGCTGGACGCTGGGGCGGCACCTGGGCCGGTGGAACTGTGGCACAAGCGGAAACCAACAGGCAGCAGCAGACGACCAGATAAAGCTTCAAATTGCTAAAAAAATTCACAATGACCTCACTGAAGTAAATAAAATTGAGTAGCTTTAGCCATGTAGCGACACCCTATCAGGGGATTTGTAACAACACAAGCCTTACAAATATTCGTAACATGAAGTTATTATTCACTTAGTGGCAATAATCGCTCACTAACAAAGTCCGCTGAAAAACGATTCACCAAAGGCATGAATCCTAGAAAATCGATGCGCAAGGCATCGTAATGCAGTAATAATTCTGACTCACCGCCCGCCAGCGGGTTCTCTCTGACCACCCTCCTCGACATGCGTTCCAATGCGCTCCCTATCCCGCTTACCTGTCCATAAGAAGGGAGCAGTTCTTCGAAGATCACCGGCACAAGCTTTTGCAGACGTTCTGGCAATTCTGCCCGATGATGTTCAACAATTGATCTGGTTCTTGCCAGATATCCGTCAAACGGTTCATCTGACCATTCGCCCCACTCCTTAACCAGAAAATGATCATAAAACAGGTCAACCAGGACACCGCGGTACAGGCCGAAGCTCGGGTCAATGCGCCGCTTGCTGCGCTGAAACTGGTCGTTTTGATTGGCAAAAGAATCGATCTTGCGATGCAGGGCCAAACCACTCCTGATACGCTCGGGGAAACGGTCGGACAGCGGACCTTTGACGAAATCCCCCATGAAGTTGCCGACCAGAATTTGTTCATCCGCTCCGGATAGCAGCATGTGAAAGAGAAAGTTCATAGAATAATTGAGTCAGACCCGCGCTATTTTTTCATCCATGAAGTTTTGGTTTCTGTCCGGACTCCATCCACCAACGTCGCCTGGCTCAAACTGCCAGCTTCGGCCTGGATGCAGATAAAGTAAAGGTCTTCATCTCCTGCTTTCCACCCTCGCTCTCCCTCGGGAGCAATCCGGATCAGGCTCCCTTCCGCGATTGGAAACTCATCGCCGTCCACATAGAACATGCCGCTTCCACGCAAGACAATGTACAATTCCTCGTTTTTCTTGTGGGTGTGTACGAACGGCATGTACTTCCCGGCCGGGAGCCGGTTGAGAGAGACTTCGCAGCCGGTAAGCCCCAATTCCTGGCCGATGAAATACTTTCCGTGGAACCCCATGAAATCCCGGTTTAACAGATCCTCAAAGGGACCGATATGCTCGGCACTGTAGTTTTTCCGCTGGATGGTCATCTGCCTACTCCTTTCTCAGTAGTTGTTGACTATTTTCCTGAAGACGCTCCGCAACGGTGGGAGTAATGTTGATCAACTCACGGCGCTGCCTCGCCTCTAACCATAATTCCTTCCGGTATGTTTTCATGCTTGAACTCCCATTGACAGAATAGTAACCAGTATTTAACGATTAGCAAGCCGGATCATTGTTTCTTCCAATAGGGCGCCTTCTCGGGCATGATCCAGCGCACCCCGCCGCGCGGATCGCTTGTATCGCCTGCATATCTGGGAATTAGATGGATATGCAGATGCATGACCGTCTGACCGGCAGCCGCGCCATCGTTGATCCCGATATTGAATCCGTCGGGCAGAGCGTTATTCAGAACTGGATCAAGCAGTTTCTGGCGCACTTCCGCAAGCAGGCCGAAAATTGCGGCCTGTTCCTCTCTGGTTGCCTCAAAGAACGAGCAGATGTGCCGTTTCGGTATGATCAGGGTGTGTCCGGGAGTGACGGGGAAACCATCAAGCAAGGCGATCGCGTATTCATTGGAAATGATGACATTGGAGATATCTGGATGACAGAAGGGACAGGCGGGTTGATTTATTTTATCGACCATAATTTTCTCGCAGCAGTGGATAATTCAAAGAATGTAACGGGTATGCAATCAGTAGTAGACGGACACTCCAATCAGTATTTTGCTGGAGTTGAGCGGTTCATTAGGCTTGGCCGTATCGGCATTTGAAATGTGGTGATAGCGATATTCCAAGTTCAGTGCTGTTTTTTTATCAATAAAATACTGCAGACCGGTACCGGCCTGATAACTGAAGCAGAGTTTCGACCCCATGGTCGGCAAACCCAAATCTACAAACAACGGCCCACCTCCGGCAAACAGGTAAGGTACAAACTCATCCAGGCTGGTGAATCGCCATTGGCCCAATGCGTACATTCCAAACATGGAGCGGCCATCATTACTTGCAGCCAGATGAAATGGAAGCTCCATCACGATCTCATGCCTTCCCTGATACCAACTTCCCCTGCCAACTTCATCAGAGAGAAAATAACCGCCCCTCAATATCAGATCCCAAGTCTGAATCTGATGGCGGGTCGCTCCAAAACCGACATGGGAGATGCCGTAGCCGGTCAACACTCCATATTCCCCGGTCGCGGTGGAGATCAGCTTTTCAGCTGAAGCCGGTAATGCGGTTAGCAGCGTAATCAGCAGTGCAGACATCAAAGTTGTTTTAAAACAAGTCATAGCTTGATCCTGTAGCCAGTAAACTGGAAATGATCACACATATGTAGTTACATCTGCAAAACAAAACTTTCCAAGCACAAAAAACAATTACTTACCTAAAACACAAACCGGAGTTCACACTACCCCGCCAGCTACAGCCTGTCAACGAAACTTGAAATTATGTTTAGTTACAGTAAGTTGCAAACTGGTTTTTGAAATAACCAGTACATTATCCTGCCAAAACAAAAGCGGGTTTGACCATACCTGATTACCTGCTATCATTATGGACGTAGCTTATTACTGAAACGGAGGTTCACAATGAATCGAACTGGCATGGTATTGATGGCACTGTTTTTTCTGACATCCGCAGCCTCGGCGGCCGATGCCCCTTCCGTGGAAAACGGAATGAAACTGTTCAACAGCAGCTCGCTTGGTAAGAATGACAGAAGTTGTGCTGCTTGCCATCCAGATGGCAAAGGCTTGGAAGACGCTTCGGACTCAGATCATGCGACAATGGCAAAGATTGCAAACAAGTGCATCGTGAAGGCACTTAAAGGGAAAGCGCTTGGTGACGATTCTCCTGAAATGACCTCGCTCGTCATGTACATGAAAACGCTAGGAAAAACCAAGTCCAAATAACTGTCGAGTGCTGTTGAAATGAAATATTAATCACGGGATATACAGGGGGGAACGGAGATGAGTTTTTACATTGTAAGCTGCCCATCCTGCGGCGCCGGCAACCGCATCCCAGCAGAAAAGGAAGGAAAACAAGGGCGATGTGGAGGCTGTAAAACCGTATTACCACGTATGTACTGGCGTCCACAGCAGTTGACCGACAACAATTTTGACAGTTTTATCGCCGGATATCCCGGGCCAGTACTGGCGGAGTTTTGGGCACCCTGGTGACCACACTGCGTCTCGTTCGCACCGGCGGTGCGAATAATTGCAGAAAAACTGGCCGGACAGGCCGCTGTCATACAGATCAACACACAGGTCAGTCCGGCTCTGGCGTCACGTTTTGGCGTGCGCGGCATACCGGTGATTATGCTGCTGCGCAACGGACGAACGGTGGAGCAGATTGCCGGTGCACAGACTGTTGAGGCGGTGCTGTCCTGGTTTCGGCGACATGTTTAAAATAACAGCACAGATGCTGGATTTAATTAATGGCGGAGGCACATGGGAATCGAACCCACCGAGGAAATTTCTCATCCCCCCCACCGGTTTTGAAGACCGGGCGGCCCACCAGCGACCGACGTACCTCCGAGAGCAACCGTTGTACTATTTCGGAGCCATTTCCTCAAGATGTTTTAGCGGTTCGGCATTAATTGCCTTCGCTTACCATCATTGCGCCAAAATCCTCCAGACACCCAATATCCCCAACAGCATTACAATTGCACCCATAAATCTTTGAAAGACCCCGCGACCCAAAGCAGATACAGTTGATGCAACCTGGCCGAATGCCAGCAGTACCGGAAGTGTTCCCAGGCCGAAGGCGAGCATCATCGTCCCACCCTTCACGGTTGAGCCGCTGGTGGCAGCTGAGATAAGAACCCCGTAGACCAGTCCACAGGGGATCAGTCCCATCAGCAGGCCGGCCGGGATGGCCGCCAATACAGAACTACTGCCGCTTACCTGTGACAGCAGCTTCTGCACAAACCCGAATCCGGCGCCGTCCAGCGCTGATATTCCGAGTGCTCGAACACCGAACAGGGTAAACAGGCCGATCGCAACCACAAACAGATTGGCTGCCACGAAGAGAGCGTTCTGGTATGGCCTGATTGATTCGAGCATTCCGGCCTGGGCGACAAAAGCGGCCAGTAGACCAAGCCCCGAATAGGTGGTAATGCGCCCAAGGTGATAGAACAGGTTGTAGAAAAAGCGCTGGGCGGCAGTGGCATCCCTGTTCGAGAGCGCCAGCGCGGTCACTATTCCGCCACACATGCCGAGACAGTGTCCGCTGCCGGCCAATCCGGCCGAAAATGACAACCAGAGTTCCAGCACTCCGTCAGGTTTCCAGTGCGCCGATCAGGCTCTTGATATCGTCAACGCCGTTTTCCACCAGCCAGGCTTCCATCTCCACAGCGATCTGCTGGGCGGCTCCCGGATTGATGAAGCTGGCGGTACCGACCTGAATCGCCGTGGCGCCGGCCAGGATAAATTCCAGCGCATCAGTGGCGTTCATGATTCCGCCGATGCCGATGATCGGCACTTTGACGGCCTTGGCCACCTGCCAGACCATCCGCAGAGCAACCGGCTTGATGGCCGGACCGGAAAATCCCCCGGTGATATTGGCCAGGACCGGACGGCGACGGTTCAGGTCGATCGCCATGCCGGTCAGGGTGTTGATCAGCGAGAGGCAGTCGGCACCGGCATCTTCACAGGCTTTGGCCATGGCAACCACGTCGGTTACGTTGGGAGAAAGCTTGACGATCAACGGCTTACTGGTAACAGCGCGGCAGGCCTTGACGACACTGGCGGCGCACTCCGGATCGGTTCCAAAGACGATGCCACCCTGCTTGACATTCGGGCAGGAGATATTGACTTCCAGCCCGGCCACTTCCGGAATCTGATCAAGCCGTCCGGCCAGCTCGGCATATTCATCAATAGTGTTGCCGAAGAAGTTGGCAATGGCCGGAGTGTTTACCGATTGGAGAAAGGGAACTTTTTTCTGGATAAAGGCATCAATCCCGACATTCTGCAATCCGATGGCGTTCAGCATGCCTCCCGGAGTTTCCACAATGCGCGGGGTCGGATTTCCGGCACGCGGTTTCAGCGAAAGACCTTTGGTGACAAAAGCGCCGATTTTCTCCAGGTCAACGTATTCGGCAAACTCCTCGCCGTAGCCAAAGGTGCCGGAGGCGGTCATGACCGGGTTACGCAGTTGCATCCCGGCCAGATTAACGGTCATATCAGGTTTCATTTCAATCCCTCCACTTCAATTCGCCCGATTCAAAGACCGGCCCTTCGGTACAGACACAGCGGAAATCCGGTGTTTCGGGCGAATGTTTGTGTCCCGGTGCAACGCACCCCAGACAGGCACCCACGCCGCAGGCCATGTAACCTTCCAGTGACACCTGGCAGGAAATGCCCCGCTCGGCGGCAATATTGGCTACAGCATTCAACATGCCATGCGGACCGCAGGCATAGATGGTGGCCTTGCCGTCCAAGGCATCCAGACGGCGCAGCAGCGCTTCGGTCACCAGACCGCACTCCCCCAGCGAACCATCCTCGGTGGCGGTATAACATTCCACCCCCAGGCGCTCGAACTCGGTAATACAGAGGACATCGTCACGTGTCCGGCCACCGGCAAACAGCCGCACCGGCGACTTTTTGACCAGCTCTTTAGCCAGCAGATAAAGCGGAGCCAAGCCAACACCGCCACCGACGATAAGCTTCTCCTCATCGTCCGCTCCAAGATCGAAACCTTTGCCCAACGGGCCAAGGATATCCAGCAGATCGGTCTTGTGCAGGGTTGAAAGCATGGCGGTCCCCTTCCCCACCACCCGGTACAGCATCTCGAAATACGGCTGGGTCATGGCGCCGCTCTGTGCTGGAATATGAACGCCGACATCAAAGACACCGAATGGACGCCTTAACAGTGGATCAATGGCGCCGTTGACCCGCACCATTACAAATTGGCCGGGCGCGGCGCTGGCAAATTC
This sequence comes from Geobacter sp., assembly GCA_009684515.1. Taxonomy (GTDB): domain Bacteria; phylum Desulfobacterota; class Desulfuromonadia; order Geobacterales; family Pseudopelobacteraceae; genus JACRCG01. Next base: position 62,716 of record WKKS01000001.1, read on the forward strand.
GGGGGGAGCGGTCATGCGCATCCGCCAGTAACCGGGCGAGACCTCCGCATTGGAAAGAATCATGGATGTAAACTGCATCTTAGGTTGTCTCCTTAATATTTTTTTCCATCAAAATCGCATTTTCGGTCGCTTCGTAATAGTTGGCCCTGATTCCGGTCCTTTTAAAGCCGAGCGCCTCGTACAACCCGATTGCCGCAAGGCCTGATTCACGAACTTCCAGAGCCATAAATTCGGCGTCTTTCTCCCTGGCCACTTCAAAAGCCTTTTCCATCAAATGACGTCCTATCCCCCTGCCGCGCTGATCAACGGCTACGGCAATATCAAGTATCTGCGCTTCCTCAAACAATGACATCAGGCAGACATAACCGGCAATCCGGCCATCATATTCTGCTATATAAGGAAAAGAGTGCGGTGAAGCGATTTCATGCTGGAAATGTTCACGTTTCCACGGTACCGGAAACGATGACTGTTCTATCAGCAGGACAGCATCAAGATCGGCTTCGCTCATCGGGCGTATGTTGGGAAGACTCTCTGGATTCATGACCGGACATAATATGTAAAGCGGCCTCTCTTGTAAACGCTTTAATCTGTAATCCGGCATTGACAGCATACTGACTATATGCATAATGAGGATTATTTTGAATGCGGGGTATAAAGATATGTACGACATAGAAAATAGCATTGGATTCCTGCTTTCCAAGGGGTATCAACGTTCCTGGGCCCTGCTGCGGGAAGAGATCGACCAGTTTGATCTGACCCCGCCGCAATTCGGACTGTTGGCATTTCTCTGGCTAGAGGATGGCCTGACCCAGACGGAGTTATCCGAGAAGGGACAGATCGACCGCACCACTATCGGCGGGCTGATTGACCGCCTGGAAAAAACAGGCCTGGTGGAACGACGCCAGCATCCGCAAGACCGGCGGGCTTACAAAATCCACCTGACAAAACGCGGCCGCGATCTGGAAGGTCCATTGTGTGAATGCGCCAGACGGACCCTGGCCCGCTTCACCAAGGGTCTTAATGAACAGGAAGTCAATGAACTCAGGCGAATGCTGCTGATCTTGAGGGGAGAAAGGAGTGTCTATGATTTTCCGACCTGCTAGTTTTATTTGCGCAGTTTTACTTTCCGTATCAGCTCAATGCTGGGCAGCACCGCTGACACTTCAGGAATGTTTGCAGAAAGCCAGGGAGAACAACCAGGCACTCAAGAGCGCCGCCTGGGATACCCGTCTGGCGCAGGAAAATCTGCGGCTGGCAACTTCAAGCGACTATCCGCGGATTGATGCCCAGGCCGGATACAGCATGCAACTGGCTCCCCAGGCGGTTATCATCAGCGGACGTACCGCCGAAACACAGGAACCGGATTATGCCTTCGCCGGACTTTCAGCCAACTACACGCTTTACGACTTCGGGCGGCGCGACTCCAGGAAGCAGCAGGCGCTTTCCGCTACGGATGCCGCAGTGCAAACCTTCGAATCAAAACGGAGTGACGTTGCGCTAAAGACCATTGAAACATGGTTCGGCATTCTTGAAACAGGCAAGCTGATCGATGCGGCCAGCGAAGAAGTAACCCAGGTAACGGAGCATCGGCGGGTCGCCCAGGCACTTTTCGAGGAAGGTGTTGTTACCCGCAATGATGTGCTTCAAGCTGATGTCCGTCTGGCCGCCGCCCGCCAGAAGTTACTGACTCTCAGGAACCGGCGCGAAAACAGCTGGCTGTTCCTGAATTTCCTGACCGGCAGCGAACCCGGATTCAGGGCGGAACTGGACGAAAAGAGCACTCTGGCACCAGATCAGGTCTCGGATAAAGATCTGCTCTCCATCATACTGAAAAGACATGACATTCAGGCATTACAGTACGGAACCGTAGCAAGCGAGGCAGAGGTTGCCGAGAGCAGGAGCAGTTTTTTTCCAGAGCTGTATTCCCGACTGGCTCTGGATTATGTGCAGAATGACAAAGTCCGGGAGCAGGCGATCATGTCGGCCACAGTCGGCATTAAATTCAACCTGTTTGACGGTTATGCCAGCACATCAATCAGAGAGAAGGCGATCAAAAACCGCTCACGTCTCCAGGACACCCTCAAACTGGCGCAGCAGCAGGCGCTGTTTGAAATTGACAGCGCCAGAAATGACGCGGCAGTGTCAAAGGAGCGGATTGGCGTGGCCGAATCTTCCATCCGGCAGAGTGAGGAAAATCTGCGCATTAACCAGGAAAGATATCGGGAACGGGTTGGAACCGCAACCGAGGTGCTGGATGCCCAGACTCTGGTTACTCAGTCCAAAACCGATTATCACCAGGCCTATTATGAGTATCAGGTTGCCGTCGCACGCTTGAAGCGGGCGATCGGTGAACTGTAATTGCTGTAATTAAACCGGATGAAGACGAATCGAAGAATATTGGAGGAAACGGATGTCGGATGAGGAAATGAACCAGGCAACTCCGGTTGAGCCAGTTGAGACGGAAACAACTGGGGCAAAGAAACCGGCCATCAATAAACGAAAAAAGGCATTGCTCATACTGCTGATCATTATAATTGTTGGCGGATGGCTCGGCCTGAGAATGTTCATCAAAAGCAAGACCCATGTCGAGACTGACAACGCCTTTATCGAAGCACGGGTTGTGCCGGTCTCCTCCAAGGTTTCCGGCACGGTGGCCCGGGTGCTTGTGAAAGACAACCAGTTTGTCAAACAGGGTGAACTGTTGCTGGAGATCGATCAGAAAGACTATCTGCTGCAGGTATCTCAGGCTTCGGCGGGAGTCGGCGTGGCAGAGAACGAAACCGGCGGGGAGTACCTCAAGGTTGATGCGCTGCGGGCAGCGATGAACTCTGCCAAAGTGCGCCACGAGCAGGCTTCACTCGATCTTGAGCGTGGTGAAAAGCTGTATGCCCGTGAAGTCATCCCCAAGGAGCAGCTCGACCGGTTGCGTACGGCCAAGCGCGTCAGCCAATCCCAGCTGAAAGAGACCGAAGAAAACATGAAGCGTGCCCAGGCCGAAGCCGGATTGGGGCTAAAGAACAGCAACAAGGCCAAGGTAATGGAGCGCCAGGCCCAACTTGACATAGCCCGGCTGAAGCTTTCCTACACTAAAATCTATGCCGCCCGTGACGGCTATATCACCAGAAAATCTATCGAACCGGGCGTCAACATCCAGGCCGGCCAGAACCTGATGGCACTGGTGCCGCTTCAGGATGCCTGGATCACCGCAAACTACAAAGAGCGCCAGATAACCCATCTCAAACCGGGCCAAAAGGTTGAATTCACTGTGGACGCCTATCCGGGACGGACTTTCAGCGGACGGGTCGACAGCATCATGGCCGGCACCGGCGCAGCCTTCTCGCTGCTGCCGCCCGAAAACGCCACCGGCAACTATGTCAAAGTTGTCCAGCGTCTGCCGGTCAAGATCGCCATCGACAGCGCTTCCGACCCGGAGCACCTCCTGCGGATCGGCATGAGCGTGATACCAACCATCCTGACCGAGCGCAGCAGCGCCGATGTTCTCAAGGATTTGAGCCCTTTTTAAATGAGCGACGAAAAAAACATCAATAAATGGCTGATCACCATTACTGTCATGCTCCCCGCCATCATGGAGATCATCGACACCTCGGTCGCCAACGTGGCCCTGCCGCACATGCAGGGGAGCCTCAACGCCGGCACCGATGAAGTCACCTGGGTCCTGACATCCTATCTGGTGGCAAACGCCGTGGTGCTGCCGATGACCGGCTGGCTGTCGCGGGTATTCGGGCGCAAGCGTTTCCTGATGACCTGCATCGTACTCTTCACGCTGGCATCGCTCTTGTGCGGCGCCGCTCCCAACCTGGGTTCACTGATATTTTTCAGGGTTTTGCAGGGGGCCGCCGGAGGGGCACTGATCCCGATCAGCCAGGCGATCCTGATGGAAACCTTTCCACCACATCAGCGCGGCATGGCCATGGCCATCTTCGGCGTCGGCGCCATGTTCGGACCTATTGTCGGACCGGCCCTGGGCGGCTGGATCACCGACAACATGAGCTGGCGCTGGATTTTCTACATCAATCTGCCGATCGGCATTATCGCCATGATCCTCTGCGCTTTTTTCATCTTTGATCCGGCCTATCTCCGAAAACGGGCCAGCGCACTTAAAATCGATTATTGGGGGCTGTTTCTGCTGACGGTCAGCATGGGATCACTTCAGGTTGTGCTGGATAAGGGACAACAGGAGGATTGGTTCAACTCGTCTTTTATTATAACTTTCAGCCTGATTTTCATAGCATCAATGATTGCACTGGTCTGGGTGGAATTGACCCACGAAACCCCGATCATCAATCTGCGCCTGTTCAAAAACGTTTCCTTCTCGGCCGGCAACCTGATCATGTTCGTGGTCGGCTTCTGCCTCTACAGCTCGATCATGCTGATACCGCTCTTTCTGCAAACCCTGATGGGCTACTCAGCCACCAACGCCGGCATGGTCATGGCTCCCGGTGGTGTGGCTACGTTGATCACGATGCCTTTCGTGGGCGCGGCCCTGGCCAAGCGCGACGGCCGCAAGATCGTTTTTGTCGGCCTGTTGCTGGGCGCGACCTCCATGTTCATCATGCAGGGGCTTAACCTGCAAGGGGCCTTCTGGAACTACACCTGGCCCCGCATTGTGCTGGGCTTCGGCCTGGCTATGATTTTCGTTCCGCTGACCACCGTCACCCTGGCGACCATTTCCCGAGAAGAAATGGGCAACGCCACCGGCATGTTCAACCTGCTGCGCAACATCGGCGGCAGCGTCGGCATCGCCATGGCTGCCACACTGCTTGCCCGCTATCAGCAGTTTTACCAGACCGGTCTGGTTGCCAACGTTAATCCCTACAATCCGATCTGGCAGACCCGTATCGAAGGATTGAAACAGAGCCTGATTTCGAAAGGAATCGGACTTCACGAGGCCGACAGCAGCGCTCTTGGAATGGTGTATGGCGAAGTCCGCCGTCAGGCCGGTGCGCTGGCCTTCAACCGGATCTTTTTCATCATTGGACTGGCATTTCTGGTGATTATTCCGTTGTTGCTGCTGCTGAAGCGGACCAGACACGACGGTTCAAGCGGTGCGGGACATTAGATGGGTGAACCGAATGCAGTGCGGCATTCGGCTTATTTTACAATTGCAGGGTGTGCCGTGCGACGGAAAGCCGCCACAAATTCGTTTACAGGATTTTCAATAACTTCCGCCGGGTTTCCTTCCTGAATGACAGCACCTTTATCCATGACTACCAATCGATCCACCACCCGCAGCGCCTCGATACGGTCGTGGGTTGCTATGATTGCCGCAGTACCGGATTCATGCAGGATCCGCCCCAGATCTTCCGCCAGCACAATTCTGGTCGGCAGATCGAGGCTGGAGAAAGGCTCATCCATCAAAATCAATTCCGGTCTGACGGCAAAAGCGCGCGCCAGACTGACCCGTTGCGCCTCCCCGCCGGACAACTTGTGAGCCGAGCGCCCGGCCAGATGGCCAACTTTGAAAAGCTCCAGACTTTCCATACCCAGCGCCCTGGCTTCCGAACGCCGCGTCCCTCGAATGCGCAGACCTTCAGCCACATTATCCAGAACAGTCGTATCAAACAGCAGCGGTTCCTGAAATACCATGGCGATCCGTCGGCGATAGGCGGTTTCATCGCGCGAGGTAACCTCGGTTCCCTGAAACGATATCCGGCCGCTTTCACGTCCGACCAGACAGGCCAGCCCCAGAAGCAGACTGGATTTGCCGGCGCCGTTGGGGCCGATCACCGCCACTTTTTCCTCCGCTTTCACAGAAAAAGCCGGCAGATCAATCACCTGAACGCCACCGCGCTTGACCTTCAGATTTTCCACTTCAAGTAACGATATGATTTTTTTCATCGAGGACGCTCGCGCTGTTGAATAACTGTCAGGAGGTAGTTGACACCGAACGCCAGCGCCAGCAGGATCAGTGACAAAGCGATCGCCACATCGAAGTTGCCCTTGCCGGTTTCCATCACCGTGGCGGTAGTCAGCACCCGCGTCTGTCCCTTGATATTGCCGCCAACCATGATCGAAGCGCCAACTTCGGAGATAACACCGCCGAAACCGGCCATCACGGCAGCCAGCAGCGGAAGACGCGATTCCCGCACCAGAATCCAGACCGTCTGCACCCTGGTTGCGCCAAGTGCCCGCACCTGAAGTTTGAGATTGGCGGGAAGGTTCTGGATCGATGCTATCGTGATTCCGGTTACGATCGGCGTGGCAATCACCGCCTGGGCGAAGATCATTGCAATCGGGGTGTAAAGTATCTCCAGAAACCCCATGGGACCGTTACGCCAAAGCAGGATTGTTACAAACAGACCGACCACTACCGGCGGCAATCCCATGCCGGTATTGACCAGACTGATCACCAACCGGCGCCCCGGAAAGGCGGACAGAGCCAGAAAAACTCCCATTGGTATTCCCATGAAAAGGCTCACCAGCGTTGCACTGCAAGATATCTTGAGTGACAGCAGCGTGATATCCAGCACCTCCCGATCAAGGGAGAAAATCAGATTCAGTGCGGTATGTATTCCTTCTAAAATCAGATTCATCAGAGTCCCATCGAAACCTGTTTTTAAACGCCAAAGCTGCCTATGACAACCTCTGTTATACCGGCAATCATTAAATCGGTGATAACATAATAACCAAAAGCCCCTTCTCTGGCTGAACAGAAAAGGGGCGCGGACGGATCGTTGAACGGCTCGTCATGCACTATATTCCCCTTTTCTAAGGAGGGCGGCGCTGTTTCCGGCGACACCCGCAGGTTGCAGGCCGTGAGGATTTTTCCCTGTTAGGCTTTGCAACTCGGAGATTGGCAATTTGGAGCCGCACTATAACGGCAACAACAACGGCATGGCAAGCGATAATTACCGCAAAGCCGGTGGTTACCCGGTCATCGAGATGACTTCTTCGTAGGTTGTGACGCCCTCCAGCATTTTGCTGATGGCCACTTCCCGCAGAGAGACCAGGCCATCCTGGCGGGCAGCCAGCGCAATCTGGGCCAACCCGGCCGAACTGCTGACCAGCGCCTTCATGTTCTCGCTCATGTCCATAACTTCAAAAAGCCCGCTGCGCCCTTTGTATCCGGTCCCCCTGCACATTTTACACCCTTCGCCCTCCCAGACCGTGTAGGAGTTATCGGGCAGCGACAGATAATTGCACTCTTCACTGGAAAGGGTGCGGGCTGTTTTGCAATGCGGACAGATTTTACGCACAAGGCGTTGAGCCACGATGCCGAGTACCGTGGCCGAAATCAAAAACGCCGGCACCCCAAGATCAAGCAGTCGGACAATCGTTGAGGAGGCATCATTGGTGTGCAGCGTCGAAAGGACCAGATGACCGGTCAGGGCTGCCTGCACAGCGTTTTCGGCGGTTTCACGGTCACGGATCTCACCAATCATGATAATATCCGGGTCCTGACGAAGAATATTCCTCAAAATGCTGTCGAAACCGACTCCGATGCCCTGCTGCACACCGATCTGGTTGAATTCCTCCATCACCATTTCGATCGGATCTTCGACCGTTACGATATTAACTTCCGGCGATGAGAGCGACCGGAGCGAAGAATAGAGCGTGGTGGTTTTGCCGCTGCCGGTCGGGCCGGTCACCAGTATGATGCCGTTCGGGCGGCGTAAGAAAGAATTGTAAAGAGCCATTTCACGCGGATAAAAGCCCATGCTGTCAATATCCTGCAGCAGGATATCCGGGTCAAAAACCCTGATGACGACTTTTTCGCCGAAAGCCACCGGAACCGTTGAAACGCGCAGTTCGATATCCTTGTTATTGAAGCTGGTTTTGATTCGGCCATCCTGAGGGCGGCGCTTCTCGGCCAGGTCCATGCGGGAAAGCATCTTTATCCGCGAGACAATCGGGGCATGCAGAGGTTTGGGAATGACATGAATGTTGTGCATGACTCCGTCAATCCTAAAGCGGATCAGCGAAGTTTCGCGCTTGGGTTCGATATGGATATCACTGGCATGCTGATCAAATGAGTAGTTCAATAAAAAATCGACGGCTGAGACAACGTGCTTGTCGGAACCGTCGATCGTTTCATGCTGGCCTTTTATTTTGAAAAACTGCTCCAGATTGCCCAGATCGACAGTGGTTGACGCCTCTGCTTCGGCAGCCACAACCGAGGCGCGGAACCCGTAGAACTCGCGCAGTATTTTCAGAATATCGCTTTTGGAACTGAGAACCCGCCGGATTTCCAGGCGGCGGGCGGAGGCCAGACCGCTGATGATAGAATCGCAGAATGGATCGGCAACGGCGACCGTGATAACTCCGTCCGCTTCATCAACGGCCACGATCAGGTTTTTAAGGGCAAATGGACGCGGGATATGCTCGGTAACTATGTCCAGTTTCAGCTTGAGCGGGTCTATTTTATAGTAGGGAAGCCCGGTGGCCGCCGCCAGCGCCTCGGTTACAGCATCTTCGGTAAGCAACTGCCCGACGCTTCCATGAATACCAAGATTGAAAGAAGCGATCACTTCGGCCGGAGAAACCGTTTCGGCACCTGAAAGCGTACGCCGGGACGCGCCGGAATGGTGCTGGGCATACAGACGCTGTTCCTGTGTTTTCCCACGCCCCAGAACATCCTTTAGTTGCCCTTTCGTCAATAGCCCCCTGCGTTCAAGCATATGCGCAACATTTTCAACTGTAAGCCTGGTGGTTTCGGTCATATTTCCCGTCAGTTCGTGAATTTATTGGATTTTTCGGCTTTAGCCCGCTTTTCGTCGAGGCGCCTGGCAACCGCTTCAACAACCTGATCAGGAGAAGGTGACGTTACGGCCGGGATCTGTCCGGCGACCAGATGTTCATGAGCCATGGAAGGTGCTTCTGAATGGATTCGCACAAGCCGCCGCGGTGGTAAATCCTTGTATGCGGTCATGGTGGAGAGCAGATTTCTGAAAAGGCGGAAAAGCAGCCATGCCACAATCAATATCGTCACGATATCTTCAGGCCAATACTCAAAACTGCGCTGCTGCACCATGGTTCCGGCCAGCAGGCCGGCAGTGGCAATCATCAGACCGAACGCGTTTCCAATGGCCCGATATTCAATATCGGCCGGTATTTTAAGTACAGCAGATTTCGCCACGCCGCAACCTCATTCGTTTTTTCAGATCAAACCAGACTGCACACTCCTGTTTATCGTCAATTCAGCCGATTTCTGAAGACGTTTTTGGCTTGCAGCGATCCCTTAGCAACTCTCCCATGACTTCGCTCATTTCGTTCGCCCCGTAAGGTTTAACAAGCGTGGCACTGAAACCGTAATCCCGGTAATTTGCCATAACCGGATCGGACGAATAGCCGCTGGAAACGATCGCTTTAACATCCGGGTCCAATTTCAGAAGTTCGGAAATTACTTCCCTGCCGCCAACGCCCCCCGGAATGGTCAGATCCAGAATGACCGCAGAAAATGGCGTGCCCTGTTCTTTCCGTGTTTGATAAAGCTCGATTGCGTCTTTACCGTTTTCAACACACTCGACCGTGTAACCGAGCTCACCCAGGATGGCCCTGGCCAGTTCCAGAATAATATCCTCATCGTCCATGATCAGCACACTGCAACTTCCGCGGAATAGCGTTACTGGAGCATCCGGCACCTGCGAATTATCCTTTAACGAAGCCGGCAGGGATATTATAAACCTGCTCCCCACCCCCAACTTCGAGGCCGCTCGTATTTTGCCGCCATGTTTCCTGATTATCGAGTAGCAGGTCGCCAAACCAAGGCCACTTCCCTGCTGCTTGGTAGTGAAGTACGGGTCGAAGGCTCTTTGCAGGTGCTGCTCCGACATCCCGATCCCCGTATCCGCAACGGAGATCTTAACAAATTTGTTTCCTGTACGTTCAGAACTGATATTAGCCGCCGAGATGGTTATCGTTCCACCTTCCGGCATGGCCTGCACCGCATTCAGAACGAGATTGTGAATGACCTGAAAAAGTTGCCCTTCATCTGCCTCCACCGGCCAAAGCCCGTCACCAATAGCAAATTTGCACCTTACACTGGAACCGTGCAGTGCGAAGTCTGCCGCTTCCTTCAGCAGACCGCTTACAGTAATTATTTTCTTGACCGGTTCTCCGCCCCTGGCAAAAGTCAGCAGTTGCTGGGCCAGGTCTTTGGCGCGAACCGTGGCATTCTCTGCTGACACTAATCTATCCAGCACTTTCTGCGGGTCGCCGGACTGTAAACGGGCCAGGGAAATATTGCCAAGAATGGCTGTCAGGATATTGTTGAAGTCGTGGGCGATTCCACCTGCCAGAACTCCAAGCGATTCAAGCTTCTGGGTTTTCATTAGCTCCTGCCTGGCCTGCCACAGTTCGGTTATATCTTCAACAGTCCCGACATGCCCAGCGACAGTGCCATCAGGCTTTTTAAGCGGTGCAGCCAATACCCGAACCCAGATTGTCTTGCCGAGCGGATCCAGCAGACGATGTTCATTGCAATAGAGAGTCCCTGAAACAATGGACTCCAGCCATTTTTTATCCACTTTTTCGCGATCGTCTGGGTGGACTGTTTTTTTCCACCCCGTCCCCAGACTGTCCGAAGCAGATAATCCGGTAATTACACTCCAGCGCGGGTTAGAGTAAACATTGTTCCCGTCGCGGTCTGACAAAAATATCCCTAGTGGTGAAAAGTCACACAAGGCACGAAAGCGTTCCTCGCTATCTCTTAAGGCCTCCTCAACACGCTTGCGTTCCGAAATATCACGGGAAATGCCGACCAGCCCCAATAGTTCTCCATCAGAGCCATAGAAAGGTGCTTTCAGAGTATGAAGAAGCACTCTTCCGCCTTCACAGGATGTCACCCACTCTTCGGAGCGATTCTCTTTGCCGGATGATAAAATTTGCCGATCAAGCTCCCAAATTTTCCCGGCAACATCCTGATCAAAAAAATCGAAGTCGGTTTTGCCTATCTGCTCGCTTTCAGACAGTCCGATAAACTCCTCGGAGGCCTTGTTACACGCCAGATAGACTCCATTCATATCTTTGACAAAGATCAGGTCGCCAACCGAGTCTATCAGACAGCGCAGCAAAGACCTTTCTCTTCCAACCTCATCTTCGGACTTCTTATAACGCTCGAGGCGCTGCGATTTCAAGGATTCCAACTCTGCCTTGCAGCTCTTCAGTTCGTCAATCAACCTCTGAACTTCAGCAGGGGACAAACTGACGGCATCAGCGGAAATCCTGGAAGCTTTGTCTGTTGAGTCGGGCATGTCATTCATCTAAAACTCCATCTTGTTGTCCGCACTCCAAATAATGTTTTCTACGATTGATTGCCAGTTGCGACTGCGAGCAGCCTTACCTGAATATACCAGAACCGCCGGACATTAGAAACGATAACCGAAGTCCCTGACACTTGCCGTTACTGACATTACACCGGAGGCAAATGAAACCCCGCCCTGACCTGTGACGCGGCAACTACTGCCACAAGATTCCCCGGCAAAATTATTACCGCAACCGCCTGCTGCCTATATACCAGCTTTTTTCATAACTACTCCAAATTACTTAAAACCCTTCCCGCAAAATCTGCTGCAATCGACGGTACTCGTCATCTGTCAAGCGCCGGTCACGGTAAAGCGCCCCGGCGTAGATCCCTGAAAATTCGCTTACCCTTTGATTGTCTGCTCTTTCGGCAATTTCAAACAGCCCCAATTCGCCCCGCTCGACGCTAATACCATGTTCCTTTTCAACTTTGCGTAGAAACCGTTTCAGAATCCGTTCTTCGCGCCGATTGAACAGTGAGGTTCTGCGCACCACAAACAGCAACGCTATCAACAGAGCAATCGCCAAGACATAGGGGAATATGTTTCGCAAGATGTTTGCGGGGTTAATCCCCTGCAACCGTTTACCCGCCTTGCGGGCATACTCAAACTGCTGCTCGAAGTCATATACTATAACAGACCGGTTCCATTCGTAATTCAGGTAATCCAGCGTCAGCTTCATTCTAAGGATCAAAGAGCGGGATTTCTTGTCGTTCCAGACCTCTCCGGCGTTTGCTGCAAAGCTGCTGGGGTCAATCCGCTGCCATCCGTTCCCTTCAATATACGCTTCTACCCAGACATGGGCCATGTCATCACTAACCAGATAATAACCACCCAACTCGCTGTAATTTCCACCTTTGAAACCACCAACCAAGCGACACGGCACCCCGGCGCTGCGCAACAGCACGGCAAAGGCCGACGCGAAGAATTCGCAATGCCCCTGTTTGCGGATAAACAGGAACTGTTCCAGCGCATCGGGCCCGGTTGGCAATCCGGTCATTGAATAACGGTAACCGCCGTTCCTGAAATAGTTTTCCAGAAGATCAATTTTTTCACGATCGGTATTGACCGCTTTTACAATTTCGGCAGCCAACCCGGTTATACGTGGTGAGATGTCAACCGGGAGCTTAGTATAAAATGGTTTGTTGATCGCACCTTTAACCGCCACCAGACCATCCGGAGCAGAGCTGGCCCGGTAGTTGAGATGCTTGTTCAATGATCCGGAGTATTCAAAAACGCCATCCGGTGAACGCTTCAAGCGATTCAGACTGATTTCTGTTGGCCGATCCAACCCGATCATCACCCTGGAAACCGAAAGTTCCGGATAGATCAGCTGATCAACCTTAGGCCCGCTGAAAACCGGCACTTCTGGCGGAACGCCATCAGCCCGGACCCAGCGATTTCCCTGCATTGTGTTGAAAACGGAGCCACGCCAGTACAGCCGTTGCGGCGTCTGACGCCCCATTTCGGCCCTGAAAGCCAGCGCCCTGGATTCTCCTGCATTCGGCTGCACCCCCGGCTCAACCTTATCCGAATATCCGGAAGTGCGGACCGTCGGTGAAGAGAGGAAATTCCAGAGCGGCATCTGCGTTCTGGGGAGAATCGGAAAAAAGAACAGCAACAGCGGAAGCGACAGTAGCGGCATCAGGCCGCCGGCGATCAGCACCTTGCGCAGATCACGCTTCGGCAGCAGCATGGAGTTTTCCTGATCCTGGAAGGTCAGCAAGACCAGTGCGATCGCGACTAAAAACAGCATCAGACCAAGATAGAGCAGGAAAATAGGGCTAAGATCAAATAGTGAGGAAGAAGCCAGGCAGAACAGGGAAAGTGCCTGGATCTGCAGGCTGTGACGAACTGTTTTTTCTCCGGCCAGACGAACAGCCAGCATGATGGCCAATATGCTGACAACCGGCTGAACCGGGTTGGCGCGGCTGAACTGAATCGCATAGTACAGAAAGACCGGGACGATGGCGCCGTTCTGCATCCATGTCTTGAATGGCCAATTCCCCTTGAAATCCTGCCAGAGCCCAACGGCAAGCCCCAGCAGCAGCGCCAGACGCGGAGCGGACGTCAGCCACGGGAAAAGCGGCAACAAGCCGCACAATCCTATGGAGTAGGTCAGTATGCTTGCAAGGAACTTAATCGAGACCATATAAAGCCAGCTCCGCTAACAGCATCCGCCCATGTATCCTGCCGCATCCGGCCGTTATGATACGCTCGCCAAGCACCAGTCCGACCGGTCGCTCCCGCACCCAGCGCCTCACCAGCCAGGCGGCCCTTGACAAGCGTTCTTCCACTCCACGACCCGGCAGATCAGCTACGTTTATGGTAAGTGGTGTCGCCGATTGACTCCCAAATCCTTTTACCAGAAAGTCGGCGCTGCGGGCCGAGAGTTTCCAATGGATCATTCGCAGTGGTTCCGATCCGCTGTACAGGTCAATCCGCTCCAGTTCCCCATCCAGACCGCGTTCCCGGCGATAGTTAGAACCGGTGCGGGGAGCATTTACTCCTCCGGCAGGGTAACTGGCGGCCAACGGAGCCGGAAAAACGGTCAGAAGCGTATCAACTTCAAACGTCCAGTAACGGGTGAAAAAACCGACCGGATAAGTCGAACTGACCGTTACCTTCACGGCCGGAATCTGGCCGCGACGGTCAAATGTCAGCATGACGCTGCTTTCGGAAAGTGTCTGTTGCCGAATCAGGGGAAAGGTTGACCCGGGCGAGTTTTGGCACTCAACCCGGATCAGAAAGGAGGGAAGGTAACGTTTGCCGTTTCGCACGCACAGCCGGAACGGGGCGGCAGTACCGGCAAAGATCTCTTCGGGGGGGATCAGGGAAGGAACCAGACCCTTGATATTGGACATTCCGGCCATCCCGGTCACCGACATGAACGCCAGAAGCCCTGACACAACCAGAAACAGCAGGTTGTTACCGGTATTGACCGCAGAAAAACCGAGCAGAAGGGTGACCGCTATATAAATGGCGCCGGCCTTGCTGATCTTTAAACCAAAGGCAACGGTATGCGGCTTGCGATTGTCCGTAGCACCCCTCCCCTGTCAATTGCTGACATCTCGCTCCGCAGGACCAACCTGTGAGCACAGACAGCCTGGAACATATTTTTTACATCATCGGGAGCAACGTAGTCGCGACCGGCCAGATATGCGGATGCTTTGGAAGCTTGAGCCAAATTGATGGCGGCCCGAGTCGAAAGCCCGGTCTGAATCAGGTCGTCCGTTCTGGTGGCGGACACCAGCAGGTAGATATAATCCAAAACCTTGGCGGAGAGATAAACCGATTGTACATCGCGGCGGGCGGCTAGAATTTCCTCTCGTGTCACAAGCGGCATCATTTCGCTGATGCGCTCACGAATGCCGCCTCCGGCAATAATCTGTTTTTCCAGGATTTCCTCTGGATAGCCGATGTCGGTACAGATCAGGAATCGATCCAGTTGTGACTCCGGCAACGGAAAAGTGCCGCTCTGGTCGGACGGGTTCTGGGTGGCGAATACCATGAAAGGCTCGGGAAGATGGTGCGTAACCCCCTCAACAGTAACCCGCCTCTCCTCCATCGCTTCCAGCATGGCGCTCTGGGTGCGCGGCATGGCGCGGTTGATCTCGTCCAGCAGGACAATGTTGTTGAAAATCGGGCCGTGCTGAAAACTGAAACGCCCATCATCGCGATTGAATATGGAAAGGCCCGTTATATCGGAAGGGAGCAGGTCGCTGGTGCATTGCACCCTGCCGAAGGAGAGTCCGGTAATCCCGGCCAGGGCCAGTGCAACCGTAGTCTTGCCCAGGCCCGGCAAATCCTCTATCAGGATATGGCCACCGGTCAGCAGGGCAATCGCCGACAGACGCAGCACATCCTCCTTCCCTTGCAGGTAATCGCGGGAGAGAGTTTCCAGCATGTTGGTAAAAACCTGATTGCGGGCTGTCAGAGACACCTTGAATCCTCCGGATATTTCTAGTATTTTAATTGGTGACAGTACTACAGATGTGAACGACGGTACTTTAGCTCATTCAGGCAGACCAAAACAGGAGAAACAGAGATGGTATTCAAACGAAATATCGTGACCAAAATTCTGTCTAACGGCTTGAAGGCCGATTTTGCCCTGGTGCGCGATGAGGATGCTTTTCAGGCTGCCCTCTACATTGACGGCAGACACATACCCGGACCACCTCTTCCGACCCCGCTTGATCCAAGCAAAGGCGATGTGACTCACTGGATGGGCAACCGCCCCAGTGTCGGCCTGACCACCGAAGAGGCCAATAAAATTCTCCGCGAGGTGCATCTGGAAAACAGCGTCCTGGAACACCGGAAACTGCTTCAGGAAAAATGATCCAGACACTCCTGTTTTAAAACCCCGCTTACCGGACAAACCGCAGGGTTTCATCATTCAGACGGGTTTATTGTTCCAGTTATTACGAGCACCTTGCCATTCCGGCTAGATCGGCTTCGCTCCCCCCTGATCCAGTTGCACCGCCATCATATCACAACCTCACACCGGCTCCAAGCCTCGCTGCTTGATTTGACCGCGCCAATCGGGTATATCAGTGGATGTAAAAATGTATACAATATCCAGAGGCCCGATGAACGACCTATTGAAAACACTTAAAATGCGCGGAAAACTGCTGGCGCTGGTTCTGCCGCTGGTGATCGGCCCGATTTTCATCGTTGCCGGCGTGATCGGCTATATCGCCAATCAGCAGGCCTATCGCGGTGTGACCAAAACGAGCAAGGATGATCTTCAGCACATGACTTCCTTCAGCCTCGACCTGCTCAATTCACACTACCAGCAGTATCAGGTTTACAAGCAGGAGCGACTGAAAAATCTTAATCAGGAACTGGCAACACTGGCCTCACTCTCATACAATCTGGTTGGCAACGAACATCAACAGTACATAAAAGGACGGCTGAACCTGGAGTCTGCCAAGCGCGAGGCCAGACAGGCGCTTAAAAAGGTCAATGTGGGTGAAACCGGCTATATCTACGCCATGACCAGCAAGGGAGACTTGCAGGTCCACATCGCCAGAGAAGGGGAAAATGTTTTTGATGAGCGCGATGAAAACGGACGCTATTTCATCCGCGAAATTTGCAGAACCGCCAAGGCATCAAAACCGGGCGAAATCTTATATATCAGCTATCCGTGGCGCAACGCCGTGCTGGGCGACAAGCGCCCGCGCAACAAGATTATTGCCTACAAGTATTTCCGGGAATGGGACTGGATCATCGCCGCCGGCGGTTATCTGGATGAAACCTCGGAACAGGCGGCCTTCGAGCGCAAATCCTTTGCAGCACTTAAGGAAAGTATAAAATCAAAAAAAGTCGGTGCAACCGGCTACATTTTTTGCATGGACAGCAAAGGCACTTTTACCATCCACCCCAATTCGGAAGGCAGGAACCTGATCGACGCCAAGGATGAGGATGGAAATCATTTTATCCGTGAAATGTGTACAAACAAAAGCGGCTGGATCCGCTACCCTTGGAAAAACAGTGGTGAAAAATCAGCACGCATGAAAATCGTGCGTTACGAATATTTTAAACCATGGGATTGGATTATTGCCGTTGGATCTTATGAAGACGAGTTTTATCTGGAGGCCAACAAGATCAAGACCCATATCATGTACAGTATGGTGCTGCTGATCCTGGCCGTCGGCGCCACCTCCACGGTCATGGTGTTTCGCGCTTCAAATATCATTACCAGTCCGATTGCTGATATGATCGAAGTCATCAGGCGGGTAAAGCGAGGTAAGCTGAATGAGCGCATGCAGGTATCGGGAGAAGACGAGTTGGCCGAAATGGCGGGAGCCTTCAACCGGATGACCGAGATCATCAGGCGCAACCGGGATATCGAGGCCAGTCTGGCTCAACAGGGGAAAATGGCGTCACTGGGCGTGCTTTCATCGGGCGTAGCCCATGAAATCAACAACCCGCTGGGTGTAATTCTGGGTTACGCCGGTTATCTGGAAGGAAAGATGAACGAAGATGATCCCAATTACAAATATATCCACGAGATAAAACGCGAAAGCAAACGCTGTAAAAAGATTGTCCAGGACCTACTTTCATACGCCCGGACTCCGCGCCCGACCCTCGAAACAACCGATCTGAACGACCTGTTGCAGCAGATTGTTGATTTTGCGGCCAACCATACCGACATGCGCAACGTCACCATTACCACCGAGTTTGCGGCCGACATCCCGAAAATCGAGCTTGACGGGGATCAGATGCGGCAGGTCGCCATCAATCTGATCCTGAATGCCGGAGGGGCTATGCCGGAAGGTGGCAAGCTCAGCATAAAGACCGAACAGGTTCCCGACCAGCGCGTACGGATCTCATTCTGTGACAGTGGCTGCGGCATTCCGGCCGAGAGTCAGGACAAGATATTTGAACCGTTCTACACAACCAAGGAGCGCGGCACAGGACTGGGGCTTGCCATTACAAAGCAGATCATTGATCAGCATCATGGCGAAATCCGGATCGACAGCGTCATTGGGCAAGGTACTTGCGTTGCAGTCACGCTGCCGATTGACCAGGAGGAACTGTAAATGACCAGCAAAAAACGCATCCTGCTGATTGATAACGAGGAAGGTCTCTGCCGGATGATGGAGAGCATTCTCCTTGATAACGGATATCTGGCCAAAGCTTACACTTCGCCACAAAAAGCTGTTGAGGATTTTCAGGCCACGGCCTGGGATCTGGTTATCAGTGACATTAAAATGCCCGGCATGAGCGGCCTGGAAGTCTTGCAGGCCATCAAGGAAAAGCAGAAGGATATTCCGGTCATTATGATTACCGCCTACGCCACGGTAGACATGTCTATTCAAGCCTTGCGCAAGGGCGCTTACGACATGCTGACCAAACCGTTTGAACCGGATGAGCTGATTTACCGGGTCAAAAATGCGTTGCAGCAATCACAGTTGCTAGAGGAAAATCGCGAATTGCGGGCCGAGTTGGAGGCAAAGTTCTGTTTCGACAACATCATTGGTTCATCAGGCGGCTTAAAATCAGTACTCGAACGGGTTGAAAAGGTGGCCATCAGGGACACCTCCGTGCTGATCACCGGTGAATCGGGAACCGGAAAGGAACTGATCGCCCAGGCCATCCACTATAATTCTCCCCGCCGTGAAAAAAAGTTCATCGCCATCAATTGCGGCGCCCTCCCGGAAACCTTGTTGGAAAGCGAGCTGTTCGGCTACAAGAAGGGCGCATTTACCGGTGCCAAAGAGAGCCGTCACGGATTGCTGGAGGCGGCTAACGGCGGCACGCTGTTTTTGGATGAAGTCGGTAATCTTCCGATGAATGTGCAGAAAACCCTGCTGCGATTCCTGCAGGAAAAGGAATTCAACCGTTTAGGTGACACCACCCCCACCCGGGTTGACGTGCGAATATTGTCAGCGACAAACTCCGACCTGAAAGAGGCCATTAAGAACGGTACATTCAGAGAAGATCTTTATTACCGGCTGAATGTGGTCAACATTCATCTGCCGCCGCTCCGCGAGCGCCGTGACGATATTCCGCTGCTGGCTGCTCATTTCATTCATCATCAAAACCAGAAGTTCGGTACTTTCATCAAAGGATTCGCGAGCGATGCGATGCACGCTTTGTCGGATTTTGACTGGCCGGGCAATATCAGACAGTTGAGAAATGTGATCGAAGCCTGCATGGCCATGGAAAATGACGATTTTATTTCATGGGAGACTCTGGCGCAGTTCGTGGAGTCGGGCTACGACGAATCACAAGCTGAAACGGCCATCGCAGAACTTGGCGAGCTATCATTCAATACGGCCCTGGAACGTTTTGAAGCTGACCTGCTGAAGAGTCTGTTGAAAAAGCATAAAGGGATTATAGAAAATGCTTCAAAAGAGGCCGGTATAAACATGGTCACCATGTACCGGAAGATCAAGAAGTATTGCATTAAAAAGGAAGATTATAGTTAAACCCGGTACTGCCGGTATTTGCGCACTGCCGGGAAATCCATTCAAATCAGGCTTTTCTGTAAAAATCTGAAACTCACATATCCCATATTTTCTAAACATGGTTGCAATCGGCAACTTCAAGTATATAGTTCCAACAGCCGCATCCACATTAAGCCAACATCAATGTTGGTGCTGCTCACAAGGAACAACCGAAAATCATATATTATGTGAGGAATATTAAATGACTTACAGACCAGCCGAAGACGGATCAGCTTTAAGAGCGCTTTGGCGTGGAAGCGGAACGATTCTGCTCGTAGAGGACGAGGAACCGGTAATGTTTGTAGCAAAAACCATGTTGGAGGCGCTCGGCTTCGATGTTTTGGAAGCTGCAAACGGCGAGGAAGCTTTGGAATTGTGCCGAAACAATGTTGCTGACATCAGTCTGGTTGTGATGGACATCGGCATGCCGATCATGGACGGTTACGATCTTTTCCATGAGTTGAAAAGATTCCATCCCCAGTTGCCCATAATCGTCTCAAGTGGTTTTGGAGATGAGTATATCACTTCCAGAATCCCCCGCGAAGAGATCGACGGGTTGGCCAGCAAACCTTATACGCTTGATCAAATGCAAAAAGTACTGAGGAGTGTGCTGGAGGAGAAACTTGCGAAACCGGTTTGACGTGCCGACACCAATATTCATCTACCCACGGCGTTAACTGCAGAGTATCTTTATTCGGCAGCACCACCAAACTTCCTGATCAAACGTCCCGAGGCAACGTCCCACTCACGAACCCAGTTATCCCCGCCAGAGGTAAACAAAGATTTGCCGTCGGTAGAAAAGACGGCCTTCAGAGCCGAGTTAGGGAGGTCGCTCCTCCAGGCCACACTGCTTTCGTGAATATCCCAAAGCAGAACAGAACGGTCCTCATCTATCACTGCCAGAAAATCACCGCTCGGAGAAACGGCAACATTGTTAATCAAGCTGTCATTGAACGGGATTGTGCTTCGCAGCGTCCTCAGTGGAATATTCCACCCCTTGACCGCCATGTTATAGAAAGATGCATACATAACCGAACCGTTGGCGGAAACGGACAGCGAGGTAACGATATCGTCCGAAGGTTTCAGCAAAGTTGCCAGTAGCTGATCCTGCTCCAGACTCCATAAGTAAATTGCTCCATCCATTCCTGTTGTGGCAAACTCATTGCCACCTGGAATGAAAACAATCTGATCCACTTCTCCATCATGGGCTTTAAACCTGCGAACCACCGACCTGTCTTTCATATTCCAAATAACGATCATTCCCTGCATATCGCCACTTGCGACATAGCGGCCGTCGTTCGAGAACGCCAGAGAGACAACCTCGGCTTTATGCCCTTTTTCCCTGGAGGCCAGAATGCCGAGTCGTTTTCCGCTCTTAACATCCCACAACACCGGCATATATTTACGATAGCGAGCCCAGACAAGCGTGGAAGAATCTGGCGAAAATGCGGCTGAAACAAGCCAGAGACGGATCTGATCCGGCTTTCCGACTTCCCGGATCAGTTTGCCGGACTTTACATCCCACAGATAATTATTTTCGTCTTCATCACCGGTCAGCGCGTACAAACCGTCTTTGCTAAGGGCAAAGGTCGATATTTCCTTACGATGTCCGGTCTGGTTCTCGGATTCAGACGATTTAATCGCCTTGTCTGGGTTCGTTTTAATAACAGGCTGAGAGGATAATTCGGCAGCCATAAGAAATGAAAAGGGATAGATCGTGAGTGCCAGCAGGACAAATGCAATTGTTTTAAATAATCGACTCATTTATGCACCTCACGAAATCATTTCATTGCGAAGATTAAATACGTCAGCGGCTACGACAACAAGGCTTTCATCAGCGCATGGCCTTCCATGCTTAATCCGGTGGACTTGGCCTGAAACTCGTCATAAGAAGCGGCCCCGTTCCCTGCCCCGGTGCCACCGCGATAGATTATAAACGGAACCGGATCGGATGTATGAGTCATAAGCTTGACAGGTGTCGGGTGATCCGGCGTACAGAGGATCACGTATTCACCGAACTTTTTAATACCTTCCAGCACGGTTCCCACAATCTGGCGATCAAAATCTTCAATGGCCTGGATTTTATGGTCCATCCGGCCAGCGTGGGAAGCCTCATCCGGAGCTTCCACATGAACATACACGAAATCATGAGTTTCCAGAGCCGCCAGAGCTGCCTGAGCCTTCCCAAGGTAGTTGGTATCGATGTAGCCGG
This sequence comes from Geobacter sp., assembly GCA_009684515.1. Classification (GTDB taxonomy): domain Bacteria; phylum Desulfobacterota; class Desulfuromonadia; order Geobacterales; family Pseudopelobacteraceae; genus JACRCG01. The sequence continues at coordinate 84,144 of WKKS01000001.1, forward strand.
TGGCGCCCTCAACATTTATGACATCGAGGCCGGCGCAGATACCGATGCCCTTGATCAGGTCAACAGCCGAGATTACCGCGCCGCTTAGTCCGAACTTTTCTTTATAAGGAGTGATTTTAGGCGTTTTGCCATGCCCCCAGAGCCAGATTGAATTGGCCGGGAGTTCACCGGCATCCTTCCGTTTTTTATTGACCGGATGATCGTGCAGCACCATCTGGGCATGGTTCATTATGTTGATCAGGGCGTCGGCACCATCCCCCTTGGGCAGGTGATCGATGATCGCCTTGCCGGTTATGTCGTGGGGAGGCGTGCCGGTCATGGCATCCTTGCCGCCGCGCCAAACCATCAGGTGGCGATATCCGACTCCGGGGTGGAATTCGATCTCCGCACTCCCAAGATTTTGCTGCAGTGCTTCGACCAGTTCGCCCCCCTCTGACGTGGTGATATGTCCGGCCGAGAAATCCTGCATATAGATCGAACTGCCGTGAGGCTTGAGCGTCACCAGGTTCATTCGGAATGCGACATCATCCGGGCCGAGAGTAACCCCCATGCTGATCGCTTCCAACGGGGAACGCCCGGTGTAACAGTTGCGCGGATCATACCCGAAAACCGATAGGTTCGCCACGTCACTGCCTGGTGGCAGACCGCAGGGGACCGTATCGGCCAGGCCGGAAAGGCCATGCTGCGCCATAAAATCCATGTTTGGGGTTGCCGCCGCCTGAAGTGGGGATTTATTGCCAAGATCGCTGTAAAGTTCGTCCGACATGCCGTCGCCAAGGAGAATTATGACCTTCATACAAGCCTTTCTGAAATTAATTGGGACATACTAGTTTCTGTATGCACTGTTGTCAATCAAACAAGACGCGAACGCCCTTCCGTATAAACTGGAAGGGCGTTAAATCGTATTTGCTGTTATTCAAGATTTTATAATTATTTGAACGTCTTTTCCGTCTGGGTTGACTACATAATTATTTGGAATTGCGATGTTGCAATGATGCACCGATGAAAGCCCGGAAAAGCGGATGCGGGACCAACGGCTTGGATTTAAACTCGGGATGAAACTGGCAAGCCAGAAACCATGGGTGATCCGCAATTTCAACCACCTCAACCAGGTCTTTGTCCTTATACACTCCGGACAGAATCAAGCCGTTGCTGGTTAGAGCATCCCGATAGGCATTGTTGAATTCGTAGCGGTGACGGTGACGTTCCGATATTTCAGTTTCATTGTAGGCCTGATGGGCAATCGTGCCCTTGGAGACTGAACATGGGTAAGCGCCAAGACGCATAGTCCCCCCTTTTTTACTGACACTTTTCTGCTCTTCCATCAGGTGAATGACCGGCTGGCCGCCGTCATGACGGAATTCGCTGGAACAGGCGTCCTCCAACCCGCAGACATTACGGGCATATTCAACCACCGCCATTTGCATTCCAAGGCAAATGCCAAAAAACGGAATTTTGTTGGTGCGGGCATACTCGATCGCCATGACCTTACCTTCAGTGCCACGCTCACCAAAACCACCCGGAACAAGAACCCCGTCAACATCGTCCAGGTGACCTTCAACGCCATCACATTCGATCTTTTCTGAATCAAGATATTTCAGGTAAACGCGACAATCATTGGCAATGCCGCCATGGGTCAATGCTTCTGCCAGAGATTTGTACGACTCGGTCAGATTCACGTATTTGCCGACAATTGCGATGCGGACTTCACCATGGCTGGGGTGACGCAGCTTTTCTACAACATCCTGCCAGTGGGTAAGGTCGGGAGCCTTGGTCCAGATATTTAGTTTCTCGACAACCTGGTCGTCAAGGTGCTCTTTATGAAGCGCTTGTGGCACGGCATAGATATGCTCCGAGTCAACAACCGGAATGACATCCTTCTCGGCCACGTTACAAAACAGGCCGATTTTCTTTTTCATATCAGTGGGCAGGTCACGTTCACAACGGCATAGCAGAATATCCGGCTGGATACCGATTTTACGCAGTTCCATAACGGAGTGCTGGGTCGGCTTGGTTTTCAACTCACCGGCAGTCCGGATGTAAGGAACCAGCGTGACATGGACATAAAGTGCATTGCCGTGACCGCGATCAAAACGGAACTGGCGGATCGCCTCCAGAAACGGGAGCGATTCGATATCACCAACAGTACCGCCGACCTCAACAATCGCCACATCGGCACCCTTGGCATTTTCAATAATCTTGTGTTTTATCTCGTCGGTAATGTGCGGTATGACCTGCACAGTCCCCCCCAGATAATCTCCACGCCGCTCTTTGGTGATAACGGAAAAATAGACCTGCCCGGTGGTAAAATTGCTCTTTTTTGACAATATGGCGCTAGTGTAACGCTCATAATGCCCCAGATCCAGATCGGTTTCTGCACCGTCGTCGGTTACAAAAACCTCACCGTGCTGAAATGGTGACATGGTGCCCGGGTCAACATTGATGTACGGATCCAGCTTCTGCATTGTCACACGCAAACCGCGCGCCTCCAGCAAAGCCCCCAGAGAAGCAGCAGCCAGTCCTTTTCCGATCGAAGATACCACGCCGCCTGTGATAAAAATAAATTTGGTTTTCATGCTAATCAACTCCTGTATTTAAAAACTATTAAAATGATTGGGAATAAGCCACAAACAAGACTTATAACCAACCGGTATCCTTGTTTCGGCTGAAGAGTAATCGAACTTTCACATTCCTGTTTTAGGATAAACGGTTTAAAGCATCAGCTGCAGGTAACGTTCCTCAGCCTTGGCAAGGTCATCGGGAGTATCCACACCGATCGACTCGAACTCGGTCTCGACCACTCGAATCCTGACCCCGTTTTCCACGGCGCGCAGTTGTTCAAGTTTTTCGGCTGTCTCCAGAAAAGTGGGCGACATGGATGCAAATTCGAGCAGAAAATTACGACGATATACATACAGACCGACGTGCTTGTAACAGAGCAGTTTGCCGCAGCAGAAGGATTCGTCTTTCAGATCCTTCCACTTGTCCCTGAAAAACGGCAGCGGAGAACGGGAAAAATAAAGGGCGTTACCGAACTTGTCGGTTACCACTTTGACCACGTTGGGGGAAAGAAAATCGTGCAGGCATTTAATGCGGGTTTTGAGGGTTCCCATTTGCAGAGCGGAATCCTCCAGAAACGGCTGAATAGCCTGATCGATCATATCCGGGCAGATCAGCGGTTCATCACCCTGTACGTTGACAATAATATCCGAGTCAAGCCCCAGTGCAACTTCAGCCAGACGATCCGTACCGGTCTCGTGACTGGCTGATGTCATGATGGACTCGCCACCGATCAGATTGACCGCATCGACTATGCGCGGGTCGTCAGTAGCCACTATGGTGCGTGAAACCAGTTTTGCCCGGGAAGTCCGCTCATATACATGCTGGATCATCGGCTTTCCACCGATCTCGGCCAAAGCCTTGCCGGGAAAACGTGTCGAGGCGAAACGGGCGGGTATTACCGCTGTAATTTTCATACCAATCAACCTTGTTAACGGGGATAATGACGAAGCGCCAGATGTCCTGTGGTAGGACGTGATAAGCTACCTTAAAAGCTCCGGAGTGTCAAGGTACGAACTGTCGGCAAACCCTAAACGATCCTGCTGAAAATTTTGGATATCGTGTCAGACGAATCCTGTTCGCGATGAGCTATGTTGCCAGTTTCGCTGTTCCTGGTGACTGATTTGAGTATCTTTGCGTGGGCTAAATCAAGTTGGACTCTTGCATTTTCTAGTTCTGCCGTGCGAGCAGCCAGCATTTTTTCCAACTCGACCCGCTCCCCTTTTTCGGCATGTTGCAGCTTGCTGTAGTTGACAGCTTTATCCACAACTTTACGCAAAATATCAAAATCAAAAGGTTTTTGTATAAATTCATAAGCGCCGTTTTTAATTGCTTCCAGCGCCATTTGCAGTTCGGCATAGGCAGTCATCAATATAACCGGAATTTCTGGATGAGACTGCTGAACCTTCGACAGAAAACTGATGCCGTCTTCTCCAGGCATCATCACATCAGTAACGACTACATCAAACCGTTCTTTTTTCAATAACTGGTAACCGTTCTCGGCACTTTCGGCGTTGCTGACGCGAAACCCGCATTGCTGCAGATACAGCATTACTACCTTGCGTATTTCTGGCTCGTCATCAACTACCAGAATGTGCGGTTCAAGCTTAACTGCCGGCTTTGAAGTTTTAGATGGATAATTCATATTTCAGTATTTACCTTGTTCAGTGTTTGAAATCTTTTATAGTGGAGATGACATAGTCCTTCTGTGCGGCTTCCTTTTGATGGCAGTCGAAACAGTTTTTGACAGGATCTATGCCGCTCGCTTTTCCGTCAGCCCCAAAACCGGCAAAAAGCCAACCGCCGGTTTCTTTGCGTTTTTTATCCTTCTGCATCAGAACAACCATATTCTTGGAACCATCATCACCAGTGTTACCCTTTATGTTGAAGAATTCCACCACGATCCGGCTTCCTTCCGGAAACTTGTTGCCGGCGCCGTATCCTTGCATGGCTTTTTTGTCGGCATACATGTAATGAATTCCGTAGAATAATGATTTTTTATCGGTTTCGATCTTCCTGTCACTCTTTTGCCAGGAAAGGTATCCCTTCGGTAGCACCGGAGATCCGGCAAATGCTGCAATAGACTGAAAAACAAAGAGATATACTGCACACAACAAAACAATTTTCATTTTAAACCTCACTTGTCAGATTTGAGCCACTATAGCAACACTTTTATTTCTTGTCACTAACAAGCAGTTGCATGAGCCTAAACACCGACGACCTTGTCCAATATATGAAGGTAAACATGTAATTATTGACCTTACCGCATGAATTGGAGTAGTTTGTCAGGCTGTATCCAATAAAATGAGGTTAAACAAGTTATGCAGCGTCCATCCTGGGATCAGTATTTCATGGATATCACCCGACTTGTGGCGACCCGTTCAACCTGCCAGCGCAGGCAGGTTGGAGCGGTGCTGGTCAAGGACCGCAACATTTTGGCAACCGGATACAATGGAGTCCCCTCCGGGATCAGCCACTGTGACGCCGTCGGCTGTCTGCGGGAAAGACTCAAAGTTCCGTCCGGCGAACGCCATGAACTATGTCGCGGTCTGCATGCCGAGCAAAATGCCATCATCCAGGCTGCAAGACACGGTATTAATATAGACGAATCAACACTCTACTGCACGACAATGCCTTGCATCATCTGCACAAAGATGGTCATCAATGCCGGTATTAACAGGGTAGTCTACGGCGAAGGTTATGCTGATGACCTGGCTCGTGAAATGATCAGTGAAACCGGCATCAAGGTTATCCACTTTACTCCCGACTCATCCGGACAAGATCTATGAAATGCCCGTTCTGCAACAATCTGGACAGCAAAGTTGTGGACTCTCGTCCAGACAAAGGCGGTTCGGCTATACGTCGACGTCGCGAGTGCGAACAATGCTCCAAAAGATTCACCACCTATGAACGCATAGAAGAGATGCTCCCGCAGGTTTGCAAAAAAGATGGGAGACGAGAACCGTTTGACCGGATGAAGATCATCAACGGGATTGTCAAAGCCTGTGAGAAACGCCCGATCTCAAAAACCGACATCGAGCTGGTGGTAGACCGGCTAGAAACCAGACTCCAGGAATCTACAGAGCGGGAAATTTCAACCACCACGGTTGGCGAATGGGTAATGAAAGAACTACACGACATGGATGAAGTTGCCTATGTCCGGTTCGCCTCTGTTTACCGCTCTTTCCGGGACATCAGCGAATTTATGCAGGAGTTGCAGGAACTGCTAAAAAAATGATTTCTACTGACATCAAATACATGAAACGCGCCCTGACACTGGCCCGCAAAGGGGTCGGCAAGACTTCCCCCAACCCGGTCGTTGGATGCGTGATAGTTAAGAATGGAGTCATCATCGGCGAAGGTTGGCACAAACGCGCAGGTGGCCACCATGCCGAAGTCCATGCACTGCAGACGGCAGGAGCGGCGGCACGAGATGCCGACGTGTATGTGACTCTGGAGCCATGCAGCCACACCGGCAAAACACCTCCATGCTGTGATGCCCTGATCAAGGCAGGGGTCAGACGGGTTGTTGCTGCCATGAGCGACCCAAACCCACAGGTCAACGGCAACGGGTTCAAAGCTTTGGAGCGGGCAGGTATCCAGACAGTTTGCGGGGTTCTGGAAAAGGAGTGCCGCGCCATAAACCGCTCCTTTATCAAACACGCAACTACCGGAATGCCATTTGTAACCTTCAAATGCGCAATGACCCTCGATGGAAAAATTGCCACCGTAACCGGCGAATCGCGCTGGATAAGTGGCGAAGAGTCGCGGCTTCAAGTCCATAAAATGCGTGCAACAAACGATGCTATCATGGTTGGAGTAGACACCATCATTGCCGACAATCCGCAGTTGAATGTCAGACACGTCAAGGGAAATGACCCACTGCGGATTATTGTGGACACGCACCTGAGAACTCCGGAAAGCGTAGGAGTTCTTGAAGACGGGGCAGCACAAAGAACCATTATCGCCACGACCGAAAGCGCCCAAGAAGTGCATCAGCGCTATACCCGGCAAGGAGCAAAAATTATTGTCTGCGAAGAGCTTGACGGACGGGTTTCCATGTCTGACCTGCTTAAAAAGCTTGGAAAAATGGGCATTCAGTCCATCCTGCTTGAAGGTGGGAGCCGCCTGGCCGGCGAAATGGTCAAGAGGGCGTTAATTGACGAGTTTGCTATTTTCATAGCCCCCAAATTACTCGGCAGTGACGGATTTGCCCCGCTCTCCATGCTCGGAATCACAAGCATGGATAAGGCAATAAAACTCGAATTCGGTCAAGTGTCCCGCATCGGGCAGGACATCTTAATTCATGCTTATCCAGAGAAAACCTAAATGTTCACAGGATTAGTTGAAAATACGGGGCGTGTTGTCTCTTTTCTGCGTCGCGGCGAGGCCGGTCTTTTGACCGTGCAGACAGAAATCCCAACTGATGAAATTACCATCGGAGATTCGGTGGCCGTCAACGGCGCCTGCCTGACCGTCACTGAAACAGGTGGCAATACAGTGACTTTCGATGTTTCACCGGAAAGCCTCACCCGCACAACCATCGGCAAACTTCGCACTGGAGACCGGACAAATCTGGAGCGAGCCGTCAGACTGGGAGACCGGCTCGGAGGGCACATTGTCAGCGGCCACATCGATTGCTGCGGGCGTTTATCCAGAAGCGAGGTACGATCCGGCAATCATCAACTACTGTTCACTCTCCCTGCCGAACATGCCCGCTACCTGGTGGAGAAAGGCTCAGTTGCAATTGACGGCATTTCACTTACGGTGAATTCCGTATCGTTGGATAGTTTTTCCGTCAATATCATCCCGCACACGTTTGTCAGTACTACACTTGAGCTTATTCGAACCGGAGACGAGGTCAACATAGAGACCGACATCATCGGCAAGTATGTGGAACGGCTCACAACCCCCTGGAAAAACAGTGGTGGATTGAGTATGAAAATACTAGCAGAAAATGGATTCCTATAGAATGAAAGGCTCATCATGTCAGTATCAACAATAGAAGAAGCAATCGAAGATATCCGCCAGGGCAAGATGGTCATCTTGGTAGACGACGAGGATCGTGAAAACGAAGGCGACCTGACCTTGGCCGCCGAGGCCGCCACCCCTGAAAACATCAATTTCATGGCAAAACATGGTCGTGGACTGATCTGCCTGACCCTGACCGCTGACAGATGCGATGAACTGGGACTGCGGCCGATGGTACGGGATAATACGTCTCCATTCGAAACTGCCTTCACTGTTTCGATCGAAGCCAAACACGGAGTCACCACCGGCATCTCTGCCGCTGATCGTGCTCACACGATTGTGACCGCTGTTGCCGATGGCGCCAGCGCCAATGACCTGGTCAGTCCCGGTCACATTTTCCCTTTGCGGGCCCGCAAAGGCGGAGTTCTGGTGCGCTCCGGCCAGACGGAGGGTTCCGTTGACCTGGCCCGGTTGGCCGGGTTGAAACCGGCCGGTGTAATCTGCGAAATCATGAATGATGACGGCAGCATGGCTCGCATGCCGGAATTAAAGGTTTTTGCCAGGGAACATGGCATAAAAATTTGCACTATCGCGGACCTGGTCGCCTACCGCCTTAAAAATGAACGCCTGGTGCGCACAGTTGCCGAAGCACACCTCCCCTCTTCTTTCGGTGGTGAATGGCGTGCAATCGCCTTTGAAAACGACATCGACAAACTGGAGCATATCGCTTTGGTAAAGGGTGACATAAAAAAAGGAGAGCCTATACTGGTACGGGTTCATTCGGAGTGCCTGACCGGCGACGTGCTGGGGAGCCTGCGCTGTGACTGTGGGGAGCAACTGCATCATGCCATGGAGCAGATTGCAGCGGCAGGAAACGGTATAATCCTGTATATGCGGCAGGAGGGGCGCGGAATCGGCCTGGTTAACAAACTGAAGGCGTATGAGCTTCAGGATAAGGGACGCGACACGGTCGAAGCAAACATAGAGCTTGGCTTCAAGGCTGACCTTCGTGATTACGGCATTGGCGCACAGATACTTCTGGCGCTCGGCGTTACCAAAATGCGTCTGCTTACCAACAACCCCAAAAAACTGGTTGGGCTTCAGGGCTACGGCATAGATGTTGTCGAGCGAGTGGCCATCGAAACTGAAGCAACTGACTGCAACCGCGGCTACCTATCTACCAAACGTGAAAAGATGGGGCACATCCTGGATAACCTGTGATGCGGATCCTCCTGCACACATGCTGCGGTCCCTGCACGCTATATCCTCTGAAAACTCTTCGTACGGCCGGTCACGATGTGACCGGCTTCTTTTTCAATCATAACATTCACCCCTATCAGGAATACGTTAAACGACGCGATGCAGTTCTGCAGATGGCCGAGCTTGAAGCAGTGCCACTGATCATGCATGACAATTACGATCTGGAAACATTTCTGGCTAACGTAGCGGAACAGCCTGACAAACGCTGTAGTTATTGTTACTCCTCACGACTTAGAGCAACGGCGGAAGTCGCTGCAGCCGGGAACTTTGATGCGTTCAGCGCTTCACTGCTCTACAGCAGATTTCAACGCCATGAGGAAATCAGGGAACTTGGTGAACAGATCGGAAGAGAGTTCGGGGTGACATTTTATTATCAGGACTTTCGCCCTGGCTGGCAGGAAGGAATCAGGCTTTCCAAAGAGCTTGGTTTGTACCGTCAGCAATACTGCGGTTGCATCTATAGCGAAAAAGAGCGTTATCTCCCGAAAGTCAGCAAGCGATGAACAGCTTGGGCAGACCTCTGATAATCATTGGGCTGCTGCTGGTCGCCGTCGGACTTTTGGTTTCATTTGCACCAAAACTCCCAACCTGGTTAGGTCGGCTACCAGGAGACATATCCATCAGACGTGAGAACTTCAGCTTTCACTTTCCCGTTGTAACCTGCCTGATTATATCAGCAATCCTTTCACTCATCATGTGGCTTTTCAGAAAATAGTTGTAAAAAAGCAAAAAGCCCGTGTTGCCACGGGCTTTTAACATCCGGTTTGCATCAATGCCAATTAGGCATGAATTGCGTTTACGGGACAGGTATCTACACATGCGCCACAGTCGATACAGGTATCAGCATCGATGACGCGCTTGTTACCCTGCTCGCTGATTGAGTTTACGGGACAGGAATCCTCACATGCTGCACAGTTTGTGCAATCGTCAGTAATAGTATGGGCCACAGTTTCACCTCCTTATAAGATTAGCTCACCAGAGTGATAAGCTATTTTGATTTACCACACAGATTTTCAAAAGTCCAGCAAAGAAATTAACGTTTGCCAAAACCGTTTACACAAATTTTGTTGAATTCAATTCATGTCTCGTGTATATATCAAAAACAGTTTTATTTCAGGAGTTTATTTTAGTCTGGTTGTTTTATTTTTATTGATATTATAAATAAATCTCTGTTTATTTGGAGGTATGCACCATGATTATCATGGCACTAAACTGCGGCAGCTCATCAGTAAAATACCAGTTATTTAATTGGGAAAATAAGACGGTCGTAGCCAAAGGAATGGTAGAAAGGGTTATAATCGGTGACTCTTTTATTATGCATGAAGTTCCAGGTCGTGAGACCTATCATCACCAGCAGGACTGCGCCAATCATCAGGCCGCTATCGATCTGCTTATAAAAACCGTTACAGACCCGGTTCATGGCGTACTTGGCAGTGTTGACGAAATATCCGCAGTTGGCCATCGGGTTGTGCATGGCGGTGAGAAGTTCACTTGCTCGGTTATGATTGATGACAAGGTTCTTGATGCAGTAAAAGCAGTTCAACACTTGGCGCCACTCCACAATCCTCCTAATATCGAGGGGATAGAAGCAGCGCAAACCCTTATGCCGACCGTACCACATGTTGCAATTTTCGACACGGCTTTTCACCAGACCATGCCTGAACATGCCTACATTTATCCACTTCCATATGAGTGGTACGAAAAACATCAGGTGAGGCGTTATGGCTTTCACGGCACCTCACATCTGTATGTCTCAAAACGTGCCGCAGCCATACTTGGAAAACCGGCTAAAGAGACCAATATAGTAACAATGCACATCGGAAACGGTGTCTCGCACTGTGCCATAAAGAACGGTATTTCGGTTGATACCACCATGGGACTGACCCCTCTGGAAGGCGCCGTAATGGGCACCCGCTGCGGAGATATTGACCCGGCTATCCCGGCTTTCATGATGCAGAAGGAAAACCTTTCTGCCAAGGAAATCGACAGCATCCTCAACAAGAAGAGTGGAGTCATGGGGGTTACCGGCCGTTTTACCGACCGACGCGATGTAATTGAAAATGCCATCGCCGGCGACAAACGCTGCCAACTGTCACTGGATATCGAAGCTTACCGCCTAAAAAAATATATTGGGTCCTACATGGCTGCCGTTGGCAAACTGGATGCGGTTGTTTTCACTGCAGGTGTCGGTGAAATGGGAGCCTTGATCCGTGAAAAAGCCATCGAAGGACTGGAACATATCGGCATTGTACTTGACCGAGAACGCAACAACAAGGCCATGACCCGCAAACGCGAAAGCCTGATCACCACCGACGACTCACCGGTCAAGGTTTACGTCATCCCAACCGATGAAGAGCTTGTTTTTACGGAGGACGTGGTTGCTATCCTGAACGGCACCTATACTGATCACATGCAGTTTGAATATTCCTTCGCAAAGGCAGATTTCACACGCTCCTGAACTGGTCGGCAACAGCACAAGTACAGAAAAACCGGCAGCAGTGCCGGTTTTTTTGTGTGTTGGGATTGTGTAATATGTCACAAGTTTTTAGTAACTTCCCGCAGCACCGATGTGGCGTAACTTCCTTTTGGCAAATAAAATTCCAGCCAGAGACAATCATCGTCCAATGTCCAGGATGGTTCCCCCAAGGGAACACGAAGCGGACGACGCTCTCCTTCCATACGCAAACCGCCTTGCAGATCGAAAACTGAAATATTTATCCGCTCATTCTCAAGGATAGACGACTCAATTTCCAGGGCTTTATTTTCCGGCTGCTTCATTTTGCAGCCGAACATGGGACCTGTGGCAGAAATTTCAAAAGCATTTGCGCGCTCCATTTCCGCATCAGCATTTTCAACCAGAAAGCAGGCACCGTTGAGATGTTTACAGGCCAGATCGCCTGACAGTAAGCCATCGATATATTGGATTCTTTTTGCAACAACCTGATCAAACAGATATGACTGAAATGCAGACAGATAGAGTTTTTTTAGTCTGGGATGAACCGACGAAAATGCCTTTTCAAACGCCTCCGGGCGATTCACCAGCCGCTGCAGCAGATCGCGTTCGGTGCGGCAATGACGCGGAAAAAGCTGCAGCGATCTTGCAACATCACCCTTTTGATAAGCCAAAATGGCCGCTCGCCACTCCTGATCACGCAACTCACCCGGCTCTCCGATTAACCGGTCCACGGCTCCGCGCCAATCCTGATGCAGTATGGCAGCGCCGATCTTGTGCGAATTACCTTGAGCCCCATAGCGTTGATAACCGAAGTAATTCGGCACACCGCGCTTCTTCAGCAGACCCAGAATTTCAGGGACGCGCTTTGCGGCAGCAACTGACACATCACGAACAGCAATCCGGAAACGGTTCCCTTTCAAGTGACCAAGCTTGAGTTTGTTAGTATGCCGACTTGCAGCAACAACCCTGACTCCATCCAGCTCCAGACTGCCACACTTCTCCGTGGACACGCGCGGAATCGAGATTGACTGACGAGTAATACCAACAGCATCCTTCATGCCAGCATAACCGATATCCCGCTCGGATATCTTTAGATTCTGGGCAATTCTGCGTACAGCTTCCAAAGTTGTGATGCCGCTTTTTTCAATTGTAAGGTAGCAATGTTCACCCGAGCCACATGGGAGATATGACGGCATTTCTTCAACCATGAAATCCCCGGGTGATTCCTTGATTGCCCCGCCTGTACCCGGAATGCCCTCTGTCAAGAACGGATGAATGATTTTGGAATTGATATCGTTCATCTCACATCACCCTATCATTTCCGCCTGCCTCATCGCCTCATACAGGACGATCCCGGCGGAAGTGGAAAGATTGAGACTGCGCACCGATCCGGCCGGCATCGGAATCGTAATTGATGTATCAGGATTGGCGGCCAGCAACTCTTCCGGCAGACCCTTGGTCTCCTTGCCGAAAACAATAAAGTCACCCGCTTTAAAACCGGCCTGCAGGTAGCTTCTGGCAACCTTGGTGCTTAAATAGAAAAAACGTCCATCTGGTTCAGATGCCTGCAGAGTTGCCAGATCCGGCCATTGTTTAAGTGCTACAAATTCCCAATAGTCCAGCCCTGCCCTCTTCAGATAACGGTCGTCAATGGAAAAACCCAGCTTCCCCACAAGATGAAGCACAGCGCCGGTGGCGGCACAGAGGCGGGCAATATTGCCGGTATTGGGGGGAATTTCCGGTTCGATCAGAACAATATTAAATGGTTTCATGGGTCGAATGTATACCATTAATAACCGCTGCCATGCTTGCTTTTTTTTTATGTCGGGGCTACTATGCCGTGATTAAATCCACTGAAACTGGAGCTATGTAATGAAGATAATTGTAACGGATGAAGTTTCTGCGGAAGGTTTGGCACTATTGACCCAGGAACCGCGCATCCAGCTGGATGTAAAGCTTGGCTTAAAGAAGGATGAACTTCTGGCGGTCATCGGCGACTATGACGCAATCATCACCCGCAGCGGCACCAACGTTGACAAGCCGCTGCTGGATGCCGCCAAAAAATTGAAGATCGTAGCACGGGCCGGAGTCGGCATCGACAATGTCGATGTGGATTACGCCAGCTCCAAAGGTGTCATCGTCGTAAATGCGCCTTTCGGCAACACCAACAGCGCCGCTGAGCATACCATGGCGCTGCTGCTCTCCTTCTGTCGCAACGTAACCACCGCCAATGCCAGCCTTAAATCAGGGGAATGGAAGCGTGCCCCTTTTACCGGACATGAGCTGAAAAACAAAATTGCCGGTGTAATCGGCATCGGCAAGGTTGGCGGCCGCGTCGCCACCCGACTGAAAGCCTTTGAGTGCGAAGTTCTGGCCTGTGACCCGTACATATCGGTAAAACGCGCTCATGACCTGGGCGTCAAACTGGTTTCGCACGATGAAATCTACAAAAACTGCGACATCATTACCGTCCATACCCCGCTCAATGAAGAGACCAGGGGGATGATCGGACCGCGCGAATTCGGCCTGATGAAAAGCGGAGTAATCGTACTCAACGTTGCTCGCGGCGGCATCATCGAAGAGCAGGCCATGCTGGACAACCTCAACTCCGGTAAAGTTGTCGGCGCCGCATTCGACGTCTGGAGTGAAGAGCCGCCGGCAACCGACACGCTCAAGCAGCTGATCGCGCATAAGAACATGGTGGTAACGCCACACCTTGGCGCCAACACCTTTGAGGCTCAGGTCAACGTAGCCATCGATGTTTCAAAGGAAATCCTCAACTACCTGGATGACCAGCCTATGGAAAACGCAGTCAACATCCCTCGATTCGACATGGCTCTGATGGATCAGATGCGTCCGTTTTTGAATCTGATGAGTGTTATGTGCGACTTCGGTATCCAGCTGGTAGAAAACAACCTGGAAAAAGTTACTTTTGGATTTGCCGGCAGTATCGCCCATTATGACTGTTCACCTCTGGCGGTCTGCGGCTTAACAGCCCTTCTTAACCGGATGGTTGATCAGGATGTCAACATGGTCAACGCATTGCTGGTTGCCGAACAGATGGGTATTGTGGTTGAAGAGGTCAAATCTACCCAGGCGGATGCCTTCTCCAACGTAATCACACTGGTCATTGAGGCGGGTGGGAAAAAACGCACCATATCCGGCACATTATTCGAAGGAGCTCCCCGCATCGTAAAACTGCGCGACTACACGATGGACTTCAGCCCCGAAGAACACATGCTGATGCTGCACTATGGCGACCGCCCAGGCATGATTGGCAAAATCGGAACGATCATGGGAGAGCACAACATCAACATCGCCGCCATGAATCTGGGACGCAGCGAGAAAAAAGGGGAAGCGATGGTCATCCTCTCCCTGGATTCCGCCGTGCCGGACAAAGTAGTGGATGAAATCAAAGCGGCAACAGAAGCTACCTTCATCAAAGCTGTTCATATGCGGGTCGGAGCCTGCACTCGTAGCTGCGGCTGCGGTGCCTGATTAATAACCTCATAATGCAAATACCACATATTGATCCTGTTTTTCTTAGCATCGGCCCGCTCCAGTTTCGCTGGTACGGGCTGATGTACGTTCTGGCCTTTATCGCCACCTACCTGATCATCCGTTCCGAAGTCAAGCGCAAGCAACTGCCTCTGACAACCGATGACGTGTCTGATATGGTCTTTTACGGTGCCATGGGTGTCGTGCTTGGCGGCAGACTAGGCTATATCCTGTTCTATAACCTCGGCTTCTACCTGGCGAACCCGCTGAAACTTCTGGCGGTCTGGGAAGGCGGCATGTCTTTTCATGGCGGCTTCCTCGGAGTTATTTTGGCCTTTGTACTGTATGCCCGCCGCAAGAAGCTTCACTTTATGACACTGATCGACATGGCGGCACTCTGTGCCCCGGTCGGCCTGGGTCTGGGACGGATCGGCAATTTCATCAATGGCGAATTATACGGCCGGCCAACGGACGTTCCATGGGGAATGATTTTCCCCGGCAGCGACGGTGTGCCACGACATCCATCGCAACTTTACGAGGCTTTTCTGGAAGGTGCGGTCCTGTTCTTTCTGGTGCGATTCACTTCGAGGAAATATAATGCCAAT
Organism: Geobacter sp.; assembly: GCA_009684515.1. GTDB lineage: Bacteria > Desulfobacterota > Desulfuromonadia > Geobacterales > Pseudopelobacteraceae > JACRCG01. The sequence goes on from WKKS01000001.1 coordinate 99,492, forward strand.
GGTGTAGCGGGGTGGACATTCGTAGCCGGCTACGGCTTATTCCGTTTCATTGTCGAGTTTTTCCGGCAGCCGGACGCCCAGATCGGATTCATCTTTAATTGGTTTTCAATGGGACAATTCCTGAGCTTCCCGATGTTTTTGGTTGGTAGCATCATGGTTCTGCGTCTTTCAAAGCGCGCCGGGCCACTACAATCTTCGCCGAAAAAAAATTAGTTTTCGATTCAGGATTGATTAAGTCCTGTTTTAAGTTATAATGCTGTAAAATTTAAGGAGGTCAACCAATGATCAGTAAACAAATGTCCGATGCTCTCAATAAACATATGAATTTGGAGCTCTACTCGGCCCACCTTTACCTCGCGATGTCGTCCTGTTCCAATGACCTGGGGCTGAAGGGCGCCGCAAATTGGTTCTTTGTACAGTATCGAGAAGAAATGATTCACTTCATGAAATTCTATGGTTACCTGACCGATCAGGGCGTGGTTATCTCACTTAATGCCAGCGAAGCGGTGCCAAACCAGTACAAGTCACTGTTGGAAATGATGCAGAATACTCTGGTTCACGAGCAACTGATAACATCATGCATCAACGAGTTGAGCGAACAGGCCGTTCGCGAAAAAGATTACGCGTCGCAGATCTTTTTGCAGTGGTTCGTGACCGAACAGATCGAAGAGGAAAATAACGACCGTGATCTGATCGCCAAACTGAAACTGGTTGGCGACAACGGACACGGCATCCTGATGATCGACGGTGAAATGGGGCAACGGGTATTTGTGGTTCCGCCCGGTTCTGTTCTGGCTGTGTAACAGATCAGCTTTTATCCGTTGTCAGAATGGGGTGAGATCAATGAAAGTGCGATTTTGCAAGCATAACAAAGGCAAGGGCAAAGTATTCCGGCGGTTGGAAGAGGAGTTTCCTGACCTTAATATCAAGATCAAGGACTGTGTCAAACAGTGCGGTGCCTGTAGCGATAAGCCAATGGCGGTTGTGGACAAGAAAAAAGTAACCGGCAAGGACGGTGACGATCTTTACAGCAAGATCGTCGAACTTATTAGCAAAGGCGCCGCTCCGGAGGATGAATAGGGGAAACAGGTTTGCCTGGCAACTGCATCAATAAACAAGAAGGGCTTCGCGGATTCTTCCCGAAGCCCTTCTTGTCAGTTTGAGGCTTTAAACTTCGCTACTACTTCAGAATTTCATCTTTGACGTCATCATTGATTAAACTTTCCTCTATCGCTTCCCTGGCCCACGTTTCCCTGCACTGCGCCAATATTCGGGCCGAGCCTTCCGCTATGGCCGGGATATCGCTCCAGAGAGCGTTGCGGATCGAGCGCAGTTCATTTTGATCAGCTTTCCCGCCGTCTGCCCACCCTCGGCAACGCTGACACAACAAAGCGAGCAAATCCGGATCAGGCGCCGAGTCCGGCCGATAATCCCATACACGCAGGTCATCCTTACCGCCACACCATTCACACTTGAATCCGGCCCGTTTACCGATGACTTTACCGAAATTGCTGATTTCGTCCTGTCTCTCACGGTTTGCCTTGTATCCTTTGGACATGCCGATATTCCTTTGCCTGAACCAGGAATTTCTTAAAAGGCAGAACTAACGCCGGTTACCGGTAAACCTGAGCAGCATCAGAAAAAGGTTGATGAAATCCAGATACAGAGTCAGAGCGCCAAGAATGGCCGGCATTCGCCCCTCTATCCCCTGGACGGCCATCGCCTTGATCTTCCAGGTATCATAGGCGGTCAAGCCGGTAAAAACTATCACACCGATACCGGAAATGAACCAGGAGACCGCACTGCTTCCCACAAATATATTAACTACCGAAGCGATCACCACGCCGATCAGTCCCATAAAAAGAAAACTGCCCCATGAAGTCAGGTCACGTTTGGTCGCAAAACCATAGATACTCATCGCGCCAAACATGCCGGCAGTAATTACGAAGGTTGAGGCGATCGAGTTTGCGGTATAGGCCAGCGCCACAACTGACAGGGTAACTCCGTTGAGCGCCGAGTATGCCAGGAAAATAAGTGTAGCTGTGGAAGTGCTCAACTTATTGATAGCCCCCGACAGGGTAAACACCAGTGCCAGCTCTCCAATCATCAGGCCGAAAAAAAGAAGCCGGTTTCCCAAGATTGCGTTGAGAAGTGTTGGTGAGGAAAGCGTGACAAGTGCCATAAAAGCGGTGATGGCCAGTCCGGCTCCCATCCAGGCATATACTTGCCGGATGAGGGCATTCTGCTTCACGATTACCTGTCCTGCGGTGCGGGTGTAGCTGGAATTCAATTCATTCATGGTGTAACTCCTTGATTATCCTTATTCAGTCTGGGCCAACCTGCTTTTGATTCCTTCAAGACCATCTGTTGTTTTTCACTTTGTCGAACTGGAGTTGATCAGCCAACACAGGACTTTTATGTTCTGCCGAATGTCCGATAGCAATGATTGATGCGACCTTGATCTGTTCCGGCAAATTCAACAACTCCTGAACATAGGTTTCTGCCGTTTTTTTGTCATCATGCGGCCGGTTTCGTATCTGGACCCAGCAACTGCCAAGTCCCAATGACAAAGCCGTAAGCTGGATGATTATCGCAGCGATCGAACAATCTTCGATCCAGACATCTGATTTGGTGCAATCAGCACAAACCACTATCGCAAACGGGGCTCCTTTCAGAAATTCAGACCCATGCTGCTTTGCCCGGGAAAGCTTGAGGAGAATTTCGGGATCATCCACCAGAATGAATTCCCAAGGATTGATGCCCCGCGACGAAGGCGCCCTGAGTGCGGCCTCTACGATCGTTTCAACGAGATCGGGAGCAATTTTTTCAGAAGTGAACTTCCTAATACTGCGACGTTTGCGTAACAACCCTATCATGATAACTCCTTCCCCAAATTTCAAGGGTCAACTCTTCCGGTCTATTCCGCAGGTACCGCTGTCACAGCTGTGTTTCTTCGGCAGATAAGGACGGATGCGGGCAAATCCTCTGTACAACAGACGGGCAACCGGATTAACCACCGGCAGATTTATCACATCGCCCATTATCCCATATACCGTTGAAGATGGGAACGCCTGCCAAATGGCCCAAAATGCCTCCACACCGCGATACACCCTGCCAGCACGGTCGATGGTATGCAATTCGTACATAAATTCATTCAGAGCGATCTGGTGCGATTCCGGCTCAAAATCCGTCGCGCTGATATCCACAGCCAGAAGTCGGCCGCCATGATCCTGGCGCAGATAATGTTCTATCTCGGAGGCACACACTGAACATGCTCCGTCATAGAACACCTGTATCGGGAATTGTGGTTTGGTCGGCATCTGTACATCCTGAGATCAGATAATGTTAGATATTCGCCTCATGAACAACCGTCGCACCTGTCAGGATCTGAAGAGTCAAGCTCACAACTGCAGATGGAACAGGCGTTGTCCCACTCGGGATGTCCGGCCGCAATGGCACGGTTCTTCGCCTCAAGTCGCCTGATTTCGGCTTCCATCTCATCATTGTATTGGACTTCAAACATAACCACCCTCTAAAGTTCGTTGCGATATTTTATCAGCAGATAAAAACAAATAACACCACCTATGCCCATCAGCAGATCCCGCACCCAGGGAATCGGCTTGTCAAGCGTTGAATAAATGACCGGGTCAAGGGCGGCAGTGGTCAGCAAACTTACTGTGATCCATGTAAGTAGTTTCTTCAATCATTGATCCTTATGCAAACGTATTTGCCCTCTGCATCAACACGGCGGCTTAACGATTATCATCTGCAGCGCGCTTTAAAAAGGAAGGTGTTGCAACTTTGGATATTTTTGACAATTGCTGCAACAGCTCAAATGGTACCTGACTAAAAAATTGCCCTGTCACCGCAATCAGGGGATAATCCGGTAGTTTCAAAGTCCAGAACCACTACACTGTAATTGCCCACTTGTCACCTTTTCCGAAAATTTTACCAAAGCACCAAACCGTACAATAATCAGGCCTGGTATGTAACTCATACTCAATGTTTATCATTTGACCGGCTCTTGCGCTTTCTGTTGTTCCATAATCGACTTCAGCTTCCGGCGATATGCAGAAACACTGATCTGGGCAGTGGTGTATTGAAGCAATGCCTCAAGGTAATGGAGCGACGGAGATGAGGCCGGCTTTGATCCAAAATCGGCATAGATGAATGCCACGACCCTATTTGCCCGGATGAGAGGAAAAAGCAGCACTTCCGGGCTCTCCAATCGACCGATCATCCGGTACAGATGATGCGGACAGGTTGAATCGCTGTGAAATCCATAGTAAATCTGACCGGTTTTGATGACATCTTCAAAAATCGACTGGTCGTCATGCGGGATACGAATGTTTGGTTGTGAAACGATCCCTTCACTTTTGTCACCACTGACACCGAAAGAGTTTTCAGCCAGAAGTTCAGACTCTGTCACCAGAAAAACAATGGCCCGTTCAAACACCTCGATCAGGTAAGCAAGAACTGCAACAGTTATCTCCGTTCTGGTTTTGCAGACGCGCAGCTTTGATATGCAGGTAAAAAAACGCTGTTCATCGCTGCCGCTGTATTCCGTAGACATGGTCCGAAGAAAGGCTCCCAATCCGGAACAGAAAGCCAGCGCCTGCTGAGCCGATGATTTACCGGAACAATGCTTACAGGGTCTGGGAATAATTGAACGGATGCCGGAGCTAAGTGCCAGCAATCCAAGAGTATCCCAGAAATGCGAACAGGCGGCCAGAACAACTGACGCCTGTGGATATTTCTGCAGGTCTCTGCAAATCTGGATCGTGTCCTGCACCGAATCCTCATGGGGCACATCAAGGATAATAACAAGATGCAGTGTTTGACATAGCAGCAGCCGGATATTGATATCAAGCGAGGTTATGTCGTCCGACGAAACAACATAAGCTCCCTCCTGATAACAGATTGATCTGACCATCGTGGAAAACAGTTGCGACTGTGTAATTACAATTACTGCAATATCCGGAGGAGCGGCTGACATGGCGCCATCTGCCGAGGTGCCTGCCAAAAGTGCCAGAAGCTGACGTTTCAGCTCTTTGGCAGCAGTCGGAAACTCTTCGACAATCAGCTTTTTTAGAGTATCTACGGAGCGGTAGCTCTGGTCGCCACTGCGCTGAATCATGCTTCTTTTTTCCGTAAGCAACCGTTGCAGCATCAGGAGGCTGTTTCCCTGATCACCTGCATCAGAAGTTATGACAGGCGCATTGCTTCCGGGCTGCTCCGCCTCAAGGTCCAGATTGCTGACCCCGGCAATGCTCAGAATCTCGTCCATGGTACCGTCCCGCACCTTTTCGTCAAAGATGCGCAATGATTCCATCAGAATTCCCTGGGAATTAAGCAGAATTCTTTGGGGAAATTTTGTCCTGGAAAAATGATAACCGTTGCTTTTGCCGCTTTTCGCAATCTCAAGGGAGAAGCGTCCCTCTTTCCAGGTCAGCACCTCCACTATCGTCATTTCAATCAATGATTCAATTCCGTTATATGCCGCTGCTTCGTCAACCATATCATTTTCAAGAAGAGTGATTACAAGCGGTTTGCGGTCGTCACCGGCTTTATCCTGTATTTCCAGAACATGGGCCAGCTGTTGTTCAGTTATGGCGCCTGCGCTGACCAGAACCTGCCCGATCCGCACACGACTGTTGAGGAAATTTGCGCTGACCAGATCACCGTCATGGAACACCAGCTGGCTTTCCCCTTTTTCACTGTAAAGCCGGAAAACACCGGATTTGCGGGATCCATGCAGCAATTGAATAATATCGATTATCGGAAAATCTTCCAGGTCGCCATTAAGTGACATATCTCTGAATCTCCATCAGATTTTTCATCGGGAAGTTGTAATTCCCGGCAAACTAATATCCTATGCGGACGGGCACTTTAGGGTCAAGGTTTGAATCAATACTTTCTCAGAGGGCGACATAACAGGAAAAACAGATAAATATCAGCCAGGAAGCCCTGGGTTACATTTTGGGAAGAAAGATAAACAGCGAAACCGACAGGAGTGCCAATATCCACATTCCGGCCCTGACCTCTCGCACCCTTCCGGTGCAGACCTTCAGCAACACAAAGGTGATCATGCCTGACGTCATCCCCACTCCGATGTTGTAGGTAAAAATCATCAGCACTACGGTCAGAAAAGCCGGTATCAGCTCAGTCAAATCGTCAAAATCGATCTGGACAATCGGTTTGATCATGAACGAACCGATAACAATCAGAGCAATGCCATAGGCGTGTGGCGGTACTATCGTAAAAAGCGGAGCAAAGAAGAGTGAAAGCGCAAAAAGTGCTGCCACAACCAGAGCAGAGAATCCGGTTCGCCCACCCTCTTCAATACCGGCCGCCGACTCGATATATGCGCCGGTGGTGCTGGTACCCAGAAGTGGCGCGGCCATGGTGGCCAGGGCATCTGCCAGCATGGGACGTTCTATTTCAGGCAGATTGCCATGTTCATCCAGCAGGTCGGCCCGCATCGAAAGTCCGATCAGTGTACCGATCGTATCCAGAAAAGCCATGATGAAGATCACCAACACCACCGGGAAAAAGGCCGGGGTCAGGGCACCGGCTATATCCAGTTTGAACAGGATCGGTTCCAGTGAGGGAGGAAGGCTGACAACACTGGTGGGCAGAGATGTAATACCCATAATGATTGATCCGGCCGTCGTGGCAATTATGCCGATCACCAGGGCGCCATGTATCCGTCGGGCCATCAACACCACTACCAGCATGAATCCGGCCACCGCCAGAAGAACGGAAGGCTGGGAAATATTACCAAGGCGAACCGGCGCTCCCGGCACACCCAGCACAACCAGACCGGTCTCGTTCAGGCCGATAAAGGTCAGAAACAGTCCGATCCCGACCGCGAAACTGGCTTTGAGGGACATGGGGATCGACTCGGCCAGCCAACTGCGAATTTTGAACAGCGTCAACAGCGTAAATAGCACCCCAGCAATGAAAACGGCACCCAGCGCCACCTGCCAACTGTACCCCATAACCTTGACCACCACAAAGGCAATAAAGGCGTTCTCGCTCATATACGGAGCAATCGCAAAAGGGCGTCGCGCCCAAAGTGCCATGATGGTAGTGCCGATCACCGCAGCCAGGATGGTGGCCGTTATGGACGGCCCTCTGGGAATTCCGGCATTCTCAAGTATGGCGGGGTTCACGATGATGATGTACGCCATCGTCAGGAAAGTTGTCACTCCAGCCACCGTTTCCTGCCGATAGCTGGTTTTGTAGCGATCAAACTCAAAAAAGCTGTTCATCTGCCATGTTCCCCTTATCGTTTGCTTACTGACCGCCGAGCTGATGGACAAAACCTGCGGATTCTGATATGGACTCAACTGGAATAAATGAGTTGCTGGTGCCGCCGCACTATACCAAACTGAGACAGAGAATGATCCGGAAAAAACAACGTAAAACTTCCATCATGGATCAATGATTTCTACAGATTGGCGACCGGGCAATAAAATGCAATTAATCAAAGGCGGTCTTGATGAAATATACCAACCTTTTTGATACCCGTATTCAGAAGACATCTATCGAAGATCATTCCGAAATAATGTCCGTCTTTATTACTGCATTCAGAAAAGAACCCAACCTGGAGATACAACTCATAAATTATTATAAAGGAATGCCGCTTTCATTCAACGCCAGGATTTCCAGAATAGAAAACGGAACCCTCGAATTGAAAGTATACCCGCAACAGGCTGTTGCCATTTCAGATGACCATTATACTTTTATCCGTAGCAAATTGTTCAAATACGATATTGTTGCAAAAGCGTTTGATGTGGATATCAGACAAAAAACAGTCTCTTTAAGAGATCTCTCTTATGTGGAAATCTGTGCGGAGCGCAGAAATCACATACGACTTAGGGTAAATCCGCCAATTGACGCACTTTACACGACATCTCAGGGTACGGTGCGAGGTGAAATAATAGAATTATCCACAGCTGGGGCCATTATGGCCGTCGATTACACAGTCGATATCGGCACTTTTGAAGGTGGAAAATTGCTTTTCAAACTTCCTGAATCAGATCACAAAACGTTCTGCCATATTAAGGTGCCCGCCAGAATAATAACCGTCATGGACATTAGCATGCCATTGCACTTCATATTCAGTATTGCCGGAGACAAGACAGCCGAGAAAAATATCGCCAAATACCTGTTCAATCGACAGATTGAAATAATCCGGATGCTCAAGGATGGGTGCGATATCGGCTGACCATAAACATATTTACAAACGCCAGGCAGCGCCGTTTATTTATCACAGCAGCAAAGCGATAGCATGAAGCAGCAAACCAATAACACCGCCCACCAGAGTTCCATTCATCCGAATAAATTGCAGATCAGAACCTATACTTAACTCTATTTCTGCCACGTAATTGTCGTTATCCCACTTTTGCACCGTTTCAGAAATATGCTTTGCGATTGCATTGCGCATTGCATCCCCATAATTAATCACCAGCATCTCAAGATGCTCATTTAATGACTCTTTTAATTCCTGGTTTTTTGACAAAGTACGTCCAAAACCTGAAACAACCTCAGCCAGCTTCTCCTGAATTTTTGAATGCGGCTGCCTTAGATCATTACTCAACCAGTTTTTGAGATCGCTTCCAAGATTCTTCACGTACTCGGATAAAAACGGATTTTGCACAGCTTCAAGCTTTATTGCCTCAATCTTGGCTCTCAAAACCTGGTCCGTCTTCAATCTGCCGACAAACTCCGTCACGGCTGCATCAAACTTCTGCCTGAGTTCGTGAGCAGGATCAATGTTAACGCCCTGAATATATTCGTTAATCTTCTTAACTATCTTTTCACCGGCTCCCTTTGAAAACTGGTCACGGTTAGGAATAAAGTGGCTAAGAAGCGGATATTCTTTGGTAACCATATTATCGATAGAATTGGCCAAGTTGACCTGAGCCTCCGGAGTTGAGAGCCACAAGGCAAAACGGTTCAACATTTCATCAAGAACTATTTGATGACGGTTGTCATTTCTGAGTGTGTCAAGCAGAAGCCCGGCTGAAGAAGAGAGATCAAAATTTTCGATCCGGTCGTATAGAGCAGCTCGAAGTATTTTTTGAACGCGGTCATCATCCATAAAATCCAGAGACTCTGATATTACACGGGACAGTCCATTAGCCAATCCATCTGCATTTTCCTTTGACATCAAATATGTAGCTAGCCGCCCGGCTGGATTTTGCTCTCTCAGTTTTCCGATCAAGGTCTCGGGAGCAAGGAACTTATCCCGTATAAAATCGGCAAGATTACCGGCAATTACATCCTTCTTGTTCTTGATTATAGCAGTATGAGGAATTGGAACACCCAAAGGATGTCTGAATAGAGCCACTACGGCAAACCAGTCAGCAAGTGCTCCAACCATGGCAGCTTCAGCAAAAGCGGCAATCCACTCCCATATCCCCCCACCTTTTTGAGTACGTGCAATCACGAATAGAATCGCTGCTCCAATCATCAAACACGTAGCAATAGCTTTGTTTCTGATAAGTAATCGTTTTCTGTTATCCACTTTTTTGCTCCAAGTTAGTTTCTGTGTATTTATCCGGGTAAAGAGTACTCAGCAGCTTACATCATGTTAAGCTCGAGGAATTCAATCCCTATAAGCGCCAGATCGACCCTGATGACCCTACAGGTATACTTTACAGGGTATGAATCCAAGTTGCTGCATAAAGTCATGTAGCACCTGTCACCTGGATGTACACCGTTAGGGACGTTGTGATCCAGTTTTATCAAAGCGCCACTGAGAGAGATGTTCTCGATCACCCCGTGATGATCAAAACCATCAAATCTCAAGATACATTTGGCCGCGCACAATATTCTGGAATGTTTCACCGTTTTATTCATCTAATTCCCCTCTCGCAATCACATTTTCGACATGACTGTGAACCAAAACAGGGCCATGCGGTTAGCATGACCCTGTTTTGATTTCTTCTGCAAAAACAGATACTTACTTGGTGCCCGAAGCCGGAGTCGAACCGGCACAGCTGTTAAGCCGAGGGATTTTAAGTCCCTTGTGTCTACCAATTCCACCATTCGGGCAATCACGCACAGCCTTTAAACTAGCAATTAACACGCTCTTTCAGGTCTTTACCGGTTTTGAAAAACGGGGTTTTCTTGGAAGGTATGCGAACGACTTCCCCGCTCTTTGGATTACGAGCTTCACGGCCAAGTCGCTCACGTATCGTAAAGCTGCCGAATCCGCGAATTTCAACCTTGTCGCCAGACTTGAGAGCCTCCTCGATGGAATCAAAGACAGTATTAACTACTACCTCGGAAACCTTCATATTAAGCATGCTGTGAGTCTGCACAACTTTTTCTATAAGTTCACTCTTGGTCATAAATCCCTCCTGCAATTAGCTCAATTATTATTGCGATTATTCAGACCCTGCTTCAAAAGGTCACCAAATGTAGAAGTAGCTTCGCCCTGTGATCCCATGTACTGCTCAAAGTCCGCTTTTTCAGTCGCTGCATGAACTGACTTGATTGAAAGAGAAATTCTGCGGTCCTTAGGATCACAGCTTAGAACTACTGCCTCGAGATTGTCGCCAATTGCTGCAAATTCCTTTGCGGAAGCGACTTTTTCGCGTGACAGTTCGGAAACATGGATCAGGCCTTCAATCCCCTCTTCCAACTCAACAAACACACCAAAATCGGTCAGCGAGGTCACTTTGCCGGTCACCATCGTACCGACACGATATTTACCAGGGGCAAGGCTCCAAGGATCCGGCTCAAGCTGCTTGATACCCAGCGACAGACGCTCATTCTCAACATCAACCTTGAGCACGACAGCCATGACAAGCTGCCCTTTTTCGTAAACATCACCGGGATGCTTGATGCGCTTGGTCCAGGACATATCAGAAACATGCACAAGTCCGTCAATTCCGTCTTCGATTCCGATAAACATGCCGAAGTCGGTCATGTTCTTGATCTGGCCCTCAATTTTAGTGCCGGCCGGATATTTGTCGGCAATTGTTGTCCAGGGATTATCTGAAACCTGCTTGAGCCCCAGCGATATTTTGCGGTTTGGCATATCAATGCCGAGAATTACGGTTTCAACTTCATCACCAACATTCAGCATGTCTGCAGCTCTGCGAACGCGCTTTGTCCAGGACATCTCGGATACATGGATCAGACCTTCAATTCCAGCCTCCAACTCAACAAATGCGCCGTACTCCATCAGGCTGACTACGCGACCCTTAACGCGATTTCCGATCGGAAATTTGCTAGGCACATCAAGCCATGGATCTGTGAGAGTTTGTTTGACACCCAGGGATATCTTGCCTTTGGTGCGATCAAACTTGAGGATTTTAGCAGTTATCAGCTGACCGGGCTTGAGCACATCAGCAGGCTTGCCAACCCGGCCCCAGGAGAGGTCGGAAACATGCAGAAGACCGTCAACACCGCCCAGATCCACAAATGCGCCGTAGTCGGTAACATTTTTAATTGTGCCTTCTACAATTTGTCCTTCTTCAAGTTTCTCAAGCGTAACATCGCGGATTGATGCGCGCTCCTCTTCAAGGATGGCACGACGCGACAGGACAATGTTGTCACGACGCTGATTGATCTTGATAACCTTGAAACGGCCCTGAAGACCGATGTAGCTATCACTGTCCGAGGAAGGACGAATATCAACCTGTGAAGATGGCAGAAACGCCTGAACGCCGATATCAACCGTGAAACCGCCATTCACCTTACCGGTGATGGTTCCCTCAATAATGCCGCCTTCCTGGCCGGCATCACCAATTTTATCCCAGGCAGCCAGGTAATCCGCTTTCTTCTTGGAAAGCACATAACCTTTTTTGCCGTCTTCGCGAGTCATGAGAACTCGTATTTTATCGCCTATTTGAACAGATATCTCACCGGCAGCGTCACGGAATTCAGATGTAGGAACATGGCCTTCGGATTTCAACCCAATATCAACAAGTACGGTGTCCTGATCAACACGTACAACAGTTCCTTCTATTATTTTATCCCGCTCGGGACGTTCTTTGAGACTTTCTGTGTAGAGCGCTGCAAATTCACTGCTCTGCTGATCGCCGTCGAGTTCCTCATGTTCTCCGTCGGCAGAATCAAGCCTTTTAAAATCAACCATTACACCATACCCCCTGGACGTTTATCGTTCTTCTCCGATTATGAAGCTTTGTAATGTACCAATATGAACGGTAAAATTCAAATGATTTTATTCAATTCTTCAATTTTGTTCATAACTTCATCAATTATCCACTTCGGGGTTGAAGCCCCTGCGGTTACTCCTATCCTCTCAACCCCATTAAACCAGTCGGCATTAATTTCGGCTGCTGTTTCGATATGGTGAGTACGCGGCTGCAATTCGGCACAAACCTCGGCCAGCCGCCGCGTGTTCGCGCTGTTAAAGCCACCGACCACCAGCATGCATTCAACCTGCCCGGCCAACTCCTTGGCCTCTTCCTGCCGAACTGCGGTGGCATCACAGATGGTGTTGAAAACGCGGATTTCACCACCGCGCAGCAGACATTCCGAAACAACATTTTTCAGATTCTCAAAAGATTGGGTCGTCTGTGCAACAACTCCGATCTTGTTCATTTTGGGCAGTTTTTTAACTTCCTCACCGGAACCGACCACAAAAACCTTGTCGCCACCATAGGATACAATCCCCTGCACTTCAGGATGATCCGCATCGCCGACGACCACGACTCCATAACCGGCCTCGGAAAGACTCTTGACATGTTCCTGCGCTTTTTTAACAAAAGGACAGGTAGCGTCAACAATTTCCAGCTTCTTTTGAACAGCTTCGCTGATCTCGCCGGAAGCGACTCCATGCGAACGGATAATGATGGTTCCGCTCTCCATGCTATCCAGATTTTCCAGAACTTTTACCCCCATCTCCTCAAGTTTGTTGACAACCTGCGGAGAGTGAATGATCGGTCCCAGCGAGTAGGTTTTCTGATCTTTTTCGGCGGCTTCAAAGGCCATCTGCGTCGCACGCTTGACGCCAAAGCAGAAGCCGGCCCGTTTTGCAAGAATCACTTTCATATTGCCATTCCTGTCGAATTTATTTTTTCTTTGTACAACTGCTCCATTATGTCGAGGACTTCTTCCACCGTCTTTGCCGACGAATCAATCGCAATTGCATCCTCAGCCTTCCTTAGCGGCGCAATATCGCGTTCGGAATCCTGTTGATCCCTTTTGACGACGTCTGCAATAGTTTCCGCAAGTGTTACCTGCTCTCCCTTTGCGGAAAGCTCCTCACAGCGGCGCCTGCCCCGCTCTTCAGCCGAAGCGGAAAGGTAAAATTTAAGCTCGGCATCCGGGAAGACGACAGTACCGATATCCCGCCCTTCCAGAACCACTCCGCCATCGACGCCCATTTGGCGCTGTGATTTTAAAAGTGCATCACGAACCGGCTTGAGGGTCGAGGTGCGTGACGTCAGCAGCGACATTTCCGGAGTACGGATTTGAGAGGTGACATCATTGCCATTGGCGATGACAGTTTGACGTCCATCGGCATATTCCAGGGCAATGTCGATGCCTTGACAAAAGGCCTGAAGCGTCTCCGTATCAGATGGATCAATTCCGGCCTGGGCGATCAGAAGCGCAGCCGCCCGATACATGGCTCCGGTGTCAATCTGCACATAGCCGAGTCTTTCTGCCAGCAGTCGGGCAACCGTGCTCTTACCGGCGCCGGATGGTCCATCAATCGCAATTATTATTCCAGTAGACCGTTTAGTCATAGGCCTACTTCCCCGCAACTTTTTCCAGTATCTGGAAAAATGTCGGGAAGGATGTTGCCACACAGTCAACATCTTTGATTGTTATTTCGTCTGCGGCAACCAAGGCAGCTACCGACAGGGACATGGCGATCCGGTGGTCTCCAAAACTTTCGACCTCTCCGCCTGCCAGACATTCAACTCCTGTTATATCCATTCCGTCGTCCGTTTCAGACACCACTGCGCCGAGAGTCCGAAGGTTTTTGGCCATGGCGGTAATGCGATCAGTTTCTTTTACACGCAACTCTTTGGCATCCCGAACGGATGTGACCCCTTCGGCGCAGGCGGCAGCCACGCAAACCGCCGGAAATTCGTCAATCGCACGCGGCACGACACTGCCTGAGATTGAGATACCTTTCAGCTTGGAGGACCGAACCTGAATATCCGCAACCGGCTCGCCGGAAAGTTCGCGCTGATCAAGCAGCTCGATGTCCCCTCCCATCGCCTTGAGTATATCTATCACACCGGTTCTGGTCGGGTTTACACCAACGTTGCGGATGATAATTTCCGAATTCGGGGTTACCAGCGCCGCCACGATGAAGAAAGCGGCCGAAGATATATCTCCCGGCACCGACACTTCCTGGGCAGTCAATTCGTATCCGCCGCGCACCGTCACTCCATCCTCGAATCTCTCCAGTGAAGCGCCAAACTGCCGGAACATCCTTTCGGAATGATCGCGCGACAAACTGGGTTCGCGCACGGTTGTCTCGCCATCTGCATACAAGCCGGCCAACATGATCGAAGATTTAATCTGTGCGCTGGAGACCGGCGATTGGTAATCAATCGCTTTCAGTAAACCGCCACTGATAGCCAGCGGAGCCAGACTCCCCTGATTGCGGCCAAGAATTCTGGCACCCATCCGGGTCAGTGGCTCGACAACCCGCTTCATCGGACGCTTCCTGAGATACTGGTCACCGGTCACAACCGAGAAAAAAGACTGACCGGACAACAGTCCGGTTATCAGCCTGATGGTCGTCCCGGAATTACCGCAGTCGAGGACATCACCAGGTTCCTGAAGGCCGTGCAGACCCAGTCCATGAATAGAGAGGGTTTCGCCGTCATCGTCAATTCGGACTCCCATGGAACGAAAAGCGTGCATGGTTGACATATTGTCCTCGCCACGCAGAAATCCGCGAACCGTTGTAATGCCGTTGGCAATGGCTCCCAGCATGATGGAGCGATGGGAAATGGATTTGTCGCCAGGCACGGTCAGATCACCTTTGAGTGACGTTGCTGGTTTAACGGTAATTGTTTTCACAGACTCTCCAATTTGGTTCAATTGTTATATCAATCCGTCACGAAACTTCTTCGCCGTGGTGAAGAACTCAGTCAGACCACTGCTGTCGTCACAATCGATCCGTCGTCGCAATTCAGCAAGACTGGCAGTGAAACCGTCAATGCTTGCCAGAAGGGCTTCTTTGTTCATCAGCGAGATGTCGCGCCACATAGCCGGATCGGATGATGCGATCCGCGTAAAATCCCGAAACCCTCCAGCCGTGTAGGACAGTACATTTTCACCCTCGACATCGGCAGTTCCTACTGCATGGACAAGCGTGTAGGCGATGGCGTGCGGCAGGTGCGAGATTTCCGCGAAGATCCGGTCATGATGTCCGGCCTCCATTTTGCAGACCACTGTTCCCGCCGCCTCCCACAGCCTGGCAACCGTATCGATAGCCTCGGCATGACTTGTCTGGCCGGGTGTAAGAACACAGCGCTTCCCTTTATACAAACCGGCAAACGCGGCAGCAGCACCGGAATGTTCCGTACCGGCGATCGGATGCCCGCCGACGAAACAGCACAGTGAAGGGATAAGGGCATCACACTGGCTGACGATAGCTGCCTTTACACTTCCACCGTCCGTCACAATGCAGCCGGGAGAAAGAGCGGGGGCAATTGAACGCAATACAGCTGCAATCGAGCAGACCGGAACCGAGATAAAGACCACATCGGCTCCTGCTACTCCCGCGCAGGGGTCTTCGTAAATTTCGTCCACTATCCCCATCGATAGCGCAAGTTCAAGATTGGCAGAATCAGAATCAATACCGACAATCCGCTCGACCGCACCGGCCTCGCGCAAAGCCAGGGCAAACGAACCGCCGATCAAACCTGTGCCTATAACGGCTAACTTTTTTATAATAAACGACATGCCAACCTACATCGACCGGGGATACGATCCGAGAATTTTGATAAACTGACAGCAATGTTTGAGCTCATCCAGGGCAGCAGCAACCTCTGGATCAGAAACATGGCCGTAAAGATCCAGAAAAAAGATGTACTCCCACGCTTTTTTCTTGAAAGGACGTGATTCAATCTTGGACAGGTTGATGCCGCGCTTGGCAAAGGGGTCGAGCATGCGACAGAGTATGCCGGGCTCGTCCTTGACCGAAAAAAGAACCGAAGTCTTGTCATTGCCGGACCGTTCGCACCCCTTGCGGGAAACGACCAGAAAACGGGTAAAGTTGTTGACCTGATCCTCAATCCGGCTGCGAACAACTTTCAGGTCATAAAGCGAGCCGGCCAGTTCGCTGGCAATCGCCGCAGCTGTGTAATCATCGCTGACAATCTGGGCGGCTACAGCAGTTGAGGCCACATCGACCATCGGCACGCCGGGCAGATTTTCTTCCAGCCACTGTCGGCACTGTGCCAGCGGCTGCGGATGAGAATAAACCTTTTTAATATCCTCCAGACGTCCGGTCCGCGACAACAGATCGTGATGCACTTCAAGCATGATTTCGGATGTAATCTGCAGAGTGCTCTCCACAAACATATCGAGAGTATGGGAAACGACCCCCTCGGTCGAGTTTTCCACCGGAACCACGCCGTAGAGGGCTTTGCCCTTCTCCACTTCCTCAAAAACAGCCGGAATCGACTTTTGCGGCACCAGTTCGGCGGACAGGCCAAACTGCTGCATGGTCGCCAGATGGCTGAAAGTGGCTTTGGGGCCGAGAAAAGCGACTTTCATGGGAGACTCAAGTGCCAGACAGGCTGAAATAACCTCCCGGTAAATGCTTTTCAGAGCATCGTTAGGAAACGGACCCGGGTTCTTACCCAACAGCCGTTCATAAATTTGACGCTCACGCCCCGGCACATGAAAATCCATATTATTGCCTGATTTCAAACGGCCGACCTCAAGAACGACTTGTGAACGCTCGTTAAGCAGGTCGAGAATACTGTCGTCGATGGCATCGATTCGTGAACGAAGTTGTTGCATTTTTTGAGAGGTATCCTGCACTTGGGACCGCCTGAATGGAATGTGCTGACAAAAGCTTAAAATTTGAGCAATGTAAGATACGGGTCAGAAAAAAGCAACTACTTTTGGGGTAATACCGGTGTCAGAGCCGGTTTGCAAAGGCATTTGCGGAGCGTGTATCCGGCAGTGTCAAATTATACACCGCCAAACCTGACCATCCATGAATCAAAAATCGCAACCTTGTCATCTCCAAAAGAAGCCAGCTTTTTTCTGATACGTTCCGGAGACTTACGCTCGGCCAGTTTTCCAGGTTGCTTGGAGTAAAACAGGTCGGCAAAGCAGATGATCTGCTCAGGGAGCGAGACCGGACGCATATCACGTCGCGGTAGCGGCAACTCCTGACGCTCTATGTCGGCGACAGTCAGGCCAACACCGATATGCCTTTCACAAACAAGAGCGTGAACCGGATATCCTTCCTTTTCAAGGATCGCCCGCCCCAAAACACCATGCGTTATATAGGGTTGATCCCCATTCAGCCCGATACCAGGCGCATGAACCTGACTTACACCGATATCATGCAACAGGGCCGCCTCCTCCACAAAACGCTTATCAGCAGCGCCAAGAGCCAGTTTATCGCAGACGCCAAGCGCCAGTGCGGCAACATGGCGACTATGTTCAAGCACTATATCGAGTGACTCTCCCGCAAGGTATCTGGCTAATATTTGCTCCGCGATCATGGAAAAGCGCTCCAAAGTCATTTTTTTGAACACGATTGTACAATTTGGACCAATAAAGCTGTCAATTTACTGACCTATAATTATAACCAGTTGTTTTTACAACACTAAATAGTTGGCACCATAAATGCTACTATGAGATACAGAAAAACGATAAGACAAATCTACACTAAATGTTATCCGATGGAGTCGATCATGTACGCAAAATTCCCATATTATTCAATTGCCCAGATGTACGCATTGTCACTTAACACACCGGTTGCCATTATGCTTGGCGGGGATCAGCTTTATTGGGTGGTTGATCAGCAGAAAGAGTTTGAGTACGAAAGAATCGGTTGTTCGCTGCTTTCCCATGCCTGTTGAGAACCGGTTTAGAACGATCTGCTCACTCCTCGGAGTAAATGATTGAACTTCTCCAGTTAAAGGCTTCCAGCTGCGCGGTCAACAACTGATCCAGAGACACGCCGCACTCCTTTAACTGCACCGTTACCGCATCAAAATCTGTCACTTCCAGTTTTTCCGCCAATGTGAGCATGCTTCCAAGCGGCCCACCCCTTTCGAGCAGAGCCAAGCAGACATCGTCGTTAAGATTCAGACTTGAGATAATCTCCTTCATCGGTGTCTCAAAGAGGACATCGAGAAGAGAAAGAATTCCGACCATGAAAGCCGCTTCCGCCCTTTCGTCCCCAGCTTCAGTCTTTGTCAATTGCCTCACCAGGAGCTCCATTAACCTGCCGCGGACGGCGGCCATCTCCAGCAAAGGATTGTTGATGCTGCGCGTATCGTGACCGGCAAATAGTGAGAGCTGAATCCAGCGCCGCAGGTGGTTTATCCCGAGCATTACAATCGCGTGACGAAGGGTTTTTATCTTCTCGCGCATTCCCATCGCCACTGAATTGACCAGTCTCAACAAGTTATACGAAAGAGCAGGATTTTCCTTGAATGTCTGCTCGAGCAGTATAAATGGAGCGTCCATGCTCAACTGCTGCAGAAGCTTAAGCATGGCCAAACCTGAAACGTCAATTTTTCTCCTATTCAGAACAACCGGCCGGGCAAAGAAATATCCCTGGAAAAATTCAAATCCCAAATCGTAACAAATCTGGAACTGCTCCAAGGTTTCAACTTTTTCAGCCAATAATTTGACAGGGTATTTGCGCAGCTCCCTGGCCATCTTCGGCAAAGCTTCCATCCCGATCGCCAGAATATCAATTTTGATGATATCAACTACACCATAAATAGCCGCATTGGCAGAATCAAATTCATGGTCGTCAAGAGCCAGCAGGAACCCCATTTCCTTCAGCTCTCTGCAACGTTCAATGACCTGTTCATCAAGCTTGATCATCTCAAGCAGTTCCAGTACGGTCTGTCCCACCGGCAGCAACTCCAGCATTTCGGACAGCAGTATGTCAATATACACATTTACAAAAGCGAACTTGCCCCCCAATATTTCGTGAATACCAAATGAAGACAAGGCGTGATTGATAACACTGGCACTGGCATGAGAATAACTCTCAAAAACAGCCTGATCCACGTCAGCGGCACGAAACAGCAATTCATAGCCAACAATCTCCTGATTGCGGTCAAGAATCGGCTGACGTCCCATAAAGAATTTTTCGGAGGCTTCAACCATACTAAAAGGATCCCATATCCAAACGTCTCAATGCTTCTAAATATTTTTAATAATACGGTAAAACCCCTATACATTAACAGAAGTAAGCCAGATTTCAAGCACAACTATTCCCGTTTACAAGCTTTACACATCCACTGCGCATGTGCTAGCCTCATGAAAATTTCGGTCCTGTGACATGACGCCTGCAATTCCTGATAGGTCATGACATGGAGCCCCAGGAGCTCTTTCAATGAAACGTAAAGCAATCGCCCTCCTCTCGGGAGGTCTCGACTCGACTCTGGCCGTCAAAATGATGCTGGATATGGACATTGATGTCGAAGCCCTCAACTTCACTTCCCCATTTTGTAACTGCACCGGTAAAAACTCAGGCTGCAAGTCCGAAGCTGTCAGAGTCGCCCAGGAATTCAATATCCCGATCAAAGTCGTTCACAAGGGACTGGATTACCTGGAGATCGTCCGCAACCCAAGCCACGGATACGGCAAAGGGGTTAACCCCTGTGTGGACTGCCGCATCTATCTGCTGCGTAAAGCCAAGGAATATATGCTGGAAACCGGAGCCGACTTTATCATCACCGGTGAAGTGCTCGGCCAGCGCCCGATGAGTCAGCGCCGCGACACCCTGCGGGTCATCGAACGTGAAAGCGGTTTGGAAGGGCTGTTGCTGCGCCCGCTCTCGGCACAGCATTTTGAACCGACGATTCCGGAAAGGGAGGGCTGGGTAGACCGTGAAAAACTTATGGCAATCAAAGGGCGCTCACGCAAAGAGCTGTTTGAGCTGGCCGACGACCTGGATGTCAAAAACTACCCCTGCCCGGCCGGCGGATGCCTGCTGACCGAACTGTCATTCGTTCCCAAGATAAAAGACCTTTTCGACCACTGCGAAGAACTTGACCTGCGTGATTTCCGACTGCTCAAGGTCGGACGCCATCTTCGCATCGGCGATCAGAGCAAGGTCATCATCGGCCGCAACGAGGCTGACAACAATCTGCTCGAAACATCCAAACTGCCGACTGAAGCGGCTTTGACCTGGCTGGACGGCAACACGCCGGTGGGCGTCATTACCGGTGCGCAAAGTGATGAACTGAACAGCCTGGCCGCAAAGATTCTGCTGCGTTATACGAGAGCCGAAGCAAATGCCACATGCAGGATGGAACTTCGGGTAGGTGGAGAAACACGACAGCTGACTGTCATAAATGAGATGACCGAAGCAGACGTTGAAAAATATCTTGTTGCTTTAGAGATGCCGCCAAACAGTTGATAGCGATTCAACCAAGATTCAGTTCATCCAGTGACAAGCGGTAACCGGGCAGGAACTTTTCAAGAAAATAACGCACCTCGGGGAGCGGACTGGCTGACAGATGTTCAAAATGTTCAGCCTCCGCTCTCCTGAATTCAAGATTACCGCTTTTCCCCTCCTCAATACATTTAGCCAAGGCCGCAATCTTGTCGGCCGCCTTAACCAACTGAGCATAATCCTTCTGATCGTCATAAAAGAACAGCGGCTCGTATTCGGCGGCAAGCTCCGGCGGCAGCATATCCAGCAGCTTGCGTCTGGCGTGATCCTCCAGTTGATGGAAGGAGCGCTTGAAGTTGGGATCGAAATGTTTGACCGGCGTCGGCATGTCACCGGTGAAAATTTCGCTGGCATCGTGAAAGATGCCGTACATCGCCGCCCGTGACGGATCGAGTTTCCCCTCAAAATAGGTGTTGCCGATCATCACCAGAGCATGAGCGATCACAGCCACATCCAGGCTGTGTTCCTGAATATTTTCCGGTACGGTGTTGCGCATCAGGCCCCAGCGGCTGATGTAGCGCATGCGGGAAAGAAAAGCGAAGAAGTCGTACTGTTCGGGTTTGGCCTTGGTTTGTGCTGTCATTATGTTGTCTCCACTGGTGAACAGAAGGGTGTGAGGCTGACCCGCTATCGGCGGGTCTTGCCAATGGGTTTGGTTGTGTTTATTCTTGATTTTATATTTGACGCAGTGTAGCCACCGGGCTACAGTCTGTACATGATAGAAATTCGTAGAACCGAACTATTTGCCAACTGGCTCGATAACCTACGTGATATTCAAGCCAAGGCTTGAGTCCTTGTCAGGATTGAACGCCTTGCCTCGGGAAACTCGGGGACGTCAAACCGGTTGGTGAGGGTGTCTCGGAAATGCGAATCAACTACGGTCCGGGTTATCGAGTTTATTTTATCCAACGCGGCAGCGAATTGATCTTCCTTTTGGCCGGTGGCGATAAAGGTAGCCAGTCTAAGGACATTAAATCAGCAATTCGGCTTGCACAGAATCTATAGGAGTTGAAAATGTCCAAAACAATTACTAGTCGATACGATGTTGCTGAACATCTCCGTACTCCAGAAGAAATGGCTGCCTATCTCGAAGCTTCCCTAGAAGAGGCCAATGGCGATGCAGCATTCATTGCAAAGGCGCTAGGCGATATTGCCCGTGCTAAAGGGATGTCGCAGGTGGCTCGCGATGCCGGTCTTTCTCGTGAAAGCCTCTACAAGGCACTTTCAGGCGAACGGATTCCAGGTTTTGATACAATTCTCAAAATTGTTTCGGCCCTCGGTCTTAAACTGCACGCAGAGGCCGCTCACTAATATTCGGGAACTGAGTTCCTGGTACTACTCACCGCGTCTTTGCAGATCAGCGGCTGTTTTTGGCCGTTGCTTCTGTTTTGTTGGACCCTGACACTTTATATTTGTCTCGTGTCAAGGGCAGACCCCTCTGCGTTTACTTTGGGCGGGTCGTAAGCCTTGTTAGGACTTCAGCCCCATAATGCACTTGTAAGTTTGCAGGCTGCTTCGTGAAACATCTGAATACCTACGAGGTAACGTCTTAAGTCTGCAGCGATAAACTCTTCGGCGGTTTCCTTGTCAGGGAAGTAGCAGACATGCATGCAAAACGCTGAGCGAACATCCTTGAGCACCTGTTCTTGTGTAGTTACCACCAAGGTTCCGACTGCTTGTTGCGGTTCTACCAACTGAACACCAGATGGGGAAACCTGAAGTCTGACTAAATGGTGACTGATGGGATCAACTGATTCGATGGTTGCCGTTCGGTCAAGGAGCAACGGGACCATGTGGGCCACCAGAGCACAGCAGCTGAACAAACATACTTGTCCAATCTGAATACGGTGAAGGCTGGGTGACTGCATAACTCCGAACAATTCAATGACGTTTCCTTTTGTGTCGCGACCAGTGTACCCTTTTACGAGTTCTTGCTCTACAGCGGCAATATCTTTATGGGTGATTTCGGTGAGATGGGTCAGTGAAATTGGTCTGCCATCGGCAAGAAGCGGGAACAACTGACTAAGAAAATTCTTGTCGGTATGCTGCCAGCGAGTCTTGAGATGTTCAATTGTTTCATCGAATTTGCTTAATGACATTGAATAAGCTCCCCTACATTTCTATCCATAACTCGTTATTAATCGGGTTCACTCGCGCGTGAACCGCTGATCTACCCAAACGGAACATTTACCCATTAGGATTAAATGGTGGTCAACCCTCTCCCACTACACTCGCTCATACGGCTCAAACAGCCGCTTGTATTCGTCAAGGGCGAATCTATCGGTCATTCCCGCAATGTAGTCGCAGACAACCCTTTGCAGACCGAAACGTTCCACCCGTGAATGATATTTGGGTGGCAGCAGATTTGGATATTTCAGATAAGTTTCAAACAGACGAGTTATGAACAATTCCGCTTTTACCCGCATTTTGTCAACCTTGTGGTGACGATAAAGCTTCTGAAACAGGAAACGTTTAAGCTCCTGGTTACGAGCGGTGATCGAGTCGCTGAAGTGAACCACGGCCCGGTTGACACGGCGCAAATCGCTGACTGAATTAATGTCATACTGTTTCAGGTTGTTGCAAATCGTATCACAAAGATCATTTATCAGCAGCCCAATCAGGGCACTGATGGTCTGGTAGATCAACCGTTTTTCGTCAATAGAGGGATATTTACTGAGTACGCTTGCGCTGACTTCCCGCCACAACTCAACCTGCTCCAGCATGGCTATTGTGATATGCCCCGATTTCAGGCCATCGTCAATATCGTGGTTGTTATAGGCGATTTCATCGGCGTAATTGATGATCTGCCCCTCGATGGAGGAGACCGTTCCGGGCATGAATTCGGCCATGGTTTCAACCGGAGCGTCGTAGGGAGATGAATGCTTGATGATTCCTTCGCGCACCTCCCAGGTCAGGTTAAGGCCATTGAACCCCGGATAGCGCTCTTCCAGTTCGTCCACCACCCGGAATGACTGCAGGTTATGCTCAAATCCCCCGCAACCCTGCATCAGCCGGTTCAGCACCTCTTCGCCGGTATGCCCGAACGGGGTATGCCCCAGATCGTGCGACAGCGCCAGCGCCTCGGTCAGCTCCTCGTTCAGGCGAAGCCTGCGGGCAATGGCCCGTCCAATCTGGGCCACTTCCAGCGAATGGGTCAATCGGGTCCGGTAGTAATCCCCTTCGTGATTGACGAAAACCTGGGTTTTGTACTCCAGACGGCGGAAAGCGGCGCAATGGATGATGCGGTCGCGGTCACGCTCAAAGGCGGGGCGGTTGTCGCGGAATTCTTCAGCATGCTTGCGGCCTAGTGAAGCGGCGCTGGTACAGGCATAGCCGGCCAGGTCTGTGCGTTCAGTGGATTCGTTCATATCGGCTCCTTGCAAGAACCCTGATTTAATACGAAATAAGAAAAGGGGCGAAGCAAATGAAATCCGCTTCGCCCCGGCGTCGGTTTACTTACGAATGTCCGCCATCACCAGGCACAACAGACATTCTGCTCCCTGGCGGCCTTGGTTTCATCCAGCCTGCCGACCGGAGTGGTCACCGGCGCGTCGTGCAGCAGCTGTGGGTTGCTTTCGGCAGTTATGGCGGCCTCGATCATAACTTCGATAAAGGCATCCATTGTGGCCTTGCTCTCGGTCTCGGTCGGCTCGATCATGATCGCTTCCTTGACAATCAGCGGGAAGTAAACCGTAGGGGGATGATAACCCTTGTCAATCAGGAACTTTGCAATATCAATGGCATGCACGCCATGTTCCAGCTGTTTGCTTGCAGAAAAAACGCACTCATGCATGCAGGTCATATCGTAGGGCAGGTCGTAGTAGGCCTTGAGCCGTTCCTTGATATAGTTGGCGTTCAGCACCGCCTGCTCGGAAACCTGAATCAGCCCTTCCCGTCCCAGCATGATGATGTAGGCATAAGCCCTGGCCATGATCGAAAAATTACCGAAGAAATTGGCCGTTCGCCCGATGGAAGTGGAACACTGCTCTGACAGCAGGAATTTCCCGTCGTCGTCCATGACGATGCGCGGTTGCGGCAGAAATGGAATCAGCGACTTTTTGACTCCAACGGGACCGGAACCGGGACCGCCGCCGCCATGGGGAGTACCGAACGTTTTGTGCAGGTTGACGTGGATTACGTCAAAACCGACATCACCCGGTTTGACCTTGCCCATGATCGCATTCAGGTTGGCGCCGTCATAGTACATCAACGCATCGTGACTGTGGGCGATGTCGCTGATTTCCTTGATGTGCGGGTTGAAGAGCCCGAGCGTGTTGGGGCAGGTCATCATGACCGCCGCGACTTCGTCGTTCATCGCTTTTTTGAAAAGCTCGATATCCATATCGCCGTAGGATGCGGTTGGAACAGTGATAATCTCGTAACCGGCAATGGCGGCCGAGGCAGGATTTGTGCCGTGTGATGAATCCGGCACCACCACGTACTTTTTCTTATTGCCCTTGGCGCGGTGGTAGGCGGAGATCAGCAGAATGCCGGTCATCTCGCCATGGGCGCCCGCCAGCGGCTGGGTCGTAACTTCGTCCATGCCGGTGATATCGGCCAGCATCTGCCCCAGATCATACAGCATTCCCAGATTTCCCTGGCAGAAGTCCACGCCGCCCGGCAGCAGCGCCGTCATGGGGTGGAACGAAGCAAACAGGGCAGCCGAGTTTTCCAGCACCTTGGCGTTGTATTTCATGGTGCAGGAACCGAGCGGATAAAAGTTGGTATCCAGCGAGTAATTGCGACGCGACAGATTGGTGAAATGCCGCACCAGATCCAGTTCGGACATTTCCGGCAGAGCGGCCGATTCCTTGCGCAGCAGGTTTTCAGGCAGAGCGGCGGCAGCGGGCACATCAGAAAGCGGCAGCTTTACGCCCCGACGTCCGGCTACGGATTGTTCATAGATCAATTGCATACAGCCACCCCCAACTCCCTGACCAAACGGTCGATCTCTTTCTTGGAACGCTTTTCGGTCACGGTCACAACCAGGCAGTTATCAGAGTCCTGATAGTACTGACCAAGTGGAACTCCAGCCACAATATCTTTCTTGAGCAATTCCGCCACAACCAGATCGGCGGACTTTGGAAGAAATACCGTAAACTCGTTGAAGGTTGAAGCGCTCTGCAGGACGGTTACTCCCGGTATGCCGGTCAGTTGTGACTTGGCATATTCAGCCTTGTCGCGATTCAGGCGCGCCATATCAACCAGCCCCTGCCTGCCGACCGAGGAAAGGAAGATCAGGCCGCGCAGGGCGCACAAACCCTGGTTACTGCAGATATTTGAGGTGGCCTTGTGGCGCTTTATATGCTGTTCACGGGCCTGCAGGGTCAGCACGAAACCTCTTCGTCCCTGCTTATCCACCGTCTCACCGATGATGCGGCCGGGCATGTTGCGGATGTAGGTTTTTTTGGCTGCGATAAAGCCGAACGACGGGCCGCCAAATGAGAGCGGATTGCCCAGACTTTGGCCATCACCAACCGTAATATCTACTCCCATCTCGCCCGGAGTTGCCAAAAGGCCCAGCGATATCGGATAAACCGAAGCGATCAGGAGAGCATCCACGGCATGGATCTGCTGAGCCAGCGCACTGAAATCGTCCACACAACCGAAGAAATTGGGATTTTGCACCAGCACTGCCGCCACGCTTTCATCAAGCATCCCAATCAGTTCGGCACGATTAAGCATGCCGTCCAGGGGGGCGATTTCGACCACTTCCACATCCAGGTTGTAAAGATAGGTTTTCAATACCTGACGTGAGAACGGATTTACGCAACCATCGATAATGATCTTGTTGCGGCCGGTCACGCGCAGCGCCATCATGGCCGCTTCGGCGCAGGCAGTTCCGCCATCGTACAGCGAGGCGTTGGAAACATCCATGCCGGTCAAGCGGCAGATGGCGGTCTGATATTCGAACAGAGCCTGCAAGGTGCCCTGTGAACACTCGGGCTGGTACGGCGTATAAGCGGTGTAAAACTCCGACCGGCCTGAGAGGTGGTCTACTGCGGCCGGAATAATATGGTCGTAAAAGCCGCCGCCGACGAAGGCCAGCATATCGCCGCCGTTTTCAGCAGCGATCGACTTCATCTTGTCGAATGTCTCGAACTCGGACAGACCGGGAGGGAGATTAAAGGTTTTTGCCCGCAGCTCGGCCGGAATCGGCGAAAACAGCTCCTCGACGGAGTCAACACCGATGGCGGAAAGCATTTCGGAGATTTCCTGCGGTGTGTGGGGACAGTAATGGCTGTCGTTCATGATAATCTCCTACAGGGTTTTGAGGTATTCGGTGTATTGATCCTGAGTCATCAGGTTCTTCAACTCTGCGGCATCGGCAATCTCGATTTCCGCCATCCAGGCCTTTTCTTCGGCGCTCTCGTTGACAACTTCCGGTGTTGCATCAAGCTCGTCATTAACGGCGATAACTTTACCGGAAAGTGGTGAAAAAATATCACTGGCAGCCTTGACTGATTCAATAGCAGCCAGCACTTCGAACTGTTTGACAGTTTTGCCAACTTTAGGAAGCTCTACAAAGGTAATGTCTCCCAGTTCGTGGGCGGCATGATCACTGATTCCGACCTTGCCGGTGTTGCCTGAAACCTTGACCCATTCATGCTCTTTTGTAAAATACATCTCTGCCATAACGTAAACCTCCGTGGGTGTTTTTTTGAAATTTAACCGCGACACTTTACTGGATTTGCGCTGCAAAGTAAACAGCCCGTACGGTGACGGGCTGTTTTTGCTGCATTATTGATATTCCGCTTTAAACTGAATCGGCGGTGTAAGATGGCTCGGATTGATTGGGTATGGAAAAGCAGAACAGGGTTCCGACGCCCAGCTCGGATTCGCACCAGATCCGACCACCCAGACGGCGAACAAGCGTCTTGACATAAGCCAGTCCCATTCCTTCTCCCGGCATATCCTGCTTGCCGGCCCGCCGGAAGATCTCGAAGACCTTGCCCATATCTTCTGCGGCTATGCCGCGACCGTTGTCCTGAAACTTGAAGGTAATTTCATTTATGCCCGGTTCGGCAGTGACTTCCAGTCGCCCCGCCCGGTTCTTGTCCAGATATTTCAAAGCATTATCCAGCAGGTTGCCGACGATCTGCTCGACAGCGGTCTTATCAGAAACGACCGTCGGCAGTTCAGAAACAGTCACAGCGACTTTCCCGGCCTCCAACTGGTGTCCCAATGTCTTCAAAATACTCTGCACGATGTCGGCAACATCAACCCTTTCCAGTTTCAGGTCTCGCCTCCCCAGTCGGGAAAGCTTCAGAATTGCATTAATCAGCGAGTCCATCCGGTTTACAGACGATTCGATGAATTCCAGTGCTTCCGGAACATCCTGACCAAGCGCCTCTTCCAGATTTTGAAGTTCCCTGTCACCCAGAACGGATTTACTCTTCTCAACCAAAGTCGAAATTTCCTTGAGAGAATTACGAAGCTCGACGGAAAAACCTTTGATATTTACCAGCGGCGCCCGCAGGTCGTGGGATACGATATAGGCAAAGTTTTTGACCTCTTCGTTCATCAACTGCAAATCTTCAGAATAGCGCTCGCTGGTCTCCTTGGCCACGGCCAATTCACACATAGTCTTTTCCAACTCGACAATCGCATTGAACTGCCGGTCTTTGGTTTCCAGAAGTTCGGCATTGCGGATGCTGACCCCGATGACCGGCGCAATTCCCATCAGCAGATTCAGATCCGTCTGCAGCAAAGGTTTATGTGACCTCAGATTATCCACCGCCAGGACTCCGATCGATTCGCCATCGCAGATAATCGGACAACAGAGGAATGCCTCGGCATCAAGCTTCCCCAGCAGCTCCCGACTGGAACCTGGAAAATGTTCTTCATATTCTGCCATGGAATTAACAAGAAAAGGCTTCCGTTCCCTGAATGAGGTTACAAAAGCCCCTGCATGATCCGCTTCCCCCAGATCAAAGAGCGTCTGGCGCAGCATTTCGTCCTTCGCTCCGTCCTGGCCAAAACCTGCCCGAAAAAGCAGCCTTGAACGTTCTTGGTTTGCCAGCAGGACAACACCGCGATCATACCCCAGACGCGTATCCAGGATCTGCAAGACACTTTTGATGATTCCGTCGATTTCAGTTTGCTGGCTTACTGCATGTCCGACTTCATTGGTGATCTGGGCATTGCTGTAGTTGGAGTTGATCTGATCCAGCAGCTTGTCGGTTGGTTCTCCCAGACTTTGCAGAATTGACCTCAAACCCTTTTTTTCACGATATTCGGCAAGCAGAGCGATCGTCAAGAACAGTACCAAGGCGGCCGGGATGACAAGCGAGAATGCTATTTCCGGCAACAGCAGTATAAAGACCACACAGACAATCACAAGCAGCAGAGCGGTATAGTTTCGAATACTTACCAGTTTTTCAGCCGGGTTACTCTCCCACGTGACTATGTAACGGCAGCAAGTTCCGCCTTTGAAGATGCACTCCGGGTGTTCAACCTCCGGCAACCCGTAGTTGAACATCATCAGAATCGATTCAATGGTGCCGATCCTGTTTTCGCATTGATACGGTTTTTCCCGAACGCCTTCCCGAAAGGTTGCAATCAGCTCAACCTTGTTGGTTCCAAGAGTGCGCGATGAAAGTATACTTGAGCGGCTGAAATTGGCTGCGGCCTTGTTTGCCAACTCATATGCCCTGGCAGGACCGACAAAAGTCAGAAGGTTTTGTCTCAAACTACCCAGAGCATCCGGGGACGCCCCGTAGCGACCGGCCTCACGGGCGATCGCCTCATTGCCGGACATCTGGACCAGCCGCTCATGAAACCGGTCGACCTGTTGCTGGTTGAACCAGTGCCCGGGGTCGGCAACCTCATGGGCCTTCATGCCGGCGTACGAAAGCAGCTCACTCACATTTACATGCGGGTAACGTTTCCCAAGCAGCTTGAGAAAGGTGTCGATTACCCTGCTGTTATAGAGCGGCTCGCTACTGTCCATGGTCGCCTGCATCACCTAGAATTTGTACGCAAGACTTAATCCCAGCAGGTGAATGTCGGCGTTGTATTCACCATTGGCCAAACCAAAGCCGACTGCGTTATTCTTGGTGCGCTCTTCCTGCAGCTGGTAAGCGTAGCTGACGGCCAGCTTGAACCGGTTGAACTTCATGTCGGTGCCGATGGTGAACAGGTGAGTGTTGGAATCGGGAACCCCAGGTTCAAAGGTATCGTCAGGGATCGCATTCCATCCGTAAAGATAGCCGCCCAGCAGTGTAAAGGTGTCGTTCAGGCGATATTTGCCACCGACATTAACGGCGAAGGTGTCGTGCCAGTTTTTTGGAATAATGGTGTCCGGCAGACCTTCGACCTCAAGCTTTAATTGCTTGTAAGAGCGCCAATCTTCCCAACGAAAGCCGGATTCCACAGTGAATCTGTCCGTAGCCTGGTAGGCAAGGCCGGCCGTAAGTTGGCGAGGAAGAGTAAGCTTGGTTTTTGCGTTCATGGACGGAACGCCTGGAATTGATATAATTAATTCGCCATCAATATCCATATCTACTTCGCTCCGGTATGAAACACCGGCGGAAATGCCATGTCCGGCATCATAGGCCAAACCAAGATTATAGCCGACACCGGTCCCGTCACCCTTGAACTTCTGGTTGGCATTTGAAGGAAACATTTTTTGTTCCAGCGACGCGTCCAGATAAATCACATCCAGACCGGCGGCAAAAGAGAGGCCGGGAATAATACGGTAGGAAACCACCGGGTTGAAGTTAAAGGTCTCGATTTTTGACTTGGTGGCAAGATATTTGCCTTCCCAATCCCCGTTCCATTCCGTACCCAGGCCGAAGGGGTTGAAGATGCCCAATCCGGCGCTGATCTTGTCGTTGAAAGCGTGGCTGACATAAAATGTGCTGGGATAATAGACCGTGTCCTCAGTTGAAGCGGTGACGCCGGTGGCTGAGCTTTTGAAATCTCTGGAGGGAAACAGCAGTGTTGTGCCAACTTCTATCTGAGTGCCGGGAAGTTTATTAATAAGCGCCGGGTTGAAATAAATAGCCGATGGTTCATCGGTGTGGGCCACAACCGCATTTGCCTGACCAAGAGCCGAGGCGCCCTGGGTGAAAATGCCAAAGCCGGATGCATGGGCGGAAGTTGCGGCACATAGCGATGTCAGCAGTACTGCTGAAGTGAGTAATAAATTGGATTTTTGATTGTATTGCATAAATCCTCCTGTTTTTTAATATAACGTCACAAAAGCAAACTGAATTAGCTACCCTTCTACTGCGGTGGAATAGCGATAACAGTTCCGACCGGCTTCCTTGGCTCGGTACATGGCACTGTCAGCTATTTTCAGAAGGGATTCGGCATTATCGGCATGGTCCGGGAAAACACCGATACCGATGCTGACACCGATATGACATTCATGCCCCTGGATCATAAAAGGCCTGGCGATGGATGCGATGATTTTGTCGGAGACTATGCCGGTGTCCGGCGGTTCAACAATTCTGGAGAGAAGCACGGCAAACTCGTCGCCACCCATGCGGGCCACCGTATCGGCGTGGCGCAGACATTCATGCAACCTCTTGGACACCTCACGCAGTAGCTCATCTCCGGCGTCATGCCCCAAACTATCGTTGACAGATTTAAAACGATCCAGATCCAGAAACAGTACTGAAAATTGTTCGTTATATCTCTTGCAGTGCGCAAGCA
Source organism: Geobacter sp. (assembly GCA_009684515.1). Lineage (GTDB taxonomy): Bacteria > Desulfobacterota > Desulfuromonadia > Geobacterales > Pseudopelobacteraceae > JACRCG01. The sequence goes on from WKKS01000001.1 coordinate 130,774, forward strand.
GGCAGGTAAGCCGGTCGAAAAAGAGCCGGCGATTGGGAAGGTCTGTAAGTGCGTCAAAGTTGGCCAGATATTCAAGCCGGTCATGGGCAATCCTGCGCTCGGTGATGTCACGGAAGATGATCTGGACGGCCTGCTTGCCCTGATAGATGAACGGGACTCCGGAGACCTCAACATCGACAACACTTTCATCCAGACAGATGAATTTCCCTTCTATCCAGGGAGCGGTTGATGCGTCGTTCTCTATCATTTCAACCAGTGTCCGGAATACGTCACTGAATTCGGGATGAACGAATTCGTGTAATTTACGCTGCAGCAGCTCTGCTGCGTTATCTGCCTTCAGCAGAGATGCCCCGGCCGGATTGACGAAAACTAGCCCTTCGTCCGAATGAATTACGATGCCGTCCGGAGACAGATCGACCAAACGGCGATAACGCTCTTCGCTTTCCCTGATAGCGGTAAACATCTGTTCCCGCTCCTGGATCATCAGCCGTTTTTGGAGCGCTTTCTCGATCACCATCGGGATCAGCGCCAGGTATCCCATCTCCACATCCTTGACGATGTAATCGATGGCTCCCAGCTTCAATGCCTCCACGGCAGTTGTTTCGCTGCCGTTGCCGGTTACCATGATGATCGGAGGCGCATCTGCCTGTTCGGCCAGAATCCGGATGACTTCCAATCCCTCACAGACCGGCATGTTATTATCTGTCAGCACCAGGTCATACTGCCCGACCGCCAGCATCGCCAGACCCACTTCACCGTTTTCGGCCAGATCGACCTGATACCCTTGCCGCCGCAGGCTCTTTTGCAGCAACCTGGCAAGCCCGGCGTCATCTTCCATGTACAATATGTTGTATGACCGTTCTTCAGTCACCTGATCTCTCCCTTATCAATATGGAAGGCCTGTGGTTAAAGCGACTCAGGGCTCATCCGGTATTTTGACAATCGAAAGCATTAATCCAAGATTGCGAATCGCTTCGCAGAACTGTTCATATTCAACAGGCTTGGTGACATAGACGTTGCATCCAAGCTCGTAGCAACGCGCTATTTCGTGGGGAGTATCGGTTGTGGTCAGCATCACAACCGGAATACGCCTGGTTCTTTCATCAGCCTTAATGCGCTGCAGGACCTGATTGCCGTCGAGAATCGGCAGGTTCAGATCCAGCAGTACCAGAAAGGGAGCCGGGTGAGGCTCGGTGTAAACCCCTTCGCAAAAAAGAAAATCTACCGCTTTCTGTCCATCATCGAGATGAATGATTTTATTTGAGACTCCGGCCCGGCGCAGATTTTTTTCTATCAACCGGGCATGCCCCGGATCGTCTTCAACCAATAGTATTGTTACAGATTGATTTACCGCCATTTGGCCTCCCGGTTACCGCTTTACAACCAGATAAAAGTTTAACCGAAGAGAGCCGCTGATCAGCTTCTTAGTGAACCACCGCCATAAAACGGCACTTCGCACACTACAGCTTCCATACTGACCCGTTCATGACGGATTGTAAGCTGCGTTCCCAACGGATAGTCACCACTTTCTGCAAAACCAATGCCTATGCCGCAGCCAAGCATCGGCGAAAAGACACCACTTGTCACCGCGCCAATTTGTCTGTCTCCGGAGAAGATCTCGTAATGGTGGCGCGGAGAGCGGCGGCTGGAAACCTGGAAGGCAATTTTTTGCCTGGTTATGCCGGTTTCCTTCTGCTTCAACAGAGCATCTTTCCCCACAAAGTTTTTATCAAAATTTACAAAAGCCCCCAGACCGGCTTCGAGCGGCGTAGTAACTTCATCTATATCGCTGCCGTACAGGGAATATCCAACTTCAAGACGCAGAACATCACGCGCCCCCAGGCCAGCCGGTTTGACGCGTTCGTCCTGAAGCAGCAGATCCCAGAGCTGGCAGACTTTTTCAGCCGGTATGAATATTTCGTAACCCAATTCACCAGTGTAGCCGGTGCGGCTGACAATCGCCTCAACGCCGAGAATATCCATCGTTATGAATTTGAAATACGGAATTGCCGCAACCTGCCCGCCAAGGGCGGCCACCATGACATCACGGGCCAGCGGCCCCTGAATGTCGAGCTTGCCGGTCTGATCGGTAATATTTGTAAATGTGCCGCCACGCAGGCGCTGCTTGATAGCGTCAAAATCATTGGGGGCCGTGGCGGCATTGACCACCACCATGACCTTGTCTTCCGCCAGCCGAAAAACGATCAGATCGTCTATGATGCCCCCCTGTTCATTCAGCAGAAAGCCGTAGCGGGAACGACCGACCGGTATGGTTTTAACAGAGAACGTAAAGACATCCTCCAGACCGCCGGATTCGAAGTCACCCTGAAACAGAAATTCTCCCATGTGGCAGATGTCGAACAGCGCCGCTTTCTGGCGGCACCAGGCATGCTCGGCGATAATTCCCTCGTACTGAATCGGCATGTCCCATCCCCCGAAAGGCGCCATCAGGGCTTTCAGATCACGATGCCTGCTGTTGATTGGTGTTGCTATGGCTTGCTCTTCCATGTTGGATTCTCCCCGGTTGATTTAATTGTGGTAAGGATTCGACTTGCTTTTGTTTTTCCTGGAACTGTGCCGCGTTTTTTTGCCGCTGACTCCGGCAATTGAGAAAACATCCGCCAACTGCATCTTCCAGATCCCCTCTTCGTGGCTCAACTTGAACTCGCGGGTACTTGAATCCTGTGCGATGGCAGTCCCCTCCAACCCGAGTTTGAAATAGACAGTAGCCTGGGTGCGTTTTTCATTCAGCACCTTGAAGTCCTCCATCTTTTGCCAACAGCAGGCTGGACGAATCGACGTATCCCGCATTTTTTTGACAAACTGCTCACGGGAGGTTTTGCCACGATGGGCCAGACGCTCGAAAAGCTGTTCATAGCGACCTTCGCGCCACAGATCGAGAGTTTCCGATATTGATTGTTCCAGGGGCGAGACCGGTTCTGCGGCGCGAAGCGGCAAAACCGTCCCGATCAGAAAGGCTACAGTGCAGAGGAAAAAAGAAACAGAACGCAGGCTCATCAGGGCACCTCCAAAAATTTTCATATGGTAGTTCAAACGCAACAGCCGCGCAACTTCTAATTATGCCATTTTTAGACATTAACCTGTTAGATCCCCCGGACAAAAAAGGCCTCAGGTTTTCATCTACCTGAGGCCCATAATTTCCTGTTCAATTCTATGGCGCGAAGATCAGAGCGACCTGTCTCCCGCCTCTGCAAACAATCTCAACTTTGCCATCATGGCATCGAATTTTTTCGGTTTCAATGACTGCGGCCCATCCGAAGATGCATTCTCAGGATCGGGGTGAACCTCGACGATCAGGCCATCGGCGCCGGCCGCCACCGCGGCGTAACACATCGGAGCTACATAATGATGATTACCGGTGCCGTGTGATGGGTCGATGACTACCGGCAGATGGGTTTTTTGTTTCAGTACCGGAATGGCCGAAAGATCAAGCGTGTTGCGGGTAGCCGTTTCAAATGTCCGGATACCGCGCTCGCAGAGTATGACCGACTGGTTTCCCTCGCTCATGATGTACTCGGCGCTCATCAGAAATTCCTGAATGGTCATTGCCATACCGCGCTTTAACAGAACCGGTTTCCCTAACTGGCCAACCTTTTTCAGCAAGGCAAAGTTTTGTGAGTTGCGCGCGCCGATCTGAAGGATATCGGCATAATCCGCCACCAGCTCCGCAGTTTCGGGGTTGATCACTTCTGTCACGAATGGAAGTCCGGTCAGTTCGCGCGCCTTGGCCAACAGCTTCAATCCATCTTCCTCCAATCCCTGGAAGGAGTATGGCGATGTGCGCGGCTTGAAGGCTCCGCCGCGTAAAACGTGGGCTCCGGATTTTTTGACCGCAATGGCTGAATCAATAATCTGCTGTTCACTCTCGACCGAACAGGGGCCGGCCATGATCACAACCTGCTTGCCGCCAATAAAAACATCGTCGCTGATTCTCACCAGACTGGACTCCTTCTTGACCTCTTTCGAAGCAAGTTTGTAAGGCTGCAGAATCGGCACGACATTTTCAACGCCATGCAAGGATTCAAGTGCCTGCAGAACCGCTTTTCCCCGTTCGTCACCGATTGCGCCGATCACATCCCGGGTTTCGCCATGGATCACATGCGGCTTGTAGCCCAACTCCTTGATCCGTTTCAACACTTCATCCTTGTCCTTTTTTGATGCGCCTGTTTTCATGACAATAATCATCTTTACTGCTCCTTTACCACAAACAATTCGGGCCGAAAGTTTCCCCCCGGCCCTGGCTGTACTAAAGATCAGACAGCAAAAAACCGGGTAGACTTTCGTCTGCCCCGGTTCGTGGTTTTGTGTGATAGCTTCTTCGCTTACACCTGTACCCGGGCAGACGGCCTGAAGTAAAAGCCGAACCAAAAGTAAAAGTTGTAGTCGATAAAGAAGCGGTTAGTTTTCATGGGAAAGCACTTAAGCATATCTGGATATCGCTTGTCAAGTCCTGACAAACATTTCAGGCCGTCAGCTCATCAACTCTTATTACCAGATTAGGGAGATCCGGTTTGGTAAGGATACAGTTTGCCCCCAGATTAATCCACTTGCGCTTGTTGTCATCTGAAGCCAGTGACGAAAATATGGCCACCGGCAGATCCCTGAGAGATTCTTCCTTGCGCACCAGCGATGTCAGATGCAAGCCGTCCATCTGCGGCATTTCTACATCAGTTATCAACATGTCGATGTATTTTTTGAATGTGCTGTTTTCCTGTGTCGCCTTCTGCATGGTTTGTTGAATGAAGTTCCACGCTTCAGCCCCGTTTTCCGCTTCCACCACAGTGTAGCCGGCAGCGCGGAGGCTGCCGCAGAGCGTCTTGCGGATAAAGACTGAATCATCCGCTACAAGTATGGTCCTTTGGGCCCGTTCCGGGCTTGATTCACCCCGCTGCATCATGATTTGATCAAGCGGCTTCAGTGCGCTTTCCGAACAGAGTTCGGCAACAATTTTTTCAAAGTCCAGCACCAGTATGATCCTATCATCCATCTTGACCAATCCGGTGACCTGATCACTATGGACAGACTTGGCCGGAGGCTCGACATTTTTCCAGGAGATGCGATAGATTCTGGATACGGAATGAACCAGCACTCCGACCATCAGATTGTTGAATTCCAGCACGACCACCCGGTCTGCAACCAGATCGCCGGTATTCTTGTTTAAGACCTGAGCAAGATTGATAATCGTAATAACTTTGTCCCGCAACTTGATCATGCCCTCGACGCCAGGCTTGGCATTGACTACCCGAGACATCTGCGGCAGCCTGATAATTTCACGCACCTTGGCGACATTAACGCCATAATAACAAGGCAGCACGTTACCACGCGAGTCCATCTCGTCGATTCTGAACTCCACAATTTCCAGCTCATTGGTATCACTTTCCAAAAGGATTTTGCCCTGTTCCATGGTTCCTGCCTTTCAACTCGAAATATTCCGGCATTATAGCATGAATTTATTAAAAACAAAGAAACAGTCACACACGGGCAATGATTCATAGTCAAGATGGCTGAACTTGACTCTACAATATGCCTGTGCTAGCTTTTCGCCACTTTCTGTTGCTCGGAGCGACCATGTTTTTTCCTGATCTTGATAAATTTTGTTCACTGGCCGGCACTGGCAACCTGATACCAATCTACCGGGAAATCATGGCCGATCTGGACACACCGGTCTCTGCTTTTAAAAAGCTGGATGACGGTAAGTTCTCCTACCTGCTGGAGAGTATCGAAGGGGGCGAAAAATGGGGCCGCTACAGTTTCCTCGGTTCCAGTCCTTCCGTCGTTATCCGCTCAAAAGGAAATCTTGTTGAAATCATCAACAACGGTGTCACCAGCAGCATTGAAGCGGCTGACCCCTTGAACTGCGTTCGCGAACTGCTGGCACAATACACACCGGTTGAGGTCGATGGATTGCCCCGTTTTTTCGGTGGGGCGGTCGGATATATGGGATACGACATGGTCAGGCATTTTGAACAGCTGCCAAACGACAAACCGGCCCTTCTGGATGCGTACGACTCCTACTTCATGATCACAGATACGATCGTTATTTTTGACACCATGCGCCAAAAAATAAAGGTCGTTTCAAATGCCCATATTGATGAAAATTCCACTCCGGCTGAAGCTTATCGGCGCGCCACCGAAAAGATCGACGCCATCATCGATCGCCTCCGGGTACCGCTTTCCTCACCTGTTTCAACAGATTTGAAGAAAAGCGTCCGGTTCCAACCGAACATCACCCGCCAGGAGTTTGAAGCATCGGTGGAGAAAGCCAAAGAGTACGTCCGATCCGGCGACATTATCCAGGTGGTGCTGTCCCAGCGCTTCAGCGGAGATCTCTCGGCAGATCCGCTGGATATCTACCGGGTTTTGCGCACCCTGAATCCGTCTCCCTACATGTTCTTCCTGCGCCTTGAAGACACTGTCATCGCCGGTGCATCTCCGGAAGTAATGGTCCGCAAGGAGGGAAATCATGTGGAACTGCGCCCGATTGCCGGAACCCGACCTCGCGGCGCAACACCCGAGGAAGACAACCTGCTGGCCGAAGAACTGCTGGCCGACCCCAAAGAGTGCGCCGAGCACGTCATGCTGGTGGACCTGGGCAGAAACGACCTGGGACGGGTCTGCACCACAGGTTCGGTCAGCGTCTCGGAACTGATGCTGATCGAGCGCTATTCGCATGTCATGCATATCGTTTCCAATGTGCAGGGGGAATTATCCGGCGAGCGTGATGCTTTTGATCTGGTGCGGGCTACCTTCCCGGCCGGCACATTATCAGGCGCGCCTAAAATACGCGCAATGCAGATCATCGACGAGCTGGAGCCGGTCCGCCGCGAGATTTACGGAGGGGCCGTCGGTTACTTTTCCTTTTCCGGCAACATGGATCTGTGCATCACCATCCGCACCCTGGTCATAAAAAACGGCAAAGTTCACCTCCAGGCCGGAGCAGGTATCGTAGCCGATTCGGACCCGGCCGCAGAATGGCAGGAAACCGTCAACAAAGGGATGGCTGTCATGCGGGCTGTGGAAACAGCTGAAAAAGGGATCATCTGATAGCGCAATAAATTTTATTGTAACTCACCTTTCAATTCCATCATCCCTACCAATTCCGGTGTCTTTGCGAGTCAACAATCTTCCAAAGACACCGGCAACATCATTTAAGCAGCACCCTCCCTCCCCTTAAAGCGGCATCAACCAAAGATTATCTTGATTTACACTAATAAGATTATTACCATAATAAAACATAGTATTGAAATCCTGGAGTCTACCCGCAGGATCAGGAATCCGCTTTTACCCCTGATCAGTTGACGACAAATTCATCATCCGGTACTCAGTGAGGCGACCAATGTCAACACCCGACCCCACCACCCTCGCCCTGACCGGGCAGTTGCCGTTCATCCTCAGTGTGAGCGCCATCCTGGCCCTGCCGATCTCATTTCTGCTGATCAGGCTTTATCGCCGATCCGTGCTTAAGAGAATGAGTTTGCGCAGTGAAAAACCGGCTGATAAATCTAAATACTTTTCGTCCGACCCAACAGAAAATGTTGAGAAAACCAGCTACCCCCTCAAATTGATCACCGTCGATGCATCCAACAACAAAGACGAAGCGAACCGAGCTGGAATGCTGTTCCGCAAAGCATGCTCATCCCCCTGGCGGGCGGCGTTTATCTATCTGGCCGGAGGGAGCGCCTTCGCTGTGGTCATGACGGTTGCCTTCCTGCGCTCCAGTCACAACGAAATGCTTCCGTTTCGATTCCTGGTTCTCTTCTGGGTTTATGCCTGGCCTCTGATCCTGACGCTCTACCTGGTGGCCGCGACCGGACTACGGACAAAAATGCTTCTTGTGGCGGCATATATAACAGGATTCACCATATTCGGCTCCGTAGTTCTGGCCCGCAGCCCCGACTCTTCTGCAACACAGCTGATCGTGCTCTGGCTCAGCACCAACCTGCCGGCGACTGTTCTTCTCTTGGTATTCCTGCTCCGCAAGGTGCGCGCGGTCGGTCCGATGGTGGTTACCTTCATGATCCTGGCCCTGACCGGTTCTAACCTGTTGCTCTCCATCATGGATCGCCGACAGGAACTGCTGCGAGGCGCTGCTGAGATCGGTTTTTCGCTGGGATTAGGCGGCATTGGCACATTCTGGGCGCTGTCCGCAATCGGCTTCCTGGTATTCGCCATGCTTGGCTGGCTGGCGCTCCAATGGATTCGCCGGCGCTATCAGGCAAAAGCGGTCAACGATCAGTCGCTGATCCTGGATTCCCTCTGGCTTCTGTTCGGCATTAGCTACTCCGTTGGCCTGGTTTTCCAGGGTCCGCTCTGGATTCTATCCGGAGTCGCGGCATTCGCCGTTTACAAAACCACCGTGCTGTTCGGATTCCGTACCATTGCACCGGCAGACTCCACACAGGCGGTCAGCCTGCTCATCCTGCGGGTTTTTTCCCTGGGCAAACGAAGCGAAGACCTCTTCGATGCTATCACCAGACATTGGCGTTACCTGGGACACATCCAGCTCATCACCGGTCCTGATTTGGTGGCTGCAACGGTGGAACCGCATGAGTTCCTGGCATTTTTGAGCGGAAAGCTAGACCAGCAGTTCATCGACGGCCCGGAAGCGCTGGCTCAAAGGTTGTCCGGAATGGATTCCGAGCCTGACTTTGACGGGCGCTATCGAGTGAACGATTTTTTCTGCCATGATGACACCTGGAGAATTACGCTTGATCAACTGGTGGACAAATCTGATGTGGTGCTGATGGATCTGCGCGGTTTCTCGCCACAAAACGCGGGCTGTGTCTATGAGGTACAGGAGCTGGTCAACAGCGCCCTTCTGAGCCGGGTAGTAATGACTACCGATGATACGACCGATGCCGATTTTCTGGAAAAGACATTGACCGACGCATGGACAGGAATGAGGTTTGATTCGCCGAACCGTTCCGGTCCCGGGGAAGTGCGGATAATTCGATTGAATGACAGTAGCAAAGCGATATTTTCCCTGCTGGAAATGATCTGTTCAGCGGCCGAAACTACGCAACCTGTGCAGATTTCAGCTTCAACAGTGTGACCATGTATGAACGTTATCTATAGGGAGCAGCAATGGCTACCCCTCCACATCTGACTGCCCCGCCACTCCATGGCCAAATCTTCATATAGCAACCTATAATTGTCTTGTTTTAATATATAAGCCTAGTATAATCATCAACATGCAAGAGATTTTCTTTCATTTCCAGTGCAAAAAGACAGGAGCAATGATCATACAGCCACGCTGTCAATCAAACCACAAAAGGAGACCGTCATGCCAAAGAAAACTATCACAAACAGGAACTGGACCATCATGGTCTACCTCGCCGGCGACAATAATCTGGACAGCGCCGGTGCAATTGATCTGAATGAAATGAAAACGGTCGGCAGCAGTGATCAGGTTGCGGTTCTGGCCCAATTCGACCGGGCCGGGGGCAAAGGTGCGACAACCCGCTATTTCCTCAAAAACGGTACGCCGGTTGCCAAAGACGCCGTACAGACACTGGGTGAAACCAACATGGGAGACCCGAAGGTGCTGGAAGATTTTGTCACCTGGGGAATCACCAACTACCCGGCCGACCATTATCTGCTGGTGCTCTGGAACCATGGCGCCGGATGGGATGACGCCAATCTATATCAGGGTGACGTATTCAGCGGCGCAACCCCGCCTGTCAGCCGCAAGAGTCAGCCGGTCGCCAGCCGTGGCGCCGCAGCCGGAGTCAAACCGATCAGCTTTGCCCAGGCCAGGGCCGGCATTGCCCGGACCCGCCGGGCACTCTTCAGCTCCACAGTGGAAGCCGCCGTCAAACAGCGCGGCATCGCTTTCGATGACCAGGCTCAGGATTTCCTCGACAACGTCGAACTGAAAAAGGTCATGACCAGAATCAAAAAGAAACTGACGCGTAAAATCGACATTCTCGGGATGGATGCCTGCCTGATGAGCATGATGGAGGTTTACTATCAAATGCGCGATCTGGCCGAGTTCAGCGTCGGTTCCGAAGAAAGTGAGCCGGGGGACGGCTGGCCCTACGACCGCATCCTCAAGGCGCTGGCCGCAAATCCGGCCATGACTCCCGAGGAACTTTCCAAAACCATCGTCACCCAATATCTGGCTTCCTACAAAGCCAGCGACAGCGTTACCCAGTCGGCAGTTAAGCTGGCGGAACTCCCCGGTCTGGCTACAGCGCTGAACAGCCTGGCCAAAGCTCTTAAAGGGATTTTGGCTGATGCCGCTTTACGCACCGCGCTGATCAACGCCAGGGCACAGGTTCAGGAGTACAGCCGCCCCTATGACGACTATTGCGACCTGCTCGATCTATGTCAACTGCTGGATGCAGGAATCAGCAACACGGCGGTAAAAAAGGCCTGCGCCGCAGTCAAACAGGCGGCGGCAAGCGCCATCATTGCCAGCGGCTACAAGGGGACAGCCGTCAACAACTCACAAGGCATTTCGATTTACTTCCCCAAACGGAAACTATCGCCCCTCTACAAAACGCTCGATTTCACCAAAAAGAGCAGTTGGGACGAGTTCCTGGTGGCTTATCTGGCCGGACTGGGAAGGTAGCAGACTCCTGCTCTGAGCCGGTTTACCTATAATGCTTCTCCTGGAGGAACCAAACCATGGCACCGAAACTGAAAATCCCCGGAACCGCTGGAAGCATCAGCGCCAAGAGTGACGAACTTGATAAAGTACCAATACAAAACCTCCCCTTTTCGATCAAGGTGCAGGAGGTGGTGGATGTGGCGTCGGCCCGGGAGGCGGGCGACGCGGTGACGGTGGAACTGGCACAACCATTGTCTAAGGGAGAACAACGAAACAGCGGCCAGGTCTGCGAAGTGGAATTGGAGGGGGGCATCACGCTCTGGCTGCGTCCAGGTTCCCTCTACCGGGATTTTGGCACACAGAAGTCTCGCGGAGTGGCAGGAGAAGAGGATATCTGGGAAATTTCCCCGAGCATAACGCGGCGTGACGCAGCCAGGGGCGGCCCCGCTACGCTGGGTGTGAGAAAATTGACGGTTTACCAATGGCAGCGCACGGCTGATGCTTCAGCTCCGCCACCGCAGCCTGCCAAAGGCAAACGGGGCGCCCGCGGTATCATCGGCACGGCGGGCGGAGCAGTTTTGGATACGGCAACCGGCGTGGTTGGCGGATTGATGGCGGTCCCGGTGGGGAGAGCTGTGGAACAGCATCTGCTGAAGGGGAACGAACCGGGGTTGTACAAGGTGGAGCTTAAAGGCGATTTTTCCATGGAACTCTGCAAAGAGCTTAAAGCTGACGGCCCGGTTCTCCTTTTCCTGCATGGCACCATATCCAGCTTTGAAGGGAGCTTCAAGGGACTTTGGGATGTTAAGAACGGAGCCGGAAGCGACGCCCGCGCTCAGTTTGCCCGCCGTTACGGCTGTGCCTACGCATATGAGCACTACACCTTGACCGAGAGTCCCATAATTAATGCCCTGACTTTGGTAAAACAGCTGCCGGACGGCACGCGACTGCACCTGGTCAGCCACTCCCGCGGCGGATTGGTGGGTGACCTGCTCTGCCTGGGGCAGAGGGTGCCTGGAACCGATCCACTCTCGCTTACCCGCATTGCCGAAATTTTCGTGATGGCCGCCAGCAACGGCAAGTCCGGCAAGCAGGATCAGGAACGCAAGAACCAGGCGGCGCAACTCATCGAACTGATTGATACTCTGGAAAAGAAAAAAATTACGGTGGAGCGCTTCGTACGGGTCGCCTGCCCGGCCCGGGGCACCACCCTCGCCTCCGGCAAGCTTGATCGCTGGCTGTCGGTTGTCAAGCTGCTTAACGATCTGGTGCTCCCGTTCAACTTCCCGCTCCAACTTCTGATCGGCCTGATCGCCGAGCACGACGATCCGAGCCAACTGCCGGGACTGGAAGCGATGATGCCCGGCTCGCCGCTGGTGCGAATTCTTAATTTTCCTGCGCTGGAGGTAAAATCCGACCTGTCGGTCATCTCGGGTGACACGGAAGGGAAAGGTCTCTTCGGAAGACTGAAAGAGCTGATGCTGGACCAGTTTTTCGAGGACGAGTGCGACATCGTTGTCAACACCGGAGCCATGTTCGGCGGGCTGAAACGGCAGGATGGCGGCCGCTTCCATCTCGACTGCGGTCCGGAGGTGAACCATTTCAGTTATTTCACCAATGATGAAACAGTGCGGATGCTGGCGGCCGGCCTGTTGCGCAGCGACAGCTCTGACGGCGGTTTCCGTCCGATCTCCCTGGCGCCCGAAAAAGAACCGGCCAGGGCTATCCTGCGCCGCGCCCCGCAGGGGCCGCTGCCGGTGGTCTTTGTGCTGCCCGGCATCATGGGGAGTACGCTCGAGGTGAACGGAGACTGTATCTGGCTCGGCAAATTGGCCCTGATGTTCGGTAAATTCGGAAAACTGGAGATCAATCGGGATGTGACACCCAAGGAACCTTTCGAGGAATATTACGGTGAACTGATCGGGCGGTTGAGGGAAACCCACGAAGTGATCCCCTTTGCTTACGACTGGCGTCGCTCTATCATGAACGCCGGTGAAATACTGGCGAATCAGATCGGCGCCAAACTGGATGAAATCGAGCAGCGCGGCAGCAATATGCCAGTGCGTATTTTGGCCCACTCCATGGGCGGGCTTGTGGTGCGGGCCATGATCGCCAAGAAACCGGAAGTCTGGCGGCGCATGACTGCCCACTCCGGAGGTCGTCTGCTGATGCTTGGCACGCCCAACGGCGGTTCCTATGAAATCGTGCGGCTGCTGACCGGTTATTCCTCGACCCTACAGCAACTTGCGTTGCTCGACTTCACCAGAAACTGGAAAGAACTGTTGGAGATAATTGCCAAATACCCCGGTGTTTTGGAACTGCTTCCGATCGAGAATGATTACCAGTTTTTTGGCACCGAAATCTGGCAAAAACTGAAAGACGCCGACGAGGAAATGCGCGACTACGGCGTGGAGCTGCCAGATGCGGCGATTCTGCAGCAGGCGCGGCAAAGTTGGGAAAAAATCCTTTCCGTGCCTCTCGACCCGGAACGAACGCTTTACGTTGCCGGTCAGGCCAGGGAAACCACCATCGGATGGCGGGCTGTAACGGAGCAGGATCCTGAGCATATCCAGAATGACCGTCACCTGGTTGCCTTTGAGGCGACCAGCCGCGGGGATGGCAAGGTGCCCTGGGACACGGGCATTCCCCAGAATATCAGGACCTGGTACCTGCCGGATGTGGAGCATGGCGACCTGCCGGCCCACGAGGACGCTTTTCCAGCCTACCTGGAACTATTGCAGAACGGTTCTACCGCCCGTCTGGCAACCACCGCTCCGGCCGGGATCAGATCGGCGGCTCTCGAACAGCGTACGGTCATGGCTCGCGAAATCCCGGCACTCCTGCCCGATGAGCGGGAACTGGCCGGCACTGTGCTGGGAGTCGGCAGCAGCCGGAACAGGAAGAAAACCAAGGTCTGCCTGCCAAAGGTCGCGGTTTCTATCAGCCACGGCGATCTCGGCTATGCGCTGCACCCGGTAATTGTCGGACATTACGCCGGAGACACCATCGTCAGCGCAGAAGATTATCTGGACAAAGTTCTCGATGGGCGCTTGAGAGAGCGTCACCAACTGGGGCTCTACCCCGGCAAACTGGGAACCTGCGAGGTTGTCCTCAACCCCAATCGTTACGGAAAGCCGGCCGGCGCCATCGTGATCGGCCTGGGGCAGGTTGGCGAGCTTTCCCCAGGCAACCTCCAGGCTGCCGTCACACAGGCTGCATTGCAGTACGCACTCCATGTTGCTGAATGTCAGGATGAAAGATTCAGCACCATTCCAGGAGTGCCGCGCTCCGCACGGATCACCAGCCTTTTGATCGGTACCGGCGCAGGCGGCATGACAGTCCGCGATTCGCTTGAGGCAATTTTGCGGGGAGTGGCTGCCGCCAACAAACTGCTCTACGATCAGAAACTGATCGACAAAGTCCGCATTGATGCAATCGAACTAACCGAGTTGTGGCAGGACATTGCCATTCAGGCCGCGATTGAATTAGGCCGGGTAATGCTGGATGGCGCAATAGCCGATCTCTTCGTCTGGCGGGAACAAAGCGTGAAGAATGGCGAAGGGGGACGGAGAAGGGTTCAGCTCGAAGAGGCCAGCAACTGGTGGCAAAGGATGGAAATCATCCATGACAAGAAAAAGGATGAACTCCGCTTCATTGCCCTGACCGACCGGGCCCGGGCCGAAGAGAGCCTGGTGACGGGGCAGTTGCGACTGGCCGAGGATCTTATCCGCCAGACTATTTCCGACACCACCCGCGACACCAAAGTTACCCACGCCCTGTTCGAAATGCTGATCCCCAACCGGATCAAAGAGTTGGCTCCCAACCAGCTCGATGTGGTTCTGGTAGTCGATGAGGTTTCGGGCGGCTATCCGTGGGAACTGCTGGAAGATCGCTGGAGCAGCGGGGACCGGCCGGTGGCGGTCTCCTCCGGCATGCTGCGTCAGTTCAAAACCGGAGTTTTCCGTGAACATCCGGTTACAACATTGGAGGACACCGTCTACGTTGTCGGCGACCCGCTGATCACCGGCGATGCCGCCCGTATGTTCCCGAGCCTGGAAGGAGCCCGGAAAGAAGCCGTGGCCGTGGCCGACTTCCTGCAACAGAATGGCTTCAACGTCACACGTCAGATCCGTTCCGATGCGCGTGACATTCTGGCCGGACTCCACGACAACGGCTACCGGGTTCTCCATCTGGCCGGACATGGCGTGCATGAAGAGGAGTTGCCGGTTCCAGGCTCAACCGGCTCCTGCGAGAGCTGCAAACAGCCTCTCGCTACGCAGACCAGGAAATTTTCCGGGATGGTTATCGGCGACAATATTTTCCTGACTCCCGGCGACGTGGAGCAGATGCGCTGGGTACCGGAACTGGTTTTCATCAACTGCTGTCATCTTGGAAACGTAACCACAACAGACACTGCTGAACCGCAGCGGAGCTTTCATCGGCTCGCCGCCAACATAGCGGCACAGTTCATCGAAATGGGGGTCAAGGCTGTCGTCGCCGCCGGTTGGGCGGTGGACGATGCCGCAGCCGAAACATTTGCCACAAGCTTCTACCGGCAGATGCTGGCCAGCGTCAAGTTTGGTGATGCGGTGCGCGCAGCCCGTGAGGAAACCTTCGACCGGCACGGCACAACCAATACGTGGGGAGCATACCAATGCTACGGCGACCCGGCCTTCCGGCTGCGTCCACGGAAAACGGACCTCAAAAGCGCTCCCCTTCGCAACTATGTCTCCATCATTCAGGCGGTAACAGACCTGGAGAATCTGGCAAGCCGCGCCAGCTCGGGCAGCAGTTGCTCTGGCGAGGTCGAAACGGTCGTGCAGTCGATCAGGAACAAGGACGAAAAATGGCTCATTAACCCAGAACTGGCGGCGGCTCTGGGACTCGCCTACGGAGAATTGGGTCTGTTCCAGCAGGCCATCAGCCATCTGGATGTGGCTATTGGAGGCGAAAAAGCGGAATTCCCTTTGCTTGCAGTTGAACAACGGGCAAATTACAAGAGCCGCTGGGCGGTTCAACTGAAGCGCAGCGGGACAACAGTTCCGGACAAAACGCCAGAAGGTGTCATCAGGGAAGCAATTGACGATATTGATCGACTGTTGAAGTTCAGCGAAACGTCAGAACGCCTGAGCTTAATGGGCAGCGCCCATAAGCGGCTGGCCTGGATCTCAAAAGGGAATGTTCGTAAAATCGCTTTAAAAGAGATGGCAGGGTTCTATAGGTCTGCCCATGACAAATCCTACGATAAAGAGAGCGGCAGGCTGGATACCTATCCGCTCCTCAATTGGCTGGCCGCCGAAATCATGCTGGGGTGGTACGGGGAAAAGCCTGGCGTGAGTTCGCTTGATATCAAGGAGTGGTGCGAACTTTGCCGGGCATATTCGGCTGACAAGGAGCGGCTGGAACCAAACTTCTGGAACAGTGTCGTCAGACCTGAATGCGATCTTATTTTAGCGCTGCTTGACTCCGCAGTCGATGACCGGAAACGGACGATCGTCGATTCCTATCGACAGGCCAAATCTCGCGGGGCAAGTTACAAGCAGTTTCAATCTGTCATGGATCATCTTGAGTTTTTGGCCGAGATGTCCACGGAGGCAGGCAAACGGAAGGAAATCAGGCAACAGGCCTCAGCTCTGACGGAAATCGTAGAACAGCTGGCTCCGCTCGGAGAATCAGACATCAGCAAGCGGTGATTTGCGATAGAATCGACTGTTGAGGGTCGGTATTGAAGTGGACACCATGGGGCTACTGCTGATATATTCCGTCAACAGATTTGTGAGAGCGGAGAGATGGGGCCATGATTGGCACATTTCTCCGCTTACCCTGTGTTAATATTCAATATCGTGAGGTTATCTCAAATATGCTGCTGATGATCGACAATTATGATTCGTTTACTTACAACATCGTCCAGTATTTCGGTCAATTGAATGAGGATGTTCAGGTTCACCGTAACGACAAAATCACTCTTGATGAAATTGAAGCTTTGAACCCGGAGCGGATCGTCGTATCCCCAGGTCCCTGTTCTCCCGAGGAAGCCGGGATTTCCGTTCCTGCCATCAAACACTTCGCCGGAAAGATTCCAATCCTGGGGGTCTGCCTGGGCCACCAATCGATTGGCGCCGCCTTTGGCGGTAATGTCGTTAGAAGTTCATCCCTTATGCACGGCAAAACATCGCCAATCCACCACAATGGCAAAGAATTGTTCGCTGGCCTTCCAAACCCCTTCCAGGCAACCCGCTATCACTCCCTGATCGTTGACCGCCCAACCCTCCCCGACTGCCTTGAGGTAACCGCCTGGGTTGAGAACGGAGAGATCATGGGCCTTCGCCACAAACAGCTGCCGATCTGGGGAGTGCAGTTCCACCCAGAATCGATTCTCACAGAGTCCGGCATGGAATTATTAAATAACTTCCTAAAGCTAAGTCACCTCTAATTTCAGAACAGAAAAACAATTTGCTTGACACATTTGTCTTACATTGCTATTGATATCGAAATTCATTTGCAAGGTATACAGATGACTCATAGCATGGAAAATTCAAGTAACAGTCTGACGCCTGCCGATAATAGTGCATTTCATCAGATCTCATCCCGATTTTCAGAACCATTGGATTGTCTGGCCGCCCATCTTCTTTATGAGTGTTCAGAAGTACTGGCAGGCATTAAACCGGCCAACCTTGTTTCTCTGGTGAATCGCGATCGAACCTGCGGAAGGAATCTGTATCAGCTCTGGCAAACTCATCGAGTTGAACTGACACAGAGAATAACCAACTTAAAGTTCAGGGTTTTGCTTTCAAAGAATCGCTCATTACTTTTGTTTTGCTATAACCCGGAGCAATTGCAAAAGCATATTTCACACTCGGGAATTCGTAAGATTCTTGCCATTTCCGGTTACGACGTCTGCAAGGACAACGATGCATTGCTGGATGAATTGTGTAGACGCACAGAGAAATCGGGGGGATTTCCGCACGAAGTCGGTTTATTTATCGGATACCCGACCAAGGATGTGGCTGCTTTCATGGGCATTGTCAAGCTGCCTTTTGCTTGTCAGGGACCGTGGAAAATTTTCGGCGAACCCGGCCAGAGCCTTCAACTTGCAAATGCCTTCAGAATCTCCCGCCAACAGATGGGCAGACAACTGGCTGGCTGTAATTCTCCTTTTGAATGCCTGGAAACCACATTAACAACAAATTCCTTTTTTTTACAAGCTGAGTGAAATTGACATTCAGTATCTAACTCCCAAACAGGAACAATTATGATGAAGAAAACGCTCGCAGCATTCGGCTTGGCAAGCATTGCCGCTGCAACCGTCAATGCGCAAGAAGTCACCTGGAGTAACAGTATCAAGGGTATTGTTGAAAAACAGTGCGTCATCTGCCACGGTTCAGATTCTGCCGCAGAGTACCAGCTGTTCAAAAAAGATAAGGAAAAATGGCTTGCAAAAGGCCAGGGTATGCGTATGGACAGTTACAGCCACCTGGTTTCGTTTGTCGGCTGGCCAAACAGCGGCGCTATGATGAGAAGATTGGATGACGGGAAAAGTTCTAGTGACGGCAAGCAGGGCAATATGTACCAGCATCTGGGGGCAACCGAGGAAGAGCGTCAGCAGAATTTGGCGCAGTTCAAGGCATGGGTCGGAAATTGGACGCTAAAACGTTGGGCTGAAATAACCAGGGATGATTTGAGCGGGATCAAGGCAAAGTACTAATCAAGAGGATCTTTCGTCTCTGAAACAGAATGGGTCCTTGTCGCTGAACGGATCCAGCCCTAAACTGGCTGTCACAGCCGGACATCCCCGGCAAACTGCATTCAAACGGCATCCTGAGCATGAAGTGCTGCCTGACCGGTAGCGACCGGCGGCCTGAGAGTCATAAATTGACTCCAGGCTGTCGGTGATTATGTTGCCGATCGGTGAGGGAAATTTGCGGCAGGCGTGAACTTCACCATCGGAAAGTATTGAGATAAAATTGAAGGCCGCACCGCAACCGTATCCGGCACATCCTCCAAACAATCCGCTGTCATCCCGTTCAAAGACCGTATTAAGCAGGCTATCCTTGAGGCTGAGAACCGAGTGGTCTTTAAGGGCGACGACGAACTTTTCAAGAAATCCCCGATATTCCCCTGGTGTCGGCAGTTCCAAGGCCGCACCTTCACCGAACAGGGCCAGACGGTTAAAAGTAAGCCCTCCCGTAATTCCCTCCAGCTCTGAAGCCAACGGAATGACCTGATTGATGTTCTGGCTGGTCAGGGTCAGCATGACCATATTGGGTACAGCCATATCAGTCAACGTTTGCAGAAACTCTATTGTCCGCCGATAGTTGCCTTTTCCCCGGATCTCATCATTATGTGCCTCCAACCCCTCCAGACTGACCTGATAATACACCGGCACCTGAATCTCTAAAATCTGATCGATGGTGGCTCGATCAGTGGCATTGCCAAGAATTGCGATCATCAGGTCGCGTTCTGCCGCTGCGCGGTATAGATCAAGGAATTTGGGGTACATCAGCGGATTGCCACCAGAAAAGGAAACCTGTCCCCGCACAAAGCGGCTGAGACAAAAGCTTCTCAACTCATCCAGAAGTTCCAGAGCCCGTCCGGGAGGGAATGAGCCGCGATTGCTGCGGTCATAGCAATGCCTGCAATGCAGGTCGCATTTTTGGGTAAGATGCCACTGCAGAGTGAATACTTCGGCGGACGCATAGCTTTCGTCTGGAGCAAGATCGGCAATGGCAGCTTCACGGCGTAGCAACGATGGCGGAGAAAGTATCAACCCCTTCCAGATGGCTTCCCGCATTATGGCATCGATTCGCCCGACCGGAACTTGTGCCGACCGTGCGACGTCAGCAGGATCAAGCCCCTCGACAACAAGCTTGATGGCCAACAGGTCGCTGTTCTCTGCCGTCTGCGTGTTGACGATTCCTGACGCAGGATCTCTCCACACAAGAATAAATTCTTCGCCCGGTTTTACTTTCTCAAGATCACGGCTTTTATATCGGGTCAACAAGGGAACAAGGTTCTTCCATTCAACGGGGATGACTTGGAGGGTGGGATTTAGCGCAAGAGCATCTGATTCGACAACGCTCGAATTACTGGTATTGGCCTCATAATTAGCCAATTCAAGACGGGCAAGCCCGGGAAGATATGGGGAGATTTCGGGCCCGCCCGCTTTGCTCAGAATAACCGGAAAGTCGGCCGGTTTCACGCCATCTTCCGCAACATCTAAAATCCCCTGCCAAGCATCAGAGCCGAGTAGGGCGCAGCATATCGGGAAGATTTTTCTTAAATTCACCATGGCGGGATATTACCGGACATCTTATAAATCGTCAATCCGCCCTCCGGAAAGTTTTGTAGCGCGACCGCGCTACTTGGTTGACCCGCCTCAGCCACTTTTACCAGGAACTTCCTTGACAGCGGCACCCTTGGCTTTCTTCTTCGTTTTGGTCGCTTTTTTGTCGGCTTTTGCTGCGGATGTCATTTTATGAAATGCCGCAGCTTTTTCTTTGGGGGCGCTCCCGGCGCCCGCAGTACCTCCTCAACCACTCTGGGCGGCCAATGCAGGTGCCGAGAGAGATGTCCCAGCGACCAGACCGGCGATTCCCATTCCAGCAACAAGACTTTTGATCATGTCCTTTTCCATGTTATCACCACCTTCCCGAACTGGAGTTACAACAAGATGTGCCATTCATTCTACCGATAATATTTCGATTATCAATCTATAAAGTGGATAAAACAAAAATGTTACATGCACTCAGAATTCGATTAAACGCTAACCCTTCGGCATTCAAACGGTCTGGATTCCCTACAATTTTTCCGTTGACATTTCTCAGCTAGAATTGATAAAGTTATTTTTCATTCAAGAACAAATTCAGGAGGAAGAAGCATGCAGTGTCAGACAGTACTTCCAGGTACCGAGTGTACCTTTTGGGGAAAACAGGGTTGCATATTTCCAGATGGATCTTGCCAGACAATTGCGGAAGATTGCGAAGGTTGCGAGCGTGTAGTAACCGGCAGCATCGGGCAGGTGTGCAGCGCATACCCGGCACCGGCCAAGAAGTGGATCGGCGGCATCTGTAATTTTGCTTCGCACGTAAAAGTCGAGATCAAGGTGGACGACACCAAAGTCAACCCGCTCAAGGCTTCCAAAAAAGCTTCCGGTGGTGCTGCAAAGAAGAAAAAGTAGTCACCAAACAATATTGCTTAAAAAAGGGGGAATCCAGATTCCCCCTTTTTTTGTTTCTGGAGGCAGCATGTCATATAATTCACTCAGTTGCCCAAACTGCGGTTCGGATGTCAAACAATATCGCAATCCATTTCCTACCGTAGATATAATTATAGAAATAGATGGGGGAATCATCCTGATCGAGCGCAAAAACCCGCCATTTGGGTGGGCACTTCCTGGTGGATTTGTGGACTACGGAGAGAGTCTTGAAGATGCAGCCATTCGAGAGGCGCGCGAAGAAACTTCGCTTGTGGTTTCTAATCTGCGATTACTGGGTTGCTATTCTGACCCGGCTCGGGACAGCCGGATGCATTCAATTTCGACAGTCTATACCGGAACGGGAAGCGGTACTCCATCTGCTGCTGATGATGCAGATAATATTGCCGTTTTCAAGTTAAATGAACTCCCCAAACAGCTATGCTTCGACCACTCCAAAATCCTCGCAGATTACACTGCTCAAAAATCCTCACATCACCCTTGATTCTTTGTATCAAGCGCATTCTGCTTGAGAATCTTGATAATGTCATCCGATGGCAGAGGGCGACTGAATAGAAACCCCTGCACCTGTCCACAATTATTTTTCTTCAGAAAGTCAAACTGGGCCTGGGTTTCAACACCTTCTGCTATTACGTTCAGATTGAGGCTGTTGCCCATGGCAATAATTGCAGTGGCAATAGCGGCGTCGGTGCCATTAATATTGACATCATTGACAAATGATTTATCAATTTTCAGTGTATTTACCGAAAAACGCTTCAGGTGGGCCAGTGATGAATAGCCTGTCCCAAAATCGTCAATTGAAATGTGTATCCCAAGAGCTGATATCTGGGTCAGTATGGAAACTGCGAAATCCGGGTTTTGCATGATAACGCTTTCGGTTATTTCAAATTCAAGACAACTTGGAGACATCCCAGTATCCAAAAGCACATGGTTTACCAGATTCATAAGGCTTTGGTGCTGAAGTTGATAACCAGACAGATTTACAGCCACGCGCATACTGGCAATGCCTTCAGCCTGCCAACGCACATTCTGCAGACACGCCTCCCGCAGCACCCATTCTCCCAGTTGCATGATCAGCCCGCTCTCTTCAGCAAGCTGGATAAATTCAAGCGGAGAAAGCAGTCCGAGCTCCGGATGTTCCCAGCGCACCAATGCTTCCATGGCAACTATCCGGCCTGTTGAAACATCGACCTTGGGTTGGTAATACAATCTGAATTCTTCGTGTTCCAATCCACGCCTCAAACTGTTTGAGATAACAAACCGCCTTGAAGCATTAAGATCCATCTGTTCGTCATAAAACTGAAAATTATTACGCCCCAGCGCTTTTGCATGGTACATGGCAACATCAGCTTTTTTCATCATCGATTCCGTATCCAGATCATTGTCAGGATACAGGCAGATCCCAATGCTGGTGGTAACAAACAGTTCGTGTTCACGCAGATGAAAAGGAAGAACCAGCGACTTCAGAATTTTGTCTGCCAACAAAACAACCGCAGACATATCAACATTCAACAGCAGAATAATAAACTCGTCTCCCCCTATTCTCGCAACCGTATCCGACTCCCGCAAAGTACGCTTCAGCCTTCCCGCAACAAGCCGCAGAAGCTCATCCCCAACCGAATGCCCCAGGGTATCGTTTATTATCTTGAATCTGTCCAGATCGAGAAAAAGGAGTGCAAAGCTCTCTTTCATTCGATTGGCAAGTGACTTTGCCTGATGCAGGCGATCCAAAAGTAGGATTCTATTGGGAAGTCCTGTAAGGACGTCATGGTGTGCCATTACATACAACTCATCCTGAATTTTCTTGCGCTCCGTAATGTCACGGCAGACCCCCCACACAACTATTGGATCACCATCACGCTGACTTGTGGAGAAACTCATTTCAACTTCTACCGGCGTGCCACCTGCCGGCCTAAAAGTCACATCTACCGGTTCTGGCACTTCGCCCTTAACTATATAGTCAATTAATTTCACCAGCATTTCTCTTGGATCGCCCTCTACAAGGTCGAACAGGCTTTGAGGGTGATCATCAACATTTTCTATGTTAAGTAAATCGCAGAAAACCTGGTTTGCGAAGAGTATCCGTCCTTCACTGTTACAGCTGAATATCAGGTCATTGGCTGAAGAGATAAAACTGAGAAGAGCCTCCTCGCCCTCTTTTACTCTGCGATTGTCGCTGCGGATAGTATCCATCATGAAAGCAGCTACAAAAGCTACGGTTGCATTCATTCCAGCCACCCAACACCACATGAGAAGCTGGAACAAAAATACTTCATGCAGTGACGAATCTACAAACGGCATTTGCACATATGGCAAAAGGTGAACACTTTCAGCTACCAGCAGCGCACCATAAAAGGTGGCTCCAAGAGTGCCGATCAACCACACGTCCCGCTTATCATCAAAAAGGAAAGCAGATTCAATGGTTACCAGCAGATACACCGGCCAGAACCAACTGACTACGCCGCCGGTAAAATGAATCAAGGCTGTGACAAATAACAAGTCCAGTGCAATCTGAACATGAATCAGGTAAGGAAAGCGACTCAGGAGCGGGCATTGCGAGCCCAGTATTGAATTGTAAATAACTACGGAAGCAATTGTAATGGCAAGAAATCCGGTCTGATGCATGCTGAAGCAAAAACCGACTGCGCTGAACTTGTAACTGAGAGCGGCAAACAGAGCATAGAGCAGGATGGCAAACAGCATAACCCAGCGTGTGCGCGCCACGATGTCCACTCGGACGCAGCAGTCATCCAGATGCTGGGTTCCTTTATCTGCCAACGGATCGCCAGCGGAACGAACTATACCCGATAGTGTATGGACCCATCTGCTGCTGTCTTTTTGCTTTGAATTCATGTTGGAGGGCATTTCAGAGACCTTGTGGTGACGTAAAGTTTAGAGGTGGGACTGCCGTTACAAGTTTCATCTCAAAACACTTCTCATAAAAAACTGTCAAGCCGGATATGTAAGATTCTTCCAGGTGATACGATATATTATTGCGCCAGTATGAAAGCAGCTGTTCAGAGCTTATCCAGGACAGTTCACTTGCAGTTTGCGCTATCCGCTCAAAATGGAGTGGCCCGAGCATTTTAGCCTGAATCAAATGACGGGATAACTCCTGCAAACAGGGATTATCTGCCACTTCGCGCCGGCATAACCATAGGGCGAAAACAAATGGCAAGCCGGTCCATTTGCGCCATATTTCACCAAGGTCATACACCATCAAACCCGACTCATGCATGGAAGCACGTAAAGCGGCATCACCGATAAGGAGGTATGCAGGCGAGGAGACTAGTGCATCAGATATGCTATTAGCGCAAACTGAATACCGGCAGGAACAAGAGTATAATTGTTTCATCAATATTTTTAAGAGGTTAACAGAGGTCGCAGACTCGGAACTAAGCATGATTGTCTGGCCGTGCAACTCTTCGACTGGAACGCGCGAAAATAGCAGCACACTCGCAACCGCACCATCACTGGAAATGGAAAGATCGGGCAGGATTCGATAACGCTCCGGATGAATTGCATATTCTATGGACGATGAAGGGCAAACATCAATTGAGCCATCTGCCAGCATCGCATTGAGTCGCGCAGGCACCCCCGAAACAAACTCATATTCAGTGCAGGGGAACTGTTCCCGAAGCAAATAATACAGAGGTGTACAATTCGCATATTCTATCTGACCTATTCTCAGCATCAACGGGTCGCTGAATAAAGCTTGTCGGCATCGCCCTCTACAACACGGACACCTTCACGCTCAAGTAGTTCGCCAGTCACCTGCCAATAACGCGTTAGTGCGTTGGCATATCCAACTACAGCTTTAATCTGATTGCTTTTCGAAACCGCCAGATCGTTTTCGACATCAAGAACTTCCTTGGTGGTAGCCAAACCGACTTCATTCTTGCGAATGAATGCCCTCAGCCTTTCTTCCGCAAAAGCCCGGCCACGGTCAGCAACCTCAATCTGCTTGAAACCTGTGGCTATGCCACGAATGGCAGCTCTGACTTCAATAGCCGCATTTTCTTCCAGACTTCGAATCTGCAAGGCGGTCTGCTCCGTTTTAAGTCTGCTCTTTCGATAATCATTTTCGGCAGCTTTATTACCCAATGGATAAGTAAAATTCAGTCCGATGCTCCAGACCGGATAATCAAAAGTGACAACTTTATCCAGATTGCCCTGGTATGTGCTGTCATTGCCGGTTAATTTCGCTGAAGCAATCAAAGAAAGATCAGGGCGGGTTTTATTGCTGAAAACACGAGTCTGTAGTTCAGCTATTTCAAGATTGCGCTTTTGCTCACGGATATCCGGACGACCCATAGCTTTTCTGACCGCATCCTCCTCAACTACATTCAATAGTTCGCGAGGCGGCAGATCGATGATGCTTATCTCTGACTGTCTATCGTCAAGTTGCAGAAGTAAACGGAGTACGTCAAACTGATTAACAACAGCCAAATCCGCATCGATAAGATCTTTTTCACGTGACGCGCTACCGAATTCAGCATTAAGAATTTCCATTGCAGGGAGAACCCCTGCTTTTACCCTGGCTTTCGTATCCGAAAGTATTTTGCGCGCCAGTTCCAACGACACTTTTTTTACATCGCGGTCTTCTAATAGGCTGTACAACTTGTAATACTCTGTTCGAACCTGCGCAACAGTAGCCAACAACCGGCTGTTAAACCGTTCCAAAGACGAGAATTTGGATAATCGTGAGACATTAATGGCAATTTCTGTGGCGTCACGACCGGAATTCTTTAAAAGAGGTTGGCTTATGCTTGCTCCCAATCCGGTTTGCCAATAATTAGGCATACTTCCTGAGGCATTGCTACCTGTGTAACTGTTATTGAAATTGAGAGAGGCGCTGGCACCAGTCCACATCAACTGACTGACAGATGAATTAATAAGGAATGACTGCGAGTCTATGACCTTGCCGGAAGTTATCGAACCTACGGGTGAGGTAGTAGAATCAACATAATCAGTGCTAAGCGCCAGCATCGGATCATAGATTGAACGAGCACGATTGATATCCGCCTCAAACTGTGCCGGATTATAAAGATCAGCGCGAACATCGAGGTTTTTTTCGACAGCCCTACGAATGGAATCTTTAAGATTCAGCTGGATCTGCTCTGAAGATGGATAAGCTGACACAGGGAGTATCAGCAACCATGTCAACAACAGGATCGACATGCGCACGTAAAATTCCTTTCTACAATAAACAGGGCGAGGTGATTAATCACCTCGCCCTTATACCATAGTTTATGTGAGAATTTAATCTCTGTTTTCAATATAATCGGCATAATCATCAGCCGACATCAAGCCTTTTAGCTCATCCGGGTCATCAAGAGATATTTCAACCAACCAACCGCCATCATACGGATCATCGTTTATCAAACCGGGGTTATCAAGCACTTCATGGTTGATGCTCTGGACTGTTCCGCTAAACGGGGCGTAAATATCAGCCACCGTTTTACGGGCTTCGATTGAACCGACAGAATCGTCCTGCTCAACTTCATCCCCTTCATCCGGAAGCTCAACTCCACTGACAGTGCCTAACTCCTCTTGAGCAAAATCAGTGACACCTATAACCGCAGTATCACGCTCTATTCTGACCCAGACATGCTCCTTGGAATATTTCAACTCATCGGGAAAGTCCATAATAGCTACTCCAGCACGATTCGTTCAAGGAAAGAGGTGTCGATATTCCCTTCGACAAAATCCTTGTTGGCCATGATCCGTTTGTGAAAAAATATAGTCGTCTTTATGCCCTCTATCAAGTATTCATCCAGAGCCCTTGACATGCGCTTAATGGCCTCTTCACGGTTTTCGGCATGTACAATCAACTTTCCGATCAATGAATCGTAATGCGGCACAACTGTATACTGGTCATAAACAAACGAATCGACACGCACACCAAGACCACCCGGCGGATGATAAGCTGTAATTTTACCGGGACATGGAGTGAATTTGAAAGAATCTTCAGCGTTTATGCGACACTCTATGGCATGTCCCCTGATCTGGATATCTTCCTGTTTGTACCGCAGTGGCACACCGGCAGCCGAGAGTATCTGTTCACGTACAATATCAACCCCGGTTACCATCTCGGTCACGGGATGTTCAACCTGCACACGGGTGTTCATTTCCATGAAATAAAACTTGTTATTTTTATCAACAAGAAACTCTATGGTCCCGACGCTGTTATAACCCACCGCAGCGGCGGCCCTGACGGCAGCGTCTCCCATTTCCTTGCGGATCTCGGGTGTGACTACAGTGGAGGGTGCTTCCTCAATCAGCTTCTGATGACGACGCTGTATGGAACAGTCACGCTCACCAAGATGGATCACATTGCCATGCTTGTCAGCCAGTATCTGGATTTCAACATGACGCGGCTGCTCGCAATATTTCTCAATATAGACCTCGGGATTACCAAAACCGGCTTGAGCTTCAGCTCGCGCAGTGGCAAAGGCGTTCGGCAACGCAGCTTGAGAATGAACAATTTTCATTCCTCGTCCGCCACCTCCGGCAGTAGCTTTTATAATTACCGGAAATCCGATTTCCTTGGCAATTTTAACCGCTTCATCAACAGAATGAACACCTTCCTTGGTACCGGGCAGGATTGGCACACCCTGCTTTATAACGGCCTGGCGGGCGCTGATTTTATCACCCATGATCCGCATGCTCTCGGCAGTCGGACCAATAAAGGTAATTCCGCACTTTTCACATACTTCAGCAAAATCAGCATTTTCTGAGAGGAAACCATAACCTGGATGAATAGCCTCGGCATCGGTCAGTTCTGCTGCGCTGATGATAGCGTTGATGTTTAGATAGCTCTTGATGCTTGGCGCCGGGCCGATGCAAACACTTTCGTCCGCCAGCTTGACATGCAACGAATTAACATCCGGCTGTGAATACACGGCAACGGTCTTGATGCCCAGCTCTTTGCAGGCACGAATAACCCTTACGGCAATTTCTCCGCGATTGGCAATTAGGATTTTATGGAACATGAAGGTAAACCCCTCTTCGGTGTGGATTTAAAGTTTCTGGATCACAAACAGCGGATCGCCAAACTCAACTGCCTGTGCGTTTTCCTTGCAGATCTTGATGATCTTGCATTTGCACTCTGCTTCGATTTCATTCATCAACTTCATGGCCTCGACAAT
This sequence comes from Geobacter sp., assembly GCA_009684515.1. Classification (GTDB taxonomy): domain Bacteria; phylum Desulfobacterota; class Desulfuromonadia; order Geobacterales; family Pseudopelobacteraceae; genus JACRCG01. Next base: position 158,711 of record WKKS01000001.1, read on the forward strand.
GCAAAGGACCTGTCCCTGCTCAACGATCTGGCCAACTTCGACATAAGGAGCGGCATCCGGAGCCGGTGCACGGTAAAATGACCCGACAATTGGAGAGTTCAGAGTGTCGCCGGCTTCGGCTGCTGCAGACGGTGCAGCGGCAGCAGGTGCTGCTGGCGCTGCCTGTGTCGGGGCTGCGAATTGCGGAGCCGCATAAGGCTGCATCATCGGGGCACCCATTTGGATATACTCGGGCTTATGCCCGCGCTTGATGACGATCTTCTCATCGGAATTGTCCATCTCGAACTCGGTGATATCCGACTCGGTCACCGTTTTTATCAACAGTTTCAAATCTTTGATGTCCATCTTTGTCTCTCCTTTGAATAACTCTGATGTAATAATTCTATTTGATGCTTCAGAAACCGGACTTTCAAATAACCAGCAATTGTTTGTCTGCACTAGTTAAAATCTGATACCCATCGGCTGTTACTACCAAGGTATCCTCGATTCTGACCCCTCCAAACCCTGGAATATAAATGCCCGGTTCAATCGTAATCACCATGCCCTCTTTCAAAACTGCGTCACTGCGAGGCGATAAAGTTGGTTTTTCGTGAATATCAAGCCCAACACCGTGCCCCAGACCGTGACCGAAATACTCTCCGAAACCTCGCTCGGTAATGTAATCACGGGCGACTGCATCAAGCTCCTTGCATTTCAAGCCGGGCTTGACCCGCTCTATTGCCAGATCATGTGCTGTTTTAACGATTGCGTGAATTTCCCGTTCCCTGCTCCCTGGTTCACCGCATGCGATGGTTACAGTCTCGTCGGAATGGTATGCATCCTTAACAGCGCCAAAGTCAATCGTGATAAGTTCACCGGACCGGATAGCCTTGTCACTGGCCCTTCCATGAGGCATAGCCCCCCGCAGGCCGGACGCTACAATAAAATCAAACGCCCTTCCATCAGCTCCGCGACGTCGCATTTCGAATTCCAGCTCCAGGGCGATTTCCGATTCCTTAACGCCTGGCTTTACAAAATGCAGAATTGACACCAGCGACTGAGAAGCTAGTTTGGCAACAGTCGAAAGCAACTCGATCTCAGAGGAATCCTTGCAGATTCTTACGTCATCAAGAACCGGACCTAGTTCAACAAGCTCAATTCCGGTCAGCTCTTCTGAAATTTTCCGGAATGCGCTGACAGATGTATGTGAAGCCTCAAAACCGATCCGCTTTAATCCATTTTCAACTGCCATGTTACGCAATGTTTCCAGACGAGCCGAACATTCCCTGACAGTGGCACCCTGCACTTCTGATGAGGCTTGTGCTGTGTAGCGGGAATCGCATAAAAACCATGCTTCGCCTCTTGACATCAACAAAGCACCTTCCGAACCACTGAAACCGCACAGATACCGGATATTCCTTATATCTGTGATGAGAATAGCGTCCAGATCATATTCTTCAAAGAACGTCTCCAGACCGGAGCGCCTGTTTTTTAGCATAAATGAAACCCTGACTACAAACTGTTTTTACATGTAAAGGCAAAAGCAGCCGCTTCAGCCACAAATGCAATCACAATTAGTTTTTAATGTGGTTAAACAACGCTCGTAAACCAAGCAGGTAACTGTCACTGCCAAATCCACATATCTGGCCGACGGCAATCGAGGCTGTCAAGCTGACATGACGAAACGATTCACGTCGATGTATGTTAGAAAGGTGCACTTCCACACATGGAAGCCCGACAGCCGAGAGTGCATCCCGAATCGCTATGCTGGTATGGGTATAGGCGGCCGGATTGATCAAAATCCCATCGCATTCGGTCAACGCACCATGAATGGCATTGACCAGATCGCCTTCCGAATTTGACTGGCAAAACAAAAGTGAGCATCCAAGTTCTGCCGCCAGCTCTTCCAAAGAACGGTTAATATCGTCAAGAGTCCGGGTTCCATAAACCGTCGGTTCTCTTTTTCCCAGCATATTTAAGTTTGGGCCGTGCATGACAAGAAACTTCATGATTATGATAGCTCCCTGGCGAGCTCATACGAATTAAGATTCAGCAGATAGCGCCCTTTGCCGAAATTACCGTCCCGTTTCATGATCAATGCCACAAAGAGATCGTCATTAAGAATTCTAACAACCACTTGAGTCTGTGTAGTCGCGATGGAGACTTCCTCAAGATTTCCGGCCTTGATAACCTCAACGGCACGCTTGATCTCCTTTAGAACCGACGCGTATTCAACCGAAAGGAGCTGCATATCAAACTCCGACTGCTCCACTGCGACCTCATCAATCGGAATTCCGTCATACGCCATGATCACAGCTGCCAATGCGCCATCAACTGAGCTTACAATGGAATTCAGCGAACCTCTCAGCGACATGATTTTATCCTCCTGATGTTTTCCAGCCACCCTTCAAGGACGTTTATTGCATTATCAGCAATCCCCTTCGGCGGCAGCAAACTGCTGGCAGTGCCTGGCGAATCAAAAAAAGCTTCAGTTTTCTGAAATACCGGCGGTTGGACAAATGTATCTGTTGGCGATTCCAACTGATCTTCCGAATCATTTTCGCAGTACTCATCATCGTCAAGGCATGGCGACTCCGCAGTGACATCCAGCAATTCAAGTTCAGAGACACGGGAACAAACGATACTGTTTGCAGGATTATCTTTCAGAATGGCACGATATATTTCAAGCGCTTTATGAACAAAACCCTGTGACACGTACAACTCAGCCAGGGTGCTGGTTGAAAGCGGGTCATGATGGGCCTCCGGCGCTGCGGGGAGCTCGGCAACAGCTTCTTCAAACTGAAACTCGGAACCAGGTGTTTCCTCCTCTTCATATACGTCCAACTCTTCCAGAATCTCCAGATCTTCTATAATTTCCTCGTCATCACATTCAGCCCCTGAATCAAAAGAAGACTCGACCATGGCAGCTCGATCAAGCGATTCCAGTTCGATCCGGCATTCCACATTTTCCGGCGCAAACTCAAGAACAGTACGATAAGCCAATCGGGCGGCATCCTGGTCACCCGCACCGCTTGAAAGACGCCCGAGCAGCATCTGTGCCGCAATATCTTCCGGTATTGCTTCTGTGACTTTCTTAAGAGCGACAATGGATTCATCGACCAGGCCTTTTGCATGACAGGCCATCGCCAGGGCACGCTGTCCAGCCAGATAGGCGGGATGCTTTGCCACCCCCTGCCTCGCAGTATGCAAGGCATCTTCGATCAACCCGACTTTAAGGTAGACTTCAGACAATCTTGCAAAACAGTACGAATCAGGTGAATTGGCAAGACGTTCTTCAAATGTTTTAATGTCAGTCCAGAATGATGAATTATCCTGTTGCATGGTCAGGCCTCCAGCCCGCTCAATTGGAGCAGTTCTTCGGGAGTATGCTTCGACATGGCATACGCGCCGATGCCACTGTTACAGATAAAAGTGATAGAGCCGCCTTTGACCTTTTTATCTGTGGCTATTGATTTAAGCAGTTTCTCTCGCTCAAATTCCGGAACGGATACAGAAAGTCCGCAACGTTCAATCAGTGATACAATTCTGCGTACATCTTCGCTACTGCAGAGACCACGTGCCTCGGAGACTCGCGCAGCCAGAGCCATGCCGATAGCGACCGCCTCGCCATGCACCATACCGGAATATCCGGAAAGGGACTCGAAGGCGTGCCCCAGGGTGTGGCCGTAATTCAAAATAGCACGCAAACCGGACTCTTTTTCATCGAGTTCTACGACCTGGGCTTTCAACTCACACGAACGATGGATAATTGCCACAAGGGCGTCAGTGTCCTTATCCATAATTTTATCCAGATTTGACTCCAGATAATTAAAAAACGGCAGATCAATGATAACGCCGTATTTGATGACTTCAGCCATACCGGCCCGGAACTGACGAACATCAAGAGTATCGAGAGTTGCAACGTCGATCAGCACCAACTTCGGCTGATAAAAGGCACCGATCAGATTTTTGCCCAGTGGATGGTCAATACCGGTTTTTCCGCCGACACTGCTGTCAACCTGTGAAAGCAGTGTGGTCGGAACCTGTACGAAAGGAATGCCGCGCAGCCACGTTGCTGCCGCATATCCGGCCAAATCCCCTACAACGCCGCCGCCCAGTGCCACTATAAAAGAGCTCCTGTCGACTCCAGCATCCAGCAAGGCATCGTAGACATTATTCAATGTGGCAGAATTTTTGTATTCTTCACCATCCGGAATTTCAACCAGCACCGTGTTGAAACCGGCCGTTTTCAATGACTCCTGAACGATACCGCCATACAATGCAGATACGGTGGAGTTGGTTACCACCGCTGCCAAACCGGATAGAGACAGTGCGGCACAACGTTCGCCAATGGTAGGAAGAGAACCATGTTCAATGACTATGTCGTAGCTGTTCTCAGCCAGGCTAACTGTCAGTACACTCAAGAAAAAAACCTCATCAAATGGCTTAAAATCTCTATCGCGACATCTTCCACGGATTTTCCGCCCGTGTCAATTCTAATATCTGCGTCTGCATAATAATGTTCTCGCCCATCCATCAAGGCTCTGACAAGATCCGGCGCCTTTTCACCGGCAAAAAGCGGACGATCATTGCATCCCTGCAGACGATCCAAAACCTGTTCCAGTGTCACCTTCAAATTAACTGTCACGCCGCTCTTCCGCATCAGTTCACGGTTCTGCTGACTAATGACAACCCCGCCGCCGGTGGCAATGACGCACAAATCCCCCGCAGACAGAATCCTTTCCAGTCGGGCAGACTCCAACAAGCGGAAAGCATCCTCTCCATCCCGGGCAAATATCTCGTTGATTGACAGTCCGGCTTCCTCAACGATCTCGGCATCCAGATCAATAAAGCGGCATGAAAGGAATTCGGCAAGCACTTTGCCGACACTGCTTTTGCCGCTTCCCATGAAGCCGGTCAGGATAACAGGGCGATCAGGCATTGCGGATCTGTTCAACGTACCCCTCAATGTTGCGCTTGATCTCTGTAACCGAATCACCGCCGAACTTTTCCAACAGTGCATTGGCAATTTCAATTGCAACTACAGCCTCCGCCACCACCAGAGCGGCCGGCACCGCACAGGTATCCGAACGTTCCACGGTCGCCTCAAAAACCTCATGAGTACGCATGTCAACTGACCGGAGCGGCTTATAGAGGGTTGGGATAGGTTTCATCGCCGCCCGCAGTATGATCGGCTCGCCGTTGGTCATGCCGCCCTCGATGCCGCCGGCATTATTAGTGTCCCGGCAGTAACCTTCTTTATAGGATATTTCGTCATGTACCCGTGAACCGGGACGACGGGCAGCCTCGAAACCGATTCCAACCTCGACCCCCTTGATGGCCTGAATACTCATCAGCGCCATTGCAAGCCTTGCATCCAGCTTGCGGTCCCAGTGGACATAGCTTCCGAGACCTGACGGCACACCCAGCACCTGCACTTCAACCACGCCACCAAGAGTATCGCCGGCATCCCTGGCCGCATCTATCGCCGACTTCATTTTTTCTTCCGCAAGCGGGTCGCAACAGAACATCTCCGACTCCGCCGCACGCAGCCACAACTGTTCTATCGGCTCCTGCGGTGCGGAAACGGTCACACCTCCCACCTCAGTCACAAAACCACCGATCCGGATTCCGAATTCTGCAAGCAGGGCTTTTGCCACGCCTCCCACGGCAACACGGACCGCTGTTTCACGGGCACTGGAGCGTTCCAGCACATTGCGGACATCATCCAGATGATACTTCAAAACACCGCTCAGATCGGCATGCCCGGGGCGTGGCCGGGTCACGGCGCTGGAATCGTCACGATGTTCCGAAAGAGGCGACATTTTTTCCAGCCAGTTTTCCCAGTCACGGTTTTTCACTACAAGGGTAACCGGAGAGCCAAGAGTTTCACCCCAACGCACGCCAGAAAGCAAATCGACGGTATCCTTCTCGATCTTCATCCGGCCGCCGCGGCCATATCCCTGCTGGCGTCTTGCAAGGTCAAGATTAACACTGTCAGCCAGCAAACGGACACCGGACGGCAGACCCTCTATAATTGCACTCAACTGCGGACCGTGTGATTCACCGGCCGTCAGGTAACGAAACTGACTCACAGAACAACCTCCCGAGATGATTCAAATGCGCGTAAATTAGCATTTATCGTACGATTACGGCAAGGCAAAAGAGGCGTCGCACCATTGATAGCTAGTAATCTGAAAAAGTTATTTTGGATTTTTTTTGGCAATCGACTTGCTAATGTTCATATGTAAGCAATAATTACGAGACGATTTTTTACGGGCAATAGACAACCGATACGGAGGAAGATCATGGCTGCACACGAAAAGCTGATCCAGCATATTGTTGCGCTAAAAAAAAGTGAACGGGTCTTTGAAAATGCCTTTCAATCCGTGGCCAGAATGATTCTTGATTCAGGCTTTGAAAAGGTGGTGGTGAACGGCAGAACAACATACGACTTCAACCTGTTCCGTACCGGAAAGAAACATACAATCGGTATGTATGACGAGATCAACAGCTTTGTCTCCTATGTCAAAGATGCTGCGGAAGGTGGTTCCAGCAAGGAGATGGCTTTCGTGCTGGTCGGTGAACCGGGTAACGGCAAAACTTTTTTTGTCGAGTTTCTCTGCAGCCAGTATCGGGCTTTTCTATTGCAGCCTACAAACCGCCGCTACACCTTCCGGTTCAACGGATTGGCAAAACTGGGGCACTACGGCAAGATCAATGTCGTCGACTCGCAAACCTATGAAGACCCGATGGTGCTGGCGATGAACCTGCATGAATCGCCTTCCGACAACCGCAGCTTCCTGGCTGAGCAGGGAGGTCTGGACGAATCCGAAATAGACACCGTTTACGAAAACTATCGCCCCCTGGGTGCCTGCAGCGGCTACATTTGGAACGACATACGCGATTATTGCGATGGCGATCTGAACCAGATGCTGGATTTTGTCGAGATAGTTCCAGTGCCGATGTCGGAGAGCCTGGGAACCGTCACCGGCAAATACCCGGCCAAGGACAAAATAACATCGTCCTCGGTTGACCTGCTGGGTGAGGAATCAATTCAGCGCCTGCTGCACATCTCCGATACCAATAACCCCTACCGCTTCGACTTGCGGCGCGGAGCCCTGGCAAGGGTTGCCGGTGGAGGAATCCATTTTTCCGATGAAATTTTCAAAAACAAAAAAGATCTGGTCCAGGTTTATCTGGGTGTTATCCAGAACCGGGCCATCGAAATCGACGGTTATAAATGGCCGATAGATTCGCTGATCATCGCCACCAGCAACAATTCAGAGTTCAATCGCTTCCTTGCCGAAAAAGAGGAAGCGCCGATTGTGGACCGCTGCCGGATCTGCTACGTCTCCCACAACACCAACTACCGTCTGCAAGAAGGCCTCACGGCCTATGCCATAGGCAGTGACGCGAAGACCACCCTGACCAAGGAGGCGCTGCATCAGGATCCCAACCTGAACTACGCCGCTTCAGTCGGTGTTGTTCTGACCCGTTTCCCGCGTTCGGAGAAACTGACCCCTATCGAAACAATGAAACTTGCAGCTGGTGAAGTGGCCGGTGAAAAGAGCATCAAGGCTCTGGCAGAGGTGATCGACACCCTCGGGCAGGATCCTGACATAACCAAGCGCTTCGGTCAGAAAGGTCTGGGTCACCGCAGCCTGGGACGTTCCATCCAGCTTCAGGTCGAGAATTCGGAAACCAATGAAGGGCGCTGCATGTTCGCCTACGATGTGTTCAAAACATTGGAGCGCGTCGTATTGGATTATGTGGTCGAGACCAATGACCGCGCCAAGTACCTGGACGACCTGAAGATCGCCAAGGGGCTTTACCGCGAACGGATTATGACCGAAATGTTCAACGCCTACATGGACGAACCGCATGCGATCCGCAAGGATGTCATGAACTATGTCAACATGATCATCGGTATTGATGCCGAAAATCTGGGGCCGGATCGGATGTGGAAATACAAGGATCCCCAAAACGGTGAATTACGGGCGCTTAAAATAGACGAGCGCTATGTCAAGAGCGTCGAGGAAAGAATCGGCCTCAAAACCGATGAACAGCGGGATTCTTTCCGTACCTCAATCCGCAAGATTTACGGCCAGAAGATTTCGATGGATCCCAACTATGACTTTATGGACAACCTGGAGTTGGTCAAGGCGGTCACAGATGTTCGACTCAAATCGGACATCGCCGGTGCCGGAAGCCTGATCGGTGCGCTGGCCAACCGCACCAACGAGGAGAACCAGAAGCTTTACGACCGCATGATCACAACCATGCTGGATAAGCTGGGTTATTGCCGGACCTGCGCACAGAAGACAATCGAGTACTTCTGCACGCAGGAAGATGAAAATTAAAGCCCAACCTACTATGAAAAACGACCTGCTCACATACCTGGAAAAACTCAAGGAATCCGGTCTTGATACCGACCTGGAAGCGCGGCTGCAGAAGGAGCTTGTATCGTCCGGGAAGTGCCATGAGCCACCGAACCGCGACATGCCATGTGACCCCGCTCTGGCGGTAGCAGGGCAGAGTCTGTACAGCAGCGGCGACATGCTGGTTCTGAGCCAGGCGTCCAAACCGTACCTGTATGGCACCGGACTGGCAAAATCGCTTGATGAACTGCTGGAGCGGGACCGACTTCGGGAACAGGATGGCTTCCCCCGCAAGATTCAGGTCGGCAAGCTGATTAAACCTGGACGCGGGCGCAAAGGTAAAATTGTGGTCGTGCCAACCACGGTCGAAGAAAAGTTTTTTCACGACCCGACTATTCGCCCACCCGGCGAAGGCGGCAATTCGGGCGGGACCGGAGATGAAAAAGAGGGTGAGGTAATCGGTGAGCAGCCGGTTCGGGAAGACGATGGCCAGGACGGCAGCGGGCCTGGAGAGGGTGGTGGCGGAAACCATGAGATGGAATCCTCCGCCTACGATCTCGGCAAAACCCTTTCCGAAAAGTTTCAACTCCCCAATCTGAAGGATAAAGGGAAAAAACGCTCCTTCACTCGCTACACCTACGATCTGACGGATAAAAACCGCGGTTTCGGGCAGGTGCTGGACAAAAAGGCAACCCTGCGCAAAATTGTTGAAACAAACATTGCACTCGGCAATCTGCCGGATGTCTCGGAAATCGACACATCACAGTTCCTGATTTCTCCCCATGACAAGGTTTATCGTGTTCTGTCGCGGGAAAAGGATTACGAGCCGCAAGCCATGCTCTTCTTCCTCCGTGATTATTCCGGGTCAATGGTCGGCAAGGTTACAGACCTGGTCGTCAGCCAGCACGTCATGATCTACAGCTGGCTGCTGTACCAGTACGGGGGGCAGGCGGAAACCCGCTTTATACTCCACGACACCGAAGCCAGGGAAGTGCCGGACTTTTACACCTATTACAATTCCAGAGTTGCCGGTGGCACGCAAGTTTCCAGCGCGTATAAGCTCGTCAACGAAATTGTGGAGCGTGAAAACCTGACCAAGGATTACAACATATATGTTTTTCAGGGAACCGACGGTGACGACTGGGACGAGTCCGGGTCGAAGGCTCTCCCGGAGCTTGAAAAAATATTGACCTATGCCAGCCGGGTCGGAGTGACCATCGCCGAACATGGACAGGGTGAAACCACAACAGTCGTGCGCTATCTGAACAGTTCCGGACTTCTTAAAAAAATGCCCGAGCTGTTGCGAATGGATGTGATGCAGAAAGATGCCGACGAAACCAGGCTGATCGAAGGGATCAAAAAACTGATTTCCTGATCGGCAGAAAAAACCGCCGGGCGCTGCGCTAACTCGCCCACGCAGACAGGTTTGTCATGGAACTAATCAATCAACATACCAAACGGATCATGGAAGGATGTAAGGAACGCGCCCGATTGGCCGGTCTTTCCTTCACCGATGAGAGCCTGGAATACATCGTTACCAACCGTGACCTGCTGGAGCTTTCACCCAAGGTCATGATTCCGACTCTCTACGATTACTGGGTTCATGATGTGGAGGTGTTGCGGGAGCGTGGCAAGTACGAACTTTATCCCAACAATCCTTACGAGACCGTCATCAACACCCGCCCGCCGATCTCCTTTTACAACGACAATAACCCGGATTGGCTGAATGTGATGATCTTCTATCACGTCCTTGGCCACATCGATTTTTTCCAGAACAATCTGTACTTTCGACACACCTGGGACTACGACTTCACCGGCCAGGCGCTCTCTGACAAACGCGTTATAGCAAAACTGAGGGCCGAAAAAGGGCGCTGGGTTGATTACGTAATCGAATTTGCCAGAAGCATCGACAACCTGGTCGATTTTCATGGTGAACTGGCTGACCTTTTCACCCCTCCGGAGGCGGACTGTTCCGCCCGCCTGAACTACTATTTCGATGTATTCCTGCAAGCGGAAAAGAAAATCCCGGTCAGCGAGTACATCAAAGAGGTTAATCGCTACAATGACTGCAAGAAAGCCTATGGTGAACTGGGTGAAAAGACCTTTTTCGCGGAGGCAGAACGACGCTACCCCGAGTTGGAAGCACATTTTGCGAGGACGGCAGGAACCCACCCCGCCCCAAAAAAAGATCTGCTCCGTTACCTGCTGGATAAATCGGAATTTTTAGCCAAGGACGAAAATATCTGGATGCGATCTATTCTGGAAATTGTTCGCAAAACATCCATTTTTTTCCAGCCGCAAATCCGAACCAAAATCCTGAACGAAGGGTGGGCAAGCTATTGGCATGAAGCACTTTTTCTACAGGATGACCGTATCAAGGGACATGAAGTGGATTTCGCCCGGGTTCACGCCGGAGTAACCTCCATGCCGCGAGTCGGAATGAACCCATATGCCCTGGGGATGCGGCTTTTTGAGCATGTCGGGGAGCAGGCCGACAAAGGGCGCATTTCCTTCGAGTTCCAGCGTCTGAAAAACGCCTCGGAGCGAAATCAGTTCGACAATGATACCGGCGCGGGGAAAAATTTCATTTTCAAGGTGCGTGAAAATCTGTCCGACTACCTGTTTTTAAAAAATTATCTGGATCAGGATTTCATCGATAAACACAAGTTGTTTGTGGCAGGCAAACGGTTGGATAAGCAGCGCATGGTCTGGCAGTATTACGTCAAGAGCCGCAAGGCGCAGGATTACCAGCAGATGATTCAGGACACGCTCTATCACCCTCCGGTCATCAGCGTGGATGAAAAAAGATGCTTCGATGGAAATCTTTACCTGATGCATAAATTTGAGGGGAAACAACTGGTGCAGGAGTATATCGCCAACACGATGGTCGGGATCGAATATCTGTGGGGCGCCCCGGTGCATCTGGAAACCAGTGAAGCACATATGCTTCCTGCCACGGCAACTTCCGCAAACACGGATGAAGCGCCGGAAGGAGAAATAACCTGGAAGCGGGTTATCTATTCAATGAATGGCAAAGTACTGTCCAGAAGTGAAATCTAATTCCAACACTACTTGGTGAAATATGTCGAATGTAGATCGAGCCCTAAAACATCTGAATCGAAAACATGGCAATCATGTCAGCAGGCAGACCATTCAGTTTGAAGAGTTCCTGAACATCCTGGCGATGAAGCCATCCACGGTTGTCCGCAGTGTTTTTCAGAGCTTCCACGACATGATTAAAACCTATGTTGGAAGAGGACTCGACGAGTATCCTGATGATCCGGAGTCGATCAATTATGTCTATTACGACTGCCGCAACCTGTTTGTGAATAATACGGACCGGCCATTCTTTGCCGACCGCCTGTTTGCCAATCGCCTGATAAACCATGTTGACTCGATGAAAGGAAGCGCCAGACAGAACAAAATCTACATCTTTGAAGGCCCGCCCGGCTCCGGCAAGAGTACCTTTCTGAACAACCTGCTGCTCAAGTTTGAAGAATACTCCAACAGTGATGACGGCAGACGCTATGAAGTCGTCTGGCGGCTCGACCGGCGGGTGCTGGCACAGATCAACGAAAGCCAGCTCACATCTTTTGTGGACCGGCTATCCAACCTGCTTGATGAATATGAGTTGGGGCAGGCTGACTTGTCCGAGGCAAAAAGTCCGCTGCATGGTTCCGTTGATTACGTGGATATTGCCTGTCCATCCCACGACAACCCGCTGCTGCTGATTCCCAAAAGGGACCGGCGCCTTTTTTACGACGACATATTTAAAAATGACGAATTCAAATGGAAACTTTTTACGGAAAAGGAGTACGACTGGGTTTTCAGCGAAAGCCCCTGTACCATCTGCAGCTCAATCTATGAAGCACTGGCACAGCGACTCCCAAATGCGATCGATATCTACAAAATGATCCATGCCCGCCCCTACCGTTTCAACCGCAGACTTGGCGAAGGAATCACGGTTTTCAATCCGGGCGACAAACCAATGAAGCAGAACATAAAGACAAACGAGCAGCTGCAACGCAAGATCGATTCGCTACTGGGCGACAGTAACGCGGTCAAGTATATATTTTCCAACTTTGCCAAAACCAACAACGGCATCTATGCCCTGATGGATGTTAAATCATATAATGCCGAGCGCCTGTTGGAGTTGCATAACATCATCAGTGAGGGCACACACAAAGTAGAGGACCTTGAGGAAAATGTCAGATCGCTCTTTATGGCCCTGATGAACCCGGGAGACGAAAAAACATTCGAAGGGTTTCAATCATTCAGCGATCGCATCGAATACATCAACATTCCTTATGTCATGGATCTTAATACCGAAGTTGAAATTTACCGCAACATCTTCGGCAAACATATTGATGAAAGCTTCATCCCCCGCGTACTGCACAACTTCGCCCGTGCTGTCATCTCGACCCGCATGCGAGTCAAATCGGAAGCGTTGCTGGAGTGGATCGGCGACCCGATGGTCTACGGGCAGTACTGCGACGAGAACCTGCAGCTTCTAAAAATGGAGATTTACACCGGCTATATTCCGAACTGGGTATCGGATGAAGACCGCAAACGCCTCACGGCCAAACGCAGGAGACAGATTATCGATGAATCGGAAGAAGAAGGTGTGACCGGTTTTTCGGGACGCGATTCGATCAAGATCTTCGGCGAGTTCTATGCGGCCTATGCCCGCAAGGACGAATTGATTTCCATGTCCGCCCTGACCTCATTCTTCACCAAATGGCGACGTGACCTGTACGAAATGCTGCCAGAAGGTTTTTTGAATTCTTTGCTGCGGAATTACAACTACACCGTACTGCAAGAGGTCAAGGAATCACTTTACTATTACAACGAGGAACAGATTGCCAGGGAACTGCTCAATTATATGTTTGCGGTCAGCTTCGAGATTGGCTCTGTGGCGGTTTGTCGTTTCACCGGAGACAAACTGGAAATCAGCGAAGAATTTCTTGGCGGCATGGAAAAACGCCTGATCGGCTCCGCTGTTGAAGATAATATCCGGAAACAGTTCCGGCGCGATACCCAGCGGGAATATGCCGGAAGAACACTGACCCAGGAGATTCTGGCCGAAGGGCGAAACCCAAGAGATACGAGCCTTTATCAGGCACTACATGAACGTTATGTGCACAACCTGAAGGGAAAGGTGATGGAACCGTTTTTGGATAATCAGAACTTCAGGCGCGCAATCAAGGATTACGACACCGACACGTTCAAAACCTACGACAAACGTATCCGCGATGACGTTTCATTCCTGATCAACAACCTCTGCGGCACAAAATTCCACTACACCAAGCAGGGCGCGAAAGAGGTCTGCGTCTATGTGATCGACAACGACCTGGCCCGCAAATTCCCGTCGTAATTAAATTATGCTCTTACCTAAAAGCGAAGCAGCCAGTTCAATAACGGTTGCAGCCGTACCGGCATGTACTCGCATGGCATCACGGCTCAGGTATGTGCAACTTTCATCAATCCATGCAGGATTCAAAAGATTGCATCCAATCAGTCCCGTCAGCTCCATCGCAGCCCGTGTATTTGTAGGTAAAAACGAGTTTGGCGCCATGTGGCACGACAATCGGAAATTCGATTTTAAAGGGGGCAGACTCATCTTTGTCCAGTCGTCTTGGCAAAATCAGATCAACGCCCCTGCAAACCGTCTTTCCATTTGAATCAAGCAAAACGACCCATATTTCAAGATCTTCCATTATCGCATAGCGGATATTTTTGATATATCCATCAACCACGGTTTTTCGATCGATGTTTTTTATATCCCAGGTCATCTTCACATCAAAATTTGAGTACTGCTTCATCAGTAAAAACTCCCGTGATCTTCTGACCCATTATAATTTGTGCAACACTAAACCAGGTATTCCACAGAGATACTATGCCAAATCAGTTACTGCAACGTTTCTAATTTTAGCAACAAAAACGCGTGAACCGTCCCGCGTACATGCCAGCTAAAGGTTTATTGATCACCGGAATTATGATAGGGTCTCTCTGCCTATTTCGCAAAATCCACTAAGATTGGACAAATATGACCGACGCCGCCCACAACACCATCTACCGCAAAGATTACACTCCTTTTGATTATCAGATAAACAGTACCGATCTCCGTTTTGAACTTGGCGAACAGACAACCGTTGTCACGTCACGACTGGCAATCCAGGCCAATCATGACACCTCGCACGGCCAGCGCCCGCTGGTTTTGAGCGGCCACCGCATCAAACTGCTGGAACTGTCGCTGAATGGTGCTCTGCTGGATCAGAATCGCTATTCCGTCTCGGCGGAACAATTGACGATTCAAAACGTCCCGGCCAGCTTCACGCTTGAAATCAAGACCGAGCTGCGCCCCCAGGAGAACACATTTCTGGAGGGGCTGTACCGCTCCAACGGCATGTTCTGCACCCAGTGCGAGGCGGAAGGTTTCCGCTCGATCACCTACTATCCTGACCGACCCGATGTGCTGACGGTTTTCACCACCACCATCATTGGCGACCGCCAGCTTTATCCGGTGCTGCTTTCCAACGGCAACCTTAAGGAGCAGGGAGAAATGCCGGATGGCCGCCACTTTGCGACCTGGCACGACCCATTCAGAAAACCGAGCTATCTGTTTGCACTGGTGGCCGGCGATCTGGTCAACCTTCAGGACAACTTCACAACCTGCTCGGGACGAAAAATTGATCTGCGGATCTACGTGCACAGGCATAACCATGACAAATGCGGCCATGCCATGCTTTCCCTCAAAAACGCCATGCGCTGGGACGAGGAAACCTTCGGCAGGGAGTATGATCTGGACTGCTATATGATTGTGGCCGTGGATGATTTCAACATGGGTGCCATGGAGAACAAGGGGCTCAACGTCTTCAATTCGCGCTATGTGCTGGCCAGCCCGGCCACCGCCACCGACGATGATTACAACGCCATCGAAGCGGTTATCGGCCATGAATATTTCCATAACTGGAGCGGTAATCGGGTGACCTGCCGCGACTGGTTCCAGCTATCGCTGAAAGAGGGCTTTACGGTCTTCCGCGACCAGGAGTTTTCCTCCGATATGCAGTCCCGCGGCGTAAAGCGGATCTCAGATGTGCGCAACCTGCGGACCGCACAGTTCGCCGAGGATGCCGGGCCGATGGCCCACCCGGTCCGCCCCGACTCCTACATGGAGATCAACAATTTTTACACCATGACCGTCTACGAAAAAGGCGCCGAAATCGTCCGGATGCTGCACACCCTGCTCGGACCTGAAAAGTTTCGCCAGGGGACGGACCTGTACTTTTCCAGGCACGACGGACAGGCGGTTCAGGTCGATGACTTCGTGCGGGCTCTGGGCGATGCGGGGGAAATTGATCTGCAGCAGTTCAGTCTCTGGTATAGTCAGGCCGGCACCCCCAGAGTCAGCGTTAACAGCGACTATGACCGGGCCAGTGGCACATTTACACTGACACTCCGCCAATCGTGCCCTCCCACACCGGGCCAGCCGGACAAGCAGCCGCTGCATATCCCGCTGGCAATCGGCCTGCTCTCCCGTGAGGGCCAGCAACTGCCGCTGCATCTGGACGGCGAATCCGGACCGGGATCAATTACGACTGTCCTACAGCTGCGCTCGGCCGAAGAGTCCTTCCGGTTTCACGGTGTGACTGAAGAGCCGGTGCCGGCGCTGCTGCGCGGCTTCTCGGCACCGGTCAAACTGGATTACCCATACACCCATAAGGAAATGCTGGTCCTGATGGCCCACGAGCAAGACCCTTTCTGCCGCTGGGAAGCAGGCCAACAGATGGCGGCGAAGATCATACTGGATCTGGTGGCGGCATTGCAGCAGGGGCGGGAACTCAAGCTGGACCCGGCTTTTGCAAAAGCCTACGGCATCACCCTGGCAGGTGAACAAACCGATCATGCCTTTCTGGCCGAGACACTAACGCTCCCCTCCGAGAAATACCTGGCCGAATTGATGCCGGTGATTGATCCGGGGGCGATTCACAGCGCCCGCCAGTTCGTCATCCGCAGCCTGGCCAGGCTCTACAAGGCGCAGTTTCTGTCGATCCGTGAAAACTGCCGCTCCCCCCTCCCCTACGCTCCGGGCGACGGCCGTTCGGGACAGCGGCGGCTTGCCAATCTCTGCCTCGCTTATCTGAGCAGCAATGGCGAGCAGGATATCATCGAACTCTGCCTGCAACAGTACCAGTCTGCCGACAACATGACCGATCAGATCGGAGCGTTGGTGCCGCTGGCCTCCTGCGACTGTCCGGAACGCCACGCCGTTCTGGCCGACTTCTACGAACGCTGGCAGAATGACCGCCAGGTGGTAGACAAATGGTTCGCACTGCAGGCCACATCCACACTGCCAGACACATTGGAAGAAGTCCGGGCGCTGCTTGATCATCCGGCCTTCGAGCTGACCAACCCGAATCGCTTCCGCTCCCTGGTCGCAAATTTCAGTCAGGCCAACCAGGCCCGTTTCCATGACCCAAGCGGTTCCGGCTACCGTTTTCTAACCGATCAGTTGCTGCGATTGATTCCGGTCAACCCGCAGGTTTCGGCGCGATTGCTGTCCCCGCTGACCGGCTGGCGGCGTTTTGATGAAAGCAGAAGTTTGCAGATGCGTGACGAACTGCTGCGGATCAGGAATCTTCCTGATTTGCCAAGAGATGTGTATGAGGTTGTGACCAAAAGCCTGGCAAGTTGACAGCCCACAATCCCCATACTGTTTGAATTGAGTAGAGTATTGATTATTTCCGGATTTCAAGGAAAGTGCCTGACAAAACTGACAAATTATCAGTGCCATTATATTACCGCGTTTTATTACGTTTTTTTACTTGTTTCAGATCAAAGAATCTGTAGTATTAAGCTGCTTAAGCTGACGACACGGGAGAATTAAAAACGTGAAAAATCTGCGTACCGGCACCAACCTGATCCGAATCTTTCTTGTCGTGGGAATTATCATTTCCGTGGCGGGTGTATTCCTGGCCGTTTCCTTCGACTCACCCAGCCGGGTGACAGTGGGAATACTGTTTTTATTAGCTGTTTTGTCACAGGCTTCAGTTTTCTGGATACTTATCGCCAGGCGGCTTGCAGAGCGCATCAACCATATAGCTTCGGCAATGAACAAGGCTGCCGACGGCGAATTAAGGGAACGCGTAGCCTTTGATGGGGAAACGGAAATTTCTCTTTTGGCTGAAAAGTTCAATTCCATGATGGAACGACTTTCCAGTGCAATTTCAAAGGTTCATATTTCGCTTACAGAGCTTAGAGGTATTTCTGCCACAATTGCACAGCTTTCCGAAAAAGGGGTTTCCTCCGCCGCAGTTCAGTCGGAGATACTAAAACGTACTTCTCTGTCGATCCGCGAGATAAACCAATCCATCGGCGATATTTCGGGGTCCGTCGTGTCTCTGACCAGCCTCTCTTCAAGCAACTCGTCCTCAATGACGGTCATGTCGCGCAGTCTTGAATCAACCACCCAACACCTGGAGTCGCTGGTTCTTTCCGTTGAGGAGGTCAGCTCCTCGATTGTCGAGATGGCCGCCGCTATCGGCCAGATTGAAAGTAATGCGGGCATACTCATGGCGGATACATCCAAAACCTCGACGTTGGTTTTTGAAATGGACAAGGCCATCAACCAGATCGGCTCACAGGCAAGCGACACTTCACGCATTGCAGAATCTGTCAAAAAAGATGCGGAGGAAGGGTGGGTATCTGTTGATGCCACAATAGCCGGTATTAACGAAATCAGGGCTTCGTCAACAGTCACCTTCGATGCCATTGAAAATTTGTCTAAGAGAGTGGCAAATATCGGGAAAATCCTGTCTGTAATAGATGAAGTTGCCGAGCAGACCAATCTGCTTGCCCTTAACGCCTCGATTATCGCGGCGCAGGCCGGTGAACGCGGTAAAAGTTTTTCGGTTGTAGCCGGAGAAATCAAGGAGCTCGCAAAACGAACCGGTAACCACACCAGAGAAATTTCAGAAATCATCCTCGGCGTAAGAGAAGAAACCGAGCGGGCAGTAAAGGCAATCACACTTTCTGAAAAACGTATTTCCGAAGGGGGAGAGCTCTCCAGAAAATCGGGTGAAGCTCTTCGGAAGATTGTGAACGGCATACAATTCGCCAGTGAGCAGATGAATGAGATCAATAAAACCGCCCTCAACCAGGCTCAGACAAGCGCTGCAGTGCAGCAGGCCGTGAGCCGGGTTGCCGACATGGTTGAGCAGATTGCCCTATCGACCAAAGAGCAAAGCTACGGCAGCGAATTGATTACCACCGCTGTTGACCGCATGAGAAACCTGACCAGTGAAGTCATGCGCTCCATCAGCAGTCACCAAAGCTCTGCCTCCCAGGTTATCAGCGCCAGTGAAAAGATCAACACCATGGTCAAGGACATCTGCGAAGAGTCCATGATCCAGACAGCCAGCTCGGAAAAGATCGCCGATTCACTCAAGGATTTCGAAGAGTCCAACGAGCTGCATGTCACCTCGACCATGGTCATGGACGAGGTTCTGGTCAAACTGGCCAGACAGATCGAAGTTTTGCAGAATGAAATGGCTCGCTTCAAGGCCTGATACGCGCCCGTCACACCTTCTTTTGACCTACAGGAGGACCGGATATGAACCCGTCAGAACTGCTTCAGTTATCGGGAGGATATTGGGCAACCTGTGCCCTCCACGCCGCCGTCAAGCTGGATTTATTCACCTGTATTGCCGGGAGTCCGGCTACCTCCTCGGAAGTTTCCAGACTGACCAATACTGATCATCGTTCCATGACCATGCTGTTGAATGCGGTGGCCGCAATCGGACTGCTGCATTTCGATAACGGCAAATACGTTGCAACTCCTTTCTCTGCCGAATACCTGTCCAAAAACTCGGATAAATATCTGGGGCATATCATCATGCATCACCACAACCTGATGCCCGGTTGGTCCAACCTGGACGAGGCGGTCAAGAGCGGTGCTGCGGTGAGATCAAACTCGTCGCGCAGTGATGATGCAGCTGACCGCGAAAGTTTCCTGATGGGAATGTTTAACCTGGCTTGTTTGATTGCGCCAAAGATCGTGCCGGCCATAGACCTTTCGGGTCGCCGAAGCTTGCTTGATTTAGGCGGCGGTCCCGGCACATACGCTATTCACTTCTGCCTGCATAATCCGGAATTGCGGGCCGTGATTTACGACTTGCCGACAACCCGGGAATTTGCGGAACAGACGGTCCAGCGTTTCGGATTGTCCGACCGAATCAGTTTTTCTGCCGGTGACATTATCACTGACGGCATCGGCAGTGGTTATGACGTGGTCTGGATCTCGCACCTGCTGCATAGCGAAGGACCGGCAGGCGCCGCCACCATGCTGGATAAGGCGGTCCGTTCGTCGCGACCGGACGGACTCGTGTTTGTGCAGGAATTCATCCTTGATGATGATCGGACAGCCCCACTTTTCCCGGCCCTGTTCTCGCTTAACATGCTGCTCGGCACCCAGGCCGGACAATCCTATTCCCAGCAAGAACTTACACAGATGATGATCAACGCGGGCGTTGAAAATATTTCAAGGCTCCCGCTCGACCTGCCGAACGGCGCCGGAATATTGATTGGCAACATTGCCTGATTTCACCGGCCATTGGCCCTGTTGGCACTATTTGTGCTCTTTTCAACCACCGAGTCTTCAAAAATTTCGTTCAAAAGGAGTAACAGATGAATAAAGCTCTCCTGGCAGCACTGTTGTTATCCCTGTCGGCGCCAACGCTCTCCCTGGCGGAAACCAATGTAAACATCAGCGTCGGGGTACCTTCGATACCGATTCCAGCCCCGCCGCAGATTTTTTTCAAGACGCCACCCCTTTTCCTTGCCCCTCCGAATCTGGGTTTCTACATCGGGGTGGATATTCCGCAGGATCTGATCTTCATTTCAGGCAACTACTACCTTTTTCAAGGTAACGGGTGGTATCGGGCCAGACATTACAATGGCCCCTGGGCTTCAGTCCGTCGTGACCGTCTCCCGCCGCCGATTCGTAATTACAGTATCGACAGAATCAGGCAGCATCGCGAACAGGAGTTTCGCTCCTACGAGCGTGAGCACGATCACTACCGGGGACGTCATTACCGCCCCGGCCTGGAAGAGAAGGAATATCGCAAAGAGCAGCGCCGATATGAAAAGGAAGATCGCAAGCGCGAGAAAGAGGAGCGTAAATACGAGCGAAGGGAAGATCATCGCGACCATGGCAGACACCGTGGACACAACGATTAAATTGTAATAAGCAGCGGGCAACTTGCCCTGCCGGTTTTTCAAGGGGCTCCTGATTTCTGAAGGGGCCTCTTTTGTTCTACTGCCCAATTTCCGCAGTGCCACATCGGCCGGCAACACAAAAGCAGCCTAAAAAGTTGCATTAGAAAACATGTGGTTGTACAAAAAGGAGGAATCGTGGCACTGTTCAAAGTCTGAGTAATCTGCTGTTCCGGGGGCACTGATGATCATACATAAAAACGGCTGGGTCCATACTCTTCTGACTACCCTTTCCCAAAAAGCCGATAAAGCGGAAAAAGACAGGCTCATGCTGGAAGAGGCGCTGGGGCATGCCTACGAGGGGCTTCTGATCACCGACGCCTCCGGTGTTATACTGAAGGTCAATGAGGCTTATGCCCGTTTCCTTGAGACAACCATGGACAAACTGGTCGGCAGACATGTCACTGATGTGATCGAGAATACCCGCATGCACCTGGTAGGCAAAAGCGGTGTTGCCGAAATCGCCCAGCTACAGAAGATCAAGGGGCATGAGATGATCTGCAGCCGGATTCCGATCATTGAAAGCGGGCAGGTTGTGGCAGTAGTCGGCAAAGTCATGTTTCAGAATATCGAGGACCTTTTCTCATTTACCGAGAATTTTAAGAAGCTTAAGAGCGAACTTGAGTTTTACAAAAGTGAGCTCAGCAAACATCTTAGCGCCAAATATTCCTTCAACCATATTGTCGGCAACAGCAAGGAACTGGAGTGGGTCAAAGAGCTCGGCCGAAAGGTGGCCATGAGCACCACTACCGTCCTGTTGAAGGGGGAAAGCGGAACCGGCAAGGAGCTTTTTGCCCATGCCATACACAATGAAAGTCACCGCAGACTCGGCCCGTTTATAAAAGTCAACTGCGCAGCAATACCTGAAACGCTCTTTGAATCGGAGCTGTTCGGGTACCGCGAGGGTGCTTTTACCGGAGCTCAGAAAAGGGGTAAAAAAGGTAAGTTCGCCCTGGCCGACAAAGGCACCATTTTTCTGGACGAGATCAGTGAACTGCCGCTGACCATGCAGGTCAAACTGCTGCGGGTACTCCAGGAAAAGGAAATTGAACCGGTTGGCGCCGAGGCTTCCGAGGCGGTCGATGTAAGAATCATCGCAGCCTCCAACCGCGATCTGGAAACATTGGTCAAAAGCGGCTTGTTCCGCCATGATCTGTATTATCGCCTGAATGTGGTCATGCTAGAGATCCCGCCGCTCCGCTGTCGTCGGGATGACATTCCGCTGCTGACTCAATTTCACCTGCGCCAGCTTGAAAAAGAAACCGGCATTCCGGTTGACGGGGTGGAACCGGAAGTCGCCGAGATACTCCAGCAGTATGATTGGCCCGGCAATGTGCGGGAACTGCGTAATGTTCTAGAACAGGCTGTGTATGTAAAAGTTGGCAGCACCATTTCGCGCAATGACATTTCCGGTTCACTGGTCAAGAGAAGCAGTATGACCACCTCTCAGAAGAGCAGTCGCAGTCTGAAGTTCATAACCCAATTGGCCGAAGAGGAAGCGATCCGGACAGCCATCCGGGAAGAAAAAGGTGACAAACAGGCCGCAGCGGCGCGGCTTGACATAAGCAAATCATCACTATATGCCAAAGTCGCCCAGTACGAAATCGGCGGATAAATATTTTCGCATTCATAGCCCGTGACATGGTTCCAGAATACTGGAATTTGTTCCATTATTCTGGAACCACCCTGCCTTTCTGCTTCTATTCCGTTTTAAATCAACTAACTACAGCATTCTAACTTCTTCACATACCTGCTCAAACACCATAAAAATCCCAACACAAATTCCAGTTTTCCGGAATCAGTCTCACCCACAACCAATTCAGTTACTGCGTTCTGTCGCACACATATCCAATTTATTCAATATTATCGTATAAATGCACTACATAACCATAAAACGTATAAAACAGTGGCATACCACTTGCTTAAATTAGTATAAATCTGTTTTATCAGGAGCAGTCATGGAAATCAAAGACATCCTCCTCTACATGAACGATTCTCCTTCCTGCGAACGCAGGATTGATACCGCCTTAAATCTTGCCCAGACCCTAAATGCAAGGGTGACCGGTGTTACCATTGTAACCTACGGCTATTATCAGCCGCACTATCTGCATACCGAAGAGAAAACGGCGACCGCAGGAGCACTGTTGAAAGCCAAGGCGGAACTGGCCGGTGTCCCGGCACGCCACCGCAACATCGAATCAAACGTGGTCGGCGTAAGCAGCCGTGAGCTACTGATCCACGCAGCGCACTGCAGTGACCTGGTGGTTGTCAGCCAGGAATCCAGCCGCTCAAACCGGACAGAGGCTCTGGTGGAACATTTGATAACAGGGTGTGGCAGGCCGGTTCTGGTAGTCCCTGCAACCGGCGCCTTCCACACGATCGGCACACGCATCCTGGTGGCCTGGAAAAACGGTCGCGAAGCCGCCCGTACACTGCATGATGCTCTGCCGATTCTGCAACGGGCCGACCAGGTAACAGTTGTGACGGTTACTTCAGGAGATGAATCAAGTCAGCAGCTGAGCGCGGGAATACGGGAGCATCTGCAACAGCACGGCGTCAATGTCCGCACGGAGGTTTACCCGATTACTTCGGCTTCCCTGGCGGACAACCTGCTGAACCACGCCTGCGACGGCGGTTATGATCTGCTGGTAATGGGTGCTTACAGCCACGGGACACGTCGCGGTTCACAACTGGGGAAAGTCGCCAACCAGATTCTTCGGGAGATGACCATCCCGGTTTTCATGTCCCACTAGGAGCGGAAACAAATGACGGACCACATTCTCGTCACAAAAAATCTGTCCAAGGAATTCAAGGGCTTCACCGCCGTGTCTGCCGTCAATCTGCAAATCCAGCGAGGGCACATCCATGCCCTGATCGGACCGAACGGAGCCGGCAAAACCACCGTTTTCAACCTGCTCACCAAGTTTCACACGCCGACCTCCGGCAGTATTCACTTTAACGGCGCCGACATCACCCGCGCAAAGCCGGCCGATATCGCCCTGCGCGGCATTGTTCGTTCCTTCCAGATTTCAGCGGTATTCCCGAACCTGACACCCCTAGAAAACGTGCGCCTGGCGCTACAGCGCAAACTGGGCATCTCCTATCACTTCTGGAAATCAGCCAAAATTCTGAACCAGCTGGATGGGCGGGCCATGGAACTGCTGGACGCGGTCGGTCTGGCCGAGTACTCCGGCGAGATAACCGCCGAGCTGGCCTATGGCCGCAAGCGGGCACTGGAAATAGCCACCACGCTGGCACTGGATCCGGAGTTAATGCTGCTGGATGAACCGACCCAGGGAATGGGCGTCGAGGATGTGGATAAAATAACCGCACTGGTAAAACAGGTTTCCACTAACCGAACTATCCTGATGGTTGAACATAACCTCAAGGTTGTAGCCACCCTTGCAGACAGGATAACGGTTCTGCAGCGGGGCGCGATTCTGGCGGAAGGAACCTACACAGAAGTGTCTCAGGATTCGCAGGTGCTGGAAGCTTATATGGGGAGCTCTCATGACTGAATCAGTACACAAAGAGATGCTGCGGATTACAGACCTGCACGCATTTTACGGCGAATCCCACATCCTGCACGGCATCAATCTGAACGTCGGAGAAGGTGAAGTGGTCACCCTGCTGGGACGCAACGGCGCCGGACGGACCACCATCCTCAAATCGATTGTCGGCCTGGTCGGACGTCGAAGCGGCTCCATCACGATCAGCGGGGTTGAAACCACACGGATGGCGACTCACAGGATCGCCCACCTCGGCATCGGCTACTGTCCGGAGGAGCGCGGGATATTCTCCAGCCTGACGGTGGAAGAAAACCTGCTTTTGCCGCCAGTGGTACAAGGTGGCGGCATGTCCTTGCAGGAAATATACGAGATGTTTCCCAACCTGCTGGAACGGCGCAGCAGCATGGGCACGCGCCTTTCGGGTGGTGAGCAGCAGATGCTGGCCATGGCGAGAATCCTGCGGACCGGGGCGAAACTGCTGCTGCTGGATGAAATCACCGAAGGGCTGGCACCGGTGATTGTGCAGACTTTGGGACGACTGATCGGCGCTCTGAAAGAGAAAGGATTCACCATCATTCTGGTGGAGCAGAATTTCCATTTTGCGGCTGACCTGGCCGACCGCCATTATGTGATTGACCACGGCGCAATAGCGGAGATGATAACCAGGGACGAGCTTGCTTCCAGCATGGATAAACTTAACCGATACCTGGGCGTCTGATCAGGTACAAAAACGAAGGGGGAACGTTATGAAAAATTTGTTTTCAAAAGCAGCACTGTCCGTCGCAGTACTGGCAATGACGAGTGGAATGGCTGGAGCGGCCGGCAAAGGGATTTCTGACGGTGTAGTCAAAATTGGCGTACTGACCGATATGTCCGGGGTTTACTCCACGCTGGGCGGAAAAGGTACCCAGGTTGCTGTAGAGATGGCGGTCAAGGATTTCGGCGGCAAGGTGCTGGGAAAACCGATTCAGGTTATCGGCGCCGACCATCAGAATAAGGCCGACATCGCCTCGGCCAAGGCCCGCGAGTGGATTGACAATGAAAAGGTGGATATGATTACCGGCTTGCTGAACTCGGGCTGCGCCCTGGCTGTGCAGAAACTGGCCAGCGACAAGAAAAAGATCACCATGAACACCGGTGCTGCCAGCACCGACCTGACTAACAAGGCCTGCACCCCCTATGGCATCCACTATGTTTATGACACCTATGCCCTGGGCAAGGTTACCGCAGAAGCTGTAGTTCCGAGCGGCGGCAAGAGCTGGTACTTCATCACCGCCGATTATGCCTTTGGTCACTCCCTGGAAGCGAATACCACCAAGTTTGTTACCAAACTGGGAGGCAAGGTACTCGGTTCGGTGCGCCACCCGCTCTCCACTGCTGACTTCTCCTCCTACCTGCTCCAGGCCCAATCTTCTGGAGCGCAGATTATCGGCCTGGCCAATGCGGGCGGCGACACCACCAATGCGATCAAGCAGGCCAGGGAGTTCGGCATCGACAAGAAGGGGCAGAGATTGGTCGGGCTGCTGATCTTTGATACCGACATTAAAAGCCTCGGCCTGAATGTGGCGCAAGGGATGCAGTTCACCTCCGGTTTCTACTGGGACCGGGATGCCGCCACCCGCGCCTTTGCTAAACGTTTTTACGCCATCCACAAAGCCATGCCGACCATGGATCAGGCCGGAGCCTATTCAGCCACCATGAATTACCTCAAAGCCGTCAAAGCAGCCGGCACCGATGATTCGGATGCGGTCATGGCAAAGCTGAAATCCATGAACATCAGCGACTTCTTCGCCGTAAACGGCAAGATCAGAGCTGACGGACGAATGGTGCACGACATGTACCTGATGGAAGTCAAGAAACCGTCCGAATCCAAAGGTGAATGGGATCTGCTCAAGATTGTCAAAACCGTGCCCGCATCGGATGCATTCATGCCGCTCTCCGAGAGCACTTGTTCACTGGTCAGCAAGTAGGACGAATCTTGTATTCGCCCGCTCGCTGTAAGGGGCGATCAAACAGGGCGATCACAAGAATCTCCCTTACGGAATATGTTGATAGAAACAAAAAGGGGAGCCGTTCATGGAGATTTCATTTCAGATGGTCATGTCACAGGTTATGCTGGGCCTCAACAACGGTGTTTTCTACGCCATCCTGAGCCTCGGTTTGGCGGTGATTTTCGGCCTCCTGAATATTGTCAATTTTGCCCACGGGGCACTCTATATGCTGGGTGCCTACGTGGCGCTCCTTGGCTACACCTCGATCGGCCCGTTGCTCGGTATGCCGGACTTCCACCTCAGCTACTGGGCGGCGCTGATCGTAGCTCCGCTGGTGGTTGGCGCCTTCGGAATCGTTATTGAAAGAACCATGCTGCGCAGGCTGTACAAGTTTGACCACCTGTACGGCCTGCTGCTGACATTCGGCCTGGCACTGATTATCCAGGGGGTCTTTACAAATTTTTTCAATGTGTCCGGCGATCCCTACGAGGCCAAACCGGAAATTTTGAGTGGTGTGGTTAACCTCGGCTTCATGATGTTCCCGAAATACCGTCTCTGGGTAATTGTCATCTCCCTGGTGGTCTGCTTCGGCACCTGGTATGTCATTGAACGTACAAAACTGGGCTCATATCTGCGAGCAGGCACGGAAAACCCGGAACTGGTCAAGGCCTTCGGCGTCAATGTGCCGCTGATGATCACCCTGACCTACGGCTATGGCGTGGCGCTGGCCGCCTTTGCCGGGGTACTGGCGGCACCGATCTATTCAGTCAGCCCGGTCATGGGATCGGAGATGATTATTACCGTCTTTGCCGTGGTAGTCATCGGCGGAATGGGTTCGATCATGGGTTCCATAGTGACCGGCCTGCTGCTCGGAATGGTGGAGGGGTTCACCAAGGTTGTCTACGCCCCGGCCTCCAGCACGGTTATCTTCCTGATCATGGTAATTGTACTGCTGGTCAAACCGGCCGGCCTGTTCGGGAAGGAGTCGTAAATGAACAAGTACATCTGGATCGCCATTGTCATACTTGGCCTGCTGGCGCCGTTTGTGGTTTATCCGGTGTTCATGATGAAGCTGCTCTGCTTTGCGCTGTTTGCCTGCGCCTTCAATCTGCTGCTAGGGTACACCGGACTGCTCTCTTTCGGTCACGCCGCTTTTTTCGGGGGTGCATCCTACGTTACGGGATATCTGGTTAAAAGCAGCGGCCTGACGCCTGAATTGGGAGTTCTGGGAGGCACGCTGTTTGCCGCCCTGCTGGGATACATTGTCGGAAGCCTGGCCATCCGGCGACAGGGGATCTACTTTGCCATGGTCACGCTGGCCCTGGCCCAGATCGTCTATTTCGTGGCACTCAAGGCCCCCTTCACCGGGGGCGAGGACGGTCTGCAAGGCATTCCCCGCGGCAAGCTCTTCGGCCTGATTGATCTGGGTCACGCTTATACCATTGGCGGCAGCCCTTTGGGACTCAACCTGTATTACTTTGTCTTCGTCATGTTCTGCCTAGGTTTCTGGATCATTTACCGGACGATCAATTCACCTTTCGGCCAGGTGCTGAAGGCGATCCGGGAGAATGAGCCCAGAGCGGTATCACTGGGGTACAAGGTCGAACGCTTCAAACTGCTGGCGTTTGTAATCTCGGCGGCACTGGCCGGCATGGCCGGTTCATTAAAATCGTTGGTATTCCAACTGGCTTCGCTAACCGATGTCAGCTGGCACACTTCCGGAGAGGTGGTCCTGATGACTCTCCTGGGCGGGGTCGGAACGGTACTCGGCCCCTTGGCCGGCGCTTTCACCGTGATAACACTCCAATCCGAGTTAAGTTCGGTCGGTTCCTGGATAACGGTAATCATCGGAAGTATCTTTGTGATCTGCGTGCTGCTCTTTCGACGCGGGTTTGTCGGTGAACTGGGACGACTGCTGAAACGGTCTCTGTAAAGTAAATGCTGTATAATTTCGGAGGTGAAATATGGCTGTCGTCTGTACAAGCATCAAGGAAGCGCTGGAAGGAATACAGGATGGCGCCAGCATCATGGCCGGCGGCTTCGGACTGGTCGGTATTCCTGAAAAGTTGATTCAGGGTCTGCGGGAATCGGGAGTACGGGACCTGACGGTCATCTCCAACAACTGCGGCGTGGACGAATGGGGACTGGGCATCCTGCTCCAGAACAAGCAGATCAGGAAAATGGTTTCCTCCTATGTGGGCGAGAACAAGGAGTTCGAGCGCCAATATCTGGCGGGTGAACTGGAAGTGGAGCTGGTTCCCCAGGGCACCCTGGCGGAACGGATCCGGGCCGGCGGAGCCGGCATACCGGCCTTCTACACCCCGGCCGGAGTCGGAACCCCGATTGCCGAGGGACGTGAGACCAGGGTTTTCGGCGTTAAGGAATACCTGCTGGAATATGGTCTGACGGCCGACTTTGCAATCGTCAAAGCCTGGAAGGGTGATCGCTTCGGCAATCTGGTCTACCGCAAGACCGCCCGCAACTTCAATCCGATGATGGCGGCTGCCGGCAGGATCACAATTGCCGAAGTGGAGGAACTGGTGGAACCGGGCGAACTGGATCCGGATCAGATCCACACCCCCAGCATCTACGTACAGCGCATCATCGCCTGCAGCGGCCATGAAAAACGGATCGAACGCCGCACGGTACGAAAATAGAAAGGAGATTCCATGGCATTGACACGCGAGGAAATGGCCCAGCGGGCTGCGCAAGAGATAGAGGATGGCTACTACGTCAATCTGGGGATCGGCATGCCGACCCTGGTGGCTAACTATATCCCCACAGGAAAAAGGGTGGTGCTCCAGTCTGAAAACGGCCTGCTGGGTATCGGCCCCTACCCCACCGAAGAGGAGCTGGATCCGGACCTGATTAACGCCGGCAAGGAAACAATTACCATGATCACCGGATCCTGCACCTTCAGCAGCGCCGAATCTTTCGCCATGATCCGCGGCGGACACATCGACCTGGCCATTCTGGGCGGCATGGAGGCCTCGTCCTCCGGAGATCTGGCCAACTGGGTCATACCCGGCAAGATGGTCAAGGGGATGGGCGGGGCCATGGATCTGGTGCATGGCGCCAAACGAATCGTGGTCCTGATGGAGCATTGCAACAAGCATGGCGAAACAAAGATCCTCAACAGCTGCACCCTGCCGCTGACCGGAAAGGGTGTCATCAACCGGATCATCACCGACCGCGCCGTACTGGATGTCACTCCGGAAGGGCTGCGGCTGGTAGAGGTTGCTCCGGGCTATACCCCGGCTGAAATCCAGGCCTGTACCGAGCCGACTCTGATTATGCAGTAGCAGCCTGGAGCGAAAGGAACCCAACCATGCGCAACGTCGTCATTGCCTCTGCCGTCAGGACACCAATCGGCTCATTTAACGGTTCACTTGCCTCCATTTCCGCTGTGCAGCTCGGGCGGTTGGTCGTCGGCGAAGCTATCAGCAGGGCCGGAGTATCCAAAGAACGTGTCGATGAAGTCATCATGGGGCAGATTCTGCAGGCCGGCTGCGGACAGAATACCGCCCGTCAGGCGGCCATCGGCGCCGGCATACCTGAACATATCCCCTCATATACGGTCAATAAGCTGTGCGGCTCCGGCCTGAAGAGTGTGGCACTGGGCGCTTTGGCGATCGCCGCGGGCGAAGCGGACCTGATCGTGGCCGGTGGCATGGAGAGCATGAGCCAGGCTCCCTATCTACTGGACAAGGCCCGCAACGGCTACCGCATGGGCAGCGGCATTCTGGAGGACACCCTGCTCAAGGATGCCCTGATGGACGCTTTCTACGACATCCACATGGGGGTCACGGCCGAGAACATTGCCGATCAATACCGCATCTCGCGAGAGGAGGTCGATGCCTTTGCCCTGCAATCGCAGCAGAAGGCCGCCAAGGCTCTCGGCGAAGGAATCTTCAGCCGGGAAATAGTTCCGGTGCCGGTTCCTCGCAAGGGTGGCGAGCCGTTGCTGATTGCGGTTGATGAACATCCCCGCCGCGATACGACCATGGAGAGCCTGGCAAAGCTGAGGCCGGCCTTCAAGGAGGGTGGCATCGTCACTGCCGGTAATTCTTCGGGCATTAATGACGGCGCGGCGGCACTTTTACTGATGGAGCAGTCAGCGGCGCAGAAGGCCGGCATACGCCCATTGGCTCGAATTATGAGTTGGGGATCGGTCGGCGTAGATCCGAGGATTATGGGTATGGGTCCGGTGGAGGCAATCCGCAAGGCATTGTCCAAAGCAGGCTTGACACTGGATGAAATCGATCTGGTAGAGCTGAATGAGGCCTTTGCAGCGCAGTCACTGGCAGTGATTCGCGAGTTGCGTCTGGACAGCCGCAAAGTAAACGTGAATGGCGGCGCCATTGCGTTGGGTCACCCGGTGGGAGCCAGCGGCGCCCGGGTGCTGGTGACGCTGCTGCATGAGCTGGAACGGAGTGGCCTGAGGCGCGGCCTGGCGGCGCTCTGCATCGGTGGCGGACAGGGCATCGCGATGGTGGTTGAGAGATAATCTATAAATGCGTTTTTTGGATAATACCAAGGAGAAATCGATTATGCTCAAAGGAAAATCCGCACTAATCACCGGCTCGACCAGCGGAATCGGGCTCGGCATCGCCCGTGCCCTGGCCGGACAGGGTTGCAATATCATGCTGAACGGCCTGGGAGATCAACTGCGCATAGAATGTCTGCGCAGCGATCTGGAAGAGGAATTCGGAGTCAATGTGCGTTATCACGGCGCAGACATGACCCGTCCCGTAGAAATTGAAAATCTTGTGGAAGTTACTTCAGCAGCTTTTGGCGGGGTTGATATTCTGGTCAATAACGCCGGAATCCAACATACGGCAAAAGTTGAAGATTTTCCACAGGAGCGCTGGGCCGCAATCATTGCCATCAACCTATCCGCCAGCTTTTACACGATTCATCATGCTGTGCCGCACATGCGCCGCGCCAGCTGGGGAAGGATCATCAATATCGCCTCGGTGCATGGCCTGGTCGCCTCGGCCAACAAAGCAGCTTATGTCGCTGCCAAGCATGGCTTGGTCGGCCTTACCAAGGTAGTAGCATTGGAAACGGCCGGCTCAGGCATCACCAGCAATGCCATCTGCCCCGGCTGGACCAGAACCGAGTTGATCGAGCCGCAGATTGCAGCCCGCGCCCGTGAACTCGGCGTTGATATCGAAGCCGGCGGCCGCAGCATGCTGGCAGAAAAACAGCCTTCGCAGCAGTTTGTCTCGATCGAACAGCTTGGCCAACTGGCACTTTTTCTCTGTTCGTCAGGCGCTGACCAGATTACCGGCACTGCTATTCCGATAGATGGCGGCTGGACAGCTCAATGATCCGTCATAGAATAAACGAAAAAAAAGGCCCGGCGTAATAACACCGGGCCTTTTCATTTTGACAAAGACAACTTAGATTAAGCTCGTGCAGCCAGTGCCTTATCAAATCCCATGCTGAAAGCTTTTCTGTTGAGTTCTATAAAAGCTTCTGGAACACTGGAAAGAACTGCTTTTTCAGCATTTTCTCTGGTGACCTGACCAGTCAGGGCAACCATTGCGCCAAGTGCAACAATATTGGCTACAATTTCACGGCCGACATCATTTTTGGCAGTGTTGATGATTGGGAATGCTACCGTTTTGAAGTTGCCGGCCGGAATATTCGTAACCAGGTCGGAATCAATCAGTAGCACGCCACCTTCTTTGAGATCGTGTGAATATTTGTTTGCTGCTTCCTGAGTCATGGCAAGCAGGGCATCACACTGAGTGACTTTAGGATAGTCGATCGGGCCGTCCGAAATGATTACTTCCGACTTTGAAGCGCCGCCACGGGCTTCAGGTCCGTAGCTCTGCGACTGAACGGCCTGTTTCCCTTCATAGATCGAAGCGGCTTTGGCCATAATGATCCCGGCGGTGATCAGACCCTGTCCACCCGCACCGGAAAACCTGAGTTCATATCTTGACATGAATATATCGCTCCTTTTCCTGTAATTATTACTTTGAAGCCTTGGCACGCTCGATAACTTTGGCGTACTCTTCGGTATACTCTGGCTTGACTTCTTTATAAAGAACACCAGTTAGAACCTTGCCTTGCAGCTGCTCGGCAGTCATCTTCTCGGCAGCCTTAACCGGAACGGCAACTTCTTTAAGGCGATTCATCATTTCGATGACTGACTTGTATTTGTTACGACGCCCATAAGTAGTCGGGCAGTCATCAAGGATTTCAACTACCGAGAAACCCTTGTGCTGAATAGCTTCGACTATCAGCTTGTCAATTTGATTGGCATGGAAAGCAGTTCCCCGGGCTACAAAAGTCGCTCCGGCGCCAATTGCCAACTTGGCGATATCGAAACCTGGGTCCGGATTGCCGTAAGGCGTCGTGGACGCTTTATGTCCGGTCGGAGTACATGGCGAGAACTGGCCGCCAGTCATACCGTAGATATAATTGTTCATAATGATGTAAGTCATGTCAATATTGCGACGGCAAGCATGAATGAAGTGGTTACCACCGATAGCAGTACCGTCTCCGTCTCCGCCGCACAGAATTACATTCATTTCCGGCTTGGCCAACTTGACACCGGTTGCAAAAGCCGCTGCACGGCCATGCGCCGTATGCAGTGTACAGCAGTCGATGTAGCCTGGAAGACGTGAGGCACAACCGATACCGGAAACGATAGCGGTGTTTTCTTTCTGAAGCTTGAGCGTGTCCATTGCCCGGATCAACCCTTTCATGACAATGCCGTGGCCGCAGCCTGGGCACCAAATGTGGGGCAGTTTTCCTGGGCGGATATACTTATCGTAATCAAAAGCCATGGTTATTTAACCTCCTTGATCTTCTCAACTATCTGGTCGGGATTGATCGGCTCACCATCAACGCGGAAAATGCCGAGGACCGGAACCTTGCCTTGCGCACAACGTTCAAGCTCAAGAGAACACATACCCAGGTTCATTTCCGGTATAACAATCCCTTTTACTCTGTTGGCCAGCGCCTTGATCTGCTTGTCCGGGAACGGCCAGAAAGTTTTGATGCGGAACATGCCGGCCTTGATACCCTGCTCACGGGCAACGTTGACAGCGTATCTTGCTGAACGGGATGTAGAACCGTAGGCAACGACGACAACTTCTGCGTCATCAAGCATGTACTCTTCGAAAGTTACAATATCATCAACGTTTGCATCGACCTTACGTACCTGACGCTCTTCCTCTGCCTGAACGATCTCGGCTTTGGTGGTCGGAAAACCATCCTGCATCTTGTTCAGACCGGTTACATGAAACTTGTAGCCAGAACCGAATGCTGCCAACGGCGGTACATCTCCAAAGCTGGTGTCATAAGGTTTGTACTGTTCTGGTGGTACTGAAGGAGATTTGCGTGGAACAACTTCAATTTCACCTGGCTCAGGAAAAACAATGCGCTCACGCATGTGAGCAACGATCTCATCTGGCATTACCATTACCGGTGTACGGTATTTTTCTGACAGATTAAAAGCTCGTATGACTTCTTCATAAGTTTCCTGTACAGAGGCAGGAACCAGACAGATCGCAGGGTGGTCTCCATGAGTTCCCCACTTGGCAGACATAACGTCCGACTGAGAAGGACCAGTTGGCATTCCGGTGGATGGGCCGCCACGCATGACGTTGAAAACGACACACGGTATTTCTGCGATACAGCCGTAACCGATCAGCTCCTGTTTGAGTGACAAACCTGGGCCAGAAGTAGATGTGAGAACTTTGGCACCAGCCAATGATGCTCCAAGAATAGATGCCATGGCACCGATTTCATCTTCCATCTGAATAAATTTACCGCCGACTTTTGGAAGTTCGACAGACATAACCTCAGCGACCTCAGTCGATGGTGTGATCGGGTATCCGCCGAAAAAAGTGCAGCCGGCATATAAGGCACCATGAGCTGCGGCTTCGTTACCCTGCATAAACGCTACTTTTTTAGCCACTTTTGATTTCCTCCCGTAGAATTATTCGGTGATGACTTTGATTGCAAAATCAGGGCAGCGCAGTTCACACTGCATACACTTGATACAGGCCTCTAGATTCTTAACAGAAGCATAGAAACCTTTCATTTCTAGTACCTTTGTAGGGCAGAATTCGACACAGATGTGACACCCCTTGCAGTACTTTTCGATAATCTCAATCTTTGGCAATGTTTTCTCCATCTGGAAAGGCTCCTTTATTCCGTAATAAAAGGTGTGGATTCATACCCTTATACATGACAAAAGAAGGGCGGAGCTTCCCGCCCTTCTTTTGTTGTTCTAATGTAGTCAAACAGTTGAATGTCAACTTATTTCATACTGCCAACAAGTTCCTTAACAGCTGCAACTGACTTGTCCATCATAGCCTGCTCTTCTGCATCAAGCTTGAACTGAATGATGTTCTCAACACCCTTCTCGCCGAGTACAGCAGGAACGCCAACATAGAAACCATTAACACCAAATTCACCCTGCAGGAAGCAGCAGGTAGGCAGAACGCGCTTTTGATCCTTGAGGATCGATTCAGCCATGGCAATTGCAGAAGAAGCAGGAGAGTAGAAGGCTGAACCAGTTTTCAGAAGCGCAACAACTTCTCCACCCGCACCGCGGGTACGCTTAACCATTGCAGCCATGACTTCTTTAGCCTTCTCAGCTCCATATTTTTGTTCAAGAAGTTCGGTTACAGGAATACCATTAACGCTAGCATAACGAACCAGTGGAACCATGTCATCTCCGTGTCCGCCGAGAGTCATGGCAGTAACGTCTTTTACAGACACACCCAACTCCCAAGCGATAAAGCTGGCAAAACGGGCAGAGTCAAGTACCCCGGCCTGACCGATAACACGGTGGTAAGGGAAGCCAGTAATTTTCTGACAAAGCGTAACCATAGCATCAAGCGGGTTGGATATTACAATTACTATTGAGTTAGGAGCATAAGCTTTGATACCTTCAGCTACCGATGTCATGATCTTGGAGTTAACCTCGATCAAATCATCACGGCTCATGCCTGGCTTGCGTGGCAGGCCGGCAGTAACGATAACTACATCGGAACCTTTGATGTCTTCATAGCTGTTAGTGCCTTTCAGATTAACATCGTAGCGATCAACCGGACCAACTTCTGCGATGTCAAGCATCTTGCCTTGCGGCAGACCTTCAACGATGTCGAAAAGGACAACATCACCAAGCTCACGCAGTGCGCAAAGCTGAGCAAGAACGCCACCGATCTGTCCACCACCAATTAGGGAAATCTTTTTACGTGCCATACTGTTTTCTCCTTTGTGGGTTGATATAACAAATGCTGCAGTAACGACATTATGTCGGACCTGCAATCTGTTTACTGTTTATTTCATGTTTTCAATCAAAGCATCAGCAAATTCAGAACAGGAAAGCAGTGTAGCCCCCTGCATCATACGTTCAAAGTCATAAGTAACACGTTTCTGACCAATAGTTCTGTCCAAAGATTTTACAATCATGTCAGCAGCTTCCTGCCACTCTATGTATTCAAGCATCATCACACCTGAAAGTATTACAGAGCCGGGATTCACTTTATCCAGATTTGCATACTTGGGTGCGGTGCCGTGAGTAGCTTCAAAGATTGCGTGTCCCGTAACATAATTAATATTGGCTCCGGGAGCTATACCGATTCCACCGACCTGCGCAGCCAGTGCATCGGAAAGAAAGTCGCCTTCCAGGTTCATTGTGGCAACAACATCGAACTCTTTTGCACGGGTAAGTACTTGCTGTAATGTTATGTCAGCAATGGTATCTTTAACCATCAGCAGTTTCTTCCACTTACCTAAACCATGAGTCGGCATAAGAGTTAAAGCTGCTGAAACTTCTTTGCAAATATCATCTTTCTGTCTGGGAGACATCATATCGAAACCGGGATCGATCAATCTGGCATTATCTTCTTCAGAGATGCCTGGATTACGATCTTTGTTGTCAATAATCCATGATTCACGTTCGGTTACAATCCGGTCGCGAAACTCAGTTGTGGCCATTAAATAGCCCCAATCCTTGAATGCACCCTCTGTAAACTTCATGATGTTGCCCTTATGCACAATCGTTACAGATTTTCTTTTGTGAGAAAGAGCATATTCTATTGCTGCACGAATCAAACGTTCGGAACCATCTTTGGAAATCGGCTTTATACCGATAGAAGATGTTTCCGGGAAACGAATTTTATCAACACCCATTTCCTTAATCAGGAAATCTTTGACCCTATCACACTCGACAGTACCCTGCATCCATTCAATACCGACATAGATATCTTCGCAGTTTTCGCGAAAAATTACCATATCTACATCTTCGGGTTTTTTTACCGGTGATGGTACGCCTTGAAACCACCGAACAGGTCGCAAACAAACATAGAGGTCAAGCATCTGACGTAAAGCTACATTTAGTGAACGAATACCTCCGCCAATTGGAGTTGTAAGCGGACCTTTTATACCGATTAAAAATTCTCTGAAGGCTTCAACCGTTTCATCCGGAAGCCAGGCTTTATCGCCCATTTCTTTACGGAACAAATTAAAAGGTTTTTCACCGGCATAAACTTCCATCCAGGATATTTTTCTGTTGCCGCCATAACATTTTTCTACTGCTGCATTGAAAACACGTACAGAAGCTTTCCAGATATCTACGCCAGTTCCATCGCCCTCAATAAAAGGAATTATCGGATTATCAGGTACATTCAGCTTTCCGTCGCTTCCCATACAGATTTTATCACCTGCGGGAATATTCACGTACGTAAAAGCCATCCATCTTCCTTTCCGGTGAATATAAACAATTTTTCATATTACTGGTTACAGACAGGGATACTGTATACAAAACAATTATACATGTCAATGCAATCGAAAAGGGCAGGAGATATTTATCTCCTACCCCCTGTCGTTTTCAAGTACTACACGATTGAATTTATAATTGCGTTTAAGGTAACACTCGGACGCATTGCCTTCTCGGTCTTAACAGGGTCCGGATTGTAGTAACCGCCGATATCCTGTGGCTTGCCCTGTGCGCCAATCAGCTCTTCATTGATCTTGGCTTCGTTTTCCTGAAGTTGTTTGGCAACCCTGGCGAAACGCTCGGCGAGTTCTTTGTCCTTGGTCTGTGCAGCCAATGCTTCAGCCCAGTACATTGCCAGATAGAAATGGCTGCCCCTGTTATCAATCTGCCCAACTTTACGGGCCGGATTTTTGTTGTTATCGAGGAATTTGGTATTGGCCTGATCGAGTGTATCAGCCAGAAGCTGAGCCTTCTCGTTTTTGAAGGTCGCTGCAAGATGTTCCAGAGAAACAGCCAATGCCAGGAATTCGCCCAGCGAATCCCATCTCAGATAACCTTCCTGAACGAACTGCTGAACGTGTTTGGGTGCGGAACCACCTGCACCTGTTTCAAAAAGTCCACCACCTGCCAGAAGTGGCACTATCGACAACATTTTTGCACTGGTACCTAGTTCAAGGATCGGGAACAAATCAGTAAGGTAATCCCTGAGTGCGTTACCGGTTACGGAAATAGTATCAAGGCCAGCCTTGGCGCGCGGCAGGGTAAACTTCATCGCCTCAACCGGTGACATAATGTGAATTTCAAGGCCATTTGTGTCGTGGTTTTTCAGGTATTTATTTACTTTTTCGATCATTTGGGCATCGTGAGCCCGTTTTTTATCCAACCAAAAGACAGCCGGTGCACCTGTTGCACGCGCTCTTCTTACAGCTAACTTGACCCAATCCTGGATCGGCAGATCTTTTGTCTGGCAACCACGCCAGATATCGCCCTCTTCGACTTCATGTTGAAACAGAACCTCTCCTGACTCGCTAACAACGCGCATGGTACCGTTGGCCGGAACCTTGAAGGTTTTGTCGTGCGAACCATACTCCTCAGCCTTCTGTGCCATCAGACCCACGTTTGAAACACAACCCATTGTAGTAGGATCGAACTGACCGTTCTTCTTGCAGAAGTCGATACATTCCTGATACCACTCAGAGTAGGAAGTGTCCGGAATTACGCATTTGACGTCATGCAGTTTCCCGTCAGGACCCCACATCCCGCCTGAATCACGGATAACGACCGGCATAGAAGCATCGATGATAATATCATTGCTGGCATGCAGATTGGTGATACCCTTATCTGAATCAACCATCGCCAGTTCGGGGCGTTTTTTATAAACGTCCTGAATGTCGGCTTCGATCTCGGCACGTTTGCCTTCGGGAAGCTTCTGAAGCTTAAGATACAAGTCACCCATCCCAAGGTCAGGATTGACCCCCAGCTCCTTGAATGTATCAGCATGTTTTTCAAAAACGTCTTTGTAGAAAACTGAAACGAAATGTCCAAACATGATCGGATCAGATATTTTCATCATTGTAGCCTTGAGGTGAACAGAGAACAAGACCCCTTTGGCCTTAGCATCATCGATCTGCTCGGCGATAAACTTACGCAGTGCCTTGGCACTCATGAAGGCACCGTCAAGTACTTCGCCTGCCTGCAAAGCCAGCTTCTCTTTCATGACCTTAACATTGCCAGCCTTATCGACAAACTCGATTTTGACATTGCCGGCTTCCTTCATCGTAACCGACTTTTCGCTATGGTAAAAATCACCAGATTCCATGTGAGAAACATGCGTTTTTGAATCGGAAGCCCAGGCGCCCATTTTGTGAGGGTGCTTCTTGGCATATGCCTTAACCGCACCTGCTGACCTTCTGTCCGAGTTACCCTCTCTCAAAACCGGATTTACTGCACTTCCAAGACATTTTGCATAACGAGCATGAAGCGCCTTCTCCGCATCTGTCTGGGGGTCTTCAGGATAGTCCGGAAGCTTATAACCCTGCTCCTGCAACTCTTTGATTGCTGCTTTCAGCTGCGGGATTGAGGCGCTGACGTTCGGCAACTTGATTATATTGGCTTCCGGCTTCTGGGTAAGGTCGCCAAGCTCAGCCAGATAATCCGGCATCCGCTGATCCTCTGTCAGATAGTCAGAGAAATTTGCGATAATCCTGCCCGCAACAGAGATATCTCTTGTCTCAACGACAACTCCAGCTGCTTTTGTAAAAGCATTAACAATAGGGAGCAGAGAATAGGTTGCCAGCGCAGGTGCTTCATCAATTTTTGACCAGATAATTTTTGCTGTTTCGGTTGTCATGTTCTCTCCTTAGTTCAGGTGGGTTACCGCTTCCTTCAAGCATGAATTGGACGAGTTTTTTAGGATAACTATACGATATGACAATTGTTAAGCGAGGCTAAAAATTTTGTATACAATATACAATTCACCATGGGCTGTCAAGAAAAAATATCGCTAAAAACACAGAGCTATAATGCAGTTACGCACGGTATTTAGGCGGTAGAATTTAGTTTTTGGGCGATATCGTTTGAGGTAAATCTGAATTTTAAAATGCAGCAGATTTTGTCAAATGGGGGTAATTAAGCGGTGGGGTAATTTTTATGGTAAGTGATTCATTTTTTGCCGGAATATCGCCTGGCCTCCAGAACATCATCGCGATTAAAATGGCGAGGTATTGAAAGTATTTGCCCTGGCCAGAGACGTTTGGGATCACGAATTTGATCTCGATTCGCCCTGTATATAATCGGCCAGATCGTCGAATCGTTATATATCTCTGAGCGGCCTGCTATCTGTGGCAATGTTTCACCGCGTCTGACGGTATATGAAGAAGGTAAATGTTGTGGCAGATCCCTGGATGCAGCTTTTTTCTGAAGCATGACTACCTTGGCAGCTTCTTCGGCCTGAATCCTTTCCAGTTCACGAAGGCGAAGTTCAGCTTCAGCAGCCTCACGAATCAGACGTTCTTCTTCAGCCTGGGCAGCTTTCAACATCGCCAACTGACGCTGCTCCTCAGCGAGTCTCTGTTTCATCCTGTGCAGTTCAGATCGAAGAAGTTCTGCTTTCTGAAAAGCGAGCATATAGAATGAGTCAGCTTCTATATCATTGGACTTGACATGGAAAATTGCTTCACCATGCTCAAATGTTTCAATTAAATTGCGATATTCCTGCGGAAAAAGCCGCGCGGCATCTTGTCGACCCAACTCGTCTACCACAGGTGCCACCTTACTACGCCAGGTTGGCACCGGTGTGGCGCAGGCCGCCAGCAGCAGTAAGTTAAACATCAATATCCAAGCTGCCGCGCGGCCCATTAGATTAATGATTAAGCCTGTTTTTCAACTAATCTTACGCCGAGTTCACGCAGCTGTTTATTGTCAACCGGCGAGGGTGCCTCAGACATCATGCAAGATCCTTTTTGGGTTTTCGGGAACGCTATTACATCTCTGATTGAATCGCTGCCGGTCAACAGCATGATCAAACGATCCATACCAAACGCAATTCCGCCGTGTGGTGGAGTGCCGAACTCCAGTGCATCCAACAAGAATCCGAACTTACTGCGGGCAGATTCCTCCGACATTCCCAATAGTTTAAACATCAATGACTGAACCTGCTCCTGATGTATCCTGATCGATCCGCCGCCGATTTCATTGCCATTCAACACCAGGTCATATGCTTTAGCGCGACAGCGCCCCGGATCGGATTCAACAAACTCCAAATCCTCGTCCATTGGAGCGGTGAACGGGTGATGAACTGCCGCCCAGCGCTTTTCCTCTTCATCCCACTCCAAGAGTGGAAAATCAGTGATCCAGACAAAACGGTAATCATCCTTGCTTGTGAGCTGGAGTAGTCCGGCCAGATGATTACGGAGCTTACCAAGTGAATCGTTGACGACTTTTGCCTTATCCGCCACGAAAAATAGAAGGTCTCCTTCTTCTGCGCCGAAACTGCTGTTCATGGATGCAATTTCTTCCGGGGTGAAGAACTTTGCAATCGGAGAATGCCACTCTCCATTCTCGAACTTGACATAGGCAAGGCCCTTGGCTCCATAAATCTTGACGAATTCGGTCAGATCATCGATGTCTTTGCGAGAAAATTTGGCACAGCCCTTGGCATTAAGACCTTTAATAATTCCGCCCTTGGAAGCCACATCGGCAAAAACCTTAAAACCGGAGTTTCGAACCTGATCAGTCAGGTCACACAATTCCATGCCGAAACGCAAATCCGGATTATCAACTCCAAAACGCCTGATAGCCTCGGCATATGTTAATTTTTCCACCGGCAGTTGAATTTCTATACCTTTTGCTTCTTTGAATACGCGGGCAATTAACCCCTCCATCACTGCAATAATATCTTCGCGATCAATGAAAGACATTTCGCAATCAATCTGGGTAAACTCCGGTTGGCGATCGGCACGCAGGTCTTCGTCGCGGAAACAGCGTACAACCTGGAAGTACCGGTCAAAACCCGATATCATCAAAATTTGCTTGAAGATCTGAGGTGACTGGGGCAGGGCATAAAAATGTCCCTGATTGATGCGGGAAGGCACCAGAAAATCGCGGGCTCCTTCCGGAGTTGATTTAGTCAAAAAAGGCGTTTCCAACTCGATAAAACCATTGTCACTAAGGTATGAGCGAGTTACCTGAGCAACTTTTGAACGCAGAATCAAGTTGTACTGCAGTTGTGGACGGCGCAAATCCAGATAACGGTACTTAAGACGAATATTTTCGTTGATATCGCTATGTTCGTCTATCATAAACGGTAACGGCTTAGATCGATTAAGCAGTTTGCATTCAATTACCTGAATTTCAACCTCACCGGTTTTCATACCGGGGTTGACAGTGCCTTCAGGGCGTGGGATCACCTTGCCTTTAACAGCCAGAACAAATTCGCTGCGCACGGACTCAGCAATGGAGTGAGCAGATCCATTAACCTCTGGATCGAAAACTATCTGGGCAATCCCCTCACGATCGCGCAGGTCGATGAAGATCAATCCCCCATGATCGCGACGACGCAGTGCCCATCCCATCAGAATCACTTCCTTTCCGATATCGCTCGCCCGCAGATCGCCGCAGTAATGTGTCCGTTTCCAGTTACCAAGTGTGTCCATATAATTCTCCAATCGTATATTTAGTATATATAAACGAATATTAGTCTATTAATTTTCCAATATTTCCAAAACGTGGGCGCATCTTATCATGGTCCCAGGACCAATATTTGATAAACGCCAGGCCCTTTATCTGATCTCTCCTTACAAACTTCCAGAAGCGGCTGTCGTAAGAACGGTCGCGATTGTCCCCCATTACAAAATACGAATTATCCGGAACCGTCACAGGGCCAAATGTATCACGGGGATTCATTTCTTTAGGAATAATATCCTTTTCCTTATGCACTTCGTGAGGATTTACATAGAGTTTCCCGTTTACATAGACTTTCTTATCCTTACCCTCAACAACGTCTCCCGGTGTTCCCACAACCCGCTTGATAAAGTCTTTGCTGGGATCTTCCGGATACTCGAAAACGATTACATCGCCACGCCTGGGATCACGTAAAGTAAGAACTCGTTTGTCACTGAACGGCAACTTGGTTCCATAAATAAACTTGCTGACCAAAAGATGATCGCCAATAGCCAGAGTGTCCTCCATCGAACCGGACGGAATCTTGAATGCCTGTACAAGATAGGTGCGGATCACCAATGCCAAAAGAATCGCTATGGCAATCGACTCGGCGTATTCCCGAACCAAACTTTTCTTCTTAATAATAGGTTGTTGTAGTGGATTATCCGTCCTTATCGAAGATTCTTCATTTTCATGCATGCCAGGTTCCTTTGTTAGCGATCGGTGGTTGAGGAAACTCATCATTACAAAACGGTTGCATCCTAATCTACTTTTAATATCGCCAGAAAGGCTTCCTGCGGCAGTTCTACATTGCCCACATTTTTCATACGTTTCTTACCTTCCTTCTGTTTTTCCAAGAGTTTGCGTTTACGGGAGATATCGCCACCGTAACACTTGGCCAGAACATCCTTGCGCATCGCCTTGACGGTCTCGCGGGCAATGATTTTATTGCCAATCGCGGCCTGAATGGCAACTTCAAACATCTGCCGTGAAATAAGTTCTTTCATTTTTGAAACAAGGTCGCGTCCGCGGAAATATGCTTTTTCACGATGCAGAATCAGAGACAAGGCATCAACAACTTCCCCATTGATCATAACATTCATCCTGACCAGGTCACTTCGGCGATATTCCAGGTGTTCATAATCCAGGGAAGCATAACCTTTGGTGATTGACTTGAGACGGTCGTAGAAATCCAGTACGATTTCGTTCAAGGGCAACTCATAGATGATCATGACGCGCGTCTGAGTCAGGTATTTGATTTCACGCTGGACACCACGCTTGTCTTCACAAAGCGCCAGTACGCCACCGACATAATCGTTGGGAACATGAATATGTGCCAGAATGAAGGGTTCTTCCAGATACTCCGTGCTTTGCAGTTCTGGCATCTGATTGGCGCTTTGAATGGAGAAAACTTCGCCGTTCATTTTATGCACTCTGTAAACAACAGTCGGTGCGGTAGTGATCAAATCAAGATCAAACTCCCGCTCAAGCCGCTCCTGAATGATCTCCATATGCAACAACCCCAGGAATCCGCAACGGAAACCGAAACCCAGCGCCAATGAGGTTTCCGGCTCATAGGAGAATGAGGAGTCGTTCAGTTTGAGCTTGGCCAGTGCATCACGCAACTGTTCATATTGAACAGTGTCGATCGGGTACAAGCCGGAAAACACCATCGGCTGT
This sequence comes from Geobacter sp., assembly GCA_009684515.1. GTDB lineage: Bacteria > Desulfobacterota > Desulfuromonadia > Geobacterales > Pseudopelobacteraceae > JACRCG01. The sequence goes on from WKKS01000001.1 coordinate 202,437, forward strand.
ACCTCTTTGAAACCATCCAGAGGCACGAGGCACTGACGGTGCAGCAGGGTCACCGTATCGCCAACCTTGGCATCGGCCACATCTTTGATTCCGGCAATCACGAAACCAACTTCACCTGCCGTTAGTTCCTGAACCTCACGCATGACCGGGGCGAAAACGCCGACTTTGAGGGCTTCAAAAGAGCTGTTGGTGGCCATCAGCTGAATTTTATCCCCCCTTTTAAGGGTTCCGTCAAATATTCGTACCAGAATAATTACGCCTTGGTACTGATCGTACCAGGAATCGAACAATAACGCCTTGAGAGGTGCCGTTGAATCACCCTCGGGTGGCGGTATTTTTCTGACGATTTCCTCAAGGATCTCTTTTGTACCGATACCTTCCTTGGCACTGGCCCGGACAGCATCATGGGCATCAATACCAATGATCTCTTCGATTTCCTGAATAACCCTATCCGGGTCGGCCGCAGGCAGATCAATTTTATTCAGAACCGGGAAAACTTCCAGATTGATATCCAAGGCGAGATAAACGTTGGCAAGAGTTTGAGCCTCGACTCCCTGGGAAGCATCCACAACCAGCAGGCCACCTTCACAGGCAGCCAGAGAGCGTGATACTTCATAGGTAAAATCGACATGACCCGGAGTGTCAATAAGATTAAGGACATAGTCATTGCCATCGTCGGCGCGATAGTTCAAACGGACTGTCTGGGCCTTGATCGTAATGCCGCGTTCCCGTTCCAGGTCCATTTTGTCGAGGAACTGGTTTTTGCTTTCACGGTCGGTAACCGTGCCGGTATACTCCAGCAGGCGATCTGCCAGCGTGGACTTGCCGTGATCAATGTGGGCAATTATTGAAAAGTTGCGAATTCTGCTGATATCCATGAAATCCTTCGTTTGCGTAAAAATCGGACTGTACAGAATAAATAATGATGGTTTGAAAGTAAAGTGAAAAGGACTGTCCAGCCAACAATCAGAACATGAACCGTCGCATGCTGACATTCTGCAGCAGGCCTATCCCGACCATTGAAGTAATCATCGACGTGCCGCCGTATGAGAAAAATGGCAAAGGCACTCCAACGACCGGAAACAGTCCGATGACCATCCCCATGTTGATAACGATATGCCAGAACAGCATGGATGTTACCCCCACCGCTAACAGTCCGCCGAAACGATCATTACATCGCCTGGCGATGTTTAGACCCCAAAGTACCAGTGACATATAGATTGCAATAAGTAACAGGCACCCGACAAACCCCCACTCCTCGGCAAACACGGAAAATGCGAAATCGGTGTGCTGTTCCGGTAAGAATCGCAATTGGGATTGGGTCCCCTTTATAAACCCCTTACCGGCAATACCGCCTGATCCAACCGCTATTTTACTCTGGATAATGTGATACCCGCTTCCGAGGCGCGAACGCTCCGGGTTGAGAAAATCTAGCACCCGGTTTTTCTGGTAGGGGCGTAAAAAATGTGCCCAACCGAGCCAAATCACTGGAATCGTGACACATACGAAGCTAACGATTGTGGTCCAACGCAAACCGATATAAAAAGTCATTGAAGTCGCAATCAATATTACCAGCACTGCTGTTCCCAAATCAGGCTGTTTCATTATCAAAGCTGCTGGCAGTGCAAGAATTCCCAATGGAAACAGAACATCCCGGATTGTAAGACCGCCTACGCTATGAAAATTGTTAAAAAAACGTGCGAAAGTAATTATTATGACAATTTTCATCAGCTCTGATGGCTGGATATTAAAGAGTCCCAGATTAAGCCATCTTTTAGCCCCCATCGAGCTTCGACCAAACAGAAGGACAGCCAGCAGAAGAAGGATTAAAAACCCGTAGAACCAGTATGAGAGGTCTTCCAGAATGTGGTAATCGACGCTGCAGACCAGCATGGAAATCGTAATGCCAGCCAACATCCAGTAAAGTTGCTTTATATAATAAGCTGTTCCGATGACTTTATAGGGTGTGGTGGCGCTGTAGATATTCATGATTCCCAGAAGACAAACTACGATCACAAGGCCGGCCAGAATCAAGTCAAAGTTAGTTAACAGGCGACGATCAATCATCAGCATTTTCCCCGCCGACGTTTTTTACTTTTATTGTCTCAGACGATTTGACATCAACGTTTTCATCGTTAACTTCCGGCTTCAGCGACTCGGCAGGTTCTTTTTGCGCAGGTTTCTTACCGTCAAAATATGCTCTCAAAATTCTGCCGGCAATCGGAGCGGCAGCAGATCCGCCATGCTCGCCATGCTCAACTACTACCGCCACAGCAATTTCGGGTTTGTCGAATGGTGCAAAAGCAACAAACAAAGCATGATCCCGGTATTGATAAGGCGTACCCAGCTTGCTGTCGCGCATTTTTACCACTTGGGAGGTACCTGTTTTACCCGCTACCTTTACATCATAAAGTCGGGCCTGAGCTCCGGTTCCGCCCGCTTCGTTAACAACAGCATACAATCCCTGTTTCACCAGACGGTATGCTTCTTTAGAAAAGGTTGTCTTGCCGATAACCTCGGGCTTGGTTTCCCGGAGTGGCTTGCCATCAGCGTCGACGATCCTTTTAACCAAATGAGGGCGGTAAATCGTCCCTTCATTGGCAACAGTCCCAATCATTGAAGCCAGCTGAATAGGAGTCATCAGGACATAACCCTGGCCGATAGAAACCGACAAAGTTTCACCATGATACCAGCGTTTGCCGAATCGCTTTAACTTCCAATCACTCGTCGGAATCAGACCAGGCTTTTCATTTTGAAGATCAATGCCCATCGGAGAGCCAAGCAAAAACTCTTTAGAGGCGGCGGCAATTTTGTCAACTCCAAGTTTTTCGCCAAGCTGATAATAATAAACGTCACACGATTCTCTCAGAGATTTGCGCAGGTTTGTGGTTCCATGCCCCTTTTTGTTCCAGCATTTAAAGGTCGATGTTCCAAGAGTGTATGAACCGTTACAGTTAACCGCTGTTGATTCATTGATTTTGTTATCCTGCAATCCGGCCAGGGCAGTAACAACTTTAAAAGTTGATCCGGGGGGATATTGGCCGCTCAAGGCCTTATTCTCCAATGGATGTCGTTTATCTTCAAGATAGCCTTTCCAGATATTGGCCGGCAATTTGCCGCTGAACAGCGCCGGATCAAAGCCGGGGTTGCTCACAAAAGCCAGTATTTCACCACTGTTGACATCCATGGCAACTGCCGCTCCCGCCTGATCACCAAAAGCACGCTCAGCCTGTTTCTGAACCAGCGAATCTATGGTCAAAACCACACTGTTGCCAACAGATGGATAAGTTTCTGAAATAGTTCGCAAAACCCTGCCACGTGCATCAACCTCAAGCTGTTTCCCGCCATCATTGCCGTGAAGTTCGTTTTCCAGAGCTCTTTCAATACCGTTTTTCCCGATATAGTCGCCCGGGTTGTACTCCTCGTAACCCTTCTGTACCAATTCTTTTTCAGATACCTCACCTATGTATCCGAGCAGGTGGGCACCCAGAACACCATTTGTGTACTCACGTACGGGTTTCATCTCTATTTCAACACCGGGCAGCCGAAGTCGGTTTTCCTCCACAATTTCGACCTGATCTCGCGTAATATTCGAGGCAAGCACAATCGGATAATATTTGGCTCGCCCCATATTTTTTTCCCATCGCTCAGACATTTCTGCCCGATCAAGCGTAAGGAGAATAGATAACTGGGTCAGCAATGACTCCTTGTCAACCACCTCCTGCGGAACCACGGCCAGACTGAATGAAGGACGGTTGCTCACAAGCACTTTCCCGTTGCGATCAAGAATGGCGCCACGGGAAGCGGCCACCGGAACAAACCGTAAACGGTTGTTTTCGGACTTTTCGCGGTAAGTGTCGGAACTCAATATCTGCAAATGCCACAACCGCATCAAAAGCAGAAAGAACACAGCTCCGACAATAAAAGAGAGTATCAGTATCCTGTGTTTTGATTCAACGACTTCACGAACAAAACGCCGCTCTTTCATGGCACTTCCAGTTGCCGTTCAAATCCGGGGAAAAGTGTTACGAGAGAGGCGATAAAAGCGTTAACCAGAAGGCGGGGGACAATCTCTGAAAACATGGAGTAGGCGATCCCGGGAGTAGCAGTAAAGAGAACCAGCAGCAGCAAATTAAGAACAAAATTAGCGAGTGTTGCGCCAGCGACTGCCAGAACGAACAAAATGGCGCTCTCAGCATATAATCGATCCGAAATACTTCTGATAACAAGAAACACGGCCAGAAAACCGGCCGCATTCAGTCCGAGATAAAGTCCGCTAAAAACGTCGTTCAACATCCCCAGAAACCAAGCCAGCGGTGCTCCCACCTGAAAAGAACTACGCAATGCCATGTAGACCATTATAACCAGCAGCAGATCCGGTTTGAACGACGGACGTATAAAAACAGGTAACAGCGCTGCCTGAAGCACGATTGCAGCCAGAACAACCACTGACAGCAAAAGAATCGCACGCCTAGTCATGCTCAACACTCTGGACTATCAATACGTCTTCCAAATGGGCAAGGTTTACAGCTGGACGAATCGTTACCGTTTGAAAAATACCGTACTCGCCACGCTTTACCATTGTTACCTCGCCAATCGGCAAACCTTTCTGAAACACACCACCGATTCCGGATGAGATCACAGAATCGCCTACTTTGACATCTTCTTCACGGGTTGTGAATTCAAGTGTGCAGAGCATCTCCGATTTGCCCTTTACGACACCACGGGCTCTCGAACGCTGTATTGTAGCTGCGATGCCGCTGGCGTGGTCAGTCAGAAGGACAACCCGCGAATTGGATGCCGCCACCTTGACAATTTGCCCGACAATTCCGTCGGCTGCAATAACCGCCATTCCCTCGCGGACTCCGCTTGAACTGCCCCGATTCAGAATAAAAGTCCTAAACCACGGAGTAACATCTTCACCAACAACTTCCGCTGCCAAGGTCGGTAGTTTTATTGTTTTTTTCATGTCCAGCAATCTTGACAGACGCTGGTTGGCCAGTTTAGCTTCATCCCCTTCACGCACGCGCTCATTCAAAACACGGATATTCTCGCGCAATTGCAGATTCTCACGATGAACATCAATCAGTCTGACATAGCCATCCCAAACGTCCTCAATGACGCCACTCAACCGGTAAACCGGCTGAAGAATCGGCGTCATAACGTTTAAGACCAGACGTTCGATAGTATTGGCTTCACGATTATGTGGAACATTCAGGGTAAAGATAATCAGCGCAGAGAATATTCCGACAGCCGAAAGCAGGGCGTATAAGTACTTTTTAAACATTCCCATATAACTATATATCCGGTGTTAGTGAGTTCCGCACATTTCAGTTTCATTGTAAACCCGCATCAGATATTCCTTGTATGGAGAAGTCGGGGTTGCGTCAATGACCTCTTTCATTCCCTGGCAACTCAAAAAACCGCGACGGAGCGCAATTTCCTCTAGACAGGCAATTTTGAGTCCCTGGCGGGATTCTATTGTTTCAATAAAATTGCTGGCCTCCAGCAGACTCCTGTGGGTGCCTGTGTCAAGCCAGGCGATCCCTCTCCCCAACCGTTCAACCAGCAGCTGGCCGCGCCCGAGGTATTCCAGATTAACGTCTGTAATTTCAAGCTCACCGCGCGGTGACGGTTTGATTGATTTGGCGATTGCCACAACGTTTTCATCGTACAGGTATAGGCCAGGAACGGCATAATGAGATTTGGGCAACTTTGGCTTTTCCTCTATGCTGAGCACCTTGCCGTTCAGATCAAACTCAACCACGCCGTAGCGTTCCGGATCGTGAACCTGATATCCAAAAACTCTGGCGCCTTCCCTAAATTCAGAAACAATTTTATCAAGGTTCATCTTGCCGTAAAAAATATTGTCACCCAGAATCATACAGACCGGGTTTTTGTCGATAAACTCTTCTCCAACCAGAAATGCCTGGGCAATTCCTTTTGGCTCCGGCTGGACTTTGTAAGTAATGCTGATCCCCCAACGGGAACCGTCACCAAGCAGAGCTTCAAAACGGGGCGTATCTTGAGGAGTGGAGATAAGCAGGATATCTTTAATGCCGGCAGCCATTAATGTTGCCAGGGGATAATAAATCATCGGCTTATCGTATACCGGCTGCAATTGTTTACTGGCCACCAGCGTCAATGGATAGAGTCGGCTTCCGGCCCCGCCAGCCAGAATAATTCCTTTGGTTATCCCTTTAGTCATATAAACCCCTCTACTAATTTAGTAAACTTGGCTAAGTATCATGTTAGAGCGAATAGTGTCAAACCAGATTTAACTCCTGGACCAGACTTTTGACAGCTGAAAGCAGATCATCAAATACAGCGGTGCCTTCTGAAACCTGATGTTCCTCCTCAGCCCCGTAGCCGGTGCGCACAAGAACAGACCGGCATCCGGCAGAGAGACCCGCAGAGATATCGGCCAGCTTGTCACCGATCATGATGGAAGTTTCCAGATCAATATCGTAGAGCCTGGCGGCTTCCTTAAGCATTCCGGGCATAGGCTTGCGGCACGAACAGGGCAGAGCGTAGCTGCCGCGTCCACTGGGGTGATGCGGACAGTATAACCAGGCATCGACACGGGCACCGAATTTTTCAAATTCTCTTGCGATGTGGCGATGCAGGTTTTCCACATCTTCCTCGGCATAGTACCCCCTGGCCACACCAGACTGGTTGGTGACTACAACAACCATATAACCGGACTCGTTCAACATCTTCACCGCTTCAACAACACCGGGAATGAACTCAAAGTCAGCTATCTGAAACAAATAATCCTTCTCGACATTAATGGTTCCATCCCGGTCCAGAAAAACAGCCCTGCGCATCAAATCCCTCCCGCAACAAATGTTTCGGCAAATTTAACCTACTGAATTATTAGGCTATTCATACAGAGAAGCATTGACAACTAACCGATAAAAAAACTATAACACCCCCTATCAACTGTAAGGGAGATAAGTTAGTGATTAAAACAAATAATCTGAAAATCACCGGAATCACACCAATTATCGCTCCGGCGGACCTGCGCCAGGTTTTTCCTTTATCTGACAAAGACCGCACCTTTGTCAGCAAGAGTCGTGAACAGATCAAAAACATCATTCTTCGTAAAGACCGCCGACTGATGGTAGTGGTCGGCCCATGCTCAATTCACGACACGGAAGCCGCCGTAGAATACGCCAGGCGTCTGTCAGCACTTTCACGCCAGGTAGACGATCAACTGCTGCTGATCATGCGGGTTTATTTCGAAAAACCGCGCACTACAGTCGGATGGAAGGGGTTGATCAACGATCCTGACATGGACGGAACCCACCTGATATCTAAAGGACTCGGCATCGCCCGCGGTCTGTTGAGCCGCATAACAGCTTTGGAAGTGCCGGTCGCAAACGAGATGCTCGACCCGATCACTCCGGAATACGTTGCAGATATGATCAGCTGGGGTGCCATTGGTGCCCGTACGACCGAATCCCAGACCCATCGAGAGATGTCAAGCGGACTGTCATTTCCGGTCGGATTCAAAAACGGTACTGATGGTAATCTTCAGATAGCTATGGATGCAATGAAAGCGGCCCAACATCCCCATAGCTTCCTGGGAATAAATCGGGAAGGACGCACTTCGATCATACAAACCAGCGGCAATCCAGATGTACACATTGTCCTGCGTGGCGGATCGAGGAAAGTGAACTACCATCCGGAAGACATCGAACATACCGAGGATTCTCTAAAAAAGAACAACCTGTTTCCGACGATCATGGTCGATTGCAGTCACGGCAACTCAAACAAGGATTTTCTGAAACAACCGGAAGTACTGGATAATGTAGTTGAGCAGATGCTTGCCGGTAACAGTTCGATTTCAGGCGTGATGATAGAAAGTTATCTGGAGGAAGGAAATCAGAAGATTCCTGCCGATCTAAGCCAGTTGAAATATGGTGTTTCCATCACAGATGCCTGCATCGATTGGGCTACCACCGAACGGATTCTTCTGGATGCCCACAGAAAACTGAAACAGCGAAAGTAGATCATACCGGGCCAGGCTGCGCAGAAACGGCGCCTGGCCCTTTTTATTATTCGTACATCAGCCTCATCCCGCCCAAAGCGCTTTTCAGTGTGCCGTCAAAAGATTCCTCTACTCCACCGGCCAGCATATCCAGATAATTTATTTTTCTTTTTGGCGGGAGAATTATCTCCGGTTCATTTCTAATGCCTGACTGAGCGGCCGCCTCTGCTATTGCGTCCTGCAGGGTGCCTAATCGGTCAACCAACTTGTGTTCCTTGGCCTGTTCACCGGAAAGGATGCGGCCGTCTGCAATTTTCCTGACTTCATCAACAGGCAGCTTGCGACCCTCTGCCACCGCCTTGATAAATTGCTCGTGAGTGTTGTCGATTACCGACTGTAACATGGCACGGTCCTCAGGTGAAAAAGTCCGGAGTGGGGAACCGGAGTCCTTATATTTTCCGGTTTTAAGCGTATATGATTTAATTCCGATCTTATCCATCAGGGCTTCGATATTAGACAACTTGAGTATAACACCGATGCTGGCAGTGATCGTACCGGGGTTGGCATAAATCATCGTAGCCGGCGCCGATATGTAATAACCTCCGGAAGCGGCCAGGCTACCCATAGAAACAATGATTTTCTTCTTGGATGCAAACTTTTTGACTTCTTCAAATATTTCCTGCGACGGCGCTACGATACCACCTGGAGAGTCAACCCGGAGTACGACAGCCTTGACTCCATCCTGCTTCATAAAGTATTTCAGTTGCCGGACAGTCTCTTTTGAATCAAGGATCATCCCCTTCACTTCAATCAGACCTACCCCGTTTTTGGCGGTTATGGAAGTCACATTGTCCGATAGCAGAGTTTTTGCTATCTTGACCGAAACCGCAAACAGGACAGAAAGAAAGATGGTTACAAGGGAGATTATTATCAGGATTTTTTTTGACATATCCACACACCTTTTGAATGTTTTTGTCTTTAATGAATGTGCCGGTTCTGATACTATCGTCCCATGAAAGCTCTCGTAATATCGGATACCCACGGCAATTCTTCTCTGGCATTTAAAGCCCATTCGTTAGCAGAACCGGTGGATATTATATTTCACCTTGGAGACGGCAGCGGTGACGCTGATCTTATGCGGAATGTGCTGGATGTAAATCTGATCAACGTAGCCGGAAACTGTGACATTGGTTCCACCGCCCCGCGAGAATTAGTGCTGGAATGTGAAGGAAAGAAAATCTTACTGTCTCACGGAGACATTTACGGAGTTAAAAGCGGTCTTGTGAAATTAGAACAGAGGGGCCGGGAAGTCGGAGCGGATGCAGTTCTATTCGGGCATAGTCATCTGGCTACCAATGAGTTGCGTCCAGGACTTTTGCTCTTGAACCCCGGTACTCTAACAGTTGCCTCTCATCGCCGTACATATGCCGTTATTGACGTATCACCAGACGGCATCAGCGCCAGTATCCACGACATCGACTAATCCTCGTTTCCCCTGTTTGAAGCCTCATGCCCCTTATGAACAGCCTTCTCCAACCTGCGCCGTCTGGGCCAGGTGATCAAAAAGTCAATCGGTCCGGAAAAAACATATAACAGCATGACTGTGAATACCATCACGACCGGTTCAGCGGCCACCACGATCAGCAACACAACGGCCAGCAACAGAAAACCGAATGGCTGACGTTTGATGAGAGCCGGGTCTTTGAATGAGTAATATCGGAAGTTTGAGACCATCAGGAACGCCAACAGGTAAATAAGACCGACAATAGCAAGTCGCTTGAATGAACTTGGCCAGCCAAAGTGGTGAAACAACAGTACGGTTGATGCGACCATGCAGGCGGCGGCAGGCGTTGGCAAGCCAACAAAACGCTTGCTTTCAACGGTATCGACCTGAACATTGAAACGGGCCAGACGTAAAGCGCAACAGGCCAGAAACAGAAAGGCCGCCAGCCAGCCAAGCCTTCCAAAAGGTTTCAAGGCCCAGGCGTACATCATCAGTGCGGGAGTTACACCAAATGCCACCACATCGGCCAGAGAATCATACTCAACGCCGAACTTGCTGGTTGTGCCGGTCATGCGCGCTACCTTGCCGTCCAGTCCGTCGAATATTGCCGACACAAATATGAACAATGCGGCTATCCTGAAATCGTCACTGCCACCGTTGAGCGTTTTCACCATGCTATAGAAACCGGCGAAGAGGCTGGCGGTGGTAAAAAGATTGGGCAGAATATAAATCCCGCGCTTGATGCTTTCTCTTTTATTGGTAATTTCTTCCCGTGCTTCCAGGCTCATGCGGCTCTATCCTCACTTAACCTATTCGACCCAATACTGTCACGCCGGCTGTAGTTTTATCACCGATTTTCACTAGTGGTACCACTTCAATCGGCAGATACACATCGACTCGCGAACCAAAACGTATCAGTCCGTAACGCTCCCCTTTTTTCAAAAGATCGCCAATACGAGGATAACAGATTATGCGCCGGGCAATTAAGCCGGCAATCTGTACAAATGCAATACGCACTCCGGCAGCGGTTTCCAGCACTATGCCGTTGCGCTCGTTTTCACAAGACGCGCGCCCATCGCGTGCATCAAAGAACTTCCCGCGGTGATAGGAGACATCAACAACTTTACCGTCAAAAGGAGCCCGGTTGACATGCACATTGAAAACCGACATGAAGATACTGATTTTAAGTGAGTCTGTACCCAAAGGCGTGTCTGAAACCCGCTCAGCAACAATGACAGTCCCATCTGCTGGTGCAATAACTGCCAGTGGGTCCGCAGGGGGAGTTCTTTCAGGATTTCTAAAGAAATAAAGTACGAACAGTGTCAACAGAACTGACACCGCTGCCGGAATAGCCAGCACCAAGGATGCCAGTTTCCAGGAAGAAAGGACCAAAAGAACCATCAACCCGACAGCGAATGCGATGAAAGGATAGCCTTCTTTGGCAAATGCAGATGAATTTTCCATGAACCTGCCTAGTTAATTAATAAACTGAATAATAAAATTGAATTTCTTGCTGCATGCCACAAGCGCGGACACCCCTCTCCCGCAAGGGCAAAGGGGTGTCTTTAATCGCACTGCCTATCTATTAGTTCTTGGTCTTGTCAACAATTTTCTGAATCCAGGGCATCATGCTCCGCAGACGCTCACCAACTTGCTCGATCGGGTGGGCGGCATTGAGACGGCGACGAGCTGTCATCTCCGGATAGTTTGACATCCCTTCGAGAATGAAGCGTTTGGCGTAGTTTCCATTCTGGATATTAGCCAGACACTCCTTCATGGCAGCACGACTCTGGTCGTTGATAACCTGAGGTCCGGTGACATACTCACCATATTCGGCATTATTGGAGATGGAGTAGTTCATGTTGGCAATACCCCCCTCATACATCAGATCAACAATCAGTTTCAGCTCGTGCAGACACTCAAAATAGGCCATCTCAGGGGCATAACCTGCTTCCACCAGAGTTTCAAAACCAGCCTTAACCAACTCCACAGCACCGCCGCAGAGTACAGCCTGCTCACCGAACAGGTCGGTCTCGGTCTCGTCCTGAAAGGTTGTCTCGATGATGCCGGTACGGCCTCCGCCGATGGCGCTGGCGTAGGATAGAGCCAATTCGCGGGCCTTGCCCGACGCGTTCTGGAAAACGGCAATCAAGTCAGGAATCCCGCCACCCCTGACAAACTCGGAACGAACAGTGTGACCTGGCGCTTTGGGCGCGATCATTACTACATCCAGGTCGGCACGCGGTACGATCTGGTTGTAGTGGATAGCGAAGCCGTGGGCAAAAGCAAGGGCAGCACCTTTTTTAAGTTTCGGTTCGATCTCGTCGCGGTAAAGAGTCGACTGGAACTCATCCGGTGTCAGAATCATAACCAGGTCAGCTGAAGCAACAGCTTCGGCGACAGTTGCCACTTTGAGACCGGCGTTTTTGGCTTTGGCAGCTGATGCAGAACCTTCGCGCAGGGCAACGGTCACATCAACACCGGAATCTTTGAGGTTGCAGGCATGGGCATGTCCCTGCGAACCGTAACCGACGATGGTAACTTTTTTAGCTTTGATCAATGCGAGATCACAATCACGATCATAATAAACATTCATGCTGGTACATCCTCCACACTAATTATATCCGGCAAACCGGTCGAACTTAATACGTAAAACGAACGAAACAGATACTACATTCGTCTGCGGCTGTCAACGTAAATAGCTGTTTAGCCAAGGTCAAGGCTCTTCCTGCAAGGATGCGCCCCATAAGAAAAGCCGCCGGTTTAGTGGCGGCTTTTCCTATTATTACGAACCCGCAAAGACCAGCCTACCCTTTCCAGCCTTTCGCACCACGTCCGATGGCGACAGCTCCAGTACGGACCACTTCTTTCAAACCCAGAGGGCGTAGCAGATCAAGTATGGCATCTATCTTAAGCGGATTACCAGTGGCTTCGATTGTGTAGGACTTGGGTGTGACATCGATAATCTTGGCACGGAAAATATCAACAACACGCAGCACTTCAGCGCGACTTTCGTCTTCAGCCGTAACCTTGATCAAAGCCATCTCACGCTCTATGCCGCTGCCATCAGTGAAGTCAATGACCTTCAGCACGTCAATCAACTTATTGAGTTGCTTGTTGATCTGCTCCAGGATTTTATCGTCGCCACGGGTGACGATGGTCATACGGGAGAGACCTTCTTCATTGGTGGGCGCCACTGAAAGAGAGTCAATATTGAAGCCGCGGCCAGAGAAGAGACTCGCTACACGTGAAAGAACTCCAAATTCATTTTCAACCATTACTGATATTGTATGTTGCATGGCAGATTGCCTCCTTACGCGTTCAGAACCATTTCATTTAATGACGCCCCGGCCGGAACCATCGGCAGCACCTTCTCTTCGCGGGCAATTTTGAACTCCATTATCACCGGGCCGTCCACTGCAAAGCCCTGCTGAATGACCGATTCAACCTCTTCCGGCTTTGTGGCGAGGAATCCTTTGGCACCGTAGGCGTCAGCCAGCTTGATATAGTCTATCGGCAGCTCCATACAGGTCTGCGAATAGCGCTTGTCGAAGAACAGTTCCTGCCACTGGCGAACCATGCCAAGAAAGTTGTTGTTAAGAATAATTATTTTTACCGGAAGTTTATTCTGAACCAGAGTGGCCATTTCCTGAATATTCATCTGGACACCACCATCGCCACAGATTGTGATGACCTGTCGGCCCGGATAGGCGGCCTGAGCCCCCATTGCGGCAGGCAGGCCATAACCCATCGTACCGAGTCCGCCGGAGGTCAGCAAGGTGCGCGGACGATTGAACTGGAAAAACTGGGCGGTCCACATCTGGTGCTGCCCCACGTCGGTGGATATGATCGCGTCATCATCCGACAGTTCGCGCAACTTCTGGATCACGAATTGCGGCTTGATGATCGAAGCGCTACTCTTGTAACTGATCGGGTGCTTGCCTTTCCACTCCGAAATTTCCTCATGCCACATGGAAAGCGAAGCGACAAAGTCAGCCACTTTAACCTTTTCCTTGTCAGTCACTTTAATCATCTGGGCCAGCACGTCCTTAACATCGCCCACGATAGGAAGATCAACCCGGACATTTTTCTTGATCGAAGTCGGATCAACATCAACATGTATAATTTTGGCATTAGGGGCAAAGGTGGCAAGCTTGCCTGTGACCCGATCATCAAAGCGCGAGCCGACGGCAATAATCAAGTCACTGTGGGTCATGGCCATATTGGCGCAATAGGCGCCATGCATGCCGAGCATCCCCAGTGAAAGCTGGTCATCACCTGGAAAAGAGCCCAATCCCATCAAAGTGGTAGTAACCGGAATTCCCAGATTACGGGCCAGCGTTGTAAGCTGTTCGGCTGCATCGCCAAGCACCACTCCGCCACCCACATACAAAACCGGTCTGCGGGATTCCATAATCATTTTGCAGGCTTTTTCAACCTGACGGGGGTGCCCTTCAACAGTCGGTTTGTAGCTGCGGATATCAACCGAGTCCGGGTAGCTGAATTCACCCATGGCAACCTGAATATCCTTGGGAAAGTCAACCAGAACAGGACCTGGACGACCGGTGCGGGCGATGTAGAACGCCTTTTTCATGATCGTGGCAATATCCTTAACATCTCTGATCAAAAAACTGTGCTTGGTGCAGGGACGGGTGATACCGATGATATCAACTTCCTGGAAGGCATCGTTGCCGATCAGCGCGGTCGGCACCTGACCGGTAACGATCACCATCGGAATTGAATCCATATAAGCTGTGGCGATTGCCGTCACGGTATTAGTTGCGCCAGGCCCCGAAGTGGCTATGGCAACGCCAACTTTGCCGGTTGCACGGGCATAACCGTCAGCGGCGTGCGTACCGGCCTGCTCGTGGCGCGGCAGGATGTGACGGATTTCCTTGAAGCTGAAAAGTTCATCGTAGATATTGATGACGGTACCGCCGGGATATCCGAAGACGGTGTCAACACCCTCTTTTTTCAGACATTCAAGCATTATTCGTGCGCCGTTCATTTTCATAGAGTTACCTCGTTTTTTATTTCGATTATATTGATGATCTGAATCTGTAAAGCCGACTCAGGCGGTTGTTACGGCACCGGTATGGGCCGATGTAACAGCCTTTGCATATCTGGCCAGCCAGCCGGTCTTGATTTTGGGCTCCGGTGCCTGCCATTTTGCCATTCGGGCCGCCAGTGTAGCTTCATCCACCAAAAGCTCCAGTTTGCGGGCCGGTATGTCCAATCGGATCCGGTCCCCCTCTTCCACCAGTGCAATCGGTCCGCCTTCGGCAGCTTCAGGTGAAATATGGCCGATACAGGGTCCGCGTGTGCCGCCAGAGAAACGCCCATCGGTGATCAGCGCCACCGAATCGCCCAGACCCATGCCCATGATGGCGGCGGTCGGCGCCAGCATTTCACGCATGCCAGGACCTCCTTTGGGACCTTCGTAGCGGATAACGACCACATCACCGGAAGTAATTTTACCTTCCATGATTGCAGCCATGGCCAGCTCCTCTGCATCGAAGCAGCGGGCAGTCCCTTCGAACTGCATCATTGCGGCAGACACGCCGGACTGCTTGACGACGGCCCCTTTGGGAGCGATGTTTCCAGTAAGGATAGCGATGCCACCCTCCTTCTTCACCGGATTCCCAAGCGGGCGGATGACCTCCTCGTCTACATTCTGGATGCTTTCGGCCAACTGATGCGTGGTAAGCCCGAAAAGCGTTTGCGTATCCTTGATCTTGTCTCCCAGCTGCTTAAATACACCGGCAACTCCGCCGGCAACATCCAGATCTTCCATAAAGTGTTCACCGGCCGGATTCATTGAAGCCAGTTGCGGAGTATCTTTCCCCAGCTCGTCGAACAACTCCAGCGGCAGCTCGACCTGCGCCTCACGGGCGATCGCCAGCAGATGCAGTACGGTATTGGAAGAACCTCCCAGCGCCAGGTCAACACGAATGGCGTTCTCAAAAGCCGCGCGGGTCATGATGCTGCGCGGGGTGACGTTATTATGAACAAGCTCGACAATCTTTTCGCCGGAAGCGAAAGCGATCCGTCTTTTCAGGGCGGAAACAGCCAGGGCGGTACCGCAGCGCGGAAGACTCATCCCCATTGTCTCGGTCAGAATCGCCATGGTGTTGGCGGTGAAGAGTCCCTGGCAGGAGCCCATACCTGGACAGGCATTGTCCTCACAGACCTGCAGCTCCTTGTCGCTTATTACGCCGGCCTTGTAACGGGCCATAGCCTCAAAGGTGTCGGATACAAAAGAATATTTGCGTCCTGTCTGTCCGCGGCCACTCATCATTGGTCCGGCTGTTACGATGATGCAGGGGATATCAAGCCTGGCCGCAGCCATCAGCATGCCGGGGGTGATCTTGTCGCAGTTGGTCAGCAGAACCAGGCCGTCCAGGCGATGAGCTTCGGCTACAGACTCAACCATATCGGCAATCAGCTCACGGGTCGGCAGGGAGTAGTGCATCCCTTTGTGTCCCATGGCCATACCGTCGCAGACGCCGGGAATACCAAAAAAGAAGGAATGGCCGCCGCCCGTGTGGACACCTTTTTCAATGAAACGTTCCAGATCGCGCATTCCGACATGCCCTGGAATGAGATCAGTGAAACTGGTGGCAACCCCGATAAAGGGCTTGTCCATCTGACTCTGAGGCACTCCGGTCCCCTTCAGCAGGGCGCGATGTGGTGTACGTTCCAAACCTTTTTTTATTGTATCACTGCGCATGTAAGTATCTTCCTTGTCTTTTGGTATAAATGTTTAGTCGCGCTAAACAGCCGATTGATGGGGCTTAGCAGGGTTTGTGACAATAATATATAAGTTGGAATGTGTCAACCGGAATACAAATAGTTAGCTGTCATACCCCTCTGAAATTCGGCATCCGTTTTTCGTAAAATGCATTTTTACCTTCCAGATAATCGGCGCTGTCATATGCTTTGCGGCGCAGGCCCTGTATTCGCTCGAAAGTTTCAGGGCTCAATGGGTGCGAGTTACCGAGCAAACGAAGTTGTTCCTTGATAACTGAAATTGCCAGTGGAGAATTTTCGGTAATCTGGTGAGCCATTGTATAACAGAAGGAAGCCAGTTCTTCGGTTGGCACCAGATGATTAAGAATTCCGACCTGCAGAGCCCTTTCCGCATCGATCGGTTTGGCTGTAAAAAACATCTCGCGAGCCATGCGAGGACCGACAACATTGATAAAGTGGAGAATTCCGGTGGAATTGTATGGAACCCCGATCTTGGCTGGGGTTATGGCAAAGGAGGCGGTAGGACAGCCGATGGCAATATCGCAGATAAAGGACAGATCGCAGGCGCCGCCCCAGACACTCCCTTCAATCATAGCCAGCACCGGCGCAGGGAAAAGCTGGATGGCCCGCAGCGCCTGCTCTAGCGGATCATTGTAGGAAAGCGGATCCCGCCCCGGAACCGGCAGCTCCTTTATATCAAAACCAGAAGACCAGACTTTGACACCGGACTTGGCACGAATTACTACCGCCCTCGCCTTGTGCCGTTCGAACAGGTGCAGCGCTTCGATCAATTCGTGCAGCAGTTCATTTGAAAGGCTGTTACGGGTTTCGTCATGATTGAAGGTAATCGTACCGATCAGATCGTTGTAAGAAGTCATTATAAGCGGCATTTTTTTTGTTCTCCCGATGTTATGGATTTTATCCTTCCACCTATACGCCCACAGCAAAGTTAATACAACTATCTGAACGTATACACTTTTTAGAACCGGCAAATAGCTTGCGAGAAAATCATTTTACAAAATGCAGAAATGCAGATTTCAACAGCACATTAGAATATTTTCAGCTATATTGTATACTCGATACAGCCGCCCGGCAGTAACCACCAACTATGGTAAGGAGCAAAAAATGTGCGGACGATTCACTGCATTGCTTACACCCGAATTGCTTTCAGAAACATTTGGCGTGCAACTCCCGGAGTCTATAAAACCACGCTACAACATCGCCCCGACCCAAAATATACCATTGGTCAGAATAGAAAACGACGGCCAGCGGCATCTGTCGTATGTGCGGTGGGGTCAGGCAACTTCCTGGGCCAACGACCTTGCCATCGGAACTGATTTGATAAATACGGCCGCAGAAATATTGTCAGGCGAACCAAAATCTGATTGCCTGACCGATAATTGTCGAGGAATAGTACCGGCTAACGGTTTCTATATTTGGCAGGATGGGTGTAACAAGAAACAACCGTGGTATGTGACCCGCAAAGATGGCGGCTTGATGGCCTTTGCCGGTTTGCTTTCACGCTGGAGGACGCCCGGGGGGAACGAAATTGATACCTGCACAATCATAACAACTGCTGCCAATGATCTGATTCGCCCGATACACTCCCGCATGCCGACAACCATAGCAGCGGAAGAGTTATCGCTCTGGCTTTCTGCTTCCCGTCTGTCACCCGGGAACTTCCATTCTATTTTAAAAACATTGCCACCCGACCTGCTGGAAGTTTATCCGGTAGACTCAAATGTCAACCAGCCGGCTTGCGACACAGCCGATTGCATCAAGCCTTACCAGTATCACTGAAACCGAAAATCAATCTTCCAGCGGGTTTGTATTTCTGTAACGGATCGTCAAGCCTTTGAGAAAGTTCCTCAGGAACTGGTCACCACACTCCTTGAAGTTCTTGTGTCCTTTATTCCGAAAAAGCGCACTCAGTTCAGACTTTGACAGGACAATATCGGCCAGCTTCATGGTTGCGATCATATCCTCTTCCTTGAAATCCAGGGCAATCCGCAGCTTTTTCAGAATTGTATTGTTGGTCAGTTCGGCACCCGGCTTTACAGCCTGCCCCTCTGCTGTCTCACGCTTACCCCTCTTCTGCACGATCAGGCCATCCAGAAAGAAAGTCATCAGAGGATTACTGCACTCGATGTAATCATCCTCGTCTTCCTTTTTCAGAAATTTGATCAGCGTGGGCTGTTCGATATTGCATCCGGAAATCTTGAATATTTCGATCATGCCCGGATTGCTGATGTCCAGAGCGTAACGCAGCCTGCGTAGAATATCATTGTTTGTCATAATCGGCTCCTGTCGGTTAAGTTGTGAAAGTTGTAGCATAAATATGCTGAAATTGTGTTTTTATTCCGTAATTGTCCTCAGGACTTTTTCCGGCCGACTGCCTCTTCAATCCACATTGAAAGCGCCTTGCCGCTCTTCAAGGTTTCCTCCGGTATACTGAGGTTGTTCCTGGCCGCCAGATCGTTGGCATACTTCAGCTGCCCCTCGCTCGGCCCGCCGCCGCTGCTGCGTGCCGGAGGGATTGAAAAGCCCATCTTGTTGTGAACACCACGACAGAAGCGCTGCCAGGTTTCCTTGTTCTCCACCACCAGATCCAGAAAACCTTCCATCTTGCTGGTCAACTCGTAGTCGATCACCCAGCCATGCTGACCCCTCAGATAATCGATCAGGGTTTCTCCAGGCGGCATGGGGACAACCTTCCCCTTTTCCTCTTTTACATATCCGCGATCGGTGATGTTTTTGGTAATGGCGGCGTAGGTGGATGGACGGCCGATGCCCAGTTTTTCCAGCTCCTTGACCAGGGAACCGAGCGTAAACCGTCCGGGAGGCTTGGTCTTTTTCTCGTCCAGGATTTCCTTCAGCTTCGGCACCAGTTCCCCGACTTCAACCGGCGGCAGCAGCTGCAGCCTGTCATCTTCGCCTTTTTTTTCATTTTCCTCTTCCAGCTCGGCATAGACCTTCAGAAAACCGTCGAAGATCAGAACCCTTCCAGAAGCTTTGAAGCGCTCACCGGCCACCTCAAAAAGCATCGTCGTTGAATCGAAGCGGGCTGGAGCCATCTGGCTGGCAACGGCGCGTTTGAAGATCAGCTCGTAAAGCCTGGCATGTTCCTGGGTCAGCCCCTCTTTCCGGATGATATCCGCAATCTCGGCGGTGGAATGCATGTGAGTCGGCCGGATGCCTTCGTGGGCGTCAGCCTGGGAATTCTTCGACTTATGCTGGTTCGGCTTGGGAGGAAGATATTCATCGCCAAGGGCTTTCCCGAGAAACTCCCTGATTTCGCCTATAAAAGCATCATCCATCCGGACCGAATCGGTACGGTGATAGGTGATTATGCCGTGGTCGAAAAGCGCCTGGGCCAGCTTCATGGTCTGTTCGGGAGCGTACTTCAGGCGAACGGCGGCGGCCGCCTGCAAATCGACCGTTGTGAAAGGGGGCTTGGGAGATTGCTTGACCTCTTTTCTGACGACCTTTTCAGCCAAAGCGTGGGTTTGCGCCTGGATGACGGCTATAATCGCCTCTGCATCCGCGATCTGTTCGAACTTGCCCCTGATGTGACGCGCCAGAAACTGGGTCCCATCCTTGTCCAGCATGATATCCAGCATCCAGTACGGAGTTGATACAAAATTTCGAATCTCCCGCTCACGGTCAACCACCAGCCGAACGGCAGGCGATTGCACCCGCCCGACGCTGTACTTGCCTCGCAGGCTTTTGCTGGTAATCGGCGAGAGGATATAACCGACCAACCTGTCACCGATCCTGCGTCCCAGGAAGGCATTGTAAAGCCCGCTGTTGGTCTCTTCGAACGGCACCGCCTTGGCAAGAGATTCCTTCAGACCCTTCTCGGTGACTTCATAAATCTCCATCCGCAGGCACTCTTTGGCGACATCCTTGACCTCTTCATGGATATGGCAGCTGATTGCATACCCCTCCCGGTCCGGGTCACCGGCCAGCATGACGACCTCCCCCTTGGCCGCTGCGCGCAGTTCCCTGGGGAGGTTAGCCTTCTTTTCGTGGTAGACGAAGGTCGGCTCATAGCTCTTCAGATCCACGCCGATCGAAGAATCGGGCAGATCCTTGAAATGACCCACCGTCGAGATGGTTTTAACCTTTAGGATCGATTGTATTTTTTTCGCCTTGGTCGGCGATTCTACGATGATCAGCATGAAACCTCAGATTTTTGCAAAACTCACCTTACCACTGCGCCAAAGATCGCCCACCCCAGCACGCCGACCGTTGCAACTGCGCAAAGCAGCGCCATAACTTTATGGATCGATGTCTCCGGCCGACGATCACCATAACCAACCAGCATGCCGATCAGAACACCACCGACCACCCCGCCGGCATGCCCCCAGTTGTTGATGCCGGGGAAGATCATCCCGAACAGGAACAGACTGAAAATCCACCCTCCCACCTCACGGTAGACCGAATTGCCGTAAGCCCCTCCCCTGGTCTTGCCGTAGTAGAGCATGGCGCCGATAAGGCCGCAAACAGCCGCCGAAGCGCCGATCGTAAACGCAACTCCGGCGAAGTAGGAAACTCCGAACCCGAAAATCCCCCCCAAGGTATAGATGATCAGCAGGCGACTCGGACCGTATTCGCTGATAACCAGCGGCGCCAACTGGCGCAGGGCCATCATGTTGAAAATAATATGTAAAATTCCGCCATGCAGATAATTGGCACTGAGTAGCGACCAGAACCGGCCATAGTAATTAATCGGAAGAGTGCCGGTGGCTCCCAGCATCATCAGACTGGTCTGCCCCGGAGACATGAAGCCGCCGCCATTGCCGAGCATCAGCGAAAGCGCAAAATACAGCACATTAAGGGTAATGATGACTTTGACCAGACCATCGCCAGCACCGCCCCCCTGTGTCCAGTTGATCAGGTGCCACCAGGCCGCCGAGCGGGACGTCCCGCACCATGAACAAACCGCTTCTTCACTGCCCACCAGCCGTCGGCAGCGAGGGCAGAGAATTGCCCGTTGAGTCATTTTTCATACCTCGTATTTTTCATCAGTGAACTATCAGCCAAGAAAAGTCTGGAGAGTAGATTCTTTTGCAGGGTCTTTAAATATCACAAACCGGCTGCGGTATAAACAGCTTTCGGCAAAAACGATGAATATTTGCGGGACGCCCTTCATGTAAACATTCTTACGGCAGTTGCGGACAACATTGTCATCCAGTAATCGCAACCACGCAAAAAGCCCCGAGAATCAACAGATTTTCGGGGCTTTTGTTTAATAGTTGCAATACTTCACCAGATATAATCCCTGGCAATTTCACGCTTGTCCTTGCCGGCCAGGATATGCATTACACGCATCTGCTTGAGCTTGCCAGGCGACAGCGAGCCGAGCGGGATGTAAACAATCTGCCGGTCCAGTCGGGCGGCCATCTGCTTGAACATGCTGCGGGGCGGCTTCGCGGCGACGTAGACCACATATTTCTCGATCGAATAATCCAGAGCCGCCATCAGCAGCATCTCAGCCCTGCTGGCCGCAGTGCGGTAATCCGGATCGTCCCACACATCCATCATGCGCCTGGGCGGGTAGGACAGCATAAAACCGCCATACTCGCAGCGGCAGATACCGGGACCAACGACGTTTTCGGCCGGATCGGTTGCGTAGAAGGCCATATCCGATTCCTGGTCATGTTCCCCCAGCCAGGTCATGCGATAGGGGTATTTCTGATTGCGGCGATCCTCATCGAAGACCACCACCAGGCACCCCACCCCGCCTTTGGCCCGCAGCTGTTCCCGGACATAGATCTTGCCTTCGTGGATGTTGCGCATGGTTTCGCGGATATCGATTCCATCCAGCATCGAGCTGCTGAACTTCTCGCTGCGGCTCAGCTCCTCGGACAGCTGCATGCTTCCCTTGCGCTTCAGGAAACGCCCGTAATCTTCAATCGCCAGGTCTTCCGGCGGATAAGAGCAGATTGAGGGATCGTCAAAACCTTCCAGCCATTCGCCGGGACGCCGTTCCCGCTTGCGTTTCATGAAGCCGAAGCGGGAAAGCCCTTTTTCACGTTTCTGGCGTGGACGGAAGCGGATCTGGCGACTGCCGCCCCAGATTTCCTCGGGAGAGATACGGATCGTTGCCAGATCGCTGCTTTCCTGCTGCCAGGGATAGCAGACCGCCAGACGACAGAAAGCATAAGCGAAATTGTCGTCGATGCAGCCACGGGCCGCCGCCAGCAGCTGAAACAGGTCAGGCAGCAGCATGTCGCCGCTGAAGGCGTAGTTGCGTGCAAAGCGGAAAAAAG
This sequence comes from Geobacter sp., assembly GCA_009684515.1. GTDB lineage: Bacteria > Desulfobacterota > Desulfuromonadia > Geobacterales > Pseudopelobacteraceae > JACRCG01. Next base: position 224,959 of record WKKS01000001.1, read on the forward strand.
CCCGCTTTTGCCAGAGATGCACGTTTTCACCTGTTTCCTGGCGATAGTGGCGGGCGGCCTCGCTGAACAGCCGGTAAATGACTCGCTGCCGGTCTAAAAAAACACCCTCACGGCCCAGATGGCGGGCCGTCCGGCGAATAGCGTTATCCAGCAACTGCTCTTCCGGAAGTTCCTGTTTACCGCCGCTGATCAGTTCCAGGGCGTGGAATCGCTTGCGCAGACTGTCTCCACCTTCCCGCGGTTCGTCCGGCAGTGGGCCACGGCGATATTCGTAGACGGAAGAAACAAAGGGATACTCGGCCAGAATCTCGCCGCACGATTCGGGGTGCAGATTGAAGATGCTGACCCCCTCTCGCCGGATGCGCTCCAGCGGCGCTGCCAGCGGGGTATCAAAGAGCTGTTTGATGCGCTCCAGATGGGCCATGCCGCAAACCAGCAGAACCCGATCGTGATGCTTGGCAAGTTCCTGCAGGCGAAAAGCCATCCCCTGCTCGCGGCGCTGATCCTCATGACAAGGGAGCTGATCGCCGCAGGCAGAACGATAGACCTGACAATAAGCCTCCAGACCGATCCGGCAGATGCTGTAGGAATCGGGGAGTCGCTCCACGTGGCGCGGGTAGCTGTCGCTATCCACATCGATGAAATGCAGCGGCAGCCCCTGTTCAACAGCCATGCGAGCAGCCTCAACCAACGGGTCGGCCGGTTCCACCAGCAGGTAGACGGTTTCTTCCTTATCCTTTGTCCTGGTTTGGTAACTAAGAACCGAGATTTGGGGCAGGCGCCGCAAGGCCCGCAGAAAGGGGGCTTCCAGCGTGTGCGGCAGCTCGACCGCCACCGCATCCGGTCGCACCCGCTGATAAGCCATCCGCACCAGTTGGGCGAACTCCATCCGATAATGCAGGATTGGCAAGGCCTGGACCGGGCCGAATTTTTCGAGAAAAAGGCGGTGGGGCATGGTCAGACCAGATACGGCAGCGCTTCTTCCCCCAGGATCCGCTCCACGGAGAGCTGCAGCAGATCGCGGGATGGCTGCCCTCCGGCGGCGGACATTTTGAGGGCATAGCGGGCGATGTTGATGCCGTCCCGCACCGAATAGAGCTCATCGGCGGCGTGGGAGCGTTGCAGGAAATCCACCACGTATTTCAGGATACTGCTGTCGGCAAAGGGGAGATTCTCCTGCAGAATTACCAGTTCCTCGTCGGCTTCGGGGAAGTCGATATAGATCTGGGGCTGCAGACGGGAGTGGATGTATTCCGGGATTTCAAAGGTCGAGGCGTCCTCGTTCATCGTGACCACAATCCGGAAATCACGCAGGGCCGGGATCCGCAAGCCGGTCACAATCGACTCCACATAGCGGCGGTCATCCAAAAGCGGGGCCAGGGAGGCCCAGGCTTTCTCGCTCATGCGGTTGCCTTCGTCCAGGATCAGTATCCCGCCGGTCAGCATGGCTGAAACCAGGGACGAGGCAGCGTACTGGATCTTGCCGTCCGGCCCGATCACCGGCGTCACGATCAAATCCTCGGGGCGGGTGTCCATGGTGGCCTGATACAGGTAAACCGGCCTTCCCAGGCGCTTGGCGGCGGCATAGGCCAGAGTGGTCTTGCCGACCCCCGGCTTGCCGATCAGGCGTGGATTAAAGGGGATGTCCCGTTCGTCGATCACCATCCAGGCCGCCAGCAGCTGCCGCAGCAGCTCTTCCTGTCCGACCCATTTCAGATTGAGTTCCACCGGGCCTGCCAGTGAAAGTGTTACGCCATCCAGTGTTACCTGTTCCATGTAAAGCACTCCGCATTGGGGTTTGATTTATGGTTATTTAAAGGCGGCAACCTGGGCCTGATAGACCGTCACCGGAACGTATCGCACGGCAAACTCAACCGTGCATTTTGCACAGGCCACAAAGAACGGCTTGCCGTTTTTACCCTTGTCCAGCGCCAGTTCGTGCTTGTGGTTGCAATAGGGGCAGTTGGCTACGACAATGCTCTGCGGCAGCGACCTGGCCTCGACCGGTTTTTTGACGCTCTTGGAAGGCTTGATTCCAGTCGCGCTTTCTGCCGGGACTGCCGATTTGATTTCCTGAACTTCGGTTTCGGACTGCTCCGATTCAACCGGCACACTCTTTTTCATTTTTGGTCGCTCCTTTTTTATGGATGTGGTTATCGGAAGATTGTCCTCTTCCGGGTGAATGATGCTGGTGACAGGCGCCGGCATAATTCCTTTGATGGCTTTCTTCCAGATCGTCGGCAGGGAAGTTTTGGAAAAATGCAGCGGCCTGACCCCCTTCATCCTGGCAGCCCCGTTTTCCACTAGATAAAACTTGTCGCGGTACGCTACCAGCATCTGTGCGCCGATCTCCGCCACCTTGATACCGGATGATACTTTGTTGTCGAGCCAGAATGTGACCGCCTCTTCCATAAACCGCCCTCCCCTGTTTCCGTTAAAATATATGCGCCGTTATTATCCCAAACTTTAAATTGGAGCGGGTTCACCAACCGTCACAACCTGGTCAGTGATTTCCGTAAAGCTGACATCGTGGCTGACCAGAAACAGCTGATCATACCAATGTTCGCTGACCTCTTCACGCCCTACATCGATGGCGCGGAAAGCGTGGGCCAGATTTTCGCGGCGGGCGGCGTCCAGATTGGAGGTCGGCTCATCGAAAAAAGCGATCCGCGCGCCGATGGTCTGCAGCAGAGCCAACCGCAGGGCCACTACCGCACTCATCATCTGCCCGCCGGAAAGCTGGTCGTCGCTCCGCTCCCGCATGACCCCATCCGGCATATCCCGGAGTATGATCTGGTAACTCTCCCCCCAGTTCAGTTCTTCATCCGAATCAGCAATAGTGCGGTAGATAATGTCGGCGCGAAGGCTGATCTCTTCCCGGAAACGTTCGGAAAGCTGGGTGGAAACATTTTTGAAAATCTGGTTGCGCAGGAATTTGACCAGTTTTTCTTTTTCCTCGAAAGAGGCAATCCGAACCTGTTTTTCTTCGACTTCCGCTTTGATTTTTCCAAGCCGCTCAAGCTCGGATTCAAGCCGCTGGCGGTTACGGCCAAGCTCCACGATCTGCTGCCGCAAAGTAGCCACTGCGGACAACAGACGGTCTTTTTCAAGACGCAGTTCCCGGTGCTGTTCCGGCTGGTATGCGGCCTGTTGTGCAGCCAGCTCACCTTCACTGGCACTGCGCTCCGCCTTGAGCGTGTTCAGCAGCTGTTGCATCTTTTCCAGCAGTTGGATCCGGAGTGGAAGTTCCGCTGCATCCTTCTGATGGGCATTGAAAGTATCCCGCGCCCCCTGAAAGCTGGCCCGTTCCTGTTCAGCACGTTCGATTTCGCCGTCCAAGCCGGCAAAGGCTTGCAGATCGGCCTTGCGCAACTGACTCTTTTGGGCCGCCTCGGCCTGTAGAACGGCCAGCTTCCGCTGCCCGGCCACCCTTTCCAGATGCCCCGATTTCTGCTTTTCCAGAGCCGCCAGTTGTTTATCGATCTCCTGCAGGCGGACCTGCAACCCGTTCAGCTCTTTTTCAGCCTTCTCGGCCTCTTTTAATAAAATGTCCGTTTCCTGGACTCGTGAAAACAGCTCGTTCATCTGCCGATCAAGGTCAGCTGTCCTGGCGGAGAAAACATCCCGCGGCTCGGTGCCGGCAATATTGCGGCACTGCTCCATGAAAAACGGGCAGACTCCTTCAGCAAGTTTATCCTTCCCCTCCAGAAGGGCGGCCTTCCTTCCCGACAAGAGCGCGTGCGATGCCTTAAGAGTGTCACTATCCCTGCGCAGTTGAGAAAGTGCGGCGGCCGTCTCCCGAACCTTGGGATCGGCCTGCGCTGCTTGGCGGGCAAGCATCAAACGTTTTTCCTCGCCGGCCAATTGCATGGCGATCTTCCCACATTCCAGCCGTTCGTGCTCCAGTTGCTGTGTCTGACGCTGAGCTTCCTTCTCCAGGGCATTGATTTCCTGTTCCACCTGTCGGCGCTGCTGTTCCTTCTGCCGCAGTTCCTTGAGCTGCAACTCGGATCTGTCACAAGCTTCCTTACCGGCACGGGCCTCGTTCACAGCCGCCACCGCCCGGTGCGCTTCATCCACCCGGATTTTCTGGGTGGCAATTTTTTCGTCACCTTCTGTCAGACGGCCAATCAGCAACTGCAAACCGGCCTGGAGAGTGCTGATGCTTTTCTCGCGACGGTCCAGGTCAAGCAGCAACTTTTCCGCATTTTCGAGAGCGGCCGACTGCTGCTTCAAACCGCTTTCCTTGACGCCCTGCTCACTGACCAGCGCGGTCAATTCGGCCTGTTTGTCCTGCAGGAGCAGCAGCTGATCCTGCTTGGACCCCACCTCAGCCGTCAGGATTTTAATGCGTTCCTGCACAGTTGACAACAGGGTGCTGGTCCCTTTGTAGGTTTTGCGCCAAGCATCAATCCCAAGAATTTCATCAAATGCTTCCAGACGCTTGGTGGATTGTTTGATGACGAATGGTCCCAGGAAATCGTTCTGGAACGGCCCGATTACCAGCTTGAACTGTTCCGACAACGGCCTCCCGTTTGCCAGCCCAAGAAGTCCGGCGATGCGGGCCTCGGTTTCTTCAATCCTGGCGTGATCCTCAACCTCGAACAGACCGCCGGACTCTCTTGCCAAAAGCCACTTTGCACCAGCTCCCACGCTGCGGCTGACACGCCAGCATTGGCCGTCATCGGTCTGAAAATCAACGCTGATCTCCCCTTTTTTTGTACCGATGGAGAGGAAACGATCCACATTGGATACGAAATCGCGGGCATCGACTCCGAAGAGGGCATAACCGATCGCTTCAAAGATCGTGCTCTTGCCAGCGCCGTTCGGTCCGGACAGGACGTTGATACCGGCTGAGAAAGAAAGTTCGGTATCACGATGGGATTTGATGTTTTTTAGATGGACGGAAATGATCTGCATGCTACAACGCACCCGGGAGCAAACTCAGCAGCTCTTCACCATCCGGGTCACCTTTCAGAACCTGGTCACGGATGGACAGCGACAGCGACACAAGCTCTTCTTCACGCCCTTTATAGAGGCTGTTGGCCGAGATCAGACCACCCAGAACCTCCCGTTCGATCTCGGCCAGGCTTTTCTGGACATTTTCCACCTCGCCGCAACGGGTAACCAGCGACAGGTGATTTTTTATCTCCACATGCAGCGGACGGCAAAGCTCTTCCAGTACCAGTCGCAGCCGTTCCCTCCCCAGTTCGAAGGGATGAAAGGCGATCCGCCCGATCAGTTTTACCTCCAGCAGAGGCCTGCTGTCTTTCGGGCAGCCTGACAGCGCGTCAGCCATCTGGGAGCGAAAATTTTCCAGCGCCAGAGCGGCGTTTTCAACACCGTCCAGATTAACCGTCGTCACCAGCATCGGACGTGGAACTGTGGATCGGAATTCGTGGCTGTACTGTTCCCCTGCCACCGTGACGAGGTAATAACCCTTGTCGTATTTTTCCTCGCCGAAGTTGACCCGCTCCGGTGCGCCCGGGTTAAAGGCATAAGGGCGCCCTTCGTCCGTCAAAACGATATATGGCTTGTGGCCGTGACCGAGAGCGACATAATTGAAGACGTCCGAGAGAGGAAGCGCTTCCTGCGGCTGCATGTTTCCGATCTCAACCGGAGAGTAGTTCCAGAGGCCGACGTGGAACAGAAGCAGGTTGTTGCCGGTAGTGACCGCCTCGCAGATCCGCGCCACATGATTGCCTGCCTGAGCCCCGATGTATCCGAGCCCGTAAATATTGAGTCCCTTGATCTCAATCTGTCCTCCGACTCCATTTTCCGGATCAAAAGGATCGAAGCGATAGCCGCCATCCTCATTTCGCGAGGGGCGCAGCAACCGGATATACCCCATCTGTGACAGCGCCTCCATCCAGGAGATGCTATCACGGCGATGAATCCAGTCGTGGTTGCCCTCAACCGCTATGCAGGGGATTCCGGCATCCTTGAGCGGCTGCAGGGTTTCAATGGTACGGGCAAAGGTGCGCGGCAAAATCTGGCCGGTGTGAAACAGGTCGCCGGCGATCAGGAGAAAATCAACCTTTTCCCGAACGGCGTCAGCCACGATGCAACCCAGAACGCGAAAGAAATCTTCGTAACGTTCGATTTCGTTGTCTGAGGTCCGGTAGGTTTTTCCCAGATGAATATCGGCGGTATGGATAAAGCGGATTGTCATATAATTATTTCCGTTATATTTTGGATGAAAAGTAACACAGACCAGCTCAAATTTCTAATGTTTAAGCACGCGGCGAGTTTCCGAAGTAAATTGAGTATTCACCCGTATTTCATGTGCATTATTGATCAATATTTTGTATTATCCACCGGTAAGAAAAAATTCATCCAGGAGGCGCAACATGGGTCAGGCAATCAGATTCCTCTGCATTTTTGCGGCGTGCGGAACTATAACCATCAGCAGTCAAACTGCATCGGCACAGACCGATCCGGGATCGCCGGGCGGTCGCGGCCCGGCGGCCATGATGCGCGGCAAGCCGGCCATGTACGGGCCTGACTACCGCCTGGACATGATGACACGCCGGCTGGGTCTGAGCGAGGAGCAACGGGCCAAAATCAAAGTGATTCTGGCTGAGGAGGACGCTCAATTGAAAGCCTTGCGCGGTAACGACACCTACAACCGCGACGAACGCCGCAGCCGACTGCAGGAGTTGAATTCGTCCACTTATGAAAAGATCAAACCGATTCTTACGCCTGAGCAGCAGGCAAAGCACGAACAGGTCAAAAAAAGAATCAAGGAAAAACGCTCCAACATCAGAAGTTCGCGGCCGGGTCCCAATCCGGGAAGCAACGAATCGGGAAAACGGATCGAAAGATTGTCACTTGATCTGGCTCTCACGGCAGACCAGCAAGCCCGGATTAAACCGATCCTGGAAGAAGAGGATGCACAGCTGGACAGATTGCGCGGCAACGATTCATATAATCGGGAGCAGCGGCGCGTGAAATTGCAGGAATTGAATCAAATCACTTACGAAAAGATCAGACCGGTTCTAACTCCGGAACAGCAAAAGAAATTTGACGAAATCAATCTGAAAGTGATTGAACGTCGCAATCAAAATAAAAAACCGAACATGGTCAAACCATAGCCGGGTGGGAGTAGCGCTTGCTTGCAACAATTCTTGGAATTATCTTCGCTTTGTTTATCATCTGCTTCGTGGCCATAACCATTGAGGAACTTTTTCTTGGCGGACGGCGCCTGAGACTTGCGAAAAAGGCCTACCTGGAACAAAAGAATGGGGAAGGAGAAAATACGTGAGACGAACCTTCTTTTCACCCTCCGCTGAATAACCACATCTGCGCTTCTCGCGGGGGAATCGCAAACGTGAAACGGTCACCGCTGACTTCCATCTGATAACCATGGATCTGGCATCGATAGCCTCCCAGACGCAAACCTTCCGTGGAGATGGCCGGATGCTGCCAAACATCAGTCTTGTTGATTGCAACAATGCCAACCTCGCCACGGGCAAAAACCAGGAAACCGTCGTCTTCGTATAGTGATGATTGCATCTGCCCATGTACGGCATTGTGAAAACGGAGCATGGCGGCTATATCGTCACGTTTCCAGGAATTTGCCCACCGGTTGCGATCTTCCGTATAATTGGCGGCGCTCTGATTATTGTCTGAATAAATCAGCGGCACACCGCCATCACGCCCCATCAGATACACATTCGTCAGATATTCATCCTGCGGTTGCAGCATTACTCCACGGAAGCCGTCGTTGTTCGGCATGTCATGTGTAACCCCGAAAGTCAGCGCCCGCCACTTGGGCAGGGCCTGGCCAAAAGCAGCCGGATCAACCAACTCGCGCATGCTGCCGCCCGGAGAAAAGGTCCGGCGCAAGGTTTCATGCAGCGGAAAGTCGTAAAACGACAGACCGGTGTCATGGAAAAGAGGCCAGAGAAAGATCCGCTCTTCATTATCGTTGGAAGTCAGCGCCTCTCCGAAGAGGTACTTTCCGGCCATATCAGGAGTTTCAAACACACCTTTAATATGAGCCTCCGGCAGGTGTTTTACCGCATCAACGCGGTAACCGTCGATACCCATCGCATTCAACTCCTGCAGACAGCGGCGCTGCTGCTCTATGACCCATTGCCCGAGATCAAGATCCGGTAGGCCGGAAAGTGAATATTCGGTTGATTGAAACGGATCCAGCCAATCCTTGATAGCGCCATAGGGGTTGAAGTCCCAGGGAGAAAACAGGCCAACGTCCAAATTGCCGTATAATCGATCCTTTTCAAACGAGCTTCTTTCCTCCTTATAGCGTAGCAGCTCAGCTTCACCGGGGAAGTTGAAGCGGTCCGGGCGATCTTCGTTGGCCATGTGGTTGAACACAATATCGACGTACACACGCACTCCGTTGCTGTGCAGTGCGGCAATCATCTTTTCCAGATCGCCTTTGTTTCCGAGAAAAGAGCGTATGATGCGATAATCCTTGGGCTGGTAACGCTGCCACCATTCGGTTCCTGACACATCGCTGTAGAGCGGCGGCGGAATCAGGACCGCACCATAGCCAAGCCCTGCAATCCGCCCGGCATTGCCGGAAATATCTGTGTAATGCCAATCAAATGCGTGCAAGATGACATCGTTCATAATTACTCCTTCACCACCACTTGTATTAAAACAAAGTAACAATATCCACTCTAATTTTCGTTTTCACGCAGGTCAAGTATTCTAATATTGAATAAGGAGCAATCAGAACTGTTCCGATTGTTTTACTTGCATATCATTGATTGGATTGATATAAATCCACACTCACTTTGGTAGTTTTTGAATGGCTTGGTTTTGCATGCACCAGACACTTTCCCCTGTTACCCGTCAAACCACCTGCTTTCCATGCTTGAGGCTTTTGAATCTGGCGCTATTTTCTGTGCAGCCTCTTTTCAGCTTTTCGGCTCAAACTATCAAGCGACTGCCAGGTAACGATTTCAGGTCTGTTAAGGAGATGATCATCAGCGCATGAAATCTATTATCTGGTTCGCACAGGCAGCGATATTCTACCTCTTCACCCTGTTTTTTGCCGCTCTTCCGGAAAGCCTTGTCCGTCCTGCGGGAAAGATGCTGGGAAAGCTGGGTAATATTCTTATTTTCAAAAGAAAACAGATCGCGATTGACAATATTCGTCAGGCTCTGCCAGCCATGACAAAATCTGCAAACTGGAGACTTCCCGAACAAACACCGGAGCAGATTGCAGACAGAATGTTTGAGAATTTGGGGATATCACTGATCGAAACCGCACGACTGTACCACGGCTGCGGTGTTAAAATTATCGACCAGATTGAATTTCGTGGAACAGAACATTTTGATAAAGCAATCGCCAGGGGCAAAGGGGTAACATTTCTGACCGGGCACTGCGGCAACTGGGAACTGGGGGCTTTGGGCCTCTCACATCATTTCAAATCGACCGTGTCGGTGGTTGCACGGCGCCAGAACAGTCCCTACCTGAACAGAATGGTAGAAAAGATGAGACAGCGCTACAACAACCGGATTATCTACAAGGACAAGGCTTTCAAGAACATGTTGTCGGTTTTCCGGAAAAACGGGTTGGTGGGCCTGCTTGTAGACCAGGCTGTCTTTCCGGAGGATGGCGCCCTGATAAACTTTCTCGGGCGGAAAGCCTGGGCGTCAAAAGGCCCGGTAGTTATGGCACGAAAAGCAGGGGCAGCGATCCTGCCGACCTTTATACATCGTGAGGCGGACCGGCATGTAATCGAGATTTATCCCGAGCTGGAATTCTCTGGCGACAACACAGATGATGGCATGACTGCGGATGTTCAGCTTTACTCCTCCGCCATTGAGAACTTTATCATTTCCCATCCCTACGATTGGTATTGGGTCCATCGCCGTTGGAAGCGGGCGGGACAACTCATTGACGACCCCACCACCAATACGTCAGATACCCAATGATTCAGAAATCACAGATCAATTACTAAACGGAGATTGCACAATGAATTGCACCATAGATCAATTTGAGGAAGTGGTAACAAAATTCAAGTATTTCGCGGAGTCAGTGGATATAGAGCTTTCTTCGGAAGCCGAAAGCCTTCGGCAGGAACTGGTAGTAATCTGCGCGGAGCTGCTGACCACGGTGAGGGAAGAAATGCAGGCGAACTCAGACTCGGTGATTAAATAACCACGTTAGAGCCAATCAGGGGGCAATCCACCGCCCCTATTACCTTCGGTTTTGATGGTAACTTTCCTGCTTGCTCCAGATCAGCTGGGTGGCGCGGTCCATAACAGATTTCAAATCGTGAAGTGGTATGCACTGGTAACGGTTTGCAATACGGTTCAGGACTTTGCAGGTTTTGGCTGGATTCATGTACCAAGGCATATGCCATCTCCTTAAACAGCAGGCCATCTCGGCAGATGGGATAGACGTAAACGGCCTGAACTGGAAGTCAACTTCTAATATCCCGAATAATGCAAAGAACATACCTATATTTTTTATCTAATAATTCTTATACATTATCAAAACAGTCACTTATTTCCCAAAGCGAGTTTCGCTACATGTCGGACTTTTTTACACCTTCTCAACCAATACACACCAGAGAGTTGTCAGAATTCCGACAGGTCATCCGTGCCTCTGTTCAACACTGAATGGCCAGATGTTCCAAATAGAGCCGACAATACTTTATAAGAGGTGACTTGTTTGACGCTGATATCAATGGGAGATTAAAAGTTAAGATGGTAGACACTCAAACTAACACGGCATTGTACTCTAAAAAAAATATTTAAAAAAGACTGTAAATTCAGGCTTAAAATGTTAGTCTTGAACCAGCTGGAAAGAAGTATAAATCTTTAAAAGGAGGCTTTACATTGACTATGGAAGAAACTCCGCCAGGCTTTCCCGCACAATAGAATACAACATCACTCCGGAGGTTGGATGTGCCGGATAAGGCCTTAATAAGGTAATTAATATTTATCAAAGAATGAAGCCCGCCGAATATCTTGGCGGGCTTTAGTATTTATTGGGTGGCTGTACGCGGCGCTGAACAATAAATTACATCTCTATGCCGGCTATGGTTGTTCCACACCCAGGACAGCAGCCGCCCCTGATTCTGTTGGTATGAATTTGATAACCGTAACGCTCTATCAATAATGAGGAACAAGACGGGCAGCAGGTGTTCTCCCCACCTTCACCCGGCATATTGCCTTCATAAACATAACGCAACCCGGCAGCGCGTCCAATCTCGCGAGCCTTACGCAGTATGTCTACGCTCGTCCGAGGATGGTCGGTCAGCTTGTAGGTTGGATGAAACTGACTAACGTGCCAGGGCGTGTCAGCTCCCAGATTATCCACCATAAAATTGGCAATCCCCCGCAACTCATCCTCGGAGTCGTTTAGTCCGGGAATTATCAGGGTTGTAAGTTCTATCCATATCCCCAGTTTACGGTATTCGATGATGCAATCAAGCACTTCAGAAAGACGGGCATGGACAACATCCTTGTAAAAGCCCTCAGAGAACCCTTTCAAATCAATATTTGCAGCGTCCAGGTAGGGCGCAATCATTTTAAGTGCTTCACTGCTGATGTAGCCGTTGGTGACAAAGACATTTTTTAGTCCTGCCTGACGCGCTAGCCGGGCAGTATCATAGGCAAATTCATAAAAAATGGTCGGCTCAGTATATGTGTAGGAGATCGAACTGCATCGGCTGTCTATGGCGTGTTTGACGATCTGCTGCGGCGTAATATCCTCTCCCATGATGGCAGCGTTGGCTGGAACCTGAGATATTGAATAATTCTGGCAGTGACGACAACGAAAGTTACAGCCGACCGTGGCAATTGAATATGACCGACTCCCCGGCATTACGTGGAACAGAGGCTTTTTTTCGATCGGATCCACATTTTCCGCACAGATTTTACCGTAAACCAGGCTGTAGAGCGTTCCATCTCTATTTTCACGGACGGAGCAGAGACCTCGCGCACCATCATCAATCAGGCAGCCAAACCGGCACAAACCGCATTTCACACGGCCACCGCCCACCCTTTCGTAAAACATGGCTTCTTTCATGGCATCCTCCCGACTAATCTCATTCGTCCATTATATCAGCAGAAGGTTTTCGGTCAAATTTGAACTGCGGTCAAAACATCCGTGGCATTGAAAGATTCAAATTTTCACCTTGACCGCCCGGAGTAATTGCTTTAGCAGTTCAAATTGACTATGTTAGCATTCTTTGCAAAGTAAATTGATGCGGATAACTTACCCTAATGATCAATTCAAAACCTGAAATGAGACACACATACTGGATGCAGCGCGCTATCAAAGAGGCACGCAAGGCAGAAGCAAAGGACGAAGTGCCGATCGGCTGCGTGATTGTCCAAAACGACAAAATTTTAGCCCGGGGTCACAATCTTCGGGAGACAACCCAGGATCCGGCTGCCCATGCCGAACTGATTGCCATTAGAAAAGCCGCCCGGAAACTTGATTCCTGGCGGCTTTTGGATACGACGCTCTATGTTACTTTGGAACCCTGCACAATGTGCATGGGTGCCATCATCCTATCCCGAATCCCCACCGTGGTCTTCGGCTGTTACGACCCGAAGGGGGGAGCGGCCGGATCACTCTATGACCTGTCCGACGACCCCCGCCTCAACCACCGAGTCAAGCTTGTGCCGCATATTTTGAAGGCGGAATGCTCCAGCCTGCTGAGTGATTTCTTCTCTGCCCTCAGAAAACGCAAACGCGCAGAAAGACTTATTGCTGTACGGTAATATTCTCGTATTCTTTCATGGTATTAATATTGCGGAATGATTCCGGCGCGCCCGGAATACAGCTGAACATATCGCCTGGCAGCTGCTTTGTCCGAACCTTGTCCAGCAGGTTCAGAATGCTTTTATCACCTTTATCGATGGCTTCCTGAATGCTGCCCAGCAATGATCGGTTATAAACCGCATGGAGCGGCTCGCGCAGCCCTTCACTGTTAAGCGGGACCACCGCTTCGCTGCCGTCATCACCTTCGCATAGAAACCTGATCAGGTCAGGGCTGAGATAAGGCATGTCACAAGCCGCAACAAATATTCTTTCCGTACTGCTGGCAGTAAGACCAGCTTGAAGACCGGCAATTGATCCCGCACCGGGGTATATATCGGCAACTTTACGACAGGGGAGAAAATCATATTCCTCGGGCGTGTTGGTGACGATAATAACTTCATGGAACAGATCAGCCAGAACACGATAGCTGCGGGCAATGATCGGTTCTCCATCCACCACCATCAGCGCCTTGTTTCGACCCATACGGCTGGATGAACCACCGGCCAGAATCACACCGGTTACACCCTCTATTTTATTCTCGGACGGAAAAGGCTCGATCAATTCCGGATGACTGTAGACCGTGAATGATCCGCCCCGCACGTAGCCGACCAGACAGATTCCAGCTTGATCACAGAGTTTAACCGCCATGTCGGTGGGAGATGTACGCGATGCGATCAGCTTGATATCCATCAAGGTCGCTTTGGCAACCATCTCGGTTGAAACCCGACCGGATGTAACCAGCTCGGCTCCCGCCATATTGATTCCTTTGAAAAGCGCTTCACCTGCAATCCGGTCGAAGGTATTGTGTCGTCCCAGATCTTCTGCGTACAGAATCAGACGGCCACCACGACCGATAGCAGCTGAGTGAATACCGCCATGAGAGCGGTACTGATCTGCTCTTTTGGCCAACTCTTCCATTAATCCGAATATTTGAGAAGGCAACACGAGCTGGGCATCACGGACTGTGACCGGTGCGTTTGAATTTGTATTCGGCATACTGAAGCTGATTCCGGCACCGCAACCGGATGTCAGCACCGGCTTGAGGCGTTCCGGCAGTTCACCTTTGATGCGCACATTGGCGCTGCCGAACTCTTCACAGACACTGAACATCTCGAAATCAGACAACATGGAGACGAACCCTTGCAGCCGCAAAAAACCGGCTACCAGAAAACGCAGATCATGAGGTGATCCGATCAATGTGGCAATTTCACGGCCATTGACGATCAGTTGGACAGGATATTCATTGACAACTCCGCCTGACACCGCCTGAAGGCAATTGTCACGGTAACGAAAAAAGGTCTGGTTTTGTTTTTCGGTGGTCATAGTGTACTCGATTCCAAAAATATGAAAAGGGGGAGAACCTCGCGTGTTCTCCCCCTTCAATTGCAAAGATGTCGTTAGTAATCAGCCAGCCAGACCAAAAGTCTCGTGCATGACGCGCACGGCCAATTCGGTATATTTTTCGTCAATAACTACCGAGATTTTAATCTCCGAAGTCGAAATCATCTGGATATTGATGCTGTTCTGGGACAGCGCGGTAAACATCTGGGTAGCAACACCGGCGTGGCTGCGCATTCCGAGACCTACGATCGAAATTTTGCTGATATTTTCGTCGGAAATAACCTGCTTGGCCTGAATCTTCTTGGCTGATTCATTAGTAATCAAAAGAGCCTGCTTCAGGTCAGCCTTGGTAACTGTGAAGGTAAAGTCAGTGGTACCGTCGATGCTCACGTTCTGGACGATCATATCAACCGATATTGCTGCATCGGAGAGCGGAGTCAGAATCTTAGCGGCAATACCCGGCTTGTCCGGTACGCCCATAACGGCAATTTTGGCCTCATTCTTGTCGTACGCAACCCCTGAAACGAGAATTCCTTCCATTTCCTTATCCTCCCTGGTAACCATCGTACCGGTGTTTTCATTTAGACTTGAGCGGACATGCACATCCACATTGTATTTTTTTGCAAACTCGACCGAACGAATCTGGAGCACCTTGGCGCCAAGACTGGCCAGCTCAAGCATCTCATCATAGGAGATTTTTTCGATCTTGCGGGCTTCCTTGCAGATATTGGGATCTGTCGTATAAACGCCATCCACGTCGGTGTATATCTCGCACACATCTGCTTTCAATGCAGCCGCAATAGCCACCGCCGAAGTGTCGGATCCGCCGCGCCCCAGTGTCGTGACATTACCGTTGGCATCAACCCCCTGGAAGCCTGCCAGAATCACGATCGTACCTTCCTTCAGGTCGGCACGCATATTTGCATCGCCGATGCTTTCAATGCGGGCTTTTGATGCAACCGAATCAGTTATAATGGGGACCTGCCACCCCTGGTAGGACTTGGCTTTATACCCCTGCGACTTCAAGTACATGGCCAACAGGCCGATTGTGACCTGCTCGCCGGTTGCGACCAGAACATCATACTCTCTGGCGTCCGGGATTTCACACATTTCGTTGGCAAGCGCGACCAGTTTATTGGTCTCACCCGACATGGCCGATACGACAACAATTACATCGTTCCCTGCATCGTAAGTTTTGATAATGCGTTTGGCGACATTTTTAATGCGATCGGTGGTGCCTACCGAGGTGCCGCCGTATTTCTGGACTACAAGCGCCATACTGCCCTCCCTGATAATAATTGTTTGAAAAGCTAAACAATGGATTTTGCTCTATAGCAGATAAGCTGCTAAAAGGTCAAAGGTTATTTTGTCCGGACCGCCGGTCAATGAGCTGTTGAATAACTTTTTTTGATAGCGGTCCGTCAGCGGTGATAGTTATCGTTCTTTGGAGGTCATCCTGATAGTCAAACTTAACAGTCAGGTGATCGCTCGGCATCAGTTCATTCAAGCGCTCGGACCACTCCACGACACAAACGCCTTTGCCGTAGAAGTACTCTTCGAAACCAAGTTCGGCAATATCATCATCACCGGTCAGCCGGTAAAAATCAAAATGATACACCGGCACAGCAGCTTGGTAATTGTTCATGATCGCAAAAGTCGGACTGGCTACCATATGGGCGCTTTCAGGGGCAACTGACGAAACGACTCCGCGGGTGAAACAGGTTTTGCCTCCTCCCAACTCACCCTGCAACGCCAGAAAGGAGCCTGGCTGGAGCAACAACCCCAACTGTGAGCCAAGCTCTTCCGTCTCCTGGGGGGAGCATGAAATCAGATTCAAGCCGGACACTAGCGATTCATAGCGCGGATGATATCGATCCGCGACACCATTCCAATTACTTTTTTGCCATCAACAACCGGAATTGCGTGCAACTTGTGGCTGCTCATTATTTCTGCGGCTCTGCTGACAGATTCGCCGACTCCAATCGTGACAACATCCTTGGAAGCCAGTTCAGCAGCCGTCTGGGCAGTAATTTTTTTGACTTCACGCTCAAAACTCTGCTCACTTTCCAGAGGGATGACCCAGTCAAAAATGGAAATAACGGTCGGAATGTGGAGTGGACGCCCCTGCTCTATCAAATCCGAGGCGGTAACGATACCGGCCAGATTGCCTTGGTCATCCAAAACCGGCAGACTGCCAAAGCGCATTTTATCAAATATTTCCGCCATTTCCCGAACGGTTGTGGAACCTTTTACACTAACAACTTCTTTGGTCATTATATCTGCGACGGTTTGCATAATCTGTCTCCCTTTATCTCAGAGCTCTCCGAACATTCTCAAGTTCGAAAGCAATGTGTTTTTAAGCAGTTTATTATAGGCAAATGGCAACATTTCCTGAACATCGCTTGCGTTTATCCCGATTTCTCCCTTTTCCTCGGCAACCATGTCAGCCGCGTAGCCATGGATAAAGACTCCCAACCGGCAGGCATCCCAGGCCGGATACCCCTGACCGAGCAGGGAAACAATGATACCAGTCAAGACATCTCCCATGCCGCCGGTCGCCATACCCGGGTTGCCACTGCCGTTGATGGCAGCGACACCATCGGGAGAAGCGATGATGGTTCTGGCTCCTTTCAGAACCAGGAAAACACCATAGTTGCGTGCGAATTCCTGGGCCACCGAGATACGGATGGCATCAACATCCGGTATGGATGTTCCCAAAAGGCGCGACATTTCCCCATGGTGAGGGGTCAAAATCACCTGCTTGGATTTTTTGCGGCGCAGCACGGTCATATCCTCAGCCAAAGCGTTCAGACCGTCAGCATCTATAACCAGCGGGAGAGTTATAGTTTCCACCAATGCCTGAACAAGTGCAACCGTGCCGGGGCGCCTGTCGAGACCGGGACCGATAGCCACAGAGTCCTTGCCAGGGAGCAACTTTTCGATTGACGGGAAAGAGCTGCTGGAGAGATGACCGCTGCCTGCATCAGGAAGCGGAACTGTCATAGCCTCGGTTGTTTTGGTTTCCAGGATACTGTTGATCCCCTCTGCAACAGCCAAAGTGACCAGACCGGAACCCGCCCGCACAGCGCTGTTGGCCGAAAGTGCTGCCGCTCCTGTTTTTCCGGTTGAGCCGGCAATAATCAGGCAATGACCGAAAACACCTTTGTGAGCCTGACGGTCCCGCCGATGCAGCAAAGGCCGCATTGTTTCCTGATTAAGAAAGTCATAACCGGAGGCGGTTTCCATGAGTTGTTGCGGAATACCGACATCGGCAACAACCAGTCTGCCGGTATGTTCCGCACCGGGGTAAAGTACGTGCCCCAGCTTTGCAAATGCAAACGTCACCGTAATGTAGGCCCTGACAGCGTCTCCCAGCACACGACCGGTTGTTCCATGAATACCGGAAGGAATATCCACTGAAAGCACCGGACGACCGGATGCATTGACAAGATCGATAGCTTCCTGATATACGCCGCTGACATCGCTGCGCAGGCCGGTTCCCAGCATGGCATCCACAATGACGTCGGCCTGGAAGATCTCTTCCATATGCAGTGCAGCCAGCTGACCTTCGTGAACACAGAAATTGGTCCAGGCCGCCGGTATTTTTTCCAGATTTATTGCGGCATCTCCGCCAACCTGATTTTGCTCCGCCAGGATGATGACCTTGACGTTCCAGCCTTTCTGCCCCAGCAATCTGGCAATAACGTATCCATCCCCGCCATTATTGCCCTTCCCGGCCATGATTACAGCACGCCCCTTCAATCCAAACTCGGCAACAATCTCTTCCACACAGCTGCATCCGGCTTTTTCCATTAATTCAAGGCCAGGGATCTTGAATTCCTCAATCGCCCTTTTGTCGGTTTCCTGCATGGTGTGCGCAGATACGACCTTCATAAAACCTCCAAAACAACCATTGCAACGGCATGTCCGCCGTCATGCGAGATTGACAGCAGAAGCCGCCCCAAACCATGGGTCTTAAACTGCTCGGCAGCCTTGCCGGACAGAATCAAATCCGGCTTGCCAAGCGAATCGTTTGAAACCTCCATGTCATGCCATGAAATACCGTCACGAAGCCCGGTGCCCAGAGCTTTCAAAAAAGCCTCTTTGGCGGCAAAACGTGCCGCCAGACAGGAGGCGGTGTCCTTTCGGCCTTTGCAGGTTGTCAGCTCTGCCGGATTAAATATGCGTTCCAACAGGGCGTTGTTGCCTTCGTCAATAAAACGCTGAAAGCGACCCGTAGCGACGATATCTGTGCCAATACCATATATCATGAGTATTTAATCAACTCCACCATGTCGCGCACGGCACGGTCCAACCCGACCAGCATTGCGCGAGATATGATCGAATGCCCGATATTATACTCCTCTATGCCGCCCAGTGCAGCCAACGCCTTGATATTAACATAGTCCAGACCATGACCGGCATTGACGCCCAACCCAACCTTACGGGCAAGTTTTATAGCTGTATCAATATCGTCCAACTCCCGTTTCTGGTCCGTCCAGTTGTGCGCTTCGGCGTAAGCTCCCGTGTGGATTTCAATATAATCCGCACCGGTCTTGTTGGCAGCCTTGATCTGTTCCTGATTCGGATCAACAAACAGACTGACAACTATGCCGCCGTCCCTGAGGCGCTTGACGGTGTCAGTGATCTGTTTTAGATTTACAATAACATCCAACCCGCCTTCGGTAGTCAACTCCTGACGCTTCTCGGGGACCAGTGTTACCTGCTCCGGCTTGATACGTAGCGCAATGCGCACCATTTCCTGAGTGGCGGCCATTTCCAGATTGAGCTTGGTCTTGACGGTGCGGCGCAGTATCTCCAGGTCACGGTCCTGGATATGACGGCGATCTTCACGCAAATGGATCGTGATTCCTTCGGCGCCGGCCATTTCTCCAAGCGCGGCTGCCGTGACCGGGTCCGGCTCGACCCCGCCCCGGGCCTGACGGACAGTTGCAATATGATCCACATTAAGTCCCAGCTTTGCCATTACTTCTCTCCAATATGCTTTTTAACCAGGTCGCAGATTTCGTTAGCCCAGGTGGTAATCTCGTACTTATCCTGCCCCTCAATCATAACCCGCAACAGCGGTTCCGTGCCGGAGTAGCGGATCAGAACACGTCCCTCGTTACCGAGCTTTTGTTCGACATCGCTGATTTTGGCAGCCACATCGCTAAAAGTGAGTATGTCACGTCTCTCGACGACTCTGGTATTGCACAGTACCTGTGGAAGCGGAATCATGATCTCTGCCAGCTCTGACAACGGTTTTTCCTCACGTCGCATGACCGCCAGAAGCTTCAGAGCGGAAAGTATGCCGTCTCCGGTTGTGCTGTAATCCAGGAAAATCATGTGGCCCGATTGTTCACCACCCAGATTATAGCCACCCTTGCGCATCGCCTCCACAACATAACGGTCGCCAACATCAGTTTTGACAATATTGCCGCCCGCTTTACGCAGCGCGATATCAAGCCCCATGTTGCTCATGACGGTAGCCACCAGGGTTTTCTTTTTGAGCAGCTTGCGCTGCAACATGTCGCTGGCACAGATCGCCATAATATGATCGCCATCAACCTCGTTGCCAAACTCATCACAAACAATGACCCGGTCTGCATCTCCGTCCAGGGCTATACCGATATCTGCGCGGTGAAGTTTAACGGCTTCACTGATAACTGATGGGCAGGTCGAACCGCATTCGGCATTGATATTGGTGCCGTTTGGTTTGACCCCCAGCGCAATAACTTCGGCTCCCAACTCCTCGAAAACAGCCGGAGCGACCTTGTATGCAGCGCCGTTGGCACAATCCAGGACTATTTTGAGTCCGGAAAGGTCCATTTCCGGTGGAAAGGTGTTTTTAAGAAAAACGATGTAGCGACCGGCCGCATCGTCAATGCGGAAAGCTTTGCCGACTTCGGTGGCGGTTGGACGCAAAGCGTCGATCTTATTAGTCTCGATCAGTTTCTCAATTTTAAGTTCAACGGCGTCCGGCAATTTGAAGCCGTCGGCTGAAAAAAACTTGATGCCGTTGTCCTGAAAAGCATTGTGTGAAGCGGAGATAACAACTCCGGCATCAGCCCGCATTGACTTGGTGATATTGGCAATGCCGGGTGTCGGCAACGGACCTACCAGCAGAACATCGACCCCCATCGAGCAGATACCGGCCACTAGGGCGTTCTCCAGCATGTAACCGGAGAGACGCGTGTCTTTACCGATCACGATCCGGTGACGGCGTTTGCTGGAGCTTTTAAAAATATAAGCGGCTGCGCGGCCCAGCTGCATGGCTATCTCGGTAGTCATGGGGTAAACATTGGCAACGCCTCGCACACCGTCGGTTCCGAACAGTTTTTTCATGGTTGTTTCATCTCCTGCAAAGTTGATTATTCAGCTGCAGCTTGCACCCGTGTCACACGCTTGCCCTCGATCGCCTTTCGGGAAAGCTGTCGTATTTCGGCCGGGTCGGCATCATAGGTAATTTTTCCGTCATGTACGATTGATATTTTGCCGGTTTCCTCCGAAACTACCAGTACCAGCACATCGGTCTGTTCCGAAATGCCCAGTGCAGCCCTATGACGCGTTCCGAAGCTTTTGGCGATATCCGGATTCTGGGTCAGCGGCAGAAAACATCCCGCGCTGATAATCTTCTCACGCTGAATAATGACGGCACCGTCATGAATTGGGGAATATGGCAGGAAGATCGAGTTAAGAAGTTCGCTGGTCACTTTGGCATCGATTTCGGTCCCAACCTGGATCAGATGATCAATCGACATCTGGCGAACAATAACTATCAACGCGCCAATCCGTCGCTCGGCCAATTCATGCAATCCCTTGGACAATTCGTCAACGGTGGCCATCAAAACCGGATTTGTGCCATCTTCCTGTTTGCTGCGTTTTTTGAACAGGAAGAGAGTCTGCCTGATGTCACCCTGGAAAATCACCGTAATCACAGCTGGCGCAGAATACAGCAATATCCTGAAAAACAGGGCTGTCGATGCAAGGCCCAGGTAACCTGCAATGGACTCAGCGGCAAACAGCCCCGCTAAAACGACCAAAAGCCGTAGGGCGGCTTCTTTACGCACAACCAACGCACTACAGCAGATCAGACCAGCCACAAGAAGCTTGTCGATAAAGTTAATCAGAGTGAGGCTATCGGAGAGAGGTGCCATGGTTAGCCTGTCAATCGCAAGGAGTGTGACGATCAGTACTGCAAAACCGCGTGAGCAACATCGGCAACATCACGCATGGCGCGCACGTCATGAACCCGCAGAATCGAAGCACCATTGGCGACCGCCAGAGCAGAAGTGGCGGCGGTCCCGAACAGGCGCTCGGAAAGCGGCTCACGACCCAGGATTTTCCCGATGAAAGTCTTACGCGATGTGCCAATCAATATTGGCAAGCCCATGCCGGTCAATTCCCGGAGACGCCGCAATATTTCCAGGTTTCCGTCAGCATCTTTGCCGAATCCAATACCGGGATCGATGGCGATCCTTTCAGAGGCAACCCCCGCTTCCAGAGCAAGCGAAACAGAACTTCTCAGACCATCCGCTATCTCACTCATCAGATCGACATAGCCGGTATTTTTTTGCATTTCATCCGGCGTGCCACGGGTATGCATCAGTACGGCGGCAGCTCCGCTTTTGGCCGTGACGGACGCCATTCGCGGGTCAAAGTTGAAGCCGCTGACGTCATTTACAATTTCAGCGCCTGCGGAAAGAGCGCTGTCGGCGACAACGCTCTTCCAGGTATCTACCGAGATGGCGCATTTAAGTACGCCGGACAAACGTTCTATAACCGGAATTATTCTGGCCAGTTCCTCCGCCGCCTGGACCGGCGGAGCGCCGGGCCGTGTGCTTTCGCCACCTATGTCGATGATGTCGGCCCCTTCAGACTCCATCATCAGAGCATGTTCGACAGAGCGCTCCGGATCAATAAAGCGGCCGCCATCCGAAAATGAATCCGGTGTAAGATTCAAAATACCCATGATCAATGGGCGCTCCAGAGAGAACTCGCGGCGAGCTGTAACCCATTTTTTGGGGAGCTGACTGATATTTGACAAGAGCAGACCAAGTTCAATGGCCAGGTCCGGCAGACCGAACGGTTGTGCCTTCAACTTGAAGCAGAGTTTCTGCAGCTGTTTGTCAGTGCCGATCAGTACGACATCGGTCTGGTTTATACTGCAAGCCACCGTACCTCGGGCAACGGCAGCATCTCCACCCAGCGACAACATTTCCTGTTTCAGGATGTTGGCCTGGCGGCACTGCAGAGCAGGCAGGTGAACACAGCGGGTCAGCATTTTACTGTGCATCATGCCCACTCCGCCTGGATCAACTCCGATACGGACTAACTCGGTCACGGCCTGATCCGGAGTACTGATCGACAGCACTCTGGGAGAGAAACCGGCCATATCAGGCCTGAATGTCGGTATGCGGAGTATCCGTGCCGTCGTCCTCTTTAATATCGCTACAACGGCCCTCAGAGGCCATGATCACATCCACTTCGGCACCGCTCAGATTTTCTTTTTCTATCAGACACTCGGACAGCTTATGAAGATTATGAAGATTGTCGCGCAACAGGGTCAGGGCACGGTTATAGGATTCATCAACGATGCGCTTGATCTCGTCGTCAATATTCTCGGCAGTTTTTTCACTGAAATTCTTGTGCATTGCCATTTCGCGACCCAGGAAGATCGACTCATCTTTCTTGCCGAAAGAGAGCGGACCCATCTTGTCACTCATGCCCCATTCGCAGACCATCTTGCGCGCCATCTCGGTAGCCCGTTCAATATCGTTGCCGGCGCCGGTGGTGAAAGTATTGAAAATCAGATCTTCTGCAGCCCGGCCACCCATCAGGACCGCAATCCTGGCCAGTAGTGATTCGCGCGAGTAACTGTGCTTGTCTTCGATCGGAAGCTGCATGGTCACACCCAGCGCACGACCGCGAGGTATAATGGAGACCTTGTGAACGGGATCGGTACCCGGCACCAGCTTGGCAACCAGGGTATGACCGGCCTCATGGTAAGCGGTGCTCTTCTTCTCTTCGTCGGAAATGACCATGCTGCGGCGTTCAGCCCCCATCAGCACCTTATCCTTGGCGTTGTCGAAATCACTCGGCTCAGCAACGGTCTTGTTTAAGCGGGCCGCCAGCAGGGCAGCTTCATTAACCAGGTTGGCCAGGTCTGCGCCGGAGAAACCGGGGGTGCCGCGGGCAATCAACGCCAGATCAACACTGTCTGAAAGCGGTACTTTTTTGGAATGTACCTTTAGAATCATCTCGCGCCCCTTGACATCCGGGCGTGGAACAACAACCTGACGGTCAAAACGGCCTGGACGCAACAGAGCCGGATCAAGAACATCAGGACGGTTGGTGGCTGCGATCAGAATTACCCCTTCGTTGGATTCGAAACCGTCCATCTCCACCAGCAACTGGTTGAGGGTCTGCTCCCGCTCATCGTGTCCGCCACCCATTCCGGCACCGCGATGACGGCCGACAGCATCAATCTCGTCAATAAAGATGATGCAAGGCGCGCTCTTCTTGCCTTGCAAAAACAGATCTCGCACACGACTGGCGCCGACGCCGACAAACATCTCAACGAAATCGGAACCTGAAATCGAATAAAACGGAACACCCGCTTCACCGGCAACGGCACGGGCCAGCAGAGTCTTGCCTGTACCTGGGGGGCCGACCAGCAGGACCCCTTTGGGGATTTTTCCGCCCAGCACAGTAAATTTCTTCGGCTCTTTCAGGAAAGCGATGATTTCTTCCAGCTCTTCCTTCGCTTCTTCAATACCAGCCACATCTTCAAAAGTGATCTTCCCCTGCGTTTCGGTCAGCAGCTTGGCACGGCTTTTCCCAAACGACATGGCTTTGCCGCCCCCCATCTGCATCTGGCGCATGAAGAAGATCCAGACACCCACCAGCAGAATCAGCGGGAACCAGGAAATAAAAATCGAGAACCAGGAAAACTTTTCCTCTTCCGGCTTGGCAATGATCGTGACTTTCTTCTCAAGAAGCTTCTTGGTCAGGTCGGCATCCGAGTACGGCTTGTACGAATGAAACTCCTTGCCGTCTTTTCCCTCGAACTTGCCTGAAATATCATTACCCTGAATGACTACCGAGGTAATTTTACCGGAGTCAATATTTGACATGAAGTCACTGAAATTGAGCTTTTCAGCAGATGGGCGCGGCTTGTTGAACATGTTGAAAAGCAGGATCATCATTAAGCTTATAACAAGCCAAAGTGAAAGATTCTTGTAAAACTGATTCAAGGTAAACCCCCGTTTGAAAATGACGCAGATGTTGTTGAAAATTTTGTAAAACTAGCATAGGAAGGTGTGGTTGACAAGCTCAAATGGATCAGAGTTTACCGCGGGATTAGATGAGTTAAGGTTTCGGCAGCAGCGACCGGCAACAACTGGAGTACGGGTACGCCCGCTCGGGCAGTAATATCGTTGACGACATCACTGCCCGAGACATAGCGGGTTGAGGCGGTTTTTTTATTCCCGTATCACAATTGTACTTTGACAACACCAGAATCAACTGCGGCCCGTGCGACCGCCTCGGCAACAGCATGGTGCACGCTTGAGTTCAGGATGCCCGGCACCAGTTCACCCTCTTCGGCATGACTGGCGATGGTTTTGGCTGCCGCAATCAGCATCCGGTTATTTATGCGGGTTGCATTGGCGTTGAGCGCCCCCCGGAATATGCCGGGAAATGCCAGTGCGTTGTTGATACTTTTCCCGTCTGCGGCAAAGGAAGCGCCGGCCGTCATCGCATCTTGCGGCTTTATCTCCGCATCCGGATTGGAGAGGGCCAAAATCACCTGCCCGCGCTTCACCATCTCCGGCCTGATCAACCCGGGGCAACCCGTGGTAGCTATCACGACCAGTGAGCGCTCCATAACCCCTGCCAGATCAGAAGTTTCACCTCCCAACCCACGCAGCATCTCCATGGCGCCGGAGTTTAAATCTGTACCGATTACGTTTTTAACCCCGTATGCCATCAGCAGCTTGGCGATACCGGTGCCGGCGGCTCCCAGACCGATGATGCCGATTGTTGAATTTTGCAGCCTGGCATTGGTGAAGCGGGTGGCATTAAGCAGTGACGCCAATACCACCACTGCCGTACCATGCTGGTCATCATGCATGACCGGTATGTCCAGCATCTCGACCAGACGCTTTTCTATTTCGAAACATTCCGGGGCGGCGATGTCTTCCAGCTTGATAGCCCCAAAGGTGGGAGCCATGTGCCAGATGGCATCAACGATGTGATCGACATTTTTGCTGCGCAGCAGGATCGGCACCCCGGAAATCCCGACCAGATGGTCAAACAGCACCGCCTTCCCTTCCATAACCGGCATTCCTGCCACCGGACCGATATCGCCCAATCCCAATATGGCTGTGCCGTTAGTGACGATTGCCACGGTGTTGCCGATAGAGGTGTAGGTGTTGGCCAAGTGGGGTGAACGTTGGATCAGGCGGCAGATCGAGGCCACTCCCGGTGTATAGATTTTGCGCACATCGCCGATGGTTTTGATCTCAACCCTGCTCTTGACGGCGATCTTTCCACCCTCATGAACCTGCTGCACCCGGTCGATCACCTCTTCCACGGTGACCCCATCAACCGAATCTATCGCTTTCAGAATTTTTTCCAAATGCTGGTCGCTATCCACATAAAGGGTCAGCTCCCTTACGTTGTGGGTCAGTCCCGAGCGCAGCAATCGAATATCACCGATATTACCGTCTGCCGAACCAATGGCGCTGGTCAACCGCCCCAAATAGCCGGGTTGGTCGGTAATCATCACACGCAGGGTCTTAACAATCTTATCCATCCCTTTTTCAATGTTCATCTCAACCTTTCTCCATAATCACAAAGTGATCAGATTCATTCAGCTTATTTTCCGGCCCCGATCAGCCGGATCAATGCTTACATATGCTTTTCGATCTGTTTTAGCGTTGAGTGTGATTTAAAATTATCGGCATTTTTCAAAGGCACCCTGTTCTGGCAGGTATTCCATCAACTCCCCGGAGGCCAGATTGAAATACCAGCCATGCAGGGAAAGAGTGCCGCCGGTGACACGTTCATCAATCCAGGGGAACGAACGCAGGTTTTCCAGAGAAAGCAGTATCGCGGCCTGCTCGGCGGCCCGTTGCTGCAACTGCGGATCTTTTTCCGGCAGCTCCGCCAGAACCCGTTCCCGGGCCGAGTTGGCGATCGACATCCAGCGGGAGATAAACCCGCCCCCCTTGCATCCGCAGCCGCCGGCCATCAGGGCCCCGATACCGCCGCACTGGGAGTGCCCCAGCACGATGATATGCTCCACACCCAGGTGGCAGACTGCGAACTCCAGAGCAGCACTGACGCCGTGCAGACCGCCGTTTTCCTCATATGGCGGGACCAGATTGGCCACATTGCGAACGGTGAAAATCTCCCCCGGCTCACAGTTGGTCAGAATGGCCGGATCAACCCGCGAGTCGGAACAGCCGATGATCATGGTCTTGGGGCTTTGTCCCTGCTTGAGCGGCTCGAACTGTGAGCTGTCAGGACCGAAATAATCTTTTTGAAAGGAGCGAAAGCCGGTTATGAAACGTTCGAGGTCTTTCATATGGTACTCTCCTGTAGTTTCACGGTTCAGGCAGATAGTTTTGCCAGGGCCTCGTCGGCGGTCAGGTCGTAGCGCTCGCGTTCACGCTTGGCGGCCTGCTCCAGCGCCAGATCTATTTCAGGGTATTTCAGGGCCAGAATCCGTGCTGCCAGCATGGCTGCATTGCGGGAACCATCGATGGCTACGGTGGCGACCGGCACTCCCGGAGGCATTTGAACTGTGGACAACAGGCTGTCGAGACCGGTCAGCGGGCCGTTGCCCAGCGGCAGGCCGATCACCGGCAGACGGGTATGTCCGGCAACCACGCCGGCCAGATGGGCCGCCACGCCGGCGCAGCCGATCAAGACCTGAACACCTTCACGGTGGGCTCGGTCAAGGTAGGCAAAGACCTTGTCCGGGGTGCGATGGGCCGATGCGACTACAATCTCGCTTTTTATGCCCAGTTCAGTCAGTGTGTCTCGCACTTTGACAACGGTCGGCAGGTCATTGGGACTGCCGGTCAGGATACCGACCAGGGTGGTGTCTGGAGTTGCAGTTGTATTATTTGGTGTATTCATCTTATAGCTCCTTTGTTTTGTTGTGAGCTGGCTGAAAGCTTGCGGGCTTTCAGCCTGTGTTATTTTCCTATTTTACGATTGCGGCTTCATTTGCGGCGCATCCGGTAAGAGTCATTATGCCGCAGATGGTTGTTGTTGCAAGCAACGCGTATTTACACGACTAAAGAATCGCCGGAAATAGAGCAAAGTGGCGCTTTGTCGCTGTCGAAGCTGGATTAATGTTCGGGATCACCTTGATTGGGGTGATCAGTAATTTTACTGAAAAAAGGGAATTGAAGTCAGGAGGCGAGATTGTCGGGAGGGACGTTTATCTCCAGGTAAACCTGTTTGTGTGCCCGGAACGGTTCGTGAACTAAAAACGCTGAAACGCTGGGATTGTAGGCTGGAATCAGGTTTTTCGGCAGGAAGAATGTCGAATAATCGATGAAAGAGTTTTTTGGTGGTTTGCAATCGCCATACTGTGCCTGATCATCGCTTTCAGCAGCCGTCAGCGAAGCGGTGCAAGCGCTCTGTTTCTGGAACAGGCCCGTGTCATACTTTGGCAGCAGCAGGCCGTGTACGAGCATATGCAGAGTCAGCACAAACAATAGTAAAGCCGAATATTTTAGTTTGAGACGAACGCGTTTCACAGATAGACCTGTTATAAAATTTAGTTTCCCAATCTAACATGTAAAAAACAATCTGGTCAATAGATGAGGAATCGGTGCGGACTAAACCACAATCCATAACTGCAATTCAAGTCAGCTGTGCCATGTCACCAGGACCATACTCTCGGGCGTTTTATCAATACGGCATAATTCAGAAGAACAGACGGTCGGAATCCAGACCAGATCATCGCCGCAAAAAAGAAGAGGAATCCGCTTCCGGTCCGTCAGTGCTATTTTACGATCGATAAAGATGTCCTTGACCTTTTTTCTGCCGGTCATGCCGAACGGAACCATTCTGTCACCAGGACGGAATCTGCGCACCTGCCAGGGAAAGGGCGTTTTGCCGAGATCGAAAATAACACTGTCGGCAGGTTGATTGTCGAGGTCATGGAGCGAAGAGCAGGCTGCTACCTCCAGCGACCCGCCCCACGGCAGCGGATAAAGACCGGAAAATGAAATGATAGTGTTCTCAATATCATCCGGAATCAGCTCTGTGCCGAATCGAAATAACAGACGGTCGTATTCGCGGATGGCACTGACCTTCTGCGGCAACGACACTCTTGAGTTCGGACGGGGTGAGTCCAGCAACCGCAGGACAGAATCGATATGTTCCAGTCCAAACCCGTCCAGGTTTCCGGTCAGCTTCCGGCAGGCATGCCGCAGAATCCGCCGCTGAATGGCGACCGGATGTGCTTTGAGTCCGGCAATGCTGCAAACGACAGTGACGCCGTCATGGTGGCATAAACTCTGAAAAACCTGCTCAGCCAAGCCATCCAGACAGGCATTCTCTTCGGACAATACAGCAGCAGTAGCGGTCAGGCGCTGACGGATGGCCGGATTGTACTGCTCCAGCAGCGGCAGCAGTTCGTGGCGAATCCGGTTGCGCAGAAAGCTGGTGTCCCGGTTGCTGGCATCCTCCCTCCAGCTCAATCCACGCTCAGCCAGGTACTCCTCGATCTGCGAACGGCTCACATCCAGCAGCGGACGAATATAGCCGCGCCGATTACGGTACGGAATCCCGCTCAGACCGGGCATTCCGGAGCCGCGCAGCAGCCTCATCAGCACTGTTTCAGCCTGGTCATCGGCGTGGTGGGCAGTTACTATTGTGGCGGCGCCATATTTTTCACGGACTTCATCCAGAAGTTCGATGCGGGCCCGCCGACCGGCATCCTCCAGATTCAATCTTTCCGAGAGCGCCAGCGCCTTGACATCGACCCGCCTGCTCTCAAAGATGATCCCATAATCCGCGGCCAGCTTGCGGCAGAACTCTTCGTCCTGATCCGACTCATCCCCCCGCAGACAATGGTTCAGATGAACTGCCACCAAACGCGGATGGTACTCCGGCAATCTGGCCAGCAAGTCCAACAGGGCGGTCGAATCAGCGCCACCGGAGAGTGCCACGATCAGAGTCTCGTCCGGTTGAAACAGCTTCTGTTCCAGGATTGTCCTGACAAAACTGGCGGGGAGTGTTGAAGCGGGCATGGTCACATTCTGCCCGTTGTGGGGAAATTTGGTGGAATGGAATGACGGTGGACAATCATTTTTTGGTGCCGAAAATCATGTTGAGCACAAAGCTGAACAAGCTGAAAAAGAGGGCAGCCAGAAAAGCTGCTCCAAACCCGGTAACGTGGAAGCCATGTACAAGGTAAGTAGCCAGATAGAACATCAGCCCATTGATCACCAGCGTAAAAAGTCCGAGGGTCAGCATCGTAACCGGTAGCGTCAGAAGAATGATAACCGGGCGCAGAAAGGCGTTCAGAAGGCCGATTACCAGGGTAGCAATCAGCAGATCCTGAAAATGGTCGATCTGAATGCCGGGCACCACTTTCATAACAAAGAAAAGTGCAAAGGAGTTAAGCACCCATCGTAAAATCAATCGTGTCATCTCTTCTCCATAATTCTACAGCCAGCGTTTTTTTCTGAAATAGACCACCATCAGCAGGGAAATGGCGAGCATCACGCCCCACAGAATAAAATAACCGTTTTGCCATTCCAGTTCCGGCATATGTTTGAAGTTCATGCCGTAGACCCCCACCAGGAAAGTCATCGGCATGAAGATTGTGCCGATCACGGTCAGAAACTTCATAACTTCGTTGGTGCGATTGCTGATGCTGGAGAGGTACAGGTCCAGCATGCCGGAAAGCAGGTCGCGATAGGTTTCAACCGTATCGATGACCTGTACAGTGTGATCATAAACATCGCGGAAGTATACTCTGGTGGAATCATGCAGCAGATCGCTGTCGCCGCGCTCCAGAACCGCTACCGACTCCCGCAGCGGCCAGACCGTCTTGCGCAGGAAAATGATCTCCTTCTTCAGATCATTGATCAGATGCAGGGTATCATGTTCCGGCGTCAGTGCCAGCTCTTCCTCCACATCCACAATCCGCTCCCCCAACTCTTCCAGCACACTGAAGTAACCGTCCACGATCGAGTCAATCAGCGCGTAGGCCAGATAATCGCTCCCCATCCCGCGGATTTTGCCTTTACTGGAACGAATCCGCTCACGAACCGGATCAAATGGATCCCCCTTGATCCCCTCCTGGAAGGTAAAGATGTAGTCGGCACCCAGGATGATACTGAGCTGCTCCGAGCTGAAACCACTCTCGCCGTTCGGCCGCAGCATGCGCAGCACGATAAAGAGATAATCTCCGTAATCCTCGATTTTGGGGCGCTGGACTGTGTTGACAATATCTTCCAGGACCAGCGGGTGGAAAGAATGGCAATCGCCCAGACGACGAATGACCTCCACATCGTGCACCCCTTCCACATTGACCCAGGTCACTCCGCTTCGCTCCGGCGGCAGGACACATTCTTCCAGCTGGCGGTAATGGCGCTCTTCGATATTAACCGAGTCGTAGGTAATCATGTCGATCTCGGCCGACCCGCTTGAGGTTTCCCCGATATGCACCAGGCTTCCGGGTGGCAGACCGCTCTTGACCGAGCGCTTCTTATGGAATTTTTTTCCGATTCGCATCAGATGCCCAGGATGTCTGCCATGCGCAGCAGGTCTTCGTTCAGTTTCTTCTGTCCGCCGTTAACCACCATTTCCAGCAGCGTCATGTTCAACGAATTAGTCGCCAGACCAACCATGACGCCCTTGGTCCCGGAAAGGAGCAGATCAACCGACTTGCGGCCGAAACGGCTTCCCAGTAGGCGGTCAAAAACCGTCGGAGCGCCGCCGCGCTGATAATGCCCCAGCACCGTGACCCGGGTTTCAAAACCGACCGTATCCTTGATGCCGTCGGCGATCGACTGGGCGTGTCCGGCACCCTCGGCCATGATGATCAAGGCATTGGTGCGCCCCTGCTCGTAGCGACGGCGCAGTTGGTGGCACATCTCGGACAGGTCGAATTCCACCTCCGGAACAATGGCGAATTCAGCTCCGGTGGCAATGGCCGAAGTAGAAGCCAGATAACCGGAATTGCGCCCCATGACCTCGACGATGAAAGCCCGGTCGTGAGAACTGGCGGTATCCTTGATGCAGTCCACCGCGTAGATGATGTTATTGAGTGCGGTATCCACACCCAGCGCCATATCGGTATAGGGAATGTCGTTGTCGATACTGGCCGGTATGCCGACCACCGGAAAACCCATTCTGTCCAGGGCCAGGGCGCCGTTCAAGGAGCCGTCCCCTCCGATCACTATCAACCCCTCGACCTTTTCCTTCAGCAGGTTTTCGAGCGCTTTTTTGCGCCCCTCTTCGGTGCGGAACTCAGCCGAACGGGCCGACTGCAGAAAGGTGCCACCCCGTTGGAGAATCCCGGAGACGGCCCTGGTGTCCAAAATCTGGAAATCATTTTTCAGCAATCCGGCATACCCTTTGCGGTAACCGATCATCTCAACATCATTGGCAATGGCGGTGCGCGCCGCGGCACGGATAGCAGCGTTCATACCGGAGCAGTCGCCGCCGCTGGTCAATATTGCGAGTCTTTTCATAATTTATTCCCCCGGAGATGATTGAACCGGTTGTCGTGCCGGAAATATCTCTTTAAGTTTGGCACAGCGATAATCAAAAATTTTCCTCAACCTGGGTGCCACGATCAACCGGTTGATCATTCGTGCAAAACGATCATGGTGCAGCAGATAATGAATCTGGTCATGCATCTCAACACCACCCTCCACTTCTTTAAAGCGGTGCTGGTGGTGCCAGAAACGATACGGACCGAAGCGCTGTTCGTCAACAAAGAAGTTGGGGCGCTCGACATGGGTGATTTCCGTCGTCCAGTTGACCGTGACGCCAAGCAGCGGACGGACTGTGTAGGTGATAATCTGCCCGGCATAAGTCGAACTCTGTGGTTTGGATGTGATGCGAAAGTCCATATCCGGCGGAGTGATCCTGACCAGATTGGCCGGATCGGAGAAAAAACTCCAGGCTTCATCCAGGGTTACCGGCAGGACCATGCTGCGTTCGAGGCTAAAAGGTTTCATGACGGCCTACCTTTGCGCTTTTTCAGCCAATCCATCCGTTCGATGATATTTTTTTCATAGCCATGCCCCTGCGGTTCATAGAACCTGCGTCCGGCCAGTTTCTCCGGCAGGCATTCCTGCCCGGCGTAGCCGTCATCGTAATCGTGGGCATACTGATAACCCTTTCCGTAACCAAGCTCCTTCATCAGTTTGGTGGGAGCATTGCGGATATGCAGCGGTACCGGCAGGGCGCCGCTCTTTCTGACCTCGGCCAAAGCAGAGTTGATGCCGACGTAGGAAGCGTTTGATTTGGGAGCGGTAGCCAGATAGGTCACAGCCTGACCCAGGGTGATGCGCCCTTCCGGCATGCCGATCATCTGGAAAGCCTGGAGCGCCGACACTGCCACCTGCAAGGCGCGCGGGTCGGCGTTACCGATATCCTCGGAGGCCAGTATAATCATCCGGCGCAGGATAAAGAGCGGGTCCTCCCCCGCTTCCAGCATCCGCGCCAGCCAGTACAGCGCCGCATCCGGGTCGCTGCCGCGCAGCGACTTTATAAAAGCCGAGATGACGTTGTAATGTTCCTCGCCCCCCTTGTCATACAACAAAGCCTTTTTCTGCAACGCTTCCTGGACAATTTCAATAGTTATGACTGTGCCGTTCCTGATACCACCGGATGAAGCGCCAGCCAGTCCCGCTGCGACCTCCAGCGTATTGAGGGCTTTGCGCGCATCTCCGTCAGCCTGGTCTGACAAAAATACAAGCGCTTCGTCGGTCGCTTCCAGTTCAAGCTTGCCGAGACCGCGAATCGAATCGGACAAGGCCTGTTTAAGAATACCCAGAATGGTTGTTTGTTCAAGCTGTTGAAGAGTCAGAACCCGGCAGCGCGACAACAGCGGAGCGATCACCTCAAAAGAAGGATTTTCGGTAGTGGCGCCGATGATCGTAACAACCCCCTTCTCCACATAAGGGAGAAAAGCGTCCTGCTGGGCTTTGTTGAAGCGGTGGATTTCATCGACAAACAGGAGGGTTCGGTGACCGCGAGTGGCAAAAGCTTCCGCCTCGCGGAAAATCTCCCTGATTTCCTTGACGCCGGAGAGAATCGCGGAAAAAAAGACAAAGCGCATCCGGGTTTCGGCGGCGATAATATGTGCCAGCGTTGTTTTTCCGCAGCCGGGCGGCCCCCAGAAGATCAGCGACGACAGATTATCCGCCTCGATCATCGTGCGCAGGATGCGCCCTTCCCCCAAAAGATGTTCCTGCCCGATGAACTCCTGCAGGTTTCTGGGGCGCATGCGCTCCGCCAGCGGGGCATGTGCGGAGAATTCCGCGGCTTTTTGCGAACCGTTGCCCTGATCCCACAAACCGGGGGTATCCGTCACATTATCCGGCTTCAATGAAGATCCCGTCCAGCAGCGCAGGTAAAAATATCCGGGTAACAAACTATTTTAGAGGCCACAATATTCACCTTTATAGATCAGAGATATCAGGGAATGATATATATATCCGGTTCTTAATGCAAGAAAGAGCGCGAACAATCCCTTAATTAATGCGGTTCAGCGCCGGTCCAGGCGGAACATCCGTCTTTGCCAGCCGCTTCTGCATTCCCTTTTCAGTAAAACTCTGCTAGGATGCTCCGATGGGTGAGAAACTGATCTGCAGCAATAAAAAAGCCTACCACGACTATTTCATTGAGGAAAAGCTCGAGGCGGGACTGGTTCTTCAAGGCACGGAAGTAAAGTCCCTGCGGGCCGGCAATGCCAATCTGACCGACTCATTCATGCTGGTTCGTGAAGGCGAAGCGTACCTGCACAACCTGAACATCTCGCAGTATGAATTCGGCAATCGCCAGAACCACCAGCCCGACCGCAATCGCAAGCTGTTGCTGCATCGCAAGGAAATTGAAAAGTTGTATGGCCGTATCCGGGAAAAAGGGCTTTCCGTCATCCCGTTGCGACTGTACTTCAAAAATGGTCTGGTCAAGGTTGAGATAGGGATTGCCAAAGGTAAGAAACTGTACGATAAACGCGAAGACTTAAAGAAGAAGGATAGTCAGCGCGAGATGTCACAGGCGTTGAAGGCCAGGAACAGGGATTAAAGCTGTAAGTTGTTTAGAAACAAAAATATATTTTAGAAATGGGGACGTAAAGGTTTCGACGGGGAATTGAAAATCTGGGGAGCACCGGGTCGGGGCAGGTGGCCGACCTTAATAAACCTGCACGGCATTAATTGCCGACAATTATAACACTCCTATTGCACTAGCTGCTTAATAGGCGTCCCCGACTGAGATGCCGATTGTAGGAAGGGGGCGTCACTCACTATCGGATAGGGAAGTGCAACACCCGTAGCACAACCCGAAACTCTACGGGATCGCTGTTTGACTGCTTTGTTCGTTGCGCAGGCAGATGGCTAAATTGAACAACGAACTAACGGTGTAGGGTCTCAGATGCTAGGTTTTTCGGACGTGGGTTCGACTCCCACCGTCTCCACCATTTAGCAGTCCGGCACCATCCGGACAAACAAAAAAAGCCCCTGAGAAATCAGGGGCTTTTTTTGTTTGTGTTGTCCGGTAGGAGGTAGATTGAATGGGCTTATATCGATATAGAGGATGAATGCAGGAACCTTTCAGTTAAAAGTTGAAGATGTAAAATCGTCAGTAGATAACGGCGTCCCTCTTGGTCCCACTTCGAAGATTGCAACTTCAACCGCGGCGTGCCGCTTCTATTGCAGCGATGTCGATCTTTTTCATCTGCATCATCGCATCGAACGCGCGCTTGGCGGTAGCGGGGTCGGGATCGGTTATCGCTCTCGTCAGAGCAAGTGGCGTAATCTGCCAGGACAGGCCCCACTTGTCCCTGCACCAGCCGCAGGCACTTTCTTCGCCGCCGTTGCCGACGATGGCGTTCCAGTAACGATCCGTTTCGGCCTGGTCAGCGGTTGCGACCTGAAACGAGAACGCCCAGTTGTGCTTGACCTCGGGGCCGCCATTGAGCCCGAGGCAGGGAATTCCCATCACGGTAAACTCGACCGTTAACACGTCCCCTTTCTTTCCGGACGGATAGTCCCCCGGTGCGAGGTGTACCGCGTCAACGGATGAATCAGGAAAGGTTTCGGCGTAAAATCGCGCCGCATCCTCGGCGTCACGGTCGTACCAAAGGCAAATTGTGTTCTTTGCTTGCTTCGCCATGTCACTTCTCCTTCGTGATGCGGTTTTCCGGGACTCCATGCTGTCTCTCAGAATTATCAGAAAACCATCTGTCATCTATAAAATCGCTGCCTGCCTCCCCAGCCCGCCCTGAAAATCAGTTTTTTCGGCGGATCATTTCGCAGGCATGCATTTGGTCGTGGAGTCCACTATCGCCCCGAGTTTGACAAGTTCATCATAGGTAGCTGAAACTTCAATACTGCCGTAACGCTGGGTGTTAATGTTGTAACCGTCAGTAACTTTGAAAATGGCGTTGCTGATATCAGTTCCCCTGAAGTCGGCACCGGTCAGATTGCACCCTCTGAAATCGGTTTTATCAAGGATTGCGTTGTTAAAAACAACCCCCTCAAGCTTTGAACCGGCCATTTCGGCATACGATAAATCGGCGTAGGACAAATCGACTTTGCTGAAGGTCGCAGAAATGAACCGGGCATATTTCAGCTTTGTACCAACCATGCTTGTGTCGGATATCATTGAATTATCGAACCTGCCCTTGGAAATATCGGCCCTGTCCAGCTTTGATTTGGTAATAACCGCATTTCTGAATCTGGCGTTATGGACATACGCCTTGTTCATATTTGCGTTGTTGATCTTCGCCCTGTCCATAACAGCTTCATCCAGACTGGCCTTGTCCATGTTTGTGTTTGTCAGATTGGCGCCCGTAAAGTCGCATTCTCCGCAATCATTGATTTTGGCGTCAGTCAGATCCGAATTGACAAAACTTGACCCATCCATCTTCACGTCCAGAAGATCAGCGCCAACCAGCTTCATATTTGAGAGTTCGGAATGTTCACCCTCCCCACTCGCCTTGATGGCTTTGATATCTGCCGCAAAAGCATTAGTTGCAAACTGCGCGGCTATGAACGCGCCCACCAGAAATTTTCTACGGATACTCAGCATCGCTAACCTCCTGATTATATGTAATTTAACAACATGTAGTCACCCACACAGGCATTGTAATTAATCATCCCGAATCCGGCTGAAATGATTACTGATATAGCATGACTGCTCAGCAAGTTGTAGTGCTTTAATGTTTGTTATCCAAGGGTGCGGGCTTTGATAGAATGGTATATCTTCTGACTCAATTGAGGTACGAATTGATTATATCAGCGGATATTTTGCTTCCTGTATTTTTTACATGCCGCAAACAGCTAATATTACGTCCGTTTACCAATTGGCTTTATTGGCATGTCTGATGCTCTTATATGTATAGATGCATAAATCGTACAGGAGGAAATCAAAATGAAAAAAACCATTTCCACCATCGTCGCAATAGGGTTTGTTTCAACAATGCTGGTCAGCACAGCCCATGCCGGCGGTCGCCATCTTGAAGTTTTGAATCCGCTCTGGATACCGGTAGCTATCCTTTCTACGGCAGCAGCAATTATCCAGGCGCCGTTCGTCTACGAACACCGGGAATACTCTGAACCACGCCAGACAGTCGTATATGAGCAACCGCGCTATTACCGCCAGGATCGCTACTATGACCGTTCATACGATGAGCAGCGCTATAACCGTCATGGCCGCGACTATGATCGTGGTCGTTCTTACGATGGTCCACGGTACCGCGAGTACAGATAGCGGTTGTTATCATCCGCAATCGGCACCATCCGGACAGACAAAAAGCCCTTGAGAAATCAGGGGCTTTTTTTTATCTGATAGCGATAGAACCAAATTGCCAAACCGGCCACCGCGATTATCAGCATTATGATGATTTCATAGTGTTCAACATCCTGCAGCACAGCTTCAAACATATACCCGAAATAGTAACCGGCCGTCGAAACCACCACCGACCAGAGTAAGGTGCTGCAGAAATTCAGAGTGACAAACCGGATGGTGGAGAATCCGCTGGCGCCGATAACAATCGGAGTGATGGTTCGCATGCCGTAGATAAAACGGTAGCCAAGGATAGCAACCACCTGATAGCCGACCAGAAAACGGCGAACCTTGTCAATGCGGAGTTCCCAGTGTGGTTTTGTATCGAGAAAGGCCCTCCCCTTCCTTTTTCCGACCTGAAAGAAAAACTGATCCGCAGTAAATGCGCCGACAAAGGCGGTCAGCATGACCCATGGCAGATAAAGATGTCCGCTATGCGCCAGAAAACCGGCGATAATAACGATCGTCTCCCCTTCCATCAGGGCTCCGGCGAGAAGAGCCGGATATCCATACGTCACTATGAAAGTTTCGAGGGTCATGCACAACATTACCACAATTTTTTGATGATTGGAGTGAAGTCGGACGATGGCAAATGCAAAATCGGATTGGGCTTTGTTTCCCGAAATCAGAGCGATTTCTGAGCAGGTCAGAAGTCAGTACGGACGCAGCTGCTGACCGCAGCCGATGTGCCAGTGGAGATGCTTGGATGATTGGTAATCACCCAGGTTTGTGTAAACGCGGCAGGCGCCGAAACGCTCCATAAAATCCCCGGCAATTTTTTTAGCCGTCCGCATCAGCTCCAGAAGCAGTTCGTTGTCGGCCTCATCCAGTGTAAGCAGGGATTCGACGTGCTTTTTGGGTAGCAGGACGACATGGTTTTCCCAGAGCGGATTGGTGTGGTGAAAAGCAAAGACGTGCTCGTTCTCGAAGTAGACCGGCACATTTTCAACACCCTTCAGAATTTTCTCACAATAAAAATCACAGATTGAATCGTTCATTTTGTTCCACTCGCTATCTGGCCCAACCGGAGAAAATTCCCGGGCAGTCACTTCCCTCCCAGCCGCCAAAGATAACCTTGCCGTCACCGTCCACCTCCAACAGCCTGGTGCAGTACTTGGTATCCGGCTTGTGTGTCGGCCTCTGTGAGGAGCGCGGCAGCAACACATCATCGTAATTATTCCAAAGATACAGATGCTTACCTGAAACCTTCAGCTCTTCCGAAGGTGCACCCCACTCGGCAATAGCGGCGGATATCGGCTGATTCTGCCACGAAGCAATTGCCCGGTTCATCGCCTGAGTAGCGCATCCGCCGGTAATCGGCAGAACAAAAGCTATCAACAACATTTTAAAAAACGGTAGGCTTGTCTGCATGATTTTTCCTCATGAATTCTGTTTATAGAGTCAAATCGACTCATCAGTACCACATTAAGCGCAACGAATGGCGATAACAAGACTCGCTGCTCCCAACACAGTCCATACCATAGCCCAGCGCAACGCTACGGACTTATTTGGCATTGCTACAGTAAGCACAAGCATGCCAAGACACAATTGAAATACACCCATCCAGCGCGCGGCATCCCCCTCGATCATTACAACAATGCTTTTTCTTGTTTTACCCGCATGGTAACCACTAATGATCGACCAGACTCCCATCAGGATCATGGTGAACGAGAAAACTCCGGCCACTATTTTGACAATTAGTCGTTGACGCAGATTATCTTTGTCTGCCTGCATGAATCCCTCGGGATAAGACCATTGTGTTTGAGAAACACAAAAATGTTTATGAGGTTGACCAACCAGTTTTTGGCCCGGTCGTGCTGAAAGTTGCTAAAAGCATCAAAAGCCTGTGACGAGAAAATCAATGGCAGCTATGATTTCGTTACGATGTTCCTTAAGCGAACAGACTTTATCACCAAGGCTGTTTACCGCAACACCGGCCAATTCAGCCGTTGACATTATGACAGTGCTCTGTTTTACGCAAAATTGGATATTCAGATGTTTGGCGGCTTTGCCCATGACAGAAACGGTATAAAGAGGAATAACTACTCTTGTTGTCAGGTTGTTCAACAGGTCGGCCTGTATGTCCAGCAAATAGGGAATTGCTCGTTTTGAAGCAGGATTCGGGTTTGCATACACATCGAACTGGGCCATCAGAATTGCCTCAATCCGTCACTGAAAACGCCCCGAGCTTCAATCCGTTTATTATATTCTTCAAGAGCCTCTTGATTTTCCACCTGCCATTCCCGCTGTTTCTGATCCCGTAATATTTCCACAAGCCGCAACTCCAATGTTTGTGACAAATTAACATGGTACTCTTTGGCTTGCTTGAGTAGATCGCTGTTAATGCTCAAATTGGTTGGTTTTTTTTGTGCGTTCTGGTTATAAAAATCAAGCCGCATTACACACTCCTTATACGCATTTTATATGCGCATAATTTACGGCTTTCAACGAAATAGCGCAAAGTTTTTTGAGTTAATATCTTCAAGGCAATGGATTTAGTTGATCGACCGGTTTTGAGAGCCGGGGCTGACCCATCTTCGGCGGGACTTGCCGATGGCTGGTATCCTTCCGTACAGAAAAAAATATCGTATATCATGTTCCAACACGGTTACGCTGCCAGTTCTTGCAAAACCTCAGGATGGCGTGCTGCCACTTTCAATAACGTAGCTGCTGCCCCAGAAGGTATTTTTCGTCCTTGCTCCCATTCTTGAAGAGTTCGCACTGAAACACCCAAAAGCCTGGCAAATGGTGCTTGTGATAAACCAGTTGCAGCCCTTGCGGCCGCGACTTGTGTTTTTTCTGCTGAGATGATCTCATCTTTTTCAATTGTTCCGTCACGTCTCAAAATCACACGACGAATTGACCCATCCGGCTGCGGTGTAAATTCGGTTTTTCTAGCCCATTCTCCACGTTTCGTATCATTCAAAGCCTGCAATAGCTCGGCATTCAAATCACGCTTATTTTCCCATTCAGCCAGTTCTTTTTCGGATAGTTTAGCCATTTTCAAAAACCTCCTTGAGGCGTTTTAACAGGTTGGGATCAATGTTTTCCTGTACGTTCTTTGCGTACATTGTAACCAGCACAATTTGTCCTGAATTGAGACGCAGAAAATAGATAACACGCACACCACCTCTTTTCCCTCGTCCCTCAATTGCCCATCGTAGTTTACGACATCCGCCTGAACGAGGAATCACGTCTCCAGCATCAAGGTGATTTGTCAGATAATGTTGAAAAGCCGTGAACTCGTCATCATCCAGATACTTGTCACGAACCGATGCAAATGGGTGCAATTCAATAAATGTAAACATGATTAAATGTACGTCCTAAGCGTATAACGGTCAAGTGGAATAATTGGGAACACTTCCCAAATAATGGCTATAAACATCTTTATTGCAGGCATGTGCTTACACCTGCCTGACTATATCGACCGAGATCTCCACCGCCGGAATCGTTCCTCTGTTCTCAAGCCAGTGTGTGGTGTTTCTGTCCTCGGGCCATCCCACTCCCGGACCATAATCCGTAGCGACTCCATTTCGATGGTCAGTGATCGTTCCTTGCAGTATATAGACGGTACCTGGTCTGTCTACATGGTCGTGAATCGGGCCAAAGACGCCGCCAGGCTCGATGGTCACCATACGCATTCGAAGTTGGCGCCCTGCCATACCCTCAATCTCGGGACCAAGGTCAACCGTTGAAAGTAACTTCACCGTAACGCCTTTAGTCTCAGGTGCCACCTGTTCGTTGATCATTGTGCTCTCCTTCCTGTATTTCCATGGGCTAACGGCTTGCGCCCTTGACCCGCACCGGGGCGTTTGTCAGCCCCGGTCGGTGTCCAAAAACCTTGTTGAACCCTCGCTTTTCAGACTTCTTTTAATGCAAGTCCCATCTCTGTAAAGCCTGTAACCCCTGCATAAAGATCTTGTTCTCCCAGTTCCATGATTCTGAAAAATAATCTTGGGGCATTTCCATCATTCCATTCTGCCACTATGTTTGCTACGACCTCTGACGGAACGAAGAATATTCTTGGTGAACTTTCAGAACGCGGCCAGTTGTAGGCGTTTACGAAGGCATACCAATGGAATTTGCTTCTATTTTCTTTCGCCTTTTTGGAGACATCCCACGACCAGTAGTCACCATACTTTTTACTTTTATTGATCGGGGATAGCGATGTTTTGACTTGTATTGAGATGCTTCTATGCCCTTCATGGGTTGTGACTATCAAATCGGAAGACGGAACCCCGCTCCTCGGCAAGGCTACAACAAGGCCCATTGCTGACAGGAAAGACGCCACGTAGAATTCCCCGATAGCGCCTTTTATGGCCGTACTCATTTTTTCTTCGTTCATTTCTTCTCCTCATGGTTCAACGTTATGAGGGTTAGCAGTGTAGCGAAGCGAAAAGTGCTACACCCGTTTGTTAGCCCTTATCCCTTTGTTTATTCGTTTAAACAACGAATTAAAATCTTTCAGCTCTTCAGCAGTATAGTCAGAATTTTTTTTAAATTCATCTAGGTATAGCTTCTTTAAAGTGTTCTTTGCACTGCGATCTCCTCCAATTGCTTGCGTTACAAGTGATGTGTTATTTGAAAATATCTTTGACCTAATTCTATCTGGCAACAGTCCTTCAATATCCATATGGCCAGCAATGTCTTTTCCGATATGAAAATAAGTAACCCCATCTTTGTAGCCAATTGCCTCTATTGAACGCTTCACCTCAGATAATGCGTCGAGATCAAACGTTATGTAAGACTCATCATATTTTTCGAGAGTAAATTTTAGTAAGACTGTGTTCTTCAACGCGTCCTTACCTCCATAAGCAACGATTTCTAAGTCACTGGGAAGTAATTCTTGTAGCAGGGCATTTTGTAATAAAAAGTCAAAATAATCTTTATCGATTGCTCCTTCTACCAGAAGAACCCTTTTTTTATCAGTCTCAAAAATAGGTGACCAACTGGAAAATTCACCTACTGGAAGTCCAAGGTGCTCTGCAAAAGGAAGCATCCAATTTTCGCCAGAAGGGATAACGACTTCACTTCCACTTTTTTTATTAGTTTGGTTATGTCGTCTAACCAAGATATTAGATTTAGGATCATTTCTATTCAGCATATACGGAGAGTGTGTTGTGACAATAATTTGAATCCCAAGCTCTAGTGCAAGCGATGAGAGTAATTTTCCAAATTCAGCTTGGGCTGATGGGTGAAGAAAAGACTCTGGTTCTTCTATAACAACAATAGGTGTTATCTTTTCGTCTTCCTTTCCTTGCGTTTTGATTCGATTAGCCCACAAAATACTCAACAAAATGTACAACTTATTTTGTGTCCCACTACCCCAATGATTTATGGGTACGTTCACATTTTTATCTGATAGACGGACACCTAATGGTATGTGGCGAGAATATCCAGTGTCTACTGTGGAAAATTCTACTGAATGTTTTTCTTCAAATTTTCCAAGAAGTGTTTGCAAATCATCTTTATGTTGTTTTGCCATTTTTTTAATTTTTGACTGTATTTGTGCTTCTACTTCGATTATTTGGCGTTTTTCTTGTTCGCTTAAAACAAACTCAATAAATGCCAGATGTCTCCCTCTCCCAAAATACGCTTCTTCATCATTAGTTGAATTATGCAGGAAAAGAAGATTCGATGTTTTTAATTTATGTAAAATATCTTTAGCTAAACTACCCTCGATGGTCTTATCATCAACTCTAGCCGTATGCTCAGATTTTTTTAATTTATTGTATGTCGATTTTATGAAAACAGAGAAATCAATACTCGGAACTGAGGCATCAGATATTTTTTCAACAAATGTCACTAGCGAAGAATCATCATTCCTATTTAATCTCAACTCATATTCAACTTCTATAATGTCATCTTCGCTAGTCCATTGCGTTCTGTCATCATCAAAATCAATTTCGGAGTCGCTTTCCCATGGTCGTGAATCTGTAAACAGAAGCGAAGAAAGTAGCTTTATAATGCATGACTTGCCCGCGTTATTCTTTCCGCTAATCGTACAGTAATTTTCACCGAATTGTATTGTTGCATTTTCAAGTGTCTTGAAGTTCTTTGCTGTTATTTTCAACAATTTCATTGGATATCTCCTTATGGGGTAACTTGTAATTGATCAGACTCGGCCAACATGACTTTTTGGATGTTGGCCTGCAAACCAAGTGCAGGGTGCTGTTTTATCTACCTTTAACCAGCACCACACACTAACTTATGGAATTTTCAAACCACCTCATTACCGCCAGCACGGGCACATAAGAATCGCCTCACCTTACTCCGGCAGCAGACGGCTGTCAACGGATCACGATTATTCAAGCAATACTTTCACTCGAATTTAGAACCATATAAATTACCCGCACAGCAAGACACGCAAAGAAACATACTAATACCTTCTGATACGTTTTGACACATCAATACGTTGTTTTCAAAAATAGAATTAAAAACCGGTTGACCCGCATACTTTCCAGCTCGCCACCATAACCCTTGACCAACCGGCTCCATCAACAGCAAAATGGCTGAAACAATTACGGAGTGGTGATTATGCCTACTTGCAACACTTCCAATTTAAATACGGCCGCTATCGGCATCGACCTGGGCGGCACCAAGACCGAAGCAATCCTGTTGGCTCCGGATGGTGCTGTCATCTGGCGGCAGCGCCGGCCGACGCCCCGCGATGATGGATATGAAGCTGTGCTGACGCTGGTTACGGAGATGATCCGCGAATCGGCTGGTCAACTCCCGCCCGGTGTTTCTTACACAGTAGGCATCGGCATACCCGGTTCGATTGATTCCGGCACCGGATTGGTGCGCAACGCCAACTCGACCTGCCTGATCGGCCACCCTTTGCAGGCTGACATGGAACGCCTGACCGGCTGTCCGGTTCAGCTCCGCAACGACGCCGATTGCTTTACCCTGGCTGAGTGCCGATTTGGTGCGGGGCGCGACTACGGCCTGGTCTTTGGTGTCATCATGGGAACCGGTTGCGGCGGAGGAATCTGCATCGACGGCGCGGTGCGTGAAGGACCGCACCGGATCGCCGGTGAATGGGGGCATCTCTCCATGGATCGCGACGGCGCGGAATGTTACTGCGGCAAGCGCGGTTGCGTGGAAACCCTGATCAGCGGATCTGGTGTCGAAGCAGCGTTTTTTCGGGAGTACGGACAACGGCTGGGCATGGATGAAATAGTCCGGCAGGCCCGCGCTGGCGAACCGCGCTGCCGGTCAACCTTTGACCATTTTCTGGACGATTTCGGCCGCTGTCTGGGAGGAGTGATCTCGATCCTTGATCCGGATGCAGTTGTACTGGGCGGCGGACTTTCCAATATCGATGAACTCTACAGCACAGGATTGGAGCAGGTGCGGCGCTACGCCTTCCATGACCACCTGCAGACCCCTATTCTGAAGAACCAACTGGGCGATTCCGCCGGTGTTTTCGGGGCAGCCTGGATCGGGCAGGCGGGCGTAAAATGAGCGAAGAATCTTTAGATATCCCGATCGAACGGATCAATCCGGAGACCCTGCGGCGGATGATCGAGGAGTTTGTGACACGCGAGTGGAGCGAACTGGGAGACTCGGATTGCTCGCTGGATG
Source organism: Geobacter sp. (assembly GCA_009684515.1). Classification (GTDB taxonomy): domain Bacteria; phylum Desulfobacterota; class Desulfuromonadia; order Geobacterales; family Pseudopelobacteraceae; genus JACRCG01. Next base: position 269,708 of record WKKS01000001.1, read on the forward strand.
AGAAGGTTGACCAGGTAATGGGGCAGTTGCAGGACAAACGGGCCAGAATAGTTTATGATAACAGCTCAGAAACATGGAACATCATCCCCTGCCGGTGATGAGATCCTTTTGCCATAACCCCACAACACCCCGATTCCAGCGGCATGACAAACGACCTGGACAGATGACTGCCATGCGAAAATTACTGTTTATCTCACTGATACTTGCCGGCCTGACCGGCTGTTCCACCAAAGACTGGCGCACTGCCAGCCGCCAGGGAGCAGGAATCGCTCCGGACCCCGCCGCCAGCCGGGAAGCCGTACTGCAGGTTTACGGAGCCCGCGCCTGGGGCTGGCGCGGCTGGTTCGCCATTCATACCTGGGTCGCCGCTAAACCGACCAACAGCACATCCTATACAGTCTACGAAGTCATCGGCTGGCGCCAGCACAGGGGGCTGCCGGTTGTGCGGATTGAAAGAGACCTGCCCGATCGCTACTGGTTCGGGGAGCGCCCACAGCTGCTGAAGGATTTCCGGGGTGAAGGAGTAGACAAGCTGATTGCTTCTGTTGATCAGGCAGCCAAAAGCTATCCCTGGCCCGACACCTACAAAGTCTTTCCGGGCCCGAACAGCAACACTTTTACCGCCTGGATCTCAAAGCAGGTTCCCGAGTTGGGCCTCAAGCTCCCTTTTACTGCCATTGGAAGCGGTTATGTCAATTAAGGAATTGAAAACAAACCATACTATTATAAATGCCGGGATTTTATTGTTCCGGCATTTTATTTGTTACTATTGATTGACTACTGTTACTAACGTGATATAAGCATCGAATCAAACAGAATCAACATGACATGACGCAAGTTTGTATTTAGAAGTTAAATATGAAATTGATTTTATATTTAAGCCATACATAATCAAAGCTGCGTTAATCCAAACAGGGGGGAAACAATATGGCGTCTTTATCAGAACTGACAGTACAGGTATTAACCGCACGGCTGACAAAGAAGGAGATGAGCCTTGAAGAGCTTCAGAAGGAAATGGTTCAGATCAGTAACATGATTAAAGCTATTGATGAAGGCAATCTTCAGCAGCCTGAATCTGAAGTTCCTGCGGAGGAGGTCAAGCCTCAGAAGATAAATTTTAAAAAGGTCTTCAAGGATAACGAGGTTATCTGCCTGCTCTGCAATAAAGGTTTTACAACGCTTAAAAGGCATCTGACCAAGATCCACCAGATCACAGACAAGGAATATAAACAGCAATTCGGGATTCCTGCTAAACAGCCGCTGGTTGCCAAATTCTACTCCGACAAGAAAAAAGCGGATGCTGTTAAAAACAACCTGGGAGCAAAGATGCAGGCCGGTCGCAATAAAAAACTGGAAGCAGCGCCAAAACAGAAAAAAACAACCAAAAAGACGGCCTGATCAGATAAAGTCCAGGGTCGTATTTAAGACTTCATTACAATTCCGCATTACAATAAGAAGCCCCGCTTTCATAATAAAAGCGGGGCTTCCTTTATCCATCAATTTGTTCAGTTAAGCGCCCTACCCTTTGCCCATCAAACCCCGAATAGCAGCCGGCAGATCTGAAGGGAGTATCACCAGCTTGGCGTTCTGGGACGTGGCGATTTTTTGCAGCGTGTTGATATAGCGGTCACCCAGCAGAAAAACGGCCGGCAGGTCATTATCCTTGATGGCTTCGCTGATGTCTGTAATCGCTTTGGCGGATGCCTCGGCCAGCCTGATCTGGGCCTCGGCCTCGCGCTTGGCGGCCTCCAGACGACCCTCAGCTTCACGAATCGTGGCCTCGCGCTTGCCTTCTGCTTCAAGAATGGTGGCCTGTTTGAAGCGGTCGGCGCTGGCCTGCTGTTCCATCGCCTTCTGCATAGATTCGGACGGCTTGATATCCTGGATTTCTACAGACTGAACGTAAATACCCCAGGCCGCCACCTCCTTGGAGATGTTGTCCTGCAAGCGGGCCTTGATATGCTCGCGCTCGGAAAGGGCGCTGTTGAGGTCCATCTGGCCGATAATGGCACGCAGGGATGTCATGACCAGATTCTGGATCGCGTATTCGTAATTCTGGATTTCATATACGGCCCGGGTCGGGTCGGTAACCTTGATGAAGGCAATGGCATTGGTGATAATGACCGCATTGTCCTTGGTGATGACCTCCTGCGCCCCGACCGAGAGTACGTCACCCTTGGTGGAAACACGGTAAGACACCACGTCGATGTATGGAATGATGAAGTTAAGACCGGGCTTGAGGGTCACGTGGTACTTCCCCAGACGCTCCACGATCCACTCCTGCCCCTGCGGAACGGTCTTTATTCCTGCGAACAGCGTTGCGGCCACCAATACAAACAGTACGGCAAAGATGATAACTCCCGGCATCGGATCCTCCTAGATTTTGACTACTTTCAGTATTTGTCCTTCGATATCCACGACTCTGACGCTGTCACCGACATTCAGGATTTCCTCGGCAAAGCAGCTCCACTCATCTGCTCCCAGAACCGAAATGCGGAACCTGACGATCCCGCGGCCGTAACTGTCCTGAGTGCCGCGAATAATGATGCCGGTCTCGCCGACAATTCCTTCCTTCGACATACCGGCATGCGTCCGGTTTTTTTTCGGTTTGAAATACCTGAACCAGACCACAGTAAAACAGACCGATGCCAGCGACCAGAGCGCCACTTGTCCGGCAACTGGGAAACCGGGCCAGACCAGGTTGAGCAGTCCGACGACCAGAGCCCCCAAGCCAAACCAGATAATCGTAAAGGAAGGTACGATCAGTTCGAGTCCGATCAGGCAAAATCCAGCAATAATCCAGTGCCACCATTCAATCTGCATAGAGACCTCATCAGCTGTTTAATTATCCAGAACCAGTGTAGCAGATTTTTCTTGGATCGGCATAAAGGTTCAAGTATCTGCTTGCAATTAATCTTCGATCTGCGGTATTTTAATTAACAAGGAGGTGCGTCATGGATATCAGCTCAGTTGCAGGATCTTCACTGCTTTACAGGTCAGAACAGACCCAGCAGGCCATTTCCACTACGATGATGAAACAGGCGGCAGACAACCAGAATCAGGTTGCCAATATGCTGGCCCAAAACGCTCAGCAGGCTCCCCAGCCGACTTCAAAAAGCAGCGGTGGTTTCAGTTTCTCAACCTACGCCTAGGATTAGGCTTGAAAATTTACAAGGCCGGCCATTATGGTCGGCCTTTTTTTATGCGTACTGATCGGCGTGATACGAACTCCTGACGTACGGCCCGCTTTCAACATGCAGGAAACCGAGCTCCAGGGCCACGCGCCGCAATTCATCAAATCTGGCTGGCGGAATGTACTCCTGAACCGGATAGTGAGCGCGACTGGGGGCCAGATACTGGCCAACGCTGAGATAATCACAACCGGCGCCACGCAGATCCTTGAAAACCTGCAGCAGATCCTCTTCCAATTCCCCCATTCCCAGCATGATACCCGACTTGGTTTTTATCTCCGGGGCCAATTCTTTGCATACTTTCAGTACTGTCAGTGAGCGGCCATAATCCGCTCCGCTCCGGATGTGATACAGGCTCGGAACCGTCTCCACGTTGTGCCCAAGTATATCGGGATTGGAGGCCGTAATAACGGCCAGACTGCCACGATCGCCCTGCAGATCAGGTATCAGCAATTCGACCCTGGTTGCCGGTGAAAGCGCGCGAATGGCGGCCACCGTTTCGGCATAGACGGCAGCGCCGCCGTCCGGCAGATCGTCACGGGTGGGGCTGGTAATCACGACATGCGACAGTTTCAGGCGTAAAACAGCTTCGGCAACCCGGCCAGACTCACCGGTATCGACCGGCAGGGGCGCTGTTTTCTCCACATTACAGAAGGAACAGAGCCGGGTGCAATGCTTCCCGAGAACCAGAAAGGTGGCCTGGCCACAGCTGAAACACTCGGAAATATTAGGACATAGCGCCTGCTGACAGACCGTATTCAGACGCAAATCGCCCAACAGCTGCCTCATACCGGCCTGGTCGCCCGGATTGGCCCGTTTCCGAAGCCACTCCGGCTTTCGCTGAATATTCACAAACACTCCCCGTTCAGATTCCAATTTTCGTTCAAGTATTTTTCGCTAAGCAACCTTTCGGCCAATTGCTGCTCTGTGACAGTCGGAACTGAATCCAGCAGTGAAATATCAAGGTTACTGCAAAACGCCTTTTTCAGGGCTGTTTTCAAAGCGGCCGCATCCGGAGTGACTCCCTCGGCAGTCAGGCAGGTCACCCGTTCCTCCACGCCGCTTGGGCGCTGTCGCAGGTAAACCAGCCCCTCCGCCACCCGGCTCAGGATCGGAATTGATCCGTGCTGAAAAACAACCTGTTTAAGCCTGCGTTGGGCATTGCCGCCGATTTTGCGGCCATTGACAAGAATATCGAATGATTCTTTACCGGCGAAACAGAATGGGGTGCGTTCACCAAGCTTTTCATCGGCGGCGCAGCCATCCACCGCGTATTGCGCATTCAGACCGAGGTTTCGGTAGAACTGCAGCAGAAAACCGGTCAGCACGCGAAAGGAATCCTTGATTGAGTCCGCCTCGGGAATCTGACCTGGCGAGCAGATCAGGCTGTAGGTCAATTCATCGGCATGGTAAATAACACCGCCTCCGGTGATACGGCGCACGATCGGGACGGCATTGGCGCGGCATCGCTCCAGATCAAGCACGTCGCAGGTTTTCTGGAAGCGGCCCAGCGAAAGAGCTGCCGGCTGCCAGCCATACAGCCTCAGAATCGGTTCTGAGTCTTGATCAAACGAAGCAAGCAGGGCTTCATCGAGGGCCATGTTTTCCGGACCACTGAGCGGTTCGGAATCAATCAGTCGCCATAACTTTGTTGGAAGCTCAGAATTATTCAAATAGCGGTTTCTCGTTTGAAAGCAATTAAATCTCTTATCTCAGGCGTTTGGAAACGCACATGACATCGTACGGCTTGCCCCTGAAGTCATTCAGGTAGGTGTAATTCATACCGGCTGCGGTACATTTATCAATTTTAGACTGCAACTCATCTTCGCTGACGGTACTGCACCCGGCCGAAAACATGGCAATAACAACCAATAATAATGTAAGTCGCATATCAACCTCGCCAGTATCATTATTTCGAATTTTTCAACTCGTTGATAACCGATATTATTTCAGATCTGGACAGAATACCCTTGTTTTCCAGCACAGTTATCAGTGCAAGCATCTCATAACTGTGTGAAACGACCAGCTCTTCTATAGTGACCGCCTGTTCTTTATCAACCTGTTCAGTCATATTCCATCACCCTTGTGCCATTCCGAATATTTGCGATCTTCCACCAGAACGTGATTTAGCAGCCAATTCCCAAGAACAACGATTAACTTTCTTGTGTCTTCAAGATCATCATTTCTATGCTGTGATTGCAGCTCTTCAATTTGGTGCGTAAAATTTCTGTGTTTGACAATATGATCGGTAATTTCAGGAAAACCTTTATCCTGCATGTGCAGTTCTTCAGCGGCGAAATGATATCTGGTGTATTCCCGCAGTTCGGCAATGATCGGCAGAACCTCGTCAACGACCCTGGGTTGCATCGTGTTCTCATATAACACGTTGAGAATTCTGAACAGGTTTTTATGGTGATCGTCAAGCAGGTCTACGCCAACGGAATAATCTTTTTTCCATACGAACAGCGGCATCGGAATGCTCCTGCCAGGAGTGGCACAAAATCATTTGTTGCCAGAATAGTTTGATTTTTTAAACTAAATCTTTTCTTTACCTGGCTATATTTATGTTGTATAAATGCAGGTCGCTCAACAATGGGATATACCCTTTATTTACAACAGGTTACACACATATTTTTATTCCTCGTTAGAATGAGGCGTTTGCACAAACACAGGCTGCTACCCAGAAACGTCGAAAGACGCCAATGCGGTCAACAGGTTTTGTCGGATTAAGGCTTAACCCAATGTAGCTGGAGCTAATCCTACGTTGTGCACTGTCGAAAGTCAACCAGAGGGGAATGGCCGTTGGCGTTTATACCTCAAAGCCCTTTCTCCCGGAAGGGCTTTTGTTTTTTGGTTTATAGTCAGATCACCATACGCATCACAGACAAATGGCATTCTCTTAACTCAGACACACATGGGTAGCGTTATGACTTCAGAATTCAGCGAAATATACCTCAGCACAGTTATCGGCCGTTCCGTCATCAACAGCGCCGGCACAGAACTTGGCATCTTGCGCGATCTTGTCATGATACCGGGCGAGGTATTTCCGGAAGTTTCACATATCCTGTTCAAGTCACGCAAAGGATTGAAATCGCTACCCTGGAGTGAGGTTTCACTATTTACCCACGTCGTAATCTCGGCTGCCAGCATCAATCCTCCCGGTTTGCAGACCTACAATCAGCGCGAGGGAGAAATTCTGGTCAAACGCGACCTGCTGGACAAACAGATTGTTGATGTTGATGGCGCCAAGGTAGTTCGCGTCAACGATATAAAACTGGGCAAACTGCAAGATAAGCTCTGTATATTCAGCGTTGACATCGGATTTCGCGGTCTGCTGCGCCGACTGGGATACGAGCGTTTCGGAGAACAGGTGGCCCGCATTATTCGCAAAGAGATCCTCAACACGGAGATCAGCTGGGAATACGTCCAGCCGCTGGAAGCCCACTCATCCAAACTGGCCCTGAATATTGCCCGTAATCAGATGAACGAAATGCATCCGGCCGACCTGGCTGACATCATCGAAAATATTCCTATCCAGAACATCCGCACAGTGCTGGATTCGATTGATGCCGAGACGACCGGTGACACGCTCTACGAGCTTGAAGCTGAAATGAGAAATGTGGTCATCAGCCAGATGAATGATGAACAGGTATCTGACATCTTGGAAGAGATGGAGCCTGACGAAGCGGCCGACGTACTCTCCGATCTGCCCGAAGAGAGGGCTCAGGAACTGCTGGAGATGATGGACCAGGAAGACGCCGAGGACATCCAGGAACTGCTGGAGCACGAAGAGGATTCGGCCGGCGGCCTGATGACTCCGGACTACTTCAGACTTTCGTCGGACATCTCGGTAGGACGGGCCTTGGAGCTGGTCAAGCAGTGCGCGGAGGATGTGGAGACCGTCTATTACGGTTACATTGTTGATGCGGAGGATCGCCTGGAAGGGGTGGTATCACTCAAACAGTTGCTGCTGAACGCCCCTGAGACTCACATTACGGATATCATGGAAGAAAATATCAAGTTTGTCAGCATCGATTCCGAACCGGAGGATATGCTGGAAACCCTCGCCAAGTATGACCTGATTGCCATACCGGTCCTTGATCAGGACGAACGCATGGCGGGGATTGTTACCGTCGATGACGTCCTGGCCCACTACCTCCCTCTAATCCTAAAGAACAAACGCAGATAGGCAAAAGTATGTCAAACGCAATTTCTTCAAAACTCCTCAGGCAGTTCAAGAGCTTGAGTCCTAAAAACGTCATGCTCTTTCTGGCCATCCTCGGCCCCGGCATCATCACCGCCAATGTGGATAACGACGCCGGTGGAATCACCACCTACTCGCTGGCGGCAGCCGAATATGGCAATGCCGTCCTCTGGATGATGATCCCCACCACCGTTGCGCTGGTTGTGGTTCAGGAAATGTGCGCCCGGATGGGGGCCGTGACCGGCAAAGGACTTTCCGATCTGATCAGGGAATCATTCGGCGTCAAGATCACCTTCTACACTATGATTGCGCTGTTGTTGACCAACATGGGCAACTCCATCTCCGAATTTGCCGGTATTGCCGCCAGCCTGGAAATCTTCGGCATCAGCAAATACATCTCGGTTCCGGTCAGCGCCCTTCTGGTCTGGCTGCTGATTGTCAAAGGATCGTACAAAACCGTTGAAAAAGTTTTTCTGGTCGCCTGCCTGGTTTACCTGGCCTACCCGATCGCCGCATTTATGGCCGGCCCCAAATGGGGTGTCGTCCTGAAAGCCACAGTGACTCCCAACCTCAATACGGACAGTGCCTACCTGATGACCCTGATCGGCATTGTCGGCACGACCATTGCGCCCTGGATGCAGTTTTATCAGCAGTCGGCCGTTGTGGAAAAGGGGATCACGGCGGAGCAGTACAACTTCTGCCGCCTGGACGTCATCATTGGCTGCATTCTGGCAATTGTGGTGGCTTTCTTCATCATGGTCGCCTGTGCCTCCACCATCCATGTTCAGGGCCTGAAGATCGAAACCGCCGCCGATGCAGCCCACGCCCTCAAGCCCCTGGTCGGTGAGTACGCATCGTCCCTGTTCGCCTTCGGGCTGTTCAACGCTTCGCTGTTTGGAGCCTGCATCCTGCCGTTATCGACAGCCTTCTATATCTGCGAGGGAATGGGATGGGAATCGGGAGTTGACAAGGATTTTGAACAGGCACCCCAGTTTTTCTGGCTGTTCACCGCCATCATCATCATCAGCGGAGCTCTGATCCTGATTCCCAATGCACCGCTGATATTGATCATGTTCATATCCCAGGTGATCAACGGAGCGGTACTGCCGTTCGTACTGCTGTTCATGATCAAACTGATCAACGACAAGAAGCTGATGGGAACCTACGTCAACGGCCCCATCTTCAACATCATCGCCTGGCTGACCGTTATAATCATGATTATTCTGACAATTGTTATGACGATTGACTTCGCCTTTCCCGGATTAAGTAAACGTTTGCTGGCATTTTAACAACCCGCCTAACCTCCAGACGAACAAAAGGCCCGCCTTGATTTAGGCGGGCCTCACAGTTTTAGCACCGGCAACTGCTCCCTACTTTTTAATTTCCACTGTCAGTCCTGCTTTACGGGCGGACTCCATCAGTTCACTGTAGATTTTGTATTTGTCGGTATACTCGACCCTGATTGCATTATATTGCTTGATCAGCTCAGACTGTTGCACACGTGACGACTGATTCGGCTTGTTTATCTCGATTTTCAATTGTTCGAGCTGCTGCTCCAAACGCTTCAGCTCTACCTCCTGAACTTCAAAATCCTTGCGCCACGCTTCCTGAGTTTTACCGCCATAGAGCTGTTTGTCACCAGCGGCCGGGACAGCGCTTTTTTCGGCAACCGCAGGTTTTACTTCTGGTTTCTCCACGGGGGCCGCATTTTGTGTCGGCTCTAAATCAACAACATCCCCGCTTCTTTTCACATTTTTGCGATATTTTTTCGGAATGCTGTTGTAATCGTCACTGAAGTTATAGGTGCCATTTCCATCAACCCAGGAATAGGTCTCAGCGCCGGATCGATTTGACAGCAGCAACAGCATCAAGCCCAGAAAAATTAATGTTTTCATGATTATCCTCAGTTTCTAGCCGGGGGGCCACGTAAAATCGCGCCCGGCCAACAGGTGAAAATGGATGTGAAAAACTGACTGTCCCGCGCCTTCGCCGTTATTCTGGACAATCCGGAATCCGGACTCGGCATACCCTTTCTGAACGGCAATCTCGCCCGCCTTGCGGTAGGCATATCCGACGAGCGCCTCATCCTCTGCAGTCATGTCGAGGCAATTGGCAAAATGTTTTTTCGGAAGCACCAGCAGATGCAGCGGAGCCTGAGGTCCGATATCCTCAATTACAAAAATCCGGTCATCCTCATAAACCTTCTTTGAGGGAATTTCACCTTTGATTATCTTGCAGAAAATACAGTTTTCCACGTCGCCCCTCCATTCCGAAATTCAAGGTAGATTCAATAAAATCAAAAACTCACGATTGCCATCGGCTCCGGTGATGGGTGACTCGCATACGCCTGCCACCGTCAACCCCATTGCCTGGGCAGTATTGCTGACTTCGTCGATGACCCTCTGGTGGGCAACCGGATCACGGACAATGCCCCCCTTCCCCACTTCGCCCTTTCCAACCTCGAACTGCGGTTTGATCAGGGCGATGATGCTTCCGCCCGGCTTGAGCAGCGCAACGGTGGCAGGCAGAACTTTTGACAAAGAGATGAATGATGCATCAATCACCGCCAGATCCGGCGCTTCTCCAAGCTGGTCCGGAGTCAGATAGCGGATATTGGTTTTTTCGATATTGATGACACGCGGATCCTGTTGCAGCTTCCAGGCCAGCTGGCCATGCCCGACATCAACAGCAAAAACCTTGAGTGCGCCGGCTTGCAAAAGACAATCGGTGAAACCGCCGGTTGAGGCTCCCACATCAACTGCCACCAGGCCACTGGCATCAACTTCGAACAGATCCAGGGCTTTCCTCAGCTTGAGACCGCCCCGGCTGACAAACGGCAACACATCGCCCTTGATGCGAATATCGGCATCAAGCGGCACCTGGTGCCCTGATTTATCGACGGCATGGTCCCCAACCACCACCTGACCGGCCATAATCAGTGCCTGCGCTTTTTCTCGCGAGGGGGCAAGGCCGCGTTCGACCATCAGTTTATCCAGACGCTGCTTAGACATGGAGATTCCTCCGTAATGTCGGGACAAATCTACGACAGCGTGCTGTTAACTGGACTATTTTGCAGATTGATTCAGTCCCCAAAACTAATCCCCAGGTCACGGGCGGTCAGCACCGTATCTCCATCAGCGCGAACGCGCTTTTTTATTCCCAACGCTTCTTCCAACGGCACCAGCGCTATATCCGGAGAGTGTAGCGCCACCATATGGTCGAACTTGCCCAATTCTATGGCCCTTACAGCCGCTGCGCCGAAACGGAGGGAAAGCAGGCGATCAAAGGTTGTTGGCGAACCGCCCCGCTGCAGATGCCCCAATACCATCGAACGAGTATCCTTGCCTGTCCGCTGTGAAATTTCATTGGCGACATATTCGGCAATGCCACCCAAAACCACATGCTGCCGTCCCGGCTCACAGATACTTTTCGTCACCACATCGCCACCTTTGGGAAGCGCCCCCTCGGCCGCGACCACAATCGCATATTTGCGGCCATGCAGTTCGTTGTCCATCAATTTATCGCACACCTTATCGATGTCGAACGGAATCTCCGGAATCAGGATCACATCCGCGTTCCCCGAGATACCGCTATTGAGAGCGATAAAGCCGGCATCGCGCCCCATCACTTCCACCACCATCACCCGATCATGGGACTTGGCAGTGGAATGCAGGCGGTCAATGGCCTCGGTGGCGATGCTGACCGCCGTATCGAACCCGAAGGTAATGACGGTCCCCCCCATGTCGTTGTCGATGGTTTTTGGAACACCTATCACAGGCATTCCCTTGGCGGCAAAGCGGTGAGCAATATCCAGACTCCCATCCCCACCGACGGCAACAAGTGCATCAAAGCGAAGGCGACGGAAGTTTTCCATGACCCGGTCCGACAAATCGCGCGTTTCCCATTCTCCCGCCGCATTGCAGATAGGCATATCAAAGGGGTTGCCCTTGTTGGTTGTTCCCAAAATAGTGCCGCCGATACTGGCAATGCCGTCGACCTTTTCCGGAGTCAGATTGATTATATCATCAGTATTCAGAAGGCCGGCATAGCCGCATTTAATGCCGTAAACCTCCCATTGACGGTTGTAGGCTGCCATGGTGACCGCCTCAATGACAGCGTTCAGTCCCGGAGCGTCACCGCCGCCGGTATTGATGCAGATTTTCATCCTCTTTGACATAAAAACCTCCGCTGAAATTAACTATGGCTGGTAATTGCCTTGCCGGACATCAAACCGTGACCCGGGTTTAAAGTAAAGACAAAAATGTCCCGCCGTTTCCGGCGAGACATATTCATAATTATCAGTTCCCGACCAACTCACTCTTGGTAAAAATTGTCCTGAGCCAGTACCCTTCAGCTTCAATATTCTCCCGGCCGCCTTCTTCCCGATCAACCAGTGTGACAATTCCGAGGACTTTAAGACCCTCTTCTTCGGCGCGTCGAACCGCTTTCATCGAAGAGCCGCCGGTCGTGACGACATCTTCAACAATAATAACCTGCGTACCGGCCGGCAGGTTCTTGCGGCCTTCCAGCCATTGGCCGGTGCCATGCCCCTTGGGCTCCTTGCGGATGATGAAAGCGTGCATGCTTTTGCCGTCCAGATGAGCCGCAATCGATGTTGCCGTGGCGATCGGGTCGGCTCCCAGAGTAATACCGCCTACTGCCTGCACCCCTTCCACATCTTTGATCGCATCATAGAACAGTTTCCCTACCAGAAAACCGCCCTCGGCGTGCAGTGTGGTCTGCTTGCCGTCAAAATAAAAATCACTCTCGCGTCCCGAAGCCAGCGTTACCAGACGTTTCTCGTAAGACAGTTCCAGGATAATTTTCTTCAGTTGGTCTCGTTCATTCATGTTAGAGCAGTTCCTCCTCAAATAGTCCCATCTGCGGCAGTTCCGCAGGTTTGGGGAATGCGACCGGGTAATCTCCGGCAAAACAGGCTTTACAATAATCGGTTTTGCTGACTCCAACCGAGCTCAGAAGACCTTCTTCCGACAGGTAACCTAATGAGTCTGCAGTTATGTAACGACGAATTTCCTCAAGACTGTGTGACGAAGCGATCAGCTCCTTGCGATTGGGGGTATCGATGCCGTAGTAGCAGGGATAGCTGGTTGGCGGAGATGAGATCAGCATATGCACCTCTTTTGCTCCGGCCTGTCGCACCATTTTGACTATTTTACGTGAAGTCGTGCCGCGCACGATCGAATCGTCAATAACAACAACCCTCTTGCCTTCCAGAATTTCCCGGACCGGGTTAAGCTTGATCTTGACTCCGAAATGCCGGATAGCCTGAGCCGGTTCAATGAAGGTACGCCCCACGTAATGGTTGCGTATCAGACCCATCTCGAACGAAATCCCGGCTTCCTCGGCGTACCCCATGGCAGCCGGAACACCCGAGTCCGGCACTGCGATGACCACATCCGCATCCACTTTATATTCGCGCGCCAGCTGCCTTCCAAGCTCTTTGCGGGTCAGGTAGACATTTTTGCCGAAAATATAGGAATCGGGACGGGCAAAGTAGACAAACTCAAAGATACAAGGGGTCGGCTCAACCTTTTTGAACGGAAACAGTGACTGGATACTGCCGTCGACATTGCAGACAATCATTTCGCCCGGTTCGATTTCACGCACAAACTCCGCTTCGATCAGATCCAGTGCGCAGCTCTCGGATGCCACAACCCATCCTTCACCAAGCTTGCCCAGACAGAGCGGGCGGAAACCGTTGGGGTCGCGCACCGCTATCATGCGGCTCTCGGTCAGAAACAGCAGGCAATACGCGCCGTTGATACGGCTGAGCGACTCCACAATCCGGTCCACCAGTGAATTGGTGCGGGCAACAGCCAGCAGATGAATGATGATCTCCGTATCCATGGTGGTCTGGAAAATCGAACCATACGCTTCCAGCTCCGCCTTCAGCAACTGGGCATTGACCAGGTTGCCGTTATGGGCCACGGCGATCGAGCCGCGCGAGTAATCCACCATGATCGGCTGGACATTCTTTTCCACCGAAGCTCCGGCGGTTGAATAGCGCACATGACCGATAGCTGATTTTCCGGGCAGTTTTTTGAAAACCTCCTGGTTTCCGAATACATCGGCCACCAGACCCATCCGTTTGTGAGCATGGAGCGTGTTGCCGTCGGATGAGACGATACCGCAGCTTTCCTGGCCGCGATGCTGGAGCGCATACAAACCAAGATAAGTCAGATTGGATGCTTCCGGGTGGTTGTAGACGCCAAAAACGCCGCATTCTTCCTGTGGTCTGGATAATTTCATAGTTACGGGCTCCACTTTAACTTCAGTTTGACTAGACAAGGTTATTCCTCACATACTCCGCGGCATTTTTATAAAGTATCAGTCCGTCGCCCGCTTCGGGAAGTTCTTCACGAGTCCAGCGCGGGTGCTGGGTATAGTGGATAAAGGCCTCGGGGTGCGGCATCAGCCCCATCAATCGCCCGGTTGGATCACAGATGCCTGCGATGGCGTTCTGCGCTCCGTTGGGGTTGGCTGGAAACTCCATCGTGGCAGCATCATAATCGGAACCGGAATATTTGAAGACCGCCAGATGTTCCTGCTCGATACGTTGCAAAGTGGCATCCGAATCACAGACGAATTTCCCTTCACCGTGGCGCACCGGCAGATAAATCCCCTTGTTGATCCCTTTTGTAAAAACCGATGGAGAGGACGCATCGACTTTGAGATAACACCAGCGATCCTGAAAACGTCCGCAGTCATTATGGGTCAGGGTAACGGACTGGTTCAGGTAATCACCGTCGAAAGCAGGCAGCATCCCCATCTTGACCATCAGCTGAAAACCGTTGCAGACACCCAGAATCAACTTTCCGGCGTTGATAAAGCGGGTGAACTGTTCAACCAGTTTTTCACCGCTGCCAGACACCGAAGCATGCTTCAGACGATTGGCCTGGGCCTTGGCACTCCCGAGATCGTCTCCATCCAGAAACCCGCCTGTCAGATTAAGGAAATGGAAGTCATCCAGGCGAACCTCGCCGGAAAGGATTTCAGCGATGTGAGCGATAACGGCCTCGTCGAAGCCGCCCATGCGGCAGGCGTGGGCCGCCTCCATCTCGCAGTTGGTACCGTTGCCGGTTATGACAATTGCTCTAGTTTGTGCCATTGATTGCTGTTCTCCTTAAATATTCGAAAGTCAGCTTACCAGTTTACTGCCGGTCTGCTTCAGAATTTCAGCTTTGCGAGTACATATATTTGCTGATTGCGGCAAGAAATTCCGCGCCATACTTGCGCAGTTTATGTTCGCCGACTCCGGTAATCGATAACAGTTCGCTTTGATCACCGGGGCGAACCTTGGACATTTCAAGCAGGGTCGCATCGGAAAAAACTACAAAAGGTGGAACACCGGCCGCATCTGCAATCTGTTTGCGAACCGCTCGCAAATCGTCAAACAATGCCCGGTGGGCGCCATCCCCAGCCCCGCTCTTCCGCCTGCTCTTCTCCTCTTTCAAAACAGCTGCCCGCGGCAGACCAAGGATAACTTTCGTCTCCCCCTTCAGAACCGGCCGCGCAGCGGGCGAAAGTCCCAATGCGCCGTAGCGTGTAAAATCCTGAACCAGATAACCGAGGTGGATCAACTGCCTGAAAATGTTTTCCCACTCCACCGCCGAAAGGTCGGCGCCGATGCCATAGGTGGAAAGCTGGTTATGCTGCAATTCAGCCACACGTTGCCCTTTGGCTCCGCGCAGCACATCAATAACATGCCTTGCGCCGAATCGTTCGCCGACCCGATAAACGCACGAAAGTGCTTTTTTGGCCTGTTCCGAGGCATCAAACCGCTGTGGCGGATCTGTGCAGACATCGCAGTTACCGCATTCGTTTTCAAGCTGATCACCAAAATAGTTTAGCAGCGCCCGGCGGCGGCAGGTCAGTGCTTCGGCATACGCAACCATGGCATTCAGTTTTTGCAGCTCGATCCGTACCCGTTCCGCATTATCACTGTTCTCAATCAGCGAGCGGGCGGTCATGACATCACCCATGCCAAACAGCATCAACGCTTCGGAAGGGAGACCGTCACGCCCGGCACGACCGGTTTCCTGATAGTAGCTTTCGACGCTCTTGGGCATGTCGTAATGCACAACGTAACGCACGTTGGGCTTGTCGATTCCCATGCCGAATGCGACAGTGGCAACCACGATCCGAAGATCATCGCATCTGAAAGCGTCCTGCACTCTCTTGCGTTCCGCATCCGGCAGACCGGCATGGTAGGCAGCAGCGGAAAAACCGGATGCACAAAGTTTTTCGGCGACCTGTTCGACCCGTTTCCGGCTCAGGGCATAAACGATTCCGGCTTCATCCTTCCGTCCGGACAGGAACGAGCCGAGTTGAACCAGCGGTTTATGCTTGGGAATGACCGTGTAGGTGATGTTGGGACGGTCGAAACCGGCCACAAATACCTTTGCATCCGCAAGCCCCAGCTGCCGCAGTATATCCTTGCGCGTTTCCGGGTCAGCGGTGGCGGTCATCGCCACGATCGGCACATTTCTGAATTGCTGGCGCAACCGGCCAAGCTGCGTGTATTCGGGCCTGAAATCATGTCCCCACTGCGAGATACAGTGGGCTTCGTCAATCGCAAACAGGGCCAGCTCAAGTGAAGCCAGTCGCTCCAGAAATTCCGGCATCATCAGCCGTTCCGGAGCAACGTACAACAGATCCAGCTTACCTGTATCCAACTGCTGAAAAACACGCCCGACTTCCGCAGACGACAAGGAAGAGTTCAGGAAAGTTGCCTTGACGCCGTTGGCAACCAGTGCATCGACCTGATCTTTCATCAGGGCAATCAGCGGCGAGACGACAATCGCCACCCCTTTTCGATGCAAGGCCGGAATCTGATAACAGAGCGACTTTCCGCCACCAGTCGGCATAACCAGAAAAACATCCTCACCGTCACAGACCCTCTCGATAACCTCCTGCTGTGGTGATCGAAACTCGTGAAACCCGAAAATTGTTTTTAAGGTATGTTGGATAGTGTCGGTCACAGAATCAGTTACAGCTCCCGCAAAGTTTTTTGCCAGGCTTCTTTAAGCTCGGACAGATCGGCCATGATAACATCATGACCCTCAATCGCCTCAATGCTCAGCAGCGGGTTCTCAGTTACCACACCGATCCTGGAACAACCTTCTCCCCCCATGATCGCCTCGAAAGCCTCGGAATCCTCGCGACGGACCGTGACCAGTAGTCGCGATGCAGATTCGGAGAAGAGCAGCGCTTCGTCACGCCAGCCATCTTCAGGCCCCTGCCATGGCACGCGTGACAGATCGATGGAGATACCGAAACCACCTGCAAAGGCGCTTTCAGCCGCAGCGACCGCCAGTCCGCCATCGGACAGGTCATGGCAGGAAGCCACCAGCCCCTGAAGAACAGCCTGGTGGTAAGCCTGGTAGCGGGCATAAGCCGACATCGCATCGACCTTGGGAATTTTATTGCCGACAAAACCCTTCATTGCCAGGTATTCCGATCCACCCAGCTCGTCGGCTGTGCAGCCCAGCAAATAGACACAGTCGCCGGGGCGTTTGACGTCCATTGTGACAGCTTTTCTGGCATCTTCAATTTTCCCGATCACCGAGAACAGTAGTGTCGGCGGGATCGATATCTTGGTCGTTCCATCGTAGAAGTCGTTTTTCATGGAATCCTTGCCGGAGATCAGCGGCAGATTGTAGACCATGCAGACATCGTAAAGAGCCTGATTGGAGCGCACCAGCTGTGCCATCTTGTAATCGCCGTCCGGAGTTTTCTCCGACAGGACCGGGTCGCACCAGCAGAAATTGTCCAAACCGGCCACCAGTTCCAGCGAACCGCCAACAGCGACATAGTTGCGAAGCGCCTCATCAACGGCGTTGGCGGTCATGTGGTAGGTATCGATATCGGAATAGCGGGGACAGATACCGTGAGCCGTGACGACACCTTCGAAAGAGTCAAGGATTGGCCGCACAACCGCTGCGTCGGATGGTCCATCATTGGTCACACCGATAAAAGGTTTGACGACTGAACCTCCCTGTACTTCGTGGTCGTAACGCCGTACCACCGACTCCTTGGAGCAGATGTTGAGGCTGGAGAGAAGCTGCTTCAGTTCGTCAGTGTAGTCATTTTTTTCTTCCAGAACCGGTTCCGGATGTTGCGGCGGCGTCCATTTGGCCGGAAGCTGCATGGGGGGCAATCCTTCATGCATGAACTCCATCGGCAGCCAGGCAACAGTCTGTTCGCCATACTGCATATGGAAAACTCCGGAGTCGGTGAACTCGCCCAGCACGGTGGCTTCGACACCGAAGCGCTCCGCCATGGCAAGAAACTCTTTAATCTGTTCAGGCGGCACCGCCAGCGACATGCGCTCCTGAGCCTCGGAGATCAGGATTTCCCATGGGTTCAGCCCGGGGTATTTCAGCGGGGCTTTGGCCAGATCCATCCGGCAGCCGCCGCATTCGCCAGCCATTTCCCCGATTGAGGAAGAAAGTCCGCCCGCGCCGTTGTCGGTAATGAAACGATAAAGTCCCTTGTCGCGGGCGCGGATCAGGAAGTCGAACATGCGCTTCTGGGTAATCGGATCACCGATCTGCACCGCAGTGACCGGCGAATTCTCATTCAACTCCTCGGAAGAGAAGGTGGCGCCGTGGATACCATCCTTGCCGATCCGGCCACCGGTCATGACAATCAGGTCACCCGGCTTGATGTACTTGTCATGCCCCGGCTGTCCATTGACACGCGCCGGCATCAGGCCGGCCGTTCCGCAGAAAACCAGCGGCTTGCCGGCAAAACGCTCATCAAAAACCAGCGATCCGTTGACGGTCGGGATGCCGCTCTTGTTGCCGCCATGCTCAACCCCTTCGACAACACCTTCATAAATACGGCGTGGATGCAGCAGCCGCTTCGGGAGCGGTTTGTCGTAAAAAGGATCGGCAAAGCAGAATACATCTGTATTAAAGATCAGTTTTGAGCCTTGGCCGGTACCGAACGGATCACGGTTGACCCCGACGATTCCGGTCAGCGCCCCGCCGTATGGATCGAGCGCCGATGGAGAATTATGGGTTTCGACCTTGAAGACCAGGGAATGTTGCTCGTTGAATTTGATAACCCCGGCATTGTCCTTGAAGACCGAAAGGCAGAAATCCTTGTCCCCCATTTTCTCGCGCACATCTTTGGTAGTGCGCTGAATGAATGATTTGAAAAGGGATTTGATCTCCTGCCGGTTGCCATGTTCATCTTCATATTGAACAGTCCCGGCGAAAATTTTATGTTTGCAATGCTCGGACCAGGTCTGCGCCAGACACTCCAACTCCACGTCGGTCGGCCTTGCAGACAGCCCCATTTTGGAACGCGCTTCAAGAACCTGGGGATCGCGGTAATGTTTCTGGATGATCTGCATTTCATCAAGAGTCAGGGCCAGAACCCCCTCTTTGCTGATGCGCATCAACTCTTCATCGGAAACTTCCAGATCGATTTCCCTGACCTCGGCCCTTGTTTCAGCCTGAACTTTCGGCGCAACAGCGGCGAATCCCCCCTTCCGGGAAAATTCCTGGGAAGACAAAACCGTGTAGCGCTGGATCAGGGTATTGCAGAGCAATCCGGTGGCTATGTTTTCCACATCGTCAACGGTCATCGCCCCTTTCAACAGGTATTGAACCGCGTAATAGACGCCCTCCCCGTCAGCTAAAGGAGTTCCGGTCAGATATGAAACCGCCTCGCGAGCCGTCCGCCCGACGTTGTCTGTCACGCCCGGCCTGAATCCGACCTCGACCGCATAGTCGAATCCTTCGGCCAGCGGCTTGTCCAGACTCCAGAGCTGGATAACCGGATCACTGAAAGGGCCGGCCGCGGCCTGTTCCAGCAAGTCCGGCGAAAGCGGCGCATCGACGGTATAAACATCTATGGTTCGCACTTCTTCAACAGCCAAGTGCAGAAAGTGTCCAATTTCGCGTTTGATCCGCTCGCCACGTGCGTCACGGACACCATTTTTCAGGGCAATCTCTATTCTGTTGGGCATAATGCTTGTTCCTTTTCCATAATGACCGTTCTTTTTGGGAATGGTATTTCGATGCGTTCTTCACTAAAACGACGCAAAATGGCGCAATTCAACTGATCTGTCACCAGGGCGATCCGGGTCGGATCACCAACCCAGAACAGCAGCAGCATGTTCAGGGAACTATCCCCAAACGAGGTAAAAAGCGCCAGCGGCGGCGGCTCCGCCACAACTTCACCGTTTTCTTCGGCTATTGCCAGCAGCACAGCTTTGACATGTTCCATATCACTGCCATAGCCGACGCCAACCGCAATGCGCCCTTGTGTAACCATTGTCGGGCGAACCATGTTGATCAGAGCGGAGTTGCACAGGTCGGAGTTGGGTATGATCATAACCGTCGTGTCCAACCCCTGAATTTTGGTGGAGCGCAGGCCGATATCGACAACATCTCCGACCTGACCATTGGCCAGCTTGATCCGGTCACCAATCTGAAACGGACGATCCAGCATCAGGGTAAAACCTGAAATCATATGGGCCAGAGTATCCTTGGCCGCCATACCAATTGCCAAAGAACCGATTCCCAAGGCTGTCACCAGTGAGAAGATATCATAATTGAAGTGCTTGAAGATAATCAGCAGAGCGGTTGCCATCAAAAACAGCGATGCGATTTTTTCGGCTACCGGCAGCATCTGGCGGGACATGGTGGCGTTTGATGCTTCCTGCTGCCCGGCGACGTACCATTTCAGAAGTTCGTCCAGGGCGTGGTACAGTAGGTTGAAAACGATAATTACCAGAAGGATGAAAAGCAGTCCGGAAACCACTACCACAAGTTTCTCATGCAAAGGCAACGATCTGATTGCCAGATAAAGCCCCAGCATGATCATCAGGCGTGAGACATGGGGAGTAATACGCTGCAGGAGGCGATCATCCAGGTCGGTTGAGGTAAAACGGGCCAAGCGTCTGCCCCACTTGTTCAACATCATCACGACCAGCTGCGATAACACCCAGAACAGCGCCAGGATCAGAAGCGCGCCCAGAATATCCTTGGCCCACAGCAACAGGACTCCGTCGCTTTCCTGGGTTTGCAGGAGCTGACTTATGAAGCTAAAAAATCTATTCACCGAATACCCGCTTGAAGATCGTGTTGACGTGCTTTAAGTGATAGTTCAGGTCAAAGGATTCGCGGATTTTGGCTTCGCCCAATGCTCCCACCACTTCCTGATCGGCCAGCAGTTCGGTCTGGAAATCCGCGCCCTGCTCCCAGACTTTCATGGCGTTGCGCTGAACAAGGCGATAGGAATCTTCGCGGGAAACACCGGCTTGAGTAAGATCCAGCAGGATCTTTTGCGAGAAGACCAGTCCCTTCATCTGATTCAGGTTTCTGAGCATGTTTTCGGGATAAACCACCAGGTTTCCGATCAGACCGTTCAGCCTGCGGAGTGAGAAATCAAGCGCCACGGTGGCATCCGGTGCGATGTAGCGTTCGACCGAGGAGTGCGAAATATCGCGTTCATGCCACAGCGCCACGTTTTCCAGGGCCGGGATGCAGAGCGAACGGATATAACGGGCCTGTCCGGTCAGGTTTTCAGAAAGGATCGGATTGCGCTTGTGCGGCATGGCCGAAGAACCTTTTTGCCCCTTGCTGAAGAACTCCTCTGCTTCCAGCACTTCGGTACGCTGCAGATGACGGATCTCGATGGCAATCCGCTCCATTGACGAGGCGATCAGAGCCAAGGTGCAGAAATACTCGGCATGGCGGTCACGGGGAATGACCTGGGTCGAAACCGGTTCCGGCAGCAGCCCCATTTTCCCACAGACATATTCTTCAACGTATGGATCGATGTTGGCAAAGGTTCCGACCGCGCCGGAGATAGCACCGGTGGCGATGTTTTCGCGGGCTGCGGCCAGGCGGACGCGGTTGCGCTGCATCTCGGCGTAAAAGGAAGCCAGTTTGAGTCCGAATGTTACAGGCTCGGCATGAATGCCGTGTGAACGTCCGATGCAGACGGTATCCTTATGCTCCAAGGCCCGCTTTTTCAGCGACTCCAGAACCATGTCCATATCAACCAGCAACTCATCGGCGGCCTGTGTCAACTGCACCGACAGACAGGTATCCAGAACATCCGAGGAAGTCATCCCCTGATGGATGAAACGGGCTTCGGGACCGACATATTCGGCAACTGAAGTCAAAAAAGCGATTACGTCATGCTTGACCTCAAGCTCAATGGCATCGATGCGGGCGATATCGAAATCACCCTTGGCACGGATGATCGGCACGACCTCTTTAGGGATGACCCCCAGCTCGGCCTGGGCTTCGCATGCCAGTGTTTCAATCTCCAGCCAGATGCGGAAGCGATTTTCGGCAGCCCAGATACGGGCCATTTCAGGTCGGGAATAACGTTCAATCATGCAATAACTCCTTAATTCAGATGATATGTTTCAATGGATCAGATTTGTATCAATGCGCTGGCATGGAACTGATCGCCGATCACAATCTGCGGGGCGCAAACATTCTGTTCACGCAGGAAAGATCCGCTGGTGCGAAGGACGTGGTCAGGATGATTGTTTACCTCGGACAGATGGGCCATCACCAGCAGTTCAAGACCTTCGTGAGCCAGGTCGTGCAGCAGCGCCAGCGACTCCTCATTGGATAAATGACCATGGCGCGACTTGATGCGCTGTTTCAACTCCCAGGGATAAGGACCGTTCATCAGCATGTCCAGATCGTGGTTCGATTCCAGATTCAAAGCCCGGCAGCCGCTCAGTTTATCCATCACCAGACGGGTAACAATACCCAGGTCGGTGGCCGAACCGCAGCGTCCCTCGACCGACTCAACCAGAAAACCGACCGGATCACAACTGTCATGAGTAATGGAGAACGGATCGATACGGCTGCCTCTGAAATCAAAGGCGGTACCGGATTCAAATTCGATCACCTGAGTTTTTTTGAAGAGTTTTTCTGATTTGCGATGTACCAGATTGCTGGCAATGACTGGAATTTTGAACTTGCGGGCAAAAGAACCGGCACTACGGATATGGTCGATATGCTCGTGCGTCACCAGAACGGCGTGTACTCCAGCGGCATCAATCCCGAGCGATTCCATACGCAACAGCGTTTCCCGAAGAGACAGTCCGGCGTCGATCAGCAGACGTGTGTCACCACTCTCCAGATAAAGACAGTTACCTTTGCTGCCGCTGGCCAGCGAACAGATTTTCACACAGGCTCCAGGAAATGCGGGTTGATGGTACTTAGATGCAACAATCGAATATTACAAGGATTTAACAGGCTATATTCAAGCGCTTCGGCGCATTATGCGGCACAACAGTAAGCTGTATATATACTACGAAGCAGGCTTGAGTTTCAAGGCTAATCGTCGGCAAGCACCCGGTTCGATTTTCAGATTTCGGAAATATCCGCAGCGATGATCTCCAGATCGGACCAACTTTCGTAGATCCATTCTTCAACCTTTTCCAGCGCCTGACGAGGTATATTTTTGTCCGGACTGACGGTCACAAAGCCCAACACCGCCACGGACACATTGTCTTGACGGTCAACCTCGGCACAGGCCACATTAAATCTGTTGCGGGCTCTCCCCAGAATACTTTTGACTATGCCGCGCTTCTCCTTGAGGGAACGGGATGGGAGGGAAAGATGTATTTCGAGGCAGTAGATGAACATTGTTCAAAACTCGGCATGCCTTGGTGTACGCGGAAACGGTATCACATCCCGAATATTCTCCATGCCGGACAGGTACATCACCAGCCGCTCGAAACCCAGCCCGAATCCGGCGTGCGGGCAGCTCCCCCAGCGACGGCTGTCCAGATACCACCAGAGCGGCTCCTGGGCAATCCCCATCTCCGTCATGCGCCGGGTCAAACGGTCCAGGCGCTCTTCGCGCTGACTGCCTCCGATGATCTCGCCAACCTTGGGGACAAGCAGATCCATAGCCGCCACAGTACGACCATCGTCATTTTGCCGCATGTAAAAGGCCTTGATGTCCTTGGGGTAATTCAGGATGAAAGCCGGCCCGCCGACGATTTGCTCCGTGATGTAGCGTTCATGCTCGGTCTGCAGATCCAGCCCCCACTCCACCGGATAATTGAAGGTGGCGCCGCTTTTCTGAAGCAACCTGATGGCCTCATCGTATTCGATCCGCTCAAAATCGGCATCAGCCACGGATCGAACCCTCTCCAGCAGCCCCTTTTCAATCTGCTTGTCGAAAAACGACATTTCCTCGCTGCATTCTTCCAAAGCAACACGACAGAGGTAGCGCACAAACCGCTCGGCCAGCTCCGCATCGTCAGCAAGATCGGCAAAAGCCATTTCAGGCTCAATCATCCAGAATTCCGAGGCATGCCGGGCGGTGTTCGAGTTCTCGGCCCGAAAAGTAGGACCAAAGGTGTAGATATCCCCAAAAGCCGTGGCAAACATCTCGCCTTCCAACTGTCCACTGACAGTCAGACCGGTCTTCTGACCGAAAAAATCCTGGCTATAGTCGATCTTCCCTTCAACCATGGGAGGATTAGCGGCATCCAGGGTCGAGACGTGAAACAGCTCGCCAGCACCCTCACAGTCGCTGGCAGTGATGATCGGCGTATGTACGTATAGAAAGTTCCGCTCGGCGAAGAAACGGTGAATAGCCTGGGCCAGCTTCGACCTCAAACGGAAAACAGCCCCATAAGTGTTTGTTCTTGGACGGAGGTGGGCAATTGTGCGTAAATATTCAAAAGTATGTCGTTTTTTCTGTAACGGATAACTTTCATCGGCATAACCGATAACTTCGACAGCAATTGCCTTTAACTCATATTTTTGGCCGGCGGACGGTGATTCAACCAGCTCTCCGGTTACTCTGACGGCACTGCCGGTGCCGACCCGGCTGAGTTCTTCGAAGTTGGCCAAACCGGACTCTGCCACGATCTGCATGCCATCCACGCTTGATCCATCGTTTAATACAATAAAAGCTATTTCTTTTGACAATCTCAGTGATCTAACCCAGCCGGAAACCGTATATCCTGAGCCTGACACACCGCACCGCAGCAGTTCCTTGATTCGTGTCCTCATTGCACACTCCTGAATTGATTATAGGTGCGGATGATACGTGTAATCGGGCAACAGATGCAAGCGGCTTGTTTGTTTGACCTTGTTCGCTGCGCTATGGTAGAAGGGAAATATGAAGCGTATAATCACATGCCTGTTCTGCTTGGCTTTAGTGACGCAACCTGTTTGGGCCGGCAACAGTGAATCTGTTTTTGGCGGAGTTGGGATTGATGGTGTTCCGCTGAAAAATGGACAGATCGAAGTCAGACAGATCGTTAATGGCAGCCCGGCACATCAGGCCGGCATCAGAACCGGTGACATCATAACTCATATAGACGGCAAGCCGACAATGGGGAGTGATTTTACCAGTATGGTTCAAAAACGGCTGAGAGGGGTATCAGGCACACCGGTAGTGCTTAAAGTGACGCATGCCGGAGAAGAGAAACCTTTGACATTCAAATTAATACGCCGACAAATCGTGGTCGTCCCGAACAAGGAGAAAAAATGAAATCCAAATTATTACTGATTGCAGCAGCACTACTACTGGCCGCCACTGCATCATTCGCCGCAGCAGACACTCCCCGCCAGAGCACACTCAATCCGGCCAAAGCGGAGGCGGCAAAGAAGTTCCCCCAGATCGTACTGTACTCGGTCGCCTGGTGCCCGCATTGCCGGGAAGCCAAGGAGTATCTGACAGCAAACGAGATTCCGTTCATCAACCGGGATGTGGAGGTTGATGCCAAAGCCATGGCAGATTTGACGGGGAAATATGAGAGCAACGGTGTTCCGGTGATTGTATTCGGCAGCGGCAAAAAAGAGGTGGTTTTAAAAGGTTTTTCCCCTGAGCTGTTCCAGGAGCATCTGAAGAAGGCAAGAAACAAAAAATAGTTACGCCCCCACCCTCTTGACGGGGGTGGGTGGCTCTGCAAATTTCAGCTTTTTTTAGGCATCCTGCGACTTCCCTCTGTTTTAGTTGTACTTGGTTTTCGTCCCTGTCCAGTTCCCGCATGGCCACGACCCTCAGAGTTTTTAACTCCTCGCTGCGAATCGCCGCCCGCTGCACTGCCCGGACTTTTCGGGATATGCGCGCGCTGCTGTTTTTCGTGTGATCGCCCCTCGCCCGCTTTTACACCCCGGGATGACGCCGTCTTTGGCGGTAATCCGGATAGTTCCTGTACTTCGGCATCAGTCAGGTAACGATACTGGCCGTCCCTGATACTGCCGAGCGACAAGGTGCCGTAGCGGATTCTTTTCAGACGCACAACCGACAGGCTGACCGCCTCACACATGCGTCGCACCTGGCGGTTACGGCCTTCGTGGATAGTGACCGAGATCCAGTCGTTCTGCTCGCCGCTTTTTATCAATTCCACAACAGCCGGAGCGGTTTTGCCATCCTCCAGCTCGACACCATCCGCCATACGCTTCAACTGCTGATCCATCACTTTGCCGCGCACTCTGACATGATATTCCTTCTCCACCTCATGACGCGGATGCATCAGACGATTGGCCCACTCGCCATCGTTGGTCAGCAGCAGAAGCCCTTCTGTGTTGTAATCCAGCCTCCCTACCGGATAAACACGCTCCGGCACATCTTTAAGCAATTCGGTCACCAACCTCCGTCCCCGCTCGTCTTTAAGGGCAGTGATGTAACCAGTCGGCTTGTTGAGCAGAATGTAAAGTCGTTGTTCACTGATTCTGAGCGGCTTGCCATTGACAGCTATCAGATCGGTTTCGGGGTCGGCTTTTGAACCGAGTTCGGTTACTACGACACCATTGACGGTTACCTGTCCATTCACGATCAGCTCTTCTGAGGCGCGACGCGAGGTGATACCGGCGGCGGAAATAATTTTTTGCAGACGTTCAAGCATGTTTTCTCTCAATTCTAATTAATAGGGTAGATATTACAATGGGTGGGATAGCGCTATATGTCAACAATTGGAATCAATCTCAATCCGGGGCGAGTATCAGGCTCCCCGCCTCATCATGTGAAACTGCCCGGCGGTATTGAGCGCAATTGCGGCGTGGTTGGCGAGGGTTGCAATAAATTCACAGTCCGTATCGCTGAATACATCACCCTCTTTTCTGCCACAGATATTCACAACTCCAGCCACTTTATCCTTTATCCTGAGCGGGAAAGAAATACTGCCGGGAATTGCAAAAAGTTCACCATCCAGGTCTTCCTCTTCGAGGTATTTGCTGTATTTTGAAACATCATCAACATCAATCCGCAAAGCCTTATTACTGGAGGCAACCAACCCGGAAATACCGCGGTCACAGGGCAATCTGAATTTCCTGGCGGTTTCATGGCTAACGCCAACGGTGAATTTCATCAGGAAATGACCGCCGGTTTTGTCCAACAGGAGCAGATAACCTTTGTGAGCATTTAGTTGTTCGACCGCTTTTTCAACCAGCATCCGCAGAATATCCCCGACATCCAGGGTGGACGAAATCAGGCTGAAGAGGCGGTTGGTGGTTTTCATCATTTCCAGCGCTTCCCGCAGTTTTCTGTTTTTCAAAGACAATTCTGCCACAAGGCGTTCATTCCGCTGTTGAAGACCCTTTTTCTCAAGGGTTCGATCCACAACATTGTAGAGAATGTTTTCGTCGTCGATCGGTTTCACCAGATAATCGTAGGCACCGAATCGGAGCGCCCTGATGGTGGTAAAGGAGGACGAAGTACTGGAGATGACAATCACGTCAATATAAGGCTTGCTCTCCTTCATCAACTTGAGGAGATTGAGGCCACTCATACCGGGAAGAATAATGTCTGTGAAAACCAGGTCAAACTCTTCTTTCAGAAAGATCCTGATAGCGTCCTCGGCAGATTCACACTGGGTTACACGATAGCCTTTTCTTAAAAGCAGGTCGCTGATTGCCTTAAGAATAGTCGGTGAATCATCCACAACCAGGATATGAGGCGCATCACTCTTCAAGAAAACCGCTCTCCCCGCAGATTTTATATGGGACAAGAAGTGCGAATGGTAATCGATTAGCGCCAAAAATGCAATCTATGTCACTTAACAGTCAGTGACCATTGCTATCCGCATATAACATCTTATAAAGATCGGACTTTTCATATTTGTCAAAAAATGTCGGAGTCAGCTTGAAACGCCGGCCATCCATCACTATTTCGTGATGATCTCTCATTTTCCTGAGTACCCTGGTTACAGTTTCGCGCGTAATATGAACACGGTCAGCGATACTTTGATGCGAAAAGGTTGAATTAATTATCACACCGTTGGCGTCCTGAATCCCCAGGGTTTTGCTGTAGTGCGCCAGAGTGGCTCTGACCTTTGATTCCGCATCGTTAATCCCGATGATGGTGTGAAACAGCCAACTTTCCCGCAATCTACCGCACAGCATCTCTATCACCTTCAGCAAAGTTTTCCTGTTATCCAGAAAAAATTCATCAAACACACTCTTGGTAATCAAAAGCACCTGACACGGTTCCGTTGCAATGACAGTTGCGGAATCAGTTTTGCCATCCAGCAGCCCCATATCGCCAAAATAATCACCCCGATGACGGAGAGCCATGACCCTTTCCTGACCATCGTGGGTAATGCAGACCACCCTGACCTGCCCTTTGAGGACAACATACATCTGCTGAATTTCTTCATCCGCCATGATAATGATTTCGTCCTTGTGATAGCCATAAACATTGGTTTTGTCCAGCAATGCAGATAAATCCTGATCGCTCAGACTTGCAAACAATGGAACAGCGCCAAGAATTTTCTTCCCAAGCTCCGGCTCTATTTTTTTTCTGATCATACCGCCTCCCGCTCAGTCCGACCACGACACCTGCTGCACAGATCGATGAACATAAACAAATTTATTGTTGCTAATATACACGTGTCGTTGTATGTAGTCACTATCCGAAACAAGAAACGCACAAAGGAGAAAGAAATGTTCGAATCAGCTCTTGCATCCGGTCTCTTAACACTCGTAGTCATTGTAGCGTTCATGGTTGCTTGTCCCGTATTGTGTATCCTGTTTTCAATTTTTTCGGACAGTATCAACATCAACGGCAGTTTTGAAAAAATCGGTGATAGCCTGGTAAGCCTGGTTTTTCTTCCAATTGTACTTTTCTTCAAAATAATCGACACGATAACATCACCATTCATTGAGCCAAGCATGAAAGAAGCCATTGAGAACAGAAACAGCATGAGGTAGTAAGTGGCTTCTAGTATAGAAGTATACGCTACACGAAATGCCCAAAGTTAAACCAGCCTTATTCTGCATGAAGCAGGTATTCAACATGATGGGCCAGTCGAAAAAACCGACTGGCCCATTTGGTACAACCAATTAAAACCGCAGTTTTACCAATCCCAACTCATCATTCAACTTGCCGTAAAAAATGTATGTTCAATATCAACTTCACCACGTAGGCAACCTCTAAACGTTATAACACCCCTCATAAAGTAGATTAGTAGTTGACAGTGCCCTCTCTGCCCATGGTGCGCCTCAACAAAACTGCAACGCCTCCGATCGCCAACGACAGGATGATCACGCAAAAGGCGATGATTGTGCGCTTCATGGTGGTAAGGGATTTTTGCAGAAGTTCCTCTGACAGTCCAATATCCAGCGTACCAAGCACTTTCTGCTCGCCGGAATGGAAGTGGCAGGAAGCGGTTGAACAGTCAGTTTCGTTGTAGATCGGGGCGGTTATGGCCAGCACATGCTTGCCACGTTCATTGATAAATCGCCGGGCCTGCTCCATTCGCCCCATTCTTGTAGCGACAACCGGACCGGCGTGGCAGACGACACATCCGGCTGTATTTTTATCGACAAAATGACGGACTTCTTCATGTTTAGAGGAAAACATGATCAACCCTTTTTTGTTGAAAATCCGCACATGCTCCACACTCTCCCGCTCTCCGATATTGCTGATGATGTTGGCAAGTGTTACCCGGTCGTCCTTTAGCATTGCATATCTGGCAGACTTGACGATGGTGTCGGCCAGGTCGATTTCGTGCTGTATGGTGTCGTTGATCATGTTGGTTTTGATCACCGAATACAAAAAAACGCTGCTGGTTACCACGACGCAAAAAATCAGCATCGAAACAGAGGTCACACTATTTTTCGAAGCGCCCACGCTCATTTCAATGCACCTTCACATTTGTTTGAAACCTTTACAGCGCAATTGTACCACACTGTGTTACAATTACTTAACCTTTCAGCGAATTGGTGTATTATTTTCAAACATTTGCCACTGTAACCAGACGACATCATATCCTTGCACAGCGTTAGGCGCATATTTTGAAATTATTGCTAAAAAGCGAAACTCCACCTTTGTATTTCCCTGAAGCGTAGTCGAGGCTAAAAGGGGTGGACCGATGATACTCAGCATTGAAATTGTTCTGGGCACGTCCCTGCTATACATTCTGGTCCTCTTTCTGGTCGCCTACTATGCGGACAAAATGCAGGGTGCGGGACGAAGCATCATTTCAAATCCCCTCATTTACTCTCTGTCAATCGGCGTCTATGCCACCACCTGGACCTATTACGGAAGCGTCGGCAGGGCTGCTACAACCGGAATAGATTACCTCCTGATCTACCTCGGACCAACGATCACGACCTTCTCCTGGTGGTTCGTACTGCGCAAAATCATCAGAATCAGCAAGAAAAACAACATCACCTCAATTGCCGACTTCATCAGCTGCCGTTACGGAAAATCAGAGATGCTTGGCGCGCTGGTCACCAGCATCGCCATTGTGGGGATCATGCCCTATATTGCTCTGCAGTTGCAGGCGGTTTCCTCCACATTCAACATCATATGCGGCTATCCCTACATGCAACTTCCTTTCATGCCCGGCGCTTCACCAATCTCAATACAGACCAGCTTTTTGGCAGCACTGTTTTTCAGTATTTTCGGGGTCATATTCGGAGCCAGGAATCTGGTTTCCTCAGAACGTCATGAAGGTCTTGTAGCTGCGGTTGCCGTAGAATCAATCGTAAAACTGGTGGCTTTCATGGCGATCGGCCTGTTTATCACCTATGGCCTTTTTAACGGTTTCAGCGATATTTTCGTGCAGATGAAAGCAAAGCAGCCAACCTTTGATTATCTGGTGACTCTTAAAGATAAAGGGTTCAGCCCAAATATGAACTGGTTCTCCACGCTCTGGTTTTCCATGGGGGCGATAATACTCCTGCCTCGCCAATTTCATGTTGCGGTTATCGAAAACTCGAACGAGGAGCACATCAAAACAGCGATGTGGTTTTTCCCGGCATATCTGTTTCTGATCAACCTTTTTGTAATTCCAATAGCTTTTGGCGGCATTATCTACAGCGGCGGCATTATTGGCGCCGATTATTTCGTATTGAATCTGCCATTGCAAAGCGGCCACCCCTGGCTGGCGCTACTTGCCTTTCTGGGTGGTTTTTCTGCCGCAGCCGGCATGGTAATAGTCGAATCGGTGGCCATCGCCACAATGTTTCTGAACTACCTGGTCATGCCGATAATTATCAGATTAAAACCGAGAGACTGGTTTCCTGTTTTGTTGCTGAATCTGAAAAGAGTCGGAATATTTCTTGTCGTTTTTCTTGGCTACATCTACCAAAGCATCGTCGGTGAAAGCTATATGCTGGTTAATATCGGCCTGATATCTTTCGCGGCCGTAAGCCAGTTCGGACCGGCGCTTTTCGGCGGCATTTACTGGCGCAGAGGCAACATGACCGGGGCTGTAACCGGCATTTTGCTCGGCTTTCTCCTCTGGTTTTACACTCTGCTGATTCCGTCTCTGATAAATTCGGGGTGGTGGCAGACCGATCTACTTACGAAGGGGCCGTTTGGAATTGCACTACTTAAACCGACAGAGCTGTTTGGATTAACCGGGCTGGATATCTGGTCACACACATTTTTCTGGAGCATATTTTTCAACATATCGGGATATATGATCTGCTCTATTCTGTTCAGCCAAAGCAGGCTGGAAGAAGAGCAGGCCAAAAAGTTTGTAGACATATTCATTCCGGCCTCCACCAGCCAAAGGGAAGCCAGACGCCTTACCAAACCGGTAAAAATCCAACAGCTGGTCAACCTGCTATCCAAGTTCATCGGAGAAAAACAGGCTGTTGCCGCCTTCCAGAAACAGCTGCGAGATACATCTGGGAAAGAAAACGACGGGGTGTCGGATTTTGAACTGCCAAATCTCAAACTTTCTGCGGAAAGGGCTCTGGCCGGATCGGTTGGCGCAGCCGCAGCGGGCGCCATTATCGAGAGTTTTCTGTCTGGCCAGGGTTCACGAATGGAACCGGTTTACGACGTATTCAGCACCGTTCGTACGTCACTGGCGGAAAGCAAAGAGAACCTGTCGGTCAGGCTGCGCGCATCGGAAATAATGAATCAGACCCTTGATTTGCAGATTATCATGGACGAGCTGCTTGAGTTGATTTGTAGAGAGTTCAAGTTTGACCTTGCAATAATCAGGCTCCAGGACGAGCAGAAAATGCTGACCGTACGCAGTTACAAAAGTATCAATTACAGTTCCCTCACCGAAAAGGATTTGTCACCGGACATCTCCACCTACGCCGGGGAGAGCTTTATCAACAACCGCATCGAGGTTGTAAATGACACGCGGCTCATGACCCGGATTCACTCCAGGGAACTGATGGAGAACGAAGAGATCAGTTGTTTTGCCCACATCCCGATCGCGCGGGCCGGCAAGCCACCGATCGGGATTTTGTCGCTCTTTTCTAAAAATCTGATAGGCGTTTTTACCGGGGAGTTTTTGAGTCTGCTCTCCAGCCTGACCGGACAACTGGCCCAGGCTGTGACAATCGTTTCGGAGATGGAGGCCCGCGAACGCGAGAGAATCGAAAAGGAGCTGGCGCTTCTTGAAAATGCCCGGATTGCCCGTGACATGGAGATTGCGAGGCAAATCCAGGCTTCCCTGCTTCCCTCAGCTCTGCCGGAACTGTCTGGAATTCTCTTTGACGGAATCTGTATTCCGGCAGCTCACGTCGGAGGGGATTATTACGATTTTTTCCTGCGTGGAGATCATATCATCGATATCGTCATAGCGGATGTTTCCGGACACAGCGTAGGAGCCGCCCTGATTATGTCCGAAACCCGCAGCGTGCTGCGTGCAAGGGTTTATTCCGCGACAACCGCTCCGGATGTGCTGTCGCTGTTAAACGAACTGCTTTACAACGACCTGACCAGGGCCGAACTGTTCATTACCATGTTTTACATAAAGTACAATACCGCCAGCCACCAGCTCACTTTTGCAAATGCCGGTCACAACCGCCCGCTGCTCTTCCGTGTGCGGGACAGGTCATGCATCGAGCTGGATGCCGAAGGGCTGATTCTGGGCGTGAAAAAAGGGGTGGCATTTGAGGAGAAAAGCATCCTGGTGCAGACAGGTGACATACTTCTGCTCTACACCGATGGAATCACTGAAGCTGAAAACGATTGCGGCGATTTTTTCGGTGTTGGGCGCCTCTCCGAAACCCTGGCAAAAAAACACGCAGAACCTCCCCATGAGCTGATCCATTCCGTACTCGAATCCGTTGCGGCATTCCGTGGAGCACAGCTTTTGAGGGATGACATATCAATGGTTGTCCTGAAAATAACTTAGGTTATCATTCCCGCAGTCTGCGACTCAGTTTATCGTTACAACACCCCCAGAGTTCCAACTTTGGCGGTGATATCCGCCAGAATCTGAATCGCCTTGGCCGCCTTGTTTACCAAATCGGCGACTTCCTGAAGTTTTGCAGTTTCCTTCTTGATTTGTTGTGCCACAGCCTCAAGCCTGGTGCCAGCCGTATGCATGGCATCAATTTTTTCGTCGATCGCTTCCATAATCAGCGTGTCTTCCTGATTTTCCAGGTCAACAGTCAGCTCTTCCAGCAGGTCACGCTGTTTTTTAGTCAAACCTTGAATGGAGCGAGCTTCAACCGCCGATTTTTTTGCCTCACGAACTCTCTGAAGTACGGCCAACCGTTCTGTATTTGCCATGGCTTTTCTCCTTTATTTAATGATCATCAACGTGACTCCGTCAGCTATTTCGCCTCGATCTTTTTCCTCAGACCATTGGCCGCGTTGACCTCATCAACTAGCGTATTGACCTGCTCGATGGAGCTTTTGAGCCACTGAGGCTTTGTTACATTCTGTGCCAGGGCGCGATGGGCTGCCCGATAGGTTTCCGCCGCCTGAATTGCTTTTAACGCCAGCCTGATAGTATTATCGGCTCCGGCCAGACTGTCAGCGGTCAGCACGGCCGCTTCGAGTTGCTGCTGTTGCTCCAGTTCTCCAGCTGACTCTGCGGCTCTCCGGTAACCATCCTTCAGATCGGCCGCCACGTTTCGAATCAGGTCAAGCTGCTCAGGCACTGCGCCACCGGCGGTTATGGTCAGCTTGAGATTCTGTAAATCCGCAGGGGCGAGATAGGTGGCAAGCAGCTTCTCCACTTCACCAATCATGGTTTCCACGACCGGATCAGCCGCAGTTACCGCTTTTTTGAGGGCTTCAGCCTGTTCGTGCCGGATATAGATTCCGCCTATTCCCCGCACCCCGGCTGCTACCAGGGCGCCGAACCCATTCAGGTTTGTTCCCCGCAATCCGTTGTAGCTGGAAATCCCCTTATCGACCGAGCGGCCAAGTTTCTCCGTGCTTCCCTGGAGATCATTGGTGTAGTTATCGGCGGTAAGTTTAACGAGAAGTTCGGCATAATCCCTGAGAATGCCCAGGGCACTGTCCGCCGCCGCAGCTCTTATCTCCATCTCGCGACGAATGTTGACGGCCCCCTCCACCTGCCGCAACGAAGCATCACCGCTGGCAAAGGTAATCACTTCGATCAGTTTTTGTTTTGCCCGGAGGTCGGCATGGCTTCGAATCACAGTGCCTGGAAATGCGCTATAGTCCTTGGCCGCCACGGCGAATGTTGCTACCTCCTTAACCTGCGATTTTGTGAGTACGGCACTGCATCCCTGAAAAAAGAATACAGCTGCGGCAAACGGAACAAGCCCCCATCTGAAAAACGTTGAATGATTCATAAGATCGCTCCTTCCTGAAAGGATACCAATATGGTCTTTTGCTAAGATTCATCTTACTATTAACAGATGTCAATTCATATTTTACGCAATTATGAATAATTCAACCTATCTGCGGCGAGCGGTCTTGCTTGGACTCATTGAAAGGAACCTTCTTTGTGCGAGGGAGTGCGACTCAATTTGCAGAGTACGAGCTGTTGAGGCCTGATGGCAGAAAACATGAGCTATACAACTGTCAGGCGCAGGTAGCTAACGCTAACATCCGCGCCTGACAACAACTATTACGTCAATCAAGTTTCGGTTTTGGAGTGGTTCCGGTCGGGGCTGGCAAGATGGGATATTCAACCATTGGCTGTACTCCGGTCGCCGCCATCAGGAACCCCACGATTTTTTCCACTTCATCCTTGTTAAGCGCATCACCCAGTTGTGCCGCCCCCATCACCTGAACCGCCTCTTTCAGACTCCAGACCTTTCCGGAATGGAAATATGGCGGTGAAAGATCAATATTCCTCAGTGACGGCGACTTGAACACATGTTCATCGGACTTTGATTGAGTTATTTTGTAGCGCCCGACATCTCCGGCCATTATTTCAGCCCTGGGTTTTTCAACTAAACCGAATGGGAAATATGCTTCTCCCCCCATGTTGATTCCGCCGTGACACCCTACGCAGCCTTTATCCATAAAGAGTCTCAACCCGTCTTTTTGAGTGACTGTGATCGCACTGTTGTTTCCTCTCAGATATTGGTCAAAAGGGGCATCAGGCGTGATCAAGGTCGCCTCGAAAGCTTCAATTGCATCGGCCAGATTGTCGAAAGTCACCGGATCAGCCTGGTCTGGAAAGGCTTTTTTAAAAAGAGTTATGTATTCGTGCATACTTTTGACTGCCTTCATGGTCATTTCAGGTGTGTTGTTCATTTCAACAGAAGCCTGAACCGGACCTTTTGCCTGCTGTTTAAGATCCTCAGCCCTGCCATCCCAGAATTGGGCCATGTTAAAGACCGAGTTCAATACTGTCGGCGCGTTTCTAGGACCCTTTTGCCAGCGATGCCCAACTGAGGTCTCTTGAAAATCAGCTCCGCCCATTCCCACGTTATGACAGGTATTGCAACTGATCAAAGCACTTGATGAGAGCCTTGGCTCAAAATAAAGCATTTTCCCCAGCATGATTTTTTCAGTTGTGAACGATTTGCCTTTAATTTCGGGGATTGTCTTTGGGATCGGCTTAAATCTTTTCTGGGCCTTTTCCATCAGTTCATCAGCGGAAAGAGCCGTCAGCGGTATCAATACCGCAATCAATAGAGAAATTATCGAAACAAGCTGTTTGGCAATTCCCATGATTTTCTCCTCCAGTTTGGTTGTGGTAAATGTTCTTAGGCACAATATTAAGATCAATATAATTATTTTTCACCCTCACCAACCGGTTCCGTAGACCCGGTACCGAGAAATCCGCGTCCCTGGGCAAAGTAGACGCTGATAGGTTTTTCGTTCCTCAATACATCCAGTACGCTCTGAAACATGGATGACGGCATGTGCATCAGGATTATCCCGCCAGTGTTGGAATCGGCCTCGAAGAACATGCCGGGATCGTTAAATCTGACATATGCAATGACCTTGTTTGATGCATCGAATAGTGAAATTTGTGCCCTGTTAGTCTGATAACCGTCCGGCCCGCCGTAAAATAGAATGTGATAATTTTTTACATCCGCCATGGTGTACCTCCTTTGGGTTTGTAGTGCGGTGGCTCGCCGCAGAAAAATTGTTCGAGGGCAACACAGTTATTACCAGACTTCAGCAGCAAACATTAGAGATAGCTTATACAGAAAGCAGCTGCCTTGCAATAAAATATTTTAACTTTTTTATAAACAAGTTGCCATTACTGCAAAATAATATCAGATAGTTATGGTTTAACCCCTCAATAAAGCCACATGAAAAATGCAAAAAAAAAGCGAAGCAGAAAATTCCGCTTCGCCATGCTTTTTAACATTTTTAAAGATAAGACTGGTTAGATTCTACTCCGCACAACGCGTCATGGCACGGAACTTCTTGTAGCGACTCTCCACCAGTTCATCCCCGGAAAGCTTGTTCAGCTCCGCCAGATTTCGTGCAATTGCTTCTTTCATTGCCATGGCAGTCGCTTCGTGGTCACGATGGGCGCCACCAACCGGTTCCTTGATAATTTCATCTATTACACCCAGCTTGATAATATCCTTGGCTGTCGGTTTGAGAGCCTCGGCGGCCTGGGCGCCTTTGGTGCCGTCCGACCAGAGAATCGCAGCACAACCTTCAGGAGAAATAACGGCATAGACAGAATGCTCCAGCATCAGGATTTTATCGCCGACAGCGATGGCAAGCGCTCCACCGGAACCGCCTTCACCGGTAATGCAGACAATGATCGGAGTACGCAGACTGGCCATCTCACGCAGGTTGCGGGCAATGGCCTCGGCCTGGCCGCGCTCTTCAGCTCCAATGCCAGGATATGCGCCGGGTGTATCTACAAAGGTGATCACCGGAAGCTTGAACTGCTCGGCCATCTGCATCAGACGCAGAGCCTTACGGTATCCCTCCGGGTTGGGCATGCCGAAGTTGCGATAGACCTTCTCTTTGGTATCGCGCCCTTTCTGGTGGCCGATCACCATCACTGGCTGATCGTTGAAACGGGCCAGACCACCGACAATGGCGTGATCATCGCCGAAGTTGCGATCACCATGCAGTTCGACAAACTCTGTGAACATATAATTAATGTAGTCCAGCGTAAACGGACGGTTAATGTGACGCGCCACCTGTGCGGTCTGCCATCGGGACAGATTGGAGAATATGTCAGCCCGCATCTTTTCGACACGTCCTTCAAGAGCGTTGACGTCGGCGGAAATATCCAGGCCGCTGCTGGCCAACGCGTTCAATTCCTCGATTTTCTTTTCGAGTTCAACAATCGGTTTTTCAAATTCCAGATAAAACGGAGCAGCCATAATGACACCTCATTCATTATCACCTGCAAGAAGCCAAGCAGATTTAAAGGGAGATAAATTTAACAGGGGTGAACAAGAATGTTTCCAGGACAAGGCACTTATTTAATGCCCTTAATCCTGTTTCCACCTGTAAAATAAGCCCTTTTACCTTTTAGCCACCTTGCGGCGATTTATTATTTTTTATTCTTACTCAAAAGTGGCGGCATTATAGCCGAACAGTCGCTCCACTTCCAGTCTTAATTCATCACTGGCCGCGACGTTCATATCCGGCGGCAGCGGCATTGTCGAACAACTGCGTTTTGGTATGACAAACTGAACATAAGCCGGGACACTGCCGCGGTGACGTTCGATAATAGCTTTCAGTGCATCTACCTGCTCGACGGGCGTATTTTCAACCTGCAGGGTAAACAGCACTTTTTTGGTGGTCTGGGCCCTGGCCTCCGCCAGCAACTTGATATCGCCAGCCGGACCGCGCTGTTGCTGCTGCCACTGGTTGCCACCCTCTTTGTGGGCCTGCACCAGAATTTTGCACCCTTTCTCGCCTTTTTCCAGTTTACCGACAATCAGCAACGGGTCATCGCATTTCAGCAAGGATGAGCTCAAAACATAGATATCGGAAAAAACCGTAATCTCCACCGAACCGGTCAGGTCTTCGACTGTCACGAATCCCATCCGGTCTCCCTTTTTGGTGGTGATTTCCTTCAAGGATGAGACGATGCCGCAAATCCGTACTTCACTGCCGTCAGCCATCTCAACCATACTGGCAATTTCGGTGTTGGCCAGTCGCCGGATATCATCAATATAACGATCCAGCGGGTGTCCGGTAATCAGGAATCCCAGCGCCTCCTTCTCGAAAGCCAGTTTTTCCTTGTCGTGCCATTCGGGAACATTCGGCAGCTTCATGCCGCCGTTGCCGTTGCCCCTGGTCACTTCCTCGGTTCCGAACAGCGAAACCTGGGCGCTGGCTTTTTCCTCCTGAATTTTCTGACCATAATTGGTGGCAGCTTCCGCCCCCTCCATCAACGCAGCTCGGGCCGCTCCGGTCGAATCAAAGG
Organism: Geobacter sp.; assembly: GCA_009684515.1. Taxonomy (GTDB): domain Bacteria; phylum Desulfobacterota; class Desulfuromonadia; order Geobacterales; family Pseudopelobacteraceae; genus JACRCG01. The sequence continues at coordinate 308,127 of WKKS01000001.1, forward strand.
CGCCGCACTTGATCAGCGATTCGATAACCCTTTTGTTAACCCGCCGCAGATCTACCCGCTCGCAAAAGTCGTACAGACTCTTGAAAACACCATCTTTTCTGGCTTCCAGAATGGCCTCGATGGCCCCGGCACCAACGTTTTTCACGGCACCCAAACCAAAACGCATCGATGTGCCGACAACCGTAAAGGAAAGTCCGGATGAGTTGATATCCGGCGGCAGCACCTCCAAACCCTGTTCACGGCAATCGCTGATGTTTTTGATAACCTTGTCGGTGCTGTCCATGTCGCAGGTCAGCAGCGCCGCCATGAATTCAACCGGGTAATGGGCCTTGAGATAAGCGGTCTGGTAAGCGATCAGGGCATAGGCGGCCGAATGCGATTTGTTGAAACCGTATTCAGCAAACTTGTGCATCAGGTCAAAGATCGCCTCGGCTTTTTTGGGATCCAGATTGTTGGCTTTGGCACCTTCCAGAAAAAGCCCCTTCTGGCGGCTCATCTCCTTGTCATCCTTCTTTCCCATGGCACGACGCAGCAAGTCGGCCTGCCCCAGCGAATAACCGGCCAGGGAGCGGGAAATCTGCATAACCTGCTCCTGATAGACTATAACACCATAGGTATCCTTCAGGATCGGTTCCAACTGCGGCAGGTCGTAAACAACCTCTTTGCGGCCATGCTTGCGGTCGATGAAGTCATCCACCATGCCGGAACCGAGCGGACCTGGGCGATAGAGGGCGCAGGCCGCAATAACGTCCTCGAAACAGGAGGGTTTGAGCTTGACCAGCATCTCCTTCATGCCGCTGGATTCAAGCTGGAAAACCCCGGTGGTATTGCCGGCGGTGATCAGGTCATAGCTGGCCTGATCGTCGTCCCGCAGCGTCGTAATGTCGAAATTCGGATCCTTCCCTTCCCGCACCAGTTTGACGGCATTTTCGATTACGGTCAGGTTTTTAAGCCCCAGAAAGTCGAATTTAACCAAACCGACCAGCTCGACATACTTCATCGAATACTGTGTGTTGATTGATCCGGTTTTCTGATCCTTGTAGATCGGCAGGAACTCCTCCAGCTGATCCGGTGCCACCACAACGGCGGCGGCATGTGTCGAGGCATGGCGGGTCAACCCTTCCAGACAGAGCGCCGTGTCCAGCAGATCACGGACCTGCGGATCGGAATCGGCCAGTTCATTCAACTGGGGTTCCTGCTGAATAGCCTTCTTCAGCGTCATTTTCAGATCGTCCGGTATCAACTTGGCGATCCGGTCCACATCACCGTAAGTCAGGTTCAGGGCGCGTCCAACGTCCCGTACGACCGCCTTGGCCCCCATGGTTCCAAAGGTGATGATCTGGCAAACCCGGTCACGACCGTACTTTTCGACCATATACTGGATCACTTCGCCCCGGCGGTCCTGACAGAAGTCTACGTCGATATCCGGCATGGAGATACGTTCCGGATTAAGGAAACGTTCAAACAGAAGATTATATGGGAGCGGGTCAAGATCTGTAATTTTGATTGCATAGGCAACCAGCGAACCGGCCGCCGAGCCCCTGCCCGGGCCGACCGGAATACCTCGATCCTTGGCCCAGCGGATAAAGTCGGATACGATCAAAAAGTAGGCCGGAAATTTCATATCACGGATGCAGTCCAGCTCGATCGCCAGACGGTCAAAATAGGCCTGCTGCTGCTCCAGCGTCATATCCGGATACTTGGCCAGGATCGTGATCATGCGTTCCTTGAGTCCCTCCGTGGCCAGATCTTTCAGCATATCGTCGTGATTCTGTCCTGCGGGCGGGTCAAAATGAGGGAAATAATAGGTTTTGCCGTCCACCGCAAGCTCCAGATTGCACTGATCGGCAATCACCAGAGTATTGCTGACCGCCTCTGGAGCGTATGAGAAGGCCCGCTGCATCTCCTCCGGCGATTTCACATAAAACTCTTCCGCCGAAAATCGCATGTGGGTCGGGTCGCTCATGGTCTTGCCGGTCTGGATACAGAGCAATACCTCGTGAGCCCTAGCATCGTCGCGGTTCAGGTAATGGCAGTCGTTGGTCGCCACCAGCGGCAGCTTCAACTCCGCCGCCACCTCCATCAGGCGCTTGTTGACGATATCCTGCTCCGCCAGGGTGTTTTCCTGCAGCTCGATATAGTAGCGATCCGGAAACTGTTCGCTGTACCAGCGGGCGGTTGCGACGGCCTCCTCCATCCGCCCCCGGCCGCACTGCATGGCCACTTCCCCCTTCAGGCAGGCCGACAGGGCGATCAACCCCTCGGAGTGACCGGTCAACAGCTCCCGGTCGATACGGGGACGATAGTAAAAGCCCTCCTTGTAACCGGCCGAAGTCAGGTATGAAAGATTTTTGTAACCCTGCATATTCTCGCAGAGCAGGACCAGATGGTAGGCCGCGTCGGAAATCCCCTTGGCATCCCTGGAGAAGCGCGATTCGGGCGCCAGATACAGTTCGCAGCCGATGATCGGCTTGACGCCGGCCTTCTTGCATTTCAGGTAGAATTCAGCCGCGCCGAACATATTGCCGTGGTCGGTGATCGCCACCGCCGGCATATTCTCAGTCTTGGCCTTCTCGATCAGATCATCGAAGCGGATGGCACCGTCCAGCAGGGAATATTGGGTGTGAAGATGAAGGTGGACAAAGGTGCTTGAGGGGGTATTTTCTGCAAATACGGATGGTTCCATGGGGCACTGCCTCCCGGTAATTCAATAGTCAGGAATTATGCCTTATAGCAAGATATGGTGTCAAGCAAAGGGAGATGTCGCAATATTTTGTGTGCAATGGTAGGAAGTTGGCGATGCTGCTACTCGTAACCGGTCTTATTGAGATTTCTTATTCCGTGGGGGCACATCCCAGGGCAACCGTCTTTTCGATTTTTTTTCGATAGTTTGTGTCAGTAATAAAGTTTTTCAATATCGGCCAGGCTTTCCTTGTCGCCTCAGAAGTACACATGATGTAACGGTAGGAACCTTCGGCAAAAGGCGCATCATCGTCAGGGTAAAAAGTCTTGTAATAAATTCCTCCTGCCGTAAAACTAGTCAGCAAATAGGCGAATTCTTCAGGTTTCAACCCGATTTTTTCCAGTTGATCGGGATCCAGGTTATGGAATTTAAGGGCCGTAGGGACTTCAGCAATTTTGGCTTCTACGCCAATTATCGTCGTCAGATTATGAAATATGGCGTTATTCTTGTTCATTCTACCGTTTAACCAAAGTGTATAAAGCAGCGTCAGGGTTGACAACAAAAAGGCCCCCAGTGAAATTATAACTTCATCTTTCATAGTCACTCCTTTTCGTCAGTTGAGAACGTGTGCCATCTATTACAACATTTGTCTGAATATTCAGTCACTGGATAACTGTTTTTTGCAGATCAAAACATTCCACAAATTCCGGGCTCAATTCAACTGGTCATATTGAACTCTTTCATCAGATCTTCCATTGATATCGTCTTCAATAACTCAGCTTTCCTGGATGTCAGCTCAGCCCCGACCAGGATCGAATCAGACAGGTCCGCCCTGCGCAGATCAGCTCTCCTAAAAGTTGCTTGGCTTAAATCGGACCTGTTTGAGTCCACTCTGCGAAAACTTGTATCATTAAAGTTAAAATCCCTGAGATTCTTCCCCTGTAGTTTCGCTTTGCGGAGGTTTGGCCGTATTTGAGGATTTTCAAGTCGCCACCGGTTCCACACTTCCACACTTTGTTCAAGTATTTTGATATGCTAGGGATCAGACATTTATACACCTCCCGTAAACAGAGGAAATTCTTTATCTAGATCAGAGAATTCCACTAAACAATTGCAGCCAGGCGAAACTCCACATCAGGAAGTCCGAACCTTCCTTCACTAATCAGACAACTATTTAAGGACTTTTTTAACGGCAACCTTGACAGCAGCGTTTGTGATCGATTGACAGTAAGATGCCATCGCATCCAGCATCGCCTCGCCCATCCTGGTTGGGCTGGTTGAGACAATCACTCCGCACTCCTGTAGAGTACGGATTTTGTCCGCAGCCTTCCCCTTCCCTCCGGTGATTATGGCGCCGGCATGTCCCATGCGCTTGCCCGGGGGGGCTGTGACTCCGGCGATAAAAGCCGCCACCGGTTTTTTCATGTTCTTCCTGATCCATTCGGCTGCCGCTTCTTCTGCCCCGCCGCCGATCTCTCCAATCATAAAAACCCCTTCGGTATCCGGATCCTGATTGAACAGAGTCAGGACATCGATGAAGTTCATTCCGATAATCGGGTCACCACCGATACCGACACAGGTCGATTGCCCCAAACCCACATCAGTCAGCTGCTTGACCGCCTCGTAGGTCAATGTGCCGCTACGGGAAACAACGCCGATTTTACCTTTTTTATGGATATGACCCGGCATGATTCCGACTTTGCATTCACCCGGGGTAATAACTCCCGGGCAGTTGGGGCCGACCAATCTGGTTTTGCTTCCCTGGAGAATGGCTTTGACCGGTACCATGTCGCGGATCGGGATACCCTCGGTAATACAGATCGCCAGCTCAATCCCGGCGTCAACCGCTTCGAGGATGGCATCGGCTGCAGCGGGAGGTGGCACAAAGATCATAGAGACATTTGCTTTAGTGTACCTGAGAGCTTCTGCGACTGTGTTGAATACCGGTATCCCTTCGATGTGGATGCCACCCTTGCCCGGTGTTACTCCGGCCACAATATTGGCTCCGTACTCTCGGCATTGCTGGGTATGAAACAGTCCGCTTCGTCCGGTGATGCCCTGCACAAGGATTTTCGAGTTTTTATTGAGTAGTATTGACATAGTCATCGACTCCGCAAATTTTGTGTAGGGGCATCAGCCCAGCATTTTCACTATTCGGGTCGCCGCATCTCCCAAATCATCACCGACCTGAACGTTGAGGCCCGATTCGCGCAGCAGTTTTTTTCCCTCTTCCACCTTACTTCCGTCCATGCGGACCACTATTGGCAACGTACAGTTGAACGCACCAGCCGCTTCAATTATGCCATGGGCAATTACATCACATCGCATGATGCCGCCAAAGATATTTACAAAAACACCTTTAACATCACGGTCCTGGAGAATAATTCGGAATGCTTCCGCCACCTTTTCACGGGTTGCTCCACCTCCCACATCCAGGAAATTGGCCGGTTCCCCGCCGCACTCCTTGAGAACGTCCAGGGTGGCCATGGCCAGACCGGCTCCATTTACCAGACAGCCGATCGAACCGGTAAGCTTGATGTAGGCCAGATCATATTTGCCGGCCGTGATTTCCAAGGGATCTAGTTGGGAATAGTCCATCATGTCCGGATACTCTCGATGACGATAGACGGCATTATCATCGAAAGCAATCTTGGCATCCATCGCCATCAGCCAACCGGCCCTGGTGACCACCAACGGGTTGATTTCAACCAGTGAACAATCTTTTTCCTGACAGACCCGGTAGAGGTTCATCAGAAGTTCTACACAATCTTCGCAAACCGTGCCGGTCAATCCCAGCTCCAGTGATATCTTGCGAGCCTGGTAAGGGCGCAGGCCTGTCAAAGGGTCAATCAGAAGTTTATGGATTTTCTCCGGGCTTTTGTTGGCCACCTCTTCAATATCCATACCCCCCTCTGCGGAAGCGATCAGAACATAAAGCGATGTTTCGCGATCGAGAGTGATTGAAAGGTAAAATTCACGGGCGATTTCCACCGCTTCTTCCACCAGAATCCTCCGGACTCTCAATCCCTCCGGGCCGGTCTGACTTGTGACCAGCGGCCGGCTGAAAAGTTCTTTGCCGTATTCCTGGGCCTGTTCCGGGTAATGGACCAGCTTGACCCCGCCCGCTTTGCCGCGTCCACCGGCATAAATCTGGGCTTTCACCACGCAACGCCCACCCATCATCTTGGCGGCCCGTTCAACCTGGTCAGAGGTCATCGCAACCATTCCCCGCGGGATCGGAATGCCGTAACTATTCAGAATTTCCTTGGCCTGATACTCATGAATATTCATGGTGTACGCTCCACAGGATGAATTTTGAAAATTATATCAGCTAAAGCGCTACATGCAAGTGACGCCCGAACGCAACGCGTTATTCGGTCACACGATTGGCTTGCAATTTTGATTTGCGATTGATTTCCGCTTCGGAGGCACGCAGATAAACCGGCAGGAGCATTGACGGGGCAACAGCAGCAGCACGCCTGAATCCATCAAGCGCCAGCATTGCGCCATTGGCGGCTCGCGAGTTGTGAAGCTGGAAGGGGGCGATCGTGGCCCGTGAACCAAATCGGGAGACAATCTCTTCTTGATAACGCTGGGCGCCATCTCCTGCAAAGATAACCGGTTGATCAATGTTGGTGAAGACCAGCTCGAGAAAGTCGGCTGGCGGCATGACACAATCCTTGAGGATTGATTGGGGGATGGAAGCAGAGCAGTCATAAAGCCCCGAGTATATCTCGCTTTTACGGGCATCCAGCATCGGACAGACCGGATATGTGCAAAGTGAAAAGTTCATGGCCAGCATGGCCAGTGACGAGTACCCAATACACGGCTTGCCGCCGGCCAGCGCCAACCCCTGCATTGTTGCCACCCCGCCTCTCACTCCTGTAAAAGAGCCGGGGCCGACGGAAGCGGCGAAGAGATCTATGTCGGACAGGGATAACCCGCCCAGCGCCACAAGCCGTTCGATTTCCGGAATCAATCGGGCCGAGAGTGTGCGGTCTGTGCTAAAAATCGACTCGGCGACGATTTTATGGCCGACCGAGAGAGCTACTGTTGCCATTGATGTTGATGAATCAATGGCAAGTATATTTAAGGCGGCACCATTGCTGGTGCAAATATCGCCAATCTGTCCAACGGACTGTCTTTGAGGCATATTTCCTCCGTTTTTTGTTATCATCTTGATAGAGCGACCTGCTATCCCTGCCACTTGTCGTAGAAAACAGTCTCTTTCAACGGCTTGCGCGGAGTCACTCCACTAACCTCGTGTAACGGATAACCAAGCGGAAAAAGGCCGACAATACTTATGTAGGCTGGTACATCGAGAAGTTCAGCCAATGGCTTTTCCTCAAAGATACTGACAAAAACGCTGCCAAGCCCCAGATTGTGTGCTGCCAGCAAAAGGTTTTCCGCTGCAAGCCCCACATCTGTCATATAATACTGCTGGCCGCGAATGTCACCGGACTGGTTGGGCAGAGCGCAGGCGACAATCACCAATGGGGCTTCTGCCAGCGCAACTTGCGAGGGATTGGTTTTGTACCCCCTTGCCGCAAAAAACGAGTCCACATAAGAAAGCTCGCTGATCCTGCGCTTGGCGGCTGAGTCTTTAACTACGATGAAACGAACGCACTGCAGATTAGCCCAGGATGGAGCCTGACGAGCCGCATCCAACACCTGAAGGAGTTTTTCTTCCTCAACTGGCCGGTCGGCAAATCTGCGAACACTGTGCCTGCTTTTGATCGCTTCCATAGTATCCATGATGCACCACCTTTCACTGACATTAGACCGGTTAACTGTAACACACTTCTTAAAAAAAATCGTCACACCGTGCCAAAGCAATAAACTCTGTCAAAGTGCGACGATTTAAGGTCGTACGGATATGCAAAACAGTAAGCTTATCCCTGACGTGTCACAAAGTACCTGATTATATCATTGTAGAACGCCATCAGCATCAGCCCCAAAAGCAACACCATTCCGATCTGCTGGGCATATTCGCGCACTTTTTGCGGCACCGGGCGACGGAAGACCAGTTCCAGGAAATAAAACAGCAGATGACCTCCGTCGAGTACCGGAACCGGCAACAGATTCAGCACCCCCAAATTGATCGAGAGCAGCGCCATAAAAGCCAAAAAGCTTCCGATACCAGCCGATGCCTGTTCACCAGCCATCTTGGCGATCATGATCGGTCCGCCGACGCTATCCATCGGCACAACCCGCTGTACCATCTTGACCAGAGACATGATCGTTATGTCGATAACCTTCCAGGTCTGCTCGGTTCCCTTGATAACAGCCTGCATTGGATTAAAGTATTCCGTCACAACTTCACCGGCCGACGCAACGCCAATGGCGTATCCATTTACCTTTTCACCAAACAGGTTCTTGGAAATGCGTGGTTCGGGAGTTATGGAGAAATCTAAGCTCTGGGCACCACGTTTCACCTGAAGGGTCAGTTCATGCCCCTTTGCTGCCGCGATACCCGCCGCAACTTCATCCCAACGCGCAATCGGCTTATTGTTAATTCTGGTAATAACGTCGTCTTTCAGAAGGCCGGCTTTAGCGGCCGGTTTGTCTTTAAGCACTTCACCAATTCTGGCCGTAACGGTCGGCACTCCCATCATGCAAAGCACGATGAAGATCATCCAGGCAAAGATCAGGTTGAAAACAGGACCGGCCATAACAATAATGATTCTGGCAAGTACCGGTTTATGTGCGAACGAGCGGGACTTTTCCTCCTCGGTCAGCTCACGCTGGACAGGTTCTGAAACTTTATCCGCTTCGCCCTCTTCGCCTTCAGGCGGATGATGCGATTCGCCACCTTCGATAAAACCACCTTCACCGAACATTTTGACATAGCCCCCCAGCGGAAACGCTGAAAGGAGGTATTCAGTTTCGCCGATTTTTTTGCCAATCAGTTTGGGACCAAAGCCAAGCGAGAATTTCTCCACGCTGACCCCCATCATTTTGGCAAACAGGAAGTGACCCAGCTCATGTACGAAGATCAGTATTCCAAGGACAATTATCGCATACACGACCATCATATCAGCGCACCATTTCCCGGCAGATTTCGCGAGCAGTTTCTCTACTCCATAGATCCGCCTTCAGAACCTCTTCAATCGATACAAGATCATGAGCCTTGTGGACATCCATGGTCCGCTGGATGGTCTCTGCAATCTGCATAAAACCGATGTGACCTTCCAAAAATGCATCAACTGCAATCTCATTGGCAGCATTCATGACGGCCGGCATGCTTTCACCTTCATTAATGGCACGGTAGGCCAAGGCAAGGCACGGGAATTTATCCATATCAGGTTTGAAAAAAGTCAACCCGGAAAAGTCTGTCAGATCAAGCGGCTTTACACCAGTTGAAACCCGCTCCGGGTACGAGAGCGCGTATGCAATGGGCGCCTTCATATCAGGCGTTCCGAGCTGTGCAATGACGCAGCCGTCAATATACTCAACCATCGAGTGAATGATGCTTTGCGGATGGATGTTGACCTCAATCTTATCCACGTTCGTATCAAACAGCCAGCGCGCTTCAAGCACTTCCAGCCCTTTGTTCATCATCGTAGCCGAATCGATCGTAATCTTTTTGCCCATGCTCCAGTTCGGGTGATTGAGAGCGTCCCTCACCGAAACCTTTTTCAACTGTTCCGCCGGCGTGTTAAGAAACGGCCCACCGGAAGCGGTCAGGATAATTTTCTGTATATCCGCGCTGCGGTGCCCTTCGATGGACTGAAAAACAGCGCTATGCTCGCTGTCAACCGGATATAGGCGCACACCATGCTCCGTCACCATATCCATAAAGAGATGTCCGGCAGTAACCAGAGTTTCTTTGTTAGCCAGCGCGATATCTTTTTTGGCCCGGATTGCAGCTGCAGTGGGAACCAAACCGGCGGCGCCGACTATGGCGGCAACAACCATCTCGGTTTCATCGGCAGTGGCGGCTGCGATCAACCCTTCCACCCCACCCAGAATCATTACATCCAGACCAACGCACATTTCCTTCAGACGGGCAACATCATCGACCGAAGCAACAACTGCGATACGTGGCGAAAAGGCTCTGATCTGCCTTGCGAACAGTTCCAGATTTTTGCCGGCGGTCATTGCAATGATACGGAATCTGTCGGGATGAGCCGAAATGATTTCCAGAGTGCTCACTCCGATTGAACCGGTTGAGCCGAGGATGGTGATATTCTTCATGAGCTATCCCTTGAATAAATAGATGGTGTAGTAAAAGGTGACTGGAGCTGCGAAGAGAATGCTGTCCAAACGGTCGAGAACGCCGCCATGACCGGGGAAGATTGTCCCGGAGTCCTTGACTCCGAAGCTGCGTTTTAGCAAAGATTCAAACAGATCGCCAACCTGCCCGAGCGCACCAATCACAAGTGCCGTCACAAAGACATCGACGAACGTCAATTGCGGAAAAAAAGTGAATTTGGCGATTAAAGTACCACAGATGCTGCCGAGCAATCCGCCCAGAGATCCTTCGACGCTCTTCTTCGGGCTGACCAAAGGATACAGTTTGGTCTTTCCAAAAGCGCTGCCGGTATAATAGGCGGCCGAATCATTGGTCATTACGATCAGCATGATAACCAGCAACCATTGGACGCCGTAAGAAGTTTGACGGAGCAGCACAAGGTGCATAAGCAGGAAGGGAATATAAAGAAAAGCCAGCACGGCATAGGACACCTCGCTGGCAGCATTGGAAAGGTTGCGGATTCTGAAAAGGAACAAAATTGCAAAGAGCAGAAAAAGAGATCCGATGGCTGTCAGGACTAAATGACTGCCAACTGCAAAAGGAGAAAGTACCAGAACGGCACTAAACATAGATGCCAAACGTGATTCCAGAATACGTTCCGGCATAGCCATGGAATAAAACTCGTTCACACCGATACAAGCGAAAACTGCCAGAAGCGCGGCGAACAGAAACGCTCCCCCTTTAACGATAATCAGGATAACAATCGGCAACAGAATGAGTGCTGTTATCAGGCGTTTAATGGTGGCCCCTTTGAGTGATCTGGTCGCTGGTCTTGCCGAATCGCCGCTCACGGGACTGAAAATCGGCCAGTGCCTTGTGCAGCTCGTTAATCGTAAAATCAGGCCAGTTGGTTTCAGTAAAATAAAGTTCGGTGTAAGCCAGTTGCCACAACAGGAAATTGCTGATTCGCATTTCGCCGCTAGTCCGGATCAGGAAGTCCGGGTCAGGGAGTCCGCCGGTGTCAAGATATGCACCGAATATTTCGGTAGTGATCGCATCGGCGGCCAATCGGCCTGCCACAACATCTTGAGCCATTCTTGCCGCAGCTGAACTCAATTCCTGACGCCCGCCGTAAGAAAGCGCCAGAGTCAGCACCATTCCGGTATTAGCAGCAGTCTGGCTGATGGCGCTGTCCAGTGTTTCGTTGACATCGTCCGGAAGATCACTGCGATTTCCGATAACGTTATATCGGATATTCTTACGCATCATGCGCGCAGTTTCAGCTCGAATATATTTTTTCAATAGCGCCATCAATGCCCGGACTTCCAACGGAGGCCTGGACCAGTTTTCAGACGAGAAGGCAAACAGAGTCAGATATTTGATACCCATCAAAGAAGCCTGTTCAACGACCATTTTAACTGTTTCGGCACCACGCTGATGACCGACGACACGCCTGAGCATCCTCTGTTGGGCCCAACGACCGTTGCCGTCCATGATAACCGCCAGATGAACCGGCAGCTTGTCGGGATCAAGCGGCTCCATCAAACTTCCAAGACCTCTTTTTCTTTGTGGGCCACGGCCTCATCAACTTTGACTTCAAAACTCTTGGTAACTTCCTGGACATCTTTTTCATATTTTTTTAATTCGTCTTCAGTGACAGCCTTGTCCTTTTCAAGTTTTTTAAGCTTGTCAATGGCATCACGTCGAATATTTCTAAGTGCAATCTTGTCCTCTTCAGCCTTTTTCTTGAGATCCTTGACGATCTCCTTACGCCGTTCTTCTGTAAGAGGAGGCAGGTTCAACCGGATGGTTCTGCCGTCATTGGAAGGAGTCAGGCCAATGTTTGAATTCATAATAGCCTTCTCAATGGCAGGAATCGTCTTGGCTTCCCAGGGAGAAATAGTGATTGTTCTAGGTTCCGGCACAGCCAAAGTGGCAACCTGGCTGATGGAAGAAAGATTCCCGTAGTAATCTACCTTGACGGAATCCAGTATGCTGGTGCTGGCACGGCCGGTTCGGATTTTTTGGAATTCGTTTTTCAGGACTCCCAAGGTTTTTTCCATATGTGATTTCATATCATCAAGAACATTTTTCGGCATCTCTAAGCTCCTTGTACAATTGTTCCAATTTCTTCGCCTCTGATAACTTTTTTAATATTGCCTTCTGTCGTCAAATCAAAAACAATGATCGGCAGGTTATTATCCATGCAAAGCGATATTGCAGTTGCGTCCATCACCTGCAGACCTTTTTGTAGTACGTCTATATAGGTCAGCTGGTCTAGTTTCACCGCTTCCGGGTCCTTCTTGGGATCGGCAGTGTAAACTCCGTCAACTTTGGTCCCTTTCAGGATAGCCTGGGCATTGATTTCCATTGCCCTGAGGCTGGCAGCCGTGTCGGTTGTAAAATAAGGATTGCCGGTACCGGCCCCGAAGATAACAACCCGTCCTTTTTCCAAGTGGCGCATAGCTCGACGGCGAATATAAGGTTCAGCAACTTCCTGCATACCGATTGCAGATTGCACCCTGGTCGTTACGCCCTGTTTCTCAAGGGCATCCTGCATTGCAAGCGAGTTGATTACAGTAGCCAGCATCCCCATATAGTCTGCGCTTGAACGGTCCATACCCTTGGACGAAGCGGCAATGCCACGAAAAATATTGCCGCCGCCGATCACGAGCGCCAACTGAACGCCCAAATCGACAACTTCTTTGATCTCGCGGGCAATTTTGTTGAGTGTCTGAGGATCGATTCCGTAACCCTGATCACCTGCCAGAGATTCGCCGGAAAGCTTTAATAGTACACGGTTGTAGGACTGTCTGCTCATGACGCACCTCTTTCTGGAGATGGTTAAAAAAAAAGCCGGCCTGTATGGGCCGGCTCAGGTTAATGTTAGAGGCCGGCTGCAGCCGCTACCTCGGCGGCAAAGTCGGATTCCTTCTTTTCCAGTCCCTCGCCCAGGACAAACTTGGCGAAACGGGTAACTGTAATTGCAGTGCCAAGTGCTTTGCCGGTTTCAGCTGCATACTGCTGAATTGACTTATCGGTGTCCTTGACGAACTGCTGTTCAAGCAGGCAGATATCGGTGTAGAACTTGTTGACCTGACCATCGATTATTTTATCGATGATATTTTCAGGCTTGCCGGTTTCACGTGCTTTGGCACGATAAACGTCCTTTTCACGCTCGAGAACATCCGCGTCAACTTCATCACGCTTTACATAAAGAGGTGATGCAGCGGCACAATGCATGGCAACATCCTTCACGAATGCGGCGAAGCGCTCGTCCTTGGCGGCTGCTTCATTATCGCAGGTCGCCTCAACAAGCACGCCGATCTTGCCACCAGCGTGAATGTAAGAGCCAATTGCTCCGGCACCCGAAACTTCGAAAGTGCTGAAACGGCGAATCTGCATATTCTCGCCGATAACGGAAATAGCCTCGCTCAACAGGGTCTGAATCGTTTTGCTGCTATCGCCAACATAGGCCTGTGCAAAAAGCTCTTCAACTGTTGTGGGCCCAGCCTGCAGAACGTGATTGGCAACGTCTTTTACAAAAGCCTGGAACTTGTCATTCTTGGCGACAAAGTCGGTTTCGCTGTTGATCTCAACCAGAACACCCTTGTTGCCACCGGCGGAGATGGCGGCCACAACCATACCTTCGGTTGCTGCGCGTCCGGACTTCTTAGAAGCGGCAGCCAGGCCCTTTGTACGCAAAAAGTCAACGGCCTGGTCAAAATTTCCGCCAGTTTCCTCGAGTGCTTTCTTGCAATCCAGCATGCCAGCACCGGTTGATTTTCTCAATTCACTGATTTGTGCAGCTGATACAGCCATTCTATCCTCCCATCCCTGACAGGGATTAATATTTGAATTATTAGCCAGCAACTTCTTCTGCAACTTCTTCAGGCGCGTAATCGCCGGAACCTTCGTTGCCGGTCTGAAGAGCAGCGTTACGGGACTGTTGCCCCTCAATAACCGCATCGGCCATTTTGGCGGAAAGCAGACGGATGGCGCGGATGGCGTCGTCATTACCAGGAATGACATAATCGATAGGATCCGGATCGCAGTTTGTGTCAACAACGGCTACAACAGGGATACCAAGCTTGTTGGCTTCCTGAACAGCAATTTCCTCATTCTTCGGATCGATTACAAACATGACGCCCGGAAGCTTGGTCATGCTCTTGATTCCACCCAGAGTCTTCTGGAGTTTTTCGCGATCCCGGCCAAACTGCAGCGCTTCTTTTTTGGTATAGGCCTCGATTGTGCCGTCCTCGAACATCGCGTCTATCTTCTTGAGACGATCAATGCTCTGCTTGACGGTCGAGAAGTTTGTCAGCATGCCGCCCAGCCAACGCTGATTGACATAGTGCATTCCGCAGCGTGTTGCCTCTTCAGCAACCGAATCCTGAGCCTGCTTCTTGGTGCCGACAAAAAGCACATTGCTGCCGTCTTGAGCTGCATCTCTAACAAAGCTGTAAGCGGACTTGAAATAGCGGACGGTTTTCTGCAGGTCGATGATGTAGATGCCGTTACGAGCCCCGAAAATGTAAGGTTTCATCTTGGGGTTCCAGCGTTTGGTCTGGTGACCGAAGTGAACACCAGCCTCCAACAGTTCTTTCATGCTGATACTTGACATACGTTTCTCCTTTGGTTTTTCCTCCGCCCCACCGAATCCCCGCCAGCCTTAAGGGACACCGCCGGATCTGTCAGGGCGTGTGAATTGAATAGCGGAGACTTATACCACGGCAACCAAACAGAGATCAAGCAAAAACAGCTAATTCAGGTATCAAGGGCACCCAACGGGCAACTAACAATACAGCTGCCGCATTTGGTGCAGCGGTCTTCAAACTTTATCACCGCGTTTTTGTGAAAACCAACCGAATCAAGCGTGATTATTTTGAGAGGACAAGCTGCAACGCAACGGCCGCATCCGCTACAGCGGGAAACATTGACGACCGGAACGGTCAGAAGGGCTACAGCCCCAGATCCATCTGTTTCCATGTAAACTCGGGTTTCGATTGTTTCCGTGAGAAGGGATAATAACGGGGGCACTTGGCAACCACTGCATTAGCCACCTGCTTGCAGGTACGGCGGCACGAGCTGCAAAGCTTGTTGGGGGACGGACGATTTGATGTCTGTTTTTTTTTGTTTTTCATAAGTTACCGTAAAACTTCCGGGGCCGAGTGACCCCGGAGCTATTAGCAGCATGCTTTAACATATTATCCGACGAACGTTATCCAGCCAAATTCATCTTTCAATTTGCCGGTCTGAATACCTGTCAATGTATCATAAAGCTTCTGTGTAATTTCACCAACACGGCCGCCGGTCAACTGAAGCACTTCGTCTTTGTAACAGAGTCTGCCGACCGGAGAAATAACCGCAGCAGTTCCGCTGCCGAAAGCCTCTGTTACCTTGCCCGTACGAATGTCCTCAATCAGCTTGTTCACATCGATCTGACATTCCTCGACCTCGTACCCAAGCGTCGGAGCCAGCTTAAGCACCGAATCTCTGGTGACGCCGGAAAGGATCGAACCATTCAGTCGAGCGGTGATGATCTTTTTCCCATAGACAAAAAACATGTTCATGGCGCCGACCTCTTCAATATAGCGCCGCTCCCTGCCATCCAGCCATAGCACCTGGTCATACCCTTTTTTCTTGGCTTCCATGCCGGCTTTAAGCGAACTGGCATAATTGCCGCCGGTTTTGGCTTCACCGGTGCCGCCCGGCACAGCTCGCACATACTGATCTTCCACCAGAATGCTTACCGGATTGAAACCGGCCGCATAATAGGCGCCCACCGGCGAGAGTATTACATAGAAATAATAATGATTCGAAGGATGTATCCCCAGAACAGGCTCCACGGCAATCATGGTCGGGCGAATATAAAGCGAGGTGCCTGAAGCGGTTGGAACCCACTCCTTTTCCAGTTCCACCAGTTTCTTGATGCCGTCAACAAACAGCTCTTCCGGCAAGGCAGGCATGCAGATGCGGTCTCCGGACTGATTGAAGCGACGGGCATTCATTTCCGGACGGAACAGGGCAACGCGGCCATCCGGCCACTTATACGCCTTAAGCCCTTCGAAAATTTCCTGGGCATAATGGAAAACCGTACAGGCCGGATCAAGCACGAAAGGGGCATACGGCTCGATTCGGGCATCACACCACCCTTCCCCCTCCCTCCACTCTATCATCAGCATACGGTCGGTAAAGTGTTTGCCAAAACCGAGTTTGGATTCATCTTTTATTTTTTCTTTCATTCTCTCTACGGACAGAGAAAGCACCTTGATATCCATTAACATACCCCCGACAATGGTTTCGCTGAAGCGTAATTTCAGTTGAACAATATATCCAACCATCCCGCTGCTGGCAAGTGTTTAAACCGGAATTTTGTAATTCCAGACACGAAATCCGGATCGCAATTCAACATATTTTCCGAAGCAACGGCAACTTCAAAAAATAAACCACATCCCTCCAGCCGAAACGGATGTATAATGGGACAGTAGAGAGTCGCAGTGATCCAGCCAGATACCCTTTATTCGCTGCGGCGGGAGGTGTGTCATGAGAGGGCCGGAAATTATAGTAGCTTTGGATGCACGGCGTGCAGACAACCATCATTTCGTAAAGTGGTGGCGAAAAGAGGAAGATTTTCTCGATTATGACCTGATTGACAGGTTCATAGACAATACGACAAGTGGTGAAGAAATTGGCGGGCTTGATCTTCTGACAACGGATGAAATGTGGCATGAACTCAAACGGGTTTGCGGCACGCAGGTAAAGCGTCTGCCTGATGCATCAGGAGACAAGGTAGAATGGGTGCATAGGGGAAAGAGCGGCATTACAACACATGTTTGTGCCTACACCCCTGAAACACTGATGGAGATTTTCGACGTCGAAACGCGTGGGAATCCGGTTGACTCCTGACGCTTGCAGTGGAAATTCCTGATTGGGGCAGGGAGCGTCACCGTGAACAACACAGCTGATCTGATAATTCTCGGTTCCGGTTCGACAGCCTTTGCCGCTGCGTTGAGGGCCGCTTCCTACGGAGCCCGGGTTACGATGTTTGAAAAAAGTGTGCTGGGTGGCACGTGCATCAACTGGGGTTGCATACCAAGCAAGACGGTCATTCATGCAGCCCTTTTCAGGCATGAGGCCGGTTTGGGGGCGCGCTTGGGCGTACTTCCGGGAGATATGACGGGTGCTGTCGATTATGACCTTCTGTCCGCTCATCGCGACCGTGTGGTTCGAAAACTTCGCCAGGAACGCTATCTGGACGTAATGCAGGATGTCCCGGGAATGGAGTTGATAAAAGGTGCGGCGCATTTCGTAGACAGCCGGACAGTTGAAACGGTTGAGCGGCGCTATCGTTGTGACAGGTTTTTGGTAGCTGTGGGAGGGGACCCGCGGATTCCGGACATACCGGGAATAGGTGGGAGCGGCTATTTGACCAGCCGCAGCGCGCTGCTGATGAAAAAGCTGCCCTCTTCGCTGATTATTATCGGCGGAGGGGTTATTGCCGTTGAGATGGGCCAGATGCTGCATCGCCTGGGGTGTGAGATCACAATCCTCGAACATGGGCCGCGACTCCTGCCATCAACCGAGCCGGAGCCAGCCGAAGCGTTGCAGCAAGCTCTCGTGGAAGAGGGCTTGATAATTGTTCCAAATGCCTCGGTTTGTGCGGTGGAAGGCAGGGGTGATTCCTGTATTGTAACTGCGAATGTAAACGGGGTACGGATCATATATCAGGCGGAGCGCCTGTTACTGGCTGTCGGAACAGAACCTGCCACTCGTAACATCGGCCTGGAAAAAGCCGGAGTTGTGCTGGATAGCAGGGGGTTTGTCAGCACTGATCAGTTTATGCGCACCTCAGCTCCAGGAATATGGGCTGCCGGAGATGTGACCGGCGGCATGATGATTGCCACCGTCGGAGCAAAAGAAGCGACAGTAGCGGTGGACGACATGTTTGACCAGGGGTGCGGCTGCCTAATGGATCACCTGTCGGCACCAATGGCAATTTTTACAGATCCGGAGGTAGGCTCTGTCGGACACAGTGAAGATAGCGCCCGGCGGGCCGGATACGATGTGGCCGTGAACATCCTGCCGGTTAGCGCCATCCCCAAGGCGCACGTTATCGGAAGCAGGCACGGTGTCATCAAGATGATCGCCGATCGTGCCAGCGGCAGACTGCTGGGAGTTCATCTGGCTTGCCACCGCGGGGCGGATCTGATCAATGAAGCCTCACTGGCGTTGCATCTCAAGGCGACCGTTGACGATCTGGCCGGCACGATGCATGTTTATCCATCAATCGGTGAAGGCCTCAAACTGTGCGCCCAGGGTTTTGATAGCGATATCAGCAAACTGTCCTGCTGCGCGGAACCGCGACCACCCCACAAATCGTAAAACATCCCCTCGACAGTTTTCACCACTACATCCGGCATGTTACCCGAATTTGTAAAATCCTGATTGACAAAATCAAACCAATCTGTTTTAGTGCCGCCACTCACAGCTCATAACTATTTAAAATAACTGAATAATTTTAGTTTTGCTAAATTTTTTGACTATTACAAACATCTATTTCAATCCTGCTTAAAGATTCAAAATCAAACCGCTGGAGGACAATTCATGCAAAAGCACAAGTTCCGTAAAGTTATGGCCGCTAATCGCGGCGAGATCGCCATTCGTATCTTCCGCGCCTGCACGGAGCTGGGCATCGGCACAGTGGCGATCTACTCCGAAGAGGACAAACTTTCACTGCATCGCTATAAGGCGGACGAAGCCTACCACATCGGCAAAGGAAAGGCTCCGATTGACGCCTATCTGGGGATTGATGAAATCATTGCATTGGCTCTGAAAGCTGATGTTGATGCGATCCATCCCGGATACGGTTTTTTGGCTGAGAACGCCGAGTTTGCCGAAAAGTGCGAGGCCAACGGAATATCCTTCATCGGGCCGACTGCCGAAATGCAACGTGCCCTGGGTGATAAAGTGGCCGGACGCAAAGCGGCCATCGCCGCCGGTGTCAATGTGGTGCCCGGAACTGAAGAGCCGATCGTGAAGGAAGAAGAGGCGCTCAAATTTGCCAAGGAGCATGGCTACCCGATCATCATCAAGGCTGCCGCCGGTGGTGGCGGACGCGGCATGCGTGTCGCCAACAACAAGAAGGAGCTTCTGGAAGGTCTGGTTGCGGCTGGCAGCGAAGCCAAAGCATCTTTTGGGAACGCGGCCGTCTTCCTTGAGCGATATCTGGCCAACCCCAAGCATATCGAAGTCCAGGTGCTGGGCGACAACTACGGCAATCTGGTGCATTTCTTTGACCGCGACTGCTCTGTTCAACGCCGCCACCAGAAGGTGGTCGAATTCGCTCCATCGCTCTGCCTGACCCAGACCCAGCGCGAAGAACTCTGCACAGCCGCACTGAAAATTGCCGGGCAGGTCAAATACCGCAACGCCGGCACGGTCGAGTTTCTGGTGGATCAGGAAGGGAATCATTACTTCATCGAAATGAACCCGCGCATTCAGGTTGAACATACCGTGACCGAGATGATCACCGGTCGCAACCTGGTTCAGGACCAGATCCTGGTAGCTTGCGGCCACAAGCTGTCCGACCCGGAAATAAACATTCCAAGCCAGAGCGCCATCGACATGCGCGGTTATGCCATCCAGTGCCGCATCACGACTGAAGATCCGGCCAACAATTTCTCCCCCGATTTCGGCACCTTGACAACCTACCGCTCGGCGGCCGGCTGCGGCGTGCGTCTGGACGCCGGCAACGCTTTCACCGGATCCAAAATCACCCCGCATTACGATTCTCTGCTGGTTAAAGTCAGCGCCTGGGGTCTGACCTTCCAGGCTGCGGCCAACATCATGAATCGGGCCTTGCAGGAGTTCCGCGTACGCGGCGTCAAAACCAATATCGGCTTTCTGGAAAATGTCGTCACGCACCCGGTTTTCATCAAGGGCAACTGCGACACTTCATTCATCGACAAGCACCCGGAGCTGCTGCAATTCCGCGAGAAAAAAGACCGGGCCAGCAAAATGCTCAACTTCCTGGGCGATGTAATCGTCAACGGTTCGCCGGGCATCGTAAAACCGCTAAAATCAGCCGAGCTGATCGAGGCACGGGTGCCGGAACTGAACACCAACACACCACGACCGGCCGGCAGTAAGGATCTGTTCATGAAACTGGGAGCAGATGGGCTCTCAAAATGGATACTTGAGCAAAAGAAACTGTTGATCACCGATACGACCATGCGCGATGCCCACCAGTCAATTCTGGCTACCCGTGTCCGCAGCTATGATATTCTCAAAATCGCCGAACCGACCTCCTACCTGGGGGCCGACCTGTTCTCGCTGGAATGCTGGGGTGGCGCCACCTTTGACGTCTCAATGCGCTTTTTGAAGGAAGATCCCTGGCAGCGCCTGCACAAACTTTCGGAACTGGTTCCCAACATCCTGTTCCAGATGCTGCTGCGCGGCTCAAATGCGGTCGGATACACCAACTACCCTGATAATGTGGTAGAAAAATTCGTTGAGGAAGCCGCCAACTCCGGCGTGGATATCTTCCGCGTCTTCGACTCGCTCAACTGGACCACCGGCATGAAAGTGGCCATGGAAGCGGTCAGGAAAAGCGGTAAGATCTGCGAAGCCGCCATCTGTTACACCGGCGATATCACTGACCCCAAACGCGACAAATACCCGTTGGAATATTACGTAAGCATGGCAAAAGAGCTGGAGCAGATGGGCGCCCATATTCTGGCGATCAAGGATATGGCCGGCCTTTTGAAACCGATGGCTGCCTACAAGCTGGTCAAAGCTCTCAAGGAAAATGTCGGCATCCCGATCCACCTTCACACCCACGATACCTCCAGCAACGGCAGCGCCATGCTGCTCAAAGCCAGCGAAGCCGGTGTGGATATCGTCGATGCAGCTCTGTCATCGTTCTCGGGGCTGACTGCCCAACCGAACCTGAATGCTTTGGTAGCGTCACTGGAAGGAAGCGAACGCGATCCGCTGGTCAATGCGCCCGGCCTTCAAAAACTGGCCAACTACTGGGAAACGGTGCGTGATTATTACGCCCCCTTCGAGTCCGGCCTCAAGAGCGGCACTGCCGAGGTTTACCACCACGAAATCCCGGGCGGGCAATACTCCAACTACAAACCGCAGGTAGCCGGACTGGGGCTGATTGAGCGCTGGGACGAGTGCAAGGAGATGTATCACAAGGTCAACATGATGTTCGGTGACATTGTCAAAGTCACGCCATCATCAAAGGTAGTCGGTGATATGGCCATGTTTCTGGTCAAAAACAATCTGGAGCCGGCCGACGTATTTACCTCCAGGGAGGACCTGGCTTTCCCGGAATCGGTGGTGGGAATGTTCAAGGGGATGCTTGGGCAGCCCTATCAGGGATGGCCGCAGGAGCTTCAAAAAATAATATTGAAAGGTGAGCAGCCGATCACCTGCCGTCCCGGCGAACTGCTGGAACCGGTTGACTTCGAAGAAGAGAAGCTCAAGCTTGAGGAAAAACTGGGGCATCGTGTTGATGACAAAACACTTATTTCACACATCCTGTACCCCAATGTTTACCCCGAATTTGACCGTCATCGTCAGGAATACTCGGACACTTCGGTTATTCCGACCCCGATCTTTTTTTACGGCCTTGAGCCGGGTCAGGAAACCTCTCTGGATATTGAACCGGGCAAAACCCTGATCATCAAACTCAACGCCATCGGCAAAGTCCAGAAAGATGGAACTCGCGCAGTTTATTTTGAACTGAACGGCAATAATCGCTCGGTAGTCATCCGTGATAACTCTGTCGAAACCGATGAAAAAGCCCGTGACAAAGCCGAAAAAGGCAATGCCGGTCACATCGGCGCGCCAATGCCGGGCAAGGTCCTAAAGGTCAACGTCAAGGTCGGAGATGTAATCAAAGCCGGAGATATACTGATGGTAACCGAGGCGATGAAAATGGAAACCAGCATCAAAGCCAAGGCCGATGGTAAAATTGCCGATGTAAAATTCAAGGAAGGCGAAAAAGTGGACAAAGAGGATCTGGTCTTTGTTGTAGCCTGATCAATAACAGCCATTGCAAATGAAACCGCCCCGCTTCCGAAAGGAGGCGGGGCGGTTTCATTTAATCGTGCGGCTTTGAAATTTCAACAGGTTCTAAACAACAGTTCCAGACATCAGGCCGATAGCAGCAGCAATCCTGATCTGCGATCCGGCACATGGCTTGGTTGTCCCAAAGGCATCTGCGAATAAACCAATGGCGCCACTTCCGGGGCAGGTATCGGCATTGAGTAAAGGTATCCCTGCGCCTCGTCACATGACAGCCTGAAGAGCAACTCCTGTTCCTCTTCCGTCTCGATTCCTTCCGCGATGACCTTGAGTCCGAGGCTGTGACCTATGGCAACAATCGCCTTTACAATCTGCGCAGAATCATCACGAACGGTTATCTCACGGACAAATGATTTATCTATCTTGATTCTGTCCAGCGAAAATTTATTCAGATAACTGAGAGAAGAATAACCGGTGCCAAAATCATCGATAGCTATCTTGATTCCTATCGACTTGAGCCGACTGAGCATCTCCATCGACTCTTCGGCACTGTTCATAAGCAGAGATTCAGTAATCTCCAGCTCCAGGTATTCAGGCGGCAGTCCGGATTTTCTCAGGGCATCCTTCACCCTGTCCGGAAAATCCGAAAACTGCAGTTGTGAAATTGAAACATTCACAGCAATTGACAGGAATAATCCGGTCTTGTGCCACTCTGCGCATTGCTGGCATGCAGAATTTAAAACCCAATCACCAATTTGACGGATCATGCCGGTCTGCTCTGCCACCGGAATAAACTTGTCCGGAGGAATATTTCCGAACTCGGGATGAACCCAGCGGCAGAGAGCTTCCAGGCCGAAGACCCTGTTGCTGCCGAGTTCGACCTGAGGCTGATAAAGCAGGGTGAGCTGGTTTAACCGTAAGGCCTGGCGCAGGCCTATTTCAATATCGGCTCGTTCCTGGGCCTTCATGTTAAGCTCGTTGGAGAAGTAGCTGAAGGTCTTACGTCCCTTTTCCTTTGCAGAATACATTGCCAGATCAGCATTTTTTAGCAGAGTCTGGCTGTTTGCTCCATCATCCGGGTATATGACAACACCGATGCTGGCACTGGTAAAGACGACATTCCCATCAACTTCAAACGGCTGCTGAAACAAATCAATGATCTTGCTTGCAACCACACCTGCATCTTGCGCCTGGGTTATTGTTGTACAGAGAAACGCGAACTCATCACCACCCAACCGTGCAAAAGAGTTGCTTGTACGCAGGATGGCCGAAAGACGGCTTGCGACGGCCTTGAGAAGAAGGTCGCCGGCATGGTGCCCCAGTGTATCGTTAATGTCCTTGAAGTGATCCAGGTCAAAAAAGAGCAATGCCATCTGAGAATTATTGCGCTTTGCAATTGCAATGGCCTGTTCGAAGCGGTCGAAAAACAAAGCCCGGTTTGGCAATCCGGTCAGATGATCGCTGTACGCAAGGGCGGTTATCTTATCTTCCGCCTCTTTGCGTTTGGCAATGCTGTGGGCTATGCAGATAAATTTAGTACCACTATTCTGATCCAAGGGAAGGGAGGAGATAGAAATTGAAAATGGAACGCCGGGTCCTTCACGAAGAAGAAAGCAAACCTCACGCTCCATAATTTTACCTGTTGAGCGGAGCTCGGCAAGCATTTCGGCTGCCTCAACCAAATCGCTGAAAATATTTTTGAAGTTGATCCCTAGCAGGTATTTTTTTTCATATCCCAAAATGGCGGAAGAGGATGGGTTACAATCCAGAATCCGCCCCGTACCGTCAAAAACAATAACCACATCCGGCACAGAGGTGAATATGCTTTCGAGGTAGTTGTGAGCTGACGACAGATTATCCTGTGACTTTCGCAACCCTTCAACCATTTGGTTAAACGAGTCGGACAGCCCACCTAATTCATCCCTGGAATCTGCATGAACATACTGCCCAAGATCCCCGCCCGCCACTCTCTCTGCGGCATTTTTGAGAAGCGTGATCCGTTTCGTAATTCTGGAAGTGAATATGAAAGCGATTCCAATTGCGGAGAAGAAGAAAAATACCAGTAACATTTCAATCCCGGCTCTGGATCGGGTTATGTTGTAAAATGCGCTGTTTTCAAGCCTGTCAAGTTTGCCGATAACCCTGTCATGGGCAGTTGAAACCGAGTTAATAAATTGCTTCTCGGAATCTTCAAACTCTTCCCTGGCCGCAAGAAGTTTGGACACATCTCCCTTGTGTCCGGCAAGTTTGATTATTTTGTCGCTGCCGTTTAAGAGAATCTTCCCAGATGCTTCAATGTCGTCAAAATCCCGCTTTGCCACATCAGATGATGACATTGCAATGCGACAGAGAGAAAGTGTTTCCCGGTACACATTCAACCCTTGCTGCATGAGTTCGGTCTCTTCATCTTTCTCTGAATCGTGCTTTACTCCGCTGTCCATGCTTTTTATAAAAGCATATTCGACTGTAGAAGAGACTATGCGCAAACCGGCAAAGCGAAGGTCTTTGAGGTGACTAAGGAGCGGAACGACCTCCTTGTTAACAGTGTGAAAACCTTCTCCTACCTGCGTGGCGCTCCGGATTCCGAAGACGCCGATCAGCACCATTGCCAGGAGAAAGAAAGCGTAGGTTAGAAAGAGTTTGAATTTAAGCTTCATAATTTTCCCGTCATCCGAATGGTCATACAAAAACAGTCGCATTCAAACAGACTGCAATTATTTCAAAACATGTTGAAATGCAGTTTCCAGGCCAAATGCTGCACAGGGTGAATTGTCATTTATATACGGCACCTGAAAGGCGGTTCTACCGGCTTTCCAGCCGAACCTAAAGGCGCCTAACCATCAATACCAGAAACAAATCAGCTAAATAACCGAGTGACACCCGCCACATTCATCCTTTTCACCGACCCGCCCGCGGCCGACATGAATCCGGAGTTCCGCAGCAAAACGCAATTCAGTAACCACTTGATTACACTTATCTATTTCCAGCATAAATCTTGGCATTACAACCGGTGATTTTGGAAATGGAATTGCAGAATGGAATTGCAGGGTGAAAACGGGCAAAACAGGAGGACTGACATGACAATGCTAACTTCTATAATGGTGATTCTCTCAAGCAGCGTGGCTTTGGTTATGGTCCCAAGAATTTACGGCAGTTGGCTGCAATTCAAGGAAGCTTCGGAGGACGGCGATCTGGACAGGCTGATAAACCTGCAGACCATGCACAATGAATGGGTCATTCGACATCTCAGCATGGCACTGCTGGCGTTGGTTGTCGTTGCAGCGATCAAATACCTGCCTGAACTGGAGTCATACACACAAACGGCGGCTGCAACAGCAATCTACTGCGTTTTATGCTTCGCCTTAGCCTTCGCAGAATCAATAATCGCCCAGAGGATATCCGGAGACACGACAGCCATGCTGCACCCGGTGAAGCACCAAAAAGGAAAACATTACTAGCCCGACTACGGAACGGCTTGACATAGGCATGTAAAAAGGGATTGCAGATGCAGTCCCTTTTTTGTGTTTTCGACACAGAGTGTCAACACACGGGACCGAGTGCCGTATGATTTAATAACGGCTATTATCCCACGACATAAGATGGCCTGAATCATGGCGCAGAAATCGGTTGCCTTCACTCCGCTATTCGTAGGATAACTGTCGCTCACCGAAACAGTGCGGAGGCAAGCAATGCAATTCTATATAGACAACTATTTCCCGGATGACATAAATGCCGTCGGAGATTCCGGAATGGCCGGCTTTGACGAAAAGCGGCCCCTGTATTTTTCGGGATGCAAGAATTTTCTGGCCTTTTACCGGGATGAGATAAAAAAACTCCATGATGCGGGCGCCAGCGGCAATGAAGTCACCCACCTGATTTGCGACATGATGGACGAGTTGAACAACAAACTTTTCCGTTCGATCATTTATGATCTGGCCGGTGGCGATGCCATGCTGGAGCATATCACTCTGGTAGCCGTCGGTGGGTATGGCCGAGGCGAACTGAATCCTTTTTCAGACATTGACATCATGTTCCTGCATGACGGGACCCTGCCACCCCAGACGGTGGAGGATATCGCACAAAAACTGCTTTACTTCCTCTGGGATATGCGATTGGAAGTCGGGTATTCGGTGCGAGTCATCGCCGATTGCGTTGAAATGGCGGCTTCCGACGGCACAGTCAAAACGGCCCTGATGGATGCCCGCTTCCTCTCGGGCAGCCGCCAGCTTTACGACAATCTCCACAAGGTTATTTTCACCCAGATCCTGGCCAAATCCAGCGACAAGTTTATTAAAGAAAAAATTTCGGATATGAAAGCCCGCCGTGACAAGTACGGCTCCACCGTTTATCTGCTGGAACCGAACCTGAAAGAGGGTGAAGGAGGCTTGCGCGATCTTCAGACCGCCATATGGGTGGCCAGGGTCAAATATAAATTTTCAGAGCTGAGGGAGCTGATCATCAAAGGCATTCTGATGGATGATGAGCTGGAACTCTATGACGCCGCTCTGGACTACCTTTGGAGAATCCGCAACGAATTGCATTATTTCAGCGGACGGAAAAACGATCAGCTCAACTTCGATGCACAAGTCCACCTGGCCGCTTTCATGGGTTACAAGGACCGAGGCCGGACCCTGGCGGTCGAAGACTTCATGCGTGATTATTACCGGCACGCCAACAAAGTGGAGCACTTCACCTCCAGCCTTGTTTCGCGCTGTATCTGGCGTGATGAAGGGGCCATGAAAATCCTGGGTTATTTCGTGCGACGTCCGGTTGGCGATGGCTGTTTCGTACTTAAAGGCGAGCTGGTCATCCCGGATGAGTCTGTCATCGACAAGAATCCGACTGTCCTGATGCGCATCTTTGAACTGGCTCAGAAACATGGCGTCGCCCTTAATGTGCGGGTCAAAGGCGCCATCAGGAAGAATCTGCACCTGATCAATGACAAATTTCGCCGTAATCGCGAAGTCAACAACTCCTTCCTGAACATTCTGCGTGCATCAAAAGATGTCGCAGAAACCCTACGTCTGATGCACCATCTGGAATTCCTCAACCACTATATCCCGGAGCTGGAACACATCTACTGCAAGGTCCAGCACGACATGTACCACATCTACACGGTTGATATTCATACACTTTTCGCAGTAGAACAAACCGAGAAGATGCTTAATGGCGAGTTGAAAGCGAAAATGCCGGTTCCCTGCGAGGTGGCGGCTCAGATCGGAAAACCGGAACTTCTGCTACTGGCGGTACTGTTTCACGATATCGGCAAGGGCGAAGGCGGAGGACATGCCGAAAAAGGCGCTGCGATGATTCCGACCATCGCCCGACGGATGGGGCTTTCCCGCGAAAGCAGCGAGCGTCTGGCCTTTCTGGTGCGCCAGCATCTGCTGTTTGCCCATATTTCCCAACGTCGTGACCTGAATGATGAAAAAATGATCGCCCAGTTTGCGCGACAGATGGAAACCAGCGAGAATCTGAAGATGCTTTACCTGCTGACCGTAGCAGATGTGCGCGCGGTCGGAGCGGATGTCTGGACCAACTGGAAAGCGTCACTTTTTCAGGAACTGTACGAAAAAGCTTTCAGCATACTTGACAGGGGTGAGTTTCAGCAGGAAACCAGCAGCGACCGGGTCAAATCGATCATCAAAAAAGTCGCCGAAATGCTGGGAGACGATTTTCCGGCTACGGAGATTCGTGAGGAACTGAGAGCCATGCCGGTCCGGCTCTTACTCTCCAACACACCACAGTTGATCAGTGAGCATGTGCGCATGCTGCTCGGCCAGGAAGAAAACGGCATACTGATGCGGGTCGCCCATCAACCGGAAAGCGGTTACTCGGAATTCACTATCTGCGCACACGACATGCCCGGCCTTTTTTCACGCATCACCGGCGTGATGGCTGCCAACGGCGTCAACATTCTGGGAGCGCAGATCAATACCAGCAAAAACGGGAAGGTTCTGGACATCCTGCAAGTCAACTCACCGCAAGGGATGCTGATTACCGATGATCACCGCTGGCAGAAAGTTCAGGAGGACATGCGGCTTGTTATCCGGGGTGAGGCCTGGGTGGCGGATTTGGTGGCGAAGCGTCAACGCCCGACTCTGCTGACTTCACGTCCCGCTCCGCGCTTTGCCACAATGGTCGATATCGACAATGAGGTTTCCGAAAGCTACACCGTTATTGATATCTACGCGCATGACAAGGTCGGGCTGCTGTACCTGATAAGCAGCACCCTGACCGAGTTGGGACTCTATATAGGGGTATCCAAAATATCAACAAAGGTGGACCAGGTTGCGGACGTATTTTACGTTCGGGACATTTTCGGCCATAAAATAACCGCCGAGGAAAAGCTGAACGAAATTCGCGGCAAACTAATCACGGCCATTGACGAGTGGATTTAAAAATGAACCAGCAATCGAATGATCCGCTGCACGGAATAACATTGAAAACCATCCTGGAGGAGTTGGTAAAGCATTATGGATGGGAAGAATTGGGCAAAGCGGTTGAAATCAGATGTTTCACTCATGACCCCAGCATCTCGTCCAGCCTGAAATTCCTGAGAAAAACAGCCTGGGCCAGGGACAAGGTTGAGTCTTTGTACTTGAGGTGGAAAATGGGCGGCCACAACCAGCAATAATTTGATTGCTGACGGCAGGGAAACTCAATTTGTGCCCTTGAGCCGGGCATAAAACGCATCGGTCAGAAGAATTGTCTTGCCTTCCAACACCAGAATTGCCGCATCTTTTTCCAGACGCCCCAGCACCCTGGTAACCGTTTCGCGCGCTACGGAGGCATAACTGGCCATTTGCTGGTGAGTCAGCCGCACATTGATCAGTGATCCGCGATCGTCCGCGACTCCATATAATTCCTGCAACCGATTGAGCACTGCCATAACCCTGTGTTCCGCATTGTCGAAACTGAGAATCTTGATCATCGCCCACGAATCCCGGAGCCGCTCACAGAGCAAATTGATGATCTTATGACGTATCTCCTCGTGACTTAGCAGATGCCGGTCAAAATCGCTTCTCGAAAGCAGGCCGATCACAGAATCCTCGTGTGCGATAACAGAGGCCGGAGAGGTTTTACCGTCCAGCAGAGACATCTCTCCGAAGAAATCGTTTTTTTTATGAATGGTGATAATTTGTTCGCGCCCCTCTTCGTTCATCTGAACAACCCGGACCTTTCCCGAATACACGAGGTACATGTAATCTGATGTTTCTTCCTCAATGAGAACCACCTGATCCTTGGCAAAGCGCTTCTTTACTATGATTCGCTCCACCTCCTCAATCGCTTCCGGTGAAAGCGTTGAGAAGAACGGAACGTTTTTCAGGATGTGGCCGTCAAGTTTTTGTCTTGGTTTCAAATTGGCAAGCATGGCTTCGCCTCCTGAATTAAATAGCAAACGATCACTTTTTGGATGATACCACTGCTTGTGATATTTTCCGAATAATTTGTAGCAAACCATGAGCGGACAACAACATTTCAATGCTTGCCGACCATGCCCAGGCCAAATACCCACATCGGTTTTCAAATACATGATAAAGTTCAGCGCTGATTCGGATATGCAATGAGAATGCAAAGTCGGCGACAAGGGATTACCACTCCCGTTAACGGCACTTTTCAAACCTAAAGGATTCAAACTGTGAATGATTACCTCGACCTGTTTATGAGCTACATTTCAGTGGAAAAGGGGCTCTCTAAAAACACCAGCGCCGCTTACAGTCGCGATTTGGCCCGTTATCTCGATTTTCTCGACCAGGAAAGAAAGCAAACGCCGGCGGAAGTCGGGCCGCTGGAAGTCGCCAAATTTATGGGGGCGCTTAAAGATCGCGGCATCAGTGCCCGCAGTCGCGCACGCAATCTGTCGGCTATCCGCATGTTCCATAAGTTCCTGATGGTTGAAAACTACGCCGACAGTAGTCCTGCCTCAATCATTGAAGCACCGCGTACGGCCAACAAACTCCCGCATTTCCTGACCGGACCGGAAGTGGAGGCCCTGCTGGCAGCATGCAGCGGCAATAAAGCCGATGATATACGCGATCTGGCAATGCTGGAACTGCTTTATGCCACCGGCCTGCGAGTGTCAGAACTGGTAAATTTGAAACTGCGCGAAGTCAATCTTCAGTCAGGTTACTTGTTGACAGTCGGAAAGGGGGATAAGGAGCGCCTGGTTCCGATCGGGGAATCGGCCTGCCAGAAGGTTTCCAGATACCTGCAGGAGGTCCGCGCGTCACAGGATCCGCTTGACAGAAACCCTCACCTGTTTCTCTCTCGGTTGCGGGATGCGATGAGCCGCCAGGCATTCTGGAATATCATTAAAAAACGGGCTCTTTCTGCGGGCATCCGCAAAAACATCTCCCCGCACACCCTGCGCCACTCATTTGCAACCCACCTGCTTGAAAACGGCGCCGACCTGCGCAGCGTCCAGATCATGCTGGGACACGCCGACCTGGCGACGACCCAGATTTATACGCATGTGACCAGAGAGCGTCTGAAACGTCTGCATCAGCAGATTCATCCACGCGGCTGAAGCAGCCAGACGCCGGTCGCCAGTGATACACAGTTTTATTGACACCCCATTGGTTTTAGACTATATCTAAATCTATTTCAAACACTTACGCAACATTTGGCACAATCACATATGCCTGAGCAATCCAGTAAAAACCACAATCAAAACACCCTGTCACATCTGGGTAAACTCGGGTCAAACCTCCTGGATTCAACTCTCAGGAGGTTTTCCAATCCGGAAACCGCACGCCGCAACCGGTTTATCCTCCTGGCCGCCACTGCACTGCTCCTGACTTTGGTCATCCTGCCAAACCAGCACCTATCAACAATCTCTTATAATACCGGCGACATAGCCACTTCGGACATCCGGGCCACGCAGGACCTGCTGGTCGAAGACCGTGCCCTGACGGAACAGCGCCGCAAAGAAGCCGGCAACAGCGCACCGGTGGTTTATAACCTGAACGACCGCGTGCAAACGAATGTCTACGAGAAATTGCAGCAGGCACTGACGCTAATCCAGGCAGAACGGACCGCACAGCACGAAAAGAGTCATGCAGAGTGGCGCAAGGCGCTTGTGCCGATTATGGATACCGAACTCAAGGACCCTGAAATCAAAGCGCTGCTGCAGATCAAGTCCGACAAGGCTTTTCTGGACAGTACCATAACGCTGCTCAACGAGCTGTATCAACGCAGAATTGTTCTGGATGGCAAGGTTTTTCAGAATGATGCCCGCCGCGGCATCGAGATTGCCGACAACAATGGCCACACCATCGGCGGCGGCATCAACACCAACTTCATTGAAATCGAGTATGCGCGCAAAATCGTCAGTGGATGGAGCTACAAAGGCCTGGGTGGCACTTCCGACAGCGGGCAGATCTCTGCCGTAATCGCCCGGATCCTTTTACCCAACCTGTTCTATAACCGTGAAGCAACCGAAGCCCGCGTCAAAACGGCCATGGACACAGTGCGGCCGGTGCTTTTCAAGCTCCAGCGGGGAGAGATGATCGTGCGGGTCGGAGAACGGATCACTCCGGAACAGGCCCATAAACTACAGGCCATTTTTGGCGACCAGCAAAGCGGCAATCGCCTGTTCACCGCCATCGGCACCTTTTCCCTGATAATTGTGCTGTTCTACTTCCCTTATCGTTTTGCATGCAAAAACATCCGTAAGTTCAATCCCAGCAACAAAGATATACTTATCATTTCCATGCTTATCATCGGCAGCTTCCTCAGCTTCAAGACAGCCCTGCTGATCAGTCACAATATCGGCGCAGTGTTCCCGTCAATCGAAACTGCAAACTATTTTTACCTGTTTCCGTTCGCGGTCGCTGCAATGATTGTCCGCATATTCATCAACTCGGAAGTAGCCCTGGTTTACTGCGCAGCCATGGCTCCGCTGCTGGGAATCATGTTTGAAAACAACATGCTGGTCGTAATCTACTCTCTGCTTGGCGGGATCGTCGGAGCCCACGGTGTCCGTCACTGCACCAGCAGGAGCACGATCTACGCCGCCGGGCTGAAAGTTTCGGTTGTCAACCTGGCTCTGGCAATGTCGTTCCAGACCTTCAACAATGCTATTTTCACCACCCAGACAATCTACGTCGCCCTTTTCGCACTCTTAAGCGGAATTATCAGCGCCGGTTTCGTATCCGGCTTTATTCCTGTCATAGAAACTCTCTTTCAATACACCACCGACATCAAGCTTTTGGAACTGGCGAACCTTAACTCTCCAGTACTCCGAGAGCTTATGATCAAGGCTCCCGGCACCTATCACCACAGCGTGGTTGTCGGCAACCTGGTGGAAGCTGCCGCCGAGTCAATCAGCGCCAACCCGCTATTGGCAAGGGTGGCGGCCTATTATCATGACATCGGCAAGACATCTAAAGCGCACTATTTCATTGAGAACCAGGCTGGTGAGGAAAACCGGCATGACAAACTGGCCCCCAGCATGAGCGCGCTGATCCTGATTTCGCACATTAAAGAAGGAGCAGAGCTGGCCCGGGAGAAACGGCTCGGACAGCAGATCATCGACATAATCCGCCAGCACCACGGCACCGGACTAATAAAATTCTTTTATGAACGCGCCAAGGATCAGGCCAAAGACGACCCAAACACCAATCAGATTGATGATATGGACTTCAGATATCCGGGGCCGAAACCGCAGACGCGCGAAGCAGGTATTGTCATGCTGGCCGACTGCGTCGAGGCGGCTTCCCGCACCCTGTCAAATCCGACTCCGGACCGCATTCAGGGGATGGTGCAGAAACTCATCAACAATGTGTTCATCGACGGACAGCTGGATGAGTGCGAACTGACGCTCAAAAACCTGCACGAAATTGCCAAGAGCTTCAACCGCATCCTGAACGGCATCTTCCACCACAGGATTGATTACCCCGAACCGGTTCACAAGGGGGGGGGCAGTGCCAGAAGAGTCGAATTTAACGACACGATCAAACTCGAAAATGGAGAATCGATCAATGATGATTCTGATGAACAACCGCCAGAGACGCCACAAAGTCGGGAGCATTCAGCTAAAAAAAGTGGCGGAGAGAATCTTAAACGCCTTGGAATGTCCTGACGGATCCGAATTGTCTGTTTCGATAGTTGGTGATCGCTCAATGCGAATCATTAACCGCGATTATCTTGCCAAAGACCGTCCAACCAATGTAATTTCATTTTCGCTGCAGGAAGGTGACTGCTCAGGCATTAACCCGCTGGCCCTGGGTGATGTGGTCATATCGGCTGACACAGCTGCCAGAGAGGCGGATGAAGGTGGGATGGAGTTTTTTGAACGCCTCTCATTTCTGCTTTTACATGGAATTCTCCATCTGTGCGGCTATGATCACGAACGGAGCGGCGAAGAGGAAGCTCATAAAATGCAGCAGAAGGAGCAGCAGCTATTCAGAATTCTGAAGAAGGAAGGGTTGTTAAACCCGACCGGTTCATAGATTCGGCCAACTGCGCCATTACCGGCATTCTGCATGCCGCCCACACCCAGAAGCACATGCGCAACCACTTTGTATCGGCATGCCTGGTAATGTTGGCAGCACTGTTCCTGCGGGTAACTCCACTTGAATTTGCTCTTTTGGCATTGTCGATTTTTTTTGTGCTCTGCACCGAAATGATGAATACCGCCGTTGAAGCGGTTGTCGATCTGGTTTCGCCCAACTTTCATCCTCTGGCAAAGATTGCAAAGGACACAGCTGCCGGAGCGGTGCTGATTGCGGCCTGCGGTGCCGCCATCATGGGGTATCTGATCCTTGCCAAATATGTCCTGCCGCACTACGGAAAGGTTCTTGCCATGCTCGGCTCATCATCAGATCTGGGAACCCTGGTATCGATACTGATCGTCATCATTGTCGTCATCATGCTCAAAAGCCTGACAGGCACCGGGACCCCACTGCATGGAGGTTTCCCCAGCGGGCATGCGGCAGTGGCGTTTTCAATAGCAACTGCGGTATCGCTCAACACGCAGGACCCGTTAATCTCGCTTTTATCATTGTCACTGGCCTCGATGGTCAGTCATTCAAGATTGCTGATGAGGATTCACACTTTGCGCGATGTAATCATCGGCGCGTGTATCGGAAGCGGCATTACAACTGTAGTGCTGCTGGCGTTCAAGAAATTTGTTTGAGAAATCAGGAGGAAAAAGAAGTGGAAGAAGGCAGCAGTAGAAAGTCCGGGCTTATCGAACGGCTCAGTCGTTTTGTATCCGGACGCAGAAAGACAACCGAAGAAGAAATTAACGATTTCATAGAAGCCTCTGAAGAAGAAGGGCTTGTAAACGAAGAAGAAAGCGAAATGCTTCGCTCTATTTTTTCGCTGAGGACAACGATAGTCCGGGAAGTCATGGTTCCCCGCACCGAAATGGCCTGCGTGACTGTCGAAGCATCTGTTCGCGAATTACTGGAAACCATCATAAGCTGCGGGCATTCCCGCATTCCTGTTTACGAACAAACCATCGATAACATCATCGGCCTGCTGTATGCCAAGGATTTGCTGAAACACTGGGGGAACCCGGATGAGGCCGTCTCGGTGCGCTCGATCATGCGCTCACCCTACTTCATCCCGGAATCCAAAAACCTGGAGGAGTTGCTGCAGGAGTTCAAGCGCAAAAGAGTTCACCTGGCAATTGTCATCGATGAGTATGGCGGCACGTCCGGCCTGATCACTATCGAAGACCTTCTGGAACAGATCGTTGGTGATATCCAGGATGAATACGACACCGAAGAGCCGCTGCTATGTGCGAATCCGGACGGAAGTGTCACTGCGGACGGCCGTTTGCCGGTGGAAGAGTTGGAAGAACATTTCGATATCAGTATCGAGTGTGACAAATTTGATTCCGTCGGCGGCCTGGTCTTTTACCTGACCGGCACCATACCAGATATCGGCGACACAATTGAAGGTGCGGGTCTGCGTATTAAAATACTGGATGCCGACCTGCGCAGGGTAAAGAAGGTTGCTGTATCCAGGCTGAACGGCTCCGTTTCCGAAAATCAGGGGCGAGAGTGACTTCTTACTCAGAGTTTTACTCAAAATTCATGGAACTGTTTGACCGACGCGGCCTGTTGGCAATTGCGTCCGGCATACTGATCGCCCTTTCCTTCCCGACGCCCGGCCTCTCTTTTTTAGCCTGGATGGCGCTGATACCGCTTCTGATTGCAATGGAGGAGAGTACCGCAAAGACAGCCTTCCGCATTGGCTGTACCTGTGGAGTAACCGCCTATGCCATCATCCTGTACTGGCTGAACATCGTCTTCACCAGATACGGTCACCTCCCCTGGTCGGTCAGTGTTCCGGTTTATCTGTTACTGGTATTCTGGCTGGCAATGTTCTACGGCTTGAGCATCAGCATTGCGCGACTTGGGGAACAGGCCGGCATCAAAGCGGCCTTCACACTGCCTGTGGCCTGGGTAGCCTTTGACTTTGTCCGTTCGTTCCTGTTTTCCGGATTCGCCTGGGCCATGCTGGGACATTCCCAGTTCCGCACGCTACCCTTGATTCAGATCGCAGATCTAGGTGGGGTTTACGGCATTACGCTGCTGATTGTGCTGGCAAACGTCGTGCTCTATCGCGCAATGCGGGCCGTATTCTGTAGCGGAATCCGCTATCCGGTCAAAAGTGCCATTACCCTTTTAATCCTGCTGGTTGCAACGCTTTTCTACGGATTTAACCAACTCCGGAAGGACGAAGTAAGAACGCCCGAAAAACCGATGAGAGTAGCCCTGATCCAGGGAAACATTCCGCAGGATGTCAAGTGGAGTCCGGAGTTTCGGGATAGCACAGTTGACACATACGAACGACTGACAAGGGATGCCTCTAGGGGCGGAGTTGACCTGATTGTATGGCCCGAAAGTGCAGTTCCATTTTTCTTCCAGGATGAACCGCAGCAGGCCGCCCGAATCAGAAACCTGGCCAGGGAGACCAATGCCTATCTGCTGTTTGGCAGTCCGGCGCACGAACTTCGTAATGGCAAAAATACTTTTTTGAACAGCGCCTTCATGATATCCCCGACCGGCGAAACAACCGGGCGGGCTGACAAACTGCACCTGGTTCCTTTTGGCGAATATGTCCCACTGGGAAACATCCTGACTTTCATCAACAAGATCGTGGTCGGCATCGGCGATTTTGCGCCGGGTGAGAAAGCTGTCCTGCTTGAGACCGGCAACACCAAGCTCGGCATCCAGGTATGCTATGAGGTTATTTTTCCGGAACTGGCGCGCGAGTATGTCCGGGCCGGAGCACGGGTGCTCGTGGCAATCACCAACGATGCCTGGTTCGGCCGTTCATCAGCTCCTTATCAACATCTCTCAATTGCTATTTTCCGGGCTATCGAAACCCGCACCCCGCTAATCCGGGCCGCAAATACCGGAATTACGGCGATTGTAGATAAAAACGGGCATATCAGCGCAATGACCGGATTGTTCGTGGAGGGTTATCGCACCGGCGAGATAGAACCGGGAAGCGGACAATCACTGTACCTGAAGATCGGCGATGCACCGGCCTGGATTTGCCTGCTGCTGACGGCAGGTGTCGCTTTATTAGGCTGGCGCAGACAAAAAAACAATCATAACGAGGAGAAACCGCATGTACCGTGAAGAAATAGCAAAACTGAAGGATTGTGAAGAACGTATCGCCAAACTTCGGGGGTCACTTTGACATAGACAGCAAACGCGAATCGATCCAGGAGATCGAGTCGATCATGGCCGTCCCCGGATTTTGGGATGATGCAGGCAAATCGCAGGAAATGATCAAAAAGCGCACAACCCTGGAAAAAAGTGTCCAGCTCTGGGATGACCTGATGCGCCAGGCCGAAGATGTAAAGGTTATGATTGAACTGGGTGAAGAAGCCCAGGATGAGGATACGCTTAAAGAGGTTGCCTGCATGACCTCCCGCATGATTTCTGCGGTTGAGGCGGCCGAGTTCCAGCGCATGCTTTCCGGCGACCATGACCGCAACTCCTGTTTTGTCACGATCAACCCGGGCGCCGGTGGGACCGAATCTCAGGATTGGGCAGAGATGCTGCTGCGCATGTATCTGCGCTACTGCGAGAAAAAGGGATGGAAGACAACAATCACCGAGTTCCAGGCCGGTGACGAAGCAGGGCTCAAGTCGGCCACATTCAGCGTCAGCGGGGAATACGCCTACGGCTACCTCAAAGCCGAGGCCGGAATCCATCGACTGGTACGCATATCGCCCTTTGACAGCAATGCCCGTCGGCACACCTCCTTTGCATCCATGTACGCTTTCCCGGAAATCGAGGAAGACGACATTAATATCAAGATCAGTGACACGGATTTGCGCGTTGACACCTTCCGTTCCGGAGGAGCTGGCGGTCAGCATGTCAACACGACCGACTCGGCCGTGCGAATCACACACATCCCGACCGGCATCGTTGTTGCTTGTCAAAGCGAGCGCAGCCAGATATCCAACCGTGGCACCGCCATGAAGGTACTGCGGGCAAAACTGTACGAGCGCGAGGTGGAAGAACGCAGCGCCAAGGCTTCCGAGATTGCTGCGGAAAAGAAGGATATTGGTTGGGGGAGCCAGATTCGCTCCTACGTGCTGCACCCATACAAGATGGTAAAGGATCTGCGGACCGGAGTCGAGTCCGGTAACCCGGACGCGGTGCTGGACGGCTCGCTGGAAGAATTTGTAGTAGCCTGGCTGATGGGAGTCCGCCGTCAGGTGGGAGATGCGGAGTAAGTCCGCGAAGAATATGATCCATCCCGGATTATAAAGGATCAGCCATGCCGCTCCAAAATCGACTAAAAGAGTTTCAATCAAGCTTCAAGTTCAGGCTTTTTTCGGTATTCTCCCTGTTATTGGCCGCGCTCTCGATCCTGCTCGGCACGCTGTATGTTAAAGTTGAAATCCGGGAAGGAAATCAATACGCCGCCAGCCAACTCCATCTACTGACGCAACAGCTTGTCTATGCCGTTCGACTTCCACTCTACGCCGAAAACAGAGAAACACTTCGGCAGATGGCAGAACAGGTGGCAAAAGCTCCCCACAT
Organism: Geobacter sp.; assembly: GCA_009684515.1. Lineage (GTDB taxonomy): Bacteria > Desulfobacterota > Desulfuromonadia > Geobacterales > Pseudopelobacteraceae > JACRCG01. The sequence continues at coordinate 346,069 of WKKS01000001.1, forward strand.
CCATGCCGTTGACATCATATCTTCCGATAGCAATCTGCTGGCCAGCGTCAACATTCCACCAAAATCCTCTACATCAGTAACCATCGTAGAAAGTATGGATGTTTTCAGCGAGCCGCTGGCGTTGTCTGTAGAAGAGGCCTTGACCGGAGCCGCCCCGGGTCCGGCATCCAAAATCGGCACGGTGAGGATCGAACGGGAAACCTCCGACCTGTCCCGTAATGCCCGCCGCCTGATAATTTCGTCAGCCGGAATTGCAGCAATCTTCTGGCTGACGATTTCCGGCATCTGTTACCTGGTACTGAGGCGTGTGACTCATTCGTTCAATTCATTGATGGCAGGCATCGAGTCGATGCAATCCGGCAACTATTCTTCAAGAATAGATGTCATCGCGAACGATGAACCAGGCAGGGCTGCCATCGCTATTAATCAGCTGGCCGATTCGTTGAACCGGCAACAAGCGGAGAACCTGCAACTCCATCAAGACCTTCTCAAAACCAATCATTCACTCGAAGCGGAGATATCTGAACGTATCCAGGCTGAACTGACCGTGCGGGAAAGTGAACAGAAGCTCAAATCATTGCTGGACATTATGCCGGTTGGAGTAGCCTGGGCCGACCAAGATGGAAATGTTGAGTATCTCAATCAGTTTTTTGTGGAGCGCTTTGGATATAACAAGGAAGAGATCAAGACCGCGAGGGACTGGTTTTCCAATGCCTACCCCGATCCTGATTATCGCAGAAAGATTATTGAGTTGCAGCGGAGCGAGATTGAAGCGGACAAAAACAAGCGCAACTATACTCCTATGTTTGAAGCAAGGGTGACCTGCAAGAACGGCGAAGTTCGCCATGTTATAAATAAATTAACCATGTCCGAAAAACGAACCGTCATGATTCTGATCGATATTACTGATCGCGAAGTATTGCAGGAACAGATTATTAAGGCGCAGAAACTTGAATCAATCGGCATCCTGGCAGGAGGAATCGCACACAACTTCAACAACGCCCTGACAGGTGTTCTCGGCTTCATATCCCTGACCGGCAAGCAACTGGACGAATCGCACAAAGCCTGGGTGATGTTGCAGCATGCCGAAAGAGCTACGAAACGCGCCGCCGGCATAGCCAAACAGCTCCTGACCTTCGCAAGGGGTGGTGCTCCGATCAAAAAACCGGTTTCGGTCCGCAAGCTGGTCGAAGAGTCCGTCGAGCTGGCATTGAATGGAACCAAAGTAAGATCACAACTCCAGATACCAGATTCAATACACTCCGTAATTGCCGATGAAGACCAGCTCAGCCAGGTTTTCAGCAACCTTACAATCAATGCGGTACAAGCCATGCCAAACGGCGGCACTCTAACCATCAGCGCGGAAAACATTCAGACTACCGGCAACAGAGCTTTGTCCGGCCAGCAGACTGCGCATGTCAGCGTAACATTTACGGACGAGGGACACGGCATACCCGCAACAGAGCTGAGTAAAATCTTCGACCCGTATTACACCACCAAACCCTCTAACACAGGGCTCGGACTGGCTTCGGCACACTCGATCATTAACAAGCATGGCGGATATATCCTGGTGAGTTCTACGGTTGGTCAAGGCACAACCTTTACACTGACACTGCCATCGACAGGATGTACCGTCAAACAGGTTGAGGACAAGAAGGAATCACTACTGATGCCGAACAGGACGATTGGCTCGATACTGGTCATGGATGACGAAGAATCCATCCGGGAAGTTGCCAAAGAAACCGTTAAATTCCTGGGATACAAGGTTACAGTCTGCGCCGACGGTTGTGAGGCGGTAGAAATCTACAAGAACGCCCATGAATCGGATACCCCCTTCACGGCGGCAATCCTCGATCTGACAATACCTGGCGGCATGGGTGGAACCGAGGCGGCAAAACAGATTCTGGCAATCGATCCGGCAGCCAAACTTATCGTTTCAAGCGGCTACTCATTTGATCCTGTCATGTCGGATTACAAAAAGTTCGGTTTTTTGGCCGCCGTAGCCAAACCATATCAGGCCGATGATCTTGGAAGTAAATTGTCTCTTTTGCAGGTAATGCAATAATCACCGGCGATAATCACAAAAAAACCGCCTTTTCAGGCGGTTTTTTTCACGGCTAAGCCGAATGGTTTCACTGGAGCCGTTTGTCGGAATCGAACCGACGACCTCATCATTACGAGTGATGTGCTCTACCAACTGAGCTAAAACGGCAAAGGTTTTTAAGGCCTTGGCTACGATGAAGATGGATAATTACCTTAAAAGAGAGCTCGCTGTCAATGCCATAAAGCGCCTTTACAATGAATTTATGCTTTACCGCCGCCCTGATAAAAGCTACTATCTACCTTCTAATTTCCATTCAAATCCTATTAATTCATTTGGTCGCCATGTCTTTTCGCATCCTTGCAATACTTATCTCGCTGATATTTATGACTCTGCCGGCTTTGGCCGCAAAATCTACAGACCTGAAGCGTCTTGGGCACGCCATCCAGATGGGCGCCTTTGCCGATGTAAATAACGCCGAGCGTTTTACCAACAAGCTCCAGGCGAAAGGGATTGAAGCCTTCTACTTTCGCAAGGACAACGGAATCTACGCTGTCCGCTTCGGAGATTTTCCCAGCAAGAGCAGAGCCCGCGCTGTGGCTGACAAACTGGTGGCCAGTCGCATGATCGACAGCTATTACATCGCACCTCCCAGCGAAGTTGTCTTCACCCGCCCTAAAGAAACGGGCCTTGAAAAACCAGCGCCGGTCGAGGTCCAAAATTCTCATGAACCGCTTCACCCGGTCGTCCCCAAGGAAACACCCGAAAAGGCTCCTTCCAAACCAGCCAGGAAGAACGGTGACATGGGCACCATTGCCGCCCGCACGGCCGAGCGCTTCGTCGGCATCCCTTATCGCTGGGGTGGCGATAATGTTGTGGAGGGGATGGATTGCAGCGGTTTTGTCAGGGCAGTCTACAATCTGTGCGGACTCAGCATTCCGCGTACCTCCCGCGACCAGTACCGTGCCGGCGACGCAGTTTCAAAAGATGATCTGCAGGACGGTGATCTGGTTTTCTTCGGTGCCTCGGCAGATAAAATCAATCATGTCGGCATTTATGTTGGCGGCGGGAAATTCGTACACGCTCCCCGGCGCGGCGAGGAAATCAGAGTCGCCTCGGTGGATGATAATTATTTTGACAAACGCTTCGTCGGCGCACGACGCTATTTTTAATTTTCACAGGCAGTAAAGGATCAGATATGGCAATCATCAAACCATTCCGCGCTCTGCGCCCCCCCAAAGATCTGGCTGAAAAAGTGGCCGCCCTCCCCTACGACGTGATGGATGTCGAGGAAGCCAGGGGCATGGCAATCGGCAACCCCAACAGCTTCCTGCACGTTTCCCGTCCGGAAATAGATCTTGCTCCTGAAGTGGACCCGCATGCCGATCCGGTTTATCTCCAGGGCAAAGTCAACCTGAAGGATTTCATTGCTCGTGGAGTTCTGGTTCAGGACGAACTTGAATCATTTTATGTTTATCGGCAGCGAATGGGAAACATCACCCAGACCGGCCTGGTGGTCTGCGCCAGCGTGGACGACTATCAAAGCGGCGTGATTAAAAAGCACGAGCACACCAGAGCTGACAAGGAAGAGGATCGCGTCAAGCACATTGATTATCTGGACGCCAATGATGAACCGGTTTTTTACCTGTCGCGTTCATGCGGAGAAGTGGAGGGGATCATTGAAGCGGTCACCAATGAGCAGCCTGCATATGATTTTGTCAGCGATGACGGAGTAGGGCATACCCTCTGGATCCTTGCAGATCAGTCCCTGATCGATAAACTGATCGTGCTGTTTGCTGCAATACCGAAACTTTATGTGGCTGATGGCCACCATCGCAGTGCTGCCGCAGGCCGGGTACGCGAACTGCGTCGCGACAAGAACCCTGCCCATGACGGCAGTGAGGAGTACAACTCTTTCCTGACAGTCATATTTCCGGAGAACCAGCTCAACATCATGCCTTACAACCGCGCGGTCAGGGATTTGAACGGCCGGAGTCCGGAAGATTTTATTGAGCAGCTAAAGAACTCCTTCGAAGTAGTAAAATCAGCCACTCAGGTAGTCCCGGCGGCACGTCATCAATTCGGCATGTATCTGGACGGCTGCTGGTATGATCTCCAGGCAAAGTCAACTATTGTAAATGAGAAGGATACGGTCGATCGACTGGATGTTTCTATTCTGCAGAACAACCTGCTAAGCCCGCTATTGGGTATCAATAACCCGAGAACCGATAAGCGCATTCATTTTGTAGGAGGGATTCGCGGCAACGACGAACTGGTGCGCCTGGTTGATTCCGGCGACTACGCGGTGGCCTTTGCACTGCACCCGACATCAATCAGCGAATTGATCGAACTGGCCGATCAGGACCAGATCATGCCGCCCAAGTCAACCTGGTTTGAGCCAAAACTACGCAGCGGACTGTTTGTGCACCTGCTATCCTGATCTGCTGCCATGCTGGAACGCGCCGCAAAGGCCATCAGGGAGGCTGAAATATTCATCATCACCGCCGGAGCAGGAATGGGTGTCGATTCCGGCCTGCCCGACTTCCGGGGCGATCAGGGATTCTGGAACGCCTACCCGATGTATGAGCGTCTGGGACTTTCATTTACAGATTGCGCCAATCCTGAACAGTTCGAACGAGCCCCGGCCTTCGGCTGGGGCTTTTACGGCCACCGCACCAACCTGTACCGTTCAACGGTACCCCACCAAGGTTTTCACATCATTCAACGCTGGATACAGCGCAATAAGGCTGACTATTTTGTAGTGACCTCCAATGTGGATGGCCAGTTTCAAAAAGCCGGCTACCCGGAGGACCGGATTGTCGAGGTCCATGGTTCGATTCACCATCTGCAATGCCTCGAGCCGTGCAGCCGCAACATTTGGGAAAACCATGAAGAGTTCTTTATCAACATGGATACGATGCGTTCCATAAGTATTCCGGGGTGCCCGTACTGCCGCGGCGTCAGCCGCCCCAACATACTGATGTTCGGCGACTGGTCGTGGATTTCGGACCTCACCGACCAACAGCGGAAGAGGTTCGATCATTTTCTCGGCAGTCATCAGGGAAAACGGACGGTGATACTGGAAATGGGCGCCGGCAGAGCCATACCGACCATTCGCTATACATCCGAACAACTCGGAGAAGCTGACGGATCGACCGTCATTCGTATCAATCCGCGCGAAGCCGAGATTCATGCACCGCATATTTCGCTGGAGTGCGGTGCACTGGCAGGACTTCAACAAATCGATGATTTGATTTTACGATAAACCGGTTCAAAGATCATTTTCCACAGCTTAACGCCCCGTCCCAAATCCAGGCTGCCAAGCCTGCCAGCTTGACAATTAGACACAAATCCGATAAGTTGCGCCGATTCAAATCATAATAACGCACAGCAAAGGTGATAAATCCATTGAAACATAACTCTAATTCTTCATCATGGCTAAAGGCTTCACTACTGACAGCAGTGCTTCAGTTTTTTTTGGCAATTCCATTAACAGCTCAAGCGGGCGACATCACAATCGAAGGCCGCGTATTGACCGAGTCCGGTCCGCTTGTTCAGGCCGAAGTTTCAGCACACAGAAGCTATGCTGACATGTTGGCTGGTCTGAAACCGGTCGCAAGTGCAAAAACTGACCGTGGCGGTTTGTATAAGCTTAACCTTCCTCCGGATTCTTATTATTTCTCTGCCAGCGGTGAACATGACGGGCGAAAGTTCTATGCTTTTCATGGCAGCAACCCGCTTGCCGTAGCCGACAAGAACTTTTGGCTGGGCTTGCTGGCAACCCCCGCCGACCAGCAACCCGCTTATGTTGACGGTTCGACCGGATTGGAAGGAGTGGTAAGGTACAAAGGTAAACCTTTGGATGGTGCGTATCTGGCACTTTATAAGCCTGACAGCAAATCATTTAAGGGGTTAGGCGTCAAAACAGGGTCGGTAGAGGCCGATGGCCGATTCAATGTCAATACGGAACCGGGACCGTATGTTGTGACTGTTAAGAAAATTATTAACGGCAAAAGCAACCGTCCTCTTCAGGAAGGCGACTTGTACTGCTACTACTCACAAAACCCGGTCGAAGTCAAACCGGGCAAAAAAGCTCATATAGAACTTTCCTGCCACCCAAAAATCAATAGAGATAGTTTTGTGGCAACCGGCAAAATCAAGCCGGAAGCAATCAACACTTTTTCCGAGCACATTGCATCGTTAAAATATGGCATCCGTGGGAAGGTAGTTGACGGCTCTGGAAAACCGATTGCCGGAATGAACGTTTTGGCGTACCGGCTGACATCACCGGTGTTCATGATGTATCACGTTTATCACGGGAGTGAATTCTCTGCCCTGACCGATGACAAGGGAGCTTTCTTCATTCCGCTTGATGCCGATGGAGACTATGGGCTGGTTGCCCGTGACATACTGGGAGACGGTCCTCATCGCGGTGAGATGTATGGTCTTTATCAGGATAATATCCGCCATGCAGTCACCTTCAAACAGGGGCAGACGATAGAGAACATCTCCATCATCGCCGGCAAGGTCATGGACAGCACAGATCCGGCCAGCGGCAGGGTCAGCCCCGAAACGGTGATCGGGACACCGGATGGTCTGCCGGTTACACTGAAAGATACCGTCATTACAAAGGATACCGTTTGGCAGGGTGAAATCATAATTCAGGGGGTAGTCTCGGTAAAACGTACTGCCACACTTGTAATTCTCCCGGGCACAGTGATCAAATTCAAAAAGAGTGATCGTGACAAAAACGGCGTAGGAGATGGCGAAATTCTGGTTGAAGGACGACTGATTGCAAAAGGCACCGGTGACAGGAAGATAATATTCACATCCGCCGAGGATAAACCGGCGCCTAACGACTGGTCATATTTGCAGTTTCTGGCATCCAACAAAGGCAATATTATCGAGCACTGTCTCTTTGAGTACGCTTTTGCCGGCGTCATGATTCATTATGCCGACGTAAAAATCAGCGATACACTCTTCAGGAATAATAATCGGGGGTTGCACTATAACACGGCCGATCTACGTGTTGACCACAGCACATTCATTAACAATCGCATCGGCATCAGGTTCATGCGCATGGAAGGGAATGTGCAGATCACCAACAATGATATCTCCAAAAACGACATTGGCGTGCTTTTCGTGCGGCAGCACGTCAATGCCGTTAATTTTGACCAACTCAATCGCGGGCAGGAACATCCCGTTTATGAGAATAACAATATCCACGGAAACCGGAATTATAATTTTTCACTGGGCGAGGAGCAGGAAAGAGACATAAAAGTCTCCGGAAACTGGTGGGGAACCGCTTTGAAAAGTGAAATAAGCAACCTGCTTTATGAACGAAGCAAAACTGAAACATTAAGCAATATCTACTTCGAACCTTTTCTCGAAAAGCCGGTCGCCGACGCCGGGGTGAGAGGTTTAGATCCGGAAAAGCCCATTCAATTCACCAATAGCAATGACTCACAAAGCATAGAGAAACTACAGCCAGGGGTTCTAACCGGACGCTTCCTGGAGTCCAATGGAACGCCTTTATCCGGTGCGCAACTCTACCTGTATGACCTTAACCGTGGCCCGATTCCATCACAAAACAGCTACTGGCGCGTTCCCAATCGAACCGAAGAAATAGGTGGCAATGGGAGTTTCACTGTCCAGGCGCCGCCTGGTGAGTACTGCATCGGCGCGATTAAACGATCAGATGGCATCCACATCGGCCCTCCCAAACCAACCGATAAATTTCTGCTCAGCCTGGATGCCACAGGAAAACCCAAAAGATACGTTTTAAAACCCGGGGCTCAGATTGATGTTGGCAATGTCGAAGAGGAGCTGCAGGGTAAAGCAGGGAAAAACCTATCAGAAACCAAAACCACGATTGTGGGCAGCATAGTGGATGACAGCGGGCGACCGCTCGAGGGTGTCTATGCGTTTGCCTTCACCCAGAAGACTGCTGTCGGCAAACCCATTTTTGTTTCTGAGCCCAGCAACAATAAAGGGCAATTCAGACTTAATATTGCTGAGGGCGGTTCATTCTACCTCAAAACAAGAGGCAACCTTGGAGGTGGACCACCTCAGACCGGTCTTGTGATTGATGGCGACAAGCGGGAACCGTTGGTGAAGGTTTCTGTGAACACAGGTGAAACATCGGAACATGTTACTCTGACAACCCGACTATTTCCCGGGCGTGGACGGAACAGGCTGGACAGATGATGTGACCTATTTCCAGTTAGACTGATAAAAACTAATCAGCCCATAATCATCAATGATTATGGGCTGATTGGTTCATATTGAATGAAGTGGCAAAGTTCTATCTTGCCATTGCGTCATCCATGACCTTGTAAGCACAGAATTCACCGCACATGGTACAGGCACCATGGTCGGAAACCGGTGAATTCGCACGAAATTCACGAGCCTTGTCCGGATCCATTGCCAGCCCGAACTGACCTTCCCAATCCAGCTTTTTACGGCATTTTGCCATTGCAATATCCTTGTCCATAGCGCCCTTGACTCCCTTGGCGATGTCAGCGGCATGGGCGGCAATCCGTGTTGCGATCACACCGTCCCGCACATCCTGAACATCCGGCAACCGAAGATGTTCGGAAGGGGTGACGTAACAGAGAAAATCGGCCCCGGCTGCGGCAGCTATCGCCCCGCCTATGGCACAGGTGATGTGATCATAGCCTGGTGCGATGTCCGTTACCAGCGGTCCGAGGACATAGAAGGGAGCACCGTGACAAAGCCGTTTTTGCAGTTGAATGTTGGTCTGAATCTGATTGAGCGGAACATGGCCCGGACCCTCGATCATGACCTGCACACCGAAATCCTGGGCGCGCTGAGTCAATTCGCCCAACAGGATCAGTTCATGGATCTGGGCCCGGTCAGTGGCATCGGCCAGGCAACCGGGGCGGAAACCGTCTCCCAATGATAGAGTCATATCATATTGTTTCGTAATCTCGAGCAGTTTGTCAAAATGCTCAAAGAGCGGATTTTCTTTTTTGTTGTACTTCATCCATTCGATTGTAAATGCTCCGCCGCGTGATACGACGTCCATGATTCGCCCTTCGTTCTTCATCCGCTCAACCGTACCTAGTGTCACTCCGCAATGCACCGTGATGAAGTCAACACCATCTTCGGCATGCTTGATGATGCCGGCGAACATATCGTCAACAGTCATGTCAACGATGGCCTTTTTCTTGACCCGAACCGCGTCGAGAGCGGCCTGGTAAAGCGGCACGCTGCCAATGCAGGCATTTGTTTCAGCGATGATGGCCCTTCTGATCTCGTCCACCGGTCCGCCTGTTGAAAGATCCATAATGGCATCGGCGCCGTATTTGACAGCCACGCGGGCTTTTTCCAGCTCTTTTTGCATATCAGTGTCGTCAGAAGATGAGCCGATATTGGCATTGATCTTGGTGCGCAGCCCAGCTCCTACCGGCAACGGCATTCCATTGGAATGTTTTATGTTGTGACAGATCACAATATTTCCTGCTGCAATTCCGTCACGGATAAATTCGGGTGTAACACCTTCCGAAGCTGCGGCAAGCTGCATTTTTTCAGTTACTAAACCCCGGCGGGCATATTCGAGTTGAGTCATGGTCAAGATCCTTTGATGAAGTTAAAGTTATTCTGCCTTTTCAAGCAAAATCTTGGCTAACGGGTCTGCAATAGTTCCATAGATGCAAGGTAGTGATTAATCGGGCTATGCCCTTTGCCCAGCGGCTTGGCCAGACGGATAGCGGCACTTATGAAGTTTTTGGCTTTTTCAATCGCCTGAATCAAAGGCTCACCCTGTGCCAGAAAAGCGGCCGTCGCCGAAGCATAACTACAGCCGGTACCGTGGGTATTACTGGTAAAATAGCGCTCGGAACTGAAAGCATGACACTGGTTGCCGTCAAAAAGAATATCAGTGGATTGACGTCCGCTGAGATGCCCACCTTTCACAAGCACATTAGCCGCACCCAGAGCATGCAAGTCACGAGCAGCCTGTTCCATTTCCTTTTCGTTCTTGATCGATCGTCCCAGCAAACGCTCAGCCTCAGGAATATTAGGCGTCAACAGGTAAGCCTGCGGCAACAGCTGGTCACAGAAAACATTAACCGCTTCACGCTCAAGCAATGCCGCCCCACCCTTGGCGACCATAACCGGATCAATGACCAGCGGGATCATGACTTTTCGTTCCCGAAGATATTCCGCCACTGCTGCAATGATGGCCGGTGTGTGAAGCATGCCTGTCTTGATCACGTCGATCGGGATATCACTTAATACAGTGTCAAGTTGATCAATGACAAAGGATGGCGGAAGACCGTGGATCGAGGAGACACCCTTTGTGTTCTGAGCCGTCAAAGCAGTCAAAACGGTCGCCGCATAGCTGCCCAAAAGCGTGATCGTCTTTGTATCAGCCTGGACACCTGCGCCGCCGCCGGAATCGCTGCCGGCAAGACTCAACACTGCGCCGCGCGGAAAAGGTCTGACTCGATTGAACAGCAGCGCCAGTTCGGCCGCTACAATATCTGGCCGAGGGCTGGATAGTACCGATGAAATAACTGCCAGCGCATCCGCGCCTGCATCAATGACACGGCATGCATTAGCGGTAGTAATCCCGCCGATTGCAACAACCGGAATTTTTATCTTCTTGCGGAGTGACGCCAACCCGGCGGTGCCCGGCATATGACTGACAACTTTACTTTCAGTCGGGTACATGGCCCCAAAACCGATGTAATCTGCGCCATCCTTTTCAGCAGAAAGCGCTTCTTCCAGGTTGTGGGTGGATTTGCCAATCAGTTTGTCGTCGCCAAGCAACAACCTGGCAGCCGCTATCGAACCATCGTCCTGCCCCAGGTGTACGCCGTCTGCATCAAGTTCCTTGGCCAGCCGGACATCATCATTAACAATAAACGCAACCCCGTAACTGCTGCACAAGCGTTTCAGTTCCAAACCTTCGACCAGACAATCTCCACGCTCCTTCCCTTTTGCGCGGTACTGCAATACGGAAACACCGCCACGCAACGCCTGGAAGACCCTATCAGTCAGATTGCTCCCTTGGTCGGTGATCAGATAAACGCCGCTGATATCAACAGTCGATACAGGTTTGTTGACCACAAGTCGGAATGTTCGGCTGGCATCACCCACTGGAGAATCTCCATAAAAAAGGCCGCACTGACAATACATCAGGCGGCCGGATCTTGATTATATCCCGAAAGCCGCTTTCCTACGCCGGAATTACCCGGTTCAGGTACAAAGGGTTCCCGCTGTGTAAACATGTCATGTCCACTACAGTCGGATCTCAGTTCTAAGAACTCCCCCAGGGCATTATTAAATTTTTAGAGCAGCAAAATCAAAACCACATAAACAAAAACCCCGGCATTTCAAAACTCTCCTGATGAAAGTCGTAAAGAACAACGGGGGTAAAAAGAAAGGAACCCATAAAGGATTCCTTGTATCAATTATGGAGCGGGAAACGGGATTCGAACCCGCGACTTCAACCTTGGCAAGGTTGCACTCTACCACTGAGTTATTCCCGCTTGAAGTCCCGGATTTATATCAAAGCCTTTCTCTGTTGTCAATATTTATTAGTAAAAAAGTTATTTTTTCAGTTATCAGTAGAGATCAGTTTTCGGTAGATTCCGACCAATTGGGTGACGCGAGCACTCCAAGAATGGAGCTTTACGGCTCTCTGTCTGGAGCGCAAACCAATTTCGGCAATCAGGGTTTCATCTTTAAGCGCGTCAATCATGCAACCGGCGAGCGAAGGTGCGCTGCCATATTCTGCATAGATTCCGTCATCAGCGAGTATTTCACGATTAACGACACTATCGAACACCACCGTCGGCAAGCCGCAAGCCATGTAGTTGAACAATTTGCCATTGGCCTCTGTACGTGCCAGCTTCGGCGAAACGGCAATATTACCGGCGCATAAATATAGCGGAGCTGAATCATATGGCACGCGACCGGTAAAGGTAATCATCTCATCAAGTCCCATTTTTGCTGCCTTACGCTGATATTCCTGTTCAGGAAATCCCATCAGCAGAAAATGAACATTCGGAAGCGCGCCTCTTACCATGCTAATTGCGTCCAAGATTGAATCAACGCCCTGATAGTGGTTAAACAGACCAAGGTAGACAACGACTTTTGACTCTTCCCGAATGCCGAGCGTTCGCCGCGCCACTTCCCTTGAGCAGGGTTTAAAAATATCCGTGTCCACGCCATCAATCAGCGTAGTGGCTTTATCGGCTGATACCCCGAAATCTCGGATTAGTTCAGCACGCCCCGCTCCGGAACTGGTGATAATAGCGTCGGCGCCAAGGTTAATGGCTCGCTCCGCTTTGACAAACAACTTATGAAGCAGAGATTCTTTACCAAAAAAACCATGATTGAGCGACTCTCCGCTCAAGCTGCCCTGATAATCGAAAAGAAGCGGCAGACGTAGCAGCCGTTTCAGAATGTATCCAATCAATGCGCCTTCGTGCAGGTGGGCGTGGATAATATCAGGATGAAATGACAGGGCCGTTTTATAGGCTTTTATAAGCAGTAATAAATCCAGATATGGCTTGTGCCAGGAGGGACCGGCTTCGAGCTTTCTATACCATGGGATTTCAGGAATCCTCACGACCCTGACGCCCGGCAGGTCGCGCCCCAGGTGATAGGTAACTATGCAGACTTCATGACCCAATGCCGTCAGGGCCTTGGCCTCTTCGTATATCCTGACATGACACCCTCTGTCAGCAAAGTAAGGTGTCGGGGCCAGCATGAGAATTTTTAATGACTTTTCAGCCAAGATTGATCCTGTCTCTGATTACATAGATGGGCTTGCCTTGCGATTCAAAATACGTCCTGGCATTAAGCTCTCCCAGCAACCCCATCACTATGAACTGAACCCCCATAAAAAGCAGGAACAAAGTAAGTATCAGCAACGGATTGCGGTTCATGCTGAGATGCTCGAAAAACTTCATGTACAGCGTCATGACACCCGTTCCGCAACCTGCCAGCATGGTATAGACACCCCACTTACCAAACAACTGTATCGGCTTGGTGGAATAGACCAGCAGAAACTTGACTGTCATCAGATCCAGAACAACGCGCAATGTGCGGGAAATCCCGTATTTGCTGACACCATGAAGCCGGGGATAGTGGTTGACCGGCAGTTCAGTAACTTTGGCGCCCACCTGTGATGCCAATGCCGGAACGAACCGGTGCATTTCTCCGTACAGATTTATGCCGTCCAGCACTTCACGCCGGTAGGCCTTCAGGGTGCAGCCATAGTCATGGAGATGAACGCCGGTCAGCCGCGAAATAAGAGCATTGGCCAGCATCGACGGTATTTTGCGAGTGATGAAAGTATCTTTCCGATCACTTCTCCACCCGGAAACCACATCATACCCTTCATTGATTTTATCCACCAACCTGGGCACATCAGCCGGGTCGTTTTGGAGGTCGCCATCCATCGGAATGATAATATTCCCGCTCGCAGCATCAAATCCGGCCGCCATGGCTGCGGTCTGCCCGAAGTTCCTGCGAAACCGGATCAATTTGAGACACGGATCTTCTTTGGCAAGCTTGGCAAGAAGGGCATAAGAACCATCGCAAGAACCATCGTCAACCATGATGAGCTCATAGCCGCACTCCATCTGCTGCAAGGCCTTGGTTATGGCGCTGTATAACGCGATAACGTTATCCTGCTCATTGTAGATTGGAACAACAATGCTGATATCCAAAGTAAATACACTCCTCACACCTTGAATCGGTATCACCTGCAATCTTCATACATTCAGAAAAAATCTATACTTAAAAACTATCAAATTGTCTGCATAAAAACCGAACGTGACTATTGGGTTTACGCATGTTTTATACGGGTGGACTGTAACAAAAAAAAACAAACGAAATCCACACTAAAAATCAGGCAATTCTTCACCGAATCTTTTAATTTTGGAAACAGAAATTTCCTGACTACAAACAGGCACCGGTTTACCCGCCAGCAAGCCAAATAGCAGGCCATAACCGTTAACAATATGCATTAGCGGATATACAAATATTAGCAAAATTGCCGAAATCCGGCCTGACTTTAGTGCTTCCACAAGTGAGAATAACATTACAAGTACGGTATACATGAACAGAGGTAACATAAGCAGAACATTATGAAAGAATAACAAGACGCATGTCAGATAAACTATAAATATTAGTGGTATAAAGCTGATCAAAGAAAATGAACTGGTTATCAAAGATTGCGAAGCTCGGCCGCGGCCATACGAAAACATCTGACGGACAAAGGCTTTCAGTGTTGTACGCTGACTCCTGAAAACACACATTTCGGGAACGTGCATCAACCCGTATCCCTTTGATTTTACCCTGTCAAGCAGTTCGTTTTCCTCATTCGGGTACAACCTCTCATTGAAGCCACCTACCGAAATAAAGACTGAACGTCGAAAAACCAGATTACAGAGAATCAGCTCCTTATCGGTAGTCTGCCGGGCAACGCCGACTGCTCTATAACGATTCCGGACTCCTCCCGCCCCGAATACCGACGACAAGGCCATCCCGAACAACTGCTGCAACCAACTGTCAGTATCGGGAGTCAGCGATGGACCGCCAACAACCGCAATCTGCTTATCTTTCATGATATAACTGCAAATTGACAGATTCGCACTGTCAAGGAGCGAATCATCATCAATAAAGTACAGCAGGTCGCCGGTAGCCGCCTTCGCAGCCATATTACGCTGACGGCTAGGTGCACACCCCTCCGCAAGCAAGACCTCGTAAAGATCATTGTCAAAACCGGATTGCCGGATGGCGTCGAATGCGGAAACATATCCGCCACGCTTGACAGGAATAATTATTGAGATTGTAGTCACATAATGTCCAGGACAACAGTAGCGATATGAATAAGATTATGATGTTTTAAATCATCAAAAAAAAACCGGGCTAAGCCCGGTAATTAGATCATATTGTTAAGGTTACTAAAAAGACTTTTTGACATTGGCGGTAAACTTTTTTTCAATCAAGCCATCCGACTGTCTCTTTCCCTGATAATAATCTAGAGATGCTTGAAACAACCTGAAGTTAACACCAATTGATGAATACCAAAGCAAACTATAGTTGTTGATATTATTGTCATAAAGATAGCGACCGCCTGCAGCGAGTACAAGCTGCCTCAATGGATAATATTTAAAGCCGAGCGAAAGTGAAGAGCGGGTACTGTTCTTACCGGAAGTAACGGTTTTATTGTTGGATGAGAGGCTGTTGGTTGAAATAATGTTGGAATAACCGTATGAGGTAGAATAGGTATCGGCACCAAGGTTTGGAGAATCCGAGAAGGTCAGCATCTCGTTGATCTCAAGCAATTTTCGGGTCAGTCCGCTATAACTGAAAAGGCTGTAATCAAGGCGCTGTTCAAAATCATAGCTGTTTGAAACGGCATTGTTATCGCTTATTCTGTTGTAAGCGAACAACAGCTTCAAATCCAGATTCCTGTTGTATTTGTGCTGAATAGCGGTCGTATTGCTCAACGATGAAGCCTGCTGATCGACCTGACTGCTCCCGTCCGAATACGTCAACATGTTGCTGAACTTCGTTTGTGAGTTATCGTAGTTTATCGAAAAAGATGCATTTGTAATGTTGCTGGATTTTACTTTTTCGGAAGCAAAGATATCTTCACTCAAAATCAGTCCCAAATTAAGACGAGGCATAGGATTCCATACAGCAGACAATGTTGTTACAGATCGATAGCTGGATGATCCCAGGTTATCCTGAGCAGCCCATCGGGGGCTTACATACTGAGGCAGAGAAGTATTGGCATCGTGTACTGTGCTTGAAAAGCCGGGCTTGCTGCCACTGGTAAAATCATTGACCTGAATCAGATTTATTCGAAGCTGATTTGTGGGTGTGTAACTAGAGCGTAACGTCAGCTTCTGTTCCAGAAAGCCGGAACTGGCTAGGTAATCTTTATATGATGAGTTTTTTATATCATATGCTGCGTCGAGGGATATTTTTTGCGAAAACCTCGAACTGCTGGTGGTTTCAAAACCACCGGAAAGAACCAGCAGTTCGGACAATTCAGATGTCGATGACTCTACGTCAAAGTGCTGACCAAGCGTGAACAAAGATCTCTTGAAAGCTTCCACTCGATATCCAGCCAGCATACTTTCCAGATGTGCTCCGGCATTATCATGTGATTCTTTGTAAGAAGACCTGGTACTCCATGAAGTTTCCGGATTGAGAACACCTGACACATACAAGGGTATAGTTGTGCGATAGGTAAGCCTGCCGTTTTCTTCTCTGTAACGGTTAAAGTTGTTATAACTGCGAGCTTCCCACTTACTGCGCTGAGCCTGTACAAACAGATTGAGATCCGTTTCAACATAATTCAACACCATGTTATTATTAATTCTTTTAGTTAACTGCAAATCGGTGGACACCTGTAGCCAGTTGGAAAAATCTACCCAACGACGTGCTAGTTTGTGGTCAACCGTGCCAATTTGAAATTGACTTTCCCTGTAATTGTTTTCTGAATTTATGTAATCGTCATAGGTCACATATCTGTAATGAAACCAGTTATCCTTCTTGTTAAGACTGACAAAGGCCAATCGGGAAAGCCTGGTATCAACCGGGGTTTGCGAACGAAGATCCTTGTTAATTTGATCACTGTAATCCAGCATTATCATCGGTAAATGGCGCAAGACCTCATTGTAACCGTTTGTCATACCGCTTTTTAGACCCGCAACAAGAGTGACTCCGCTTTCAATATGAACACCATCATTAATTCCTGAGGCAATACTTGGGCTGCCAAAAAGATTTCCGCCACGAGAGAACATGTCGGTAATCAGCGGCGTATCGGCCGCAGTAAATGTATTCCTTGTCAGGTCACGGCTGTATGCTTCAAGCCTGAAAGGAACTTCCTTGGGGTCAACAACAATCTCGCCTCGATAATAAATATGGCCACGACTTGAGTTTAAATCCTCTGCTCCTTTGGTCGATTTTACACTTGTATCCAGTGCCGACCAGTTGTAACCAAGCGAAACGTTGTATCTGCCGATTCTGGAGTTGTAAAGATTGCCACTTTTACCGTAGAGAATTGAATAATCTTGTGTGAAGGAGTTTGCAGAGAGGTGACGACCGGAATTGTCTCGTACGTCATAATTGTCATATCTGAGCGCAGCCTCTCCAGTCAGCAGGGCATGAGCGTCTGAAGGGCAGAGAAATACAACCAGCAGTAAAGCAACGACACACGTTACCCAACTGTATTTGAGGATATTTTTTATCATAAATGTTTTGTGCACGTGTGTAGTATATAAAGGCATCGAACATTGCATGCAATAAAAACGCCAACTTATTAACAATTTCCGCCACAGGACTGGCATTGGAATAACATCGTAACAAAGCAATAAAAGGCGTTTTTATAAATACCGTTTATCTTTTTCCGGTACCCGTGACAAACAAACCGGTAGCTTCCAGTCATTTAACAGGTCTGACGCGTGATATAACCTCATACAAACATACGGACAGAGTCAAAAATGCCTGGAAATTCTCGCTCGAATCATCTTCCGCGAATGCCATTATTGTAGGAATCAGACAGATATTGAAAAACCTGTATCCGGGAGTTCAACTGATCGACAACATACATGCGGTCAGTGGAATCAATATCAATAGCGACCGGCACAGAAAAGCCGCCTGGTGCGACTTTCCCGGAAGCTGCCACCGCATAAAATCCGCCCAGCGTCAGCAGCAGTTCACCCTGTTGATTAAATATAAATACGGCATGTGACCTGCCATCTACGACATAGATATTATCGGCAGAATCAACCGCAACAGACTTGGGCAGTTGCAAATCCCCGGGCGCATCTCCGCGTTTTCCAAAGCGGCGCAGAAACTTTCCTGCAGAATCAAATATCTGGACATTGGCCTCAAACGCATCGACAACGACAATATTACCCTTGGAATTTATAGCAATTGAGATCGGAAGATTAAACGTCCCGCCAACTCCAGATCCAAAGCTAAAAAGCAATTTACCATTTAGATCAAGTACATATATCTTTTTGCTTGCTGCATCAGACAAAAACAGCCTTTTACCCTCTTTATCAATAGAAAGAGTCAGCGGTCTACTGACCGACGCAACTGCCGATAAATTAATTGCCCGCAGATATTTCTCGGAACGGTCAAAGACGAGAATGGCATTCGATCTACGTTCCAACAGATACAGGTTATTGTCGTGATCGGTGACTATAGAAATAGGTTCGATTATTCGAGGTGCACCTTGAGGCGTTTCGAGATTCCTCATTTGGTGGCGGGCCAGATCAAAAACAATCACAGAAGCCAGACCTACATCAGAGACGTAAAAACGACCCAATTCAGGGACTGACCTGACCTCAAGCGGTTTAACAAGAAACGTTGGCTGCTCATCACCGGAAAGTGCAGCCCAAAAACGCTGGACCCCACTTTTTGCTATATCCAGCTGGCTGCTGTAGGATTTGATCCATTCGATACGCGGCTTGTCAGGTGGAGGGGGCCAAAAATAACGCTGAGACTGGGAAACAGGGGCTGCTACACACGCTGCAAACATGAATAAAAACGGCAGCAGTAGCAATCGTGAGAACGGAGTCAATATCATCGGCCATCTATACCATAATAGTCGAATTTTGGACACAAAAAAGGGCGGGAGAACCCGCCCTTTCCATTCAGATTGTAACAATTATTAGTTAGTATGGCAGGCCTTACAGAGAGCGCTACCGGCATTGTTCACACGAAGGAACGGAGGAAATGCATTATCGTGAACTTTATGACAGCTAGCGCATTCCATCTGGTTAAGAAGTGCCCCGTTAGTGAAAAATACAGCGCCGTTAGTCTTTGCAGTCGCAAGAGCTACCAGCGCAGTACCACCATTGGCAACCCTTGTAGTTTCGGCTGTGGCGTAGTTCATACCGATTGGATGATCATTGGTCAGGTCGGTTCCAAGTCCACCATTTGAAACGGTACCTGTCCAAGTTGAGGCCAGAACTGCGGCATTGAGCGTATTAGTCTTCATGATAGAAACGTTAGCTCCGTCTCCATTTGCAGCAGCGTGACACGAAAGGCATTGCAGCGAAATACTTCCAACAGGCAGAGTAGCAATACCCTTAGTTTCATTTGAAAGTGTAGCAGACGTGTTATAAACGGTGATTGACCCAGCAGCAGGGTTAGTGCGGTTCCAAAGCGGAATTGGAACTACAGCATTATGAGGTGCATGACAAACCTCGCAAAGCTTGGTAGTGCCAGTCAGAACACCGCCAGGAATACCTGTGGTAGTTGACAAGTCATGCTTGGAGCCAGTGATAGACAACGCAAATGCCGAACTTGACACGAGTACTACTCCCAAAGCCAAAATTAATGTTTTTTTCATTTTCATTTCCTTTCAGTATCGTTTTTTTAGTTTATTGAACCGTAGGCCTGCTACTTGAAACATCTCCTTTCCAATTAATATATCAATCCAACAATAGATAATAACCATTTGCTTAATCAACTAACAGCAACGTCTGTGCCAAAACCCACTATAACCTAAACAAGCTATATATTAACATGTTAGCAACTTAACCAAACTATATACTGTAGACCCACCGCACTTTCACTAGCCGGAACCGGTCAATTGACCGGTTTCCAGACCCGCCAAATATCAGACACCTCAACAACGGCACCGCTATTTAACCGGTTTCTTTTCCGGCATATATTGAAAAACCTGTAAGCGCCTGTTCATCATATCCGCTACATATATCCGGTTTGTGTCGTCGATAAAAAGGCCGTACGGCAATAATAAGCCGGCAGCTACGATCGGCTCATCCCGTTGCTGTGAATGTGGTGCGCCAAGTGTCATCAGCAGCTCACCTTTCGTATTGAAAATCTGGATGCGATGAAACCTGGCATCTGTCACATAGACATTTTCATCACTGTCCAGAGCGACACCTTTTATGATTCCAAAGTCCCCCAGACTGTCTCCCCGTTTTCCTATCTTGGAAATATAGACACCATCTGGTGTGAAGATTTGTATTCTTGCATTAAAGGAGTCAGTTATGTAGATATTCCCATGCCTATCCAGAGCCGCTGACATAGGCTGATTGAACTCGCCTTCCAACTCACCACGTTTACCGAAAGAATTAAGCAGTTTCCCGTCAAGGGAAAAGACCGTAATCTTGTGAGACCGTGTGTCTGGAATGATGATGCGGTTTAGTTTTTTGTCTATGACAAATGATCCTACGGATTTGATGTCATTGGACAAGTCCAGAACCTTCACTACCTTGTTGTCATCATTGACAACATAAATCTTGCGGCTCGGGTCATCGCCGGCATAGACAAGTCCCTCTGCATCAAATGCAACACCAGTAGGCTTGACAACGTCTGCCATGGCAGCGCCGCCCAGCAGAGTAAAATTGTTGTTTACAAGGTCAATATTGACAAATGCCTTGAGATCCGGATCACTTACGACGACCCGTCCCTTTGAATTACTGGTTACAAACAAAGGACTGCTGAATTTAATCTCTTCTGTTTGACCAATCAGATTTTGAACGATTTTAGAGCCACTATTCCCGGGCAGATCTGTTTTATCGTAATAAACTCCGATCCATTCAATTTTTGGATCATCTGGTGGGGGCGGCCAGAAATAACGTTCTTTGACTACCGGCTTTCCAGAAGCGCATGCCGAAAGAAAGCAGGCCAAAAGCATCAGAAGTATGGAACGGACATTTGTAATACGCATTATGATAATTCCTCCGATTATTTGTTATGACAGGCCTGGCAAAGCATCATACGGTCTTCCTGGTTATTGAAAAAGAAGTACCTAACGCTGCCGCCATGTGGCAAATGACAGGAAACACAACTCATATCCTTGCCGCTGGCAGTTCTCAGTGGGTCTTTCTTGCCGGAGAGCGGATGACCTTCTCCTGTCGTTGTCATTACAACATGTTTTTGAGTGCGGATATGCCCATGACATGACAAACACAACTCATTGATCGGCTTGATCAGTTGAGATTCATTCTGGCTGCCGTGCGCGTCATGACAGGATTCACACATACCCGCTTCAACCGGGCCATGTACGAACTTTTTCTTTTTCACCTGAACCGCCATATCGGCATGGCACTCGTAACAAAGCGCGGCGCCACGCTTGGCAACAGCGTGTTTCGGATTACCCTTGCTGGAATGACAGTAACCGCAGGAGTAGGTTCCAGCCGGGCCATGCACATACTTGACAGACAGCATTTTCTTATGGCAGGCGTAGCAGGGGTTTTCCTTCTCAAGACTGCTGTTCATTTGAGCCGGGGTCGGGTTCATATTGTGGCATGACTGGCACAGCTTTTCATTTTCCGGACGATGCATACTGACCGGGGAATACTCGGGAGGAATTTTCTGAGAACTTCCGTCAGGCAGATAATAAACGGACAGTGACGCAGTTTCGACCTTCTGTCCACCTTTGAACAGATCGACTACAACCTTGTTCGCACCAACGTCCCACAGCGATTGTGCTATAAAGAAGTCCTGAAACAGCTTACGGTATTCGGGCATGCCCACATCAACAGGAGCACCGGCAATTCCGTTCAGTGTTATTCTCAAAGATGAGATGTCATTCTGATTAAGCTTGAAGATGAGGTGACCGGAAGTGGATACCGAGCTGTTCTGGGTGGGATAAATAAAATCAACTGCTGCCTGGGCGGCTGTGACATTAAACAACACTGCCACCGACACGGCAAGCACCAAGCGTTTCAGCATCGCAATCTCCTTGGCTAAATTCAGGTTTGCCAGTTTGCACTGGATCATGGGTTAATAACCGGATCATTTCTGTCATACGATTTTGGTTTGTGGCACCCAACTACGCAAGTTCCGCCAACTTCGTTCTTTGTATAGCGGATAGGAATACGCCATCGGCCAAACCCGCTGATTTTGTCTGATATCAACTTCGGTTGTGAGGATGCGTGAGGATCGTGACAGACTTTGCACGACCTGCCTTTGGAAGCCTTGTTGACATGTACGAAATGAAGATTAAACATTCCGTTTCTAAAATTGGTCTCCGCTCCGGTACGCTGATCATCGGCCAGTGTTGCGGAGTGGCAATTAAAGCAGAGCTCGTACTGCGACTTGTCGAAAGATGCATAAAAATCTTCAGGGAAGCTTTTTTTCAACAGTTTTGGGTACTGGGTGCCATGCGTGGCATGACAAGAAGCACATTCCCCCGCGGCAACCGGAGCATGTGTAGATTTACCGGTAAACATCGCCTTGTCGTGACATTTCATACAAAGCGAGGAGCCTGCGCCTTTCAACATGTATTTGTTGTCTGATTGGTGCGGGTCGTGACAACCGAGACATTTTCCTTCCGAGATAGGAGGATGCGGGAACTTCCGGTCAAAAGAGGCTTTCTCGTGACACATGAAACAGAGTGCTGCCCCCGCTTCTTTCAGCTGATATTTATTGTCACTTTGATGCACATCGTGACATTCAAGACAATCTCCCGATCCAACCGGGCCATGAACAAACTTTTTAGTATCCTTGCGCTCATGACATTCGTTGCAAAGTCCGGCCTTGCCATTGTCAGTCAGGGTAAAAGCACCCTTCTTGAACTTGGGATGTTTAAGCTCAGTGGCTTTGTGACAGGAGGTGCACTCGCCGTCTTTGACTGGTTGGTGGGCAAAGGTCTTTGAGGCCTTGTTGGGATGGCACCCACAATTCATCGTTCCGGCAGCCTGGGCCGGACGTTCCTTTAAAACCAGCATTACTGCAAAAAGCCCCATCAGGACAGCAACACTCAGACCGATAATTTTTACGGATGAATTGTTCACGTAAGACCTTATCCTTTATTTTGCCCCGCCGCCATAACTGTGAAGTCCGGAAAGAAACAGGTTAACTCCCAGGTAGCAAAAGATGGTTGCAGCAAATCCGATAACCGAAAGCCAGGCAGCACGCTTTCCAACCCACCCCCTGGTAAATCTGGCATGCAGGAACGCAGCATAAACAAACCAGACTATCAGCGACCAGGTCTCCTTGGGGTCCCAACTCCAGTAGGTTCCCCAGGCATAATTAGCCCAGGCTGCGCCGGTTATGATGCCAAGGGTCAGCAGCGGGAAACCGATCATGATCGCCCGGTAGTTAAGATCATCCAAAACCTTGAGGGGGGGGAACATCGACATTAATCCACCCGCCTGAGCTGTTGAGCCATTGGCCTCAAGCGCCACTTTGATCAGGTACATGATTGAAATTCCACAAGCAACGGCAAAGGCGGCATAACCAAGGAAACAAGTAATTACGTGATACAGCAGCCAGTTGCTTTGCAGGGCCGGAACCAACGGTTCGATTCCGGTGTTCATTCCGAGCTGCGCCCAGGTCATGCCCAACAGCGCAAACGGCACCACGAACGCACCGATAATCCGGTATTTGTATTTGATATCGATGTAGGCGAATAACAAAACAATCGTCCACGAAAAAAACACAATCGACTCGTACAGATTTGACATTGGAGCGTGACCAACACCCATATCGTATGATTCTTTCCATCGCAAACCGATGGCAACTGTATGGACGGCAAGACCGGCATACGCTGTCAGACTGCCAACAAGGCCGACGGTTTTATTTTTGCTTGCGAGAAAAGCAAAGAATACGATCATCGAGATCATATAGGCAATTGCTGTCACATTAAAAAGCATGGAACTGGTCATGAACTGGTAACCTCCGCTAGATTTTCAACTTCTGAAACTTTTCGGCAATTGCATCAAACTGCATTTCGAATGCCGCCTGATTTTTGCTGGCATTGCCGTAAATACGGGCATGCCCCTTTGATATAACAAGCCAGATCCGCTTGTGGGACATAAAGAAAGCAATAAAAAGTCCCAGCACCATCAGAGTACAACCAAGCCATACAATCCAGACACCCGGATCCTTGGCAACTTGCAAACCGGTGTACATCTTGGCGTTGGTCCCCTCATATCCGAAGATAAGTGCATCCCCGCGCTGGGCATTCATTTCAGGAAAATCCTTGAATACTATAAATATTTGTGGTGCAGCACCTTTGGGTGTTACTTCTATACGTGCGGCCGGACCGGAAAAACCGGGAGCAAACTGGCGAACCTCCTGGGTTGTTTCCAGCAGTTTGACCACAGTCCCGTCCTTCAGTGTCACGGCTGTGCCTTCGCTAACCGTGAGTTTTTCCGGTGTACCGCCGGCACGCGGGGTAACAGTTATGTAATGTTCACTTCCCTCTGCTGCCTGACCATAGCTTGATTGATAAAAAGTTATGCCTTTATAGGTGAGCGGATGATTTACAATGACCTTCACCTGTGACAAACCCGGGACAGGCTTGCCGTTTTCCAACACGGTCAATATGCTTCTGAACTCTTTCGGAGCGCCGGTTGCGTAGAAATCAACATTGAATTTCTCGCAAAGCACTTCGAAACCGAGCGGGATCTGGCCGCCGTTTCGCCCTTCAACTGTGTTGATACTGGTTCCTTCGACAATCGAAACATATCCTTTGTAGCCATACAGTGAGCCGATAATCGCTCCGACAAAAATTACCAGAATGCTCAAATGGACGACGTACACCCCCAAGCGTGACCAGGCACTTTTTTGGGCAAAAAGATGATACTCGCCGTTATGCTCCGTCACGATTGGTGTCGAAAACTCAGCGCCAAGGAATGCTGTCAAACATTCTTTGCATTTATCAATCGGGCCGGACACGCTGATCTCTTTTCTCAAAGAGTAAGAGTTGCGAGCAGACTCCGCCAGAACCAGTGTGGGGGTGCTGACGAACTTGAACACGTGCGGCAGGCGCTTGATTGAGCAGGAAATCAGATTGAGACTAAAAATGTACAGGAGCGTAATGAACCACCATGAGTGGTACATATCAAAGAAGCCCAACTTTGAATAGATTTGCAGCTTGGCAGGACTGATTTGAGCCACATATTCCGGCGGCAATTGCCCTTGAGGAAGGATAGTGCCGATGATCGATGTCAGCGCTAAAGAAATCAGTAAAAACATGGTGAGTTTAAGTGAACAGAAAAAATCCCAGACGGTTTCAACAAAGCTTCGTTCGGTGGTTGCCAATGGTTTCTCCCAGCGGATATAAATTGTGACTGCAATTGATACACCAGCTATTAACTTTCAGACAATACCCCATAATCCAGAGAAAATGTACCATTTTTTTAACAATAGCTCCTCCGATTGAAAGCAGAATCACCGCTTTCAATTTTGTATTCATCATGTATAATTAAACCAGTATCAGTTCAGCCAACCCTTGGTGTTATCAGCGGGAGAGTGTCATGCCAGTAATATTAGAAGCGTTAGTAGTATCTTTCGGCATGTTGCTGATATTTTCAATGGCATTTTTTCTGATTTTTCTGTTGGCACTTGTCATGTCGCCGATCGAGAAAAGCCTGTCCAACATGATCTGGGAAAGTAAAAAACCAAAAAGGCCGCTACCCGCTCCCCCCAAGAGTTCTTTCCGTGATTTCAGTAAAAAGCATTGATCAGAGCATACTGTTGTCCTGATCCACCCCGCAAAACAGAAAAGGTTGCCATGATTTGGCAACCTTTTCTGTTTTAATGCCTTAACCGGCACTAAGACCTCCCGTTTTTTCCTCCCTGCCCTTCACTTTAGACAGTTGCAATTGCACACATCTTGATGCAAAATCCCCTGAATCCGTATTGGGCAAACTCAATTAATTTCATGCATGGCTGTCGGGAATTCAAATATGCAGATTACGGTTAAACTATACGGATCTTTGTGTATCGGCAGGTTTAACTCCGCACTCTGCGAATACCCGGATCACTGCACAGTGCTGACAATCGTCAAGAGCCTTGGCATACCATCCGAGTACCTGATTCGCTTGCGAAACGGCAGTCATGTACAATTTGATGAAGTAGTCCAAGACGGCGACACAATTTCCCTCCTTCCAATGCTTGACGGCGGCTGAAGTTCTACATATCTACAACTGGTCACGGTACCGGACCAGCTTAAATCCAAGGTGAACAGTTCACCAACAGGAGCAAGCAGATGCGCATACTGAGCCAGAACCCTGTGGCAGACACATCTTCCGTATTATACCGCCGCTGTGTTATCGATCTTGCGACCGGCACATCAACCCAGAATGACGTTCCCTGCAAAAACCTGGAAGATGTGCTGGGCGGCTTTGGCAGATCATATCAGATCTTGGCCGAGCGCAGGATTTCGGAAGCTTACTGCCCGGAAAACCCCTTGATTCTCAACATAGGCATCCTGACCGGCTCAACTGTAATGACCGGACTCAGGTCGTATTTTTCATCCTATAGCCCGCTCAAACATTCAAAAAAGGGGCTTCCATCCGCCATGTGGTCTGCCGGAAGCGGCAATTTCGGCAACAAGCTGAAATGGAGCGGTGTGGACGAGGTTATATTTGAAAACCGTTCCGAAGTGCCGGTCTACGCCGTTTTCAGTGAGGGTGAAAATGGGGCGAATGTTGAACTCAAGTCAGCCACTCACCTGCTTGGGCTCACCAGTCACGAAAAGATCATGGCCCTGCAGAAGGAATATACGGATGCTCATTTTGCCGTAATTGGTCCAGCCGGAGAAAATTTCAACAATGTATATATGGGCGCGGTGGTTCTGAGCACCGACAACCAGCTGAAGTCGGGGGAGGGAAAATCGCGCTTTGCAGGGCGTGGCGGCATGGGAAGCATGATGGGGTACAAAAACCTGATCGCGATTGTTGCCAGGAGCAGCGACAAAATGGGCAAAATTACCCCGGACATGCGCGATGTCAATCGCGATGTTATCAAGAATGGCGGTTCAGCCCGGTTTCAGCCGGTCAGTCAGGGAGGTCATGGCGGAACCTGGGCCAATATTGATGTGCTGCAGGCTTTTCACGCAGTTCCGGAAAACAACTTCCGTCCCAAGGGGGATGAAGATGTGGCGGGGTTGTTCCGTGGAAATGTGGAAAAAGATTTTGACATCCAGAGTGAGGCCTGTTTCCGCTGCGGAATCCGCTGCCACAACAACCTGTTCCACCGCAATGCCGACGGCAGTCGCGGGGCACTTGCCGCGAAATTCGACTTCGAACCGCTGATCCTGTTCGGATCAAATATCGGCATCAATAATGGCCGCCAGGTCACAGAACTGATCCATCTGTGCGATTCTTTAGGTATGGATGCCATTTCCCTTGGCACGACCATCTCATATCTGCTCGAATACAATGCTCGCCACCCTGAACAACCGCTATGCGATGGAGTCGGCTTCGGCCAGTTTGATAAGATCAGGGATTTGATTGTACAAACCGGCCGTGGAAATCTCTGCGCGGTCGGAAGGGGGGTCATGCGCCTTTCCGAACAGACCGGAGAAACATCCTATGCCATGCATGTCAAGGGACTGGAACTGCCTGCCTACCTGCCGGAAACCAACCCGGCCTATGCTTTCGCCATTGCCGGCGGACATATGTCGATGGGAACGCATATGTATCTCGCCAAAGAGGGGAAAACCGGACTGGATGACTGGGTTGAGGTCATTACCCGCCAGGGGCTCTTGCAGGTAGGCTATGACATGATCGGCCTCTGCAAGTTTGTTGGTGTCGGCATGGGGCATGAGCTGATTCCCAGGGCAATCAGTGAAGCAACGGGATTAAAAGTCTCTTCCGAGGAGATTGTCGCAGCCGTCCGACGCGCCTATCTGCGCGGTTTGGCGCTAGAACTGCGTCAAGGTTACGAGGATGATGAATACACTTTGCCTGCTCAGGTTTTTGAAAATCCGAACCCTAAAGTAACCCTGCCCGCATTCGTCACACCGGAGTTCTTTGCACAGATGAAGCAAAAGGTTTGGGCGGTTTTCAAACCGGAAATGAAAGGACTGCTGCCGTAATAACCGGCCAAGAGGACTTGATATGAACATTACTGGTAAACAGTTTATCGGCGGCCAGCGGCTTGCTCAATCCGAAGTTACATTTCATTCCGTTGACGCTGCGACCGGTAACGCTCTTCCCTACACTTTTTTTGAGGCGACCAAAGTGGAAGTACAGCAGGCGGTCGATGCCGCCGCAGCCGCATTTTCCCACTACCGGCAAACTGGCATTGAAGAGCGGGCCGTATTCTTGGAAACTATTGCCGAAGAGTTGGATCTCCTCAATGACGACTTTATTCAGGTGGTTATGCAGGAAAGTGGTCTTCCAGAGGCCCGGATTCGTGGTGAACGGCAACGTACCAGCAACCAGATGCGCCTGTTTGCAAAGGTACTGCGCCGGGGCGATTTTCTGGGTGCCCGAATTGACACTGCCCTCCCCGAACGCCAGCCACTGCCCCGCCCGGATATCCGGCAGTATCGCATCGGCCTGGGACCAGTAGCCGTTTTCGGCGCCAGCAACTTCCCGCTGGCCTTCTCTGTCGCCGGAGGGGATACCGCCTCCGCCCTGGCAGCCGGCTGTCCGGTGGTTGTCAAAGCTCACCCCGGCCATCCGGCTACTTCCGAACTGGCAGCCGGGGTGATAGTCCGGGCGATTCGGCGCTGCAACCTGCATGAAGGCCTTTTTGGTATGCTCTTTGGCAATATGATCGGCGCCGACCTTGTAAAAGCACCCGGTATCAAGGCAGTTGCTTTTACCGGTTCACTACAGGCGGGACGCGCACTCTGCGAACTGGCTGCACAAAGGCCGGAACCGATACCGGTGTTTGCCGAAATGTCCAGCATCAATCCGGTCATCCTGCTGCCCGGCGCACTCCAGCAGCGTAGCGGGCTGATTGCTGCCGGACTGGCCGCCTCCGCCACTTTGGGTTCAGGACAGTTCTGCACCAAACCCGGACTGGTTATTGGATTCAAAGGTGAAGCTTTTGACCATTTTTGCGGTCAGCTGGCCGAAGCATTCGGGGAGAAAGCTCCGGCGGTGATGCTGAATCGGGATATATTGAAGAATTATGATGACGGAATTGATCGCCTACTTCGCTTGCCGGGTGTAAAACGCCTGAACGGCGGAACACTCCTTGAGAACAGGGCTGCCCCGGCAGTTTTTCTGGCTGATTCTTCCCTGCTGTGCGACCAGAGCCACCCGTTGGAGAGTGAGGTTTTCGGCCCCGCAACGGTTCTGGTTGCCGTCAGTGACCGGCAGGAACTGATGGAGTTGCTTCCCAGGTTGCACGGGCACCTCACCGCCAGCCTGTTTGCCGAACAGAATGAGTTGGGTGACTGCTTGCCACTGATTGAAGCGCTTGAAACAAGGGTCGGTCGGATCATCTTCAATGACTATCCGACCGGCGTCGAAGTCTGCGATGCAATGGTTCATGGCGGACCGTATCCGGCGACATCAGACAGCCGGACAACGTCAGTTGGTTCTTTGGCGATAGATCGTTTCCTGCGTCCCGTATGCTATCAGGGATATCCGGACGATCTTCTCCCAGCTCCACTGAAGAATGCCAACCCACAAGGACTATTGCGACTGATAAATGGCGAGTTTACAAATGCCGCCATATAACTGAATTTAAAACATTCTTGATACATCTTGTGTAATTTGTGATAACTTGATGCAAAACATCCCGATCGCCTCGAAATCGTATTTATTTGAACGAATCAAATTCTTTAACGGGAACGCGAATGCCGATAAAGCGAGAGAGTGACAAAGCCACATTTCCACGAATCCTGATTGCCGAGGATGATCCCCTTTCCTGCGGCCTTCTTGAGATGTATCTTGAAGAGGCTGGCTATCCTTACGCATCGGTTTCCAACGGACGTGAAGCGCTGGAGCTGTTCACCCGGGAACCATTTCCGATAGTCATAACCGACTGGCTGATGCCGGAAATGGACGGCACCGAACTCTGCCATGCTATTCGCAACAATCTTTCCGACAGCTACACTTTTCTGATCCTGCTGACCTCGCAAAACTCACCGGATGCAATCGTCGAGGGCCTGGAATCGGGGGCTGACGATTACATAGTAAAACCGATCAACCCGGCCGAACTCAGAGTGCGCCTCAAGGGAGCCCGCCGGATCCTTGACCTGGAAGAAAACCTCAAAAACAGCCTGGAGGAGATTCGGGAACTCTCGATCCATGACCCGCTGACAGGTGCATTTAACCGCGGCTATCTGGATCATCAACTCAAACATGAAGTGCAGCGGGCCTACCGCTATCAGCACCCGCTCTCCGTCATGATCTGTGATCTTGATCATTTTAAAAAGGTTAACGACACCTATGGCCATCAGACCGGTGATACGGTTCTTAAAGATTGCGTTAAGAACATCAGCGCCTCTATCCGCCAGAACATAGATTGGGTAGCTCGTTTCGGAGGGGAAGAGTTTGTGATTGTGCTTCCTGAAACAGATGCGGCGGGATGCAATGTGGTAGCCGAACGAATTCGAGAACGCGTGGCGCTTAACCCTGGCGCTAAAGATGGTGGTTTGGTAAGTGTTACAGCCAGTTTTGGCGTGGTGACCCTCGTCCCGAAAACGAGTATTCCTCTCAGCAGTCCGGAGGATTTACTGAAACGTGCCGATATAAATCTTTATCAGGCAAAAGATACCGGCCGCAACCGGGTTGTTTCAGAAGTGTTGCTCATCTGAACCTGCCGCAAAAAACAACCGGGAACATACACACATAAATCACGCGGCAACAGTCAAAAATAATTATTGACAAGTTTACCGAGCAACTGATATTTTCAACCCGTAGTTTCAACATCAAATTAATCAACATATACTTCTTATCCAGAGCGACCGAGGGACTGGCCCTATGACGTCGCGGCAACCAGCCTGCAAAGGCAAGGTGCCAAATCCAGCGAAACCTTGACCGGTTTCGGGAGATAAGGAAGAGCGCCATCCAAGAGATCCTCTTCCGCACCCCGGAAGGGGATTTCATTTTTGGAGGTAACAGCATGAAAATCGGCACACAGGCGGTACAGATCGGACTCGAGTGGGACACGCGCACCGGTGCGGTATCGGTTCCGGTATACCAGACGGCCACCTTTCGCCATCCGGGGCTTGGGCAAAGCACCGGTTATGATTACAGCCGTTCCGGCAACCCTACCCGCCAGTCGCTGGAAGACGGCATCGCCCGGTTGGATGGAGCCGCCCGCGGCTTCGCCTACTCGTCAGGAATGGCGGCCATCGCCAACCTGCTGCTGCTGTTCAAGTCCGGCGACCACATCATTGTCACCGAAGACCTCTACGGCGGCACATGTCGCCTGTTTGACAAGATATTCACGCAGTACGGCCTCTCCTTTACCTACGTTGACACCAGCAATACGGATGCGATTCGTGACGCGCTCCAGCCGACAACCAAAGCGGTTTTCGTAGAGACCCTCACCAATCCGCTGCTCAAATTTGCTGATCTACCGGCCATATCGGCACTCTGCAAAAAGAACTTACTTTTACTGATTGCCGACAACACATTCCTGACCCCCTACCTGCTGCGGCCGCTGGATCAGGGTGCCGATATCGCCATCTACAGCGCCACAAAATACCTGTCCGGACACAATGACACCGTATGTGGTCTGGTGACGGTCAAAGACCCTGCCTTGGCGGAACAGGTTTACTTCCATCAGAACTCGGTCGGCGCGACCCTGGGTCCGCAGGATTCCTGGCTGACCATTCGCGGCATGAAGACTCTTTCTGTCCGGCTCGACCGGCAGCAGGAAAACGCCCAGAAGATTGCGGAGTGGCTGACAGAGCAACCTCGCGTCGCCAGGGTCTATTACCCGGGACTGGCTGACCATCCCGATCATGAACTAATGAAAAGGAATTCCGGTGGATTCGGCGCCATGATCGCCTTTGAGGTTGACAATCATGCGCTGGTGGAGCAGGTTTTGCTCAAAACAGAGCTGATCTCGTTCGCCGAAAGCCTGGGGGGAGTGGAAAGCCTGATCACCTTTCCGGAAGTCCAGACCCATGCCGACATCCCGCCCGATCTGCGCGCCCGACTCGGGATCAATAACGTTCTGCTCCGGCTGTCAGTCGGGATCGAAGATGTCGATGACCTGATCGCCGACCTGAAACAAGCTTTGGAAGGAGATGGGAGAATCAAATGAAATTAGCCACAAAATTAATCCATGGCGGCCCGACCGTTGACATGCAGACCGGCGCGCTGGGCGTTCCGATTTATCAGATATCAACCTACCGTCAGACATCGGTCGACCATTTCAGCAAATACGACTACGCCCGCGGCGACAACCCGACCCGCGAGGCGCTGGAAGATACGATAGCGGTACTGGAAGGGGGCAGCCGCTGCCTGGCCTTCGCCTCCGGCATGGCCGCCATCTCCACCACACTGATGATCTTTTCTCCCGGCGACCACCTGGTGGTCTGTGACGACGTCTACGGCGGCGCCTACCGGGTGCTCTCCACTATCTTCAGCCGGATGGGGATCAAGTCAACCTTTGTGGATGCCACCGACCTGACCGCCATTGAGGCAGCCATATTACCAGAAACCAAGGGCATTTATCTGGAGACCCCTTCCAACCCGCTGCTGAAGGTCACAGACCTGCGCGGTGCGGCCGCAATCGCCCGCCGCCACGGCATCATAACGCTGGTGGACAACACTTTCATGACCCCCTACCTGCAGCGCCCGCTGGAACTGGACTGTGACATCGTCCTCCACAGCGGCACCAAGTTCATCAACGGCCATAGCGATGTCCTGTGCGGCTTCGCCGTCGTTAAGGACAAGGAGCTTGGTCAGCGCATCCGCTACATCCAGAACGCCTTCGGCACCGGACTGGGGCCGCAGGATTCATTCCTGACCCTGCGTGGCGTCAAAACCCTCAAGGTCAGAATGGACCAAAGCCAGCAGAATACACTCAAAATTGTCGAATGGCTGAAAGCGCACGAGCGGGTCACCGCCGTGCACTACCCGGGCCTGCCGGAACATCCCGGTCATGTCATCCATTCTGCCCAGGCCGATGGCCCGGGCGCGGTCTTCTCTTTTGAACTGGATTCCTATGAAACAACCAAGCGACTGCTGGAAGGCTCACATCTGGCGGCCTTCGCCGTCAGTCTGGGAGGGGTTGAAAGCATCATCTCCTACCCGGCCAAAATGTCACACGCCTCGGTACCGAAAGAAGTGCGGGAGCGCAAAGGGATCAAGGACACGCTGGTGCGTCTCTCGGTCGGCCTGGAAGACCCGGACGACCTGATCGCCGACCTGCAACAGGCCATGGGTTAATATCCTGATACGTCTTGATTTCAAAGCTGAAATACCCCAATATGATTCGTCGGAATAAGTCTTTATTTTCTCGTCGGACGTCTGCGACATTCAGACTTGGTTCCTGCCTACAACTAGTGGCGGAGAAACCGCGCGAGCAGTGTTTGGGGTGTGCATGAACAACTGGCTAAAATATCTGCGTGAATTCTTCAAAGAACTGTTCAGGAATGAACTTACAAGTGATTTACCCCCTCAAGATACGGAAGAGCAGGACAGCGCAAGCTCTATTAGCCGGATAGGACAGCACGAGGACAACCGTGACGTTTCCACCCGGCTTATGTCACCGCAGGCTAAGGATTTCCTGCTGGCGCTGGTTTCTGAAAAACCGGCTGCCAATCTGCAGGAATTCTCATTATACGACCGGGCATTCATATCGACTCTGCTTAAAAAGCTGAGGACCAATACTTTCGAGATACCGCTACTTCCTGAAGCCGCTCTGCATATCCAGAAACTGCTATCCACTCCAAGAGTCAACGCCAGCGAATTTGTGGATATTTTCAAAAACGATCCAGCTCTTTCGGCCGAGTTAATCAGACTGGCCAATTCGGTATATTACGGCGCAACAATCCCGGTCCATGACTTGCAACTGGCCGTAACCAGAGTTGGACTCAACCAGATTCAGGGGTTGGTAATCATGATGTCGCTGCGCACGCGCATCCTGCGTGGAAAGGGATTACATCGTGAAGTCGAATGGATTACCGAACTCTCCTTGATGATGGCAATTGCCTGTCAGCAACTGGCATCCGAACTAGCCATGTCACCGGGTGAGGCCTTCACGCTGGGGCTGCTGCATCACGTGGAATACTTTGCAGTGCTGGGGGTCTCTGCGGAATACATCTCTTCGCATCATGGCGATGCCATCTCCGCTGAGGCGCTGATGGAGGCCATGCACCGCCTGGGTCCGCCGGTCCACGAACTGATCGTCCGCAACTGGGGGCTGGAAATACTGGAACTGCCGGAACTTGTCCCGCTTGATGAAGATGAAGAGCCGTCACAGGGGGATATTTCTGTGGGTCTCCGCGCAAAGCTAGACTTTCTACAGCGCATACTGATAGAAAAATGGAGTGGAGCTAATCCGGAACCTGTAGTTGCCGGTTTTACAACTGAAGCCGTCTGTCGTGCCGTTGCAGCTATCTTTCCCACTGATGCCGATATTTCCACCAGCAAAAGGAACTCTGACCAACAATGAAGGTCCGCATCAACGAAAACTGGGCTGAAACGGCGCCTGACACCACCCTCGGCGGGTTGGCGCAAGCATACAAACCGGGTTCTGACGTTCTCATTCTGAACGGTTTCCCCTCTCCGTCCGGAACGGTTTTGAGTGAAGGTGACGAGGTTTTTTTAATCAGGCGCGGCGAGCAGCCCAACCAGGAAGAGCTGGAAGGATTGATGGCAGCCCGTCACACACCCGGCGTCCACGCCCGGCTGAAACAGGCTTGCATCGGAATTGCCGGAGCGGGCGGACTCGGCTCGGCGGTCGCGGTGGCGCTGGCACGGATCGGGGTTGGCCGGTTGATCATCGCCGACTTTGATGTGGTAGAACCTTCCAACCTCAATCGCCAGCAGTATTTTATTGATCAGATCGGTTTCCTGAAAGTTGAAGCACTGGCCGACAACCTGAAAAGAATCAATCCCTATGTCACCGTCAAGACCCACCCTCTCCTGCTGACTCCCGACAATATACCGGACATATTCGCCCCCTGTCAGGTTGTGGTGGAAGCCTTTGACCGGGCCGACATGAAAGCGATGCTGGTGGACACCGTTCTGACAGAATTGCCTCAGAGTGCGATTGTGGCTGCGTCCGGGGTGGCCGGGTACGAACCGAACAACACAATTTGCACACGCAAGGTATCACGTCGCCTGTATCTGGTTGGCGACAGCATTTCCGAGGCCAAGCCGGGCAGCGGCCTGATGGCGCCCAGAGTCGGCATCGCAGCGCACCATCAGGCCAATCAGGCCGTGCGGATAATTCTGGGGGAAGATCAATGAGCAAAATAGCGGTTGCCATGAGCGGCGGAGTCGATTCATCTGTCACGGCCGCCCTGCTGAAACAGCAGGGACACGAAGTGATCGGCATCACCATGCGTCTGTTTGAGCCACGTACAAGCGGGACCGGATCCGCCGTCCATGATGCCGCCGCAGTGGCGCAGCACCTCGGCATCCCCCACCACGTAGCCGATTTCGAAGCCGATTTCAGCGACCTGATCATAGGCGACTTCATTGACGAATACCGTTGCGGCCACACACCCAACCCCTGCGTGCGCTGCAACCGGCACATAAAGTTTGGCCGTCTGCTGGAGAAATCGCGGGAACTGGGGGCCGAACTGATGGCCACCGGCCACTACGTCCGGAAAACTGTCGATCCGGACGGCACCTGCCATCTGCGCACGGCTCGCAACATCCGCAAGGACCAGTCGTACTTCCTTTACACCCTCACACAAGAGCAGCTGCGGCAGGTTGCATTCCCTCTGGGCGAAATGGAAAGCAAGGACGAGGTTCGCAGAGTGGCAGCTGAATTCGGTCTGCAGGTGGCGGAAAAAAGCGACAGCCAGGAAATCTGCTTCATCCCCAATGATGATTACGTCGCCTTTCTGGAGGGGAGCGGAGCCCTGATCGGTGTGCCGGGTGACATCATACATGTCAATGGAAAGCTTGTCGGGCGGCACCAGGGAACCCACCGCTTCACCATCGGCCAGCGCAAGGGAATGGGCATCGCCTGGAGCGAACCGCTATACGTTACTGCCATTGATACGGAGCGGAATGTTGTAGTGGTTGGAGAGCAGCCGAACGTTTTTGCGGCGGGCCTGAGGGCGGAGGATGTCAGCTGGATTATAGCGCCAACGGCAAATGAATTCAGCGGGGCCTGCAAGATCCGCTATCGCCATCAACCGGTCGCCTGCCGGGTGCTGCTGACGGCCAATGCCGGATGCGAAGTCCGCTTCGACGAACCGCAGAAGTCGGTCACACCAGGACAGGCGCTGGTTTTCTATAGCGGAGATGAAGTACTTGGAGGCGGCAGGATTACCGGTTCACTTCAATGAGACAGCGACTCCCAGCTCGGGTTTTCCTTGGGGTTGCGAATCTTGAACTCCAGATACTGGGCCGCTTTTTTCAATTTTTCACTTAAATTCGGGGCGCTGGAGAGCTCACTCAGCGACTGCAGCACCCGTTTCTGGGCATTTTGCGACTCAAAGCCATCCCCTTCCACTACTCCCCGCAGATACCCCAGCACAGACTTCAACTCTTCTTCCTCTTTCAGGCGCGCAGGGTCGGCAACAAACAACAGGTACAGAGCCTTTTCCCGCACCGGACCACCCAGTTTTTTTTCAGTCAACAACGTGTCAACTACCGTCACGATGCTCCCTTTTTCGGCGTAGTTCAGGTTTTTGTTTTCCAGATACGAGGCCAGATAGCGTAAAGCGGCCAACCTGCTGGCCGGGTCGCCGATTTGAAACAGGAGCAGTTGGGAAGCCTGCAGCTTTAATACATCTTCCTGATCAGGGTGCAGGAAGCATTGCAGCATTAACGACATTTTTTCAAGCGCGGCGCTGCTCAGCCCCTCTCCCTCAGTTTTAGTGCGGATCTGTTCCAGAAGTTCGCGCTTATTGGCATATTCACCAAAACGGATTTGAACTATCAATTTACGCACATCCTCGTCTTCGGTCATCTCCCACAACTCATTGACAGCACGAAGAATACGCCCGCAAATCAACCGGACCTTGTCTTCTTTGGGCGGCTCGTCCTGGTTCCAGTAGTCGGGATAAATATCCAGAACCGTATCAGCTTCCTCGGAAATCTTGGATTTTTCGATAATCATCTTGAAATAGCTCAATATTTTAGTCTGATAACCGGGACCTCCATCGTTTAAGGGGCGCAGCAGATCCGACAGATAGGTACTGTTCAAACCGGAAGCGCCGCTGCAGAGATAGCGGTAGACCGCTTCGGCCTTTTCGACCTGTTTTTCAATGTATTTGCGTTTCAGGGTCGCGCCCAGTTCCGTGGAAATGACTTTCTTGAAAAAGACGCTCAGCAGGTTGGAAGCATGGTGCTTGATATTGTTGTCGGCATCATCGGAGACTACGATTTCCAGACAGGCATCAAAAATCCTGACCTGCTCATCCTCATCACGCGAGCAATCGATGTAATCTTCCAGTATCGCCAGAATTTCCATCATCAAGGAGCGGTTGCGGCTGTTCAGCAGGGTCATGAAAGTGTCACGCAGACTGGTGGAATCAACGATTCCAAACAGGAACTTGACCGCCGAGTTACGCCCGGCAGCCCCCTTGCCATCGGCAGACTTGAGCAGTTTCAGGATGCTTTCGGCCGGGTCGGTCACCCACCCCGGCACCAGATCTTCCATAATGTGCTCCGCTTTTTTCCGTACCCGGGCATCCAGGTCATAGATAAAATAACGGGCAATCTCAACCCGGAAGTCGCGAGTTGCCGAGGAGGCGGCGATAATCTCGAAGGCCCAGGCTTTGTCTTTTGCGGACAGCTGGGCAATTTCTTTTTTTGCCTTGGATGCATCATTGATTTTTATATGAAAATTGACTATGTCTTTGATGGTTACTTCATCTTCTATATCCATTACAGCCGCCTTTCGGAAGTTTTGTGAGAGTATAGCCGCATCGATCATCATTCGCAACAGAACCGCACAAATAACAACGATAATGATTTAAAAGGGGAAGTTCATGCTGACAAAGACGCTTGCAGTCGTATTTACTGTTGCCGCCACCGCCACCGCCACCATTGCCGATGCCGGCGGCAGCATCACTTTCTACAGGGACGGCGCTATGGTGGAGCGGGAAGCGGCCGCATCAAAAGGGATCGCGGAGGTGCCGCTTGAATCGGGATTACTGGAAAACAGCTTGAAGGTGATTCCGGCAAACGGCACAACCATCATGGGAGTGGAAATCAGTGCCGCTCGCCAGGATGGCAAAAACGCGAAGGAGCTGGAAGCCTTGACTGAGCAGCGTCAGCGCCTGGAAGACCGCCTGCAGGCCCTGGCAACCCGTGAAAAGATCTTCACTGCCGCCGCCAAATCCCAGAGCGGCAAGGCTCCCCGCAAAACCAAGACAAATCCGGACCCGATGCAGACCATCCGCCAGGGGACCGACTACGCCATCGCCCAGCTCGAAGCGGTCTATACGGCCCGCCGCAAGACTGAACATGAGATCAAAAAGATCGACGGGCGCATTGCTGCTGCCAAAAGAAACGGCAGAAGCGGAAACAGCACGGCGCGCATCTCTGTATCTCCGCCGCGCGGCAAGTTTACGGTGAAATACGCCACCTCGGAGATCGGCTGGCAGCCGCACTACGATCTCCATCTGGCCGGATCGGGTGTGGCGCAGCTTCAACTTTCGGCCAGGATCAAAGCAAACTACAACGGTTATCTGCAAAAAGTTTCAGCCGGTTCGCTTGCCGAAGCACGTACGGCAGCAACCTTTCCGGCGCTGCCAGGCAGCACAGCAAGACTGGCTTCTTTCCAGCTTCCAATCACGGAAGAAAATCTCGGCAACGATGTCTACAACCAGTTTTCCGGGCGTATCAGTAACAACAGCTCCCAATACCTCCCAGCGGGGGAGGCCGGATTGTACAAGGGAGGCGCTTACCTGGGGCGTTTCAGATTTGAGGGACTTTCTTCAGGGAGAAGCAGGGTGGTTTCCAGCGGCAGCTGACAAAACGGGGTCAAGCGGCAGGGCGTGCCTCAGTTTTCCCAACTTTTTCAGATTTTCAACGGTATCCGTCACAACCTCCCGGAACTTTCCACCCTCGTTGGCGGAGATGTATTCCAGACGACAGCGTTGTTCTTCGATGCCGAACTGCCGCAGTATCCTGAGCAGCATGCGCTGTCGCTGCAGGGCGCGGCAGTTGCCTTCCTTGTAATGGCAGTCGCCAGGATGGCAGGCCATGATCATTACTCCATCGGCACCATTTTGAAAGCAGGACAGCACAAACTGTGGATCGACACGACCACTACAGGTGACACGGATGATCTGCAGGTTAGGCGGGTAAGGTTCCTGACTTGAACCGGCCTTGTCGGCTCCGGCATAGGCGCACCAGATGCAGAGGAAACCGATTATTTTAGGTTCAAAAAGTGCGTTGCTGCTGTCATCGCTCATTTCAGCAGCCCCCTTATCTCGGCCATGATCTGATGATCGCTATAACCATGACCACGGATTGCTGCCGCCGGGCAGGCCGAGACACAAGCTCCGCATCCCCGGCAGAGCAGGGCATTGACCATGGCTTTTTTATTCTCATCATCAAAGGCAATGGCCCGATAGGGACAGACCGTGACACAGAGTCGGCAGCCGGAACAACGGTCTGCCTCCACTTCGGCATGGACCGGTTCAATCTCGAGCTTTCGTCCGGGACGTAGACCGGCCAGTACAAGCGCGGCGGCGGCCGTCCCTTCATTAACAGCCGTAGGGATATCCATCGGCTCACGGCAGGCACCGACCGGATAAATCCCCTTGACAAAGCTCTGACAGGCATCCAGCTGTCCGTGCAATTCCTGAAAGAAACCATCCCCATCGAGCGGCACATCCATCAGTGCGGCCAGTTGCCCCGCTGCATCCGAGGGAACCACCGCATTGCAGAGAACAACCATTTCCACAGCTGGCATTAGCGCCAATTCCCTTATATTTTCATAACGCCTGAATTCGACGCGCCCCTCTTCCTTCAGCTTATTCAGCAGTTCGCTGCTGTGTTTGCCAGGCGTCACCAACTCCCGGTGATAATGGGTAATGCGGCAATCCGGCAATCTGGTCAGGATTTGATGACTGAATGCTATGGCATAACGGCAGCAGATGCCGGAGCAGTAGGCTATATGTTCCTGATCGAGACTGCCGGCACAATGGACAATCGCGATGGAAGCCGGTGCTTGGCCGCCCTTGGAGACAATTTCACCCGCAGAAGGGCCGATTAGTGACAGCATCTGCTGAAACTGGAGAGCATCGTAAACGTCTGACGAGGTGGCGATTCCCAAACCGTTTAAACGGGCTGCATCATACAGTCCGGCTCCGATTGCCACGACAATCGCACCAAACTGTAACTCAAGTGACTGCGTCAAGCCGAACTGGCCAAGGGCCACCGCTCCGGCCGGACAGGAGTCCTGACAAATTTGGCACGATTCTCCTTTTGATCTGAGGCAGGCCTTCTCATCCAGGAACGGGACGTGCGGCAGAGAAACATCGCTGGCAAAGTCAATCGCCTTGCGACCATCACTGCGCAGCGCCGGGCAAACCGCAGCGCATTGTCCGCAACTTATGCAGCCGGATTGCGACACATGCCTGGCCTGCTGACGGACGGTGACCTGAAAGTTGCCGTAGCTTCCCTTCACCTCAACAACTTCCGCCAGAGTCAAAAGTTCGATCTGCTTGGAATGTTCGCCATGCAGGACATCCATCATGGCCGGTTCCAGCATGCAAGCCGAACATTCCAGATTTGGAAAGGTTTCCTCGAACAACATCGGCAAGCCACCAATTGACGGGGTGCGCTCCACCAGCGTGACGCGCCGGCCAGCCTCGGCCAATGTCAGAGCGGACTTGATCCCGGCCGGACCGGCGCCAATCACCAGCACATCGGTACAAACTTCCAGAGTCATCACATCCAGGGGGACCTGCAGCCGCACCCGATAAAAAGCACCTCGTAGCATTCCGATAGTTTTTTGAGTTGCTTCCTTTCGGCTGGACGTCACCCAGGCGATCTGTTCGCGAATATTGACCATCTGCAGCAGATAGGGATTAATCCCGGCCTCGGACAGACAGTGCCTGAAAGTAGCTTCATGGTCACGGGGAGAGCAGGCTGCAACGACCACCCGCTCGGGGCGTTCCCGTTTCAGTTCCTCGATAAAAGCGGTCCGTCCCTCCCCGGAACAGATAAAATCCACAACGGTCAGATACGGCTGGTCGGGAAAACTACCAACAGCTTCACGAACGTCTTCGAAGCAGATCTTTTCCGAGATCATCGAACCGCAGCCGCAGAGGTAGATGCCTATTTTCATCGCATGACCTCCGAGTTTTTCAGCTCATTGACGATCAGCTCCGCAGCCAGCGGGACCGCCGCCGCAACGACGTCGCTCAACTCTTCGCTGAAAACGCCGCACTCCAGCACCTCAACGCCCCAGAATGAAACCAGCTCCGGCAGCGGGATACCCAGTAAAAGTCCTGCCTGGAAAGCGGTCCCGAAATCCGTATCGTGGCTGGAATAACTGTTTTTAGTGGTGACAAAATCATCAGGATCAAAACGTCGCACCGTTCCCGGCTCCGAACCGGTCAGCATCGCATCCACCACTACCGCCCGCTGATATCCGGCCATGGCCTCCATCAGCCTTATTCCGCCACCATTCAGCTCAAGCAGCGTCAAATCGTCAAGTTCGCTCCGCCTGGCAATCTCGTTGGCAACGGCAATTCCAACCCCGTCGTCAGAAAGTTGCGGATTGCCCAGACCGATGATGACAGTTCCGCTTTTCATCGTTATCTCCGGATTTCCCGCAGCATACTCCAGGAGTTGTCTCGCAGCGACACAACCATCGGCATCTTTCCCGGCAGGTGGTGCGTCGCACAGGAGAGACAGGGATCATACAGACGAAAGGCCATTTCGATCCGGTTGAGTATGGCCTCATCCGGTGCATTGGAGGTAATCAGTTTCTCGGCGGCCCGCTTGATCGACATTGCAATGGCTGCATGGTTGTTGGTCGTACCGACAATCATATTGACCTTAGTCAGCAGACCGCGACCATCACTGACATAATGGTGGGTCAACGTGCCGCGTGGTGCTTCGACACTGCCGATCCCTTCACCGGCAAAATCGGCCGAACGGGGAATAATTCTGGTCTCCTTTGATGTGATTTGGCGATCCTCGACCAATGCCAGCATGCGTTCTGCGGCGTACAACAGTTCAATCAAACGCGCCCAGTGGGTGGCCATACGGTGGTGGATCGGCTGGTAACGGGCAGCTGTAATTTTGCGGCAGCCGAAGGATTCGTACATACGCTGATACTCTGCGTTGGCCAGCGGTGTCGGCATCCCCTCCGACGCGTTCAGCCGCGACAGCGGCGTGGCGGTGTAAAGTCCGCTGTTGACACCATCGGTCAGGCCGAGCCAGCCGACCTTTTTCAGGTAAGGAAACTTCAGGTAAGTCCAGGGTTCAACCCGCTCGGCAATCTGCTGACAATAATCGTTTGGGTGATAGCTGACCAGTTCTTCACCATCCGGATCGATGACACGGATATTGCCGTCGTAGAAGTTGACCTGATTGTTGCCATCAACGGTCCCCATGCTGTAGGTACGGTGCAGATAGACATCGGAGGTCAGCAAATCCTGATAAAGCGGACTGTCCAGCACGATCCGTTCAAAAAGAGCCAGCGTCTGTTTGGCAAACTCAACATTCATGCGGGCAGCTTCGGCAATGACCACTCGTTCGCCTTCGCTGATGCTCCTGCTCCAGCCACCCGGAATACCGGCCACCGGATGAATGCCGCGCCCCCCCACAATCCTTATGACTTCATGGTTGCGTTTGCGGCATGCGATCAACTCACCTGCCACCTCCACTCCCAACTTGCGGGCCACCCCCAGAATATTGCGTTCGGAAGGCGGCGCATCCGGCCCAACGATAAAGTCCGGCCCGCCTAACGCATAAAAGTGTGTGGCATGGTCGGACACGAAAAAGGCCATATAGAGCAGTTCGCGCAGCATCTTGGCCGTCGGCGGCGGTTGGGTGCCGAAAAGGGCATCCAGAGCCTTGCTGGCGGCAAGATGGTGCGCCTCGGGACAGATACCGCAGATGCGGTTGGTGATGACCGGCATTTCCTCTGCCATGCGCCCTACGCAGAACTGTTCGAAACCGCGAAGTTCAGGCACTTGAAAACAGACATTCTCGACTGTTCCCTGATCACTCAGAAAAATCTCGATCCGGCCATGCCCTTCCAGACGGGTTATGGGGTCAATTGTAATGCGGGTCATGGTCCACTGGGCAATATCACTTCAAACTCGCTTGTTGTTTCCGAACCCAACTCCACATGGCACATCCTGTTGCGACCTTCATGCTTTGCCTTGTACAACATTACATCTGCCGCTTGAAGCAGGGTTTCCATTGACATGCCCTGTACCGGAAAGATGGTGGCACAACCGGCGCTGATGGTTAAATAATCAGCCACATCGGAGTACATGTGCGGCAGCGACAGAGCCGCAACATCGGAGACCAGACGTTCGGCAATGACCCGCGCTCCGGCCGATTCGGTTATCGACAGGATGGCGGCGAACTCCTCCCCTCCGTAGCGGGCGATTAGATCCCCCGGTCGATGGACGCACGCGGCCAGACAGCCTGCGACCTGAATCAGACTGTTGTCACCCGCCCCATGTCCATAGTTGTCATTAAATTGTTTAAAACAATCAATATCCAGCATCACCAGCGAAAGTGGCCTGCCACTTCGGATGGCGCGCCTCCATTCTGCGTCCAGTTGTTCATCGAACCTGCGCCGGTTCGGTATTCCGGTCAGGCCATCCAGCGAAACCATGGATTCAAGAAGATCGGTTTTGCGTTTCATTTCCAGGTGATTGCGGACTCTCGCCAGAATAATCGGGAGACTGTAGGGCTTTGAGATATAGTCAACCGCACCCAGATTCAACCCGATCTCCTCTTCGCTTGATTCGCTGCGCGCCGTAACGAAAACGACCGGTATATTTTTGGTTTTTTCACTGTCCTTAAGTCGGCGGCAGACTTCGTAGCCGTCAATTCCGGGCATCATTACATCCAGCAGCACCAGATCGAGCTTGTCGGCCCGCTGGGAAAGCTCCAGCGCAATGGAGCCGCTGGTTGCAACCATGACCTCATAATTGGCCTGTAGCGCCTCCGCCAGAATATGAATATTGGCCGGCTGATCATCAACTATAAGTATGGTTTGTTTTGGTCTGGACATTTTTTAGTTTCCTGATTCCGGAGTCTCATTAACAAAAGGGCAATTCAGATAATAACCTGCTTTTACAGAATTTCAATCATGGATGTTCTTCAATGGTTACGCCGATTGATTCAGCCAGTTGCAATAGTGTTTCCTGGGCTCCCTTGAAATCGAAACCGGCAATTTGTTTCTCCAGCTTTTTGGCCCCCTGCAATTCAGGCAGGTAAGGTTTCAACTGATTGAATTTGTCCGCTGCGGAGACTTTGTTGATTTTGAGCAGGGTATGCAACTCAAGGATATCCCGTTCCAACATATCCTGATCGATAGATTCAACCGCATTGACATGCATGGCAGGCCTCTGCAACGAATCGACATTTTCCATGATTGAAGCGGCCTCAAACACCTCTGCCATTTTTCGGTCCATCGTTTCCAGCAGCCTTGCAACGACCTGGGCTTTCCTTTCCTTCACCGCAACTTCAAACTCGCGGACGGCTGCGGCAAGGGACTCTGCCCCGATATTACCTGCCACCCCCTTGAGGGCATGCGCTATAAAGAGAGCCTTATCGCAATCCTTATTTCTCACAGCTTGCCGGATGTCAGGCACCGTTGCCAGATTCTGGGTTCTGAAATCAATCAGGATGGTCCTCAGCAACTCCTTGTTCCCGCTAAGTCGCGGCATAACCTTATCCAGGGCGATGCCGGGAAGTTTTTCACCCGATGCGGAGTCCGGGATTTTATTGGAACTTTCGATCACTGCGTTCTCAATGCCATTGAAACGAACCCACTGTGCCAGGGTCGTGTACAATTTATCCGGGTTGATCG
Source organism: Geobacter sp. (assembly GCA_009684515.1). Lineage (GTDB taxonomy): Bacteria > Desulfobacterota > Desulfuromonadia > Geobacterales > Pseudopelobacteraceae > JACRCG01. The sequence continues at coordinate 390,959 of WKKS01000001.1, forward strand.
GCTTTGAAATGTGTCCGTTCATACCGGAGGAGAGACAGCGCTCCCGGTCCTTGGCCATGGCGTGGGCCGTAATTGCAATAATCGGAAGCTCCTCGGCAGACTTCATCTGCCGGATCAGACGGGTCGCCTCATAGCCATCCATTACCGGCATCTGCAAATCCATCAACACCGCATCAAAGGGTTGTGACGCAGCCACCAGGCCGACAGCTTCCTGCCCGTCACAGGCCAGCTCTGTTGTAACGCCGACCTGTTTGAGCAGTTCAAGCAGGATCTGCTGATTGATGCTGTTATCCTCCACCAGCAAAACTCTGGCCCCGCTCAGGTTTTGAATACTTGCATGGGCTGTACTCCCTGCATCTATCTGCAACTTTACTTCGGCCCCATCTTTCTGAAGAATGGTTGTCATCATGCGCTGCAACGAGGCGGGTGTAACCGGTTTGCTAAGGAAAGCCTGGATGCAATGACTATCTGGGTTATTTTGAATCGCTTCCTTTGAGTATGCCGTTACCATCATGATCACGGCACCATTGTCGACGTGCGGCAAATTACTGTCGCGTATGCGCTGAGCCGTTTCCATGCCATCCATGCCGGGCATCCGGTAATCCAGCAGGATAAAACGATACGGGCTGTCATCCTGGTCCTGCCGCAAGACCTCCAGCGCCGCTTCACCTGATTCCGCCGTGGTAACCTGCAGCCCGCACGACTCCAGCATGAAACCCAGGATATCACGCGATATCCGGTTGTCATCAACCACCAGCGCCCTCATGCCTCTCAAGACTTCGGCCAATTCCGATGCATGATCCACGCTATCATCAGACACACCCAGAGTGACTGTGAATGAGAAGCAGCTTCCAACTCCTTCCTGCGACTCAACCTGAAGTGAGCCACCCATCAACCCGACCAGGCTCGTCACGATACTCAGTCCCAGGCCTGTGCCGCCATATTTACGGGTGGTGGAGCTGTCCCCCTGAACAAAGGGGGTAAAAATGCGTTTAGTCTGTTCATCGTTCATGCCGATGCCGGTGTCGGAAACCTTGAAGAGGAGCTTTATCCGGCCTTGTTCAACAGTCGTGACCGGCTCAACCGACACGACGATGTCGCCATGTTCGGTAAACTTTACGGCATTGCTGGTCAGGTTGCCGAGGACTTGCGCCAACCTCAGCGGATCACCAGCCAGCACATGCGGAACATCAGGGGAGATGGAAAACATGACCTCATTCGCCCTTGCATCGGCAGCATGGGATATCTGGTCGCCAACCCGTTCAAAGACATCCGACAAGCTGAAATCTATTGATTCAAAATCCAGCTTGCCCGCTTCAATTTTGGAAAAATCAAGCACGTCATTGATGATGCCCAGCAGCGATTCGGCCGCCTGGCTTATCTTGGTAACATAGTCCCTCTGCCTGGAATCAAGCTTGGTCTTCAGGGCCAGGTAGGTAATACCTGAAATGGCGTTCATCGGGGTGCGGATCTCGTGACTCATGTTGGCGAGGAACTCACTCTTGGCTCGATTGGCCTGGTCCGCTATTTCCTTGGCTTCCAGCAATTCGGTCTCAGCCCGTTTTCGTTCGGTAAAATCCCTGACAATCGCCAGCACGTGTTTATTACCCTTCAGCAGAATCGGGCAGAGCGAAACCAGGGCGGGAAATGTGGTTCCGTCAGACTTGCAATGAATCCACTCAAAAGTATTTGATCCTTCGTCAAGTGCCCGATGAATCTGCTTCATGGCGAGTTTTGAAGACAATTCGCCGCCTGGCTGATACTCAGGCGACAAATCGTGCGGCGTTGTTCCGATAAAATTCTCGCGCGTGCCGGTATCATGCAGCACGACCGCCGCCTTATTGCAATCAATGTATCTGCCGGTGTCAGGGTCGATTATCGACAGGGAGTCAGTAGAGTATTCAAAGACAGTCCGGTACATTTCCTCGTTCTCACGCAGCAGTTCTTCCACAGACCTTAGTTCCGATATATCCCTGCTGGTCCCGCGATACCCGACCAGAGAGCCGTCTTCCGCCATCACCGGCAGACCGTTGGTGCTGACCCAGACGATCCTGCCATCCTTGGTCTGTACTCGATTGATCATATCTTTAAATTCAACTTTACCTTTGAAAATACCGATTGAGGCATCCATAAAAGCTGCGCGGCCGTCTTCCGGATGGATATCGCTGAAGCGCATTTTCCCGACCAGTTCATCAGGCAGGTAACCGAACACCGCCTTTGTAACAGGACTTACGTACGTAAACAAACCGGTTGAATCAACTTCCCACGTAATGGTGCGCCCCTGTTCGGCAAGCTGATCAAAACGCTTTGCCCCCTCTTTAAGTTTATCTTCAAGAAGATGCTTTTTCCGCCGGCCGGCCAGCAACAGGCCAAGCAGTGAGGTGCATATCGGATAAATGACCATGACAGGCAGGGTCAAATTGCCAAAGGCTTTTCGGATGACCGCCTGTGGCAGCAGAGGAATGCATGAGATCATGGCGGCATGGACAAGCACGCCAAAAAAGTACAATTCCGAAAAGGTTAACTCCTTTGAGCGGAGAAACCTGAAATGACGCCAGGCCAGGCCGATTAATCCGGCGCATAATATGGTGGCAACGCCCATATAAACCCCGCCTCCCCCCAGGTTAATCCGGTATGCACCGGAGATAATCATGGCTATCAGCGTGGGAATAGTGCCGAAGAACAACCCGGTTAAACCGATCAGAATCGTCCTGGTATCAAAAATGATTCCAGTTTCCCATTTGACCGGTGTGGCCATCAGAACGATGGTCATAAAACCGATTAAAACTCCAGATGCCATCTTGAGGCGGGCAGAAAGCTTTTCCTGTCTGCCACGGTAAAGCAGATCGTAGATCAGGCCAAGTGAGAGCAGCAGTGCCGCGTTGTTAACAAGACCGATAAAAATATTTGCGTCCATAAATCTCCGTGGTTTTCATGTTTTCCGGCCAGACAATTGCGTTAATATTTAAACACTGGCTCATTCCCTCAACCTGCCGCCAAGTATCGAACCAGCTAATCCATACTTGTAAAACTGCCCGGCGTAATCCGGAATTGCATCCAGAAAAGCATCGACACGGTCTGCGATTTCAGTTTCGCTCAAACCTTTAGTGCTGCCGATGTCCATCACCGAGGCCAGTGCCGCCACCATTTTGGCCCCTTGATCCTGCACTCCGGGCGGCGGGCCGTAGCAACCTGTGCAGGGCATGTTGGCCTGCGTACAGGGTGCGCCGCAACCGTTTCGAGTAGCGATGCCGATACAGAGCAAACCCTGCTCCAGCAGGCAGATTTGCCGGTCCGGGATGATTTCGTGATTGCGGTAGAAAACAGGAATCTTTTTATCACATTTGACCCTGTCGCAGTCGTCGCAGACCGTCAGGTCGCCGCAGCCGACCAAACTTCCGGCCGCCGGTGGTTCGCCAGCAAGGTAAGCTTCCAATACCTGCCGAATCTGCCGCGGTTCAGGCGGGCAACCCGGTATACTGAAATCAACAGGCACAACCTGATGCAGAGTCAGCACACGTTCGTAAAATTCGGGCAGAGTGATAACACCATCCGGCAGCGAAACAGAGCCGCCCGGAATTATTCCGTCAGGGTTGTCGGTCGTTAAATTGTCGAGATAGATACTTTGAAAATGTTGGTCGCGGTTGGACAGGTTGGAGAGCCCCGGAATGCACCCTTCGATGGCACAGGAACCAAAGGCTGCCAAGAGACTGGATTTCCGGCGCAGCAGTCGGGCCATCTCCTCGTTTTCACCGGTGCGGATGGCTCCGTTGAAAAGAGTCAGATCAATTGCGCCATCCGGCAGCGACTCGATGTCAGTTTTTTTTGTATCAAGCAGGCAGGGGCAGATGATGAAATCAAAGTGTCGGTCAAGCTCGAGAAAAAACTCGCCCATATTGAGGATGGATACTTCACAGCCGCCGCAGGAAGCGGCCCAGTAGACAGCCAGCTTGGGTCTGTCACTCATTGGTGGGCCATTTATCAGGCACAATTGTCAAAACAGCACCGTCCGATTTCGTCCTTCGTGTTTGGCCTTGTAAAGGGCATCATCAGCCCTCTTAATAAGAGTTTCTGGCGTGTCGTTCTCATTCAGGGAGGTAACCCCGATGCTGACTGTGACCTTGATCGTCACCTCCCCATCGGATATGGCCTGCGCCTCGATCTGCTCCCGGATGCGTTCTGCCAGTGCCACCAGGTCATGACGCTTGGTTTCCGGCACCAGAACCGCAAATTCTTCTCCGCCGTATCTGGCTGCTATATCGTACTCACGCATCGCACCCAAAATTGTGCCGCCCACATTCTTCAATACCAAATCTCCAAATGGATGGCCATGGGTGTCGTTGACCCTCTTGAAATGGTCCAGATCCATTATCAGAAATCCAAGAGCGGTGCCGTAACGCCTGGCACGTTCATATTCTTCAGTGAAGCGCGACATCAGGAAACGGCGGTTGCGCAGCCCGGTCAATTCATCTGATTGAGATGCCTCATGAAGGGCGCGCTGGGCGATATCCAGCTTACCGATCAGCTGATTGAGCATCAGGTAGGAAGAACCAAGCAGCAGGACCAGAGTCAACAGTGACAGACCGATAATAACGCGGCGATTGAGGGATATCTCGCTGGCGATATGGTCAAAGGGAATACTGACGCTGATGCCGCCACGAACTTCACCTTCCTTGTAACCGAAGGCTGAATGGCATTTTTGGCAGGAGTGTTCCATCATCAAGGGGGCCATATACCGGAAGTACTGCCCGTTCTTACCTTTTTCTATCGCCCAGAACTCCTTGGCCCCCTGGTCGAACTTCGTGAGCGCAGTTTTTTCAAAACTGTCGGGAGCGTTATCCTTATTGAGCAGCTGCCGGCTGGTAATCCGGAACTGGATGCCGTTATATTCCCTTAAAATCTTCGAGATTTCACTGGTCATGATGGCATGGTTGCGCAGCGTAAAAACCCGGCCGTCAACTGTCTTTATGTCCGGCTCGATCCCAACCTCGCGCAGGTACGGACTGGAATCCATGCCCGGCTTTCTTTCTACGTAGATACCGTCGTAATCCACGTTCCAACGCCGCATCTTGACAATCAGATCAAAGCTGGATACCGCCTGTTGGTGGACCGATTCCACCAGCAGACGATTGTTGCGCATGTAGATACCCAGGTAGATGGCCACAACCACCAGCGATATCACAAGACTCAGGTTCAGGTAGAACATGGTGATCGGCTTGAATTTTCGCAGCACGTTAATGCCCATTAGTCACCCGTAATATCGATAAAAAACTGTCCATAGATAAATTGGATACTGCCCTGTTATTCATGCTTATGACAAGTAAAAATTCGGCATTAAATCACGCTAAATGGCCACCAAGCGCTGACCTGACAGCTGCAATCAGACGATCCGGAGGTATCGGCTTGGAGAGATGTTCAAAGCTGCCCGGCAACGATCCATTTTGTTGAAGAATATCGTTACTGTAACCACTCAGAAAGATGCAGGGGATTTTCGGATGCTGATTGCGAACTTCCATCAGCGCTTCATAACCGTTCATCCCGGGCATAATCACATCCAAAAGAAGCAGATCGATAGTTTCACCGGAAATTTTCATTGCCGAAATCACCTCCGCACCATCCCTGGCTTCAACAACCTGATAGCCAACATCCTGCAGCAGTTCAACAACCATCCGACGGAGATCTTCATTATCTTCGCCGACCAGAATGGTTTCGCTTCCACGATTCTGTCTCCACGTGCAAACGGCCTGTTCCTCTACTTTGGGCTGACTCCCCTCGAATTCTGGAAGCCAGATCGAAAATACGGTACCTTCCCCCGGCTTGCTGGTGACCGTGATGTGACCCTTGTGTTGTTGGATGATGCCGAAAACAATGGAAAGCCCAAGACCGGTACCCTTGCCGACCTCCTTGGTGGTGAAGAAAGGATCAAAGACCCGCTCAACAAGACCCGGATCAATGCCGCTGCCGGTATCACTAATCGTCAGCAATAGATAGCTGCCGGGCGGAATATTGGGCGGCACGTCTGGTTCCTGACCTTTGCAATTACTACGGCGGGTTGTGATTGACAGACGTCCGCCGCGCGGCATGGCATCCTTGGCATTATTGTAAAGGTTTAGAATTACCTGCTGCAGCTGTCCGTAATCGGCAAACAACAGCATATTCTGTTCGCCTGGATCGAATTCGACTTGAATGTTTTCGCCTGCCAGACGACAGAGCATTTCCATCATATCGCTGATAAGTGTGTTGAGATCGAACGTCTCGGGTGACATGACCTGCTTGCGGCTGAATGTCAGCATATCACGGGTGAGTGAAGCGGCCTTTTCTGAAGAATTTATGATGTGGCGAATGGCGGTCTGATGCGGCGAATCTACTCCCAGTCGTTTCTCAAGAATGCTGGCATAACCGATTATGGCTGCCAGTATATTGTTGAATTCATGGGCGATGCCGCCGGCCAGCTTCCCGATGGAATCAAGCTTCTGGGCATGATGCAGCTGCAGTTGTAGGAGTTCCCTTTCACGCTCGACCTTCTTGTAGTCGCTGATATCCCGGATCGACTCGATGGCACCGATCTGCTGACCCTCAAGATTTAAAAGAGGTGACGCGGCAATCCAGATATGCCGTCCCTCAAAGTCACCGATGGCGGGTAAAAATGACTCTGCAATAATCGTGTTTCCCTGCCGTTTTATATGTACGTAATTGTACTCCGGCAAGCCTTCATCACTGCCGATAAAATCAATCAGTGCCGGACGCCGCAAACCGTACAGTGACATTGAATAAACATAATCACCCTTACCGAGAACGGATTCCTTTGTAACACCGGTCATCATCTCGATAGCCTTATTCCAGGCAATAACATTATGTTCAGCATCAACGACAAATGTCGCATCTGGCAGAAAATCAATGATGGCCTGGAGTTGCTGATTTATTGATTGCAGCTGATGTTCCTGATCTTTCTGGCGTGTGATAACGTCACGGAATGTTTTCGACTGGCTATTGATCAGCTCTCCCAGCTTGGCAATCAGTTCTATCGGGGAATCAATACTGGCGCAGGCGTCAGGATCACCTCCCGCTTGTGCCAGCAATGTTCCATAATGCTCACACAAGCCAATGGCGGTTTCATGGCTTTCCTCGATCAGGTCTTTCATAAAATCAGCTACATGATTCATAAGCGGCACTAGCTGGCGTAGTCGTTCAGAATCCTCCCGCAGGATCAGTCTGGCATCCGGATCGCCGATTGAGAGACGTTCCAGCATTTCCTTGATTGCCATGCAATCTATATCAAGAGCGGTACTGCTTTTGACACTGCCCGAGTGACTATCGGCAAGTGATGAAGCAATTTTTGCGAAGTGTTTTCGATCACCATGCTTGTGCAGCAGGTCGCAATCAAGGCAGAGAGAATGGAGCAGGAGAGATTCGACGGGAGGTTTTCCGGCGCAGCGCGCCAGTGGATTACTGAGATACTGATCATAAGCGCAATCTTCCGAAACATTTTCGGAGAGAACACAGCTTGGATAATTTTGCCCTATTTTATCCATCAAAATTCACCACGCCACCGCAATCAGCATTGAAAGCATTGGCGGCAACAACTGTTATCAAGCGGCATAATCCCTTAAAATCTGATCAAGGCGTGCCTTCGATAAATGCCATCTTCACGCATTACCAGCAAGGTTTTCTTCAGACGAAAACACCAGGCGGTAATGTCTTTTTCAAAAGTAGGACAATCGCCGATAACTTCAAGAATTTCACCTGGTTTCATGTCTGGAGAAATAACCGACAACTTCAAGACGGGTTGCGGACATTTGAGACCGGTTGCATCAAGTATGCGTTGACTCTGTGATGACGGCATGGTGACTCTCCTGGTTAATACTAAAGACTGTATCTACAATATCGCAGCCGACACAAATTATAGCAGTCACGCCGATGGATGTAACAGTAGATTGATTTTTTCCATCAAAGCATCAACAGTAAATGGTTTCTGCAAAAAGTGAACTCCCTCTTCCAATGAACCATTGGTAACGATGACATTGTTGGTGTAACCGGACATGTACAGGACCTTGTCAATGTCCGGACGTTCTACGTTCAAACGTTCAAAGAGCTGCTGACCATTCATGCCAGGCATGACCACATCGGTTATCAGCAGATCTATTTTTTCCGGTATCAGCCGGGCGAGCTCCAGCGCCCTTTCCGGATGTCCCTCAGTATACACACGGTAGCCAAGATCCTTAAGAAGATCTGAGGTCATTATCCGCACCATCTCATTGTCCTCAACCAGCAGAATAACTTCATTTCCGACATGTTCAGCCGTATTCCCGGCCGGAAGTTGTCCATCTGATGTCAGCTTGTTGGAGCTTAAAGGCAGGTAAATTTTAAAAACAGTACCCTTCCCGACACAACTTTGCACCGCTATATAACCATTATGCTGCTTCACTATCCCGTAAACATTCGCCAGTCCGAGTCCGGTGCCGTGACCAACCTGCTTGGTGGTGAAGAACGGTTCAAAAACGTGCCTCATGATCTCGTCTTCCATACCGCTGCCGGTGTCACGAAATGACAGCAACACAAAATCACCGGTTTTCATGCCCGGGTGGAGCCGGGCATATTCGTCATCAATCAGGACCTGCCCGGTTTCTATCGTGATACTGCCGGTATCCGCAATTGCATCCTGGGCATTGATGGCAAGATTAAGGAGAACCTGCTCAATCTTGGAGCGGTCGGCAAAGACAATTTTATCTTGCGATGAGAGTTGCAGATCAATCTCGATGCTTTCGCGCAGTGTCCGCCGCATGATCGAACTGAAGGAGGTTATGATCTCATTCAGATTAACCGTCTGCATCTGCATGACCTGCTTGCGACCAAAGCTGAGCAGTTGATGAGTCAGCTCGCGGGCCTTTCCGGAAGCCTTGATTATGCCGTCGATCTTGGCATGAAGAGCTTCGTCTCCCGGCAAGGCGCGCTTGATCAGGTCGGAGTAAATAATGATCGGAGTCAGCAGGTTATTGAAATCGTGCGCAACCCCTCCGGCCAGATGTCCAATTGCTTCCATCTTCTGCGACTGGCTCAGTTGCTGTTCCAGCTGATCCCGTTCCGCTTCAATCCGGCTCCGTTCAATTGCGATTCCCGCATATGAAGCCGCCAGCTCGATCATCTTGATTTCATCGTCACCCGGAATGGCCGGTTCCCTGTGGTAAATGGCGAAAGTACCCAGCAACTGGCCGGATGAGGAAAAAATCGGTTCCGACCAGCAGGAGCGCAATCCGGCGTCTCTTGCCGGAGTAAAGCCTTTCCAGAACGGGTGAACGCTGATGTCTTCCACCACAACCCGTTCCCTGCGGAAAGCAGCTGTGCCGCAAGAGCCGATACCTTCGGCGATGAGAATGTGTCCTGCCGCCGCATTGTAAGCTTCGGGAAGGCTGGGAGCCGCAGCAAATTCCAGGTGAGTTCCCGTCTCATTAACCAGCAGTATGGAACAAAGCGCGCCCGGTCGTTCCTGTTCAATCGAACTTGCCATGAAGTTCAGGAGTTGCGGCAGCGCCTCGCTCCTGGCGATTTTCTCCAGTATTTTTGAGCGAAGCTGCTCGCGCAATTCGGCTTTTTTCAAGGCGGTAATGTCTTTGACGACATGCACGGCCCGAATGACCTTTCCATTTTCGTCAAAAACCGGATCAATTGAAACTTCAAACCATTTCATTCCCACAGGCACCTGCATCGAAGCCCGTTTCCCACTGTTCCTCATATTCTCAAACGGGCATGACTCATGATGCAAAATACTTTTATGTGCAATATCGCAGCAACCAATTCCGACAGCATCCTGTGGCTGCATCCCGAACATAGTCTGGGTGGCCTTGTTGGCGCGCAGCACATGCTTGTCCATATCCAGCAGCCAGACCGCATCTTCGACAGCATCAAAAGTATCACGCCACTCCGACGCGACCGCCTTCAACTTGTCTTCCAGAACCTGACGTTCACTTACATCATGCAAAACGCTCAACACCAGTTTGCGATGACCAATCTCAACCGGCCTGGCCAACCCTTCAACCGGTATCCGTTTTCCGGATACATGCAGATAAACCGCTTCAAAAACTGCTTCGCCCTTCTCCAGAACATGCCGAATGCGTCCTTCCACCAGTTCGCCGTTCTCAGCCGGCATTAACTCCTGAATTCTGCAAGTTTCCAGTTCCTGACGGCTGCATCCGGTCAAATCGCAAAGGGCATTGCTGAACTGGACAAGCCGCCCCTTTTCATCGACCAGCAAAATCGGGTCTCTAACCGCATCGATCATTTCAGCCTTGATCTGCAGTTCCTGCTGCTGTCGGCTCATGTCCTGGCTTGTGTTACTGATATTTTTCAGCTGCCGTAAGAAATGAACCGACAGGACAACCGTCAGCAGCGCCAGGAAACCGGCGATAATGCCATGTTTGGCAACAGCCGTCTTCCAAGCTTTCAGATCCATGTCCTGATCAATATTGGCAACGGCAATAACCGGAAATCGCCCCAACGTCACATAGGATACGATCCGGTTTCCTGACTCGCCCAATAATGCCGAACCTGCATCCATTCGATAGGTGCCGTGGGCGGCATGCGGCAACTGATCCCTGATCAGAATTGATTTGCGAAAATCCTTCTCAAAGATTGATTCGTCAAAGGGGGCCGCCAGCAGCAGCTGGCCGTCGTTCCGCACCAGCAGGACTCTGGATTTTTTTCCAAGGTCCATGCTGAAATAAAAATTAACGAAATAATCAATGCTGAAAGATGCGGCAACAACGCCATCAAACTCTCCGGCTTCGTTCAGGACAGGTCGCGAGATGGTGAATTGCCATTTTCCGGTTGCAGGACTTTTAAAAGAATCGGAAATGTAGGGAGAATCGTCACGGGGCAGAGTTTTGTGATGCTTAAAAAAGTCATACACTGAGTAATCGGTTTTATTACCCAAAGAGCCAGAACCCGCAGAGGCAAGGAGTGTTCCGGCTCTGTTTGTCATAAACAGATTGTTGAATTGCGGCGAGTTGCGGGTATGGAGCGCAAGCTCTTCATAAAGATATCCGACGGAATTGGCCTCGAATGTCCGATGCTCATATAAATCATTTAAAATATCAAGCAGTGAATTATCAGCTTCGGTGAAGACGCTCTCAACATGCTCCTTTAAAATACGGGCAGCGCTGACCGAGCGGTTTTCCGCAGCAGAAACCACCAGACGGTACTCATGCTCACTGTCCAGCCAGAACAGAACTGCCATAACGATCAGAGCAAAGCCGATGGCAATGATGAAACGCTGCCTTATGCGGTTATGATGATCTGTAAACATGCACGTCCTCCCCGGAAATGGCCAAGAGCTGATAATTTTGTTTGTCAATTGCGCGCCCTGCAAAACAGTGCGAAAGCATCCGCAGCCAGAGGTCTGCTGAAGTAATAACCCTGGATAATCGAGCAGCCTCTTTTCACCAGATACGACAGCTGTTCTTCGGTTTCAACCCCTTCAGCCACCAACTCCATCTCCAGCCCGTGGGCCATGGCAATGATGGTGTTAACAACGGCAGCATCGTTTCTGGTGGTCAGCATCCGCCTGACAAAGGACTGGTCGATCTTCAATTCCTGAATCGGCAGTCGCCCCAGATATTCCAGTGATGAGTAGCCGGTTCCAAAATCATCCAGTGAAAGCGTAACACCAATATTGGTCAGGGCGGCCAGTTTTTCCATGGTACGCTGACTGTCGATCATGATCATGCTCTCGGTCAACTCCAGGCAGAGAAGCCGGGGGTCATAGCCGGTGGTATCCAGCACGCGCCTGACAGTTTCATCCAGGTCGCTGCGCATGAACTGCAACGCCGAAATATTGACCGACATGCGCATCGGAGGCAAGCCCGCTTTCCGCCATTCAACCGCCTGCTGACAGGCTTGCCACAGCACCCACTCCCCTACCTCAACGATCAGGCCGGTCTCTTCCAGTAACGGGATAAACTGAGCCGGGGATATGGTTGCTTCACCGCCGGGTGTCCAGCGCAGCAGCGCCTCCATCCCCAGGACTCTGCCGTCTTGCAGATTGATCTGGGGCTGGTAATTAAGGCTGAATTCTTCCCGCTCCAGCGCCTTGCGCAGTTTTGTCTCCATCGCAAAGCGCTGTTCCAGCTGAAAATTCAGTTCGCGGGTATAGAAGCATACGGCGTTTTTGCAATCCTTCTTGGCCTGGTACATGGCCGCTTCGGCGTTTTTCAGCAGGCTCTCCATGCATTTGCCATCTTCCGGGTAAAGCACCACGCCGATACTGGCGGTAGAAATGATTTCGGTGCCCTTGATTACAAAGGCTTCGTTCATGGCTTTATGAATCTTATCGGCAAATAAAACGGAATCATCAGCTGCGGTCATCAGCGGTGGAATAATTATGAATTCGTCGCCTACAAAGCGGGAGATGAAACTGTTTACTCCACAGGTCTTTTCCAGACGTTGTGCGATTTCCTTCAGCAACTGATCGCCGAACTCGTGTCCGAATGTATCATTGACAAACTTGAGATTGTCTATGTCCAGCACCATCAAAGTCAGAAACTGGTCGTCGCGATTGATCAGCTCAAGCTGCAGTGCCAGATGCTGCTGGAAATAATGGCGATTGGGGAGTCCGGTCAAGCCGTCAAAATTGGCCTGATAATAGAGCTGTTCCTCGTAGCGTTTATGTTCGCTGATATTTTCCTTGATTCCGACAAAGTGCGTGATTGTGCCGGATTCGTCCTTGATCGGCGCGATACTGCACAGTTCCCAATACTGCCTGTCATCCTTGGTCCTGTTGCAGAACTCCCCCTGCCACTCTTTGCCGGATTTGATCGCGCCCCACATCTCCGTATAATAACTGTCCGGCTGCCGCCCGGATTTGAGGATGCGCGGAGTTTTACCCAGGGCATCTTCCGGCGTAAAACCCGAAACAGCCGTAAATTTGGGATTGACGTACTCAATGATTCCGTTGGCATCTGTAATAATGACACTGTTGGCGCTCTGCTCCACTGCTGTGCTCAGCTTGCGCAGTTCCACGGTGCGCGAGGCGACCAGCATTTCCAGGTTTTGCTGATAATTGCGGTTATCCCGGACCAACCGGGCGCGCTCCAGGCAGCGGTTGACAACCAGTTCCAGGGCGATCAAATCTTTAACCGGCTTGGAGAGATAGTCCCAGGCTCCCCGCCGCAGCGCCTGAATGACATCATCCAGCACGCCGGTTCCCGAGAGGACAACCACCGGCAGGTTGTCATCCATCCGGCAGACGGCGTCCACAACCGCAAGACCATCCACAATCGGCATGCGCAGATCAGTGATAACCAGATCGGGTCGTATGGCCTTGATTTTGTCGATTCCGTCGCGTCCGTCACAGGCTTGGACAACTGTCACACCGCAATCCTCGAAATAGGCCGCCACGCTGCCGCGGATAGCGTCCTCGTCGTCAATGACCAATAAGACCGGGCTATCATATTTCGACTCCATCAGACCCCGCTCCCAGCCATGACAATGGCGTTTATTTTTTTGGTGATAAGAGAAAGCTCATAGATCGGCTTTTGCAGAACGTCATCCGGTTTCATCCCGATCGACCGCAGTTCATCAGAAAGCGGATAATCAAGGCCGGTATGGAGCAGATATCCTGTCGCAGGACAAATCAAATGGGCCTGCCGGATAAAACACTCACCGTTCATACCGGTTAAACGCATATCGGAAATGCAGACCGTCGGATTTATTCCGGCAATTATGTCCAGAGCCTCTTCACCACTGACGGCACTGTGAACGGAAAAACCTTCGTCCTCCAGGTAAGCGCAGATACAGCTGCGGATAATGTCATCGTCGTCAACCAGCAGTATGGAAATTTCCGGCTTGCTCATCAGCTTAACTCCTGTAGCGGCAGTTTAATCGCAAAACAGGTAGCCTCACCCGGCTTTGACCAGACTTCAAGAGTTCCATTATGACCTTTGGTTACGATGGCATAGGCAACCGACAACCCCAAACCTGTGCCGACGCCGACTTCCTTGGTTGAGAAAAACGGTTCGAAGACCCGCATTCGAACGGCATCCTCGATTCCCGGCCCATTATCCTCAATCTCAATCACGGCCATCGAATGATCAATGTGTGTCCGCAAAGTTATCCGAGGCGTGCGCTCATCCTCCAACTCGGCCAAAGCCTGGGCGGAGTTTTTTAGAATATTCAGAACAACCTGTTCCATTTCGGGAATGATCATGTTAACCAGCGGCAGATCGGCGGCGTACTCCCGCACTAATTCAATATTGCGAAAATCGTAAACTTTTTTCATATCATAATCACTGGCAGCCAGTTCCAGCGTCCAGTCCAGCATTTTGGAGAGGGTTACAGCCTCTATGCGTGGTTCCCCCCGACGGCTGAAGTGAAGCATATTGGTGATGATATTTGATGCACGGACACCAGCCGTGCGAATGTGACCGATGAATTCAAATATACCGCGCTTCACCAGATATGCACGCACCAGATCCAGCCTTACGCCAACTTCTTCGGCCGCCTTGAGATTGGCTTCAATGTCCGGTGACACACGCCGTTCGATATTCTGGGCATTCTGCATAATCGCTCCCAGGGGATTGTTGATTTCATGGGCCATTCCCGCTGCCAGACCGGCAACCATACTCATTTTCTCGGTGTGGGCCATGATCTCTTCGATTCTGACATGCTCGCTGATATCGTCGATCCTGATCACCGCCATGCCGACACCGTCAGAATCAAGCGGGTAAATTTCCAAAGAATGATATGATAACTGGCCTCCATTTCGACAGGGAAGCTTGTCAAAGGCGACCGGCGTCCGGTTGTCTATAATTTCATTCATTCCTTTAAACTTACTGCCAAACTGCGGAATCAGAGTCGCGATCTCCAATCCCAGGGCTTTGTCGGCCTGAATACCGCTAAACAGCTCGAAACTCCTGTTAACCAGATTAACCCGTCCCTGGCGGTCAACCCTGACAATGATCGAGGGGAGCGTATCCAGAATGTCAGATACGGCTATTCTGTGCAGTTCAAGCTGGTTAGCTGCGTTGCTAGCGGGCATTGTGCTTCTCCATGACAGCTCTGTAAAAATCCATAAAACAAATATCCCGCTGCGAACAGCGGGGTATCTGTCAATCTCTAGTTGATTGTTGTTACAACTTGAAGTGACCGACCAGCCGTTTCAACTCTTCCGCCTGCCGGGAAACGTCATTTGCGGCAACTGCAGTTTCATGCAAAGCATGATCGTTTTGTTGGGCCAGATCATTCAGATTCATGACGTTGCTGCTGATTTCGCGGGTGGTGGCTGTCTGTTCTTCGGCGGCGGTGGCGATCTGGCTGATCTGCTCGGTCACATCGTTAATAATGTCCAGAATTTCCTGCAGCGAACGACCTGATTCTGCGGCGTGACTGGTGCCCTGCTCGACCTGGGTCACACTTTGCTCCATAGATGAAACAGCCTCTTTGGTCTCTTTCTGAATCGCTTTGATCATCTCTCCGATTTCTTTGGTGGCGCGGGTGGTGCGCTCGGCCAAAGCGCGAACTTCGTCGGCGACTACTGCAAAACCGCGTCCCTGCTCGCCAGCCCGGGCCGCTTCAATAGCCGCATTCAGGGCCAGCAGATTGGTCTGATCCGCGATATCCTCAATGGTGCCGATGATGGCGCCGATTTGTTCCGAACGGACTCCAAGCGCATCCACGGTGCTGGCTGCTTTCTGGACGCGTTCCGCGATAGTGTTCATGACGGCAATCGATTGACCAACTACCGCTGCCCCCTCGGTAGCCTTCTGGGTAGCTCCACCGGCGTTGTTTGCAGCATGATGACAGTTGCTGGCAATGTCACCGGAGGTGGCAGACATCTCCTCACCGGCAGTTGCAAGGGATGTGGATTGCGAAGAAAGCTGGGCAATGCTATCGGTCATTTGATGTGAGGTCTGCTGCAACTGCAGCGCCGACGACGCGAGCTGAAGCGAGCTGCCGGAAACCTGGCTGATGATGTTGTGCAGATTCCCCACAAATGTGTTGAACCATTCGCTCAGCTCACCAACTTCATTCCTGCCGAGAATCGGCAGACGCCTGGTCAGATCGCCTTCACCCTGGGCAATATCCTTGATGGTATTGACCACTGCCTTGATCGGACCGGTGACTGTGCGTGAGACCACCCAGGCCAGCAGAATGCTGAGCGCCAGAATCACCAGCAGGGCAATGCCGATGCCGATCTGAATTTCATGGACGTGTGCGGTTACATCATCAATGTAAATGCCGGTGCCGACCACCCAACCCCATGGCTGGTAAAGTTCGACATAGGAGAGTTTTGGAACCGGTGCGCCCCCCCCCGGTTTGGCCCACATATACTGGACAAAGCCCTTGCCGCTCTCCTTGCAGACCTTGACCATTTCATTGAAGTGCAACTTGCCGTTGGCGTCCTTGTTTTCACTCAGATCCTTGCCGTTCAATTCCGGTTTGATCGGATGCATAATCATCTTTGGAGTCATGTCGTTGATCCAGAGATAATCCTTTTCATTGTAACGAATCGCCCCGATCTTCTCGGCGGCCTGCTTCTGGGCATCCTCTTTGGTAAGAGTGCCGGCCTCAACCTGTTTCTGATAGGAACCCAACAGTGTGGTGGCTTCCTGTACCAGATAACTGACGGTGGCCTGTTTCTCTTCCATGATCAATCCACGGATAAACGGCACCAGCAAGAACATGCTTGCCACGACCAATACCAGCCAGGTCAGCAGTGAAAGGCTCATGATTTTTGCAAAAATTCCCCAGTCTTTGTAACGCTTCAGCTTCATATCCCCCCCTTTGATATTGGCATCATCGTTGACGCATAGTAAAACATACGCACATAAAAGCAGGGAGCATGCCAAGTTATTTTATTCATAAAATGTTGTAGTTTCAGGACATTAAGGGCATTTATTCAAAATGTCCGTTGCGACTGAAGTTGACAGATGAGATGACAAAAAGGAATTTACACTGTGATATCGTGGGGTTGGCAAGGCGCAAGCATTGGAGCAGAAGCAACTTCTGTCGCTGCCCTGAGCGCCACCGGCCGCAGTAATTGATCAACTGCAGCCTATGGCGCAAACAGAAGCGATCAGCCAAGAACTTTCTTTATAACTGCAATCAGCTGTTCCGGCTTGAAAGGCTTTATGATCCATCCGGTGGCACCGGCGGCCTTCCCCTCCGCCTTGCGGGAATCCTGAGATTCGGTGGTCAGCATGACAATCGGGATCATCCGGTTGAGCCCCCCGCCCCTGACCCCTTTAATGAGGCCGATACCATCCAGATTCGGCATATTGAGGTCAGTCAGCAGCATATCGACTTTTTGCGAGGCGAGCTTGGCAAGTGCGTCTTTTCCGTCTACGGCCTCAAGCACTTCATAGCCATTCTGCTTGAGTGTAAAAGCCACCATCTGGCGTACACTGGCCGAATCATCGGCGGTCATTATTAATTTTGACATTTTGTTTATTTCCTCCTGCTTCAGTTGTTATTTTATTGCTGTTTATAAGTCGCTATGGCAATCCGGCCTGCCATCAGAATAGATCTACGTTATCGCCAAATTCCGACCCACTACTCTCCGCGGATTCCAGTGCCTCTTCAACGGACCCTTCCGCCGCACCGGAATGCCTGCGGGCAAGTGCTTCGTGTATGCGACGCTCACTCTGCATTGTATAACTGGCCGTCATATGGAGCAGATTCCGGTGAAACTCGTCGGTCGCCGGAACAAGTTCCCGCGCCTGGTTCACGACCTCCTCCAGCCCGGACGCAGCTGAACGTGCCAGATTGCCGACTGATTCGTGTACGGTAATGCCGGACGTAAGTTGCGCAATATCTGCGTTTAGTCCATCCACTCCGCTCACCAGATCTCCAAGTAGGCGGCTGACGGTTTCATTCATATGCTCTATTGACGTGACGATCCCATCGACCTCAGCCTCCATCCCGACTAACCGTTCACCCAGTGCAGTCAGTTCAGATTCAGCTTTTTTGACCAAGGCGTCTGTCAACTCGCTGATACCGGACAAGGTTTGCAGCAGGGCATCAGCCTGTGGCACTGCGTCCTGGGAAAGTGACTTGATGCCTTCGGCCAACACTCCAAGTGCGACACCCTCAGGTCCGGTATGTGCTGCCCGAATCTGAGCGTTCAGCGCGATAAGATTAATTTCGGCACTGATGTTTTCGATGCTGCTTACGAAACCGGAGATTTCATTAATAGCACCGGCAACTTTCCCCAACGTTGCGAAAAACTGGCGATCCGTGTCAGCGCATTTGCGCAAAACAATGCCGAGTCCTGACAACACTGTTCGGAATTCAGTAAAAAATGAGTTTCCGGAAGCGCCTTTGTTGCCGGTGGCATTCATCACCTCTCCCGAGAGCAACGACTGCTGATTTCCAATAGCACGCAGATTGTCGATGATCGTGTTTACCGAAACGTTCAGTTCTTCGATGGCATTTCGCAACTGGGCCACCTGCAATTCACAGACATCCCCGGCCTGCCCCGCCACAGCGGCAAACCTCACATCTTCACTCTCCGTGGCAGTACTGTTGTCCATATCAATAACCAACAGCTCCAAAGCTTCTGTGACATGCTCCATCTGCTGCCGCATCATGTCGTGAATCTGCAGAGAAGAGACCACTTCGCCAATTGCCGAGGAAACCTGGCTGGAAACTTGTCCGGCCAGTTCACCGCAATCCGAGCAACTGGCATTGAGTTGAACCAGCGCATCAAAACTTGTCGTGGCTGAATTAAGCATGCTGCGGGCTTCTTCGTTCTGAAGCAGCTTACTTTCTTTCCCCGCTTTGAGATGCTTGACAAGCAGACCAACCAGAAGCTCGCGCTGTCCCCTGATACAGTCGGTTTTCTCGCGTACCAGACAGGACAGCTTCTCCACATCCAAAGCAAGAGTCGTAAATCCGTTCCCCAACTCCCCCAGGCGCGCACTCTCGATTTTGGTGGAAATACCCAACATCCGCAGGGTTTTGTCCATTTTATGGAATGCAGCCAGCGGCCGGGAAACTGTTTCAAGAAGATCCATGACCTGCTCCAGAGAGCTGCAAATCTCCGTATTCTGTAGCCGTGAGACCTCCAGATATTCTCCCATCTCACCGGTAATCCGTTTCAGCTCATCGATTAGGACGTGGTAGTCGTCGTCACTGAGCAACACCACCAGTTGGCTGGCCAGCCCGGAATTCTCCTGCGAACGTGCATAAAACTCCTGCATTCTGGCGCCTATTCGCAAAAATTCGTCTTCGGTTGAACCGGCGGCCCGTTTTATTGTGTCTATTGCGGGCAGAATCCTGTTCCGCCATTGTGCCAAAATAGTCATATTGTCCCCTGTGTCAGTTCAAAAGCTCGACCAGTTTTTTACCGATTTTGACCGGTGGAAAAATATAATCGACCGCTCCTGTTGCCACGGCAGCCTTCGGCATGCCATAGATTGCAGACGATTCCTGATCCTGGGCAATGGTTATTCCCCCCAGTGTCTTGACATACCGGATACCTTCGGATCCATCCCTGCCCATACCGGTCAGGATAACCCCGACGATCAGTTTCCTTTGCAGCGGCTTCAAAAGGGAGTTCATTGTCACATCTACGGATGGTTGAACAAAATTTACACGCGGCCCCTCCTCCAGAATGATGCGACTGTTACCTTCAAGCTTCAGGTGAAAACCGCCAGGTGCAAAATAGACCTGTCCGTTCCGCAGATATTCGCCATCCTTTGCCAGAGCCACCGGCATTGCAGATACCTCGTCCAACCCCTTGGCAATCTTGTGATCCATGCCGGGGGGAATATGCAGCACAATCACAATCGCAGCGTTCAGTGGCGGCAGTCCGGAGAAAAGCTTCCTGAGTGCAATGGGGCCGCCGGTCGAAACCCCGATGATGACAATATTGTTATTGACCATCGCCTGACCCCTCAGGTTTCAGCAGGCTGGAATAATATTTGAGAACTACCAGCAGTTCATCCGGAACAAACGGTTTAGTCAGATAGTCTGTGACATATTCCTGAATGCCGTCCATTTGGTCGTCCGGCGCATCCAGCGCCGTCAGCATGACAATAAGATTCCCGTCGTATAAACCGCCTCCCACTATTTTACGGATCGTGTCCCAGCCATTCATCTCCGGCATCATGACATCCATCAGAATCAATCCACGGAAGCCGTCACGGAGATGTTCAAGACACTCTTCGCCGCCTGCCGCGGTCAGCAGATGAATACCCTCTGACTGTAAAAACATTTCCACCGAATCTCTGATTATCTCTTCATCATCGACCAACATAACCTTGATGCTCATTTATCGACTCCTCTGTACTACATGCTGTCGCCGTTTATTTTCTCGTTAAGGGTAAATTTGATTGTTGTTCCCTGGTCGAGTCCGGGGCTTTCGGCCCAGATTCTTCCGTTGTGATTCCGGACAATCCGTTTACAAATCGAAAGACCAAGTCCGGAGGCATTCAGATCGTGTCGAGACTCGTCCACCTTGAAGAAATCATCAAATACGTGTTTCATATCATCGGCAGAAAGACCAATACCCTGATCCTGAACTGATACCAGAAGGGTTTCCCCTTTCCGCTCGGCTGATATGACAATGATGCCGTTCACCCGGGAGAAATGTACTGCGTTGGAAAGCAGATTAAAAAACAGTTCCTGAAGCTGCTCCGAAACGGCACGGATGACAATTGCCGGATCAATGTTGTTCCGGCAGTCGACCGGTTTTCTGGAAATCATGTTCGCACACTCTGAAACGGCCCGATCTGCAATGGAGGCAAGATTGACAACCTCAAGTTCGTAAGCACTAACGGCATTCGAAAGTCCAGCAATTACCCTGGTTTTTTCAGACAGGTTTTTTATGGAGGTGACGCTACTAATACAAAGGTCCACCTTTTTTACCAAATCAGACCCGGCCAGCTGTTTTTTAAGCAGCGGCAACATGACAAGCAACGGAGTTAGCGGAGTTTTCAGGTCGTGCCCCAGTCGGGACATTAATGTCTCCATCATGTGTGCATGTTCCAGCTGGGCACTCAGCCGGATTTTTTCTTCTTCGGCATGTTTGTATTTGGTGATATCCCGGATCGATTCAATCCCCCCCGACCGGTTGCCATGGCTGTCGAACAACGGCGTCGCGGCACCCCAAAAATAGCGGGCTTCGCCATTTTGGAATGATGGGATATATGTCTCGGCAAACAGGTTTCCATCTTCCATAACGATATAGTCGTATTTACGTCTTATTGTCTCCGCGTCCTCATCGATCAGATCAATCAGGATTGGACGACGTTCTCCATAAAAGGGTATTGAATAAACATAATCTCCCTGACCGATAACATCCCCTTTTTTCAATCCGGTCATCTCTTCTATGGCCCGGTTCCAGGCAATCACCCGCTTATCCTTGTCCACGACAAATGTTGCATCCGGCAGAAATTCAACAATATCCGACAGCTGCTGGTAAGCGTTTCTAGTCTCCTGTTCGGCCGCCTTGCGCTCGGTGATATCCCTGAAAGACCAGAGACGGCCATAAGAATGCCCATCTTCGCCTGTTAATGGAACCGTGTAGCGATCCAGAATCTTGCCGTTGCTAAGGTACAGTTCATCACGACAGCTCAGATGACTGTTTTCGTACAGGTATTTTACCTTCTCCAAAAACTTTTCCGGGTCTGCCATACGACCGGTCACATAGGCCAGGACCGCCTCATCCGCCCCAGCTTCCAGCATGTGTGGCGGTATGTCCATTATTTCTCTGAAACGGCGGTTGAACGAGAGAATTCTGGCGCTGGTATCGACCACCAGAAGACCGTCGATTGAGGCTTCCTGCTGGGCGGACAGCAGAATATTCTGAAAGGCCAACGCACTTTCTGCCTGTTTGCGTTCGGTTATGTCGAGAATAACACCCACCAACCCGCTGACAGAGCCCCCCCCTTCATTGAAAGTGGCCTTGTTGAAAATAACATCCCGTAAGGTGCCGTCGGCATATTTGACTGTTGTTTCATAGGTTTGCAAACCGGGATTTGTCAGCAGTTCCTGATCCTGTTGCCGGTAGAGCTCCGCCAATTCAACCGGCCAAAGATCATGTGGCTCCTTTCCGACCAGCATCTCCCTGCTGAGCCCGAAATATGCTTCGAAAGCCTTGTTGCAGCCGAGATAACGACAGTTTGAGTCTTTGTAAAATACCGGGTTCGGGATGGTATCCATCAGCGTCTGAAGAAGATGTAATTGATCGTTGCGATCCTCTTCGGCAAGTTTGGCCCGAGAAACGGCGCTGGTGAGAACATCAGCTTCCTTGTTGATCAGCTCACCCAGCTTGGCAACCAACTCGTTGGCAGAATCAACCGGGGAACGGACGGCAAAATCTCCCTTGGAAATCCGGTTAAGAGTGTCATAATGCTCACAAAGCCCGATGGCCATTTCGTGGGCATAATTATTGGTGTCCTGGATATACTCGGCAATCTTTCTAATGAGCATCTTCAGGTCACCGAAGACATCTTTTTCCGAATCAACTTCGATACGCAGCGCGGTATCACCCTCACTGAGTCTGGTGAGCAAAGTCTTTATCTCCGCCAGACCGGCAGTCAAGCCGTCAGCGGACACATTCGAATCTGCCGTTTTTTGTTTCATAAGCACCTACCCGTGGCCTTCTATATGTTCAAGCAATCATGAATTAAACTCTGAAGCCGCGCTTACCCTGGGATGACAACCAGTAGAGCAATCGTCTGGACAAATCCTGCAGCGGTACGATCTCATCGACGCCACCTCTGGCAATGGCCTCTTTCGGCATTCCAAACACGACGCAGGTTTCCTCGTCCTGGGCCAGAGTATAAGAACCGGCCTGGTGCATCTCCAACATTCCGGCGGCGCCGTCATCACCCATGCCGGTCATGATGATGCCGATGGCGTTTTTCCCTGCACAATTGGCGGCCGACCTAAACAGCACGTCCACCGATGGCCGGTGCCGGCTGACGGCCGGTCCGTCAGACAGTTCAGTCACATAATTGGCACCGCTCCTTTTCAAAAGCAAGTGACGATTACCGGGTGCCAGGTAAGCGTGACCCGGCAGAACACGTTCGCCATGTTCGGCTTCTTTGACCGCGATCCGGCAAAGTCCGTCAAGGCGCTTTGCAAAGGTTTTTGTAAAGGCCTCCGGCATATGCTGGGTAATCAGAATCCCGGGGCAATCCGCCGGCATATCAACCAGAAGCGTTTTGAGCGCCTCGGTGCCGCCGGTCGAAGCACCAAGAATAATGACTTTCTCGGTAGTGGAAAAAGTGCGGTGTTCAGCAGCCAGCACAACATCAGCGGAATTTTTCTGTTCAACCGAAATATTCGCGACACTTCTCGGCTTTGGAAGTCGCAAACGCGCCTTGGCCGCTCCCCTGATCTTTTCTGACAATTCCTCGGCATACTCCTGCAGTCCGTTGCGGATGTCGATCTTGGGTTTGGTTACAAAGTCGAACGCTCCCAATTCCAGGGCGTGCAGGGTAATGGCGGAGCTTTTTTCAGTGAGAGAAGAGACCATCACCACCGGCATCGGCCGCAGGCGCATTAACTTTTCGAGAAAAGCCAGGCCATCCATTTTCGGCATTTCCACATCCAGGGTCAGCACGTCGGGGTTTAGGGCTTTTATTTTTTCCCTTGCCACCAACGGATCCGGAGCGGTTCCAACCACTTCCATACCAGGCTGTTTGTTGATGATTTCGGTCAGAAGCGACCTGATAAGCGCGGAATCATCTATGATAAGTACTTTGATGGACATATCGTTATCCCGTTAACATCATATTTTATCGCTGGCCTTGTTTAACAAACTGTTGAAACAGCTCGGGTGCAAGTACCTGGTTTTGAATCCGCTTCACAAACACCTGACCGGTGGCAGGAGAAAAGCATACTTTTCGCGGCAGATAATCCCCCACATCGACAGCCATAACCCTTATCTTCTGCTCTTTCAGGTAACGCAGTGCAAAATCCGCATTCTGTCTGCCAACATCACTCAAGCCGTCCATCACACTGCCGGCGCCGAAAACTTTTGCCTCCAGATGAGTACGTTCTCCGCCCAGCTGAATAACATGTTCAAGCAACAGTTTCATGGCATGGATTCCGTAACGGGCCGAGCCGTTTCCGGATTTACCCGACTCGATCCCATCTCCTGGAAGCATGTAATGATTCATTCCGCCGATACCGTTTACGGTGTCGTAAAGACAAACAGAAACACATGATCCAAGCACGGTTGTTATAATCGTATTGTCATTGTTCACATGATACTGGCCGGGAAGTATCTTGACGGCCTTTGCCGCAAATATCCTGTCAAAGTAAGAGTTAGTGGAAAAATATCTGCCTTTGTGCATGGTTGTCAGTTTTTCGGTGAATAGACTGTTTTACCACAGACCTTGAACAGGTCGGCGGCATGGTGAAAACTTTCCGAATGGCCGGCAAAAAAAAGGCCGTGCGGCTGCAGACGGGGCTGCATTTTTTTCAGGATTTCGTACTGTGTATCTTTGTCAAAATAGATCATAACATTGCGGCAGAATACCACATCGAATTTTTCCCGAATCCCCCACTGTTCATCCAGCAGGTTGAAGCGTCTGAAGGCAATCAGCTTCTGAAGCTCGGGACGAACCTTTGCGAATCCGGCATTTTTCCCCTCGCCTTTCAAAAAATACCGTTTGAGCTGCTCGGGATGGATTTTTTTCAATTGATCCAGTGGATACACGCCACGCTTGGCTTTCTCCAGCACATTGGTATCGATGTCCGTCGCAAGTATCCTTACCGGAGCATTAAAAGTTTTGAAATGTTCTACTACGGTTATGGCTATGGAATACGGTTCTTCACCGCTGGATGAGGCACAGGTCCAGATCGAGATCGGATTGTTTTTGGGAAGGGTTCCAAGATGCTTTGAGAGGATCGGAAAGTGGTGCGCCTCACGAAAAAAGGAGGTCATGTTGGTCGTGAGTGCGTTGATGAATTCCTCACGTTCCTGCAGATCGCCGCTGTTCTCCAGAAGTCGGATGTATTCGCTGAAGGTGTTTACCTGCCTGACCCTCAGACGACGGGCCAGGCGGCTGTATACCAGATCTTTCTTGGACGGGGCCAGGGAAATACCTGCCAGGCGGTAAATCAGTTTCCTGATATGATGAAAATCATCACTGGTGAAAAGAAACTGATACAGGTCCCTTTCACCAGTGATGATTCCAAATGCCGGTTTTAGCTTATCAACAGTTGCCGACATTCACAGCTCCCGGTGAGCGCACTTGATCGTGCGCCCACTTGTTTTAATCCTTAAAATTCCTTCCAGTCATCATCTTCGTCAGCTTTGGGAGCTGCAAGTTTGAGTGAATCAGCCTTTTTCTGGCTTTTGGGAGCAGCCAGGCGGCCGCTCTTTCTGGCAGGCAGTTCCGGATGCAGAGACTGAATTCTGCGTGCTTTTTTTTCACCAACGGTCCTTTGTTGAAGCTGAGCGTTTTCCTCCAGCTTAAAGCGGGTGACCACCTGCACCAACTGCAGCGCCTGTTCCTCCAGCGACTCGGCGGCGGCAGCGGCCTGCTCCACCAGGGCTGCGTTCTGCTGCGTCACATCATCCATCTGGGTTATTGCAGTGTTGACCTGTTCGATACCGCTGGACTGTTCGAGTGATGCAGCGGAAATTTCGGCCATGATGTCGGTCACCCGTTTGATGCTGGTAACGATCTCCTGGGTCGTATGCCCGGCCTCTTCCACCAACCGGCTGCCATCCTGTACCTTGCCAACTGAATCTTCAATCAGGGTTTTAATCTCTTTGGCGGCGGCCGCACTGCGCTGGGCCAGGCTGCGTACTTCGGCTGCAACCACTGCAAAACCGCGACCCTGTTCACCGGCCCGGGCAGCCTCCACCGCTGCATTCAGGGCCAAAATATTGGTCTGGAAGGCAATCCCGTCAATCACTCCGATGATGTCGGAAATTTTGCGGGAACTGTCAGTGATCGATTCCATCGTGCGGACCACCTTGTTGATGACATCGCCCCCTTTTACGGCCACGCCACTGGCGCTGATAGCCAGCTGGTTGGCCTGCTGGGCGTTATCGGCGTTCTGTTTGACGGTGGAAGTCAGCTCTTCCATGCTCGAAGCTGTTTCCTCAAGGGCCGAAGCCTGCTCTTCGGTACGCTGGGAAAGGTCGGCATTACCGGCGGAGATCTGCTCCGTTGCAGTAGCGATGGAATCGGCGCCGGTACGGACTTCACCGACAATCTTTGCCAATCCTTCGTTCATTTCTTTTAGGGATGTCAGCAGCTGACCGGTTTCATCCTGGCTGTCAATATCGATTTTTACAGTCAAATCGCCGGCAGCGATCTGCTCCGAAACACTGATAGCCTTGTCCAGAGCCTGTTTTATCTTGCGTGCGACCAACCAGGCAAAAGCAAATACTACCAATGCCAGCAGAATGGTTGCACCGAGGATCTGCCAGCGCATCTTTGCAACCTGGGCCTTGACATCGTCAACATAGATACCGCTGCCCACGACCCAATCCCATCCTTTGATGAGTTTTACATAGGAAATTTTATCAACCGGCTGGCTGGCGCCCGGCTTGGCCCATTGATAAGACACTATGCCGGCTTCCTTCTCTTTCGCTATTTTGGCAAATTCGACAAAGATCTGCTTACCCTTGGGGTCCTTGATGTCACTTGCATTTTTGCCTACCAACTCCGGCTTGACTCCGTGCATCAGAATTACCGGCTGAAGATCGTTGACCCAGAAATATTCATTGCCGTGATAACGCATGTCCTTGATGTTTTCCAGCGCGCGGGCTTTCGCCTCTTCAAGTTTTATCTTGCCGTCCTTGGCATCCTGGAGATGGCTTTCGATCAGCGATGCTGCTGTGTCTACAACACCTTTGGTGGCCGCTATTTTTTCATCCATCAAGGACTTTTCCATATAGGGCAGAACATAGAATGTCACCCCAAGTACCAGCAGCACGATGGTTGTGATCGAAATACTCAGAATCTTAGTAAGGATCTTCCAGTCTTTAAAACTTTTGATTTTCATGCGGTTACCACCTTTCCTTAATATATTAGTTTGCCTGATCCATGACCTGCATCTCTTCACTGCTCATCAGTTTTTCAATATCCACCAAAATCAGCATCTGATCATTCAGCGTGCCGAGACCGGTGATGTAATCGGTATCCATCGCCGCACCCATTTCCGGGGCGGGCTTGATCTGTTCGTACGTAAGCGCCACCACATCGGAAACTCCATCGACAACCATCCCGATCACTCTTCCCAGAACGTTCATGATGATGACTACGGTAAATTCATTGTAAGTCGGCTCGCCAACCTTGAACTTGATCCGCATGTCAACAATCGGCACGATCACTCCCCGCAGGTTGATGACCCCCTTGATGAATTCCGGAGCGTTGGCAATATGGGTAACCACGTCATAGCCTCGGATTTCCTGGACCTTGAGGATGTCGATTCCGTACTCCTCCTTGCCCAGGGTGAAGGTGAGGTACTCCGAGACGGCACCCTTCCCGTTTCCGTCAGTAAACTCCTGACCTGTCTGCATAATGTGCGTTACCTCCGTTTTAGTTTGATCTATCATCAGTAGCTTGCAGTTTTCGCATTTCAAGTAACGAGTTGACGTCCAGAATCAGTGCGACCCGGCCATCTCCAAGAATTGTAGCTCCGGCCGTACCATCCACTTTTCGGTAGTTGGTTTCGATACTTTTGATAACCACCTGATGTTCATCAAGCAGGGCGTCCACCAGTACGGCCGCTTTTTCTCCGTCAACGTCGATCAGCACCAGAATCCCTTTTTCCGGATCAGTCACACGGGCTTTCATGTTGAACAGTTCGTACAAAGGTATGATCGGGATGTAGTCGCCGCGCACATGAACAACATTTTTGCCGTTGATGCTCTTCATGCTGGCGGCTGTCGGCTGGAGTGACTCGATAATCGAGTTGAGAGGAATAATGAACTTCTCGTCACCTACGGCGACCGAAAGGCCGTCCAGTATTGCAAGTGTCAGCGGCAGGCTGATGGTAACCCGTGTGCCTTTGCCGGTTTCCGACATAATGTTGACCTTGCCGCTCATCGACTGCACGTTTCGCAGAACAACGTCCATACCGACTCCTCGGCCGGAGATATCGGTGACAGCATCGGCAGTCGAAAAGCCTGGTGCAAAAATCAACTGCCAGACCTCTTCATCACTCATCGCATCAGAGGCTGGAATCCCCCGTTCAGCCGCCTTAGCCAGGATTTTTGTCCGATTAAGACCGGCACCATCGTCGATCACATCAATCACAATCCGTCCACCGACCTGCGAGGCTCTCAAAGTAATCGTTCCGACCGGGTCTTTACCGGCTGCGTTACGCGCGGCAGGTGCCTCCAGAGCGTGATCCATGCAGTTGCGGACCAGGTGCGTCAGCGGATCGGTGATTTTCTCGATCAGTCCCTTGTCCAACTCGGTCGAGTCTCCGATCGTTTTCAGCTCCACCTGTTTGCCCAGCTTGGCGGCCAGTTCACGAACCATGCGCGGAAATCGACTAAACACAATACTGATCGGCACCAAACGAATTGACATGACACTCTGTTGCAGGTCACGGGTGTTTCGTTCCAGTTGCAGAAGGCTGCGATGAAGATTTTCGTAAACCACCGGATCTAGCGAACCAGCCGTCTGGGCCAGCATAAGTTGTGTAATGACAAGCTCGCCAACCTGATTTATCAACTGATCAACTTTGGATACCCCAACACGAATCGAGGACTCACCCTCATTGGTGCGGCGACCGAAGGCACCCGGCGCCAACTCGTTTTTGTCGTAGGCCCTTCGGCCGATGGCCGTATCAACAATTTCGCTGTCTGCCTGACAGGTTGACTGGGAGGTACAATTCCCTTCAGTCACCGCTGTATCAGGCGCTTTGCCGGATGCAGCATTCACTGGAATGGCCTGCACCTTTAGCTGGTCTTCTTCAGCCACAAACTCGAAAATGTCACGGATATCGGCTTCGCTTGCTGTTGTGATCAAAGTCAGGTACCAGCAGCACGCACAGGTTTCCGGATCAAACTCATTGAATTCGGGAGGGGCCGGGAGCACCGCCGTTACGGTCAGCTCACCCAGTTCTTCCAGCTCGCCAAACAGGCTTTCCAGGCGGACACCTCGCTTGAAGATATCCGGGTCCGGTCTGAATTCCATCTCAAAACACTGGCAGGCCGTTGCCGGAACTTCGCTTTCAGGATGTACGCCCAAATTTTCAGTGATTGGTTTATCGAGATTACAGACATCAACTGAAGCAACAACCGCTCCCGAATCAATAACTTGCTGAAGCCTGACACGAATCTGATCAATCGCCTCCTGACGGACTTCTGCACCGTCGCGATGACCGGCCAACTGCATCGAGATCACGTCACCGGCCTCCAGAAACAGGTCAACCATAGCCGCGCTGAAAGGAATTTCGTGATTGCGTATTCGGTCGAGCAGCGATTCCAAAACATGGGTGACAACGGTCATGTCCTGAAAACCGAAGATTCCTGCGCCACCCTTGATCGAATGTGCAGCTCTGAAAATAGCATTGAGCTGTTCTTCGTCAGGCCCCACATCGCCCAACGACACGAGAATCTGTTCCATTTCGGCCAGATGTTCGGCACATTCCTCGAAGAAGACCTGATTGAACTGATTAAGATCGATATTGTTGTTCCGCCCGGTTTCAGTCATGCAGATTCCCTCGGTATATCAGCGTATTAGATTTAATTCTCGATCAAATCCCAAAGAATGAATTTTGGATTTGAATGTATCTGACAGATTGATCAGTCGTGCCGTAAAACCGCCCTGATTCAGTTTGCGTATAAAAAGCGCCAATAGCTGGCATCCGCAGGCATCAAAGTCGGTAACTCCAGACAGATCAATCTCCGGAGAGACCTCCGAACTGTTTTTTTGCTGTTCGTCGGAATTGTCGGCGCCGGAAAAGCTGTCAAGAATTTTGGCCAATACAGGAAATTTATCCCTCACGCCATTCATCGACCAGTCTCCATCCAAACATATCTTCACTATGTCACCAGATTCAGTAGTCATGACATCCCCCGCTGATAAAATTAGAACTATTGTTATTTGCTTCTAAATATCCCAGCTCAGATAATTTAGGCAGCAGGCAGCGCCGATCCAAGCCTGAAACTTGCTGCGTGATCCAGAGTGCTTTTGAGCGTGTATAGAGCAGAGTGCGTGCCAATGGGCGCACAACAATTTATTGTGTAATTTTAGGTTGTTATGAAACTGGATTTGGGGAGGAGGTGAGACAGAGGTTGACTAAGATACGGCGGACAGACCTTTAACACACTATTATCATTTATGTTATTACTTACGGACGAAAGTTGCGCCTGCAACTTTTGTCGCAGGGCAATTCATGGCAATTATATCGTTTAATGCTCCGAGCGGGTCAATCGCTTGTTTAGTGCCTGGCGGGTAATACCCAGATAGGCGGCGGCCAGACGTTGGTTGTTTTCAGCCAGGCGCAGCGCTTCAGTGATCAACTGTTCCTCGGCATCCTTGAGTGTCGGAAATTTCCCCGCAAAAGGGCAAACAGGGCAGTTAGTTACGTCAGCGGAATGTGAATGTTTCGTACACAGATCGCTCCCGATGGCCGATATAATAGAATCCAGCGGCAGGGTCCGACTTCCCGAGCGGGCCACGGCGTCGTGAATCATCGCTTCCAATTCACGAATATTGCCGGGAAAACGGTAGGCCGACAGATAGACGTTCAGTTCGGCAGGCGCTGACGGAACCGGTTTTCCAAGCGTGCCAGCCGCCTTTTTCAAAAAATAGGACGTCAAAAGCGGGAGATCTTCGCTACGATCCCGGAGCGGCGGAAGTTCGAGACGATGATTGCAGAGCCGGTAATACAGGTCGGGACGGAAACTGCCCTGCTCCATGCGCTCTTTGAGATCTGCATGGGTGGCAGCCACGATCCGGGCGTCGCTTTTCTGGATTTTATCTGATCCAAGCGGCAGGTATTCGCCTTCCTGTAGCAAGCGGAGCAGCTTAACCTGCGATCCGGGGGACAGATCGCCGATCTCGTCCAGAAACAGTGTGCCGCCAGCCGCCTGACGAACCAGCCCTTCCCTGGCCCGGTCAGCCCCGGTGTAGGCTCCGCGCTGGTGGCCAAAGAGTGTGTCGCTGAACATG
The DNA here is from genome assembly GCA_009684515.1 of Geobacter sp. Lineage (GTDB taxonomy): Bacteria > Desulfobacterota > Desulfuromonadia > Geobacterales > Pseudopelobacteraceae > JACRCG01. The sequence continues at coordinate 422,056 of WKKS01000001.1, forward strand.
GTGTCATCCAGACCGGCCAGATTGATCGCAACAAACGGGCCGGACAGTCCGCTCAGATTATGGACGGCTCTGGCAATCAACTCCTTGCCGGTGCCGGTTTCTCCGGTAATAAGGATCGACTGGCGCGATGGTGCAACCGATTCCAGATACAGGAAAATCGCCCTCATCCTTGGCGAGGTTGTGATAATGCCGCTGAAGGCTGTTTCGTCATCCAGCGTTCCGTTGGAAAGATGGTGACGCAGACGTTCCAGTTCCCGTTTTGTCCTGGCGCGTTCCAGGCTGTTTTCAAGAGTAATCTGCAATTCGTCAAAATTCACGAGCGGCTTGGAGAGATAATCCCAGGCTCCCAGGCGCATGGCCCGCACCGCCTCGTCAACCGCACCGACTCCGGAAACAACCACTATCGGAGTAAATCCGGATTCTGCAGTAATAGTCTCAACCAGAGCAAAACCATCCATGACCGGCATCCGCAGGTCAGTCATAATAATATCCGGATGTCGGCTGCGAAACATCTCCAGCCCGACTTGCCCGTTTTCGGCTGTAATCACCTGATATCCCACATCTTCAAGATAAGCCTTCAGGGATTCCCTGACATAAAGTTCGTCCTCGACGACCAGTACCGTCGTCTGCCCGGTGCGTTTAGTGATTGGATTCAATTTTATAGTGCCCCCGCCACGATCCTGATCAAGTCATTATGGTTGAAAATGTTATAAACAATTCGCCATAACCTAGCACGAAAAACGATCCTCGGCCATCCCCTAACAGCAGCAAATCAGCTCAATAAAAAACGGCCACCCGAAAACCCGGAATGGCCGTTGCTTTAATCATGGCGGAATCGCAAGACAGAGTTTACTTGAGAAGTATCTCGATCTTGGCGCTCTTTTTGGCATCGGCAACATATTCTGCGACAGCGGCATTAACCTTCTGCCCCTTCAGGTATTCTTCGATTTTTGTCTGCGCTTCCTTGAAGGAAACCGTCTCGGCCGGCTTTTTCTCGGTCACCTTGATGATGTGGTAACCGAATTGGGTTTCAACAACATCGCTGATCTCACCCGGTTTCATCGCAAAAGCTGCCTTTTCAAAGGGGGGCACCATCTGACCCTTGCCGAAAAAGCCCAGATCGCCTCCCTGCTGGTTGCTGGGGCAGGTTGAGTTGCCTTTGGCCAGAGCGGCAAAATCGGCACCGGCGACCAATTCCTTATGAAGCTTTTCAGCCTTCTCACGGGCCTTTTTCTTCTCTTCGGCGGTGGCCTTGGGATCAACTCCGATCAGGATATGACTGGCTTTCACAGTTTCGTTGCGAGTGAATTTATCCTGATTCTGGTCGTAGAATTTACGGGCGTCCTCTTCAGTCACTTTTATTTTTGGAACGATGGATGTTTCGACAAACTTGGAAATCAACAGGTCACGACGGGTGTAGTCACGCAGATCTTTTTCGTCCATATCAAGATCCTTGATCGCCTTTTCGAAATCCTTTTCATTGGCGAAACGGGCTTTGCCCTGAGCCAGTTTTTCATCAATCTGCTTGTCCAGATCCTTTACTTCCATCTTGGCGGCGGCCTGGTACAGGAGCTCGGCAGAGATAAGCTGATCCAGAGCCTGCTTGTTCACTGCATCCTGCTGTCCGGCAGGAACAGCCTGTCCGCGCAGCATGACTTTCTCGGCCCGCTTCAGCTCAACGGCATCAATGACAGCACCGTTAACCTTGGCAACCGTCCCCTTGATTTCAGCAGCCGGAGTGGCGGCGGCGGGGGCTGCGGCATCCTTCTTGACTTCCTTGTCGGCAGCATGAGCAAAAGCCCCGCTTCCAACCAGAACTGCCACGGCAAATCCCTTTAGAAACAACGCTGTTAAATTCTTTTTCTGCATTTTGTGAATCTCCTTGGAATTAGATTTCGTAACTCTAACATAAATTGCCACGCCATGAAAAGCCAAACATACTTTTGACATTTATTCCGGTTTCAGATACATTCTCGCGCATATTTTGTACAAAATCGGTTGTGCTGGCCAAACCAGATGCAACCGTGTTGCTCGACAGGAGGAATTGTGGAAATGAAGAAGGTTTTAGTAGTTGATGACAGCCTTTCTGTTGCCCGCCAGCTTGAGAAGATAATCGGCGAATCCGGTGATTTTGTTTGTGTGGGTCACGCTAAAAACGGTGCCGAAGCAATCAAGATGAACCACACCGAAAACCCGGATATCATCTGCATGGACATGAATATGCCCGGCATGGACGGCCTGACCGCATTGCGAACCCTCTCCGTCATGGACAAGGAAGTCAAGGTCGTCATGGTTACATCTCTGGGTGGAGTCGGAGACAAGTTTACCGAGGCATTGAAGCTCGGTGCCAAGAACGTAATCTCCAAGCCTTTCGAGGCTGATAACGTACTGCGGATTTTGCGCGAGCTCTGATTAGGAAGCGTAGTACCAGACATTTAGAAAATTCCGGCTTAACCAATAGCGACAAGGAGTTGCGCATATGGCAGTTAAATTTTTCGGACAATTTCTAGTTGAACAAGGCATTGTGACCAGAGATGCTTTGGTGGAAGCGATTGACCTCCAGGACCATAAGAACCTCAAACTGGGTGCGATGGCCGTGGAGATGGGATACATCACCCTGGCCGATATCGAACGGGCCCATAACGCCCAGATGTCCAAAGACATGAAGCTCGGCGATCTGCTGGTTGAGATGGGTTTTCTGACACTTATCCAGCTTAACGATGTCATCACCCGCCAGAAGAACACCCACCTTTACATCGGCGAAGCGCTGGTTCAGGTTGGCGCTCTCACCAGCGAAAACCTGCAAAAGCATCTGGCCGACTTCAAGGCCGATCAGGCCCAGTATGTCTCGGATGGAATCGATCTTCCGGTAAAGATTGCCAACAGCAATATCTGGGAAATGACCGCCGACCTGACCTACAAGATGATTACCCGCGTTCTCGATCTGCAGTTCCGCGCCGGAAAATGCGCAACGGTCGATGTGCTCGCCCCCAATTTCATGATGGCCGCCATGGATTTCAGCGGAGATGTGGAGGCTCGTTATCTGATTTCGGTTTCGGAAGAACTGCAACAGTCCGTTGCCAGGGCAATTCTGCGCGAAGGGTCGGTTGCCGGCGAGTCCGCCGAAGTCCTTGAAGACACCGTAATGGAGTTTGTCAACGTGGTCTGCGGCAATGTGGCCGCCAAAGCATCCCAGATGGGCGTGATAATGAACATCAATCCGCCGGTCACCATCCATCCTCCGGCGACCGGAATGCCGGTGCCGGAAGGGCACACAGCGCTCTGTTTCCCGATTCACATTGGAGACGGCGACAAGATGGAACTGATTCTGCTGATCAAGAACTGATACTCCCTCAGACAACAAAAAGGCATCCTCACTAAACAGAGGATGCCTTTTTTTATCCGGCTCAACCCGACTTGTACTGTCACCGCCAGACTTCATTCGTATATTCACCATTCATTTCCCTCACCAACAGAGGCGGTTCCACCACCGGAGCGCTGCGCCTTCCCTTAGCCAACTCCGCCATGAAGATGGTGGCCGGTGACTCGACATTGTTATGAATCATCCGCAGACGCAGGACCGACAATTTCATCCGGGCCGCCAATGCCATGAATTCAGTCAGGCGTGAAGGAAGCTGGATAATACAGATCCGGCCCGACGGTTTCACCAGGTACTTGGCGGCGGCAAGAAAATCTTCCAAACCCGCAGTTGTTTCATGGCGAGCCGCATCCCGCCCCGCTTTTGGGCTTGTCCGCCCGCTGCCAGGCGTCCGGTAAGGCGGGTTGGAAACGACCAGGTCAAAAATGGAGTCGCTACAATTTTTCCGGAGGTCGATGACATCCTCCGCCTGGACAGAGACTCTTTCTGCCAGAGCGTTGTGCTGGATATTCCGCTCGATCAGCGCCGCCATTTCCGGATTTTTCTCAACCGCAACAACATTGGCATCAGCGTTGATCCGCGCCAGAACCAGCGAGATGATTCCGCAACCGGCCCCCAGGTCCGCAATATTTCCGCCAGGCTTCAGCATGGGACAGAAACGTGCCAGCAGAAGCGCATCCAGCGAATAGCGATAACCATGACGCGGCTGAAACAGCTGCAGATCAAATAATTTGAGACTGTCGCATGTCAGCACAACGCTCTGCCTCCAGGCATATTTCACAACCGGCTTCAGACAGCATTTTTTCTGCGATAAAGCCACTCGCGAAGCAACATTCCGGCAAATACCGCAAACGACCCCAATGTCAGATATTTGCCGATCTTGAACGGGAGCGGATCAAACCTGAACTCAACCTTGTGCGAGCCGGGCGTCAGATAAACGCCGCGCAGGACATGATTAACCGGTACATTCTCTGCGGCTGTTCCGTCTACGTACGAATGCCACCCTTTAAAGTATTTGTCACCGATCACCAGCAGGGCCGGAGCGGTCACGCGCGTCTCGACAACCACATTGTCGGCCTCATAGCGAATCACCTGGGCACTCCCCGGCGTTTGACGGAGCGAACCGTCATAGGCTGCCACCGGAATGGGGGGAGGCGACTCCACCAGACCGAATTGCCCTGGAATAAACTGGGGGTTGTTCAGGATCGAGCGCATTTTATCGCCGTCCGGTTCAACTACGACCGAAGGTACCAGCCAGGCTTTTGGCAGTACCATTCGGTTTTCCAGCAACAGCTGTTTCCCGTCAGAAGTAGTGTAAACCAAGGCGTAGTGAGCACCTAAAACGCCCTTTTCCTGCTGATACTGTTCCGCAGGCATCACCAAATAGCGCACGTTCAACATATCAGGAACGGCACTGGTCAGGGAAAACTGCTCCAACAGTTCCTGCCACCGCCGGAGTTGCACCGGATTGGAGGTGTACAGCACCGGTATTTTATTGGAGACGTAACGCATTGGATCTTCCTCAGTCAGCGGCGCTACCCGGTATTCTTTCGGCATCGGGGAGAGATGCTTCATGATTTCGGTTTTTACGGCAAAATCACGGCGCGGGGCAGGTTGCAGCAGCATAAAGAGAGAGTTGATCCGTCCGATATCAATCAGATACAGGAGTACCAGCGGAATTACGATAAAAAGCATCCGGCGGCCGGGGCGAGGCAGAAAACGCAACGCCAGCCAGTGTATCAGGATCGCAATTGCCGCCAGACCGGTTTCGTTAACCAGGTTGTTCCAGCGTCTGGCAACCAGCTCCGCCCCCTGTTCATAGCGGGTCGGCTGAAATATCTGCTCCGCGAATAGCTGCAGCCAAAAACTTTTGGCTGCGACCTCGGCCAGATACAACAGTCCCGTCGCTCCTGCCAAACCGGCCACGCACCATAGAAACATCCGGAACGCCTTTGTTGAACGCAGCTCTTCATCCAGCAGACAGTCCAGACCACGGGCGGCAAGCACTGCCAGCGCCAAAAGCGGAATGATCATCATCATCTTCGGGACCCGGAAATGGCTGATTCCGGGAAAATAGTCAAAGAGCAGCCAGTAGAACGGGGTATATTTTCCGAACGAGAAGAGCAGACCAATGACAATGCCTGCCAGCGCCAGCCAGGTATAACGATCTCTTTTGAATATGAAAGCCAGCGGCAGCAGCAGCCAGGGCAACAGTCCCATGTAATCGCTGGTCTGGGTGAAAAACATCCTGCCCCAGTAGTAGGAACCGATGGCATCCGTGTTGCCACCCCCCTCTTCGCGGGAAAGGCCGAAAAAGCCGGGGATCACAAACGTCACCAGCTCTTCCGGGGGGAGAGACCAGGACATGGCCTCCTCTACCTGCATGCCGCTGCGACTGCTTCCGGCACCGCCCCCCCTGGTGGACTCAGTAGACCAGGATGCCAGGGGCATCAGCGAGATCGCCACCGTCGACAGAAAAAAGAACAGCAGGGTCAGGTTGAGGGCGAACATCCGCCAGGTTGTCTTAACGCGCGCTTCCTTTTCATCAAGGACGATCATGACACTGCGGGCTATTCCGTATACTCCCAAAGCCAGGCAGGTGTAATAGGCGATCTGCCAATGCATGTTGAAAAACTGGAAAGCAAGCGTAACGGCACAGGCCATGAACCAGACCAGCGCTCGTCTGGAGCGGAATCCACGCTCCAGCAGATAAAATGCCCAGGGTGCAAAACTGATCGTGGCTATCTTCTGCACATGCCCGGCATTGATCAGGGTCGCAATCTCCGGAGCGGCGGCGAAAATCAGCCCCCCCAGAAACGAAGCCGGCAGGCTGCATCCCAGGACCCGGCAGAAAAAGAATGTTCCAGCGCCTCCCACAAAAAGATGGAAAACGATGAACCAGGCGATGTTGACAGGCTCCGGAATCAGCCAGAAGAGCAGAGTCCGGTAAAACAGAAACTGTAGTGAAGCCAGTCCGCCGTTGTCGGTGGCGCCGGAATTTATGTACAGATCCCAACCGGCCTTGAGTTTGATATTGAAGAACTCGCTGGGCGACATCTCCTTGAAATGCTTGATCGTCCAGTAGAACTCATTGGTAATGTCTGGAGCGCGAATGATCTGGCTGGTAAAAAGTATCTTGCCAAACAGCACCAATAGCACCGCCACCATCAGCGACAGGCAGATCAGGATTTTATTTCGTTCTTTCATAATATTTAACTCACTGATGTTCGCCGGATTCAGGCGCTTATTTTTTGTAATACGGCAACAGATTCCCGGTTGCCCCTCGAACTGCGTAATTCCTTCAGCACAAACGAACGGTCAACATGAAGCACAAAGTATTCCAGAAGTTTCTGAAATGACTCCTTTGAAAAGGTGTGAAAATGAATTTCCGTCGATTTACTGCTGAAAGTTTCAACTTCGGCATTCAATTGAGCCTGATCCAGATATTCGGCGCGCTGGCCTCTTTCCCGCAGAAAAGCGGGAGTCGAAATTGACAGCCATTCCCGGTAATGCTCTTTATTCGAGAGTTCCATGGCAGCACGGTTTTCGCTGCGGCACTGTTCGTAATCAACGATGAGATGTTCCAGAGTTGTTATCGGGCGCCCCTTGTCAAAACATTTCTCGGCCAGTGGGATCGACACAAAAAGTATTCCCCCCGGCTTTAGAACCCGGCCCCAGTTGATCAGCACCTGCAACGGGTTGGGAGTGTGTTCCAAAACATGATTGGCGATCAAGAAATCATGTGAAGCCTGTTCCATGGCGGCCAGTTCAAACCCGTCGTCCACAAAATCAGTCTCGACGATTTTATCAGCGGGCAGTTCCGGGTGCCGGCTGATATTATCAGCCCTGCTTGCCAGGTCAACGTAGCGCACGCGAGCTTCACCCGGAACCTTTAGTGGCAGGTGCAGAGCGCCTATTTCCACACCTTCGCCGCGCAAGTAGGCTTTGGCTAGATTTTCCCTGACTTTGTAGGAGGGGAGCAATCCAGACTCTTTGATCCGCCAGATAATCGCGGCTTTCAGATTTTTAAATTTTTTTCCCATCTGAGCCCTGCCCCCGGCCGTTCCCGGCTCAGCGAATATCCTGGTATAACGCGGCCAGTTCGCACCCTTTTTTATTCCAATCGAAACGCTCGCGAATGTCAGCGCGATTAAATGATCCCATCTGCAATCTGGCGGCACGATCAGACAGCAAGCCAACCACACCTTTGACCATGGCACCGGCATCACCCGGCTGACAGAGCACGCCACCCTTCTCCCCGTCCAGATACTCCGCAATCTGTCCGACCCGGTCGGCAACCACCGGAATACCAGCCAGAAGCAGTTCGGTCAATTTTGCCGGGCATTTGCAGCGATTTACCAAAGTATCGGAAAAGGGATAAATGGCCACATCGGCAGCCGCCAGATGATCACGGATCTGTTCCGGATTTACCCAGCCAGCCACGGTCAGCGCCCCCGAGAAACCCCTTTCACGGGCGGCGACTTCAAGCTGCTGTTCTTCCCCGTTCCTTCCGCTCCCCACCACAAAAAATCGCACCCCGGGAACCATTCGATAGATTCCTTCGAAAACTGAGTGAAGCCGATCCTGCTCAAACTCGAAAAACCGTGTGTAAAGCAGTACGACCGGAGCTTCCGCCGGGATGCCGTAACGTGCCCTCACCGCCATACCATCGCCGGGAACAACATCCCCGACACAATTGGGTAAATACAGCAAGCGCCCATTTGCCGAAGCGCGCTGCCTAACGATCTCTTCAAGCGCCCGGCTGGCAACCGTCACCGCCGCAGCACGCTGCAACAGCCACTGTTCCTGGAATGCGAAAACCTTGCGTTCAGCCGTGGAGTAGCCTTGCAGGTCATTCATCCCCCCCTCGCCTTCCCAGTCGTCCGTATCAACGGCAACAACCGGCTGGCGAAGCCCCAAACCGCTCAACAGGATCATCAGCATCGCCGCCAGGCCGCCGTAGCCCTTCGGCTTGAACAGGTGAACAATGTCCGGTTTTTCCGCTGTCGCAGCCCGAAACATCCGCCAGGCCATGATCAGGGTTGCTGCCGGTTTCCAGGCATTGGAAAGTCGGATGTTCACCAGCCGGACTCCGCGCAGAACCACGCTTTTGCCGGAATCTTCCGGATTGGTGTAGGGTGGCGCGATTATGATGACCCGCTGCCCCAGCTCCTGGAGCACTTCCGCCAGCGGCAGCATTCTGGCGATAACGGTTCCCTTGGGGCGGATTCCGAAAGGCGCCAGAAATAGTATTTTCAAGGGGGGAATAGTCATCTTCCGTACTCAGGGCTCAATGTCTTTCCTTAGAATAACTACAGTTTCAAAATTGCCGTTTTTGTAGATCAGCTCGGGTTCCAAAGCAAGATGCATCCTATTTCTGAATGAAAGAGCCATTTCCACGATTCCTGCGTGATCCCAGCAATGGACGTGCATATCTCCGTCGCCGCCGTTGCTGATCAGACTCTCGGCTTTACGTTCGGCAGCTTCACCAGTTAATTTCAACCCCTTGCAGACCCAATCCCAAACATGTTCTGGGTAGGATTCATCAGCGCCATGCTCATACTCCTCCAACAGGTGTTCCAACGGCGTAACATCTCTTCCGGAATCGAAAGTATAGCGTTTATCAGGAATTGTCAGAAACAGTGTCCCCCCAGGTTTCAAGGAACTATACATTCTCCCGACGGTTCTGAGCGGATTCCGGCAATGCTCCAGAAAATGGTTGGCAATTATGAAATCAAGGGACTCATCGGCAAGTGTGTTAAGTGTTTCGCCATCATCCACTACATCAACTTTGACCAGCCGACGGTTTTTTAATTCCGGGTATACACGCCGCAACTCATCACTGCTCATTTTATCCAGGTAGCGAACCTTGAGGCCAGATGGAAGCAGCAGCGGATTGTGCAGACCGCCTATTTCAATACCTTCTCCAGACAGGTATTTCCCAGCCAAAAGGTTGCGAATAACAGCCGCAATTGTGCGATAACGCAAGGCGAGAAGCCGGGTAACCAATTGGATATAAATTTTCTTAAAAACCCCGATCACGATTTCTCCTTATCATTCCGTCCGGCAGCGTCATAACGCCCATAGCGGCAACGAAAAAAATCAATTGCCCCCCTGATCATCATCAGGAATTTTGCCATTTTATTTTTTTCAAACAGGACAATGCTCCCCGCTTCCTTGGCCAATCTGACCAAATCAAACAGGCAATGTCCCGGAAAATCCGTAACATACTCCCGAAATACCCGGAAGCGATTGCGGGTTTTGTAATAGCGCCTGAGTGGCGAATGGTTGGTGGCGATGAACGGTCCGTACTTACTGATATCACCCACATTATGCGTCAATAAAGCCCGGTTTGCGCGTAACACCTGCCAGCCATTGCGACGCAATCGCAAACAGTATTCGTTATCCACAAAATCTATAAAAAAATCTTCCATGAAACCACCAACTTCACGGTAAGCAGCCAAATTAAGCAAACAGCCGGATGTCATCGGAGTCATCACGTCTGAAATGAGAATTTCGGGGGGACGTCCTGTGGCTTTCGTAATGTGAAATGGGGCGATCATCCCAACCCTTTCCCCCGAAAGCGCACTGATTGATTTGAGCTGTTCTTGAACCATGCCAGCAGCGGCCTGACTATCCTGATCCATGGTCAGCAACCAGTCAAAACCAGCGGCAGAAGCAAGCCCGGAGGCTTTGTTAAGTGCAGTTGCGATTCCGGTATTGTGATCCTGGCAATAATAGCTGACCCGGCCAGTTTGCATGAGATCGTCAAAAAGGTTCTGGTGATTAACCCCATCCGAATTATCTATCAGGTATAAATGTTCGACCTGCCCCAGATAGGATTCGACTGACGCCACAACATCGTCATGGGGGTGGTACAAGACCGTCACGGCGGCAACCCGTCCGGCGGAAGGTCGGATTGAGTTACGGGCACGATCAATCATGACTCATCCAGCGCTTGACAACCGAAATTTTTAAAAACAGGGATTGGGGCAAAATGGCAATCATGCAGCATAAAAAAAGCGGCAGATTGGTAACGAACGGCAGATATTGCCTGTATGCCCGGTACGATTCCATCGTGTAAGATCCACTTTTTTTGAGCAGGAAGAAACCGTGCAGCGAAAAGGCATCTGTTCTGGTTCCCATTACCTTCAGACATTTTTTTTTATTGTCCTGCGAATACGAGTCTGGGAGCCCAAAGATGATATTGAAAGCATTTTTGGCGTAGATTTCAAGCACCCTCCCCTTCCAGGAAATCGACGCCCCTTTTGCTATATAAATGCATGGTTCGGAGCACCAGATCACGCGCCGTTTTCCACTGGCCAGAGCGCTAAACAGAGCATGGATGAAGTCCAGGGCGCTGCCGTCATACTTCCCGAAGGGAGCCCGTTCGATCAGCTCCCTGCTCCAGATCAGAGTGCTTAGCCAGGTCATGTGAAAACAGAGGTTTTCAAGCAGCAGCGCCATATCGTCATAGACCAGATCCGACCGGGAATCAATGCGGGGCTTCATTGAATCCGGATTCGTGACCGCGTTAACCACAACCATATCGGGCCTGTGACGTTCAAGCAGACCTGACATCAGCTCTATCGCCGTATCAAAGAAGCGGTCATCATCGCTGAAAAGCCAGGCATAGTCGGTCTGGGACATTTTCAACACGGTGGCAATATTGTGGTCGATCCCCCTGTTTTGCTGGTGTCGTGAATAATAAATCCGGTCGTACAGCAGAGAATGTTTGTTGACGATCTCCCGGGTGCCATCGGTTGACCCGTTGTCCGAGATGTAAATCGGCAGATTGTATGGCCGCGCCTTGGCTACAATCAAAGAGAGATTTTCGTCAAGAAACTCAGCCCGGTTGTAAGTCGGAATACAGATCGACAGAGTCGGGCGAAAGGCTGCGGTTTCCAGCTTCGCCTCCAAAGCCGTCTTGTTATCAGGCATGGTTCAGCATCCTTTTCCGCAGGAAATATGGGAGTGCCCAGACTGCAGTCAGCGCGAATGAAGCGATCAAACCGAGCATTATCCCATACAAACCGAAGCGCACGGCCAGAAACCATTGCAGCAGGCCGCTGGCCACCGCCTGAAATGGAAGGTACAGATAAAAAGGGCGTACATAACTCATGCTTTGCAGTACCAGCGAATAGGTATCGCACCAGACCCGCAGCACAATATACAGACCGGTCAGCAGGATAAATGAGACAGGGATCGTCACGTTGGCCTGCGGCGCCAGCAGAGAAAGGATCTGCGGCATAAACAGGGCGAATACCGCTGTCAGAAGAGCCACAAAAACTCCACCGACGCACAGATATCTACTCAGAAATTTCCGGATGGTCTGCCAGTCGTTTTGCGCGGCAGCCTCGGCACAGACCGGCCATAAAGCGGTTAGGACAGCACTGTAAAACATGAAGGCAATCGTGAAGAATTTGGTCGTGATATTATAGATCACAATCTGGCCGGCTGGGATCAGTTGGGTCATGATCAGGTAATCAACCTGCAGCACCGCCGCTGCCAGAAGCGCATACCCCCAGAATTTGGCGCCTCTCTTTAACAGGATCCTCCCCTTTTCAAGCGATGCATCCCGAAGCAGAACAGATATGCGCCGCGACCGCCACAACAGACATAAGGCCGGAAAGAGCGCCGCCGGAAGAAAAGAAGCCAGAACCATCCAGCCGAAACGGTATTCCTGCACGGAAACCGAGCACCACCAGACCCCGGCCAGGGAAAAGAGCGAAGCGACCGCCGGGACCAGGTTCGCCAGATAGCCGCGCTGCTCCGCGTACCAGATTCGGTACATAAGCGAACCGACGGCTGTTGTCATGAAAAGCAAAGCTGCTACAACAAAGTAATCCACTTTTGAGGCTGCGGCGACGCCTGCGAATCCGGGCAGTATTTTTGGAACCAAAATCGGCGCCAGCAACATCAGCAACCCCACGCAGACAAGCAGTGCAATGCCGACGCCTATAACCGCAAGAGCAACGAAGCCGTCATACCCGGAATCTTTCGCCCGCGCTTCGGAGATATGATTCTGCAAGCTGTTTCCCAGTCCGAAATCGGCAAGCATAAACCATCCCTGAAGACCGCTGAGCACCGCATAAAGGGCGTACTGTTCCGTACCGAGCGCGAGAATCAGGATGCGCATGATCATCAGGCCGCTGGCGGCAATGATGATCCTGCTGACCCAGGCTGTCGCCGCAACCAGCAGATGAGGCGGGACGCGGCCTAGTAGAGAGCCGGATTGTCTGACCGGTTTATTGTTCATACGCTCAAGTCAGTTTCAGGCGACATCTTCAATCCATTCCAGCATCCGCCTGACGCCTGTCACTTTATCCACTTTTGGCCGCCAATCCAGCATGGCGGAGGCTTTGCTTATATCAGCCACAAACAGCCGCTGGTCGCTTTCGCGCGGCGGCAGTTTATTGTAGGCAAGTTCGGTGCTGGAGGCCTCTTCCAGAATCGAAAACAGCTCCAGCAGGGAGAGGCTGTTGGGCATTCCGCCGCCAACATTAAAGACATTTCCGCGAGCCGCTTCGATCCGACCAACCGCGCTGAAATAGAGTGTGACCATATCTTCGGCGTGCAGCACATCCCGCACCTGCTTGCCGTTACCGGAAATGGTGAACGGCTCTTTCAATAGCCCCCGTTTTGCGGCCAGCGCCTGCTGGCAGAACCAGCCGATCCAGCCCTGGTCATAGGTCGCAAACTGTCGGCCGCCGTACATGGATGAATGGCGGAAGACGACCGTTTTCAGGCCGAAAATCCTGGCATAATCGAGCATGTACTGGTCCGCCGCCCCCTTGGAACAGCCATAGGGAGAGTGGAAATCAAGCGGTGTCGCTTCGTCAAATCCATCCGGTTTATCCAGGCATTGATAGCGTGTTTCCGTCTCTTTATAGCGATACTGTTCCAAATCGCCGTACACCTTGTTGGTAGATGAGTAGACCACAGACGCATCCGGAGCATATAACCTGACCGCTTCCAGCAGATTATGGCTCCCCATGACGTTGATTTCAAAATCCATGCGCGGGTTGGCGATGGAAGTAGTCATGGCGACCTGTCCAGCCAGGTGGAAAATTGCATCCGGAATAAAATCCCTGACGGCCCGGGTTATGTCATTCTGATTGCGGATATCGCCGTGTATGAAGGTAAAAGCCCCCTTATCGCCAAGCCAGATCAGATTTTCGCGCGATCCTTCCCGGTACAGGTTATCAAAGACGACTACTTCGTGCCCCTCTTCAATGGCGTGAGCCGCCAGATTACTCCCTAAAAAACCGCATCCGCCGGTAATCATCAGCTTCATAATTTCCTCAACTCCCGTTCTTCGGCAATCATCCGTTCAAGCCCATCCTTTAACAAAATGCCGGGCGACCATCCCAGAGCGCGCAGGCTTTCCGTATCAACTTTCGTTTCCATCGCTTCATGCTCCCGGTAAGGCAATGCCCCGAAATCAAGCTGCGTTCCTGAGTTACCGGTAATGGCTTTAATCATCTCGACGCAGCTTCTGACAGTCACAGTCACACCGGTCCCGGCCTGATACTGATAGTATCCCGGCCTGATTGCGGCAGTTCCGGACAACACCGCCATGAATGCGGAAACGACGTCATCAATGTGAACGAAATCCCTTTTCTGTTCGCCTGCCGTCAGCTCGATCCGTTCCGCGCCATCCAGCAGTTTGTGGACAACGAAGCTTACAAATTTGGCCGGATCATCACCGGCGCCATAAAAATGTTCCAGCGCCAGGTTAACGCAGACAAGCGAAGTTTGGTATGTTTCCAGCCATTCGCGAAACTGCCCTTTAGCCAGGGCATATTTGCTGACCTGTTTATCGAGAATGGTATCGGTGTTGATAAAACGGCGTACGCCCTGTTTTCCTGCCTGATGCAGCAATTTCAGCGGCAGGATCAGGTTCGCCTCCAGAACGGCAAGCGGGTCGCTCTCCCCGCGACCGTAGTCCGTGGCACAATGGATGACGGTATCAATCTGCCGTAAATCAAAGATTCGCTCAATACTGACTTCATCCAGATTGCAAACCTCAATCCGCTCCAGCAAACCGGTCAGGCGTTCCAGTGAAGATCCGTTTCTGACAAGCGCCACCAACTGCTGACCGCCACCCAGAAGCCGCCCGACGAGGCGACTCCCCAAAAAGCCGGTCGCTCCGGTCACCAGGATAGTCATCGTTTGCAAAGACCTTTGATGACATCCGCCATATATCCCAGCATTTCCGGCGTCATCCCCGGATAAACACCAACCCAGAAGGTATCCTTCATAATTTGGTCGGTAACCGGAAGCGCTGTTGAACTGTTGAACTGCTGAGACGTTGAATTGGGAACGACCCGAAATCCCTGCCCGGATTTCCGCATTTCATCAAAGCAGGGGTGTTTGATCAGATTGCCGGCAAAGAGCATGCGGGTCTGGATGCCTTTCGACTCCAGATGGTTGACCATTTTATCGCGACTGCAGCCGCTGCCATCCCTGACTGTCAGCAGAAAACCAAACCAGGATGGGTCGGAGTTTTCGGTGGCTTCGGGCAGAATCAGGCAGTCATCCAGTTCACTCAGGCCGTCCCGCAGAATCCGCCAGTTTTTACGGCGCGCGGCGCCAAAACCGTCCAGTTTTTCCAACTGGGCGCAGCCGATGGCGGCCTGCATATCGGTCACCTTCAGGTTATAGCCGAAATGTGAATAAACATATTTGTGATCATAGCCGAAGGGAAGCTCGCCGAACTGCTGACCGAACCGTTTGCCGCAGCTGTTGTCCTTCCCGGAGTGGCACCAGCAGTCACGCCCCCAGTCCCTCAATGACTCGATAATCCTGTTCAATTCAGCACTGTTGGTATAAAGCGCCCCCCCCTCACCCATGGTCATATGGTGGGGAGGATAAAAACTTGAGGTACCGATGTGGCCGAATGTGCCGGTGTAGCGGAAATCGCTGACCGGTCGGGATGTTGAACTGTTTAGTTTGTAGCGGGAACCAAGGGCATCACAGTTGTCCTCGACCAGCCAGAGACCGTGCCGGTCACAGAAGGCCTTCACGGCGGCGATGTCGAAAGGATTGCCGAGGGTGTGGGCGATCATGACCGCTTTGGTGCGCCCGGAAAGGGCATTCTCCAAGCAGGTCACGTCGATATTGTAGGTCGGCAGCGTCACATCCACGAAAACCGGCACCGCACCGTACTGAATGATGGGGGCCACGGTGGTTGGGAAACCGGCCGCGACGGTAATGACCTCGTCACCACGCCTGATGCGGCGTTCTCCCAGCTTGGGAGAGGTCAGGGCCATAAAAGCCAGCAGATTGGCGGACGAACCGGAATTGACCAACGAACAGTATTCGACCCCAAGATATGCTGCCAGCTCCCGTTCAAAACGCTCGGCATAGCGACCGGCGGTCAGCCAGAAATCCAGTGAAGAATCAATCAATGCGCTGATTTCGCGTTCGTCGAAGACTCTGGCAGCGTACGGGATCCGGTCACCCGGCTGAAATGTTTTTGGCGCGGCATGCTTATGCTCATAATAGGCGACAGCAGCCTTGATAGCGTTTTCGCGCAGTTCGGCTTCGCACCGTGCATCATCGTTCATTCCGATTCTCCATACTCTGTTATCTGCCGCAGACACACTCCGCGAAGGTCACTGCCGTCCAGACAGGAGCGGGTCCAGGCAACAATGCTCTCCAATGTCTTCTCCAAATTCCATTTTGGTCGCCAGCCCAGTTCCGCCCGGGCCTTGGAACAATCCAGCTTCAGGTAGTGCGCTTCGTGGGGATGTTTGCCATCATCAATAATGTAGGCCGCCTGATCGCCCCACAACTGGCAAATCCGGCTGGCAAGCCACTCCACCGGACGTACGTCATCCTCAGCCGGGCCGAAATTCCAGCCGCCAGCATAACTCGAACCGTCTTCGCACAACTTTTGGATCAGTAGCAGATACCCGGATAATGGTTCCAAGACATGTTGCCAGGGACGGATGGCTTGCGGATTGCGAATCAGGACCGGTTCACCGGCCAGGATGGAGCGCAGAATATCGGGGATCAGCCGGTCTCCGGCCCAGTCGCCGCCACCAATTACATTTCCGGCCCGGGCGGTGGCAAGCGCCACTCCGTGCCGGTCATATTCTGCCGGATTGAAATAGGAGGAACGATAAGCCGCCGTCACCAGTTCAGAACAGGCCTTGCTGTTGGAATAGGGATCATACCCGCCGAACGGCTCATTTTCCCGATAACCCCAGGGCCATTCGCGGTTCTCATAGACTTTGTCAGTGGTCACATTCAAAACAGCCTGGACGCCGGGGGTACGCCGCACCGCTTCCAACAGGTTGACAGTACCCATCACATTTGTGGTGTAGGTCTCAACCGGAATCTTGTAAGAATCGCGCACCAGAGGTTGGGCGGCCATGTGGATGACGATATCCGGTGCGGCCTTGGCCATCTCGAAAGCAAGGCGTTCCCCGTCACGAACATCGGCAATCACCGATGTCACCAGTTCATCAATTCGTGCCAGCCCGAAGAGACTGGGGTCGGTCGGCGGTTCGAGTGCGTAGCCGGTCACTTGCGCGCCAAGGCTGTTCAGCCACAAGCAGAGCCAGGAACCCTTAAACCCGGTGTGCCCGGTTAGAAAGATTTTTTTGCCCCGCCAGAAATCAGCATTCGGAAATGCAGCAGTTATCATAGACTGACTTACCATATTTTCCACGGTGCTCTGCCGCTATCCCACAACTCTTCCAGGTAGATTTTATCCCTCAATGTATCCATCGGCTGCCAGAATGCGGCATGCTTGTAAGCAACCAGTTCTCCGTCGCGGGCCAATGATTCGAGCGGTTCCTTTTCAAAGACGGTAGAATTGCCGGTAATCCGCTCAAGCACATTCGGTTCCAGAACGAAGAAACCGCCGTTTATCCACCCGCCGTCTCCGGCCGGTTTTTCGTGAAATGTTTCCACATAATTTCCTTCGCTCAGTTTCAGGGCGCCAAACCGGCCAACCGGCTGCGTGGCGGTCAAAGTGGCCGACTTGCCGTGGTACTTGTGAAATTCAACCAGCTTACCGATATCAACATCAGCCAGTCCGTCGCCGTAGGTCATCATGAAAGTTTCATTCTCCACATAAGAGGCAATCCGTTTCACACGTCCGCCGGTCATGGAATCCTGACCCGTATCAACCAGGGTCACCCGCCACGGCTCCGCTTTCTGGTGGTGGACCTCCATCGTGTTGTTACGCATGTCGAAAGTCACATCGCTCATATGGAGGAAGTAGTTGGAAAAATACTCTTTGATCATGTAGCCCTTGAACCCGAGACAGACAACGAAATCATTGAAGCCGTAGTGGGAATAATGCTTCATGATGTGCCACAATATCGGTTTGCCGCCAATCTCAACCATCGGTTTCGGACGGACAACAGTTTCTTCACTAAGCCGGGTGCCAAGTCCACCCGCCAGAATAACAACCTTCATAAGCGCCTCACCCTGTTGATTTTAAACACCCAATCCCCCGCTTGCCCGTCTCGCTGCTCGTTGCGTTCGATTTCAACTTCCGGATTTTTGACTGCCGTAGTTGCAAATATCCAAAAACGCAGATCCGGTCGGTTTTTATAACACACATTTTCGGCCTGATAAAGCCTTCAGGAACCAATATCCGCCAGAATTCAATATCCTTGACAATTTCGGGTCAAACGGCTAATACATTGATTTAAAATCAATATGTTGCAATAAATTTTCCCGCAACTCCAAGTAGCCGGAACAAGGACACATGCCACCCAAAAAACGCATCGGCGACATGATGATTGAACAGGGGCTGATTACCCAGGAACAGCTGGAGATCGGCATCCAGGAGCAGAGAAAAAGCGGCGAGCTGCTTGGTTCCGTGCTTTTCAGCCTCGGCTTTATCAGTCAGAAGGACCTTTTCAAGCTTCTCACCATATCCAGCGCCAACCAGGAAGAATCGGAGCAGGACAAGTACAACGCCGACATACCGCTGGAGATTGAAAATCTCGTCAAGCAGAGCAGTTCCCTGTTTCAGCGCGAAGGGGCCATCGGAAAGAAAGAGCTGGATTCGGCTTACTCCCCGTTGGTCAACCTGGTTGAAAAAATCATCGTTGACGGCATCCAGCGCAGCGCCACAGATATCCATATCAACCCGGATGCAAAAGGGGTCCGCATCCGCTACCGTGTGGATGGTGTGCTACAGCACAGCATGTTTCTTCCCAATGAGCTGTTAAACCCGATTGTCTCCCGCTTCAAGGTCATGGGGCGGATGAACATTGCCGAGTCACGCATCCCACAGGATGGCAGCGCCGAATTCCCCTACAAGAACCGCAAACTTGACCTGCGTATCTCGACATTTCCGATTATCGGGGGGGAGAACGTGGTTGTCAGGGTTCTGGACAAAAGCAAGCTGCGCATCGGCCTTGAGAATCTGGGCTTTTTCGACGAAGATATTGAAAAGCTGAATGAATCTATTCAACTCCCATTCGGAATGATCCTGGTGACCGGACCGACCGGTTCCGGAAAGACGACCACCCTTTACTCCTGCCTGTCGATCATTAACACGGTCAGCAGAAACATATTCACTCTTGAGGACCCGGTAGAATACCAGCTCCCGATGGCCCGCCAGTCTCAGATTAATGTCAAAGCTGGGCTGACTTTTGCCACCGGTTTGCGCTCGATCCTGCGCCAGGACCCGGACGTAATTCTGGTCGGCGAAATGCGTGACGCCGAAACAGCTGAACTGGCCATTCGTGCGTCACTGACCGGTCACCTGGTATTCAGCACCATTCATACTAATGACGCCATATCAAGCATTGCCAGGATTATTGATATCGGCATCGACCCGTTTCTGATCTCCACCACAATTGATTGCATTGTTGCCCAAAGGCTTGTTCGCTCGCTTTGCGAAGAATGCAAAGAGAGCGTGCCACCTTTCAGCCCCCAGTATTCAAAACTGGGGATTGATCCCTCAACGTCTCAACTCTTCAGGCCCAAAGGGTGCCCCGCCTGTGACGGTTCCGGTTTCAAGGGACGTTCCGTCATCTACGAGATACTCAAGATAACGCCGAAAATCCGCGACCTGATCAATGTCAAAGCCAGTTTGGAAGAGGTTCGCCGCCAAGCCGCAACAGAAGGTTTTCGTGAAATGCATGAGGTGGCACTGGAGAAGGTCAGACGCGGAATAACCACGCTCGACGAGGTCAGTCATGCCACCAGGATGCACTTCTGATGGCTACCTTCAACTACCGCGCGCTGGATGGTGATGCCAAGCAGAGTGAAGGCGTATTGACCGCTCGCGATAGCGCACACCTCGAACAACTTCTGTCGCAGCAAGGTTTGACGCTTATTGAAGCCGAAGGTGGCGGATTCAGCGGTTTCGGTAACCTTTCCGAACTATTTCAGCCAAAAATGAAGGACAAGGACCTGCTCGATTTCACTTATCTGATCAAGTTGGTTGTCACATCAGGTATTCCGCTACTACAGGGAATTGACACGCTGATGAAAAGCAATTCCAATCGCAGTATCAGCCAGGCGTCCCAACTTGTCAGACAGGGTGTTGATTCCGGAATGGCCATGTCGGAGGTTATGCAGTCCGCTCCTCAGCTGTTCCCTCCGTTTTACGTCCAGATGATCAGAGCAGGCGAAACTTCTGGAACTTTGGACTCAAGCCTGGATTTTCTGGTCAATTTTCTACAGTGGCAGACTGATTTCAAGAAGAATGTCAGATCCAGCCTGACTTACCCGATCACCGTGCTTTCAGTTCTGGGGACTCTGATGTTCATCATCTTTACCTTCGTGTTCCCCAAGATGCTGAAAACACTGACCGGCATGGGTGCGGAACTTCCTCTCCCGACTAAAATCATGATTGCGGTATCCGGTTTTATGAAGAGCTATTATCTGCCGGTAATAATCCTGATCATAGCTCTGTTTATCGGCATAAAATTTTACAGGCAAACACCCGGGGGACGAAGGTTCATAGACAATTTATTATTAAAGATGCCGCTGATTGGAATGCTGATCATCAAGATCAATATGTCACGCTACTTTAAAATTGTTGCCACATTGCACGCATCCGGCATCAGCGCCGAGAAAACCTTCGCAATCGGAGCGGATGTAATCGGAAACAGCATCATCGCAGAAAGCATGTCGTCCATAGCCAAGGTTATCGTCACCGGCGAGAGCATTTCGGATGCAATGCGACGCACCGGTTTTATCCAGCCACTTGTAATCGACATGATGTCAATCGCCGAGAAGACCGGTACACTTGAAATCACACTGACCCGCGCGAGTGACATTCTGGACAAGGAAGTCCCCGAAACGATCAAAAAAGTATTCGCATACGTTGAACCACTGACCATGGTCATACTAGGCGGACTGGTTCTGCTGCTTCTGACGGCTGTTTTTCTGCCGATTTACAAAACAGTTGGACAGGTAAAAATACGATGAGAACAAAAGCCTTTACACTGATAGAGGTTATGGTAGTTATGGCTATCATCTCCATTCTGGCCGGAATGATGATGCCCGCCGCCTGGAAATTTCTGGAGAGCGGGGAAATTGCCACAACCAGGGAACGGATGAGGGAGCTTAAAAAAGCGATGGTTGGAGATCGAAACCTGGTGCAAAATGGCGTTCGTACACATTATGGTTTTGTTGGGGATTTCGGTGAACTACCCTTCGACAACAACTCATCCTGCGCATTCAGATTTCTGGACAGCAGCGCAGATATGAGTGGATCACGCTATGACGCTGCCAACTGGAATGGAAGATATTTATCCTCATCATCGGATGCCAAAGAGTTTGCCGTTGATGCCTGGGGAAATACCATAAAATGCACCAAAAAATATTATTCCGATGGAAGATGGGTAGGCCTGACATTGGCCAGCGTGGCGCCAAACGGTGAAATACTGGAAGAGACCATTGACATAAATGACGTCATTCCAACGAACAGGGTCGTCGGGAACGTTTTTGCGTCGTACTCAAGTGTGAGCATCAATATCAAACCTGAAAAGCCGGGTTCATTCACTGAAATCACCACATCTTGCAAATCATTGAGCCCGTTTACCTCTTATACAACGCTGTTGCCTTTTAAGCTGCCCATCGGAAGAATCGATGTGAATCTGACCCTTTCAAAACATCCCGATTGCAGTTTGCCGACTGATACAAACAAGTTTCAGTATTTTGTTCAAGACAACATAAAATCAATAAAGATACCTGACATAACCTCAAGATGAACACACTCATAATCGACATAAGTGAAACCTGCCTGCGGGCGGTTCTCAGCAATGACGGCCAGCTTGAATTTTGCCGCAGGTTCGACTTCATACCCAAAGCGCTCTCTCCCGGCGAGGCGGCAGGTCACGGGCAACAAAGCGTCATAATTTCCAGTGCGGACGACAACTCCAGCCAGGTTTATTATGACGCGGATGACAAGCGCAATCCATGGGAGCTGGCGCTTAAGGAGATCGTAAAAAGAATCCGTTTGGACATCAACCGGAAAATCGATGCAACGCACCTGATCTTGCCGGTTGCTGACGTTGTTATAACGCCTCATCAGCTCCCCAGAATGCCTCGCCAGGATGCTGAAAAAGTTATTGGGCGCAAGATTAAAGATGAAACCAAGGAGGAGTTCCCACCCTTTTCGATAATTCCTGCATCTTCTGACCAGAAAACTCAGACCTGGTTTTCGCTGTACGTACCATCTTCAACATTGCAGGAGTACCGAAAAACATTCGCGGCTAATCGACTGCGGTTAAGCAGCATCACCACACCGATCAATGCCATGATTGACGCATTCCAGGGCGTCCGCGAAGCTATTTTCAATTCATACGCGGTTTTTGAGATCCAACGTGGAGTCATCGAGGCATATTATATTACTGCGGATGGCATGCTGCTCTTTCAAAGCCTTCCTTACAGCTACACTGAGAACGTGGCGGAAGGCAGCAGCGAAGAAAACGAAAAAACCAATAAATTCAGGCTTTTCAAAATCATAGATACTATTTTCCGGATCAACTCCAGTTATCAAACCTCTTATCCTCAAATTCCGGTTCAGATGGCCTGGGTTTGCGGGATGGAGAAGGGGCTGGACGACATAGCTGCGGCACTTAAGGAAGCCATGGGACTTGAAGTGGGCATCGCTCCGGCCATCCCGACCGCTCTGCAGGATGAAAACGGATATGTCCCGCTGGTCGGGTTTGCCTCTGCACTTCAGAATGGCACTGCAACCGTCTATTCAGTTGCCGATTTTTTAAAACGATTTCCGCTGCGCAGAACTTCCGGCATGATAATTTTTGCCGTAACAGGAGTGCTTGCACTGCTCGTAATGGCCCAGACTGAACGAGCATACCGGAAGCTGGACAAACAGGTCAAACAGCTCCAGCAATCTAACAATTCAAGCCAGAACCGGGCGAAAGCAACCGCTTCCGCAGCATATTCAAAAAATCTGGACAGTTTGAAAAAATTGACCGCCGGTCAGTTTGTTTTTTACAATCTTTTCCGTGAGCTGGCTAACGGTCTTCCGGAAGATGCTTACCTTGAGGATCTTGAGTACCATTTGAAGGATGACAAAGGGGTTCTGGAAATCACGACTGTTGCCAGACTCAGCGATAAAATCGGTGAGAGTATGCTGCTCAGCAAATTGATGATGATGTTTGACAAATCAGCCATTTTAAGAAAGCGCCAGGAACCTTCGATAACAGTTGTCCCCAAGGAGAATGGGCGCTACCTGAGAATCACCGTTACCAGTGAGGTTAATCTGCTTGACAAGACAAAGTAAGCTAATAGCGCTGGTCGTGTATCTGCTTGTTTTGGCAGTTATCCTTGTGGGATACCGCTCAAATCGCGCTGCAAAGGTCAAACGTTTGCGGGCCGAAATATCCAGACTGACTTCGGAGCAGAACAAATCCCGCTTCGATGAAAACGAAATCGCTCGCCTGACACGACTGATTCCAACCGAATCCGACGTTCCCGCTTTCATGGAATCACTTTACCGTTTCGCCCATGAATCCGGATTGAAACAACACGAAGCAGTGACGGTTACTTCAAGTGAAACGGCATCAGCCCGACCGGGCAAAGCTGTGACCGGTTCGATAACAAAACAGCGCATAAAAGTGACCGCTGCCGGAAGCTTCAGGAGTTTTGCCGAATACCTCAGACGCATTCAGAACATAGAACGTTTCAACCATATTACCGATTTCAAGCTGACCCCCATCAACGGTCAACTGCAAGGGACCATTACCGTGGAGCTTTACTCACTACCGGTGAACAATGGCAAATAACTTGTCATACATAGGCATTACAGCTTTGATTATTGCCGCTGCAACACCGGCGGTAGCCGCCCAAACGACCGCTTCGCCACCGCAGATGAATGCGACGCCTGGCCAGGTTCACCGCATAATCGTGCCTGAGGACATTGGCAAATGGCGTCGGGAACCATTTATTGGAACTGACCTGAAAAAAAACAGTTCGCCGATCCCCAAAGTTCCGGCTGCAAAACAGCCAACCCCGGAACTGCCGCAATTGCCTGAGTTGAATCTTCAGGGCATCATCCAGACTGACAAGACTTTTCGCGCCCTGATAAACGGGCATATTGTGAAGTCCGGCGACAAGTTTGGCAATTTGACCATTAAGGATATCAGCCGCTTCCGGGTTGTGGTTCAGGACGAGAAAAAAGAAAAATTTATCTACGACGTCTACCAGGGCTGGATTGATAGAGGGAAAAAATGATCCGACTAGCATTGATTTTGATAGCGACGGCAATCGGGCTGACCGGTTGCGTTAATCCGGGCATCAGCACAATTAAAGACACTAAAGTGGCTCCGACATATATTGCGCCGCAGACAAAGCCGATTCCGGAACAACCCAAGATTGATCTCGATGCCTACAGAAGCACAGGCTCTGCAAGAACTTACTCCCTTTCCCTGAACAACGCCGATTTGAGCGACGTTTTAAGACTTCTTTCAAAAGAAAGTGGCGTTTCGATAGTTGCCGAGCGAGGCATCCGAGACACCGTTACCATTGAAGCTCAGAACAAAAAACTGGGTGATTTGCTTTACACGATCCTCAAACCACGCGGGTATACCGCAAGCGTGGAAAATGGCGTTGTGATCGTAGGCAAACCCAAATTGTCAACACGCACTTTCCGTGTCAACTACCTCAAAGACAGACGCAGCTCCACCAGCAACATGAACGTGTCCGGATTTTCTGCCGGAAGTGTGAGCGTTTCCACAGAGGGAAAATCAGATTTTTGGGCGGCGCTGGAAGATTCGCTGGAACTGATGGTTTTCGGCACAAGCGGCAAGGGCAAACGGGAGAGTGGCGGCTATATCCGGGGCGAGGATCTTACCAAGGTTGTCTCCGAAATAAAATCTGACGCGTCCAGACGAACGGGCAGCACAAAAAATCTGGACACCCCTTCAAACAGATCGCTGTCAATAAATAGTTCATCCAACACCAACGATCGCGCGATATCTCAGTTAGTGGAACACCCGGAATCGGAAGCACTGGAAAAACAGTTGGCCGACAACAAATTAAAACAGCTGCTTGTGAACGAAATCGCCGGAATAATCCAGGTTACAGATTTACCGGAAAATCTGGACAAGATTGCCGTTTTCCTGACGGACGTGGAGGAAGGGAGCAAGCGACAGGTGCTTATACAGGCACATATTATGGAAGTAAACCTGAGAGACTCCTTCTCAATGGGTATTGACTGGAAGTACATCTTTGATAAGACTACCAACCTGACCATCGCCCAGGCCCTAGTCCCTGCAAACCCTTCAAATGTTTTCAAGATCGCCGCCGCTGGAAATGACTTTAGTGTGTTGCTGGATGCCATGAAAGAGCAGGGAAATGTGAATATGCTCTCCAGCCCCAAAATCACGGCACTTAACAACCAGAAAGCGGTCATCAAGCTCACCACCAAACAGGTTTCGTGGGTCTCTACCAAAACAACCCAGAACAACGCCATCGGCGGTCAGGACACCTACACCACCACCCCGCAGATCGATGAAGTCGGTATCTTTTTGGATGTGACTCCCCAGATCGGTCAGGACAACTCCATAACGATGCAGATCCATCCCAGTGTTTCCGAGATCAAGGAAATATCCACATCACCTGATAAAACCAGCACAAAACCGGTTATTGACATACGCGAAATTGATACGATGGTGGATGCCAAAGCAGGAGAAACGGTCGTGATTGCCGGGCTGATATCTGACAAACTCAACGAAACCAAGCGAAGCTTGCCGTTTCTGGGTGATATCCCCTACCTTGGCGCCATTTTTTCCTATAACAAACAGGAACGCACCAAAACAGAGTTGGTCATCATGATGACACCTTACATTCTCAATCCAAAAAGTATCAATGAAATCAGAGCAGACCATGAACAACGAATACGCGACATCGGGGGCACATTCTACCTGATTAACAACTTGGGGAGCATGGTGACGGAGAAGAGTTCGCGGGACTGGATCATGAACAGCGAACCCCATAGAATCAAGGATGCCGTTAGGGATACTGCGCTGGAAAGTCAGACACAAACCCCGTCACCAAACGCTCTGCCGATGTCGTCGGCGCCCGGATCGCCCGCTTCCGCACCTCCGGAAGTTAATGCCGCGACAGTAGCAGGTCCGCTTGAACTGCCTAAAAAAGAAACGAACAGTGCACAGCGACTGGAACAGCAACAGACTGAAATAAAACAGTTGCTACGTGATATAAAGGCGGCCAAGGGACAGTTGACAGAAGAGAGAATGAAAAATGACGCGCGTGCAGAGGAGATTAAGCAGCTGAATGAAGCAAACATGAAAACAATTGTGCCGGAACAGGCTCAGGCAGCGGCTACTAATATGCAGGCAATCTCTGCCACAAGCGACAGGGAACAAACGATCTACCGCGCAGCCGTCATGGCTTATAAAACCGGCAACTGCGCAGAAAGCATTAAATCGTTCGACAGCTTCCTGATGCTGTATCCCAACTCCCCCTTCGCCCAGGATGCGGCTTATTATCGCAAGGATTGCACTGAACGCAGATAAGACCAACACCCAACCCTTCATTCCTATCCGTTTTGATCTTATTCAAAGAGTTCACCTTCTCCAAAGGACACCCAGATGAAAATTGCCGCCACAATAGCCCTGTTTTGCGCTGGCGGAGGGCTCACGCGCTACTATCTGTCCGGCTGGGCCTATAGCCTGCTTGGAAGATCTTTTCCGTTCGGCACGTTGTTGGTTAATGTCACAG
Organism: Geobacter sp.; assembly: GCA_009684515.1. Classification (GTDB taxonomy): domain Bacteria; phylum Desulfobacterota; class Desulfuromonadia; order Geobacterales; family Pseudopelobacteraceae; genus JACRCG01. The sequence goes on from WKKS01000001.1 coordinate 448,634, forward strand.
GCGCTTACCTGATCGGAGTGATCATGGAGATCGGAATGCGCAGCACACTTATTTCTGATACGTTAAGAATAGGATTGACCATCGGTTTCATGGGAGGGTTAACCACATTTTCCACCTTCAGCTATGAAACCTTCAAGTTGCTGGAGGATGGACAACTGCTTTTTGCCTTCGCAAACATTGCGGCAAGTGTGACTGCCTGCCTCTTATTCACATGGCTGGGCATCATAACCGTTCGCACTCTCTCATAAAGAAGGGGTTTATAGTCATGAGACAACTGGAAGAACATCTGTTGATGCGAATATTTATTGGAGAAGGTGACCGTTTCAAACACACTCCACTTTACGAAGCGCTGCTTGACATGCTCCGAAAGGAAGGAATTGCGGGAGCCACGGTCCTCAGGGGTGTCTGTAGCTTCGGAACCAACCGGCTTTATCACACACAGAAGCTGCTCGATCTTTCCGCCGATCTGCCACTGATTGTCGAAGTGGTGGATAGCGAGGAGAAGATCAGCCTGATCATGCCACGCATCGAGGAAATGGTTGGTGATGCCATGATCACTCTGGAAAAAGTGACCGTAGTTCGCCGTTCACAGGAGCATAAAGCTCAGTAATAATATTGTATTGCGGCAGACTAACTACATTCGGCGCAACCGGCCCATGGCCATGACAACAGGGACAGACGCCAGGCCTGACAAAGATAAATGCCAGGGTCTCTTTACTGTTCCAGCCAATATAGTGTATAGTACGTAACCATGAAGAATATCTATCAAACATGGATTCACCCATCCTCCCTTTTATTACTTGTTGTCCTTTTGTTTCCCGCCACTTCTCACGCCATCACACTCAGTAAAAATACCGTCTGGCAGGGTGAGATCAAAATAAGCGAAGACATTCTCGTGCCAAAAGGGATCACCCTTACCATCAAACCGGGAACTTCTGTCAAAGCTGCAGTTGCTGAAAGTACAAAGACCGATCCCGAATATATCTCGCCGCTGACTGAAATAACCATTCGCGGGATCCTGAAAGTTGAGGGCACGCCTGCGGCTCCTGTGAATTTCCTTGGGGAGGATAACAAAACCGGCAACTGGGCAGGGATTGTTATCGACCAGGGGGAAGCTGATATGGGCTTTTTTCATATTAGAAATGCCGAAACGGCCGTCCACTCACTCGACGGAAAACTGAAGCTGAACGGAGCCGTCATTCAGGACAATCGTTACGGATTGGTGCTACAGGGGAGCAGAAGCGTTACCGTACAGGAGAATTCTCTGATAACCGGAAACGATTATGGAGTAATGACCCTTCAGGGAGCTCAGCTTAACACAACAGTATCCAAACTGACCGGCAACAGAAAGAAGGACAGCTACAGCGCATCGAAAAAAGAACTCCCCTACCCTGCAAGCTTGGACAATAACAAAAACCCGCCCGTCAGCAGGCGCTACCAGGATGCTGCATTTCGTGGCGACATGGTCTGGCAAGGACGCATTGAGGTCGCCGGAACAATCAGGGTGCCGCAAGGGAGCAGACTGATCATCATGCCCGGCTCGATCATCGAGTTTGTAAAAAAAGATACCAACGGCGACGGGATTGGAGAAAACGGCATCATGGTTCAGGGACGCCTGATTGCAAGGGGAACCAAAGAAGAGCCGATCGTGTTTCGATCCGCGGAAAAAATCAAGGCGATGGGCGACTGGGACTCGATCAATATCATGGATAGCGCCCTGGGACAAAATCTGATTGAGAACTGCATAATTGAAGATGCCTACCGGGGACTCCACTTCCATTTTTCCAACGTCGCCGTACATAACTCTATCATCTTGAACAATTACCGTGGAATCCAGTTCCAGGAATCGCAGGTTGATCTGAGGGGAAACTATCTGGCTGGCAACAATAGCGGGGTTCAAGGGCGTGATTCCGACCTGATTTTTTCTGACAATACTCTGCAAAACAATTATGTGGGCGCCAATTTCTTCCGCACGACCATGACTGCAATCGGAAACAGAATCGTGGGAAACTGGAAAGAAGGACTGCGGATACGCGAAGGTGTTTCCACTTTGCAGGAAAATTTGTTCGAAGGCAACCGACAGGGTTTAATGCTGGCCGATATGTTTTATGGATCTTACGTGCGCAACAGTTTCACGAACAACCTGGAAACCGGACTTGCAATCAAGAATGCCGATAATATCGAAGTTTCCGGAAATGTCATTGCCTCAAACGGAATTAACGGGTTGAATATTCAGGATTCCAGAGCTCTTATCAAAGGCAATCAAATCGCTGATAATAACGAACGCGGCATTGGTGTCCAGTCATTTGACGGTCTGATTACGGAGAATAACCTAACGGCCAACGGATTATATGCAATCGACCTCGACGGCCCCGGCGATGTGGCAGCCACCTCCAACTGGTGGGGAACGGACAACCCGGCCGAGGTGATTCTGGATGCCAGAGTTGATTCATCCAGAGGCAGAGTCATTCACGATAAGGCCCAGAACAAACCGTTCCAGTTTACATGGCCATTGCAGACGATATCATCCGACACAATTTGGCGGGGCGCAATTACCATCAACAGGAACACAACTGTCCTGGCTGCAACTACACTAAAGATTGAACCGGAAACTACAGTCCAATTCGCAAAAGACACCGGCTTACTGATAAAAGGCAGGATGATTGCAATGGGTAAACCGGCTGGAAAAATACTCTTTACCTCCATTGAAAAAAAAGCGGCTTCGGATTGGGACGAAATACAGCTGGAATATGCCACCGGCAGCGTTATTTCCAATTGTGTATTTGAATATGCAAACTGGGGTCTTCACAGTCACTTTACCAACCTGTCCATCTCCGGCAGCATCTTCAGAAACAACTTCGGGGGAATGCGGTTCAGAAGCGGACCGGTCGAAATAAAACATTCAACTTTCGAACACAATTCCATCGGTATCAGGTCATACATTGGAAATGCTGTAATCAGCGACAATATCATAACCAATAATGAAACCGGCATCTTCGTCAGAGAAAAGGGGGGGGGACTGCAGATAACCCGCAACAACATTTTCGACAACAGCAGCTACAACATCCGGGTCGGCGACTTCAACAACGAGGACGTGCCGGCGCAAAACAACTGGTGGGGAAGTGTAGAACCACTCGCTACTCTTTTTGATGGCAGGAACGAACCTGGAATCGGAAATGTTCTTTACGAACCATTCAGTAATAAACCGTACAGTGCCGGCACAGGTGCATATCCATGAAAACACTGAATTTGCTCTTCCTGATTGCAATTGCACTGTTTTGCAGTACCGGGGCTTTCGCTGATGGTGCGGTCGTCAAGGCCAGAATCAGAGACATCAACGGCAAACCGGTTGCCGGTGTAAAAGTGTTTCTCTATGAGAGTACAAATGTTCGCAAACCGGCCGATTTCATTTCCACTCCTTCAGATGAAAAAGGGCAGACGGTCATAAATGTACCCATGGCTAAATACTGGGCGGTTGCCAGACTGAAAATGGGTGCCTTGTATGGCCCCTTGATGCCGGGCGACAAGCATTCCGGTGAACCGGTTGAAATTGACTGTTCCGACGTTGCCAACAGTGAAACGGAATTCGTTGTGGCAGACATCCTTGAAGTCGGGCAGAAAAAACGCACAAGCAATTTGGACACAGTCAGGGTACGAGGGCGGGTGTTGGATAAGGACGGAAATCCGCTGGCAAATGCGTATGTATTCGCAAACAGAACTAAAGAAATCGAATACGTCCCCGAATTCATCTCCGCATCGACCGAGATGGAAGGGTTTTTCACCTTGTATCTGCCATCCGGAGGCAAATTTTTCATAGGTGCTGCCCGCCAATTTCCTCCGCCGACTATACCCGCCCGGCTCAAAGAGTTAGGGCCGGAACCCGGAAAGTTTGATATTGCCACTGACGTTGCATTAATAGTAGACTAATCTTTTGTGCTTTGGGTCAGAGGATGACTACACGAACTGTTACAAACCGATTGGAGTTAATTATGAAAAGAATCATTTCGCTGTGTATTGCCATTTCTTTTTTTACTATTGCCCAGATTTCCGGGGCTTGCGTAGGAAAGACGATCCATCTTGGAATTTCCAATGCTGCTAACGAACAGTTACTGGCCGAAATGGCCTCTTTGCTGATTAGTGAGCGAACCGGATCTTCAGTAAAGGTAGACGTGTACAAGGATTCGAAGGAACTTTACAACGCTGTCAGACAAGGCAATGTAAATGTGATAATTGAAACGACCGGTCATGCGCTGGAAGTACTGGGCAAACGCAAGGATACCGGCGCGTCATCCACTTTTGATTATGTAAAAAGTGAGTACCGCAAAAACCTGAATATGATCTGGCTTGAACCGATCGGCGGGAGCCAGTCGTATGCTTCGGTGCTAACTGTCGATACTCTTTCAAACTATCCTGCGCTTCCAAAACTGCTGAACAAGCTGTCCGGCGTACTGAACAGCGATATTTATTCGAAACTTCTGAAATCAGTTGATTCATCCGACAAAACAAAAAAAGTTGCGAAAGATTTCCTGAAGGGCAAGAAACTGATTTAATTAATGGCCATACTAGACAAGCTCAATAAACTGCCAATCTGGGTTGCTTCAACCGAATGCGCCGTAATACTGTTCCTTGCAATTGCCGCTGTCGCCATACCAGGAACTTTCATGGAGGACAGGAGCATCTATGCTAGTCCGCTGTTTCTCGTTTTGCTGGGTATTTTCGGACTTAACCTGCTTCTGTGCACGATAAAGAGACGCAGGACCATATCAAGGCCGGTGCTGATACTGCATACCGGAGTGCTGCTGACCTTGGCCGGATGTATTGCCACTTCATTTGGTTATGTGGCCACCGTTAATATCTATGAAGGCACTTCGGTAAGCAAGTTTTACCGATGGGACAAAAAAGCGGATGTAGACCTGGGTTTCGATCTGCTCGTAAAGAAGATTAATTCGGAATACTATCCGATTCCGGTCAAAGTGGGTGTTTTAAAGGGGTTGCAGAAAGAAAACCTGTTTATTCTAAAAACCGGAGAGAGTTTTGAATTCAACGGGTACCGGATTGCGGCGGAATCTCTGGACCCGGTTACCGAGCAATTAACCTTGACGGTTTATGAGCAGAACAGAAGAATAGGTTCGTACAACACATCCGGATTATCCGATCTTCCAGCCGACTTTCCATATACATTCGCACTGGTTGCTTTTCAGAACCCGCGACTGAAACGATTGTGGGTGGATTTGGATATTAACCAGAACTCTGGAAACACCGCGGGCGGAACTTCCGAAGTTAACGGCCCTTTCCAATGGGGAGGGCTTTATTTTTATAATACCCAGATTGGCAAGGATTCCGAAGGCACACCATATGCGGGCATCCAGATTGTGCGTGATCCGGGCCGTCCGGTGGTCTTTGCCGGTTTTGCCGTTATGGGACTGGGAGCGGTATTATCATTCAAGCGGCGTTTTTCAAGGAAGGCATAATGTCTAACATCTTTTCATTTGTCATGGTAACTGGGCAGACAACTGCTACGGCAGGCTTCTCAGCGGATACCTTCGTTCAGAAATATGGACATAGTGAGATTGCATGTTTCTGAATTTTTTCAAAAAAAAACCTAAAGATTCATGCGAGATACACGGGCACCACGGAAGCCATGGAAACTGGATGCTGATCGGGATGACTCTGGCCTCGCTCGCTCTGATGGTCTGGCACTTGTTAACTTACGGACCAAGCGGGCATTCAGTCGCAACCGGTGATGTTCCCGACCCGTTTCCGACCATGTTTGGAAAAGAAATATGGGATCTTTTTTTCAACAAACACGGAGTTCTGGCAGAACTGACAGATGTGCTGCCGTACTTCATTGTTGGTGTTCTGCTGGCGGGCTACCTGAGAACCTTCAAGGTGGCTGTAAAACTACAGTCCACCCTCAGGAAATACGGTATCGCAAGCGTATTTCTGGCTTCTTTTGTTGGGATAATAACTCCGCTCTGCGCATGCGGCACGGTTACCACAGCGCTTAGCCTGCTGTTTGCCGGGATCCCTCTGGCTCCGGTCATGTCGCTAATGGTCACATCTCCCCTGCTCAGCCCCTCGACCTACTTGATCACCCTGAACGACCTCGGATCAGAGTGGACTGTTGTAAGAACTCTTTCCGCTTACCTTATGGGTGTTTTCGCGGGATTGGTTACTTACTATGTGGGTAAATATACCAGCTTCGAGAAGAACGACATCTTTGTTGAAGGTGGCATCATCAGGGGGGACTTCCATGACGACGATTACCCGGATGAGCGTCTAAGATGCAACTGCAGAAGAAATTTCGGCAACCGTGTTGCGGTGAAAACTGGCAATAAATTCCTTGTTTTTCTCGCCAAGTCGTCAGAAATGCTCTGGGTCGTCGGCAAGTACATTTTGGTCGGAGTCATTATCGGGGCTGTAGTGGAACGCTACCTGCCTACCAGTTGGATTTACCGCTTCTTTGGCCAGAAAGATCCGCTGAATATTGTCTGGATAACACTTGCATCGGTACCGGTTTTCCTGCACCAGGTCAGCGCTTCCAGCATCCTGTCGCACATTAAGAGCGCACTCGATGGAACTCTTGACGGAGGAGCGGCACTTGCGTTCATGACCGGAGGCCCTGTAACAGCGGTGCCGACTATGGTTTTGTTCTGGAGTTTTTTCAGAAAAAGGGTCTTTACGCTCTACATGGTGGTCTGCCTTGTGGGAACGATGCTGATCTCCTACGGATTCCAGCTGCTTATTTTCGTTCCTGGCGTAGATCTTGGCAATCCGCTCATGAAAGATGTCAGCACCATTTCAGGCGGCTCTTCTGCAATTATTCACAAAAGCGGTCCGAACGCCAGGATGGTCATGGATCCGGCCGGAAAGGGAATCATAGCAACATTTACCAACGACGTGGACGGAAATGGCGCCATAGTTTTTGATGCGGCCCCCTCCCGCTTCAGCAGTTCTCTGGATAGCAGCAACAATAATCGGAATTATGTACTCAACGTTGCCGATTGGCTGGAACAGCGTGTTAATACTGAACCTAAGAAACAGATTCTTGTTTATACCCCTGACGGCACTTCCCCTGTTGAAAGCGGCACACTGTCCGAACTTTCCAGCAAGGGCTACAAAGTAAAGGTTTCCAACAGAAAAGAAACGCCGCAATTGACTGAACGTCTGCTTAACGATTACAGCCAAATCTGGTTATTCTTTGACGCAAGCAGCACTGGGGCGTTAAATAACGAAGAGTTGAAGCTGGTGAAAAAACAAAATGATAAAAGCAAGGGATTGCTGATTGTCGCAGCCCCCCCCACTGCCGCCAATCCATCTGAACAGGCTGCAAACAAACTATCAGCGCATTATGGCGTACAATTCAGCGGTATCGTGGAGAACGGTAAAAAAATGCAGGTATCTGTTGCTTCCAACCTGCTAGACCGGGCTTCGGTGCTATTGGGTTCTATTCTTAAATTGGTTAACAAAGCATGACAGACACAAAGGTAATCAACACGTTTCAATGCAGTGACACTTTAACCAGGAGGAGAACATGAAAACACAGGTTATTGACGTAAAGGACATTAAAAAATTTGATGATGCAAAGCGCCACCAGGAGACGATCTTTTCCGACGACCATGCCCGGATCACACTGATCTGCATGAAACCGGGGCAGGAAATCATCACTCACACTCATCACGGCAGCCACATCTGGACCGTCATGGAAGGCGCGGGCGAACTTGTCTCCGGAAAGCAGAGCCGCACCATCACCATGGGACAGGTAGTTGTCGTACCGGCTTTTGAGGATCATGGCATCCGAAACTCATCATCGGAAAATCTGGTAATTGTATCGATAACCGGTCAGGGTGACTAACCGGACTGCAGGACGATAGTCTTTGCAGTGGATTCTTTTGAAATGCGCCCCATCAAGCGGGGTCGCAATGGGGTAAGACAATGCAAGGTATAATGCGCAACCCTGTCGTCATGTGGCGCGAGGAGCTGGATGCCATGACCGAGGCGCAAAATGGCCTCGATCGTGGAGATGATGTTGGCGATATCGGTACGGCAGTGCTTTTCTCCGGTGGAGCCATGTTGTCAATCAATTTTCTCGGCACTGAAATCTGGAAACTGTGCGATGGCCGTAGCATGGACGAGATTGTTTCAGCACTGCTGGAACAATTCGATGTGGAGCGGGATGTGCTACGCGAAGATGTGCAAAGTTTCATAGATGAACTCACAAAAAAAGGATTTGTCACCAATGCAGAATGAGATTGTCCTGGAAGCGCCTCTGACCATTAACTGGGCTATCAACAACAGTTGCAACTTTGCCTGCCAACACTGCTACAGCAGAAATGACACTCAGGACGAGTTGCCGCGTGAGGTTCTGTTCGCCTGCCTTGAGAAGGTTGCCAAGGCGGGCGTACTTTCCGTCAATTTTGGTGGTGGAGAACCGTTGTTGCACCCTCATCTGCTTGAAATAGCGTCCTTTGCAAGCGGTCTTGGTCTGCGTGTTTCCATGAACAGCAACGGCTGGCTTGTTGATGCACAAAAAGCAGCGGAGTTAAAAGCAGCCGGTTTCAACAAGGTCGGGATCAGCATTGACAGCCACCTGCCGGAAACTCACGATCAATTTCGGGGAGTTCCGGGGAGTCACGCCCGTGCAGCTGCGGCCCTCGGCCATCTGGCGGCAGCCGGAATCACCACCTCAATTTCCACCGTCATTTGCCGCATCAACAGCACAACCATAGAAGAACTGATCAGTTTCGCCCTGCAACATAAAGCCGGACAACTCAATTTTCACAACTTCAAATGCTCCGGCCTCGGACTGGCGAACAAAGATGAACTCGACCTGACTCCGGAAGAGTGGAAGCTGTTCTACCGTGGCGCACTGGCTGCAAAAGAGCGGGAAAAATTACTCGACGTTTCCCTGGACGACCCTATCATCGCCCTGCTGGGAGCCAGAGATACAGCCAGCATGGTCAAAGGGAGCGTCTGCGGCAAATTGTCCCTCAACATCAAATCCAATGGTGATATGACCCCCTGCGGCTTCATACCGGTAGTAATCGGAAATATCGTTAAAGATGACTTGCGCACCATCTGGCGTGACTCGGTTGTGCTGGACAAGATGCGCAACAAAAAACCGACAGGGAAATGTTCCGGATGCAGCAAATACGAGGACTGCCTGGGAGGCTGCACGGCACGGGCCCTGGCACTGACCGGAGACATGAACAGTCCCGACCCGCATTGCTGGGGAGACGAAAAAGACGGGCAGTGAAAAACAGTAATTACCGGCAACGGCACCTAAAGGCCTTATAATGGAACTGGCAACACCAATAACGATCTACTGGGATATTCCGAAATATACAAAGGATAGCGAGTCCATTAAGCAGATATGCGCAGACATTTCGGCGTGTCATCCGCTCATGCTTCAGCTCCACTGCCGCCACGACTCTGTTCAACCAAATGGCAACGTATCTATCATACTGGAACAGTTGCAGAAATCCGGCATTGCTGTTTTCCTATCCGTTCCAGCCAAGACCGTTGAAAACGCATCACTCAGTTTTTTGCCTAATATTGCTGTTAAAGAGCTTCTTCTTTCTACAGAACATCTGAACGAGCTTACCCCGGCATTTTCCACGGTAAAATCAATTCCGGGCACTGCGGTAGGCGTCTCTTTTTCAGTCACCAGGAATAACTGGAAACAACTCCCGGAACTTGTCGAACTTTGCCGGAGTTCAGGAGTCCAACGACTCGTACTCCCGATGCAGCGGCTTTACAATAATGAAACTCCATTTTTCATATCCGTCGATGAGCAACAGGAACTGACAAATTCGTTGTCGAAAAAAGGTGGGATAAAGGATCTGAACCTTACCATCCACGATCCCTTTCTATGGCGGGCATTCAATCCCGGAATTCCGTTCCCTCAGGCTGGTTGCCAGGCAGCCAACACCATGATTGCCATTGCGCCCGACGGCGGAGTTTATCCATGTCCGACCCTGCCTGTAAGGCTCGGGACAATTGGTGAAAATTCGCTCAGGGAAATAATATTATCCTCCGCTAAAAAGGATCTTCGTCGAAAATTGCTTTCCCCTCCCGAAGACTGCCTTGATTGCACTGATGTATCCATCTGTCGAGGCGGATGCAGAGGCAGGGTTCTTGTGCTTGAAGGGTCTCTGGATGGCATTGATGCAGCCTGCAAATGAAAAAGGAAGATCTTAAGATGAGCTACGATGAAATAATTGCGTTTCACGGACACACCTGTCCCGGCTTGGCAATCGGCTACCGAATGTCGCTGGCGGCTATGACAGCTTTAGGCGTTGTCCGCTCAGGCGACGAAGAGCTAGTTGCCGTTGTAGAAAATGATGCTTGCGGTGTGGATGCCCTGCAATGTGTTACCGGATGCACCTTCGGAAAGGGCAACCTGTTGTTTCTGGATTACGGCAAAAATGCATATACGCTCTTCTCGCGATCATCCTCTAAGGGTGTCCGAGTCGTATTCCAAGCACAATCCGTCCCAGAGGGCCTACGCGGAGACAAACCGGCCTACATCAGATTCCTGCAGGAATGCCCGGAGGAGTCAATACTTACAATAAGCCGCATAACTGACGAGCCGCCAAAACCGGCCAGAATTCGCAACTCCATCGTTTGCCACTCCTGCGGTGAATCCGTAATGGACACCAGATTGAGGCAAATTGGTAATCGACAGGTTTGCATCCCCTGCGCGGTCACACATGAGTTGGTAATTTAAAGACTTCATCTCAGGACAGGAAACCGCACATGACAATTCGACGATTATTAAATTTAATGTTTATATCCGCACTGCTGCTGGCAATGGTCGGCTGTAAAAGTGAAGACAAGCGTCCGGTGGTAAAGATCGGTTACATGCTTTGTAACAGCGAGGAGGAAACGACTCATCGCTTTCGACCATTAACCCGTTATCTGTCAGACAAGGTCGGGGTGGATTTCGTCATGGTGCCGGTTGACACAAATGATTTTGAAAAACGTTTTAAAAACGGTGAGTTCAGTTTTACTCACACTAACTCGATTCTGTACGTCATCCTGCATGAAAATCAGGGAGCAGAGCTTCTTGCATCGGAAAAGCGCGGCAAATTCGGTTCACGAACCGCCGGTACAATTATCGCGAGAAAAGGTAGCGGAATTGAAAAGTTGGCCGACATCAAAGGCAAGCGGATGGCATTCGGCCCAATGCTTGCGCCAACCGGCTACCTGGCGGAATACGACCTGATGCTGGCGGCAGGAATAAATCCGGAGAATGACCTGGGGCATTACACAATTCCTACTGGGTCATTCAAGCATGAAAAACTGATTTATGGCGTACTATACGGCAAATATGACGTAGCCGCCGCCCCGATCCTTGATATCGAGAATATGACCCGCGAGGGGAAGATTGCCGCCGATGACTTTGTCATACTGGCCCAGAGCGTTCCAATTCCATATTGCACCTTCGCAAATGCAAAGGGCACCGATCCTGCATTGGTTAAAAAAGTAAAGGATGCATTGATGTCTCTGAAACCATCCGACACCGCAGAGGTAGACGGCGAGCAGCTGAAAGTAATGAAAGCCGCCTGGATTGACGGCTACGAAGAACTGCTCGACAGTGACTACAATCCAATCCGTGAAATGGCCAAGCGAGTCAATATGCCGCCATATCAGAAGTATTAGTTTTTTCCTGCCTACCCGAGGTCATCCTTTAAATGTTCAAAGACCGTTTCGACAAAATCTGCTGGTCGCTGCTTGCAATTACTCTGGCATCCCTGATGGCCATTTTAATTGTCAATAACGGCAAACCCGGGGGCAAGTCCGGCAACGCCCTTGGCAAGGCGCTGGAACGCGACATGGCCTATAAAGCACGTGTGGAACTGATCAACAAGCTTTATGGTCCGGTAGAGTCGTTGCAAAAGAGCGGCAGCAAGCAGGAAGCCTTATTGAAACTGGATGAACTCATCAGGCTTTACCCGGGGGAAGCGCACGGATATATACTGCAGGGACAGATTTTATTTGAAATGGGTGCGATTGACGAAGCCATCACTTCGTTTTTCGAAGGGGTCAAGCTGAACGGGGATTACGTAGACAGTAAGAGTCCGCTCTCACGACGCCCCGAAATACAGCGATTGATAGACGAAGCCGCCAAAAAAATCAGCTTGCGTGCCGACGCAAACCCGGATAACAAAAGCATTGCTGCTTCAATGAGAAAAATTAATTACCTTAAGAGCCGTCTGGCCGGAGGGTGCGAATAGATGCTGCGCAGCCGTGATTTCTGGATGGTCGTTTTTGTGGGAGCTCTTCTGGGCGGATTGGGTGTACTGCTCTCGGTTTGGGGCAACCCTGAAAATTCCGGCATTTGCGTTTCCTGTTTCATAGAGAACAGCGCCGGAGCACTCGGTTTGCATGACAACACCAACATGCAGTATCTGCGACCGGAACTGATCGGTTTTGTGCTGGGTTCAACCGCCAGCGCCATGTTTTTCCGTGAATTCCGCTCCAGGGGTGGCAGTGCTCCACTGTCGCGACTGTTTCTTGGCATTTTCATGATTTTCGGATGTGCCGTTTTTATCGGATGTCCTATCAAGCTGTTTTTGCGCCTGTCGGCCGGTGACCTGACCGCGGTTTCCGGGGTAATCGGGCTCTTGGCAGGGGTTTGGGCCGGCTTGAAGGGGCTGGCCAGCGGCGTGGAGTTGACCGCTCCGAAAACAGGAAATGGCAGCGGCGGTCACCTGATTCCGGCATTGTTCGTGCTGTTGCTGATTTTTTTCATGGTTCGTCCGGGCTTTCTGCTGTTTTCCAGTAAAGGTAGCGCTACTCAGCATGCTCCCTGGATGGTCGCTCTGGCAGCCGGTTTGGCACTTGGCATACTGGCCCAGCGCAGCCGTTTTTGCATCACCGGCAGCATCCGGGATACCCTGCTGATGGGCATCAGAATCTCGGCCGTGTGGGGACTATTGGCCTTCTTGATTGTTTCGCTGCTGTTAAGCATAGCGACCGGCAGATTTCACTACGGACTGTACGGTCAACCTGGTGCCCATCTGGATTATGTCTGGAGTTTCCTGGGAATGGGACTGGTCGGCTGGATATCGGTCATCATTGGAGGTTGCCCGTTCCGCCAATTGATAAAGGCTGGAGAAGGCGATGCTGATGCTGGTCTGGTTGTGGTCGGAATGTTTATTGGCGGAGCATTGGCACAGTCATGGGGGATCGCGGCGACCGCTGCCGGCGTATCGCTTTATGGCAAGGTAGCGGTCCTCATCGGATTTGTACTGGTTGCTTCAGCAAGTATCTTTTTGCGGCAACGAAACAGCTGAACAAAGATTGAATATCCCAGCTTACTGCTGCTGTCTTCCTCAAAATCGCATCATAGATCTTCTGCGGTGGTGGTCATTACCAACTTACCGTGCTTGACCCCCTTAACACCGATCAATTCATTGGCGATCTGTTTGATATCCCTGACTGCGCCGCGAATAATCAGCACCTCAAGACAGTTATGGGCATCCAGGTGCACATGCAAGGCCGATATGATCTGATGATGGTGGGAGTGCTGGTGTTCGGTCAGTTTATCAGAAAGATCACGCACATGGTGATTGTAGACCAGCGTCACCGTACCAACCGCTTCCTGATCTTCGGAACCGAGGCGCTCCTCTACCAAAGAAGCCCGGATCAGGTCACGGATCGCCTCAGAGCGGTTCATGTAATTCTTCTGCTCGATCAGTTCATCAAAACTTGCCAACAGATTTTCATCGAGCGAAATGCCAAACCTGACCGTATTTCCCATGGCTGGCTCCTTGTATAATGTTATCAGCGCCGCATACTACCCGAACCAGGGATATAAATAAAATCTTTTCCGTGGACGGATTATTATTAATACTTGCCGAATAACTTAAGTAGCACGAATTTGAAATTTTAGCGCTTGACATCAGTTTATTATAGTAGGATAAGAATCGTGTCACTAATTTCAAATTCGTATCCACCAACAAGAAGGATTTAGTCATGCATATGGCAGATGCACTGTTATCGCCGACAGTTGGTGGAACAATGTGGGCGGTTTCGGCAGGCACAATCGCGTTCTGTTCCAGGAAGATACGACGGGATACAGATGACAGCAAGATTCCGCTTATGGGAGTCCTGGGTGCCTTTATTTTTGCGGCCCAGATGATCAACTTCACCATCCCGGTCACCGGTTCCAGCGGTCACCTTGGCGGAGGGATGATCCTGGCGATCCTGCTTGGCCCCTATGCAGCCTTTCTGACAATTGCGTCGGTGCTGATGGTTCAGGCGCTGTTCTTCGCAGATGGAGGATTGCTGGCTCTGGGCTGCAACATATTCAACCTCGGTTTTTTTCCTGCCTTCATCGCCTACCCATTCATTTACAAGAAAATGATCGGCAGCCAGCCGTCTGTCACAAGGCTTACGGTTGCCTCCATTATTGCCGCAATAGTCGGGTTGCAGCTGGGAGCCTTTGGTGTAGTTCTCGAGACAATTTTCTCCGGGATTTCATCACTCCCCTTCCCGACTTTTGTGGCTGTCATGCAGCCGATCCATCTGGCCATCGGGATTATTGAAGGCCTGGTCACCGCGTCGGTGGTTTCGTTTGTCTACAAAGCCAGGCCGGAAATCATGCAGAGTGCCATGGAGTCACATCCCATCGGCAGTTATTCGGTGCGCAGCGTTGCGCTGGCATTTTTGGTTGCGGCAATCATTACGGGCGGAATCGTATCCTGGTTTGCCTCAACAAATCCCGATGGCCTGGAATGGGCCATAACCAAGGTAACCGGCAAGGAAGAACTAGATGGACCAAAGCAGGGTTTGCACGCTGCACTGAGCACGCTTCAGGAAAGAGTTTCGTTTTTGCCAAATTACGCATTCAAGAAACCAGCTGAGGCAACAAACGTGGTAATAGAGCATACCCAACCACTGCCGTCCGTGCAAACGGGACAGAAAGCAGGAGCAGCCACCTCTCACTTTGAAACCACTGTTGCGGGCCTGGTAGGCGGAGCATCGACCTTGGTGATTGCGTTTCTGATTGGTGCCATACTCAAGCGAAGAGGCCAGACTGAGTACGCCAAAAAGCGGTCTGAACAAACGGGTAATTGCAAGCCGTAGAATGGCGGCATCATGTTGTAGCTATTACCTGTGATCTGTTTTTTTACCGGGGGGAGCGGGACGGAATCCCGTTCCCCTTTTTCTGCCAAAGGAAGAGCCATGGCTTCAATACATAAAGCAGTGCTCGATCTCAAGAGCCTGGACCTGCTGGCAAACGGCAATTCATCTGTCCACCGCCTGGATGCCAGAGCCAAAGTCTTGGTATCGCTGGTATTTATTCTCTGCGTAGTCTCTTATGGCCGGTACGAACTTGCCGTTCTATTCCCCTTCTTCATATTTCCGATTGTAATGATTTCCATGGCAGGCCTGCCGCCGCTATTTATCCTCAAAAAGATCCTCCTGCTCTGTCCCTTTGTGCTGGCGGTTGGAATATTCAACCCGGTCTTTGACCGGCAGATACTCCTGCATCTGGGTCCGCTGGGCATCTCGGGCGGCTGGGTTTCCTTTGCATCCATACTGACCCGCTCCATCCTTACCGTCGGGACAGGATTCATACTGGTCGGTGTGACCGGTTTTACCGCCGTATGTCAGGCCCTGGAAAAACTGGGGATGCCGAGGGTTTTTGCCGTCCAGTTACTGTTCCTGTACCGCTACATCTTTGTGCTCACCGAAGAATCGGGGCGTGCTTCCCGGGCCCGGGAATTGCGTTCCTGCGGCAAAAAAGGGTTGGGGATCCACAGCTTCAGTTCACTGGTCGGACATCTGCTGTTGCGAACCTGGCAGAGGGCCGAACGAATCCATATGGCAATGCTGGCCCGCGGCTTTACCGGAGAATTTCACGCCAGTCGCCAATCGGGCTTCGGCATGCCGGAAATTCGTTTTGCGTTGATCTGGTCCACACTATTCATATTTCTGCGACTACAGAATGTCCCACAACTTCTGGGCTCGCTCATCACGGGGTTGAATCCATGAGCCACCATATTGTCGAAGTAAAAAATCTACAACACATCTATTCCGATGGCACTGCTGCCATCAAAGACGTTTCCTTCATTATCACTCACGGTGAGTCGGTCGGCATTATCGGAGCCAATGGAGCGGGCAAATCGACACTTCTGCAACATCTTAATGGCAGCCTGGAACCGACCGGAGGCTCGATTCACATCGGCCACACCCCGCTTACCAAAGGTACCCTGCCCGACATCAGACGCACCGTCGGCATGGTGTTTCAGGACCCGGATGATCAGCTCTTCATGCCGACGGTCTTTGACGATGTCGCCTTTGGTCCGCTTAATCTCGGTTATACGCCAGCGGATGTGGAAGAAAGAGTGACAGAAGTATTGGAACTGGTCGGTGCCGGGCACCTGAGGGACAAACCACCCTACCACCTTTCCGGAGGCGAAAAGAAACGTGTGGCAATTGCCACAGTACTCTCCATGTCGCCCGACATCCTGGTCATGGATGAACCGACCAACGGCCTTGACCCGTTTGCCCGCAGACAGCTGATAAAACTGATGCGGGATTTCAAACACACCAGAATCTTTACCAGCCATGATCTGGACATGGTGCTGGAACTATGTAATCGGGTGATTGTACTGCATGAGGGGGTGGTTCGGGCAGACGGGCCGACGCTGGAGATATTCAACAATGACAAACTGTTGTCAGAATGTCGTCTCGAAAAACCTTTTTCGATGCAAGGTTGCCCAGTGTGCAGCAGTGCTATAAAATAGAAACCTCCACCCGTATTGCGGAGTGAAGGTCAATAGAGGTGTATTTAAATGCAACTCGTAACATAAAGAGAGGGTGAAGCTTTTTCAGCCCCACCCTCAAAGCATCTGATATCAGCAAGGATGGACGTTAGCGGAACCAACTACACGAGGCTTGATGTAAGTACGTTTTTTCATTTGTCCAGCTCCTTTCCGCACGTTATCAAGGCGTGCATGTAAACTTATCAAGTTTGCGTTTAACTTATACCTTTTTATCATCCGGTTGGCAAGAACACTGTTTCCAATATGCCTGGAATTCTAAGAGTAAATATCGGGAAAACAGGAGTATCCTAAGGAATCGGCGCAACGGCCGGATGGTGATCCATCTGGCCACCCGCATGCCCCTTGACCGCTCTCATCAGCGCCTTAACCTCTTCAGGCATCTGCTTACCCTCCCGCATGGCAGCCTTCATCTGACCCGCCAGATACGAATGATTGATGAGAATATCCAGAACAGAGATCATAAACTCCTGCTTCCAGGGAGAAAGCTGGTACAAGTTCTGGAATTTATGCATGAAAAACTTTTGCGACGCTTTGCCGAGCTCCCGTTCCAGCTCCTCCATAGTCATGTTCCTGGGCTTGATGACCGGTTCAACCAGATTGTACTTACTGTAATCCTTGGTAAAAACGAATTCTTCCAATTGCGGATACAACTCGGCATACGGCCAAGGAGCAATCGCAAGAAAAAAAGCCATGTCCGGATTATAATGTTTGGCAAGCTCGATGGTTTTGGCAATGGACTCGGGAGTGTCGTCCGGCATACCCAACACAAAGGACGTTTCAGAAACTATATCGGCATTATTGATCAGATCAATAGCCTGCTTTGACTGGGCTACTTCCGTATCTTTTTTGAACAGATCCAGAGTTTCCTGAGAGCCTGCCTCAACACCGACGTAGATATGATCAACTCCGGCCTTGCGATATTTCCACATGATATCGGCATCGCGAATAATGTCATCAACCCTGGTTTCCATCAACAGCTTGACCGGCACCTGCCGTTCAATCATCAGATCGAGTATCTTTTCCCAGCGCTGACGATCATAGGTCGGAAGTTCGTCTGACAGCATCGCCACCTGAACGCCATAGATCCTGGACAGCATCTCAATCTCGTCAACCACATGTTCGGCAGAGCGGGCGCGCCAAGACTGTGCCCAGAAAAGCTGCTGCGAACAGAATGAACATTGGGATTTACATCCGCGTGAGGTGGAAATAATCGCCAGTCGCGCATTATTCTTGGCCCGATAGGTATAGATGGGCCACTCAACCAGATCCCAGGCGGTGGGCAGACCATCCAGATCATGGATATATGCGGCTTTCGGCGTAACCACCACAGCATCATTCCGCCAAAAAGCGAGACCATCGACCGTGGCCGGATCACCGCCCTCATTAAGGCAATTCAGCAGCTCAACCAGAGTCACCTCACCCTCGCCGCGCACTATGTAGTCAAGAACTTCGTGGCTGCCCTTTAAAACCTCATCAAAACAGAACGCCGCATGGACATTGCCCAAAACGGTCACGACATCGGGGTTGATCTGTTTTGCCAGATCGCACAACTCAAGTGCTTTGACAACGGAGGCGGTAAAGGACGTGGTGGCAACAACATCCGGCTTGAAAGCTTCAATGCGCGCTTGTATCTCGGGCCATTTGTGCCAAAGGGACATGGCATCGTAATAATCAACCTCATAACCCGCCGCCCTCAAAGAACCGGCGATATAGACAAAACCCACATTCAGCCATGTCCCGGCCGATTCAACAACACCGGAATGATATGGCGGAGTTATAAGAGCAACTCTTTTTATGGTCATTTATATCCTCGTAACTTCGAATCACTATCAGGTTCAACAAGATAAATATTATCCGATTGAATTTAATTTGTCTGCAAAATTCTCTCCGAACTTTTTACCAAACAAAATACAACGGCAACCTGAAAACTCCAGACCGGCAAAAAAATCAACGGGACGTTACGGCATCAACCTCAGCATAAATAATGCTTGAAACTGTTCGTATAACTTCAGCCTGCCTGGCTGCATCACGCCCCTCCGTCATGATCCCAAGAATATAGGCCCCTTTTGGGTGATAGATAATGCCAAATTCATGGAGTTGCCCGTCCACATTTTGACTTCCGAGTTCGTACTCTCCAAATTTGGCTGCAACAACAGTCCCTTTGGGCACTCCGGCAACTATCCCCTGCGGGAAATCCTGCAGACTGAGTAGTTGCAGTGCTTTTTCCGACATTTCGTGGTTCAGGAAAGAGGCATTGTACAAAATGCGGAAGAAACCGGAATAGCCATGTACAGTCAGGTAGTTGCCGCCGTCGTACATGTGATTGCTGATATCCATGCCATCAAGAACCGAGTTCAGTTCATCCGGCTGCAGATCATTAAACAGCAGATATGTAGCGTTGTTGTCTGAATAGTTAAGCATATAGTGCAGAAGTTCATCAACCGTATATGGTTTACCGGCAACAATTGTCTTGAGCGGCTTGATACTCTGCATGGACGCGTAATTTATTTTGCCATCATACACAAATTTTTGACCAAGCAGTTGGGGGTTCTTTTCAGCTCTCTTCAGCCAGGCGACCATGACCGAAACCTTCATCATACTGGCTGCATTGAATTCTCTGGTCTCATTAATTCCAAACCAGCTGCCATCGCCGAGATCACGGTAATAAACGGAAACGTTCCGAACTGTCCCTGCTTTAACTTGTGCCTGTATGTACTCCTCGATCTTTTTTTTGAACGGTATCGGCGCATACCGGTCCTTCATACCTTCCGGTAATTCGACATCCAGAAGCGGACTGGTAAACCGGAACCCTTTCAGTATTATTTTGCGATTGGCAGACCGGTCATAGTAACGGTGAAACAAATCATGGGCGCCCCAACCGGCCATAACAGACAGAGACACAACCGTCAGACAGACCAGTGCCAGCTTGAGCTTGCAGTATCGAACACAACTTGTCTTCACGGGATCACTATCGCTCAATGAGTTCCACACCCTGAAACAGAATATTCCAGCGACACAAACAGAGAAAAAAATTTCATTGCAACTGGTAACCGCCAACCACCTTACACCCTGAAGCTACCTTATGAGTACCCGGCAAATGAAAAGAGGCCAGATATCCTGGCCTCTTCTAAACATGCACTCCACTATGTCTAACTACTTCAGCCGGATGCCGACATCATCACCTGAAAGTACGTCATCATCGATGCCGGTCTGGATTATTCCATCAGGTCCGGCCGAAAGAATCCAGACCGGTCCGGCGCCATCGAAGTTTTTGGCTCCAATCATATACCTGTTGCCCCATGGGTCAGCATCGGCAGTAGCCAAGTAAGGCCCCTTCCAGAGTGCTGCAGAATAACCGTTATCATTAAGTCTCAAGTGGTTTAGCATCTGGTTATTAGCTCCGTCCCATCCCTTTGACGCGAGATCCGCAATGACATTGCCTTCAGAGAAAAGTACCTGAATTGTGTTAGTTGCAGGATCAGCCCCGTTGGTCCGATTCGGAAAGCATGAATTATCCTTTCTGAACATCATGAGTGCCGTCTGGATAGTTTTCGAGTCGCCACGTGCTTTAGCTATCTTCGATTCATCAATCTGATTAAAGATCATTGGCACCAGTATGCCTGCCAAAATGGCAATAATGGCTGCAACAACTATCACCTCAATCAGTGTAAAGCCTCTGCGATCCATTCCAACAAGTTTCTTCACACAACACCCCCTAAGTGAAATAACGTAGATATGATTCAAATGTAACTAACAGCCCCGCTTGGTATACAACTACTCATATGATCTGTCAACAGCTTAAAACACTCGCAGAAACAGGTAATTAATGAGTCAAATAACTGGGTTACCGTATCAGGTCCATTAACTTCCACGATCAGTTCATCACAGGGCTGCAATTAACGAGCCGTTAAATACAGGCATTACTGCACACCATATCACTGAAGCAATTGCATGCTTACTCCTGCTGGTGTATATATTGCATAACTTGCCTGAAATATTTTGTTTATCCTTACAGTAGCCCGCGAACAGGAGTTAACAATGTCCACAGCCACAGAAACAAGCCATCGCCTGACCGACGAGGTTTTTGAAATTATCGAAGCTGGCGTTGATGCGGATCTTTCCGACGACAGATTCAATGACTATTGCATGAGACTGTTCAACTTGCAGTACGAATCCAACAAAATTTACCGTGAGTTCTGCGATATCAAAAAGGTCAAGCCCGGTGACGTGAATAACTGGCAGAATATCCCGATGGTTTACAACGACGTATTCAAGACCCACATCGTGACTTCCTTCCCACTGGAGAAGGCCGTCCTGGCATGCCTGACAGGAGGCACCACCAGCCTTACCCAGCGTGGACGAATATTTAGGGACGAAGATGGCAAGCGCCTGGTATTCGGCGCTAATAAAAAAATGACTGAATCTTACCTCTTTCCGGATTTTGAGAAGGGCAGACGCTGTCGCATCCTGATTCTTGCACCCAGTCCAGAGCTTGCACCCTCCATGGGCATGGCCATCGGCATGGATCAAACACGGCGTCATTTCGGGACCGACGACAGCCTGTTCCTGCTCGGCAAAAGCGGTATCGACATAAAGAACCTGTTAAAAGCGCTCCGAGAATGCGAAGAGAGCGGCGTTCCGGTTGCTTTAATCGGAGCCACGGCGGCCTATGTCTACTTTTTCCAGGCCTGTCGGCGCAAAAATATGACTTTCAAACTCCCGGCCGGCAGCCGTGTTTGCGATGGCGGCGGCTACCGTGGGCGCTTCGGAGTTGTGACTCGCGATGACTATTATGCCATGGTCAACGAAATTCTGGATGTTCCGGAGAATCATTGCGTAAACGTCCTGGGAGAAGCCGAAACAGCGACCAACCTGTTTGACGACGCCTTAAGGCGTCATATCAAAGGATTGCCACCGCGTAAACGCGTGCGTCCCGTGCCGCCATGGTCGAGAGTACTCGCCATGAATATTGACGACCTGAGCCCCCTGCCGGATGGTGAAGTGGGCCTTCTTGCACATTGGGACCTGGCCAACGTGTCAGCAGTTCTTTCCGTCATTACTGATAACCTGGGATATACAACCGACAATGGCACCGGATGCGAAATGGTTGGAAGGGCAAAACTTGAAAACGGCAAGGTGTCTCCTCTGCCGGACGAGGACCGCACCATGGGGCCAATGGGCGACTCCCCCATCTTTCGCATGCTTGAGACCTACACCAATTTTTCCATAGATTTTAAAATGCGCCTGGCCAAGGATCCGAAGGCAGAACCAAGCATAAGGGAAGAGATTGAAGCCCGCCCGGGGTCACTGGCCTCCTGCCCACAGGTTGTAGATGAGATACTTGTTGCCCAGGCGGATGAGGAAGCCGCCAGACAGCGGGATGCCTCACTGGACGCGTTCAAGGATCAAACCGAGCGGCCGCTGGAGTGGTATGCAAATGAAGCGAAGAAACAGCATTTAAAGGATCATCCGGCAGGATTAAAATCCGAGAAACCACCTGAAAAATAAAGTGGCACAAAAATGCAACAACCGAAGGAGTAAAAAACAGATGCAGCAAAAGACGTTAAGCCGGTGGGGGGATGTTTTATTTTATATTGGCGGTGCAGTGTGGGTGCTGTATGCCGCACTGAAATACATTCTGGAATGGGATGTAAGCATCCGCCAGTTCCTTCCTTACCATTTGGCTGCAATCATCCCGGGTGTGCTGATGAGGCGCTGTTCCGGTTACTTCGCCCGAAAATTCGGCCTTGAAGCCGACACCGCTGTTTAACCGAGGAGTTGTTTTCTCCTCACCTCGCCCTTTTCTTCCTTCCATTTTTCATAGGCAATTTTCATCCCTTTGCGAACAGGCAGCTGGTTCATCAGTGAAAGTATGTGGGCATAAGGAAATCCGGACAACGGCACCTTGAACATGTGGCGCAGCACCCGTGGCAAGCTCAGGATCTCGAGTGAACTTTCATAGAAGGCCTCCTCCCGCGCTTCCGGAGTCATGGCCGGGTCCGGGTGTTCAAACAATGCATAAGCGCCGGAGTAGTGTTCCCAACCGAGTTCTTTGTACAGATAAGGCTCATACTGGCTGCGCAGCTCCGTTCCCGGATAAGGCACCACCAACGAAGGATGCATGCTCACTCCAAGGCGATCCGCCAATTCAATGGAACGCTTGAAATCGTCCATGGTATCTTCGCGGCTGCCAAGCATATAAAACAGCGATACATCAATCCCATGATCCCGGAGAGTACGCACGGCGCGTTCACGATCCACACCAACTTTACCGTTTGCTTTGTATGCCGACAAAGAGTCATCGGAAATAGCATCCCAACCGACCCATACTGTCAGCATTCCGCTTTCGCGGGCCGCATTCAGCATCCTGGAACCTGCCGGGGTCAAAACCGGACGCAGACTTCCGAACCCCATCCACTTCTTACCGCTCCCCTTCAGGGCCGTGAACATATCAATAGCCCGCTGTTCGAAGCCTTGCCACCAGATGTTCTCGTCACCGTTTATGTACATTTTCTCCGGAATCGCGCAAACATCCCGCACAACGTGATCGATGGGGCGGAAGCGAATATCGGCTCCCATGAACGGCTTGACTGAACAAAACGTGCAATTATAAGGGCATCCGCGGGAAGTGTTTACGATCCGGAACCTGTGGCCATCCTGCAGCATCCCGTATAGCGGTGTTGGAAGATCGTCCAGCGCAATCTGCTCCCCACGGTAGAAAGGCTTCAACTGCCCGGCACTGAAGTCTTTCAGCACCTCCGGCCAGATTGACTCAGCTTCGCCGATGACCACCGCATCTCCGTACTGCTTGGCCTCCTCCGGCATTGCCGAGGCATGCATGCCGCCAAAAACCACTTTTATGCCGCGAGCCCGGAGTTTATCGGCAATCCGATACCCGGGGACCGACGTCGGCGTCAGCAGGCTGATGGCGGCAAGGTCGCACTCCAGCTTGTCAATGGCATCCGGCGTTGCACTGGTGCTGATCAATTGAATATCAATGTTCGGGTCAACACGACGGGTAAGCGCTGCCAGATATTCAAGAATCGGCGGAGCGACCGGAGTCGAACCAAACGGCAGGGGGGGCTTAATAATGGCAAGTTTCATCAGAATGTGATTTCCTTATTTGCGTATATCCTCTCCAGAATCGACTTCGCATCAGCAGCAGGATACGAAACTACGCTGCCATCAGACTTGGCTTCAAGCCTCGAAATCATCGCCAGCCGAAATGAGCCATCCTGCACAACCACAAATTTCACCGCGACACCACGCCTTGAAACGCCATCTTTAAGACTGGCGACATCCATTGTGCCCGCATCAAGCCAGCCGATACAATCGACATAATACTTGCCAGTTTCGGCCTGGGTCCCCTTCCACTCATGAGCAGTAAAATGCGAATAATTATCCAGAGCCGTTCCGATTGGCAATGCCGGGAAATCGGGCAAAACCTGCTTTTTGATTGCTTCCGTAACGGCAGCTTCTCCTGAACTGGCCGGCCCCGCAGATCCGGAATGAACCGTCTTTGCGGGCTCTTTCCGGTCTTGCGAAGAAGCCATTTCAGCCTGTTTTTCGGTACAGGCCGAGACCGACAAGACAGAGCTGATTATTACAACAAGTGCCGACAATTTAAACACATGCAACTCCTTAACGTTAGCGGCTCAATTGTGATCGATCCTGAAGCCGCTGTGGAATGTTTCCACGGTGAACGGAATCCCCCAATAACTGACAATCATCGCAATCAGGGCAATCAGCGCATACCACGCCATTTTTTTACCGCGCCAGCCAAAGGTCACCCGCAGATGCAGATATATACCGTAGGTAAGCCAGGACACCAGCGACCAGACTTCCACGGGATCCCACCCCCAATAATTTCCCTTGACCTGATTGGACCAGAAACAGCCTGATATCATCATCAGGCTATATAGAATGAATCCGCCGGACACAAAGCGGTATGCCATCACATCAATAACATTCAAATCCGGCAACTTTTCGTATATGCCGCCGGAGTTTCTTTCCTTGAGAAGGTAAAGGAGCCCAAGTCCGGCAGCGATCAACACCGATGCAAAACCGGCCGAAGCGCCGACAATATGCACCCAGATCCAGCCGCTCTGCAGAGCCGGGGCCAGGGTCGCGGCAACCTCTTTCATCAACGTGCCGGCCCACCCCAGCAGGACAAACGAAACCGGCATGACCAAAACTCCCAGAGGGCGGACCTTTTTGGTGCTGAACTGAAACACGAGGAACAACAGCATCGTCATGAATACACCCAGGGTCAGCGACTCCGAAATGGAGATGAATGGGCTGATGCCGGTTGCAGACCAACGCATGGCAATCACTGCCACATGTGGAAAAAATCCTGCCAAAGCGCTGAACAGGCCCACTGAAAACAGCTTGTCCTGTTTGGCAATCATGCCGAAAATGTAGCTGAAAGTACTTAAACCATATAGCGAAACTGCAGTCCAAAACAACATAAGTTCAGGTTTCATGTGGCCTCCCGGTAAAGTAACAACATATGAACACCATGCCCGACAAACTGTCAATTAATTAGGACTATTTTTTACCGCTTTTTAGCATACGCCCGGTAGTGGTGATAATCATACCGGCCAACGCGACCCACAAACTTGTCAAGACGATCGTTTTTCCCGGCTCATACCGAACCATCATCCCCACCCAGTAACGGACCTCTTTGGCCGACAGGACATATTCACCGGCGGCAAACTTTCCGCCAATAGCCGCTTTTCCTGTCGCATACGGCGGACCATCTTTTGTCATGCCATTGTTATCAAGCGCATAAAGCTCAAAAGCGGCCACTCCGTCGCGTTCTTTAACCTTTGACAGCTGATACGCAAGCTGCATTGCAAACAAAGGTTTCACGGGCGGAGCAGGAAACAGGACAACACTCGCTTTAACCTTACTGCCCTCTTTATGTCCGGTGGCATACAAGTAACTATCGTCTTTCTGTTTGATGCTTTGAAGAGGAAGGTAGGCTCCGTACAACTCATGCCCATGCCTATCTGCGAGTGTAACCAATAGGGAGTAGCCCTCTTTGTCATTGAAGTAATCGAAACCGTCGTGTGTCAATTTATGGGTGATATAAATTACGCCCTGTTTTTTATTATCTTCCTCTCCCACCGACACTTCGTAGGCAGCCCGCTTGTCTTCACCGCCAATCTTATACCCGGTATTCACCCTGATGAGTGATGTTTCTCCCTTCAATCTTGAAAACGAGAAAAAACGTCCCTTATCGATTATGTCATAGCTTTGCGGGTCACCACTGAGCAACACCTCCCCCTCAGTCAGACGTATTGTCCCTCTGAAGTAGAAAAGGCTATTGTAGACGATACCTAGTAGTATCGCCACAAAACTGACATGAAATAGTATCATCCCGAATGAGATAACTGTCAGTTTCCGATACCAGATTCTGCCAAAAAAACAGCAGGCTATATTCACAACCAGAATCACCAAAAGGGCATTAAACCAGAGCGAGTTGAAAATCAGGTTCCAGGCCTGTTCTCCACGCACAATGGTGACACCGGTCAGACAGCAGACAAGAATAATGACCAGCAACGCCATGGCCAACCTGGCTGATGCAAAGAAATCATAAATTTTCCGGGGTATTTTATGAATAGGGTGATAACGCGGCTCTATCGGATATTGCTCAGGCTCTGAGCCTGAAGGGGTATCAATATTGCTCATTACAACTTTTCCACCTTCCACCACAACTCATTGCCAACCTTTACACCGTAACCAACTGATTTGCCATCCGGAGAAAAGCTAACATCCCAAACCGCCTCATAATGAGGATGTTCCCTGGTAATCTTACCCTGTAAATCGCTCACGATGACAAATCGCTTGCCGTTATTGCGAGCACGATACACAATCATCTTCCCATCAGGAGAGAAGCGTGGAGTAACAACCTTGTCAAACTCAGGTCCTTCCACACCGTTCAAAACAACTGAGCTTTTTGACCCCTTATTCACGACATATGCCATCTGAGTCCCATCATTATTGAAGACAGGATATTCAATACCACCATATTCTTTTCCGATCATTACACCATCTAAAAATGCCCGCACCTTGTTATTGGCCAAAGTCGTATAAAATACACGTCCATTTTGCGCTACAAGCAGGTCGAAAACTATTTCATGTGGCGGAATCATCGTTTCGACGCTATTCTTAACCAAGAAATTCTTATTACCACGCCCAGCCAGAAAAGCTAGATGCTCCCCGTCTTCAGAAAAGTTGAACGACGTCACTTCGTCATACCAAGCTGATTCTTTTTCTTTCAGACCCGGTGCCTTAAAATCAACCGTAACTAAACATTTTTTGTTATTTTTTAACGCTATATACGAGAGTTTAGAACTCGTGAGGTCACCCTTTATTCCGGAAATAGAATCATAATCGTTTCCACTTATACAATCATTCATCTCAAGCGTACAGACTCGCAGATTGACTTTTTTATTTTCGCCATGCGTCTCAACATAGGCCAGTAGTTTGCCATCCGAACTCATTATTGGAGTTGAGACGCCAGCAGAAAAGAGTGAGCTTTCGGGTTTTCCAGTTACGACAAGCCACTTGTCGCCACGTTTAGCCTCGTAGATAACTCGACCATCCGGGGCAAACATCAGCCAGTCTATGGCGTCGTATAATACGCCTTCCGATCCATTTACCACAACAAACTCTTTACCGCCTTTACTAGCTACAAAAGCGTATTTATCAGAGTCTTTGTATCGAATTAAGTCTCTGACGCCATCAAACGGGAGAGTTGATTTGCCATCGACAGACATGGAGCGTTTGCCGTCTTTTATCGTAATAAATGCGACCTGGCGGCCATTGACACCGAATGTAATGCCGTCAACCTCGAAACCGGCAGGAATTTCTGCCAGCTTTGCAGACTTTGTATTAAAGGCTGAGAACTTGGGCTGCTCCGGCGACTTCATACAACCGGACATGGCAAGTACAGTCAATACGACCATAGACAAAGTACTGGTTATTTTCATGTAAAACCTCAAGGTGTGATTATAATATCAGAACTTCACTTAACCATACTCAAATGCGAGGTCAAAGTTTACCGTATCAAATAGTATTCAGTAAACTGATCGAGAATCTTCCACAAACACGGAAAAATCTCCCATTTTTTTCCTTTTAAGAGTGAAAGCATCACCCCTGTCTCCATCCAAAACCACATCACCTCTGATCATAATCTGACCATCGGCAGATATCGATTCGTAGGGTGTACCGGTCAAAGTAACCTTCAAACCGGCCTCTGGGCGAAGTTCAACCGGAAAATTGGTCTCGTTGGGACCCGGTGTTTTATGTAATTGGTTCAACGACTCGGAAGCATTTTGGCTGGCCAGCTTAATGATCCCGGCATACTTGTATCCTGCAAGTTCCAGAGTGGTCTGACCGGTTATATCAACCGTTACAGCAACGGTTGACATGAATTTCTCTATAACCCCAGGGGCAGTAATAACGGGGGCGGGATCAAAATTAACACCGTGGCCGATATACACTTCCGACAAAGGAGATCCGTTTCCTACCGTTATTCCCAAAACATTTTCACCAATATTGCAATTAGCGACACTGTCCTTAATTGTAATCTGACTCGAGTTACTACCTACATTTAGCAGCGAACATCGATCAGCTATTGAGACATAATCACTGCACACACCGATGCGGATGTGCGTGCAATTATCGCCAATGGTTATGTTCCCGTTAACCTGTGCAATTTCGATTGTATCAGTATTGTCACCAATCGTAATGCGAGTGCTCCCTTGGCCGATATGAATATCGGAAGTCCATTTGCTATTGCCTGTTCCGATAACTATATCCGGAAGTAGTCCACCAGCGGATCTTTCGATTCGAATATTTTTGAAAAACAGAGGATCCGGTGAATTATTGAATGGATATTTATCAACATAACCGTGGCTGTAATCGACAGGTTCTGTGTAGCGGCCGGTTTCAGGACTCAGGCCACGGCGGTATTTGACACTCCGCCAATCCTCAAAGGAGGATATATTTTTTCGTGTGTCGCGACGAAAAGTTATCCTGCCCCTATCAAATGCAGTGTCACTTGAAGAATTCACCAATTCATATTCAATAAGATCCTGTGGATACGACTCAGAATATGCAGTAGCCTGCAAAGAGTTTGCAGACAGAGCCGTAACGATCAATATCTCGGTTGGACCTGTATTTATATCCTGAGTTAGCAACATGGTGTGTCTGGTTCTAAAATCTGTTATGCGATATTTACAACCTGCAATCAGCTGACCTGAATCAGCAAGTGTTCGAAGCTCCATATAGGAAAGGCTCTCCACTGTACAATGAGCTGCTGAGATTGTTGCGGCGTGCGGCGTAACTTTATTCGGGCAACCGAGAAGGGAGCAGGCAACATTTGTGAGCCCCACCACCACAAGAAGTATCAATAAACGCATTTACTTGGCAATCCCCCATTATAGAATACTGGCTTCTGACCAGAAAAGCCCCGCCCTTGCGGGCGAGGCTTTGTGGACAGTTGAAATGGTGTTGATTTTAGTAGGTTCCACCCGGGCTATACGACTTAGTCCCCTGATTAGAACAAGTTGGCCCTGAAGCACCGCTGGGGCCCATCTCACACTGTGGTGTATAGGTGGTAGCACCTATTTTTTTAGGCTGGTGGGTGCCCAAGTCCTTAGTATTTCGAATGAATGCATATGGTCGTTTGTCCGTACCGGTAGACCATCGGCCAGAAGAAGTTCCGCCACCAGTCGGCAAGATGTTGACACCATGAACATCCTCGCCGCGGACCGGACGAACTACGCCGGTGTAGGCACTTGCATGACAAACATTACAGCCATAGGCAAGATAAGCCGTCATGCCACTATTAGCGTTTAGGCCGGTACCCAATGCCGAACCGGCTGTATGCCCATTGGTAGCGGTGCTACTCTCGTAACCGGCATGACAGACCCTGCAAAGAGTTGGGTAGTTAGCTGAACTTGGAGTTCCACTGACGGTGGACGTGCCACGAATGGTTACCGCATTACCATGGGCAGCGACGGTGCGCAGAGTCAGCGGAGTCCCGACAACATTGTGACAATCAAAGCAGTTCATTACGACACCATTAGCCAGGGTTCCGGACGTTCCCACCCTTGTAAATCCATTGTAAGGCGTATTAAGCCTTGCCTGCGTCGGAAAATCCTTGTTAAGCGGCCCAAGCACCGGATGCTTAGAAGAGTTTGTTGTGGCAAATTGCGAATTGATGTTAAGTGCAGTACCGCCAGCAGAACCAAAAGGCTTGAGAGATGTTCCACCAGCGGCAATACCACCCTGCCCGGCCGTCGCATTGGAAGAGCCGCCCGACTTGTGACAACCTAGACAGAACTTGCGAGTTACAACGTTATCAATTGAAGTGTTTGATATTGTGGAAGCTCTTGATCCGGCAGCATAAGACGTGGAAAATCTGGCAAAAGTAAAGGATGCGCCAGCCAAGTCGGTTATTCTCTGGTCTGCAGTTGCCGTGGCGTGGTCACGCAGATCAATATTTCCGTCAGCATGGAATTTAGTTGTTTTACCCGTGGCCATCACACCCTCGAGGTGACAAACGATACAGTCCGAGTTCGCGACAGCGTAAGCAGCCGTACGCTTATGCCCCCAAACCTGTGTGCCACCATTCAATTCGTCAACCACATTTGCCAAAGTAGTGCCCGGCCGACCTTTTTTTCGCGTGATGGTAGAAGCATGACAATCAATGCAACCAAGCTGGGTACCCCAGGTTGCGGTAATATGACAAGCCGCTGCGCAACCGTTAGTCAGATATGTGAATGGTGTCTGATGCTTGGTTATCGTCCCGGCATACTGGATAACATTAACCACCCCGTTGCCATGGTTGGAACCACCGGATGAACCTGACACCGCACCCGCATGGCAATCATTGCAGACATAACGGGCATAATTAAGATGATCAACGTGGTTACCAGTTTTGGGTCCAACCGTAGTGGCAGGCGAAGAATATCCGGTGAATGCTCCAAGATTAGCATTGGTTGCATCATTTTTGTGGCATGCGCCACATCCGGTGCTGGTTGGGCTCCAAACGTTCGTAGTAACAGAAGCAGCTGCGTAGGGGTTTGCGTGACACGATGCAGTCGAGCAAGTGTAATACGTCCCGCCGGAGGCACGCTTGGTGGCAGTTCCTGTGCCGCTGTTATAACCATTAGCAACGTTTATCACTCCATTACCATGATTAGAGCCACCACTTATTCCTGACACCGCACCGACATGACAATCACCGCACGCTGCGCCAGCTGTCATGTGAATGTTGTGCCCGCCTGTATTGGGCGCGCCATTACCCTGAAAAACACCCGGAGTACCGGTGTGACAAGTGCCGCAGCCACTGCCGGCAGTTCCCCAGGCGATGGATGCACCGGCGGCGGTTGAATATACGTTGCCATGGCAATTGGTGCCGTTGCAGGTTCCCGGTGTAAAAGTATTCGAGACGGCAAACGATGCCCCCCTGGAATAACTGCCTCCATTCAAAGGTGATGCCATCTGGACCTGGCCGGTGCTGTGACCATAATCAGCACTTGTAGTCGTGGCAGGCGCCACATGACAGGTTGAGCAGACAATTGTCTGGGTAATAACGTGTTTGTTGTGACTCCCCTGGAAAAGACCGCCGGCATTGCGGGAGGCGCCGTCGTTGAATGTGGATGTGTAACCGTGGCAACCTCCGCAGGAAGTGACGGAACTCGACAGCTTCGGAGTACCGCTCCCGGTGGAACCGGTAGATGTATTGCCATTTGTATCGGTCGCACACAAGCGGTAGGAGTATTGGGTTCCACCGGTCAATCCGGAGTGTATGGTGGAAAAAGTTGCCGATGAAAAAGGGCTGCCGGGAACCGAAGTACCGGACAGACAATCCGCCGGTGCAGTTGCTCCCGTTGCAAAACGGAGGACATACGAGGCAATGCCAAAGGCATCCGAGGCGGCCGTCCAGGAAAGACTGTTTTGTCCACTTCCTGCCGTAACAGACAATGTCCCGCCAGTCGGAGGAGTAGAATCCACAAACGCCGGCAAACTCATGGCGCTGATGGCGTATCTGATATTACCGGCGGGAGCTATCGCGCTGGTAGCTGCATTATCCGTTGTGTTAGAGCCGGGGATGCTACGATTGGCGACATCCACGTCCCAGGCTGTGGTACCCGATGAACCTGTCGAGGTGCCTGCTCCGGTCCAGTTGGCATTGATTGTAAATGTGGGGATAACGGTTGTGACACCATTGTTTACATTGGAAATATAAACCGCCTGCTGGTTTGCATTTACCGCCATGGCGGAAGATAGCTGTGCCGGACCTGAGCCTGCCGTTGCCGTAATGCCAGTTCCAACGGTTAGAGCAGCAGCTTGGTCCACGCCATCATAAACGGCCACCCACACCTGAAAATTAAGATGTGTTCCGGCAAGAGTAACATTCAATGGACGCGCCGTGTTATCCATGACGGCATTGTCTTTCAGATAGTACAGCCAGGTATGCGTACGGTTGCTGGTAGCGGCGTTGGTTGTCGCACTGGTAAGAGCCTGCCCCCCGTAGGTAATTGTAGTCGGGTTGGCCTGAGTGGCTGAAGCTGCAAATGTCTGTGTGATGCCTACAACCATGAAGCGATATGCGCCGGTACCGGTCGGAACTGTCACATTGAAACCTGAACCGGTTCCGGAGACCTGATCATAAGCTTTAGTCCAGTTTACCAGTTGGGTGATCGCTGCATCGGCCGATTTGGGCGAACAGACTCCGCCATCCAGAAATAAAGATGCCGCCAGCGTGAGAAAGAGAACAAGGCCGGCCTTCATATTCAGATTTACAAACGGCATTCTCATATTGATAACTTTTCCCATTATATATTCTCCCACGCTTAGTAAGCCGACCAAACCGGTGTAGTGAAATAGTGGCAGCTAATGTTCGAACATGTTTTAGCCGTTGTAGCAGAAGAAACGGCAGGTGTGCCACTGTATAAAGTCGAACCTGAAACCCCAAAATAGTAAGCGGAGCTGACCGCCACGTTGACCGTGCCATTCAGGTGATTGCCAGGCGTGCTGCCATGGCAAACCCCGCAAACATTAGTCCAGGTCGTTGCGGCAGAGGCATACTGGTCAACGGCCGGGTCCAATGAAACAGTAAATCGTTTCGTTGTCAGGTAGGCGACATGTTTTTCGTGCGCCCCCTTTCCTTCTATGTTGATGGAGGGTGCGGCTGCCCAGGAGCCGACCTGATAACCATGGCAGGCGTCACAGTTGCCACCGCCATACTTTATTCCATCCAGATGGCGGCGTCCGGCAGCACCAGCGGTGTCACCATTGTGACCGTGGCAGGGAGTACAGTTTGTAGCTATCGTAAAAGAGGCATGACTGATTATCGATGTGACCGTAATCGTCCCTGCGACAGTGCCGGGAGATTTATGGCAACGGTTGCAATTGGTTTCAGTCTTGGCTGTATCCCCGAGATAAGATGCTGCGGTCCATGACACAAAAGTTCTTGTGCCGACATTGGCCGCGTTCAAAGTACCGCCTGTGCCAGCCGGATTGTGACAGTAGGTATTGCTGCAGGTTAGTGACGCCGCAGTCCAGGAAGGTGACATTGCGCCGCGCTTGGTTGCCATCCCCTGGAAGGCCGGTGCGGAGCTGCCGGTGATGTGCGCCGTAGTCGTCGGCAAAGTACCGTGGCAGTTTTCGCAACGGAAAGTCTGTGTACTGTAGTTACTAAAGCCATTAAGGAACTGTATGTGAGTCTGGTGCGCACCGACTTTCGGATTGTTGCTGACCTGTCCCGCGCCGGTCGGTGTCCCGGATGTCTGGGACGTATTAAATGGTGGAGCAACCAGATATTTGGTTGTGTTTGTCACCGACGCAGAAGGTGTGCCGTGACATTTGGTGCAGCCGTCGTTGGTGGTGTTAGCGCCCCACTTGGGCGATGTCCCGCCGTGGCAAAGAGTTGCGCTGCAGGTTTTGGTACC
Source organism: Geobacter sp. (assembly GCA_009684515.1). Taxonomy (GTDB): domain Bacteria; phylum Desulfobacterota; class Desulfuromonadia; order Geobacterales; family Pseudopelobacteraceae; genus JACRCG01. Next base: position 482,409 of record WKKS01000001.1, read on the forward strand.
GACTGCGCCGTTATAAGTGCCGGCGATTGATGCCTTGAATTTTACATTTATCACTCCACTGGCGTGGCGTGACGAGTAGGGCCGGAACTTTGCAGCTGTTGTGGCACGACCGGTGGAGATATCAACGGTTGCGCTATGGCAGGAGAAACAGACCTGGGTGTTGCTGTAGTCGGTGGTCGCCATCTGTGCCATGTGTTGACGATGACTGTTGGCAATATCAGTGCCGCCTGCACCACTGGTGTAGTTAGGCACGCCGGTGGAGGAGAAAAGGCTGAATGCGGCATCGTTATCAAAAGCGACTGCGGGGGTGTGCCCCTGGCGACCATGGCAGTAATTGCACTTCTGGTTTACAGTGCCGCTGTTCCAGGCCGCCGGATTGTTGAATTTGGAAACTGCGGTGCCGGGCTTGCCGTTGCTGTGGCAATAGAGCGTGCTGCACGATTTTGTTGCCAGCGTATACTGAGCAGAACCGCGGGCACGGGCGCCGGAATAGTTATATATCTTGTTAACATGGTTTGTCAGATTATTTACGACAGTATCAGATGACACTGTTTTGGCATGACATTCAACACAACCAAAGCCATTGCCGACTCCCAGTTCAGTATTAACAGAGGGGTTGGTGTGGCGGGGATGAGCGCCGGAAAGAGGTGTGCCCCCCGGGCTGTTCACCGTGCCTCCGCCATGGCAGGCGGTGCAGGAAAGAGCAGCAGCACTCCAGCTGATGGCGGGCGCGTATGCTGGTGTTGCCTGGCCATCGCTGTGGCAGTAGACAGACGAACAGGAGCCGTAACCGTCGCCCGGTTTGGGTGTTCCAGAGTAGCTGGCCGATGCACCGAAGTTCGACGGAATGATCACATCCACCTGATTATTTACATGTTTGGCAGCACCAGCATGACAGGAGTTGCTGCAACCCGTGTTGGTGAAGTTGTTGCCGATATCATGACAAATTGTACAGCGATCGCCCGCGCTAACCATACCAAAATCAAAGGCGAGGTGTCGTGTATGTTTTCCTGTAGCAATCTGTACGGTTCCGTGACCAAAGCCAGCTGAAACATCATGGCAACTGCCGCATTGACCGGTTGAAGGGGTATTCCAAACCGGAGCCTTGTAGGTTATTCCAACACCGGTATCGTTCTGTCCGTTGGAATGGCAATAAACATTGCCGCAAGTACCGTAGGGCAATGTGCCGGGTGTCACCGCCAACGGCACCGGAGATCCTTTATAAGTTCCATTAATAGCCGAGCTGCTGGAGTCAAAAGCCAGATCAACTCCGCCATTGACATGCTTTGCCACATTTTTGATGGAGAGGCCTGCGTTAACGGTAGCAACATGACAGCGAACACAATCAATCTTATAAACCGTGCTGCCGACATGACGACCATGACTACCTGAAACCATAATGTCACCGGAGGCAAAATCGGCCTTGTGACAACCCTTGCAGCTCAGGCTCCCCCCCCAGGTGGCAGGCGCCGTATTGGGAGGATCATAGCTGCTGGCCTTGTTGCCGGGACTGTGACAGTAAAGTGCTGAACAGGAACCGGTTGCACTCTGCGCGGCGCTCGGGAGAAAATTGTTGCCGGTTCGTCCGCCGGTATATGTGCCACCCAGGTTTGGAGCTGCTGCAAAAGTTACTGTAATTGGAAGATTGCCGCTTGACGCATGCTGAAAGGCAGCCGTACCAGCCATCGAATTATAATCCGGATGGCATTTTGAACAAGCTGCCTGTGTGGCACCGCCGGCCGCGATATGTTTGGTGTGTGTGCCGGACGACAATCCGGTTGTGGAGTGGCAGTTGGAGCAGTTAGCATCGTTATTAGCTGCTGTTTTGGTGCTGGACCAGGGTGCTGCCTGCCCCCAGGTCGGCGTTGTGGTTTCAAAATGGCAATTTACATTGGAGCAGGTAGAGAGTGTGGGTGTTGAAGATTGGGCAAACTTGACTCCCTTATTGTATTTTGAGGCGGCTCCCATCCTGGAATTGTGAATTATGCCTGTCATATTAATGTAATTCACACCAGCAACCGAACTTTTCATACTGTGGTTGTACTCGGTTGCACCGACGGAATTGTGGCATATCTGACAGTTTCCGGCGCTGAAGTGTGTGTCATGATTTCCGGTGAAACGACCGGTTGCAAAATCCCTGGTCGCGGAGTCAACCGGAGGGTAACCATGGCAGGCGGAACAATTGGTGACCGCACCGGTGGCAGCATTCGCGCTCCCAGGAAGTGCCAAGGGCATCAGCATCAGCATTAATGCAAGCAGAACCATACTGAAAACCGATCGAAAGTTAACTATCATGACAAACTCCTTGAAAAGAGCATATGTGCAAAAATGGAACTACCCCGCTGAAACAGCGGGGTAATAAGCCTGTGTTAATTTAACTTCGCCGAAGAAAACCTCGCGGAGTGATATCATAAACTACCAATATTGTCATTAACTCATAAACATAAACCCTACTTCCATGTTGGTGAAGCCTTGAAGTGGCAGCTTACGTTGGAGCAGCTGAAGGTCGGATTGTAGTTGCTGTTATCCAGCGTACCCGTATTGTTGAACTTCAGTGAATCCTGAACATCGATACTGGCGTTGGCAGAGGTTGTATGCTCAGTGTCGAAAGTTGTCTGGCTGCCGTTAAAGTGACAGGTACCGCAAGCCATTGTGTTGTTGGTAGTCCCTGCGAAACCGTCAGCTATCGGCTTGGCGGATGCCACAGTTATGTGAGACGCATGAGCATTGGTGGCTGGTGGGTAACCATGACAGGCGTTACATGCTCCGCCGCCTGTCACCCTGAAGGCAAACTGCGATGCGTCATGCTTGTGGCAGGTCAGGCAGCGCTTGTTATTGCCCATATGTCCCCAACTGCCGCTGAAGGTTACTGTGCCGACATATACACCTGTTTTGGATGAGTAGTTTCTGTAAACCTTGGTGTTGGTGTGACAGACCTGGCAGATGCCGGTGCGGGAGGCATTTACGAAGCCGGTTGTCATGTTGGTGAAATTGACCGTTTTTACAGCAGCACCGCGACCATTGCCGGTGTAAACGTTGAAGGTTTTGTTAATCATCACCTTGTTGGATGTGCCGTGTGAATCATGGCAGGAAACACAAAGTGAAGTGGTCGGAACAGACCTCTCGGAAACGTGCGACAGGAAGTTCATTTTACTGGCATTGGTGACAATGCCCCGTCCGCCGTTAGCCACGTCGTTGTGACAGTCGATGCAGAGCTTGTCGGCGCTGTAAGTCGCGTCAAGACCGGACAGATTGGAGAAGATACGCGCGCCGCGATATGACCCGGTGGCGGTCAGAGCACCGTCAATATGCTTGCTGTTCGCATTATGGCAGTTGGAGCAGACGATGGAAGCAAATGCCCCGTGACCACGATTATTGAAGGTTGAGTAGGATTTAAAAGGAGCCTGGACACCGGTTGCATCGTAATTTGACCAGGAACGGTTTGCGACTGATTCGGTGCTGCCGGTTCCCAGGCCGCTGTGACATGACTGGCAAGTCTGGCGGACCGGAGTGGTCCAGACCGGCGTAGACTGGGCATGGCAGTTGAGACAGAAGTTCGCGCCGCTATTTTTTGAGATTGAACCATCAACATGCGAGCTGGCCAGTTCAGTAGAGAAAATATGGCAGGCGTTACAGGTGCTGTTGGTGTTGCGTTTTGGCCCATAGGTGCTGGATATATGGGTAAAGTGTGTTCCGGTGGACATTATGCCGGAACCGGTATCCACAGCCGTCAAATGGCAGGTACCGCATTTGCCGGTGTTGCGGTCGCTCCAGACCGGTGTGACAATGGCTGGAGTGCCACTGCCGTTGGAGTGGCAGTAAGTTGTGCAGGTAGTGCCGTTGAATGTTGTACCGGTGGCCAGTGAACCGCTGAAAGAGAGGTCACGCACGCCGTTAACATGGTTCGGATAATTGGAAATAGTGGAATTCCCGCTCACAGTAGCCGAGTGGCAGACGTCGCAGGTAATGACTTTGCCTGCGCCCTTGTTGTCTACATGGCGGAAGTGCGAGTTTGTAGAAAGATTGGAATAGGTAGCATTGACGCCATTGTGACACGACACACAACGATTATCGCCGGCATTGACTATCGAACCACGAACACCGGCGGCCCATGAAATCGTCTTGGATTTTGTTAATGTCGCCATACCGTAGCTGTGGCAATATGCGGCTGAGCAAGTTGAAGTAACGTTACCAGGAGTAAAAACAGCAGCCGGAGAAAGAATTCCGGGAGTTGTAAAGGGGACATCCTGATAGGTCTGTTTATAATGGGTAGCCGATGTTTTGTTGTGACATTGTCCGCATGCAAAAGTATAGGGTTTGCCGGCTGCATGGGTCGGGTGTCCGGCCGTAGACTCGTTCTTGTAAGTTGCGCTGTTAAAGTAACTTCTGGTGATAAGCGCTGTATTGTTTATTGAAGAATAGACAGCATAGCCCTTGGACGGATTTGCGCCGTACTTGATCGTACCGGCAACGGTGTGTTGTGGTGGTGAACCGTGGCAATCGGTGCAGCCAATCGGCGGCTCAACCGCATGAAGCGAACTGCCGTGACAAACGGTACATTCATTTTTTGAAGTGGCGGTAGAGTGGTCAGAAACTGTTGTGGGCAGATTATGGCACGCCTGGCAGATTGCTGTACCACTGCCACTATTGGCAAGTGTTGCTGTGCTGGAGGTACTCGTCAAAAATGCCTTGCGGCGGTACGAATTCAGTTTGATTCCGGCAGAATAGTTGACATAGCGGCGCAGCATGTAAACGTTTGGTTTGGCATAGTCGCCACCAAGGGCAACATCTTCCGGCTTGAGGTATTCAACATGGCCGGAGTGGCAGTCCACACACTGAATCGGCATCGAGTTGGTTTTAGAACCGGCGTAGGTCTGGTGATTAGGCTTGTTGTGGCAGTTGGTACAGATGTTAACCGAGCTGATTGCGTCGGTTTTGCCAAAGGTATCGGTACGCAGCAGCATGCCGCGTGAAGATGACAGGTTTGCCCAGGAACTGCGACCGTCAACTGTGCCGCTGTTGGAGTCGGCATAGTGCACCGCATGGCAGGAAGTACACAAGATCTTGCCGTTAACCAGTTTCATGGCTGCCGTTGGGTTGGCAGGATTTGCGTTTCTGGGCGGCACGAAGTACTCGGCAGGCTTTGTAACGGCTTTTGACGTAGCAGAAGTATATCTGAAGTTAACCGGGTGTGATCCAAGCAGGTGGCTGGAGGTGTCGCGAGTACGATGGCAGTCGCGGCACATCTGGTCATTATCGTTCAGTGAACGCAGGAATGGTGCGGAGTTGGTAGCGGATGATCTTGCAAGATGGACGTTGTGACAGCGTGCACAGGAAAGATTAGTTCCAAGGGTAGCCGGGTTCAAGACCACATTGGTGGGCCTGCTGGCGCCAGCCTGCGGGGCATCCTCAGAACCGGCCCAGTTGTGGGAGGTAAACTTGAGCTTCGCAGGTGCGATACCGCTTGAAAAGCCATTAAAACGATTGTAAATGTTGGCAGCGTCCGACTGGTAAAAAATGGCCGTCACGTTTACGTTGGCAGAGCCAGGTTTGTGGCAGGTCACACACATGTTACTGAAAGAAGTAGGAGCTGACGCCGTTGCATTGTGACAACTGGAGCACCCCACCTGAGTCGTATTAGTGTGGGGAGCCACAATTGCAAATGCTGAAAATGGCATGACCACCAGCAATGCAAGTGACAAGAGTATGAGGCTGATATTTTTTTTCATGGCTCGCTCCTGGTACGCTATCTTCAGTGTTAACTTATTTAATGTGGCAACCTTTGCACAAGGCGCTGCCGGTGTTGGACATGGTCAGAAAAGGTGTTCTGGCTTTCTGGGCTGCTGTCGCCACCAGAGGCGTCGTTATGTCTGTGTCATAATAGACTCTGCCGCTGCCTGCCAATCCGGAACCGTAGTAGACATGCGGATTATGGCAGCTTGAGCATTCGACCCGCTTTGTCGGGCCGAACAGCCTTATCCCGGCATCCGGTGTCAGCTTCAAACCTGATGCATCCTGTGCCTGTGCCGCTGTGTATGAAAATCCGATCGGGTGATCATCAGTCAGATTGGTGCCATTGTGAGATGCTGCCGAACTGGGAATACTTCCATCAGCAGAACGGATGGCACCCAGGTTGGGGTAGTTGTGACTGGAAAAACCGCCTGACCACTGATCGCCAAGCGCAAAAGGACCAGTTCCGGAAAAAGTGCCGTCAATGTCAACAACTGCGTCAGTGCCGCTGGAACTGTCGCGGTAGCTTGAGTTGTGCAGAACGTTGATGGCGGTTTTCCCATCATGGCAACTCAGACAGAGCATTGATTCACTGTCTGCCGTTATTTTAGCAGCCTTGGCGGTCGGAGTCAGGGTTGCTGAAGAGGTATAAAGCCGGTAAGTGCTCTCAACTCCGGGAGTATAAACCTTGTTCCAAAGAGGAATTGAAGGAGATGCATTATGAGGGGTATGGCAGAACACACAGACCTGATTGGCCTGTCCAAGCGAACTGGCAGCATAGTTCCGCCCCTCTCCTGCCAAACCGTTGGCAATCAACGTATTGTTGGACAGGTTGTGAACCGTATAGCGGACATCAGTAACAGTTGATGCATCGGGTAATGCAAAAACGATGCTTGATGTCAGCACGACCGCCGAAAGGGCCGAAAGAATGTTGAATGTTTTTGATGCCATATAACTCACCTCAAAATATCTTTGAAATAATCTTTGCGTTTACTGCAGCCAGGCGCTCTGTCCCAGAGCTTTCCTGAGAATCAGGATGCCGTCCACGATTTCCAGCTTGCCGTTCGGGTTACGCTTGCCGTTCAGAAGCGGTCCCACGTCTCCATGCAGAAGTTCGCTTGCGGACGGCGGTGTATTCGAAACCACCAGCTTGATAACCTTCAGGGCGTCCATCACAGTTACCCTGCCGTCGCCATCCAGGTCGCCATCCGGAACCGGTACTGCAATTGATTTGGCGGATGCGTTTCCGGCAGCGTCCGTGGCGGTAATGCTCAGGGTGCAATATTCTATGGCTGACGATGACAGGTCGGCAGACCAGCGGTTTCCGTTCATGACAACCGGAGCGGTGACACCGGCAGCGTCAGCTACAACAACGGTTGCGCCGGCTTCGACAGTTCCTTCAATCCTGGAAGGCATTGAAACAAGTATTGGGTCAATAGTAACCACCGGTGCGGTGACGTCATGGATGATGGTGCGAAGTGCCGTGGACTGGTTGTTGGCAACATCCGTGACAGTTACGGCAATGTTGTAAACGCCTTCCTGTGCCAGTTCTGCAAACAGGCTGAATTCGTTGTTAACAAGCGTCAGCTGTACTCCGACATTATTGACTGTGGCGGCGATACTCTTGATCTCGCTGTTATCACTTACCAGGCCTTTTATCGTGATGCCGGGGGCTGTGGTAGCCATATCCTGTGATGGGGTCACTATCGTCACCGTCGGGGCAATGTTGTCATAAAAAACCGTGCGTTTTTCCTGTACGGTTCTCTCGAATGCGTCAAGCGCATCAACAAGCACCGTATTTATTCCGGCTTCAAGTTTGACCATTGCTACCCATTGGCCGACGACATCTCCCGGCAAAGCCTGTAAACCATTGACCTTGACTGCAGTTGCATCCGGTGCGGAGACAGTGACTTTTAAATCCTGAAGATTGGTGATCGCTCCATCCATCGGCGATTGGACGGCAACACTCTGCATCGCCGGATTGAATGTTATCGTTCTGGCAATTGAAGAAACATTTCCAAGCGGGTCTACTGCGGTAATTGTCACGACATTAGAGCCGTAATTCAGGGTAACGGCGGTGTTAAACTGTCCGTTAAGCAGATCAACCGGATTTCCGTTGATTGTAAGTGAGGCTGGATTCTGGTCTGTCACTGTTCCGGACACACTCAGGACCTGATTGGATGTTGCACTTCCGTCATTCAGCATGGAAACGGCAACCACAGGCGCTCTTGTGTCGAGAGCTATTGAAATATCCTGTCTGGCAGACGAAGAACCGCTTTTTGCTGAACTGATTGAAATGGCGTTGGGGCCTTCCACAAGTGTCGCGACATAAACCCAGACATTATCTATCACGCTGGCTTGTCCGGCAATGTTCGTCGCCGAATTGTAAACGGAAACAGTAGAACCGGTTTCAGTCGTTCCGGTCAATGTCACATCAGCCCGGTTTGTCAACGCAGGGAATGAACCAACGGTCAGCTGAAGATTTGGCGGCACGAATGTAACTGAAACTGTTTTAGTAAGAGTGGCTCCGTACTGGTTTTTGGCAGTAACGGAAACAGTATTAAGACCGGGAACCAAACCGGTTACCGATAGCGACCATGATGAAGATGAGGGGAAAGCGGCAGCCGAAGCCTGAGCAGTAGTATTGACGGAAGCTGTTATTGAACAACCAACCTCAACCGTTCCTGAAAGGTCTGCGGAAGGAATATTTACAGAGATAGCTGATTGGGCGACTGTCATTGTCGGCGGGGTCGAGTTGAACGGGTTGGATCCGCCATCGATCCCGAAGCTTAGAAGATTGCTCATCCCGTTCGAGACAAGCAGCCTGCCGTTAACGGTGTCATAGACCAGATCACTGGGAGTTGACATCTGGCCGACGCCAAAACCATAATTCCCGATGTAACTAAGGAAGCTTGGTGGATCAACTGACAAATCAACTACCTGAATATTTCCCTGATAGGAATCCAGTACGTACATGCGATTTGCAACGCCGGAAACCGAATCAAATGCCAGTCCGACCGGATAGGTAAAAAGCAGAGGACTGGCGGCGCCGCTGGCACCAACCGTTTTCACGAACACGCCTGCTGTGGTAAAAAACTGAATGTTGCCGTTAACCGTGTCAACTACAGCAAGCTGCTGTCCAGCAGCAGTGGTAACCACAGATATTGCCGTCGGCTGCATAAACACGGCAGTTTTTGGTGGGGCGCCATATGCGCCGAATGAACTGATGTAATTACCTGCAGAACTGAATATTTTGACCGAGTATGTTCCGGAGTCTGTGACATATATTTTGCCTGTTGCATCAACTGCAATGCCGGCTGCCCGGCTGAACTGACCGACTCCCGTACCAAGTTTGGCCACCTCTGCCCCTGCCTGATCAAGAACCACTACCTGGTCTGCGTACGCTGCCAGTATTTTCCCGCCTGGAATGTTGCTGACTAACGGGTTTAGAAGTGCGATCGCGTTGACAGATTTTGACGTCGGGATGATTTTCGAAACCACCCCATACTGATCCAGCACAACAATTCCGCCAGATCGCGGATCAGCCACAAAAACATCGCCATTTTGGTCAAGCGCCATTCTAAGCGGCGTTTGGACACCTTTGTCGAGTGGAGCGAGGGTGGAAACTGCAGGCGCTGTAGCCGCCACCGCATTGATTGCCAGCGAAATAACCGCTATTACAATCATGATCGCTACGCTAATTTTTGTGTTTTTCTGATCTGCTAACATTCTATGCCTCCGTTATTGTGGAGATTTTTGCCGGGTGCTCGTTGTTTTCAGGCATTGTATCCTGACTGATTACAGTTTAAACAAAGCAAAGTGGGTGCCAACATCACAACAAAAACACCTTTTTTTAACTACTTAAGATAACCGAATTTTTTCATCCGGTATCTGAAGGCATCAATACCAAGGTTAAGCTTCTTTGCGGCTTTTGACTGATTCCAATCGGCCATTTCCAAGGCTTGACGGATCAGCTCCTTTTCAACCTCTTCAATATCAATTCCTTCCGGTGGCAAACGAAACGAAGAAACCGGCGTTCCGCCCTGCATTGAGGCCTTGGCAACGATTTCCAAAGGCAGGTGTTCCAGCAGCAGCATTTCGTCATTACCCAGTATGATTGCCCGTTCAATGACGTTTTTCAGCTCCCTGACATTTCCGGGCCAACTGTAATCAACCATCATCCGTTCGGCCATCCCCGAAATACCCTGCACTTTTTTATTGAAATCCTTGTTGTACAGACTGATAAAATGTGTTGCCAGCGGTATGATGTCTTCCTTGCGTTCCCGCAATGACGGAATAAAAATGGGGATAACCTGCAGACGATAATACAGGTCGTTACGGAACGATTTTTCCTCAATTGATTTGTGCAGTTCCTTGTTTGTTGCAGAGATAATCCTGACGTCAACGGTGAAAACGCGGCTACCGCCGATCCTCCTGAAAGAACGGTCCTCAAGAAATCTCAGCAGCTTGGCCTGCATTCCCATTTCCATATCGCCGATCTCATCAAGGAAAACCGTGCCACCGTCAGCCAATTCAAACAACCCTTTTTTGGTTGCCTTGGCATCGGTAAAAGCGCCCTTTTCATGGCCAAACAGTTCGCTCTCCAGCAAAGTGGCTGGCACTGCGGCACAGTTAATGGCAATGAACGGCTTTTCAGCCCGACTGGAACTGCAATGGATCCACTTTGCAACCAGCTCCTTGCCGGTTCCCGATTCGCCTTGTACAAGCACGGTCGAGGCCTCGCTTTTGGCCACTTTTTCGAGAACTTCCATCAGATACTTTATATGACGGCTGTCACCGATAATATTTGGCGCAACATTCTTTTTAGCTTCACCGCGCAACCGCACAACTTCTTGCTTGAGGTCTGACGTTTCAAGCGCTTTTTTGACTGTCATCGAAAGTTCATCAAGGTTGAACGGCTTGCTGACATAATCGTATGCACCCAGGCGCATCGCATTGACCGCAATCTCCAAGCCACCATGCGCGGTGACCATAATCACAATGATGTCCTCATCATGCTCCTTGATTTTTTCAAGCACATCGATACCGCTGATACCGGGCAACTGAATGTCGAGCAACACCAGATCCGGCTGCTCTTCACGCACCAGAGTCAGCGCATCCTCTCCGGTACCCGCAGTAACCACATCATAGCCCTGCTTTTTAAGGTTCTGTTCAAGCGACCATCGAATCAGATGCTCATCGTCCACAACCAACAGTTTATTACGTTTCATGTAATTCCTCGCTAACGTCATTGTCGCCTATATGACAGGCCGGTAATTCAATTGTAAATGTTGTCCCAGTGTCGTTGTCACTGGCGACGCGAATATCACCATTATGCAAATTCACAAGTTTAGCGCAGATCGGAAGCCCTAATCCGGTCCCCTGAGCTTTGGTGGTAAAAAATGGCGTAAAGATTTTTTCAAGTATTTGAGGCGGGATCCCGGGACCGGTGTCGGAAACGTCAGCTCTGACAAACTCGCTTTCATTGCGATGGATCCGGGAAGTCTTTACGGTCAGAACCCCTCCGGAAGGCATTGCCTGGCAGGCATTCAGAAGAATGTTCAGAAAGACCTGCTGCATCTGCTTATCATCTGCGTAAACAGGCGGTAATCCGGGCTCCAACTCCACAATTTTCTCTATATTGACACTGCCTCGGTGCTGGGAAGCAAACTTCAAGGTCGTGGTAATAATCGAATTTATATCTATGCAGGAAAGCTCGGGCAGCGATGGTTTGCCGAAAAAGAGCAGATCGTTAACGGTTTTGTCGAGCCTCTTTACCTGTTGGAGCACTTCGCCAAGTATCTCGCCGCGAGGATCTTCGGAATCCAGGTCTTCTCTGATAATGGTGACTGCGGCCGAGATGCCTGCCAGGGGATTCTTGATTTCGTGCGCAATGCCAGCTGCCATTTCTCCAATCGACGCCAGCCGGTCAGCTCGCTCAAGCTGCTGGAAGTGCAGTTTTTCAAGTTCATTTTTGGCGATATCCAGTCGGTCTACCATCGAATTGAAGCTGACGATCAGGCGCCCGATTTCATCCTGTCCTTTATGTTCAATACGAACGGCAAAGTCTCCATTCTCGACTTTGGACATTGTGTCGATCATGTTATCTAGCGGTTTTTTAACGAATTTGAGCAGAATCAACGAGATCGTGATGGCAAGGAATACGGTGATGGCGATCGATGAGAAGATGAAGATTCTTGATGCTTCCAGCATCTGAGCCTTGGTACGGTTCAGAGAATAATTTATGTTAAGGACACCGATGACACGGGCTTTATCACCATGACAGGCATGGCAGGCAGCCTCGTTGTAGATCGGCTTGACCATTGCCAGGACCTCTCCGTATGGCGGCAGGTCAAAAATGCCGTAGTTTCTGGGAGTCTGGTAAAGATTGTAGTCCTTTGCATTGACTGTCCGCCCGACTTCATTGGGTAAGGACGAACGCAATATGACACCATGTGGATGAAATATGCGCACTCCCACCAATTGGTTATGCTGCCCGACCATGGACAGGATCGAGCCAACATCCTGTATATTGCCGATGTGCATGGTATTGTAAATACTGCTTTCTACCGTATGCAGAAGCAGCTCGGTGCTTTCCCGGGCCGTTTCAATCAGCATCTCCTGCTGATGACGCACATTGAAGGAAGCGTACGCAAAAATACCGGCAACCAGCAGAGTAATGGTTGTAGCAATAATGCGCGTTGTCAGACTTCGAAATATGAACATTCTCTCTCGCGACAGCTAGCGCATTCCGCCGGTGGCGGGCTTTGTTTTATTATTGGCAGTAGCGGGTTGTGTATTGTAAATAAATTTCCAGTCGGCATAGGACGTCTTGCCGGCGAAATCGGAAAGTTCGTCAGGAAAACCGCCGGTTTTAATCGGCATTTGTGTACTGGGGCTGAATACGCCGCTGATGCCTTTGTTGGGATCGGCAATCACGCTCCACTCCTTGCCGGTGATCGGGTCAGGATACAAACGTCGCAGATAGCGTACGGTGGTCAACGAGCGGGGGTCCTGCAACAGGTCCTTAAGATCACGCAATGGTGTAGGCTGCCTAAGACCGGGTTTATAATAGCGGGCGATTGCATCCCTGTACTGCATTCCACGGAACAGCAGCTCCTCTTCGCGCTCACGCTGCATGATCGTCTTCCATGACTGTCCGACCATACCCAGCATGATGCCCATAATCATGACGAGAAACAGGGCCGTCAGATAGGTAAAGCCTTTGCAGTCAAGACTTTTTATCATGGTTTCCGAAGAAGGAGAGAATTGCGGCGTCGAGGCTGTCAGCCTTCCCGGAGGTGTCCGATTTGGGCTTGCTGATAGTTGAAATGGTTTCCTGCCCGTTTTTCGCCACCGGCATTTCAAACAACATCGATATATCGTTTTTTCCAGCGGAGACAGGAGCTGATGGCTGTCCAAACAGGTCGGCAACCGGGTCGGATTCCGGTTCTGGAGAGGATATTTCGTAGTTTGCTATCAACTGCGCTTTGATCGCAAAAGCCTTTTCATCAAACTCGCCAGCCTTAAGGCGATGCATCATGTTCTTATGCTGTTCCTTCATCAGCTCCTCAACCACAACCTCAAGATTATCCATCTTGAGAATGTCGGAATAGCTGGTTTTTTTAGAACTGATGATAACGCCGCCACGATACAGCAGGGTAATAATGTGCGGATTGGAGGCACCACTATCCTCGGTCTGGACGTGGAACACCTCACCTTTGTACATAAGATTGTGATTGAAACCCAAAACCATAGATCACCACCAGCAGAATTACGCCATTTGACGGTATCACATACTCCCGGCTAAATGCAACCACTTAGAATAACTAGGGCGCAAAGCGGTTGTACGGCAAATAACCATTACTATCGGTTACACTCCAAAGTAAATTTTTCAAGTCGGGGCTCCGTCAGCTTTTAACTCCCAGCAACAGCTTGACCTTGGCAACCGCCTCCATTGCATCCCGTGCGTACAGGTCTGCACCAATTCGGTCAGCATATTCCTGAGTCACCACTGCCCCACCCACCATTGTAAAGGTGGTGATGCCGGCAGCTTTCAGTTTTTTGACTACGTTGTCCATCTCCGACATGGTGGTTGTCATCAAGGCTGATAACCCCACCGCATCAACAGCATGCTCTTTTGCCTTGGAAATGATGGTGGCAGCCGAGACATTCTTGCCGATATCAAAAACTTCAAAGCCGTGGTTTTCCAGCAGGGTACAGACGATATTTTTGCCAATGTCATGAATATCCCCTTCAACCGTTGCCATCAGGATTCGCCCCAGACTTTTGAATTTCTGGCCTTTCATCTCCAGTTTAAGGCGCGCAAAACCAGCCTGCATTGTGTCGGCCGACTGCATGACCTGCGGGAGGAAATAGATATTTTTATCAAAGCGGCGACCAACCTCCTCCAGACCGGGCAAAAAGCCTTCGTTACTGATCTGAAGCGGCGCCATGCCATCTTTCAGCGCCTCCTCAACCAGTGCAACGATACCATCGCGATCACCGCCTATTACCGCCTGTGTCAGGCGTTCGCGGATCGAGAGCGGCTCGTTGGATAGCGGCGCCTGCACAGAGGCAGATGCCTGCTCGCCACGATAGGCCTCGATATAGGAAGTAGCTTGATGGTCACGATTTAGCAGAACCATCGCCGAGCGCCAGGAATCCATCATCGGCTTGTCTTTCGGATTTATAATGGCCGCATCCAGACCGGCTTCCATTGCCATTGCAAAGAAGGCCGAAGAAATCAGTGGACGCTGCGGCAGGCCAAAAGAGATATTACTGACCCCCAGAACCGTTGAAAGCCCCAACTTCTCCTTGACCATTCGAATGGCACGGAGCGTTTCAGCAGCGCGCTTCTGCTCGGCGCTGACGGTCAATGTCAGGCAATCTATGATTATGTCCGAATCCGGAATACCCAATCGGCGGGCGGCATTCCTGATGCGGCGGGCAATCGCAAGACGCCCTTCGGCACTGTCAGGAATACCGTTTTTGTCCAGTGCCAGACCAATTACGGCGGCACCGTATTTTTTGGCCAGCGGCAGAACTTTTTTGAGACTTTTGGGCTCGCCGGAGACAGAGTTGATCAGCACCTTGCCATCAGCGGCCTTGAGTCCGGCTTCCAGGGCTGCCGGACTGGATGAGTCCAGTACCAAAGGCACACTGGCAGCTCCGCTGGCGCAGAACACAGCCCGCTCCATGGCGGAGATTTCGTCAATTCCGGGTGCGCCGACGTTGACATCCAGCAGCGTGGCCCCGGCCTGGACCTGCTCAATCGCCTCACGCCGTATGTAGGCCACCTTCCCTTCCTGCAACTCCTGGGAATACAGTTTTTTACCGGTCGGATTGATCCGCTCGCCGATGATGGCGGTCTTGGCGCCATTTCCCAGTGATGTCCAGCCCGAACGGCTGGAAAGGAGGGTGGCGCCGGTCGTCACCTTCTGAGTATTCCAGCTTTGCTGAACATTGGCCAAGGCCAGTTTCATGACACGGATATGCTCGGGCGTCGTCCCGCAACAACCACCGATGACACGAACACCCATGGCAATCATTCGTTCGTGATAAGCGGTCATTTCTTCCGGTGTTCCGGGAAAAATCGTTTTGTCACCCACCAGCTGCGGCAATCCGGCATTTGCCTGCGAGATCAGCGGCAGTGAAGTCACACTCCGCATGCGGCACAAGATGTCAAAAATGCCATCCACTCCCAGACCGCAGTTTGAACCGACAATGTCGGCACCGGCGGCCGCCAGTGTTATGGCGGCGGCTTCGGGTGGAGTTCCCAGAACGGAACGGCCATTGTCATCAAAAGTCAGCATGGCTATGATCGGAATGGTGGAGGAAACCTCGCGAACGGCAATAACCGCAGCACGACATTCCTTGATATCCAGAAAGGTCTCAAGACTTATCAGATCTGCCCCGGCTGACACCAGCGCCTGGGCCTGCTCACGGAATGCATCCTTCATGGCGTCGAACGAAACCTCGCCCAGCGGTTCAACGAACTGACCGGTCGGTCCGATCGATGCCCCGACATAAGACTTTCCGTCAGCTTCCTTGCGGGCAATTTCCACGGCACGGCTGTTGATCTCGGCCAACCGGTTTTCCAGCCCGTAATGAGACAGCTTGAAACGTGTCCCGCCGAATGTATTGGTAATAATGATGTCGGCGCCGGCATTGATGTAATCCCGGTGCACCGAGGCGACGACATCCGGCATGGTCAGATTCAGCTCTTCGGGAGACTGGCCCGGTTTGAGGCCGCGCTCCTGAAGCATGGTGCCCATGGCGCCGTCAAGAATGAGCGCTTTTTCCCGTATTGCTTCAAGAAATGGTTTCATGGCTTTCCTTTATGCTTTTTTGTTGGTTTGGATGGTGGAGCATCGTTCGATTCCGGACGAGGCGGTTCTGTAAGTGTATAATCGGGAAGGAGCGCTTCAGACAGATCCAGGTGACGCAGCTTCGACGCGTCGGCGCCTTCAACGGTCAGCTTTACCCTGGCGATTTGAGGAAAGTTGGCCGACACCGTATTCACAATCGAATAAACCGCCAGCATTTCAGCAGAACTGCCTGACAACATGGCTTTGGCAAAAGTGTCGTTCAAATCAATAGTGGCCAGATCCTTATCGACCCGGACTGATTTTACAACAGTACCCTCCGGCAGAGGTTCGTCAAACTCGCCAACCGGACCATTAAGAAGTTCATTAAGAACATCATTGATACAGGCATCGGTATTTTCGCAATGCTCCAGCTCGCGTGCTTCACGTTCCAACCGAGTGCCGTCCGCCACAAAAAACAGTACAACAGTCCGCTTGCCAACTATCGGCTGCATCTGCGGTGCAACCGGAACTTCCCTGCTATCGCGGTACTTTTGCCAAATCATTATTCCAAAAACCAGGGCGATAATCAGAAATGGTATCAGCATATTTATGTTGATTTGTTTTCGCGGTTGCGACGGCATTTTCAGCACTCCCCCTCTTCGTTGTCCAGACAAACCTGGTACACATCCCCCAAGCGCCCGCCCAAAAACCGGTTGCCGACGCGAATGAAACCAGCCGGTATATCGCTGACATAATAGTGGTGATTCCCTTTTTCCGCCTCCGGCCGAAGCAGATTTCTATCGGCCAGGATCGAGGCGACAGTTCGAGCGGTTTCTTCTGCCGAATCCACCAGCGCCACCTGCGGCCCCATAATCTCGGCAATCAGGGGTTTCAGCAGCGGATAGTGCGTGCATCCCAACACCAGAGTGTCCACGGCGGCATCTTTCAGCTCCTGCAAATAACATTCGGCCGTCAGACGCGCTACCTGGTTATCAGTCCACCCCTCTTCGGCCAATGGAACAAAAAGCGGACAAGCACGAGTCAAGACTTCAGCTTCCGGCCTGAGCCGTTTAATCGCACGAGTATAGGCACTGCTGCGGATTGTACCGGCCGTGCCGATCACACCAATCCGGCCTGCCCGGCTAACCTCTGCCGCCCGACGGGCCCCCGGTTCGATAACACCGACCACCGGTATCGACAGCATTCGCTTAAGGCTTGGGAGCGCCACAGCAGAAGCGGTATTGCAGGCCACCACCAGCAGCTTGATATCGCGTTTGAGCAGAAAGGCTGCTATTTCAGCAGCGTAACGGGTAACCGTTTCCGGAGATTTTGTGCCATAAGGCACCCGGGCGGTATCGCCAAAATAGACCGTGTCTTCCTGAGGTAGTTCGCGGATGATCTCACGCAGAACAGTAAGTCCCCCTACACCGGAATCAAATATGCCTATGGATCTCCATGACACTATTACGCACCCTCAAAAGGAAATTTCCACTCGTCTGAATTGGGAACTATATACCTTTATTCGTCAATCAGGCAAGCCATTTGCTCGATTCAGCCCGCATTACATGGGCCATCCTCATACAACTTGACGTAACGCTTAAAATTGCTTATTTTTCATATCAACAATTTATTAATCAAAGTAATTTTGGCAAAACGTCCTCCTCCGCCAGCTCACAATATGACCGGCAAAATACAAACTGATATCAGCAGCAATCAGGATCTTCTTGAGACTGCTTTTTATGCATTTGAACTACACTAAAGGAGGGAAATAGAGATGTATTCCATAGACAATGTTGGCAGAAACACCATCGCAATGGTGCTGGCAGGGGGAAAAGGCGAACGGCTCAGCCCGTTGACGATTCGCAGGGCAAAGCCCAGCGTCGCCTTTGGCGGAAAATACAAGATCATCGACTTTGTATTGAGCAACCTGTTCAACTCCGGCATCAAAAAAGTCTATATCCTGACCCAGTACCGGGCCTACTCGCTCAACAAGCATATCCGTGAGTCCTGGGGCAAGTGGACCGGATTGGGTGAATTCTACGTTGCTATTTCCCCTGAAACCAGCAGCGAGAGCGAAGAGTGGTTCAAAGGTACGGCCGATGCCATCCTTCAGTACCTCCGCTTCGTTGAGTCGTCGGACGCCGACTATGTAGCCATCTTTGGCGGTGATCATATCTATAAGATGGACATCACCCAAATGATCAATTCGCACCGCATGAACCGGGCCGACATAACCATTGCCGCACTGGAAGTACCCACTGATGAAGCAAATCGTTTCGGCATACTTTCGGTTGATGATGATTCCCGCGTGGTCGC
This sequence comes from Geobacter sp., assembly GCA_009684515.1. Lineage (GTDB taxonomy): Bacteria > Desulfobacterota > Desulfuromonadia > Geobacterales > Pseudopelobacteraceae > JACRCG01. Next base: position 500,765 of record WKKS01000001.1, read on the forward strand.
CTTCAACGAAAAACCTGCCAATCCTGAAACCATTCCGGGAAGAGAGACCTGCTTCGCCTCCATGGGAAATTACATATTCCCCACCAAGAAGCTGATCGAGGTACTACTGGAAGGGAAAAAACAGCATGAGGATCTTGATTTCGGAAAACATGTTATTCCGATGATGCTGGAAAGCGGAGACAGAGTTTTCGCCTACAACTTCAACGACAATATCATCCCCGGTATGCGAGCGGAAGAACGCGGCTACTGGAAGGACGTCGGCACGATTGACTCCTACTATGAAGCTAACATGGATCTGATCCATATTTCTCCACAGTTGAACCTATATAACTACAAGTGGCCGATTCTGACCAACCAGGGCAATCTTCCCCCGGCCAAAACTGTCTTTGACGATGGCGAAAGACGAGGAGAAAACATAAATTCATACGTATGCGCCGGCTGCATCACCAGCGGCAGCACCGTTAACCGCTCAATCCTCGGGCCGCTCTGCAAAATCAACAGTTTCAGCCTGGTGGAAGACTCAATTCTGTTTGAAAACGTCACAGTTGGACGCCATGTCAGGATTAAAAAAGCAATCATCGACAAAGGGGTCGTAATCACGGACGGTTCAATAATCGGCTACAATCATGACGACGACCGCGCTAACGGCTACACTGTAACCGACTCGGGGATTGTCGTGATTCCGAGGAAGGATAAATGATCTAAAGCTGACTGTTGAAAAAATGATTCCGGCATAAAATGAAAAGGGGAAGAATGTCTGAACATTCTTCCCCTTTTAGGTTCGTAGTCGCAGCGCTGCACAATTTAAACACTACCCCTTCAAAGCCCTGACCAGCAGCTCATAATCCTCCAGCAGCGACTGCAGGTCTTCTTCATGTTCTACCTCCTGCTGCAGGATGGTCAAAACCATGTTGTAGGTGACCGGGTCTTTTTCTCTGGTTATGTCCATCAGGCGCTTGTAAACACCTATTGCACATTGCTCCCCTTTGATGTTCTGCTCCAGCAGAGTTTTTACAAAAGGATCATCCGGCGCTTCGTAACCGCAGTTGGTATGCTTGTACCACTCTTCCGGCTTGGTGACCGGCACACCCCCCAACTGAATGATGCGCATGGCGACCATGTCGGCGTGCATCAGCTCTTCGGTGGCATGCTGCAGCAGTTCTGCTCCGACCGCATCCTTCATCGGCCCTTTGACCAGTTTGGCTCCCAGCCAGTATTGATAATAGGCCAGCCACTCGTCGCTGTAAGCCTTTCGCAACAGCCCCAGCAGTTCATCTACGTCCATCCCGATTATCTCGCGTCCTTTTGATCCCATTGATTCCTCTCCTTTCTAAGATTAAATTTCACCCCTTAAGTTTGAAGGCGATTTTGGCCACGTGGGCACCCTGAAAGCGCGCTCCGGCCAATTCATTTTCACTCGGCATCCGCTCTCCCTGGCCACCCGCGATGGTTGAGGCGCCGTAGGGAGAACACCCGGTTATCTCGGAAATCCCCATCTGCCCGGCGAAGGAGTACGGCAGACCTACCACCACCATTCCCTGATGCAGCAGCGTTGTGTGGAAACTGAGAATGGTCGATTCCTGCCCGCCATGCTGGGTGGCAGAACTCACAAAAACGCTGCCAACCTTGCCGACCAGGGCCCCTTTCATCCATAGTCCGCCGGTTGCATCCAGAAACTGGCGCATCTGGCCGCACATATTGCCGAAGCGGGTCGGTGTACCGAAGATGATTGCATCGGCCTCGGCCAGATCATCAACAGTAGCAACCGGGATATGGGCCATCCCTTTCTGGGCGTCAACCGCCCCCATCATCCCCAGCACTTCGTCCGTCAATGTTTCAGGAACGCGCTTGATGAGCGCCTCGCAACCGGCCACTTCACGAACACCTTCCGCAACCGCTTCGGCCATACGGTAAATATGACCATACATGCTGTAGTGTACTATCAATATCTTGCACATGATCCTACCCCCTTTTCAGTCAACCTAATTTGAGTGGCTACTTGACAAATGTGCCAAGCTTGTATTCCTCAAAAGCAACCTTCAACTCCTCCTGGGTATTCATCACAACCGGGCCGTACCAGGCGACCGGCTCTCCGAGAGGTTTGCCGGATACGAACAGGAAGCGCAGCGGCTTGTCGATGGTCGCCACCTGCACCGAACTGCCGGCATGTTCGTACAACACCACGGTTTCAGGCGCACAGACGCAGCGCCGCTCGGTATCCGACCAACCGTGCCCGACCATTTCATAAGCGTAAGCATCACGCTGGTCATCGAAATACCCCTCCCCCTCCAGGACATAGGCAAAGGCGGTGTGTCCGGTCGGCAGATAATGGGAGAATACCGTACCGGCCGGCACGCTGATATCAAGCATTTCCGGCTCAATCACAATATAGCCGACCGGTCCTTTCGCCCCTCCGACCTCACCGGCAATAACCTTGACCGTTACGCCGTTTTCAAATTTCACCAGCGGAATGTCGGATGCTTTTACATCCCGATAGCGGGGCGCCATCATCTTCTGCGCAGACGGCAGGTTGGCCCAGAGCTGGAAACCCCACATGGTGCCGGTCGGGCTCAATTGCGGCATTTCCTGGTGAATGATCCCGCTGCCGGCGGTCATCCACTGCACATCGCCGGCAGAGATGACACCCTTGTTGCCCATGCTGTCGCCATGTTCCACCAAACCTTCCAGAACGTAGGTGATGGTTTCGATGCCGCGGTGGGGATGCCAGGGGAAACCGGCCAGATACTCGTCCGGGTTGGAGGTATGAAAATCATCCAGCATCAGGAACGGGTCGAACTGCGGCACCTGGGAATAGCCGAAAGCACGGTTGAGGTGCACACCGGCCCCTTCGACAGTGGGACGGCTTTTGAATATTTTGGCAATGCGACGGATGGTCATGTACTGCCTCCCTTCATGGTCGATCGGTTGCATCCGGAAGAGGCTCGCTCCGGGACGTATTCCTGTAAAATTCCAGCTCGTCTTTCATGATCAGCAGTTCTGCCAGCATACGCTCCTCATTCAGAACCATTCCCCGGATACGCGAAATGGTCAGGGTAGTGGTAAGGAACGAAAGTAGACGCATGAACATCTCCCAGTAAATCAGGTAGGAGCGCGAATAGGGGTGATTGGTATATTTATCAGACAGATACCAGACGATGGCCGAGACAACCGCCACCTGCAGCCCAAGCCGCCTCCCGCAGTACCAGGAAGATATTGCTACCGGGATGAAGTAAAATATAAAAAATCCGAATTCGTAACCGGTTATGTAATCGAGCCAGCCGATGCCTAGCAAAACCAGAAAACTGACGATGCTTATGGAGCCGCACTGGCCCGCAAAAGCATTCGGATGAGAAAAACGCCAGTTATTGAGAGAATTTCTGAAATCCGCTGTCAAGACCATCACCCCCGTAAAACGGTTCGTCATCTTTATTGTATCGCAACCATCTCCCATATCTACGACTAACCGGCAGAGAAGGGATAATCAGCATATCCGACCGGACCGGGCGTATAGAAGGTCGCCTGATCGGCTTCGGCCAGCGCAGCCCCGCTCTTCATCCGCTCAACCAGATCAGGGTTTGAGATGAAAGGGCGGCCATAGGCAATCAGGTCAGCCGCGCCGCTCTGCAGATCAGCTTCGGCCCGCTCCCGGTCATAACCGCCGGAGAGTATAATCGCCCGTCCGCCGCCAGCGCGGAATTCATGGCAGACGGCTTTTACGGTAACCGGATCCGGCTTGGGCGCGCCCATGGCCGAGTGATCCACCAGATGCAGATAGGCCAGTCCGAGGCGGCCAAGACCTGCTGCAAGTTCGGCATACTGGAGGGCGATCCCGTCATAAGTGCCGCTCATATCGTTGAAGACACCATGGGGGGAAAGTCGGATTCCGAGACGATCGGCGCCGATTGCGGCAACAACCTCCCTGGCGACTTCCAGGGCAAAAAGGTTGCGGGCGGACGCGTCGCCACCGTAGGCATCATTGCGCCGATTGGAACCGGGGTCGAGAAACTGGGTGATCAGGTAGCCGTTGGCTCCATGCAGCTCGACACCGTCAAAACCGGCAACGATGGCGTTACGGGCGGCCTGGACGAATTCATCAACCGCCAACCGTATATCCTCCAGCGTCATCTCGCGCGGCATATCATAGGGCTGTTCCCCCTGGATATCGGTCCAGATCCTACCGCTCATGGCGACCGCCGAAGGAGCCACCAACTCCGCACCGGGCGGCAGGTTCAGCAGGTTTCCCACCCGGCCGACATGCATCAACTGGATAAAGATTTTGCCGCCCCGCCCGTGAACAGCATCGGTTACCAGTTTCCAGCCGACAATCTGTGCCGGTGAAAACATGCCCGGAATGCGGGCATACCCCAACCCGTTGGGTGACGGCGAGGTTCCTTCGGTGATGATCAATCCCGCACCCGCCCGCTGTCCGTAATACTTGGCCATCAGTTCGTTTGGCAGGTTGCCGGGTGCCCGGGAACGGGTCATGGGGGACATGACGACCCGATTTTTGAGATCAATTCCAGCAAGCTGGCAATTTGAAAAAAGTTTCATCAGACAATCCTTTCTTATTACTTCAAACAGATCCGATTGTTTCACAGATTTTATGATAATCCTCGGGCGTATCCATATCAATCAAAACTCCCGGGTCATTGACCTCCACGCAGCAAACCCGGCCGGGGTCGCATCGCACAAGGTCGCGCAAGGTTTCTGAATCGGACAGTTCATCCAGAATGCTGCGGGGGATAAGCAGCGGATGGCCTCGGCGACCGTCATGACAGGGAATTATAATTTTAGCGGGACATCTCCCATGCTCAGCCATCAGATGAGAAACTGTGGCCGGAAGCAGCAGCGGACAATCACAGAGGGCTACCAAAACTGCGCTGGCAGCGGATGAAACGGCATCTCGCCCGCGCCGCACCGACGATGCCATATCACCGCCCGCACGGCTGTTGACCACGATCTCGACCGGATACCGCCGTGCAGCTTCGGCCACCTCAATCCCCTCGGGTGAAACAACCACAATTATTTCGGAGAGACCGGCGGCAATAAGCGTATCCAGACAACGTCCAACGAGGGTGGTATCGCCAAGCGGCAACAGCTGCTTGCAGCTTCCCATCCGGCGGGATTTTCCGGCGGCCAGAAGAATGGCGGCAACCTGGCCGGTCACTTGCTTCTCCTGAGAGAAACCAGCTGTGCGACAATGCTGACGGCGATCTCTTCCGGAGTCTGGGCCGCGATATCCAGCCCGACCGGTGTGATCACCCGCTCCCGCTGGGCGTCGCCATATCCTTCCTCCTCCAGAGTTTTCAGCAGCACCTCCCGCTTGCGCCGACTCCCAAGCAAACCGATGAAACCGGCCTTGGTAGCCAGGCATCCCCGCACGGCATCAAAGTCGTGCAGGTGCCCCGGCGTAGCGATCACGACAAAACTGTCTGGTTCCAGATTCAAGCGGCTGAAAGCATCATTGACGGGGGCGCAGATGATCTGGTCGGCTCCGGGGAGCAGAGCCGATGCGGCACACTCCGGGCGTTCATCCACCACAGTCACCCGGAATCCACAACCGTGTGCCAGAGCGGTGACCGCACGACCGACATGTCCGGCGCCAAACATAACCAGCAGCGGCCGAAGCCCCTGCGGTTCCACAAAGACCGACATACTGCCTCCACAGGCGTAACCATGCTCTTCGGTCAGGATAAATTCCAGCGTGCGCGGCTCACCGTTTTCCAGAACCGCACGAGCCGCCTCGACGGTCTCCTGTTCAACGCGCCCGCCACCCACCGACCCCAATAAACTTCCGTCACTTCTCACCAGCATCTTGGCCCCCGATTTACGGGGTGAGGAGCCGCCATGTGCGACCACCGTAGCCAACGCAAATGCCTCACCCTGGCGGGTCAGTCGTACAATCTCCTCGTAAAGTTCCAGATCGGTCAACGGTTCACCCCTTTTTCAAAGCAGTCATGATCTTTTCGGGAGTCATCGGCAATGAGCGCATCCGCACACCACTGACGGCAAACAGGGCATTGGCGACAGCCGGAGCGATCGGCGGGACACCCGGCTCCCCCACGCCTCCCGGCGGCTCCTGGCTGTCGATGATATGAACTTCCACCTTCGGCATGGCTGCCATGCGCACCAATTGATAGTCGTGGAAGTTGCCCTGTTCCACCCGGCCGTTCTTGAGGGTTATCTGGCCGTAGAGCGCCGCGGAAAGACCGAAGGTGATGCCAGATTCCATCTGGGCCTTGATCGTGTCCGGATTGACGATCTTGCCGCAATCAACGGCACAGACCACCCGGTGGACCTTGACCACTCCTTTTTTGTCCAGAGAAACTTCGGCCACCTGGGCGATGAAGCTCCCGAATGATTCATGCACGGCAATACCCCGCCCGCGCCCTTTCGGAAGCGGCTTGCCCCACCCCGACTTCATGGCGGCGGTTTCCAGAACTTTCAGAGTGCGGGGATGTTTTGCCAGGAGGCTGCGGCGATACGGGTAAGGATCTTTTCCAGCCTGATGGGCCAGTTCATCCATGAAGCTCTCCATCACGAAAGCCGTGTGCGAATGACCCACCGAGCGCCACCAGAGCACCGGAACCGGATTTCTCGGGCTATGCAGCTCCACCTGCAGGTTGGGGATCGCATAGGGAGTGTTGGCGGCCCCCTCAACAGAGGTATCATCGATACCATCCTTGACCATGGCCGACTCGAACGGGGTGCCGGCAATGATCGACTGGCCGACGATGCGGTGATGCCAGGCCAGCGGCAGTCCTTTCTCATCCAGACAGGCGGACACACGGTCAAACCACATCGGGCGGTAGTAGCCGGCCCGCATGTCGTCCTCGCGGGTGCGGATGACCTTGACCGGCTGCTTGACAACTTTGGCGATCTGGGCCGCTTCGATGACGTAGTCCGAACCGGTGCAGGCCCGGCGGCCGAAACCGCCACCCAGAAAGGTGGTTTCCAGGGCAACCTGCTCCGGCTTGAGGCCGACCACCCCTGCGGCGGCATTGCGGTCCACGGTCTGGAACTGGCTGCCAGTGCGGATCTGGCAGCTGCCTTCTTTCAAATCCACAAAACAGTTGAGCGGCTCCATCGGCGCATGGGCCAGATACGGCACTTCGTACTCCGCTTCCAGACGCTGTTTAGCCTTGGCCAGCACTCCTTCCGCATCTCCATCCCGGCGGGCCACCAGGCCTGGCGTAGCTGTCAGCGCCTTGTACTGATCGTGCATGGACGATGTGGAGACTTGCGCGCCTTCCCCTTCATCCCAGACGATCTCCAGCAGTTCGCGACCCTTCAATGCCGTCCAGAACCCGTCGGCCACAACAGCCAGACCGGCATCCACTGCCAGCACCTGTTTGACGCCCGGAGAAGCCAGAGCTTTGGCGGCATCGAAACTTTTGAGTTTGCCGCCAAAGACCGGCGGACGGGCAATAACGGCGGTCAGCATGCCGGGAGCAGTAACGTCGATGCCGAATACGGCAGTACCGTTGATTTTGGCCGGGCTGTCCAATCGATGGAGCGGCTTGCCGAGCAGTTTTTTCGCCCCCGATTTAAGTTTGGGCACTTTTGGCACCGGCAGTTTGGCCGCCTCAGAGGCCAGCTTCCCGAAACTGAGCTGTTTGCCGTTTGGTCCATGAACTATACCGTTCTCGGCCCGGCAGGCAGAAGGTGCGACTTTCCACCGTTGCGCCGCAGCGGAGATCAGCATCTCCCGGGCCGCAGCTCCGGCCAGTGACAGGCGCTCCCACTCGGAACGGACGCTGGTGCTGCCGCCGGTAACCATGATCGGCCCGAACTGGGCATGGTTGTACTCCGGAGCCACCGGTGCCGACTGAAAGGTGACCCGTTTCCAGTCGCAGCACAACTCTTCGGCAATCAGCATCGGAAGTGAGGTATAGACCCCCTGCCCCATCTCGGATTTGTTGACAATCACCGTCACGCTCTCATCAGTGCCGATTCGCAAGAAGGCGTTGGGGGCAAAAACCGCTTCACCGGATGCGGCCGCGTCACGCATGCCGAAAGGGAGATGACAAGCCAGCAGTGGCCCGCCGCCGGCCAAAGCGCCGGCTTTCATGAACTGCCGCCTGCTGATATTGGTAGTAGCACTCATGATTTTTGCCCTCCCCTCTTCACCGTTTTTTTGCTGGCGGCGTGAATCGCCCGGCGGATGCGCCCGTAGGTGCCGCAACGGCAGAGATTGCCGCTCATGGCGCTGTCAATGTCGGCATCGGTCGGCGCAGGCTTTTTCTCCAGCAGCGCCACGGCGGACATGATCTGCCCTGGCTGGCAGTAGCCGCACTGGGAAACTTCCTGATCCAGCCAGGCTCTTTTGACCGGGTTGTTTTCCGGAATCCCCTCTATGGTTAAGACCCTCTTCCCCTGCACATCCCCCACCGGAGTAATGCACGAACGTTGCGGCAAACCGTCGATATGGACCGTGCAGGCGCCGCAAAGCCCTTCGCCGCAGCCGTATTTGGAACCGCTCAGCCCCAGTTTTTCCCGCAGCACCCACAGCAGCGGGGTATCCGGGCTGACTTCGACCCGCCGTTCCTTACCGTTGACATTGAAAACGATCATCGCCGACCTCCTTGGTGAGTTCTATTGGGTTTAACACAGACTGCTGCCCTTGTTTTTTCTGAGCAGATAATGCCCGACGAACCATTCATTACCATTGTTGTAGCCGAACAGCTCGGCACAGGCCATGAAGAACACTCGCCAACGCTGGAACCACAGTTCGGCCTCGACACCATAAATGTCATTAAAGATCGGCAGAATCTGCTCCCGCCTCGCATCCTGCAGTTTGAGCCAGTCTTCGCAGGTCTGTTGGTAATGGCGGCCATTCACCCGCCAGTGGTCTTCAACCCGCAAATGATCATTGAAGTAAAACAGCAGGTGGTCGGAAGGCATGATCCCGCCGGTGAAAAAATAGCGCCCCATCCAGTTATCTTCGCCATCGGTATCGAAAAAATAGGCCAGTTCACGGTGGCAGAAGATATGGACAAACAGTCGGCCATCCGGCTTCAGCCAACCGGAAATGCGGCGCAGCAGTTCGGCATAATTTCGCATATGTTCGAACATTTCGACCGAAACTACCCGGTCAAAGGTTTCGGCGGTCGAGAAATCATTCATATCGGCGGTCACGATCCGCACATGCCCAAAACCCTTTTCTCGGCAGATCGACTCGATGTACTCGCGCTGGGGAGCAGAGTTTGACACCGCCGTAATGCTGGCCTCCGGGTACTGCTCGGCCATCCAGAGCGTCAGCGAGCCCCAGCCGCACCCCAGTTCCAGAATATCCATTCCGTCGGCAATTCCGGCCCGGCTGCAAGCCTCGGCCAGCATGACCTCCTCGGCGGAGGCAATGCCGTTCACGCCGATCGGATACATACAGCTGCTGTATTTGCGGCGCGGCCCCAGAACCAGGGAAAAGAAGGCCGGCGGCAGTTCATAGTGCTGATCATTGGCGGCAGCGGTTTCAACAGCCAGCGGACTGTTTCTCAACAGGGTGAAAAAATCCCGCTGCCTGAGCCGCTCAACCTCCGTGTCACCATGATACTCATCCCGCAGACGTTTTTGGAGCAGCCGCCTGATACCCCGCCGGATAACTGTGTCCGGCAGCAACCCCTGTTCCATCAGATCGATCATCACACTCATTATTTTCCCTTTTCATCCATAAATTGCCTGCGGATTTCTTCCAGACGGCTGCGGTTCTTGCCAAGGTCCGAGTACCCCAGCCGCGAAGCGGAGCGGACCTGAATCAGATTGCGCGACCGATCCAGCAGAAACTCGCCATCATCCACAAACAGCAATGTGCGCAGTTCGACCCGCAGATAACCGGGCGACTCTTCAACAACCGTTACATCTCTCCGTTTTCCGAGCAGCTGCTTAAGCCGGGCAAAGGCGGCATCCGGATCACCACTTACGGCAAACGGCGCAATCCGCTGTTTTTCATCTACAGCCTGGCTTGAGACACAGTTGGGAGACGACGGACATACCGCCAGAATCCCGTCCCTGGCTCCCAGGTTATTCGGGCGTTCACCGGCACACCCAGCAAGTCCCAGCAATCCGATTGTCATGGCGATTGTACTCCCTAAGAATCTTTGCATAGCTTGTCCAGTTTTTATTAAGATTTAACCACCAGCAAACAAGATCGATAGTTGCATTTATACCGCATTCTGATAATAATACCATGAAGTTTTACAGAGGAGTCGCCATGATATCCCGCAAAACTAATCACATCATCTCTGTTATTTCACTCCTGATTGCACTTGCTTCACTTCCTCCCCACGCCCATGCCCTGACCGTAGAAAACGTCACCTTTGCCGACAGCATTCAGCCCGGTCCGGCTGCGCTTAAACTGCATAACGCCGCCCTGTTGCGCTACCTGAAATTTATCAAGGCCTACGTGGCGGCGCTCTATCTGCCGGAAGGAGTCACCCCGGACAAAGTCCTGTCCGATGTCCCGAAACGGCTGGAATTGCATTACCTGGTATCGATCAAAGGGCCTGATTTCGGCAAAGGGGCCGAACCAACCCTGGAACTCAACCAGACCCCGGCCGAACTGGCCAGACTCCGCAGCCGGATTGACCGGATCAACTCGATCTACCGGGATGTAAAAGCGGGTGACCGCTACGCCCTGACCTATCTGCCCGGCCGGGGAACCGAACTGGCCCTGAACGGAACGCCGCTGACAGTCATTGAAGGGGCCGACTTCGCCGCCGCCTATTTCGGCATCTGGCTGGGAAAAACGGCGATCGACGACAAGCTGAAACGCGATCTTCTGAAGGGGCGCTGATATGAAATTGTTGCTGACTTGTATCTGTCTGGCCGTCCTGACCTTGATGCTGTATGTAACAATCAGCGCCTCGCTGCAACAGGATCTGGTCAGCGCCACACGCCAGCTCTGGCCGGACGGCTGGTTCCGCGCCACCCTGGCCGACGCCTACTGCGGCTTCCTGTTTTTCTGGCTCTGGGTGGCCTGGCGGGAACAGTCGTTGCCAAAGGGCATCCTCTGGTTCGTCCTGATTATGGCGCTCGGCAACCTGGCCATGGCAGGTTATATCCTGCTGCAACTGCGGAACTGGAACCCCTCGGACGGTGTGGCCCGGCTTCTGCTCGGCTCACACGGTCTGCCGGGTATTTTTCGAGGTTCCGTTGCTGGCGGGAAAACGGACCAAGCAGATGCTGTAAGAAGAGAACCGGGGTCCATGAATGAAATCAGATAGTTCGCAAAAAAAGCTGAAGTTTATAGATATAGAGACTTGTAAGACCGGTGATTAATGAGTTGTGTATCAAACACAAAATCCAAGGAGAGAAATAATGAAATTAAAATTTGCTGTTTTAGCTACTGTTATGTTGCTTTCCTCTGGGCAGGTATATGCCGACAACTTCCGCTGTCCCAACGGCAATATTGTTTCCACCGGAGACAGTATTGCCATCGTTGCAGCAAAATGCGATCCCCCTGCTGGCTCGTTCAAGCGCGAAGAACCTATGGAGATCGAAGTTAGTAATGCAGAAATTAAATCAGGGACAAAAATCATCTATATCGAGGTGCAGGAGTGGACTTACAATCAGGGTTCAACTCTGCTGCATACGTTGATATTCCGTAACGGGGTACTTTCAGAGGTTCGTACGGGTGGTTTTGTACAATAATTAGCCTGAATCAGTAGAACACTAATCGATGAAACCTGGATTGGTGCTTGAAGTGATGGCCGCGTATCCAACTCCCAACCGGCAGAAGCAAATTCCTACAAACGCCGCTGTTCTAACAGCCGCTGACCGGAAAGCCTTTATGAACATTAACAACAATTACTTATCAAAAACATTCGTAAACTTTTTCGAATCGGAAAAGTCGAGCGGTATGTTGCTCATCATGTGTACGGTTTTATCCCTCTTGCTTGCTAATTCTTATGTCAGCGAAACGTACCTGAGCATCTGGCAAACAAATGTCGGCGGCCTGACTATTGAGCACTGGATTAACGACGCGCTGATGGCGGTTTTCTTTTTGCTTATCGGCCTGGAACTCGAACGCGAACTTTACAATGGAGAACTCTCGGATTTTAAAAATGCGCTTCTTCCAATTTTCGCCGCATTTGGTGGAATCGGTCTACCTGCACTGATTCATTTCTTTTTGAATTCGGGAAAGCCGACACAAGTCGGAATCGGAATTCCGATGGCAACCGACATTGCTTTTGCGTTGGGTGTTCTAGCTCTTTTGGGTAACCGGGTTCCAGCTTCCCTCAAAGTTTTTTTGACTGCCCTCGCAGTTATGGACGATCTGGGAGCGATTATTATTATCGCCGTCTTTTACACTGAGAAGCTTTCAATCATCTATTTACTAGGTTCAATTGCCGTGTTTGCTCTGCTTGTCACAATGAACCGGATGTTTCGCGTGATGTCGCTCATCCCCTATGTAGCGGGCGGAATTTTAATGTGGATTTTGATGCTGAAATCCGGGGTCCACGCGACTATTGCCGGGGTTTTGCTGGCGTTTGCGATCCCGTTTTCGGCCAAGCAGGACGACCAGAAATCGCCTTCGCACCTGCTTGAAAATTTTTTGCATAAGCCGGTTGCTTTCATAATCATGCCTGTTTTCGCTCTGGCGAATACCGGCATCATTGTTGGCTCGAACTGGGCGCAAGGATTGACGACGACCAACAGTCTGGGGATCATCAGTGGCCTGGTATTAGGCAAACCATTGGGTATTATCCTTATGAGTTTCGTCGCGGTTGCCCTTGGCTTATCACGACTTCCGTCCGACTTGAAATGGCAGCACGTCTTTGGCGCAGGATTACTGGGCGGCATCGGATTTACGATGTCGATCTTTATTGCCAATCTTGCTTTTGATAATAATCCGGAAATTATTAACACATCTAAACTATCAATATTGTTGGCTTCGTTAACAGCAGGAATAATCGGATATTTGTGGCTCAGACTTTTCAGCAAGCCGATAAAATAAGACCAATATATTTTATTCCAGACAATAAGCCGGTGCTCGCCATGATCCAGATTTTCCTCATATCAACTGCCAGCATCCTGGTCTGGATGGCCGGCTGGTTCGTAGCCGCCCAAGTCAGTGGCCGCAACGACATCGCCGACGTGGCCTGGGGATTGGGATTCATCCTGGTGTCCTTCGTATCCCTGGTTGCTGGCGGGAGCTACCCGCCGCGGGGTCTGCTGATTTCGGCATTGGTGCTGGCTTGGGGAATCCGGCTGGCGCTGCATATCCACGGTCGCAATCGTGGTAAGAGCGAAGATCGGCGCTATAAAAAATGGCGTGAGGAGTGGGGAGAGTGGTTCGTGCTGCGCTCGTTTCTGCAGGTCTTCATGCTGCAGGGATTCCTGCTGCTGGTGGTGGCCGTGCCGGTGATCCATGCCAATGCGGCAGCGGTCCAGCCGTTGGGCTGGCTGGATGCAATCGGCCTGGCGATCTGGCTGTTCGGATTTTGCTTTGAGGCTTTTGGCGACTGGCAGCTGCGCTGTTTTATCCGTGACCCACGCAACAAAGGCAGGTTGATGACGAGCGGGCTTTGGCGCTACACCCGCCACCCCAACTATTTCGGCGAAGTGACGCTCTGGTGGGGGATCTGGCTGATGGCACTGCCTCTGCCGGGCGGCTGGATGACGGTGATCGGCCCTCTGACCATCACGTTCCTGATCCTGAAGGTTTCCGGCATACCGATGTTGGAAAAACCGTATGAGGAGCGGGCCGATTTCCAGGAGTACAAACGACGCACCAGCGCCTTTTTCCCGCTGCCGCCCAAACAGGGAGGAGCCTGACATGCCTCACATAATCAAGATCTACCTGCTCTGCCTGCCATTCACGCTGCTGCTGGATTATATCTGGCTGGCCAAGCTGATGCAGGGATTTTATATTTCAGAACTCGGCACCTATGCCCGGGTGCGCGGCAACACCATCATCCCGGTTTACTGGGCTGCTGCAATTGTTTATCTGCTTTTGCCGCTGGGGATTGTGCTGTTCGCCCTGCCGCAGGTTGATCAGGCGCATCTGGTTCTATCGTCACTGGGATGGGGCGCCCTGTTCGGACTTGTGGTCTACGGCATTTATGATATGACCAATATGTCCACGCTGGAGCGCTGGCCGGTCAGAATGGTCTGGATCGACATCTGCTGGGGCTGTTTTCTGTGCGGCGTGACGACATGCTTTGCCGCGCTGGCATCACGATGGCTGCAGTGAACACAATTTTCAAGGTTCAAAACCAAACAGCAGAGGGAGCATACAATGAATCTTTCCGAATTATTCGCCACCCCCGGCCTGGGGGTCATGTCAACATCATCCTCGGACGGCAGGGTCAACAGCGCTGTTTATGCACGGCCGCATGTCATTGATGAAAAAACGCTGGTTTGGGGCATGACCGACAAGCGCACCTATCAAAACATGACCCGCAACCGGCATGCAGCCTTCCTTTTCAAAACCAATGGCCCCGGCTTCAACGGAGTGCGTCTGGGCCTGGAACTGATCAAAACCGAAGAGGAAGGCGATCTGCTGGAATCCATCAAGAAAAACACCGAAGAGATTGTCGGGCCGGGTGCCGGCGCTGCCGTCACCCATGCAGTCTGGTTTAAGGTCGTCGAAATCAGACCTCTGGTATGAGCGGGGAAGATTAACCATGAAGATTGCAATCATCGGCGGCGGCATATCAGGGCTCACGGCGGCGCACCTGTTGTGCGGGGAGCACGAGATCACGCTCTTTGAAGCCAACGATTATCTGGGAGGCCATACCAACACGCTGGATTTGCGGCATGAAGGACAGCAGTATGCGGTCGACACCGGTTTCATCGTCTTCAACGAACGCACCTACCCCAACTTCATCAAGCTGCTGGCGCGACTTGACGTTGCATCCCAACCGAGTGTGATGAGCTTTGCGGTCGACTGTCAGGTCAGCGGCCTTCAATACAGCGCCACCAATCTGAACACCCTCTTTGCCCAACGAAAAAACCTTTTCAGCCTCCCCTTCTGGCGGATGCTGCTGGAAATTGTCCGCTTCAATCGTGCTTCCGCCGATCTATACGGCAGCAGCGATATGAGCCTGACGCTGGGCGAATACCTTATCGTCAACGGCTACTCACAACTGTTTATCGACAAATTCCTGCTCCCGATGGGGGCGGCGGTCTGGTCGGCCGATCCGGCTCAATTCATGAAGTTCCCGACGGCGGCTTTTGTGCAGTTTTTCACCAATCACGGCATGCTGAACATATTCGATCAGCCGACCTGGCGGGTCGTCAAGGGCGGGTCGCGGCAGTATGTTGGGCCGCTGGCACAACCCTTCCGCGATCAGGTACGCCTGTCGGCAGTGGTGGAAAAGGTGCAGCGCTTCACCGACCGGGTATCGGTCAAGCAGCGTAACCTTGAAACTGAAAACTTTGACCACCTGATCATGGCCTGTCACAGCGACCAGGCCCTGGCAATGCTGGCCGATCCGTCGGATGCGGAGCGGGAGCTGCTGGGAGCGATTCCTTACCAGAAAAATGATACGCTGCTGCACACTGACAGCCGAATGCTGCCCGGAATCCCCAAGGCGCGCGCCAGCTGGAACTGTCACCTGCCGTGCAAACAGCAGGAAGGCGTGGCACTGACCTACTGGATGAACCTGCTGCAGTCGATCCAGGCGCCTGTGGATTTCTGTGTGACCCTCAACAGCCCGAAAGCCATCGCTCCTGAAAAAGTCATACAACGACTGGTCTACCACCACCCGGTCTATAGTGCCGCAGCTTTCGAGACGCAAAAACGGCGGGATGAGATCAGCGGTGTCAATCGCACCTCCTACTGCGGAGCATACTGGGGCTGGGGTTTTCACGAAGACGGGGTCAAGAGCGCTCTGGCGGCTTGTCAGCAGTTCGGGACCGGCCTTTAGCAATGGAAAGCCGACTTTACACAGGAGATGTCTGGCATCAGCGCCTGACGCCGGTCGGCAACCGGTTCAGCTACAGCCTGTTTTTCCTGTATCTCGATCTGGCAGAACTGGAGACCGTTTTTGCAGAACGCTGGCTATGGTCGCTGGAGAGGCCGAACTGGGCCAGCTTCCGTCGTTCGGATTACTTTCGCTCTTCATCGCTGCCGCTGGATCAGGCCGTCCGCGCAGAGGTCCAGCGCCAGCTTGGCTTCCGTCCGTCCGGCCCGGTGCGAATCTTGACCCATCTGCGCTATGTCGGGTACTGCTTCAACCCGATCAGCATCTACTACTGTTTTGCCGATGACGGCCAGACACTGGAAGCGGTTCTGGTTGAAATTCACAACACACCCTGGGGCGAAGAATACCAGCGGGCCTTTGATGCCGGGAATGCCAGCCGTGACGATGGATGGCATATTTTCAACCTGGACAAGGAGTTCCACGTTTCCCCCTTCATGCCGATGGAGATGGAGTACGACTGGCGCTTCAGCGTGCCGGGGGAAAAACTGGCGGTAAAGATGACCAGCTACCGATCGGGCAATGAGATATTCACTGCCTCGCTTAACCTGCTGCAAAAGTCTTTGTCCGGCGGCACTCTGACCGGGGCGCTGTTGCGCTGGCCGTTCGTGACGGGCAAGGTCATTGCCGCTATTTACTGGCAGGCATTGCGACTAAAGTTGAAAGGGGTGCCCTTCTGTCCTCACCCGGAACAGCTTGATATCAGGAAAGGACGCTATCACCGATGAACAACAACGAACAGACCTGCGACTCCTGCCATGAAGGTGCGTTACCTAGAAATGGGCTCTTGTATCGACTTGCAAGGCGGCTGGTACTGAAAAATCTGGCAGCGATCAAGCAGGGCCATCTTATATTCATTGACCGTGACGAGCGTTTTGAGTTCGGTACCCCCGGCTACGAACTGACAACAACCGTTCGTGTGCTGCATCCGGACTTTTATCGGCGGGTTGCTTTTGGCGGAACAATCGCAGCCGGCGAGACCTACATGGACGGGCTCTGGAGTTGCAGCGACCTGTCGGCTCTGGTACGGATCATGGTGCGCGATCAAGGTGCCCAGCAGCAACTGGAAAGTGGACTGGTAAGCATGACCGCGCCGCTGCAACGCCTGCTGCACCGGCTGAACGACAACACTCGCAGCGGCAGCCGCAGAAACATCGCCGCTCATTACGACCTGGGCAATGATTTTTACAAGCTGTTCCTCGACCCGACCATGGCATACTCATGCGGAATTTTCCAACAGGCCGACAGCACACTGGAGGAGGCTTCCCGGGCAAAATTCGACTTGATCTGCCGAAAGCTGGAACTGGCACCCGGCATGAAAGTCCTGGAGATCGGCACCGGCTGGGGCGGGTTTTCCATCTACGCCGCACAGCATTATGGCTGCCACATTACCACCACCACGATCTCCCGGCAGCAGCATGATTATGCGGCGGAGCAGATCGCCGCAGCGGGACTGACGGGACAAATCACCCTGCTGCTGCAGGACTACCGGGACTTGACCGGCCAGTATGACCGGTTGGTCTCGATCGAGATGATTGAAGCGGTCGGCCACCGCCACCTGCCGACCTACTTCCGGGTCTGCGCCGATCGGCTGAAAGAGGACGGAGCCGCGCTGATCCAGGCCATCACCATGCCGGATCATCAGTACGCTCGTTATCTGGACTCCCCCGACTTCATCAATCGCTATATCTTCCCCGGCAGCTGTTGTCCGTCACTGCATGCCATATTCGATGCGGTTGCCAGGTCCAGTGACCTGTTCCTGAACCACCTGGAGGATTTCTCCCCGCACTACGCCCGGACACTGCGGGAGTGGCGGCATGCCTTTTATGACAACCTGAAGAAGGTCAGGGAGATAGGCTTTGATGATCGTTTCATCAGGATGTGGGAATATTATCTCTGCTACTGCGAGGGGGGCTTTGCAGAGCGTTTTACAGGATTGGCGCAACTGCTGTTCTGTAAACCGGGCTGTCGCCTGGATTCGTCGCGGCAACAGTTGTCAAGCGATTGGAAACAGCCGTGAATCAGCTGATTCTTAAAGTTATCAATGTTGCGCTGTTTCAAACGGCTTGGTTCGCAGCGGTGCTGGGAGCGGCACGAGGGATTCCCTGGCTCGGTCCGCTGGCAATGTTACCGGTCATTGCAATCCACCTGACGTTGCTGGAGAGAAGGCGTGGTGAAATCAAACTGTTGCTGACAGCGGGACTGCTCGGGTTGATTTTCGACACTTTGTTCGTTTACGGGGGGGTATTCACACCGCTTCAGCATCTGTTCCCGCGCCCCTTCAGTCCACCCTGGATGATCTGCCTCTGGATCAACTTTGCCGCCACTCTGAATGTCTCCATGGCCTGGCTGCGCGGTCGTTATCTTCTCGCGGCGCTCTTTGGAGCAATTGGCGGGCCGCTGGCATATTACAGCGGCGCCAGACTGGGAGCAACCGAACTACTGCCGACCACAACCGGATTGCTGCTACTGGCGATCGGCTGGGGAGCCATGACACCGTTGCTGGTCTGGCTGGCGAAGGTGTTTACAAAAGAGGCTTAACCATTAAATCTCAAAGGGGAATCCTGAACCATGCCAACTCCCATAAAAATCGGTGTCAGCGCCTGCCTGCTGGGTGAACATGTCCGCTACGACGGCGGACATAAGCATGACCGTTACATCACCGACATCCTGGGCAAATATTTCAGTTTTGTTCCTGTCTGCCCAGAGGTCGGATGCGGCCTGCCGATTCCGCGGGAATCCATGCGGCTGGAGGGGGACCCGGCCAATCCCCGTCTGATGACCGGCAAGAGCCGCCAGGACAAAACCGAACAGATGGCAGCCTACTGCGCATCCAGGGTCAGGGAGCTGGAAGACGAAGATCTGTGCGGTTTTATATTCAAGAAGGACTCGCCCAGTTCCGGCCTGTTCCGGGTCAAAGTCTATAATAACGGGGTTGCGCTGAAAAACGGCAGCGGCCTGTTTGCTGCGGCAGTAGCCAGGCATTTCCCCCTGCTGCCGATGGAGGAGGAGGGGCGCCTGAACGATATGTTTATTCGGGAAAACTTTATCGAGCGGATTTTCAGTTATCGCCGCTGGAAAGACTTTCTGTCAGCAGAGCCGACACTCGGCAAACTGATCGGGTTCCACACCACCCACAAACTGCTGATGATGTCCCACAGCCCTCAAATCTACCGGAATATGGGCACCTTGGTGGCGCACGGCAAGGAGTTGAAAACAGACGATTTGCTTCAACGTTACGAGGAGCTGTTCATGAAAGGTCTGGCGCTGCACGCCACTGTAAAAAAGAACACCAACGTGCTTCAGCACATCATGGGCTATTTCAAACGCGAACTCTCACCGTCCGAGAAGAGTGAAATGCTGGAGGTCATTGAACAGTATCACAACCACCTGCTGCCGCTGGTAGTGCCGATAACCCTGCTGAAGCATTACGTTTCAAAATACAATCAGGAATATCTGGCGGGACAGGTTTATCTGTCTCCCCACCCCTCGCAGTTGATGCTGCGCAACCACGTTTAGAAGCAAAACTGCTTATAGTTCATATTAATCAACACCCCGGCTTGACTCTCAACACCAAACGGGTTAAGTATCTACACATTATATACACCTAATTCATTTCGACGGATTCCCCCACATGAAACTAGGTCTAAGCCTGATCACCAAACTCACCATTGTTACATCACTGATTCTGCTCGGTTTCATGCTGGTTCTTGACTATATCAACGTCAAGAATTTTCGCAGCGCCATGCTGAGTTATGCCATATCCAATGCCGACCAGGTCGCCGAAGTCATCAATCAAAGCGCGTATGATGCCATGCTTAAAAATGACAAGAACAGCATGTACGAGATGATCAAGCGCATCGGGCAGGACCCCAGCTTTGAACATATCAGGTTGATCGGCAGGGAAGGACAGGTTGCTTTTTCCAACACTAAGGATGAAATCGGCATGGTGCTGGATAAAAATGCCGAGGCTTGTACCATGTGTCACGGCAAAAACGACAATCCCAAGCTGCATGTCTCCCAGACCCAGCGCAGCCGCATCTTCACCAATCGCGAGGGGAAAGAGGTACTCGGCTTCACCAAGGCCATCTACAACCAACCGGCCTGCATTGCGGCGGCTTGCCATGTTCATTCCGAAAAATACAATGTGCTCGGCATGCTGGATATTATCGTCTCACTGGACGACATGAACAAGAAGTCACACGAATACCGGTTGGAATTTTTTGCCTTTACCTGTTTTCTGCTGATTTTCACCGGTTTGCTGATTAATGTTCTGATGCAGCGAATGGTCAACAAACCGGTCAAACTGCTTAGGAATCATGCCAACCTGGTGGCTGCCGGCGTTCTCGATGCCAAGGTAAAGGCATTGTCGGACGATGAACTGGGCAAGTTGTCGGAGTCGGTCAACATGATGACCGTCAGCCTGAAAATGGCCCATGAAGAGCTGAAGGAATGGGGCAGCAATCTTGAAGTAAAGGTGGAGGAGCGAACCGAGGAGATCAAGCGCATCGAACATCATCTGCGCCGCTCCGAAAAACTGGCCTCACTGGGAAAACTGGTGGCCGGCATAGCCCATGAAATCAATAACCCGCTGACCGGAGTGCTGCTGTACTCTTCCATCGTGGAAAGCGACACGCGACTCAATCCGGAACTTAAGCCGGATATTGAAAAGATTATTTCCGAAACGCGGCGGTGCGCAGACATTGTCAGCAGGCTCCTAGAATTCTCGCGCGAAGCGATGCCGCACAAAGAGGCTATCTGCCTCAATTCACTTATCGACAAGGTCATCAACCTGGTTCACAAGCAGCCCAGTTTCCACGAAATCACGATCGTGCGGAACTACGCCGACGATCTTCCGGATGTCCTGGTCGATCCGGGACAGGTTCAACAGGTTTTGATCAATATGGTGCTAAACGCCAGTCATGCCATGTATGGCAGCGGCACGCTGACAATCAGCACTTCCACGGACGAAATCCGCTCCCTGGTCCGCACAGAAATCATCGACGACGGCTGCGGCATTTCGGAGGACGATCTGGTTCACATTTTTGACCCGTTTTTTACGACCAAGTCCGAAGGCACCGGCTTGGGGTTGTCAATATCGTACGGAATAATTCAAAATAACGGCGGGAGTATTGAGGTAAAAAGTACGCTGGGTGAGGGAACAACTTTCACTGTACTGCTTCCGGCTTATAACAGCTCGCTGCTGGAGGATTTTTGATCAGCGGGATTACGCCTACTTTGCAAGCTGTGTTTTAATCGAAATACCGAGACGTTTCAGCATCCCCTGAAAGTTTGGCCGTAATATGCCGGTCTCTTCCGCGGCATGAGTCACATTCCAGTTATTGCGCTCCAGGGCGTTCAGCACGAATGCTTTTTCAATATCCTCAACCGCCTTGTCCCGCAGATGGCGCTTCATTTCCTTCAGTTCTTCCGCACTCGTCGGCACGTAGGACATCGGAACTGACGACTCCACAACCTCCCGTTCCGCAAGTTCAAGATCGTCCTTGTGAATAATGTCTCCCTCCGCCAGAACTACCGCACGTTCAATTGTATTTTCAAGTTCGCGCACGTTTCCGGGGAAGGCATAATCTTCGAGAAAAGCCATCGCATCCGGTGCGATGCCGCGAATCTGCTTGCCAAGGTCGGCATTATACTTTTGAAGATAGTGGCTGACAATCAGCGGGATGTCTCCCTTGCGCTCCCTGAGCGGCGGCAGGTCAATCGGGATGATATTCAGGCGGAAAAGCAAATCTTCCCGAAAGGTACCTTCGGTCACCATTGCCTTTAAGCTGCGGTTGGTTGCTGCCACCAGGTGTATATTGATAGGGATCGGCTGGGTGCCGCCAATCGGTGTCACCATACGCTCCTGCAAGACCCTCAACAGCTTGGCCTGGGTTGAGAGACTGATATTGGCGACCTCATCGAGAAAGAGCGTGCCGCCGTCGGCAACTCTGAAGAGCCCCATCTTGGTCTGGATAGCTCCGGTAAATGACCCTTTCACATGCCCGAACAGTTCGCTTTCCAGCAGGTTTTCCGCCAGCGAACTGCAATCAAGCGCAACAAAAGGCTGCTCCCGCCTGGGACTGTTGCGGTGTATGGCGCGCGCCACCAGCTCCTTGCCGGTCCCGCTTTCGCCGGTTATCAGCACGGTACTGTCCGACGAAGCCACCTGGATGATTCGCCGGTAAACTTTCTGCATTTCACGGCTCTCACCCACAAACACATCAAAACCATGATGGCTGCTGATTTCCTTCTTAAGGAACATGTCATCGATCATGACGGTGCGCTGTTCAAGCGCCTTATCAATTTTCTCCAGAATCTGCTGGGGGGTGAACGGCTTGGAAATATAATCGGTTGCCCCGTTCTTCATCGCTTCCACAGCGGTATCAACGGTGGCGTACCCGGTTATCATAATCACCGGAACGTCCGGCTGGAGACCCTTGACCGCCTTCAACACTTCGATGCCGTTCATCCCGGGCATTTTCAGATCGGTGATGATCAAATCGTACTCTTTCTGTTGAAGAAGCTCGATGGCTGCATGACCGCTTTTGCAGGTCTCAACGTCAAAACGGTCGCCCGAAAGCGTTCGCTGCAGACCATCCCTGATTACCGCTTCGTCATCAACCACCAGAATAGCGACTTTGTCCATCTGAACCACCTTTCTCAACAGAATCTTTCAACTTTATGAACCGCAGATATTTGTCCCACAATACCCCGTTAAATCTGATTTAGTCAATTATATTCACCAAATAATCGAGGACAGATCACCATGGTTACACTGCCGAAGCCGGGCAATTTAGGGCCTTACCTTAGAAGTGTATAGAATTAATATACATCCGCTCCAATACGTAGCAAAGTCGGCACTCCACGCAATATCAGCAAGTTGCACGACACGCTCCCGTTAAATCCCGCTCCGCAACTGTATTGCCGGATTATACACCCGCCCCCAAAAAAAATTGAGTCCCCAAACTAATCTTGGTTTTTATTCAGTAATTCAAACACATTACAGATTTTTATAATATTGGCACAAAGACTGCTTGAGACTGGATGTGTAGCGCAGCAGAATGGATATTTGAAAGGAGATCGTCATGAAAACAATGTCTGCAACCATGTTGACCCTCTTAGCAACAACTTCCCAGGCATTTGCTTCCGGTGGAACAAGCGGCGCTGAAGACCTCAGCCTGCTGGCTGTCGGATTTATCTCCTTCGGAGTGCTGATTGTGCTGTTTCAGTTTGTCCCCGCCCTGCTGTTGATCGGCGGAATGCTTGCCGGCCTGTTTAAATCCGATGAAAAGAAAAACGACAAGGATTTGGCCCGTGCCCGCAGATCTGCTTAGAACAGCGGGCGAAACAGCACCATTCGCGACAGGCGGAGCGGACCAGATGCATGGGGTGCTGATAGTGGACCAGGATCTGGACAGCCGCAGGCAGATGGCCGACATGTTCATAGGATCCGGCTACAATGTAATAGTCACCAACTCCGTGGCCAATGCCCTGCACGGCATACTGAAGAAGAGCGCACAAGTGGTTATTCTGGGGACGAGTTTCGAGGAGCTTAATGCAACCGAACTGATCCCTCTCCTCAAGCAGTGTAACAAAAAGTTATCAATAATTCTTGTTGCGGCCGACACATCACTGCAGAGGATTAAAAAGCTGAGGACCGAGGGCATTTTCTACCATGCGCTAAAACCATCCGATGCCGATGACCGCAGGGAGATACTCCAGGCTGTTGAATGCGCCTTCAGAAACATGGAAAAGGGCAGTAGCGCCGATTAAACAGAGAGTTACCGTTTCAGATTATAGAAACCGATGTAAAACAAAAAAACAAGGGGGATGTCATGAAAGCCAGCACCGTAAAAAATACGCTTATGATGACACTGGGCACCGCCTCAAGCGCCTTCGCGGCAAGCGGCGGCCGGGAGGACAACAGCGGGATATTTGTATGGATATTTCTCGGATTTTGCGCACTGATCGTTGTTGTCCAGGTCGTGCCGGCACTTTTGCTGTTCTTCGGCCTGGCCAAGGGACTCAGCAAAAACAAGGCAGCCGAGCCTGAAACCGTAAAAAGCAGGTAATTGCTGTTTAACAGATTTGACTGTAGCACGGTAAGCAGCATCGCAGGTTCAATACACCTATCCGGAAATCAGTAACGCTCCGGAGAAAGAGGGTTAATGTGAAAAGGATTCTCGCATGGAAAATGGCAGCCTTGATGAGCGTGTTCTCGCTGCTGCCGGTTTCAATGTCAGCGGCGGCGGAATACGGCAACGACAAGTGCCTCTCCTGCCACGGCAAACCGGAGATCATCAAACAGGCAGGCCAAAGGATGTATCTGGATCCGGTCAAGTTTGCCACGACGACCCACTCCGTTATCGGCTGTCAAACCTGTCACGACACTTTGACTCCAACCCACCCCGAGGACGGTTCAAGACCTGCCAAGGCAAGCTGCAAAGAATGCCATTCCGCGGTTCAGAGCGAGTATGCGGCCAGCCTGCACGGCAACAAAGCTACTTGCAACGACTGCCACAACCCTCATGAGGTTAAGCAGGTCATTGCCTCTTCCGGTGAAGAAATGAACGGAAAATGCGCCAAGTGCCACAGCCTGGGCAAGGTGGCCAAGAGCCACGCCAAGTGGCTGCCGCAGGCGGATCTGCACATTGAAGCGCTGCCGTGTGTCACCTGCCATACCAGCTCAAAAAACTATGTCATTACCCTGTCGATACAGAAAAGACAGCCTGGCAACACATCTTTTGAGGATTTCAAACTCGCGAAATACGAGGAGCTGATCGCCTTCAACCCGATTAACAATGACGTCAGCAGAATGATCGACAAAAACGGTGATCGCATCATTTCGCTCAAGGAGCTGAGGGAATTTAACTATGAGGTGCGCAAGAAGAACATGCGGCTGTGGGGGATGATGACCCCCGAGGTTGCCACCCACAGTTTCCAGATCCTTGAAAATCGCTGGGACTGCTCCTTCTGCCACGCTTCCGGACCAAAAGCCATGCAGAAGAGCGTTATGGCCTTCCCGGACATCACCGGCGGCTACACCAGACTTGAAGTTGAGAACGGCGCTGTTTTGGATCTGCTTTACGGAACACCGGATTTCTACATGATGGGTTCCACCCGCAGCTCAGCTTTGAATATCCTGGGTGCTTTGATAATCGCCGGCGGCCTGATGATGCCGATCGGTCACGGCACCATGAGATTCCTGACCAGAAAAAACAGAAAGGGGCACACTGACAATGAAACACACTGAATATGTCTACCTCACTCCCATGCCGGTCAGAATCTGGCACTGGCTGAACGCTTTCGGAATCGTCACGCTCTGCATAACCGGCATAAACATCAGGTTTCCGGACGTCCTTAACATCTTCGGGACTTACAAAGCGGCCATCAGCCTCCACAACACCGCCGGAGTCGTGGTTTCGGTGTCGTACACCCTCTGGTTGTTCTATTACATTTTCGTAGCCGGCACCCTGGCAAAACTTTACATTCCCACAATCAGCGATATCAAAACCGGCATCTTCCGCCAGGCCTTCTTCTATTTCTACAAATACTTCAAGGGGGATCCTAACCCTCACCACGGAACCCCTGACAACAAGTTCAACCCGATGCAGAAAGCGGCCTACCTGATGATTATGCTGGTGCTCCTGCCGCTGGTAATAGTTTCGGGGGTGTTACTGATGTATGTCGCCCCGCTGCGGGAAGTTATCATGGTAATCGGCGGCATCAAGACTCTGGTAAGCATACACTTCCTGATCGCCTGCTGTTTCTGTGCGTTCCTCTTTGTACATATTTATCTGGCAACTCTGGGTCACACCCCGCTGGCTTACTTCAAACCGATGTGGGACGGCTGGGAAAAGGTTGAACATGCCGAACCGCATGGAGACGCGCACTCAAGCGGTCACCATGAATTGACGGATGATGGTCACCCGGTTAAAGGTCATGCCTCCATGGGCGCAGCCTGATTCTGAAGAGACACGTTTCTAAATTCACTGAAGATATACGGGAGGATTCCATGCGTAGCTGCTTTTTGCCCACCATAAGCATGCTGATTTTAATGCTGATGAGTTGCATTGTTGCCGGAGCGGTCGAAATCAGAGATGTAACTTTCACGACCAAAGGCGCCGGCAAGGTTATGTTCAGCCACAAGGAACATCTTAAGCAGGCTGGCATGACCAACAATTGCAATGCCTGCCATGACAGTATTTTTGCCATCCGGAAGAAAGTCAGCTACACAATGGCCGACATGGAAAAGGGCAAATCATGCGGAGCCTGCCATAATGGCTCAAAAGCGTTTTCCGTACAGGAGTGCGCCCGTTGTCATCATGTAAAGGAAATTACATATCCGGTTAAAGCGACCGGCGCCACTCACTTCAGCCATAAAAAGCATCTCGCAGCCGCTCCGGACTGCAACGCCTGTCATCCGGCCCTGTTCAATGCCGGTCCCAACAAGCGGGTCACAATGGAAGAAATGTACAAAGGCAAGTCGTGCGGAGCATGCCACGACGGCAAAAAAGGGTTCAGTATCCGGAACTGCTCCGGCTGTCACCCGGTCAAGGATTTGAAATTCTCGACGGGCAGTGCAGGCACGGTTGCCTTCAGCCACTCAAAACATGCCGCAAGCCTTTCCTGTGACAAGTGCCATACCGCTCTGTACGCAACAGCCCGCAGCAAGTCCAGGGTCAGTATGGCTCAAATGTACAAAGGCAAATCGTGCGGAGCATGCCACGACGGGAAGAATACTTTCGACATCAAGAGCTGTGGCAGCTGCCATCCGACATCTGACAAGAATTATGAAATAAAAGGGGCGGGCAATGTCATGTTCAGCCATAAGTCACACACCGGACTCTACGGCTGCGACAAATGCCACCCCAAACTATTTCCGACCGGCAAGGGCAAAACCAAAGTCAGCATGAAAGCGATGGAGAAGGGAAAATCATGCGGAGCATGCCATGATGGAAAAACGGCCTTTACAGTAGCGGAAAATTGCGCTACCTGTCACAAGACACATTAATTTCCGGTTAATGTAGTCGCTGCAAATATCAATGAAGCAAGACCTCCGGAGATTATAATTCTCAGGAGGTCTTGCCGGTTTAATCGGATCAAAAGACAGGAGTAACCAACCATGTTTAAAAGCCTTGCAGGCCGGGCGCTGGTCCCGGTTGGAATAGCGGTTACCGGATTTGTTGTAGTCTGTTTTCTGCTGCTTTATTCTGCGATTAAAACAATCGTCGATCGTGACAGTGCGGTCAACGCTACGAATCTGGCTGACACGGTTCTCAAATCGGCCCGTTACGCCATGCTGAAGAACGACAAAGATATTTTGACGACCATCATTCACAACATCGGCCAGCAGAAGGGGGTCGAACATATCCGGATTTTCGATAAAAAGGGCGTGATCAACATCTCCACACGGAACGAAGAACTGAACCGTCAGGTTGACAAGACCGCCGATGGCTGCATCATTTGCCACGCCGGCCAGGTTCCCATGACCACACTCGGGAAGATGGAACAGGTCAGGATCTTCAAAAACGGTCAGGGATCGGATGTCATCTCCATCACTGCTCCGATCTACAATGAGCCGGAGTGTTCAAATGCCTCCTGCCACGTTCACCCGGCCGGACAAAAGGTGCTTGGAACTCTGGATATCGGACTTTCCAGAGAAGCTTTGCTGCATTCTCTGGCATCCATCAGAATCCAGATGATCACCTTTACCCTGATGATCCTGGTCCTAACCGTCGGGGGAGTCACCGCGCTGCTGCTGAGAAGCGTCTTCCAACCGCTTCAGAAGCTGAGCAAACTGGCGCTGCAGGCTGAAAACAGCGAGCTTCCCGCAACACCTCCCGCCCACTTCCCGCGGGAACTTGACAGGATTGCCCAATCTCTTTACAAGCTAAGCCAGAAGTCGGGTTCAGCCAGCAGCAGATCCAAAACCCCAGGTCGCGATGTTGATCTCCCAAAATGAGTTCGCAGACATAAACGGCTGCGGCCGCAAAGAAGCCATCAGAAAACCATGCTAGAGAATTCCGAAAACCAGGCCGCGGTCGGCGCAACCACGGGCCAGAGCCAGCGCGAAACGTTGATCAGGGAGATAAGTGCTGATATCAAGCGCCTCTCGGCCTTCTCCAATCGCGGATTGTGGGCAGTATCGCTGTTCCTGCTTGTCAGCATGATGGCCTGGCGTAATTTCCCGCTGCTGCCGCTGCCGGACAGAGTGACAGCCCTATTGGGCGCTCCGCCACCACCCGGAATGATCAGCCTGGTGCTGTTGCTTTACACCTTTTCCGCCATCATTCTCAGTCTGTCGCGCATGATGGCAGCAATCGAACACAAAAGCAGTTTCTGCCATGTCGGATACCTGACCGCCTTTTTCCTGTTCTACCATTTTGCCAAGGCCCTTGATGACAATTACTGGGCCGTTTTCGGAGCGGGAATAACCATTCTCAGCGTGGAAAGTTACCGGATCTGGAACTACTGCAGGGAAAATATCTCACGCAAACAGGAGCAACTTGAGTTCGTGAAGAAGAACGGAAGGATGCCGGTGGAAGAATAAGCCGCATCCCGCCGCAACCGGATTAAAATCAGTATCCGCTTCCAGACAGAACCATCCGAAGCAAAATCGGCCGTACAAATCATTTCGAATCAAATCACCTCAAATCTCCTTGACAAAAGCGGGGGCACTTATTACCTTTGGGTTGTTAGCACTCAAAGGTGGCGAGTGCTATTTTTTTGGGGTCAAGTCATGGATGTCGAACTCTCAGCACGCAGCAGACAGATTCTTGAAGCGATTGTGGAAGACTACATTGCCACGGCCGAACCGGTCGGCAGCAGTGCTGTGGCGCGCCGCCATGCCATGACGCTATCCTCGGCCACTGTGCGCAACGTCATGTCCAATCTGGAAGAGATGGGGCTGCTGACATCGCCGCACACCTCCGCCGGCAGAATCCCGACTGAAAAAGCATATCGTTTTTATGTCGATTCCCTGGTAGCTCTGCGCCGGGTCAGCCGGGATGAGAAACGCCAGATCATAACCCATTGCCGCAGAGGCGGCGCCGGCCTTTCTGACATCCTCAAGGAGACCAGCCGCACCCTGTCGCAACTTTCCAATTACATGGGCATCGTGGTGGCTCCCAGCTTCAATTCGGATGTTTTCCGTCACATTGAATTCATCCGCATTGGCCAACGTAAAATCCTGGCCATACTGGTTTCCAGTAACGGCGCCGTCCAGAACCGTCTGATAGAAACGGCAGAGGATCATGACCCGGAAGAGCTGGTCAGAATGGGCAACTATCTCAATGAGATGATGCAGGGTCTGACTATCACCCAGGCGCGGGAGCGTGTTCTGTCAGAAATGAAGAACGAAAAAAACCAGTATGACCGTCTCATGTCCCGTGCGTTAAGCATCAGTGAGCAGGCGGTCGCAGTGGATGGCGACGAAATTTTCGTCGAAGGACAGGCCCGCATCCTTGATCAGCCGGAATTCAGCGATGCGGCCAGAATGAAAGAGATTTACGAAGCATTCGAGAAGAAGGGAATCCTTCTGCAACTGCTGTCACGCTGCATGTCTGCGGACGGAGTACAGATTTACATCGGGTCGGAAACTTCCCTCAGCAGGACAGCGGGAGTCAGCCTGATCACCTCCCGCTTCGTGACCGGCAGCAACACGGTCGGAATGCTGGGAGTCATCGGACCTACCCGAATGGGATACTCCAGCGTCATACCGATCGTAGATTACACAGCCAGGATGGTCAGCCGACTTTTAAGCGAAGGGTAGCCGTCAACTAAATTTCCAAAGGACACATGGAACATGGAACAAAAGAACAACACAGACATTATTGCCGATGAAGTTCCTGAAGAGCTTGAAAACAATACTGCAGAGCCAGCCGCCGACGTAGCGCTGACTCTGGAAGAGCAACTGCAGGCCAAGGAAAAGGAAGCGCGTGAAAACTGGGATCGTTTCGTGCGCGAAAGAGCCGACCTGGAGAATTACCGCAAGCGGGTCAACCGTGAAAAAGAGGAACTTCTCAATTACGGCAACAAATCATTGATCGAAGAGATTCTTCCGGTCATCGACAATCTGGAGCGGGCGCTTTCACACGCTTCGGAAGACGGCCTGGGGGCTTTGGTGGAAGGCATCCAGCTGACGCATGGCATGTTGCTGAACGCGCTAAAAAAATTCAACGTGACGCCGATTGAAGCCGCCGGAGCGCCCTTTGACTCCGCCTTTCATCAGGCCATGGCCCAGGTGCCGTCCGATGAACATGCCCCCAACACGGTCGTTGAGGAATATCAAAAAGGCTATATGCTCAAGGAGCGGTTGCTGCGCCCCGCCATGGTTACCGTGGCCACGGCCACAAAATAATTTTTTCAACAGGCCTTGTTTTTTAAGAAACGGATGAATACTTTAACAATAGAGGAATTACAAAGGAGGAGTATAAAGTCATGAGTAAAGTAATTGGAATCGATCTGGGAACAACCAACTCCTGTGTTTCAATCATGGAGGGTGGTGAGCCGATAGTTATCGCCAACTCCGAGGGAAGTCGCACGACTCCTTCGATGGTGGCCATTTCCGACAGCGGTGAGCGTCTGGTCGGACAGCAGGCCAAGCGTCAGGCTGTCACCAACCCGGAAAACACACTGTACGCTATCAAGCGTCTGATCGGCCGCAAGTTTGATTCT
Organism: Geobacter sp.; assembly: GCA_009684515.1. Lineage (GTDB taxonomy): Bacteria > Desulfobacterota > Desulfuromonadia > Geobacterales > Pseudopelobacteraceae > JACRCG01. Next base: position 531,373 of record WKKS01000001.1, read on the forward strand.
GAAGCGGTCCGGAAAGACATCGCCATCTCCCCGTTCAAAATAGTCAAAGCCGACAATGGCGATGCTTGGGTTGAGGTGCGTGAAAAGCGTTATTCCGCGCCGGAAATATCCGCGATGGTTCTGCAAAAAATGAAGAAAACCGCTGAGGACTATCTGGGCGAGACCGTGACTGACGCCGTCATCACCGTCCCGGCCTACTTCGATGACTCGCAGCGTCAGGCAACCAAAGATGCCGGAAAGATCGCCGGCCTGAATGTTCTGCGTATCATCAACGAGCCGACCGCCGCCGCCCTGGCTTATGGCCTGGACAAGAAAAAAGACGAGAAGATTGCCGTATTCGACCTGGGCGGCGGTACTTTCGACGTATCCATCCTGGAGTTAGGCGACGGCGTTTTTGAAGTCAAGTCCACCAACGGCGACACTTTCCTGGGTGGTGAGGATTTCGACCAGTCTGTAATCGACTGGATTGCGGACGAGTTCAAGAAGGATCAGGGCATTGACCTGCGCGGCGACAAGATGGCGCTGCAGCGCCTGAAAGAGGCTGCCGAGAAAGCCAAGTGCGAACTTTCCACCTCGATGGAAACCGACATAAACCTCCCCTTCATCACGGCTGATGCCTCCGGACCCAAGCACCTGACACTGAAACTTTCCCGTGCCAAGCTGGAATCCATCTGCGCAGACCTGCTGGCCAAGCTGGATGGCCCTTGCCGGACAGCCCTCAAGGATGCAGGTCTTTCCGCCAGCGACATCGACGAAGTCATCCTGGTCGGAGGCATGACCCGCATGCCGATCGTTCAGAAGAAAGTTGAAGACATCTTCGGCAAAACCCCCAACAAAGGGGTTAACCCGGACGAAGTCGTCGCCATCGGCGCCGGTATCCAGGGCGGCGTGCTCAAAGGTGATGTCAAGGATGTGCTGCTGCTTGACGTAACACCGCTGTCACTTGGCATTGAAACACTGGGTAGCGTCATGACCAGACTGATTGAGAAAAACACAACGATTCCTTGCCGCAAATCACAGACTTTTTCGACAGCGGCAGACAATCAGCCGGCTGTTTCGATCCACGTTCTGCAGGGTGAGCGTGAGATGGCCCGTGACAACAAAACTCTCGGCAACTTTGAGTTGAGCGGAATTCCTTCCGCACCGCGCGGTGTGCCCCAGATCGAAGTTACATTCGACATCGACGCCAACGGTATCGTTCACGTTTCCGCCAAGGACCTCGGCACCGGCAAGGAGCAGTCAATCCGCATCACAGCTTCTTCCGGACTCTCGAAAGAAGAGATCGACAAGATGGTTCGTGACGCTGAAGCACATGCCGATGAAGACAAGAAGAAACGTGAGGCGATTGAAGCTCGCAACCAGGCCGACAGCATGGTTTACAGCACCGAAAAATCGCTCAAGGAATATGGCGACAAGATCGATGCGGTTGAAAAGGGCAACATTGAGAACAAACTGGCTGAACTGAAAAAAATCATGGAAGGCGAAGACGCCGAAGCTATCAAAAAAGCCACAGACGAGCTGGCTCAGGCATCCCACAAACTGGCCGAAGCGATGTACGCCAAGACCGAGGGAGCGCAGGCTGAGGGCGCTGCAGGAGCCGATCAGGCCGGAGCATCCAAACCAAAGGACGACAACGTTGTTGACGCAGATTTTGAAGAAGTCAAAGACGACAAGAAATAATCCGGCCTACTGGCCGGTATGACACCGTAGGGACGGGTTATTAAACCCGCCCCTACATTCATTTTGAAACCAAAGGAACCCGACTGTGGCAAACGCAGAAAAACGCGATTATTATGAAGTACTTGGCGTCCATAAAAACGCCTCTGAAACCGAAATCAAGAAAGCCTACCGCAAACAGGCGATCCAGTTCCACCCGGATAAAAATCCGGGTGACAAGGCTGCCGAGGACAAGTTCAAGGAGGCCTCGGAGGCTTACGAGATTTTATCCGACGGCCAGAAACGGGCTCATTATGACCAGTTCGGGCACGCCGGCATGTCCGGGGCCGGCGGGTTTTCAGGTGGCGGCTTTGGAGCAGGCACCCCGTTTGGCGACATCTTCGGTGATATATTCGGCGACATCTTCGGTGGCGGCGGTGGACGAGGACGGTCTCAAGGAAGACGCGGCGACGATCTGCTTTATAATATGGAGATCAGCTTTGAAGAGGCCGCATTCGGGGTCGAAAAAAAGATCGAGGTTCCATTCGCCAAGCGTTGTGGCACCTGCAGCGGCTCAGGCTCTAAACCGGGCACAGACCCGAAAGTCTGCCCAACCTGCCGCGGAGCTGGCCAGGTGCGCTATCAACAGGGTTTTTTCAGTGTCAGCAAAACTTGCGGACAATGTAACGGAGAGGGAAAGGTGGTCGAGGACCCCTGCCCCGATTGCCGCGGCAAAGGCAGCACCAAGGACACTAAAACCCTGTCGGTCAAGGTTCCGGGTGGAGTCGAAACCGGCTCGCGCCTGAAATTGACCAATGAAGGCGGCCAGGGCAAAGGTGGTCCGAATGGCGATCTCTATGTTGCAATCAGCGTAAAGGAACATTCATTGTTCCAGCGTGAGGACAACAATGTGATCTGCGAGATACCGATCAGCTTCATCCAGGCTTCGCTGGGGTGTGAATTTGATGTCCCGACTCTGGATGGTAAAGTCGCCATGAAAATACCGGAGGGGACTCAATCCGGAAAAGTTTATCGCCTGAAAGGCAAAGGGATTCCATCACTGCAGGGCTACGGGCGTGGAGATCAGCTGGTTGTTATCAGGGTCGAGACTCCCACCAACCTCAACCGAAAGCAGAAAGACCTGCTGGAAGAGTTTGCCAAGATCAGCGGTGAGGACGTGCATCCGCTGAAAAAGGGGTTTGTCGACAAAGTCATGGATTTCCTCAGCTGAGGCACTGTGAGCCCGCTTTAAAGCGGGCTCACTTATTTCCTTGCCTACATTCGGTATATATTTTAATATTCATGCTGTTGCGGCTACCGGTTTTATGGGAGAGAGCTAAATGGACAAACAACAGCTAGTTGAAAAAGCCACCGAAACTCTGCGTCCATTTGAAACCTCCAATGTAATCAATACAATGCAGCACATGACCATCAAGTCGGTATTTTCCCACCCGGCGGTACTGTTTTTCATCTTTGCCGTTTTCTTCTTCGGCGTAGTCAGACGCTCAAAACCGGTGCTGCTGACACTTTTCATGTTGCTGGGACTGATCGTCATTATGCGCTTTGCCATGCCGACTCCCGGCAATGACCTTTCAGTGTCGTCGATGCTTCCATTCATCGGAGGGGGCTTGGTGGTTGGTGGCGTGATAATCTATTTTTCCCTGATAAAAACAGATTGAAAGTCAACAAAGGAACAACTTTATATGAAAATTGATAAACGCGACTGGCTTTTTCTTGCGCTGATTGTTATTGTAGTTGGCATTTTTATTGGAATTTCTGGAAAAGAAAAAACGACTACGGTGCCGAATGACGCAATGCACAAGATTGCTTATGACACCGCCTACAAAAACGCACCCGGCCCCGATGCATCTATCTTCAAGCGCTCTTTTTTCAAACCGGACAAAAAGGGTGCCGAAGTTTTCTGCGAGCCGTGTCACAAGGAAAAAGGGGTGCCGTTCCCTCCTAATCACCCACCCAAAAACCGCTGCCTGTTCTGTCACAAACTGAAATTGTAACAAAAAAAAACCGCGGTCGCTGATTTAGCTACCGCGGTTTTTTTTATAACAGAAATGAAGAGCTGCCCGTTTAATCCTGCCCTGACTCAGCCTCCGCCATGATAGAAGCGCTCTGATCTGCAAAGTCCCCCGGCTCTTCCAGGCTGACCCGCCCGATCTTTCCGGCACGCAGTTCACGCAAAAAGGCCTCCGCAGCACGATGGACGTCAATTTCTCCGCCGCTGATCAGGCAACCCAGCCTGCGTCCGATTGTTTCCAGCATGGCAGTTGGCGTTTCAGGCATTTCATCAAGCTTGTATCGATCCGCAAGCAGCTTCGGATAACGACGCATCATAAACTCGGCCGCAAAAAGTCCTACGCAGGTATAATCCAGAGCACTGGCTCCGATGGCGCCGCTGGTAGCCAGGCGGTAAGCTACATCCTGATCTTCCATGTTTGGCCAGAGCAGACCGGGAGTATCAGAGAGGATGATACCGTTATGCAGGTCAATTTGCTGGGCGCAGGTGGTTATGGCCGGTTTGTCACCCACTTTGGCCATGCTCTTGCCGGCCAGCGTATTGATCAGGGTGGATTTGCCCACATTCGGAATCCCGAACACCATTGCCCGCAACGGCCAGCCTGGTCGTCCGCGATTCGGAGCCAGGCGCTGACAAAGCTTGATCAGCTGTTTCGTTTCGGAATGCTGCTTGGCTGATAAAGGCAGAGCGTGAACACCGGTCTCATTTTCAAAATAGCGAACCCAGGCTTTAGTAATGTTGGGGTCGGCCAGATCATGTTTGTTCAGCAACTTGATGCAGGGCTTGTTACGGCGAATTTCCTGCAGTTGGTGATTGGAGCTGGATGCTGGCAGGCGGGCATCGAGCACCTCAATCACAACATCAATTTTGCGAATAGCTTCGGACATCTTTTCCAGAGCTTTGCCCATATGCCCGGGATACCATCTTATTGTCATATCAGTTTTCTTCCAATTAGTTGAGTTTGGTGCAGGTTCTGTGACAATAGCACATTTCTGGCGACATCATGGTTGTTATCTAAACATTTGCAGATAAAATATCCTTATATGTTGGCCAAAGTCAGTGCCTGCCGCATCTGAGTGGCAGCCGGGAGCGGCTCGGGACTTGCTGTCATCAAGTCGATGATGACACTCTGTTTTGTGTGTACAATTTCACGAATGCAGGTATATTTATGGCTTGCCAGGTAAGTTGCGGCATATCTGTCAACTCAGTATCAACAGGAAATTCCGCTTGAACTGATAATTCATTCCGGGAGTTTTGCAATGAGAGCATTATCGGAGAATGTAGTTCAGAATCTTGGAACCAATGAATCTCCGGATAGATTCAAACGGATCTACCTTCAGCTGGCGTTTTCATGCCTGGTTCTGATACTGGTGCTTTCCTTCATCGTAACATCCCAGCAAAACAAGAATAATCTCATTGAGGATGCCGGAGTTAATTCAGAAAAAATAGCTGCCGCCCTCCTTTCCAGCGAAAGCAGCATCATTCGCACCAGCACGGTCGAGGGCGCCAGGACTCTTGTTATAGACCCTTCTCAAATACCCGCCCTAAACCGCAGCATCAAGTTGTTTCTCCGGCCGTTCAATATTGTTAAAGTCAAAATATACAACATGGACAAACGCATAATATATTCCACAGAACAAGCCCTGATCGGCAAGGCCGACCGGAGCAATCAGCGACTGATCAATGCGCTGGCGGGCTCTCGCCAGACACTTGTCAGGGATCAGCAGAGAGTCACCGATCTGGCTGATGAAAAGTTGGTTGAGATTGATGTGGCCGAGGTTTATCTGCCTGTCCACGGCGAACAGGGGCAGATTATCGGGGTATTTGAACTGCACAGTGATATAAGCGAGCTTAAAACGGGTTTACAACGACATCTCATGTCATCGATGACGACCATCTCCATCGCTTTGCTGCTGCTGTCATTCGCTTCTTATATTGTCATAACCAGGGAGTCCGCAGCCCTCCGGACAGCTTACCAGCTGCTCGAAACCCTGGCCACAACCGACGCCCTGACCGGAATACATAACCGGAGACAATTGCTGGCGCGCGCGGCCGAACTGTATGCCCTGATGCAGCGCTCACGAGATAAAGTGGCCGAGGGTATCGGACTGGGGGTAGTAATGATCGACATAGATTACTTCAAGCTGGTCAACGATACGCACGGCCATCTGACAGGAGACTCCATTCTGCACGACCTGACCAGAAGAGTTGAAACAGTCCTGCGGCCTTACGATGTCTTTGGACGCTACGGCGGTGAAGAGTTTATGATGTTTCTTCCGAACACTTCATGCGATGAAGCCAAAATCATCTCGTGCAGAGTCCATAATGCCGTCAGCGGGCAACCCTATCAGGTCGGCGACCTTTCACTGACGGTGACAACCAGTCTCGGTTGTGCCTGGACCGATGGCAGTGAAGAGAGTCTGGATAATGTTCTCAGCCGGGTGGACAAACTCCTGTATGAAGCCAAGCGTAACGGCCGCAATCAGGTTTTCTGCCAATGCTAGGCCGATATTGACAATTCGCTGCAATTCCTCAGTAAAGCTCGTATTTCAGCAACCTGCATTCAATCGGACCATTGAACAGCACGTAACGCCGTGAAGCCTTAAGACCGATATATTTGGCCAACTCCAGGTTACCGGTCAGAACGTATCCGGTCCATCCCCGGCAACGTTTTTTCATAATATCGCCAATCTGGCAGTAAAGCTCCCTCAGATCGTCTTCTTCACCCATTCGCATTCCATAAGGTGGATTTATAATCAATACCCCCTTATCCCCTTCCGGCTGAAAATCCTGCAATGCCGCATGGAAGAAATGAATCTGCCCTTCGAGACCTGCTTTGGCGGCATTGCGACCGGCCAGCAGAAGCGCCCGGCTATCCAGATCATAACCGGTTATCAAGCCGACCGGAACATTCCGGATGCCGTTCTCTGCCGCTAAAAGCAGTTCATCCCACAAGCGGCTGTCAAAATCCAGCCAGCGCTGAAATCCGAAGCTGCGTTGCATACCGGGCGGCATTCGAGCCGCGAGCAATGCAGCTTCGGCAGGGATCGTACCCGAGCCGCACATCGGGTCCACCAGCGGAACAGAGCCATCCCATCCGGTCAGGGCAATAACGGCAGCCGCCAGGGTTTCGCGCAGTGGCGCTTCGTTGCGTTCTATCCGATAACCGCGACGGTCAAGCGAATCCCCCGAACTGTCCAGGCTGACGGTACAAACATTTTTATGCAGATGTACATTGATACGTACATCAGGCGAGCCGGTGTCAACGTTGGGGCGACTGCCGCACGCTTCGCGAATGCGGTCCACAACGGCGTCCTTGGTTTTCAGCGCCACAAACCCCGAATGTGTCAGGGCAGAGTCACGCAGGCTGCAGTCAACCGCCAGCGTCATGGTCGGGGTGATCAGCTCCTGCCAGGCGATTGCGAAGACACCGGCATAAAGTTCGTCCGGTCCTTTGCATGGAAACACCGACAGCTGCACCAGGACACGACTGGCGGTCCGCAACCAGAGATTTGCATTGTACAGACCGGCCCGGTTTGTGACGAACGCCACGCCACCCTTGCCAGGCTTGGCACCGCTTATCCCGATCGCTTCCAATTCAAGGGCGGCAATTTCTTCGGCACCGCGCGGAACCGCCGCAAAGCAGCTTAATGGCACGTCCTGTTTGGGAACAACCGGGACTGCTGGCCGCTCAATCTGTTCACCGGGCTTTACTGAAGATACACCGCTCTCGCTCGACCTGAGCGGCGCCGCGCGTCGTCCCGGCCTCAGGATATGTTTTTTTTCAATCATCACCGTTCCCCTGTTTCCTTTTTCCAGATATCCTCTACCAATCTTTGTGTTTCTTCCGGCGTGCCGCTGTTGTCGATCAGAACTCTGCCGTAAGCGGCCTTTTCAGCCAGGGGCATTTGACTGCCTATAATGCGCTGCGCCTCTTGTATGCTGATGTGGTCTCTCGCCATCAACCGCTCCAGTTGAATCTCGGGGCGTACGGTTACAACCCAGATTTCATCGACACGATCAACTGCGCCCGCCTCGATCAGCAGTGGCGCCATATACACCAGCAAACGATTGCCGCCAGCTATCTCCCTGGCAATTCGCTCCTCGCCCAAACGCCGGATTTCGGGATGAAGCACACCCTCCAGCTGGCGGCGACTTTCGATATCAGCAAACACCAACTCCCCCAGCCGCTTGCGGTCAAGAGTGCCGTCGGCGGCAATCACATCATTACCAAATAATCCTGCAATTTTGGCAAGTGATTTACTCCCTGGCAGGACAGCTTCACGGGCCAGCTGGTCTGCATCAATCACCGGCACACCCAGTTGTTCGATAATGCGAGCGACACTGCTCTTGCCGCTGGCGATACCGCCGGTAAGCCCTATTATTCTGGCACCGGGATGAATCACTTGAGTTCCTTCAGCTCACGGTAGGCCCGTCGGAAATTCACATCAAAAAAAGCCTTGTAACCCGGCATATTGTCGTACTGCCGCAAACTGAACTGGCGCTTGGCGGTTTCAACGTCAAGTCCCATACCAGCCAGACGAAGTACTTCTGTAGTGAAGGCCCGAAAGAAGGATTGAAAACGCAGAATACCATCGGTGTTGGTGACCGAACCCAGACCGGGCACAACGATTGCGGCATTGATATTGGACATTATTTCCAGGGTGCCGATCCAGTCACGGAAAGAACCGTCGCCCATATAACCGGCTACATCGTTGAAAAAAAGGTCCGAGGTAAACAACACCTCCTCCTCCGGCAGATACACAAACAGGTCACCCTCACTGTGGCCCCGTCCGGTTGCATTCAGTATAATCAGGGTGTTTCCCCTCTTCATAGTCAAACCGCGATCAAAAAAAGTGACCTGATTCTTGATCTGACGAAATTCGCTTTTAAGAGCCTGCCAGGTCGGGCCGGAAGCAATTATTTCAACATTAGCGGGAAGATCGAAATCAATATGATTATAACCGCGATGGTGATGGGTCAAAATGATATAACGGACCGGAATTGGTGTCAGCGTACTGACAAAAGCCAGCAGCTCTTTAGTCGTTTCCGGCAGAAAGTGGGCGCCGGCCAACACAACCTGGTAATTGGTAACAATAATCAGGCAGTTACTGGCAGCCTTGCCCCCCGGCACAGCGATTGCGGCATAAACACCACCCCGCACCTTTTCAAATTTAAAACTGGCCGCCGAAACCGTCATCGGAAGCAGCAACAAAATCAAAACAAGCAGTGTACGCTTCATTATACCCCCCATGCAGCGCCATCCTAGCAGAGCAGCCGGAAAAATGACAGATTTTTGGCTTGAGTTGAAGCTGCAAATAGTGTACTTGTTTCGGTCTGTAGATTTACATGCAGGCCGTCGTGCGGGCGGTTAGCTCAGCTGGATAGAGTACAGGCCTCCGAAGCCTGGGGTCGTGAGTTCGAATCTCATGCCGCCCGCCAATTAACACTTCCAATGCTTTATCCGCATAACCCCTGCAATATCCAGAACCCAATCCTCGTCAATCCGCACCAGCCGTGATATTTCGCGACCTGATAATTACACAAACCTGAACAGAACGATTGCGACCTTCATCTGCTGTACTAACACCCCCTATCCAGCTGACTACAAACAGCTTTCAATCAATCATAAATGATAATGATTTTCATTTGCATTATCTCAAAAAACCTGCTAGCATCCGCTTATAAGTAGGTACAGTTTTTTTAAGGAGGCTGGCCATGAGAAACGTTATTAGCAGACTATCGTTACTGGCAGCCGCCCTGATGATAATGGCGGTTCCGGTATTGGCTGAAGATGGCAGCACAAGATCGATGATGAGCGACGGAAGGGTTCCTGACAAGAATGAGTGTCTCCTTGTTGCGATGAACTGCAGCAACCAGGTGGATTCCATTCAAGAGAGGATAGACAGGATCAAGAAGGAAATTAACAGAGGTGAGTCTGTTTATACAAAAGACGAGCTGAGGACTTTGGGTGACAGACTAGAGGACGCGAACAGAACCCTCGAAGAGATAGTTGTCGGCGGCGGAACATAACAGACCACTTGGAACAGTAGCTGACTTGGAGAACGGGTTGCACGATAGTTTGTCGTGCAGCCCGTTCCATTATGCAGTTCCCTCTTAAGCACGATCCTCACGACGGTAGCCTGCCAGAGAATCATATCCAGATTGAATCGGCGCGCATAAAATACGGAAGGCGAAGCACTGTTCATGAAACGATTGTGGGCGGGTTATTATCGTGCTATATGGAATGGTTATGAATTGACACCAGCAAGTCCGTTTTTATGGATAATTACATGTTCGCACGGCTGCACGCCAAAATTATAGAAATTTTTTCACAGCGAAGTCCCGCAACAATTGTATCGTTCAGCCTGGTTTTTCTGATCCTTCTGGCCTGGGTCGACAGAATCACCGGCGACTATTCACTGATCGTACTCTACCTGGTACCGGTTTCGCTGGTGGCATGGTTTGTCAGTAAACCCAGCGGAATTTTGTTCTGTTTTTTGTCAGTTGCACTGCGCATAGCCGCCGACGAAAGCTTATCTTCATTCAGTTTTGATCATTCCATGCTGCATTACTGGAACAATTTGATCGAGTTCCTGTTTTTGCTGATCATGAGTCTCCTGTTTTCTGCCCTTAGGAAAAACCTAGAAAACGAGAAAAAACTGGCAAGCCGCGATCCGTTGACCGGAGCCATGAACCGCCGGTCATTCTTTGATCTCGCAGAATACGAGATCAACCGTTCGCGTCGCTACGGGATACCCTTTACCGTGGCGTACATTGATCTGGACAACTTCAAGGAAATCAACGACCGCCTGGGACACAAAATCGGTGACCAGTTGCTGGTATCGGTTGTTTCAACTTTTAGAGAAAACATCAGAAGCACCGACATACTGGCCCGATTTGGTGGAGATGAATTTGTAATTTTGCTGCCGGAAACCCATGGACAGGCAGCAGCCGGATTTATGAACAAAATGCACAACCAGCTTAACCTGTCCATGCAGCAGAACAAATGGCCGGTCGGTTTCAGCATTGGCGCCGCCACCTACCTGCATGCTCCGGACAGCGCCGATCAAGCTATTCACCAGGCAGATGAACTGATGTACAAAGTCAAACACAGCGGTAAAAATGGACTGCTGCACGAGGAAATTGGGGAGGAAACCAATGGCTAAGAGTAATTTCGATGTTACAGATCTGATCGCGCCGATGATGTTGCGCATACCGCTGGGACTGATTTTTATGGCCCATGGTTCACAAAAGCTGCTGGGACTCTTCGGCGGACAGGGCCTGACAGCAACCTTCAAAACTTTTGAAGATAAAATGGGAATTCCGCCCATCTTCACATTGCTGGCAATCATTGCCGAATTTGGAGGAGGCTTCGGGATATTGACCGGCTTCATGACGCGCCTTTCAGCCGCAGGTATTTCTGCAGTAATGCTGGTGGCTATCTACAAAGTTCACTGGATAAACGGCTTTTTCCTGAACGGCGCCTGCCTGCCTGGCCGAGGGCATGGCATAGAATACAACCTGGCCCTGTTGGGGATGGCCCTTTACCTGATGATAGCCGGCGGCGGCAGATGGTGCCTGGACCGACTGGTGTTCCGATCATAATAATTTCGTTAAATTAAGATTCGAGGCAGACAGACCCGCCTTTCGATAGACAAGAAGGAGTAATATTCGTGCAACTGTTTAACACCGAAGAAGTCGAAAAACGACGTACGTTTGCGATCATCAGCCACCCTGACGCGGGTAAAACAACAATTACGGAAAAACTGCTGTTGTTTGGCGGTGCAATCCAGCAGGCCGGTGAAGTCCGCGCCCGCAAGAGCGCCCGTCACGCCACCTCCGACTGGATGGAACTGGAAAAACAGCGCGGCATTTCCGTCACTTCATCTGTCATGAAGTTCACCTACGACGGCTGCGAAGTCAACCTGCTGGACACTCCCGGCCACAACGACTTTTCCGAGGATACCTACCGGGTGCTGACCGCGGTAGACTCGGTTCTGATGGTAATCGACTCGGTCAAAGGGGTCGAAACCCAGACCAGAAAGCTGCTGGAAGTCTGCCGCCTGCGCCACACCCCGATCATGACCTTCATGAACAAACTCGACCGTGAAGGACAGGAGCCGTTCGAACTGCTGGATGACATCGAAAAAAACCTCAACATGCAAACCGCGCCGATCACCTGGCCGATCGGGATGGGGAAACGCTTCCGCGGCACCTACCACCTCTACACCAAGGAGCTGACCTTCTTCGACTCCGAAGCGGACGACGGAGTCGGTGAAATCCTGACCGTCACCGGCCTGGATGATCCGAAGCTGGACGAACTGCTGGGAAGCCAGGTTGAAGAACTGCGCAACGACATTGAACTGCTGGAAGGAGCTGCGCACCCCTTTGACCGCGAAGCCTATCTGGCCGGAAAGCAGACACCGGTCTTCTTCGGCAGCGCCATCAATACCTTCGGTGTCCAACAGTTGCTGGACGCCTTCGTGGAGTACGCGCCCCACCCGCTCCCGCGCGAAACCACTAGTCGCGCTGTATCTCCCTACGAAGAGCCATTCAGCGGCTTTGCTTTCAAGATTCAGGCAAACATGGACCCGGCCCACCGCGACCGGATCGCCTTCTTCCGGATCTGCTCCGGCAAATTCACCCGAGGCATGAAAGTGCGCCACGTCCGTCTCGGGCGCGAGGTACAGATTGCCAACGCCACGATCTTCATGGCCCAGGACCGCACCAACGTCGAAGAAGCCTGGCCGGGCGATATAATCGGCATCCACAACCATGGCACGATCAAGATCGGCGACACCTTCACCATGGGGGAAGAGCTGAAATTCACCGGCATCCCCAGCTTTGCGCCGGAACATTTCCGCAAGGTGCGCCTGCTGAATCCAATGAAATCCAAAGCGCTGGAAAAAGGGCTGGTGCAGCTGGCTGAAGAAGGCGCCACCCAGGTTTTCAAGCCGGTAATGGGTTCCGACTGGGTCATCGGCGCGGTCGGACTGCTGCAGTTCGAGGTCGTCATGCACCGCCTGGAGCACGAATACAGCGTCAAAGTCGCCTTCGAACCGGTCAGCTACGTCACCGCCCGCTGGGTGACAGGTGAAAAAAAACAGATCGAGGAATTCGAGAAGAAAGAAGCCATGCACGTTTATATCGACGGAGAAGGAAAGCTGACCTACATGGCCGGAAGTCAATGGCGCCTTGATAACACGATTGAAACCTGGAAAAGTCTCGAATTCCACGAAACCAGCGAGCATAGCTGACTAAATGGCATACGGCAGAAAACAGAAACAAACAGAAAAACAGCGCCAGGTGTCATTCCAGGCCACCTGGAATACGCTCTGGCGCTTCTCGTACAATCACTTCCCCCAGATACTGCCGGGAGTCCATCCACTGCTGGCGCCACTGATCATGTTCCGGCTGAAACGCCGGGGATATTCAAACTGCCGGGTGGAAGTCACCGGAAGTGGCCTGGTTGTACATGCGGTAAAGTAACAACAACTATCATTCAAGCTAAAACATACAAATGCTCCACCCCAAACAGGCCAACTTTCCAGACACAACCTATTAAACTAAAAAGGCCGGATCGCTTGCACGATCCGGCCTTTTTATCAACATATGTTGCGCTGCTGATCACATGAATTTGGATATTTCGAATCCTATCTGCCCCAGCGGCAGGACTTCGTCAGCCACGCCGCCATCGACGCAGGCCTTGGGCATGCCGTAGATGGTCGAAGTGGCTTCATCCTGAGCTATCGTAACGCCGCCCTTCTGCTTCAGCAGTTGCATTCCTTTGAATCCGTCGTTGCCCATGCCGGTCAGTATGACTCCCAGCATCGAACCGGAGGTGGCCTCGGCCATGCTGGAGATCATCAGGTCAACCGAGGGGATATAAACATACTGCGGATAGTTGCTGATAGGTTGAGTTTTGACAACGATATGAGTCCCCTGTCGAACCAGGGTGGTATGCATTCCGCCGGGCGCTATCAGTGCCAAACCAGGCTTGAGCACGTCGCCATCCACCGCTTCACGGATCGTCATGGAACATTTTGCATTGAGCCGGTCAGCGTACGGCCCGGTAAAGGCCTTGGGCATGTGGATGCCGACCATAATGCCGTACGGGAAGTTCACCGGTATACGGGAGAGCACCTCCTGAAGCGCGACCGGTCCGCCGGTTGAAGCACCAATGCCGACGTATTGTATTTTTTTCCCTGTAAATTTGGACGTGGTTGGGCGCTGCGGCGCAGCTGAAATCGCAGTTGCCGTCCTTGTGAGAGGAGCTGTCACTCCGGTAGGGCGCGAATAACGTGATTTAACAGCATCCTTGATCTTGCGGAGCAGTTCCTGCCGGAAAATATTCTGTGCATCGTTGGAGTCGGTCACGTTTTTGGGAATATAGTCAATGGCTCCGGCGTCCAGCGCCTCAAAGGTCGATTTGGCGCCTTCGTTGGTAAGCGTCGAAACCATGATGACCTTGGTGGGAGCTTTGGCCATGATCTCCTTCAGGGCGGCAATGCCGTCCATGCGTGGCATTTCCACATCCATCGTAACGATATCCGGTTTGAGCGCAATCGCTTTTTCCACTCCCTCAACTCCATCTGCGGCCGTGGCTACGACATCGAAAGCCGGGTCTTTGAAAAGGATGCTGCGAATGGCCATCCGCATGAAGGAGGAGTCATCTACTATCAGAACCCGTATTTTTTCTGTTTGTGGCATGATCATTAGGATTTCACCTGTTCATTGGCATTAAAAATTGAGGAGACCAGTTCCTTGATGTCGGGTATGGCGTCGTCCAGTTCATAACAGAATCGCTCCACATCCAGTTGGGCCAGAGCGGGCGACTCTTTTTTGAGGATCGTCCAGGCTTCTTCCTCGCTCAGATTGAAGCTGATCCATTGGCGTCCGCCATAGTTCAGATCCCTGACGGCACAGAACAGGTCAGACAAGTTGACTATTGCACAGAGTATCGGATCGATGGTGGCTTGGGACGGATTATGGTGGCAGGAGATAACTTCACAGTAAACTTCGGGAAAGTTCCATTTGCGGGCAATACACAGACCGATTTCATTGTGGGTCGTGCCGAGCATTTCCGCTTCGGCGTCAACCAGCTTGATCGGATGGTTTTTTATTTTATCCAGAACTTCCTGAAACGGTTCGCGCATGTAGTTACTGAGAAAGACTTCACCCAGATCATGAATGATACCGGAGATATAAGCCTTTTCCAGGTCTTCGTATCCCACTTTTTTTGCGATGATTTTGGAAACCATTCCGACGCCGAAGGAATGTTCCCAGAATGCGTTCAACTCGATAGCGCCGGAATCAACCTCGAATGCGCTCAGAACCGACGTGGTCAGGGCCAGCTCGCGGATATGCCGCAATCCCAGGTAAACCAGCGCCCGCTTCAGTGACGTAATTTCATGGGTAGGCTTGTAAACCGGAGAGTTGATCAGCTTCATGACCCTGGCGGTCATAACCTGATCGGTCAGCATCAGATCGGCGATCTCTTCCACGCTGACTTCGGGGTCATCCAGCATCTGGATAACCTGAGTGGCTACAACCGGAATAGTGGGAAGATCGTCCACCGCACCCACCAGAATCTCAGCCCGTTCCATCATTTGCGTTTTATCCATATCCAAAACCTCTCAGGCTATTTTTTATAGCCAAAACCGCCTGGAAAATGAACGGTTTTGAATTTGTCATTAACTCCGTGCAGGGATTCGGACTGTCCCACAAAGAAATAACCGTACGGCTGCAGGTTGTTGTAAAAGTGCTGGACGACTTTCGACTTCGAAGCGGTATCAAAATAGATCAGTACGTTGGCGCAAAATATAAAGTCAAAACTCTTCATAAAAATCATCTTGGAATCTTCATAAAGATTCAGCTTGTTAAAAGTGACGAATTTCTTCACTTCCGGCGAAAGTATAAATTTGCCATTGTCTTCACGAATGTATTTGCGCTTGTAGTTCTCCGGTATGTTGCGAACGGAATAAGCGTTGTAGATCCCTTCCTTGGCCTGGGCGATAACAGTTTCGTTTATATCCGTCCCCACAATTTCAATAATCCAATCCTTCAGCAGCGTGGCGCGCTTTTCCAGCAGGATCATCGCCATCGTGTACGCTTCTTCTCCCGAAGAGGAAGCGGCGCTCCAGATACGCAACTTACGGAAACCCATCTTGTTTTTGGCTTCAACGATCTCAGGCAGCAACTTTGTTTCCAGAGCGGTCAACTGCGGTACATTGCGGAAGAAATAGGTTTCGTTGGTGGTAATCTCGTCCATCAGGTACTTGAGTTCTTCAGACCCTCTCGGGGACTTGAGAAGCAGATAGTAATCCTGGCACGTTTTGGAGGCGGTCGCTTCCATCCTGCGGGCCAAACGGCTTTCGAGAAAATACTTCTTGGTGGTATGGAAATACATACCGCACAGGTTATAGATAAAATCCCTGAGCTGTTCGAAGTCTTTGTCAGATATTGCCACATCGTACCCCTTGAAGAGCTTTGATAATCAGATTACTGTGCTTGCCTGTCATTAATGTCAGGTTCATCACTCGTTGCCCTCAATCATTCCGACCGGGTCTACGATCAAAGTTACGCGGCCATCTCCCAGTATGGTGGAACCGGCAATACCAGGGATATTAGCCAGATAGTTGCCGAGCGACTTGATGGCAACTTCCTGCTGCCCAACCAATCGCGATACGACCAACCCCATCCGTTTGTCGGCGGCTCCAACAACAACCACATAACAAAAATCCTGAATCTCGTCCCGTTGCTGAACATTAAAAACTCTCTGAAGACGAATCAACGGCAGGACCATGTCGCGAAGCTTCAGGACCTCCTGCCCGCCGATCATATGGAACTTGCGCTGATCAACCCGGATCGTCTCCAAAACGGATGAAAGCGGAATCGAGTAGACTTCACCCTCCACCTCCACCAACAGGGACTGGATGATGGCCAGGGTAAGCGGGAGACGCAGGATGAATTCCGACCCCTGCCCTTTTTCGCTCTTAATCTCGATCAGACCGTTCAACTTTTTGATGTTGGTTTTAACAACATCCATGCCGACACCACGACCCGACAAATCGGTGGCTTTTTCCTTGGTTGAGAAACCGGGCAGGAAAATCAGGTCAAACATTTCGCGCTGGCTCATCGCCGCCAACTGATCCTCGGTCAGCAATCCTTTTTCGACAGCCTTGCGGCCGACCCGTTCGGTATCTATGCCGCGCCCATCATCTTTGATGCTGATAATAATCTGGTTACCTTCGTGCACCGCCGCCAGGACCAGCGTGCCAACCCTCGGCTTGCCGGCTGCCACACGTTCATCCGGAGATTCCAGGCCATGGTCCATGGCGTTGCGAATCAGGTGAATCAGCGGATCGCCGATTTCATCGACAACTGAGCGGTCCAACTCGGTTTCCTCCCCGAATATCTGCAGATCGACCTCTTTGCCCAGATCACGGGACATGCTGCGCACGATGCGGGGAAACTTTTTGAAGACTTTTTCGACCGGGATCATGCGCATCTTGAGAACCTGCATCTGTAGTTCTGAAGTAACAAAACTCATGCGTTTGGTAAGCTTGCCGAATTCTTCCTGAAATTCAGGACGAGTGGCAGCACCCTGTTGAAGATCCTGGTTGATCTGGATCATGCGATTGCGCTCCAGAACCAGCTCACCGACCTGATTCATCAGATCATCAAGACGTTTCACATCAACTCTGACAGTTGAATTATCAGAAAGGTCGTCGCCTTTGGCATCAGTCGGCTTGGGGGGAGCCGGAGCTTTTTTGGGTGCCGCATCCGCAGCCGGTTTGGGAGCCGGGACCGGAGCGGACGGAGGTGGAGAAACGGGAGGAGCTGCGGATGCGGTCTCTGGTGCTGCTTCGGCGTCTGCCACTTCATCACTCTGTGACTGTGCAGCTTCAACAACAGCTTGTGGTTCGGGAGCGACGGGCGCTTCAGCCGGTTTCTGTGCGGATCCGGCATTTTCCGTAAGAAATGGAAGTAATTTGGCAATTGTGCCGTCAATTTCACGTTCCTGAATCTCACCAGCCTTGATATCGCCAACCAATATTTTGACGAGGTCGGTCGCTTCAAGAATTACGTCCATGATTTCCGGACTTACAAACAGTTCACCCTTGCGGAGACGATTCAGAACGTCCTCCGTCTTATGTGTAACCTTAACCAGCTGATCAAATCCGAGGAAGCTGGAAGCACCCTTGATCGTGTGGATGGAGCGGAAGATGCGGTTCATCAGTTCGGTGTCGCCGGAAGCTTTCTCAAGGGCGATCAGGTCGTCATCCAGCTTTTCAATCAGCTCGGTCGTTTCGGTCAGAAAACCGTCCAGTAATTCCTGGTCTTCGCAATCAATTGGTGGCATGGCAGCTAGCTCCCGGTTATTTACTCATTGTGGTATATATTTCGATTACATCCCGGAGAAAAACTTTTTTTCATCACGGGAGAACATCATTTCCAGCTTCAGCAGCACCAGCAGGCGCTCGGCCTGATTGATAACTCCCGCAATGCATTCCTGGTCTATTCCACCAGTTACGACAGCAGGTGAAGGTTGAATTTCACTGCCGGAGATACGGATGACCTCCGAGACAGCATCAACGATAAACCCCATCAATTCACCTTCAACATCCATAACCATGATTCTGGTCTGTTTGTCATGCCCGGCCTCCGCCAATCCGAATTTTTTCCGCATGGAGATAATTGGTATGACCTTGCCGCGCAGATTGATGACGCCCTCGACGTAGTTGGGAGTATTGGGAACTCTTGTGACTATCGGCATACGGATGATTTCACGAACCTTGAGAACATCGACCCCATATTCTTCCTGGTCGAGATTGAAACTCACCAGCTGAATGAGTTCGCCATGTTCATCGCCATTCTTCACCGGCACGAGCGCATCTTGCATTTAATTTCCCTCCCAGGAATCCACGATTGGTTGTCGGATCGGCTACGTTCCAACACTAATTAATACACTGAGAATTTAACATGCTAATCAATCCATATCAAGCGGCATGAGCAGAAAAACGCGTATATGCCTGACATTAGGAAATTTTTTCGTTTAATTAAAATCATCCGGAGGCCAGTCATTTTATTGACTTTTACAATAACAAGCGTATTATCAACCAAAATATACTGTCTTTAAATACTGGAAACAGCCCTCCATGCAAGCAAACGGTAGCATATTCATAGCTGACAATGATGTAAAAACCCGGGATCTGGTATCTGCTTTTTTGACATACCAAGGTCACAGCATCGTCTGCCCGGAACAGGAAACCCCCTTTTTTGACACTGTCAAAAAATACAACATCGATTTGGTCATCGCAGATATTGCTCACCTTCAGACTATTGCACCTGACTTCCTGGAACAATCCGCCAGTATCAACCCGTTGCTGGTGCTGATTGCTTATGGCAGCACATCCCGGGAAGATCTGATTATGACTTCCAGCGAAAACGTGTTTACGTTAAGCAAGCCACTTAACCTCGATGAGCTCGAAAGCCTGGTAATGCGCGCCCGTGAATACCAGACCATGAGACTTCTCGATACTTCAGCAGCGGCTGACGACCAGCACCAGGCGCTCTCGCTGACAATGGTCGGCAAAAGCGCTCCCATGCGAGATCTATTTGACCTGATAACCAAAGTGGCAGCATCAAACGCAACCGTATTGATACAAGGAGAGTCTGGAACCGGCAAGGAACTTGCAGCTCGTGCCATACATCAACTCAGCTCCAGAAACGGAAAGAACTTTATTCCGGTCAACTGCGCGGCCATTCCGGACGACTTGCTGGAAAGCGAGCTGTTCGGTCATGTCAAGGGCTCCTTCACCGGAGCATACGCCAACAGGGCCGGCCGTTTTGAAATGGCTGACAAAGGAACCCTCTTTCTGGATGAAATTGGTGACATGAAGGCAAACCTGCAGGTCAAACTCTTGCGGGTCCTTCAAAACAGGGAATTTGAACCGGTAGGCGCATCTAAATCGCAAAAAGTGGACGTCCGCATTGTAGCCGCAACCAACAAGAACCTTGAGGAACTGGTTGCAAAGCGCGACTTCCGGGAAGATCTTTACTACCGGCTGTCGGTAATTCCAATAACGATACCACCGCTCAGGGAGCGACAAGAAGACATTCCACTACTGATTCACGCCTTTCTGGCGCGATTCAACTCGGACAAGCGCAATGCGCTGAAAGGGTTTTCTAGAGAAGCAATGGAACTGCTTTGCAGCTATGAATGGCCCGGCAATGTCAGAGAACTCGAGAACCTTGTGGAGCGGCTTGTAATCTTGAAAGGCAGCGGTTTTATCACTCCGGAAGACCTTCCGGAAAAGTATCTTTCAGGAAGAGCGCCGGCCCGCAACACGGCTGACGAGCTACAGGCCGGGATGCCGTTGCCAGAAGGCGGTATTTGCATAAACTCAGCCGTTGATGAATTTGAAAACCGGCTGATAATGCAGGCCTTGAACCGGACCGGCGGAAACAAGAAAGAGGCGGCACTGCTGCTCAACCTTAAACGGACGACCCTGATTGAAAAGTTGAAAAAGAAGAATCTGGCCTTTGGCGAGGAATAGTTAAATGTCGATACGTCCCACAGACAATCTGTCTCTGCTTGCATCTCTGGCGCCTCTCAGGCAGTCGCAGGAGAACAGAACTGCCCAGACTGATCACGGCTTCTCGGGTCGCCTTGACAAGGCTATTTCTGCTGGAACCCAGGAAACAAGCGCCATTGACAAGGCCAAAGCCCTGGCCGATTCACTGACCATGCAGATGCTTCAGACGTCACTTTCACTGACCGGTGACAGCCAGACAGATTCCTCGTCGTTCACGTCTCTCAACAAACCACTGGCATCAACGACTGCCCTGATCCAGGCTTACCGTGACAGCATGGCCGAATCGCAACAAAAACCGGCCTCCACAGCTTCGCCCGCCCCAACACAGCTTTCAGACCTGACAGCAGCAGCTAGCCCGCAACCGGAAAACAGAACAACGAAACCGGGCAAGGAATGGCTGGATCCGATTATTGCCAAAGCTTCCCAGCGCTACGGGGTTGATGTCGGACTAATCAAAGCTGTCATAAAAGCCGAGAGCAATTTCAATCCACAAGCCGTTTCCCATGCCGGGGCACGCGGACTGATGCAGCTGATGCCGGCCACGGCTCGCTCTTTAGGCGTCAGCGACTCGTTCGATCCGGAACAGAATGTCATGGCGGGCACCCGATTCCTGAGCGACCTGCTGCAGCGCTACAATGGCGACCTGGATTCGGCCCTGGCGGCCTATAACTGGGGGCCAGGCAATGTTGACAAGCGCCAGGACCGCATGCCCCGCGAAACCCGCGACTACCTGGCACGGGTCAAACAACTCTACACCTCCTACATCGCCTGATTCAAATCACTTTTTCCCCATTCACTGCTTGCATCTGCCTACCCCGAAGTGTAGAATTCAGCACCATTTTCGACCCCCATCCCGCAGCGAGGATTTTTCATGGCTTCACTCTATATCGTCGGAACCGGCCCAGGAGCGGTCGAACATCTGACCGATGCGGCCAAGCAGGCCATCGCAGCATCTGAAACAATCATCGGATACGACAACTATATTGATCTGGTGCGACCGCTGCTGAATGGAAAACAGATTGTCTCCACCGGCATGATGCAGGAGATCCAGCGCTGTCGCGAGGCCATCCACCGCTCCCGCAACGGGGAAACCGTGGCACTGGTTTCAGGCGGAGACTCGGGTATTTACGGCATGGCGGGACTTGTGCTGGAACTGATCGAGATTGATGAGAAAGAGAACCCCGGCGCACTTCAGCCGGATGTGCAGGTAATCCCCGGCATCTCAGCCGTACAGGCCGCCGCAGCCCTGCTTGGCGCACCGTTGATGCATGATTTCGCTGTTATTTCACTATCCGATCTGCTGACTCCCCTGGATTTGATTAAAATCAGGCTGGAAGCGGCCGCCAGAGCTGATTTCGTCATAGCATTGTACAACCCGCGCAGCAAAAGCCGCCGGACACAAATCGAAGAGGCGCTTAGAATCATACTGACTCATCGCCCCGGCAGCACGCCGGCCGGAATTGTTCGCAACGCCTGCCGCGAGGGAGAAACGGTGGTCGTAACCACGCTCGACCAACTGTTGGATCACGAGATCGACATGTCCAGCATCGTCATGATCGGCAATTCCAGCAGCTTTGTAGACAAACAGGGGCGGATTGTTACTCCGCGCGGCTATGCCGGCAAGTATGGCGCGGCTCCGGATTCGTCAGAAGTTGTATCAGTTCAGGAACCGCTGCCACAGCCGGGAGCAATCATGTTCTGTGGTACCGCCTCCGATGTTGGAAAATCCGTCATCACTTCAGGCATTGGCCGGCTTCTGCTCAAGCGCGGCCTGACCGTTGCCCCCTTCAAATCCCAGAACATGTCGCTCAACTCGTTTGTAACCCCCGAGGGTGGTGAAATCGGCCGGGCTCAGGCGGTCCAGGCTCAGGCCTGCGGCATAAATCCACATGCCGATATGAATCCGGTGTTGCTCAAACCCAACTCCGACACCGGCAGCCAGATCATCATACAGGGGCGTCCGGTCGGCAACATGTCCGTATCCGAATACGACAGCTATAAGGCAACCGCTTTTACAAAGGTTTGGGAAAGTTTCGACCGGCTGCGGCAGGCCTATGAATTCATCGTGATCGAGGGAGCCGGCAGCATTGCCGAAATCAATCTCAAGGATAGTGACATAGCAAACCTCAAAGTTGCTATGATGGCCCGCTGTCCCGTAATCCTTGTGGCGGATATCGACCGAGGCGGCGTTTTTGCCCAGATCGTGGGAACTATCGAGCTTTTGGAACCTCTGGAGCGAGCCTATGTTCGTGGCATAATCATCAACAAGTTCCGCGGGGATCCGTCCATTCTGGCGCCGGGAATCGACTTTATTGAGGAACGGACCGGAATACCGGTTCTGGGAGTTCTGCCCTGGTTTCAGGATCTGGACCTGCCGGCAGAAGACAGCATGGCTCTTGCGCAGTACTCCAAAGTAGTCAACATCATGACCGCTCAGAAAAAAATCAATGTCGGAGTCATCAAATTACCACGTATCTCCAACTTCACCGACTTCGATCCGCTGATGAACGAACCGGATGTGCGCCTCAGTTATGTAGAGGTACCAGACCACCTGCAGGGACTGGATATCCTGATTTTGCCTGGAAGCAAGTCAACCATAGCCGACCTGTATTTTTTGATGGAGCGCGGCTTATTTGAGCACATAAAGCAATTCAAGGGTCACATCGTGGGCGTTTGCGGCGGTTTTCAGATGCTCGGCACGATGGTGCTTGATCCCGCCAACATAGAATCTTCGATCAACGAGGCTCAGGGACTTGATCTGCTCCCGGGAGAGACCGAGATTCTGCCCGAGAAAGAGACGCATCAGGCCCTGGCTTACCTGAACGAAGCCGGACTGACGATTGCGCCGGAATGCAACGGAGTCATGTCAGGTTATGAAATCCATATGGGCAGGACCGTCCCGGCAAACAGCATCAAGCCTTTTGCCCGTATCTTCCGGCGAGGTGACGTTTCAGTTTCGATTGAAGATGGCGGAGTGTCCCCGGATGGACGAGTTTTTGGCACTTACCTGCACGGCATCTTCGAAAACGCCCGCTTCAGAGAAACCTACCTGAATCGTGTCCGCCTTGAAAAAGGTATGCCGTTACGGCGCGGCACCCAAAAGCAGCCGCAACATGACCCCTTTGACCAACTGGCAGAGCACCTTGAAAAGCATCTGAATCTGCCGCTACTACTAAGCATCTGCGGTTTGGGCAGTGACACACCCTGACCCACTGATTATCACACTGGCTCTGCTGCTTGATCTGATTATTGGTGACCCGCGCTGGCTGCCGCATCCGGTTGTCATGATCGGGCGCATGATAAAAGCTCTTGATCTATGCCTGAGACGGCCGTGGCTGAACCTGCGCTGCGCAGGCGTCCTGCTGATGCTGACAACGGTAGCCGCCGCTGCGGGCGTGACCTGGCTAACACTGTATCTCCTGGCCATCCTGCATCCGCTGGCCGCTATTCTGGGTATTGTCGTCATTTCATCCAGCTGCCTGGCCGCACGCTCGCTGCACGTTGAATCAGCCCGTGTGGCAACAGCTCTGGTTGCCGGTGATCTGCAAACGGCGAGGCATTATCTATCCTGGATTGTGGGACGCGATACCGAACAACTTGAAGAGGCGGAGATCTGGCGGGCGCTGGTGGAAACCGTCGCAGAAAACAGTTCGGATGGAATCATCGCACCGTTGTTCTGGCTGACAGCAGGAGGACCGGTCGCCGCAATGGCCTACAAAGCGGTCAGCACCCTGGACTCGATGGTCGGTTACAAAAACGAGCGTTACCTGCAACTGGGGTGGGCTTCGGCCCGCATGGACGATCTGCTCAATTTCATTCCGGCCCGCCTGACCGCCCTTCTGCTGGTGATCGCCGCTCCCCTGGCGGGCCGCTCCGCGTCTGCTGCCGCGCGCATCGCCTGGCGCGATCGGCTCAAGCATCCATCACCGAACAGCGGCCATCCCGAAGCGGCAGCAGCCGGAGCCTTGGGAATCCGCCTGGGAGGCACAGCCACCTATTCCGGCGCACCCTCCTGGAAAGAGCACATCGGCGATCCGCTCCACCCGCTGGACCGGGAAGCGTATCGCGTCATGATCAGACTGATGTATATTTCAACGTTTCTGATGGCCGCCCTCTGCATAATCGCCGCCTACTTCCTGCGAGGAATCAATGTCCCATTCATATGATCATGGCGGAAATATATTCACCGTTGCCCGGGCAATGGGAGTCACTCCCGATGCGATAACCGACTTTTCCGCCAGCATCAATCCGCTCGGCATATCTCCAATGGTCCGTAAAGCGCTGCTCTGCTCGCTGGACAGCCTGGCGCATTACCCCGACAGCAGCCACCATGAACTGAAACAGGCGCTGGCATGTCATCACAATCTGTCACCGGATAACTTTACCATCGCCAACGGCTCCACCGAACTGATCTATCACCTCCCCTCCCTGCTACCGGGCAAAAAGGCACTGATCATAGCCCCCGCCTTCAGCGAATATGTTCGTTCCCTCAGCCAGCACCACTGGGAGGTGCAGCACTTCGTTCTGACGCCGGAAAACAATTTTTCCATCGACACCGACAAACTGGAAAGGGCGCTGGCTGACGGCATCGACGCTCTTTACCTATGCAATCCGGGCAATCCCAACGGCTCCCTCCACCCCCAGCGGGTGATCGAGCAGATCCACAGCCTGTGCCTTGCCGCCGGAACATTCATGGTTCTGGATGAAGCCTTCATGGATTTTTGCGAAGAAGCCTCCGCCAAGCATCTGGTTGCGCATAGCGACAATGCCATCATACTCCGCTCGATGACCAAGTTTTTCGGCATCCCCGGCTTGAGGCTGGGATATGCCATCGGCAACGCCACATTAACCGGGCATCTTGATGCGATGGGGGGCCCCTGGTGCGTCAACACGCTTGCTTTGGCGGCCGGAACCGCTGCACTGCACGACAGCGAGCACAGCCGCAAGACACTGGAGTATGTCCGTCAGGAACGAAGACTTCTCTTCCAGAAGCTGGAACAGTTTCCGCAGTTACAGGTTTATCCATCCAGTGTCAATTATCTGCTGGTGGAGATCAAAAGCGGCATGACAGCCAGAGAATTAAGAGAGCGCCTCATGCATCAGCGAATACTGATCCGCGACTGCAGCAGCTTCATGGGATTGTCTGATCGTTTTTTCAGGGTTGCGGTGCGATGCAGTGAGGATAACCAGCGGCTTATGGAGAGTTTGACAACGGTTTTTAAATAAGGATGAAAAGTTAAACAGACCACGAACGTTCTACACTTCCAGATTCAAATCCACCTGATTATATCGGTTCCCATCCCTATCAAACGGTATTGTTACCAATTGCGAATCATATAGCTGCACGGAAAACGATGTCAAAAAATTCGGGTTACTACGACGTTTTTCCACAATGGCTGATAAGACGATCAACTCCGCCAAAGTATGAATATCGGATTCTGCCAGTGTGACCGCCTCGAACGGCTTGTCAACTGCACGGGACTGTCCAAAAACCGGAAAGCGAACCAGCATATTTCTGGCAAGCTTGACCGCCTGATGCGGGGGAAGCGCAAACGCCGGTATGTTCAACATAAGTGGCTGCGTCCCCTTGTCTCCAGGCTGTTTCACCGAACCGCACAACGGCAGGAAGCCACTCAGATCAACGACATTGCCAACCTCACAAGTCATCTGAAATCTGGCGTTCCAAAACGGCAGAAGAAGCGCGCCTTTCCCCGACAGGTGGATGACAGGCCTGGCTGAAATCAACCCCGCGCGCAGCTCCCAGGAGCTTCCACAGGTACCGCACTGGTAGACAACCTGCTCACGTTGCGCTGTCATCCGCTGACTGCAACGGCCACAGATCAGCGGTACAATTTTGACAAAGGCATCAGCCACGCTTTACTCCTGCTCCCCGTTCCGGGATTCCGGTCAACAACTTGACAATATCCGAAATTTCCAGTGAACCTGTTTGCCATTTGAATATGAACGCCGCCAACAGCGTAAATGCAACCCCTGCAACCGGCATTGTCGTCCAGCCTAGCAGTATCAGGGAAATCAGTGCCAGCGGCAGAAAGCACTTCCGCTCTTTTTCAAGTGGAAAATGGCATTTGACAACCTCACCATTCACAGCATCGACCACAACCGGGTACATGCTATCTCCCCGCGCAAACTGAAGACTCCAGACCGGATAGTACAGAAGTGAAAGCCATTCCGAACTGATTTTCACCCGAGACTCCCTTCTGATACTCCCCTCAGCCCCGGCGCTCTCCAGTGACATGGCCAAAGCTTCCTGACGAGCCTGAGCCACTCCTTTGAGAGGATCGACAACGACTCCGCGCGCCGCTGCCGAAGGATAATCCATCACTTCGCACTTCAGAACGGAACCGGCCAGTCCGGCCCGAACCCGGCCAAACACCGTAAAATCACCGGCAGGAGATGCAAAATCAAGAGGTTTGGCAATCAGGGAAAAAATGCGTTCATTGGGACCCTTCACCTGACGCGTGCAGCGGGCACCTTTCTCATCGTAATCTACTTCTTCGGAGTAGGTTTCTCTTTCAGACCACTGCCAACCGATGGCCTTGCCATGTATCCGCCAGTATGGAAGAAAATATAGCGTGCCACCCTTGAAGTTGAACGAAGCGGCGAATTCTGACCCACCCTCATTTGCCAGAAGTTTACGCAAGGCCGCCCGCGCATCATTCAGGTCGATTCTCTCCGGAATCAGCAACCGCGGTATCCCTGTGTCACCGGCGATGGCCGAGGTTGCCCCGCAGAATTGACACAATGAAACATGGTCACCTTCGGTAAATTCGAAAGGAGCCCCGCATAATGGACATTTGAAAACAATAGTTGCCATCAGCCCCTCTTCACGCCGGAACGGTCCAAGCTCCAGGCGATCGTCACGATAATGATGAACGCAACTGCTCTCCAGGCGAAATTGGGTGCCAAGAGTCCTGAGAGAAATAAGGACGTCATATAAACGCCCAGAAACTTGACTCTCTGCAAAGGGACATCTATGCCGGTTTCTTTGGGCAAGCTGGAGGTGTAGGTCTGCCAGGTACTGCCGGAAACCGTTGCCTGATAATCTTCCGAGGCGACCTGATAGCTGATCAGGTAAAGCGGAATTTGCAAAAGCCGCAAGCGCTTAATGCCACTTTCAGATGTCATTAAAGTTTCCGGCTTAAGTGATGCCTGCGGGAATCGTAACGATTTACTGGTGAATTCCAAAGCGCCGACCGGCGCCATTGACGGTAGCGGGAAACCTTTCGGCATGGAAGAGGCGGGACAGAAGCTGATGTTTCCATCAGACAGGTCGGCAAACCAGAAAGGATGGTACCCGAATTTGATATCTCCCGGTTGTTCGGGGTGGCGACACCCTTCAGCATCCAAAACTCCCAATAGCGCCTCCCAGGCGAAGGCATCATTTTGGTCGTGCCGGATGTACTGTTCCGATATGCCGAGACCGTCATAAACTCTAAACCCGGCTCCACACTGGCTGCATGTGTGAAATTGGGTCTCGGTCAGGAGATCAGCCTTGAAACCACACTGGGGACATCTGGCACTCATCCGCGGCTACTCCCTTAAAAAAAGGGGAAGCCTTGCGGCATCCCCTTTTCACTTATTCTCTCCACCCTGCCGTCAGCATTAAGAGCCTCCAGCGAGTTTCTTAACGGTGGGAATCAATATACTGTTTCAGGCAAACCTGCGTACTGAAGGCAGCACACCACAGTAGGGAGCGATCCCCTTTTTGTATAACATTCCGCCCGGGCACAGCAACCGGCGAACAGGGTAGAGAGAACAATCAGCTGGTGAAATTATTACACTTATGGAATCAGGATTTCAAGCATTTTGTATACAACTATTAGCGGTATCCAAGAAAACCGGTCAGGAGCCTGATTTCATTCATCAGTTGGTCAAAACCGGCAAATGTAAGCGATTGCGGGCCATCGGAAAGAGCCTTTTCCGGCTCAGGATGCACCTCCACCAGGACTCCGTCAGCGCCCGAGACCAGAGCCGCTTTGGCCATGGGTGACACCAGCGAACGCTTGCCGGTGGCATGCGACGGATCAACCATGATCGGCAGATGTGACATCTCTTTGATCAGCGGCACAACAGACAAATCAAGAGTATTACGGGTAGCGGTTTCAAATGTGCGGATGCCTCGCTCGCAAAGAATCACCTGATCGTTCCCTTCTGCCAGGATATATTCAGCGGCAGCCAGGAATTCCTCCACCGTGGCGCTCATGCCGCGTTTGAGAAGCACCGGCTTGCGGATTTTGCCAAGCTCGCGCAGCAGGTCAAAATTTTGCATGTTGCGCGCCCCCACCTGCAGGAGGTCGGCATATTCAGCCACCAGACCGACATTATCCGGGCTCATAATCTCCGTCACGATCGGCAGACCGCTTTCTTTGCCGGCCTTGGCCAACAGCTTGAGCCCCTCTTCACGCAATCCTTGAAAGGTATGCGGACCGGTGCGAGGCTTGAAAGCGCCCCCCCGCAGCATATCCGCGCCGCACTTCTTGACAAACAGCGCGGTTTTTATGATCTGCTCCTCGCTCTCAACCGCACAAGGCCCGCCAACCACTACCGGACGGCACCCCTGCCCGACCTTGACACCGGCCACATCGACAATCGTGTCCTCGGGATGGAAATCACGCGAGACCAGCTTGTACGGCTTGGAAACATGAATGACCCGCTGCACACCCGGCAGATCCAGGATTTTACTGTCATCCACATAACCGTGATTCCCCAGCACGCCAATGGCGGTGCGTTCACTACCCGGAATCGGCTCGGCTCTGAAGCCCATTTCCTTCACAATTTCAGTAATGGCATCAACATCCGCCTGGGTGGCAGTATGGTTCATAACTATCAGCATGGATTTCCCCTACTCGTGGCGTTCAGAGATTTTCTGCAATTTGTCCATCTGGTGAACTACTACGCGGTTGCCCTGTACTTCAATGATGCCCTCTTCCTTCAGCTTCTTGAACGTACGGGAGATTGTTTCACTGGCAGTTCCCAGCCGGGAGGCCAGTTCGCCTTTTTTAATTCCAAGTTCGATATAGGTAATGCCACCAAAGCTTGTTGAGCTTTCGGCGGCCCTTCTCACCAGGAAGGAAGCCAGGCGGGAGGTCACATCGGCAAAAGAGAGTTCCTCGATCTGGCGGGCAAACTGGCGCAGCATCAGCGAAAGCGAAACAACCAGATTAAGGCCGAAGTTGGGGTTATGACTCATCAGCTCCATAAACCCCTGACGCGGGAGGTAAAGCACCTCGCCCGCCTCCAGTGCCCGGGCTTCGGCCGGATACTTTCCGTCACCGAAAAATGCCGCTTCAGCGAACGTTTCCCGCGGTTTTACAAAATGCAGCACCTTCTCACGACCGTCAGGCGATACGCGACAAAGCTTGATGCTGCCGGTCAGCAACAGGTAGAAGCCGGTCGCCTCATCCCCCTCGCTAAACAGGGTTTCACCCTTGCGAAAAGTGCGGCGTACCGTAATCGCAGCCAGATCAGTCAGATCCGCATCATTCAGGCCGGAGAAAAGCAGCGGTTTTTTGAGTTGTTCAATAAGTTCCATGAGCGGACATTCCAATAAGCATTAACCACTGAGACAACTTTTAAAAATGGAGGTTCACGGAGGAGGGCATCGATTCTGTATTCATTCTGCTGCCATCCTCTGATCTCCTCCATCTCCTCTGTGGTGAGCTAAAATTATTTTTTCAAGAAGCCAGTGATTTTCTCAGCCACCTGCGGCGCGGTAAAACCAAACTGCTCCGCCAGGATCTTGTCCGGAGCCGAAGCCCCGAAGTGCTCGATGCCGATAAACAGTCCATCACAGCCGGTCAATCTTCCCCATGATTCGCCGCGGCCGGCTTCAAACGCCACACGTGGAACTCCGGCCGGAAGCAGGCCGTTGCGGTACTCTGCCGACTGGGCCATGAAACTTTCCAGGCAGGGAACCGAAATAATGCGGGCCTTGATCCCTTTTGCAGCCAGTATTTCGGCAGCTTCCACCGCCACATGCACTTCAGAACCGCTGGCCATGATGGCAACATCCGGCGTCCCCTCGGGAGAGGATACCAGATAGCCCCCCTTCAATGAATCTTCGGTTACGAATGTTGCCGGACGCTCTATGACCGGCAATTTCTGGCGAGTCAGGATCAAAGCCGTCGGGCCGCTATATTTCAGTGCCGCCAACCAGGCCATTGCTGTTTCAACGCCGTCTGCCGGACGGAGCACCTGTAGCCCCGGAATCATGCGCAGCGAAGCCACATGCTCAATCGGCTGGTGAGTCGGTCCGTCTTCGCCGACAAAGAAAGAATCGTGTGTGAATATATAAATCGCCTGGACATTCATCAGAGCAGAAAGCCTGACCGCCGGACGGCAATAATCCGAAAAGACCAGGAAAGTAGCGCCATAAGGGATAAAACAGCCGTAAAGCGCCATGCCGTTGATGACCGCGCCCATGGCATGTTCACGGATGCCGAAGTGCAGATTGCGACCGCCGAAAGTACCGGCCTGAACCGAAGTCGACCCTTTGATATCGCTGTTGTTGGAAGGGGACAAATCAGCTGAACCGCCAGCCAGTGACGGCACCAGAGCAGCCACTTTCTGCAGGACCGAACCGGACAGGGCGCGGGTAGCTCCATCCTTGCCGACCACTACCGAGAGCAGTTCTTCGGCAATGTTGCCTGGCAGGCGTTTATGCCACATTTCATCCCACAGCTTTGCTTTTTCAGGATTTGCCGCGTGCCATGCTTCAAAGCCGCGCTGCCAGGCGGAATAGCGCTGTTTCATCTCATCTACCCGCTGCTGGCATGTATCGCGCACTTCCTGCGGAATTTCGAAGGGACCGTATTGCCATCCAAGGTTGGCGCGGGTTGCAGCGATTTCCTCTTTGCCCAGTGGTGAACCGTGCGCCCCGGAGGACCCCTGCTTGGCAGGACTGCCGTAGGCAATGTGGGTGGTGGCGATTATGAGCGACGGCCGCCCGGTCTCGGCCTTGGCGGCAGCGATGGCGGATGTAATCTGTCCGTAGTCGTGGCCGTCAATCTTCAGCACGTGCCAACCGGCGGCGATGAAACGGCCCTCCACATCTTCCGACCAGGCCAGATCGGTTTTGCCTTCAATGGTAATGCTGTTGCTGTCGTAGATGTAGACCAGGTTGCCCAGTTTGAGGTGGCCGGCCAGTGCTGCGGCCTCATAGCTGATCCCCTCCTGCAGGCAGCCATCACCGAGCATGGTATAGATCGTGTGATTGATCGGGCTGAAATCAGCCGTATTGAATCGCTCGGCGGCCATTTTGGACGCGATTGCCATACCGACTCCGTTGGCAAATCCCTGCCCCAGAGGACCGGTGGTTACTTCGACCCCGACCGTGTGACCAAATTCAGGGTGTCCGGGGGTCTTGCTGCCCCACTGGCGGAAGTTTTTCAACTCTTCCAGTGGCAGATCATATCCGAACAGATGCAGCAGCGAATACAGCAGCATTGAACCGTGTCCGGCGGATAGTATGAAGCGGTCACGGTTGGGCCAGCGGGGATCTTCGGGGTTGAAGGAGAGGAAATTCCCCCAGAGGGCGGCGGCACAGTCGGCGGCTCCCATCGGGAGACCGGGGTGACCGGAATTGGCCTTTTCTACTGCATCCGCGGAAAGAAAACGGATTGCGTCGGCGCATTGGCGAGACTTTTCTGCTGGAATCATGATGTGCTGCATTTAGTTCTTCCTTTCAAACGGCTATGTAAAATGATTGAAACCCTTGGTTTGGAGACCGTAGGAAGTACCGTCGGAACGGACGACCGAAATCTCCGGAAAGCTTGTTACTATACCAACAGGCGTTGCCTCAACGCCACATTTTTTCGTACATTCGGCAATTTCCCCCCTGCTCTCCGGCGAAGCGGTAAAGCATAGTTCGTAATCCTCCCCACCTGTCAAGGACAGTTGATACGGAAACAACGGGAGTTTGTCACCAATGAGACGAAAGGCGGGGGAAAACGGAAGATCATCCAGACGCAGGCATCCCCCCACACCGGATTGTTCGGCAATATGACCAAAGTCGGCCAGAATTCCGTCACTGATGTCGATCATTGAACTGACAAGACCGGATTCAGCCAGAGCCAAGCCGACCAAAACGCGCGGAGACGGGTCCAGGAGACGGGAACAAAGATATTGATTCACCTTGTCGCCACACCCAACTTGCCCCTCAGATCCGGGAAAGTCTGAGTCAACTTCAAGCAGTTTCAA
The DNA here is from genome assembly GCA_009684515.1 of Geobacter sp. GTDB lineage: Bacteria > Desulfobacterota > Desulfuromonadia > Geobacterales > Pseudopelobacteraceae > JACRCG01. The sequence continues at coordinate 563,884 of WKKS01000001.1, forward strand.
TCCAAGGGCAGCATCTCCGAGGGAACCGGTCGTCCAGATCTCATCACCCGGCTTTGCACCGGAACGTCGCAGAATGTAATTGGGAAACTGCTCTCCCATTATGGTGACCGAGATGGCAAGCCCGGATCGGGAAGAGCAGGTGTCTCCGCCGATCAGAGCGACACCATGTTCAGCGGCCATTGCCAGAAAACCACTGGTAAAGTCATCCAGAAATGTCAGCGGAAGGTCGGCAGGGATGGCCAGCGAAAGCAGCGCCCAGCGGGGGTGTGCACCCATGGCGGCAATGTCGGAAATACTGACCGCCAGCGACTTGCGTCCCAGACGATAGGGATCGTGCCAGCAGCGGCGGAAATGCACATCCTCCAACAGCATATCGGTGGATGTCACAAGCTGCATTCCGGGAGTGGAGACCGTCACAGCGGCATCATCACCGATCCCGGTGATAACACTGCCTGACGAAGACACGCCGGACGCTATACGTGATATCAATCCAAACTCGCCAAGTTCGGAGAGTTTTTTATCATTTTTCATATCTGCTTTTCATACCACCCTGCGGACCATATTTCAATATATGTTCTCGCAGGATATCCATGCAGCTGGCCGACAAGTTGTTTGCGTTCAGCAGCTTATGACAGAATAGTCAAATTTTAAGGCTTGAAATTTATCCGAGGGTTGACCTGGAGGGGGACCTTCAATTGCCTGACCTAGGCAGCCGCCATTATCGGCAGGCTGAACTGTTCTTCAAGATTTACCCCGAGTCGCAATTGGACCCTGTCACAAGAGTTGCTCAAGAGCCGCTCCGCCTCAACGGCCGGTACGGGCCTGCTGAACAGATATCCCTGCATCTCGTCACAACCGAGTTGTTGCAGTGTTTTCATCTGATAGTTAGTTTCGACACCCTCTGCCACAAGATGAAGATTAAAACCACGGGCAATATCCACAATCGCTTGAATAATCGCGGAGCTGCGATGCTCCTCAGACAAATCCCTGACAAAAGATTGGTCTATTTTAATGGTACTGATCGGAATCAGGCGCAGATAGTTGAGGGATGAGTAGCATGTCCCAAAATCGTCAATCGAAATTCGCACACCCAGATCTCTGATGACACTCATTTTTTTGATGACACTGGAGGCGTCGTGCAGAAGAATATTTTCCGTAATCTCGATCTCGAGTGAATCTTCCGGAATATTGTACTTGTCCACCTGGGAGGAGACCCGCTCGACCATGTCACTGCGCTGGAACTCCTGCGGAGAAACATTAATCGACATGCGCAGATCACCCAATCCCATTGAATGCCATTTCGACAATTGGCTGCAGGCCTCGGCAAGCACCCAGTCAGTAATTTCGCCGATCAGACCGACCTCCTCGGCCAGATCGATGAATCCACGGGGATTCATCAGGCCGTGGATCGGATGATGCCAGCGGATCAGAGCTTCCATGCCTACTATTTTAAAATCTATGACGCTGATCTTGGGCTGGTAATACAGTTCAAATTGAGAATGATGGATCGCATGACGCAAATCGTTTTCCATATTTATCCGTTCATGGTAACAGGCGTTCATGTCCGGTATGTAAAACCTGGTGTCGTTTTTGCCGTCCGCCTTGACTCTGTACATGGCAATATCAGCATTCTTCAGAAGAGCGTCAACGCTCTCCCCATCACGCGGAAAAACAGCAATTCCTACGCTGGCGGTAACCCGGAAGTCTTGACCGGCAACCGGAAAAGGGGTCCTTAGTTCGTTCAGAATTTTGTCCGCAATTATGCTGGCATCTTCCGCCTGAATCAGGTCAGGCAGCAGGACGGTAAACTCATCCCCTCCCTTGCGGGCAAGCGTGTCTCCGGCACGCATGCATTGAAGCAGGCGCCGGGCAACTTTTTTCAGGAGTTCGTCCCCCTCCGCGTGACCGTAGGTATCATTCACCAGCTTGAAGCGGTCAAGATCGATAAACATTACACCAACCATGCCTCCGTGGCGTTTGGAGAGAGTCAACGCCATTTCCAGGCGATCTTTGAACAATCTTTGGTTGGGCAGATGAGTCAACTGGTCATGAAGCGCCTGAAATGAGATAGTTTCTTCGGCAATCTTGCGCTCGGTAATATCGCGGGCCACGCCGTAGGTACCCATAAAGCATTGGGTTGCTGTGGCGGAGCCGTCCTGTTTTTCACCATAAATGCCGGTGGCATTCATCATTGCCACGATGTAGTGACTGTCAAAATAACGAAAATGATCATTCTTGCATTTCAGACGGACTTCAAGGTTGGCGGTGGCCCGATTATCCACCCGGCGCTCATTGAAAGCATAGTGTGCCTTCTCAATATCCTCGTCGTGGACGATGGTGCAGTATTTTTTTCCGATCAATTCTTCGCGCGTGTATCCAAGCAAAGTTTCGACCCGCTTGTTGATGAACATGAATCGGCCGGTGTCATCAAGTGTGTAGATAAGGTCTGGAGAATTTTCCACCAGGAAACGGTGCAACTGCTCTGACTGCTGCATACGTGCGGTCATCTGGGCGTAACTGCGTTCCATGCGGCGCCGGTAAAGCGCGTTCTCAACCTTGCGACGAATCTCGTCCATTTTTATTGGCTTGCGAACAAACTCGATGGCGCCGTAACGCAATGCAAGAATGGCGGAATCGATGCTGTCGTCGGCACTGACAAAAATGACACTGGTCGATATTTTATTGTTCGCAATCCACTCAAGCACTTCCAGGCCGGATATGTCCGGCAAATTAATGTCAAGAAGCACCAGGTCAATATCCTGGGATTTGAGTTTTGCAATCGCGTCAAGACCGTTTTCACATTCCTGTATTACCCGCCCTTTGCTTTCCAGCAATACCCTCAGGCTTGAGCGGATACGGCTCTCGTCATCGACTAACAGAATCTGCTGTGGAAGTCCGGGCGCATCAAGATAGGTATCTTTGTTTTCCTGCATCGCTTCTTTCATGCTTTATCCTTCCGGGACTTGGGCAACAAAATGGAATAACTCGTTCCAAGTCCGGTTTTGCTCTGGCAGGTTATTCGCCCTTCAAGGCGCTCCACCAGTCCGGCAACAATAGACAGCCCGACTCCGGAATGGCCGGGGCGACGATGGGGATCAAGAGGTTTAAAGAGAGATGGCAATACATCCGGCGGCAAACCTGGACCGGTATCGCTTACCACAATTTCGACATAATTGCGGCCATTCTGGTTAACATCGGCATGGGTTGAAATAACAATAGTGCCGCCGGTTGTCATGGCTTCAGAAGAGTTGTTCCACAGGTTCAGCAGAATCTGTTTGATACTGTTTTTATCCAGAGCGATCGGCACCACACCGGAATCAAGATTCTTTTCGATCATGATGTTTTTATGGGCAAACAGCGACTCGCCGTATAACACCAGCATGTTCTCGATCAAGCTGTTGAGATCCAGTTCGCCAGACTCTGGCGCCGTTTCACAAAGATCACCCATCTTGCTCATTATCTGCGTAACGCGATCAATCTCTTCTCTGAAAATTTCCAGCTCCTGCTGCATTGGATTATCATCCGGCAGCTTCTGGTTCACTATCTCCAGATAGTTTTTGATGATGCTGAGCGGGTTCCCAGCTTCATGGACAACCTTACGGGCGTGCTGCTCGAATTTCCTGGTCATTGCAGCTTCAAGAACCAGTTCACGCTCTCGCATATCCCGCCAGTTTTCTATCGTCTGTGCGGCCATGCTTGCAAAACTGGTTATCCACCTGATGCGTTGCTGGAGACGGACCGCTTGCGTGGCGCTTACGCCGTAAACCATGACCCCGATATTCCGTTTTCTGGAATGCAACGGAATATACAGCAGACCCTCGCTTCCAAGCGCACGCGCAATCTGGACATCAACCAGCGTGGTGGCAACCGGAGGTTCCTTTTCAAAAGTCGAGCGCGGTATGTTCTCCTTGGCAACGCTTGATGCCAGACTGTATTTGGGTCCAAGTGGTATTTCGAGACGCTGGAAAAGCTCCGGCTGGCAGCTAATATCGGCGCCTGAAAGAATCTGTTTTTCCGGATTAACCAACAAGAAAGCCAGCTCCCCGGATCCAAACAATATTCGGGCAGACTCCCGCACAGCCAGGAGAATTTCAGCTTCACTGTCAAGCGAGGCAAGATCCTGTTGAAGCGGATGCATGACAGCCATATCACGCACCGCGTCCTCCATCTCTCCATAAGCCGTGTCGCAATCGTTGTTTTTAGGAGTCAGATTGGCCAAAGGAGTGGTGGAAGTGTGCGGCAGGGTTTTGGCGTCGGCTGTTTCGGTAATGCCAAGCGCGGCTGCAATTGAAACAACCCGCTCAGAAGATTGGTGATAGATGGCAATCATCTTCTGAAGATCGATTCCGGTCATCTGCTGAACTGCGGCAAGACCGCCTGGCAGCTCATCCTGAGCATGCTCCAGCTGTTTGTGATGATAGCAGATCATATGGGCAGACCAGACGATTCGACTCAGAATATCGGCGGCCACAATTTCTTCGACGGGGGTGTGGTGAAACAGAATCGAGTCGGCCATGAACGACGAAAGGTTCCACTGATCCAGAAGCCATGCACCGACAGCAGCGTGGTCTGTGCCCAGCCTCTGTTCCTCGATATCCCTGAGATCGGCTTCGTCACGGCTTAAGACGAGCATGGTTCCGTAGCGCTCTCCGACACCGCCCAGCAGCAGCAACTGGCCAACATCATGCAACAGCCCGGACAGATAGGCCTCTTCCGGGTCCATGTACCCGATATCAGCCGCGATGGCACGGGAAACCTCGGCCACCCTCAGGGAATGCCCCCAGAAGCCGGTCAAGTCGTAGTGCTGATTATCAACGGTCGGGGAAAAAACTTTCTGGACAACCAGGCAGGCCGCTAAAGTTCTGGAAAGACGTGTTCCAAGGTTAACAAGACATTGCAGAAGACTTTTGGTTTCTTTTCCGCGTCGCAGGGCTGCTGAGTTGGCAACAGTCAGAATTCTGGCACTCAATGCCGGGTCCTGACCCACAATAGTTGCCAGTTCAGCCATAGATGTGTTTTCATCGGAGGACAACTGCAGGAACCGCAGCAATACCTGAGGCATCGATGGCAAATAAACCGCCTCGATTGAATCAAGAATTGATTCTGGTAACTGCAACATCGGCCCCCCTCAATTTATTTACGGCGGTTAATTAATGGAAAATCTTCATACAAACATTTTAAACATTGTGCATATAGCACCCGAATCGCAATGACGTCAACTGTTAATTAAGTGTGATAACACACTGAATAATAATAAAAAAACCCCCGATCCTCTGATTCAGGAAAGGGGGTCTATATTCTTTATTACTATGGGAAAGTATTATCAACCACTTGCGCTTCTAAGCAGTGGTTTCACGATCAGATTTTCTCGTATGCTTTGGAGAGACCGCCTCAGAAACAGATTTTATTGAAGCCGATTTCACAACCTGCGGAGTTGCCGGCGGAAACTTTTCCAGCGCCAGCTTGAGCACTTCATAGACATCCGAAACCGGGACGATTTTGACCTTTTTCAGAATCTCGGGCGGAATATCCTCCAAATCCTTCTTGTTCTGCTCAGGTATGATCACCAGTCGCATCCTGGATCGAACAGCGGCCAGTATTTTTTCCTTCAATCCGCCAATCGGAAGCACTTTGCCACGCAGGGTCACTTCACCGGTCATGGCCACATCCTTGCGAACCGGTATCCGACAGAGAATCGACACCAGGGCCGTCGTCATGGCAACACCGGCCGAAGGGCCATCCTTGGGAATAGCTCCGGCCGGAACGTGAACATGAATCTCGTTTTCCTGAAAAATCTCCGGCTTCAGGGAGAGTGTTTCGGCATGGGCACGAATATAAGAGTGCGCAGCCTGCACCGATTCCTTCATCACATCGCCCAACTGCCCGGTCAGGGTCAGTCCGGACTTTCCGCTCATCAGGGTGGCTTCGATATGGAGTATCTCGCCCCCCACCGGAGTCCAGGCCAGACCGTTAACAACACCGATCTCGTTTTTATCCAGCTCCTCTTCGCGAAGATATTTGGGCGCGCCCAGATAGCTGTGCAGGCTCTTGGCAGTTATTTTAGTAGTGCGCGTGTTTCCCTCGGCCACTTTACGGGCAACCTTGCGACAGACCTTGCCTATTTCCCGCTCAAGGTTGCGAAGTCCGGATTCGCGGGTGTACTTGGAAATGATCTCGACAATCGCTTCGTCGTCAAAACTGATATGTTTGGGCTTGAGTCCGTTATCTTTGGTTTGACGCGGCACCAGGTAACGTTTGGCTATCTCCAGTTTTTCTTCCTCGGTGTAACCGGCCAGGTTGATGACTTCCATACGGTCGCGAAGTGCGGACGGAATCGGATCCAGCTGATTGGCTGTGGCAACGAACATCACGTTGGATAGATTGAAAGGCTGGTTGATGTAATGGTCGGAGAAAGAATGGTTCTGTTCCGGATCCAGCACCTCCAGAAGTGCAGAGGAGGGGTCGCCCTTGTAGTCGTAGCCAAGCTTGTCCAACTCATCCAGCATGAAGACCGGGTTGTTGGCGCCGGCCTGCTTCACCCCTTGAAGGATACGTCCAGGCAGGGCGCCGATGTAGGTGCGGCGGTGACCACGAATTTCGGCTTCGTCACGAACTCCGCCCAGTGATATGCGCACAAACTTGCGGTTCATGGCGCGGGCAATCGATTTGCCCAAAGAGGTTTTACCGACTCCGGGAGGGCCGACGAAACAGAGGATCGGCCCCTTCATCTTTTTCTTCAGTTTGCGTACGGCCAGGAATTCGAGAATGCGTTCCTTGATCTTGTCCAGATAGAAATGATCGTCGTCCAGAATCTTCTTGGCACGGACAATATCAAGGCTGTCGCGGGTGGATTTGCTCCAGGGGAGCTCGACCATCCAATCCAGATAGGTACGGATGATCCCGGCTTCACCGCCGTCCGGATGCATATTTTCGAGACGCCCCAGCTGTTTGAGCGCTTCTTTCTGAACGGCTTCAGGCATTTTAGCGGCCTCGATGGCCTTCCGGATCTCAACAAGTTCCTCTTTGCCCTCATTATCCCCCAACTCGCTCTGAATGGCCTTCATCTGCTCGCGAAGGTAATATTCCTTGTGATTCTTCCCCATCTCGTCGCGGGCCGCGTTCTGAATCTTGGCCTGAACGCTCATCAGCTCGACTTCACGGTTAAGAAACTCATTAACTTTGGTCAGACGCACAATAGGATCATTAATCTCCAGCAACTGCTGGGAATCAGCAACCTTAAGACCAAGATTGCTGGAGATCAGATCAGCCATGCTGCCCGGATCCTGAATATTTTCCAGTATAACCATCACTTCCGGTGAAATCTGCTTGCCCAGCTCCATGACCTTGGCCAGCTGTTCGCGGACGGTGCGGATCAAGGCCTCGATCTCAAGTGAGATGTCTCCCAGTGGAATATCATTCTGGCGCTCTGCATGGACCGTGTAGAACGGTGTGGAGGAGATATATTCTGTGATTCGGGCTTTTGCCAGACCCTGAACAAGGATTTTCACGCGACCGTCAGGCAGTTTGAGCATCCTCATGATCATTGCGACAGTGCCAACTTCGTAAATCTTTTCGGGCGGTGGATCCTCATCACCGATATCGTGCTGGGTCGCCAGCAGGATCATCCTGTCACCGGCCAGTGCGTTGTCAACCGCCTTAACCGACATCTCGCGACCGACAAAAAGCGGAATAATCATGAAAGGGTAAACCACCACATCCCGTATCGGCAGCAATGGCAATACATCAGGGATTTTCAACTCTTCCGAACTTTGTTCTATTTCGTTCTCAATTTCGATCAATCTAAATCTCCTTTATCGGCACCAGCCGCTCTCCGCTTTTCGGACAGATTACTCGCAGCACCCCCAGGCGGTACTCCGCCGCAACACCGTATAGATCGATATTTCCGGGGACAAGCACCGCGTGGTGAAAGCGGCCGTGACTACGTTCAACACAAATAAATTTTCCTTCGTTATGCTCCCGCGGTCGGCTTGCTTCAAGTATGATGGTCAGACCGCATATTTTCAGAGTAATCTCTTCCATTTTAAACCCGGGCAGATCAAACTCAAGGACGATCTCTTCCGCAGTCTCATACATATCCATCTTAGGACGATTTTCATCTTCCTCGAAAGCATCCCTCAACTCAAGCACATGCAGCAAGTTGCGGATTTCTCCGACATGGCGGTCCAGTACTTCCTGTCGAAACAGCTTCCTGCCGGTATATTTGGGCATGAGAACACCTGTCGAAAATCAACGTTCCTGTTGGGTTTGTCAACTGAAGGAAAGGTAATCATTCCGGCCGGCAAAGTCAAGGCAGACATTCCCATATTCACGTATACCCGGAAACGTCATAATTAAAAATTGACTTTGCAGTTTCTATGCAATAAATAAAAGAGTTTATTTGGATTCAGCAAAATCGGGAATGGGGAATCGACTATGGAAAAGTGGACAATTAATGAATCCACCAAGATATACAATATAGACAACTGGGGCGCCGACCTGTTCTCGATCAACAAGAAGGGGAATATGTGCGTACACCCTTCGTCGAACTCCAAACAATCCATCGACCTTAAGGAGTTGATGGACGACCTGATCAAGCGCAAGATCAAGCCCCCCATCCTGCTCCGTTTCATGGATGTGCTCCAGGGACGGATCGCCTCCATCAACCGCGTCTTCAAAAATGCGATTCAGGAAAATGATTATCCGGCAAAATACCAGACATTTTTCCCGATCAAGGTCAATCAGCAGCGCCAGGTGGTTGAAGCGATAGCCGGTTACGGCAAGCGTTACAATATCGGCCTGGAAGTCGGCTCAAAACCGGAACTGGTGGCCGGAATTTCAATTTCCAGCGGCAACAACCTGCCGATCATCTGTAACGGCTACAAAGACACCGAATACATCGAGACAGTCCTCTACGCCACAAAAATCGGCTTTGACATCACTCTGGTAGTGGAGAAATTGTTTGAGCTGGAAAAAATCATCGCTCTGGTCAAAAAGACCGGCATCACCCCCAAACTGGGAATACGCGTCAAACTTTCCTCCAAAGGGACCGGCAAATGGGCCACATCCGGCGGGGAAGATGCTAAATTCGGCCTGCGCATGTCGGAAATCATCGCCGCCATCGGCATGCTGACCGACAACGGATTACTGGACTGCGTCAAGCTGCTGCATTCACACATCGGCAGCCAGATTACCAAGATCGACAAAATCAAGACCGCCCTGATCGAAGTTGCCCGGGTCTACACCGAAATGAGAAAACTGGGCGTCGGAATTGAATATCTCGATATCGGCGGCGGGTTGGGCGTCGATTACGACGGTTCGAAGTCGAGTTATTTTTCCAGCGTCAACTACTCGGTTGAAGAGTATGCCAACGACGTCATTTATCAGATCAAAAACATCTGTGATGATGCCGGCGTGGAATGTCCCAATATCATCTCCGAATCGGGCCGGGCAACCGTCGCCCATTATTCTGTGCTGGTCACCAATGTACTCAATACCAACACCCAGCATATCATGCCGGATTTTGAAGAGACTCTGGCCCAGGCTGAAAAACTGGCGCCGACCGTCAAGAAACTGATGGACATCTACAAAAGCATCGACCGTTATTCACTGCGGGAGGATTACCACGACACGCTGCAACTGATCAACGAAGCGGTCAGCCTGTTCAACCTGGGTTATTTGACTCTCAATGACCGGGCCATTGCCGAATGGCTCTATGCCAAGATCATCAAAAAGATCAACAGCATCGTTGAAAAGATCAAGCCGATTCCCGAGGAGCTTCAAAACTTCCAACTGCATTTGCGCCAAACCTATTTTGCCAACTTTTCGCTGTTCCAGTCGATTCCCGATTCCTGGGCCATTGACCAGCTTTTCCCGATCACACCGATCCAGCGCCTCAACCAGAAGCCGGATGTGATGGCTTCCATAGCCGATATCACCTGTGACTCTGACGGCGAGATCACCAGCTTCGTCGGCGAAAACGGACGCACAAAGTATTTGCCGCTGCACAAAATCCGCAAGGACGAGGATTACTATATCGGCTTCTTTTTGATCGGGGCATACCAGGAGATCCTGGGCGACCTGCACAATCTGTTCGGCGACACCAACGCTGTCCACATCACGTTCAACAAGAAAACCGGCTACATGATCGACACCGTCATCAACGGGGATGCAACCTGGGAAACCTTGAAGTACGTACAGTACAAAGGGCCTGAAATACTTAAGCGTGTCAGGGACAACCTGGAAAAAAGCGTGGCGTTGAAACAAATCTCCATCGAGGAGAGCAGTCACTTTATCGAAATGCTGGACAGGACACTGTTGGGCTATACCTATCTGGGGGAATAAGAATATGAGCAAGGTACTTATTATTGGAGCCGGTGGAGTTGGACAGGTCGTTACCCACAAATGCGCCCAGCGTCGCGATATTTTCAGCGAGATCACGCTGGCTTCCCGCACAAAGTCCAAATGTGACGCCATCGCCGCGCAGTTGGGCAACAGCATCAACACCGCCCGGGTCGATGCCGACAATGTGCCGGAACTTGTGGCGCTGATCAAGCAGTTGCAGCCCAAACTGGTTATCAATGTCGCCCTCCCTTACCAGGATCTGACCATCATGGACGCCTGCCTGGGAACCGGAGTCGATTATCTGGACACCGCCAACTATGAGCCTCTGGACACCGCCAAGTTCGAATATTCCTGGCAATGGGCCTATCAGAAGCGTTTCAAGGAAAAGGGGCTGATGGCGCTGCTGGGTTCCGGCTTTGATCCGGGCGTCACCAATGTCTACACCGCTCTGGCCGCCAAGAAGTATCTGGATGTGGTGGAAGAAATCGACATCATCGACGCCAACGCCGGCAGCCATGGACAACCGTTTGCGACCAACTTCAACCCGGAGATCAATATTCGTGAAGTGACCGCCACCTGCCGCCATTGGGAGAACGGACAGTGGGTTGAGTCCGCCCCGCTCTCCACCAAACACTCCTTCGACTTCCCGGAAGGGATCGGTCCGATGAATGTCTATCGCCTGTATCACGAGGAGATGGAGTCACTGGTCAAGCACATCCCGACAATCAAAAAAGCCCAGTTCTGGATGACCTTCTCTGACAACTACCTCAAGCATCTGGAAGTGCTGCAGAATGTCGGCATGACCCGCATCGACGAAGTCGAGTTCAACGGCCAGAAGATTGTTCCGATCCAGTTCCTGAAAGCCCTGCTGCCCGACCCCGGCAGCCTGGGACCGCTCACAAAGGGAAAAACCTGCATCGGAGTCATTGCCCGCGGTACGAAAGATGGTCAGAAAAAGCAGGTTTACATCTACAACATCTGCGATCACGAAGCCTGCTACAAGGAAGTCCAGTCACAGGCCATCAGCTACACTACCGGCGTGCCGGCCGTGGTCGGGGCAATCATGATGCTGACCGGCAAATGGCATGCAGCGGGGGTATTCAACATGGAGCAGTTTGATCCGGAACTGTTCCTGGATGTACTGGGTCCAATGGGACTGCCGACGGTGGTGGTTGACGGTGGCGAATGGCCGAAGCTATAGCCATCGCTGCCGCAGTTTAAGCGGCAAATCATGTCAGCCGGATGCTGCCTTGCACATCCGGCTGACAGACACTCCCCAGAGACAATCCGCCTTTGGCAGCTTCCCTGCTACGCCACAGATTACCCCAGCCCCAACATCTTTTGACTTGCGATTACCACTCTGCAAAGTTATCATTCGTCGCTGTTTCCAGATGGCACCACTCAAAAAAACACAAACTCTTCTGAAATGAGAATTTAATTTTGACCGGTATAAATATCGATAGAATCCTTGAACTTGCCCCCTCACCCGCCTACGTGGTGGATCTGGGTCGTCTGCGTCACAACCTGGCAATTTTGGACGATGTGCAAAAACGGAGCGGCGCCAAAATTCTGCTGGCGATGAAGGCTTTCTCCATGTGGAGCGTTTTCCCGCTGATCAGCAAGACCCTGCAGGGTGTTTGCGCCAGCTCACCCTGGGAAGCGCGCCTGGGGCACGAAGAGTTCGGCGGCGAGATACACTCCTTCGCAGCCGCCTTCAAGGAAAGTGACATCACGGAACTGCTTGAAATCTCCAACCACCTGGTTTTCAACTCGTTTGGGCAGCTGGAGCGTTTCCGCCATCTCTGGGAGAAAAAACAGGGACAAGTTTCGATCGGGCTGCGTGTCAATCCGGAACATTCCGAAGGTCACACCGAAATTTATGACCCCTGCGCCGTCAACTCGCGGCTGGGGATTCCACTCAAGGAATTCGAGGGACGTTCACTGGAGGGGGTTGAGGGGTTGCACTTCCACACCCTCTGCGAACAGCTCTTCGAGCCGCTGGAGCGTACCGCCAGGGCTTTTGAAGAAAAGTTCGGCCACTATCTGCACCAGATGAAATGGCTCAATCTGGGTGGAGGGCACCACATCACCCGCGAGGGATACGACATCGACGGGTTGATCAAACTGGTCAGGTACTTCCGGGAAAAGTATGACGTTCAGGTTTATCTGGAGCCGGGCGAAGCGATCGCAATCGGCACCGGACTGCTGGTCGGAGAAGTGCTGGATGTGGTAAACAACGGCATGGACATCGCGATCCTGGATGTATCCGCCACCTGTCACATGCCGGACATCCTGGAGATGCCCTACCGTCCGGGAATCAAAAACGGCTTCGATCCACTTGAAAAGCAGCACACCTACCGTCTGGGCGGACCTTCATGCCTGGCTGGAGATGTTATCGGTGACTGGTCGTTTGAGCGGCAGCTGCAGACCGGCGACCGATTGGCCTTTCTGGACATGGCTCATTACACGATGGTCAAAACCACCACCTTTAACGGCATTCAGCATCCTCACATCTGCACCTACGAGCCGGACACGGAAGAATTGAAAGTAATTCGCAGCTTTGGGTACGCTGATTTCAAGAATCGCCTTTCCTGAACAGCACGACCGGAGCCAACCAGGCTTCAACAAATCTAATCATTACAAGAGGTTATAAATATGGCAATTAACACAAGGTTATGGATGACCGGATCACTGGACTGGTTCGCCCTGATAAACGGGGAAGAGGTATTTCTGGGTAGAAGAGATGTTCCGGCGCCGCTGGATGAGGGGGATGCCTGGACCAACGAGTATGGTGATATGTTCAAGGTTGTCGATGGTGAAATCACCATAACCGGTAAAACGGACCCGCCCAAAAAATATTGGTAGTGCCAGGAAAACGCCATGGCGACCAGCAACATCGCGCAAATGAACGTTGCTACGCAGCGAACTACCGGTAACAGACGAAACAGTGCACTTAATGATAATTGAAATCGCCATTCCACTTTATCTGGACAACACCTTCCACTACACCGTCCCGGAACGGCTGAGCCTTCAGGCCTTGCCGGGACGCCGCGCCATTGTACCTTTCGGACGACGGAAACTGACCGGTTATATTCTTGGAACAGTGACCGAGTGCGCGTTCGACAAGCTGAAAGAAATCATCGATGTGCTTGACAGCGAACCGCTCTGGACCGCTAACGAGCTGGAGTTTTTTCGCTGGACAGCCTCATATTACCTGCACCCGCTTGGAGAAGTGCTGCGCGCAGCTCTGCCAGCCGGTATCAATGTCCAGTCGCGCAAAGGATCCACCGGCGATGATGCAGAACTGAGCGGCGGAAAACCGGTCCGCACAGAAAAATTCTATCTCCCCGGACCGGTTGTCGAAACTTCCCAAAGAACCGGTGCCAGAGCGCTGGAAATCCTCGCCATCATCCGTGAAACAGGTGAAATCCCTGCCTCGGATCTCAGAAAACGTTTCGGAACCTGTTCTCCGCAGCTAAAGCGACTGGCAGAACTCGGACTGGCAGTCGTGCAGGAACGCGAAGTCTACCGGGACCCCTTCAAACATGCCGCCATCAAACGCGACGTGCCGCGCCAATTGAATAAACACCAGCAATCCGCGCTGGATGCCATTCAAGCCTGCCTCAGTCAACGACAGTACACAGCTTTTCTACTGTATGGCGTGACCGGCAGCGGCAAAACCGAAGTCTATCTGCAAGCCATTTCCCGTGCAATTGAAAACGGAACCAACGCACTCGTTCTGGTCCCTGAGATTGCGCTGACTCCGCAGCTGACCGGGCGTTTCCAGTCACGCTTCGGAGGCGGAATCGCAATTCTGCATAGCGGACTTTCGGATGGCGAGCGTTACGACGAATGGCGCCGCATCCGGCGCGGACTGGCGAGGATCGTGATCGGGGCCCGTTCGGCAATCTTTGCGCCGCTGGAAAATATCGGCATCATTATTATTGATGAGGAGCATGAAGCTTCATTCAAACAGTCCGACGGCCTGCGCTACAACGCCCGTGACCTGGCTCTGGTTCGCGGCGGAATGGAACAGGCCGCCGTTGTCCTCGGCTCGGCCACTCCACTGGTCACCAGCATCCACGCTGCGCAGCAGAAACGACTGACCATGCTGGATCTCCCGGAACGCGTCGAGAACCGACCGATGCCGACCGTCGAGCGGGTCGCCATGAAAGGGAGCAAAGAGACCATTTCGGCACAGCTGGCCGCGGCACTGACCCACACAGTTGAAAATGGACAGCAGGCGATAGTGTTTCTCAACCGGCGCGGTTTTGCCACCTTCCTAGTCTGCGCCTCGTGCGGCAAGACCCTTTCCTGTCCCAACTGTTCCGTAACCCTGACCTACCACCGGCAGCGCGCTCAAAGCATCTGTCACTACTGCGACTATGCCGTTCCGGCCCCCGGCACCTGTCCCGAGTGCGGAGCAACCGAACTGACAGAACTCGGCGCAGGCACTGAAAAGCTTGAAAGTGAACTGAAGGAACTTCTTCCCCGGGCGAGAATATTACGGATGGACAGCGATACAACTTCCGGCAAGGGGAGCCACGAGCGACTGCTTTCAAGAATGAGCGATGGTACCGCCGACATCCTGATCGGCACACAGATGATCGCCAAAGGGCATGATTTTCCCGGTGTAACACTGGTGGGGGTCATCAACGCCGAAGCCGGCCTGGGGATGCCGGACTTCCGGGCCGCTGAGCGCACTTTCCAGCTGTTGTCGCAGGTCATCGGCCGCGCCGGACGCGGTGATTCGCCGGGAAAAGTATTCGTCCAGGCCTACGACACCGAGCATTACGCCATTTTTTCTGCCGCAGGCCACGATGCGGCCGGATTTTACCAGCAGGAACTCGAATTCAGGCAGGAAGTTGGCTACCCCCCCTTTTCATTTCTGGCCGTAATCGGCATCTCCGGCAATCTGGAACAGGCCGTTTCTGCCCAGGCCGAGCAGAGCGCCAAACTGCTGATGCAGATCAAACAGAGACTCAAACTCCGGGTGGAAATCCTGGGGCCGGCCCCCGCTCCCATCTACCGGCTGAGGGGGCGTTTCCGCTGTCAGATCCTGCTTAAGGCCGTCACACGCAAGGAATTGCGACAGCTGGTAATCGCCTGGCGGCAGCAATCACGAGCCGCCTCCACTGTTCGCATGGCCGTCGATATAGATCCGGTGGATTTAATGTAGCTTTTTGCAGAAACTGCGTATATTTTGTATACAGTTTGAACAGTTGCAGATTTTGCAGCGCCTGCTAAACATTAACCAATGAATCAAATCAACCATCGCGGGTGCAACGTGTCCGACTCAAACAGCCAGCACAATTCCGACATAACCCTTTTGTACATAGAAGACGAACCAGCCACCCGTGAACAGGTTGCCAGGGTGCTCACGTCCAAAGGTTACCGGCTGATTCTGGCCGAAAACGGCAGGCAGGGACTGGAAGCTTATCTTGAACATCAGCCGGATATAACATTAACCGACATCATGATGCCGCAAATGAACGGCCTCGAAATGGCGAGAGAGATCAGGAAAATAACCCCGGAAGCACAGATTGTCTGCATGACCGCCTTCAGTGAAACCAGCTACCTGATAGAAGCTATCGACATCGGAATCAACCAGTTCGTCCTCAAACCGGTCGAGTTCATCCGCCTGCTGACCGCCCTTGAAAATTGCCAGGAAATGGTCAGCCTCCGAAAGCGGCACCGCGCTCTGGAGGCCGAAAACCAGCGCATCAAGAAGCTGGAGGCAATCGGCGTCCTGGCCGGCGGTATCGCCCATGATTTCAACAACCTGCTGCAGGTCATCCTCGGTTATGTTTCACTGGCTCGCATGAGTGCCGATCCAAACAGCAGAACGGCCGAACTGCTTAAAATTGCTGAAAACACCTCCGAAACGGCGCGGGAACTCGGCAAGCGCCTCCTGACATTTGCCAAGGGTGGCGATGCCATCAAAAAACAGACTGACATTGTTCCGCTCATCAAAGCCGGCCTCGCAGCCGAACTGGGCGAAAGCTCGGTCACATATATCACAAACCTTCCAGACAACCTGCCTCCGGTGCGAATTGATGTTTCCCAGTTTGATCTCGTGCTGGCCCACATTGCAATTAATGCCCGTGAAGCGATGCCGCAGGGAGGGACTCTTCGGGTTTCTGCCTCAACACGCAATATCGGTAAAGACAACGAACTTGCACTCGATGCCGGTGAGTATTTGCATCTGGTTTTCATGGACACGGGATGCGGGATCGCACCTGAAAACCTGCCGAGAATCTTCGATCCGTACTTCACATCGAAACAGATGGGATGTCAAAAAGGAATGGGACTTGGGCTGGCTCTCAGCCACTCGATCATTCGTCATCATTCCGGTCAAATACAGGCAGAGTCAAAGCTTGGCGTAGGCACATCCATCCACATTTATCTTCCGGTTTCCACTTTTCAATCCGGCACACAAATCATTTAGAAATGTCCCGCCAATCCTGTGTAAAGCGGGCCGTCTTCCACGGGTCGGCCTTTGCTGTTTCACAACGGTCGACATTTCTGCTAAGATCGGGCATCACAATCCACCCACTTGCAAGATGGACAAACCTGCATGCGACATGGCGGCATCTATGAAGAAGAAGTAGCCGGAAAAGCCTACGACGGAGCGCTGCTCCGCCGTTTTGCGAACTATGTAGCCCCGTATCGTTCCTCCATCATCATCGTCCTACTGATCCTGCCGCTGGTGGCGACGTGCCGACTGGCGCAGCCCTGGATCATCAAACTGGCCATCGACAACCATATCATCAGCGGAAAACTGGCCGGCCTGGAAACAATTGCGCTGGCATTTCTGGGAATCCTGCTGATTGAATCGCTGCTCTCCTTTATCGAGGTTTATCTGCTGCAGTCGGTCGGACAGCGGGTCATGTCCGATATGCGCTCCGAACTTTATCAACATGTCATGCATCTGCCGGTCACCTGGTTCGACCAGGTCCCGGTCGGCAGCGCAGTCACCCGACTGACCAGCGACGTGGAGGTGCTGGGCGAAATGTTCGCCTCCGGCATCATAACGATTGTGGGAGACATCCTGCTGCTGATCGGGATCATCTCGGTCATGCTCTGGATGAACCCGAAACTGTCGCTGGTGACTTTTTCGGTTCTGCCGGTTCTGATCTACGTCGCCTACACCTTCCGGCGCCGCATGCGCCAGTCATTCCGCGAAGTGCGCGCCCGCCTGGGCAGGCTGAATGCCTTTCTGAACGAATGCATCTCCGGCATCAGCATCATCCAGATCTTCAACCGGGAACGGGACGAAGAACGGCGCTTCAGCGAATTGAACGCATCCTACCGCGATGCCAACATGCCGGTCATCTTCTGGGACGCGTCGCTTTACGCCCTGGTGGAGGCGCTTTCATCGCTGGCTGTGGCGCTGATCATCTGGTACGGCGGCGGCGAAATCATCAAGGGCGCCCTGACCTTCGGAGTGCTGGTGGCTTTTATCCAGTATATCGAAAAGTTCTTCGCTCCGATCCGCGACCTTTCCGCCAAATACTCCGTCATGCAGGGGGCCATGGCAGCCCTGGAGAGGATCTTTGCGCTGCTGGACACCCCGGCGGCGACGCCCCGCCAGCAAATGACTGCTACGGACGCGGCGAGTGATAAAAATTCCTTCCCGGCCGCCACTCCCCCCCTGATCGAATTCAAAGATGTTTCCTTCTCCTATCAGGATGGCAATGACATCCTCAATTCCTTCAGCCTGGCTGTCGGGCGCGGGGAGCGAATCGCGCTGGTCGGAGAAAGCGGCGGCGGCAAAACAACTATTACCCGGCTGCTGACACGGCTTTATGAGATTGAGCGCGGGAGTATCCTGATTGAAGGTCGTGACATCAGGGACCTGCCGCTGGAGGAGGTCCGCCGCAGGGTCGGTGTCGTGCTTCAGGACCCCTGCCTATTTACGGGAAGCATCGAATTCAACATCTGCCTGGGTGACGAGCAGGCCAGCCAACGGGTGCGACTGGCTGCGGCTGCGGTCGGAGCTGACCGGTTCATAGAACGGATGCCAAACGGTTATGGCGAAGAGGTGCGGGAACGTGGCAACAATTTCTCGGTTGGCGAGAAACAGCTGATTTCCTTTGCCCGGGCTGTAGCTTTCGACCCCGAGATTCTCGTGCTGGATGAAGCCACCGCCAGCATTGATCCGGCTTCCGAACAGATGATTCAGGATGGCATTCGTGGAATGATGCAGGGACGCACCTCGCTGGTGATTGCCCACCGCCTTTCCACCATCCGGGATGCGGACCGCATCATCACGATCCACCACGGAGTCAAGGCCGAGGAAGGCACCCACGAGCAGCTGATGGTTGCGGGCGGGATCTACCACAAACTGCACCAGTTACAGTTCAACGGAATGTAAACACAATCCGCGCCGCCGACTGTTGCATAACCGTTCAAAACCATGCTACGGTTCCCCCGAACTACCGACTAATACCAATATCAGGAGATGAATATGTGCACCACTTGCGGATGCCCGCCCGCTGAACATGATCACGGTCATAACCATGATCACGACCACAAGCATGATCATTCTCACGGCCATGAAACAAAAAAACGCAGCGTCATCACTATCGAAGAAGATATCCTGGGCAAGAACAACCGACTGGCCGGTTTCAACCGGGCTCTTTTCAAGGAAAAAGGTATTTTCGTCCTCAACCTGGTCAGTTCGCCCGGTTCCGGCAAGACCACCCTGCTGGAACGCACCCTGCGGGATCTTTCGGAGAAGCTCCGCTTTGCCGTGATCGAAGGCGACCAGCAGACCGACAACGACGCGCAGCGAATCGCCGCCACCGGAGTCCCGGTCCGCCAGATCAACACCGGCGCCGGATGTCATCTGGATGCGCACATGGTAATGCATGGCACCGATGGATTCGACCTGGACCAGCTTGACATCCTTATGATTGAAAACGTCGGCAACCTGGTCTGTCCGGCCGCCTTCGACCTGGGAGAACATCATAAAGTCGCCGTTCTTTCCGTCACCGAAGGAGAGGACAAACCGATCAAATACCCGCAGATGTTCCACAACTCGACTGTCATGTTGCTCAACAAGACCGATCTGCTGCCGCATCTCGATTTTGATGTGGAAAAATGCAAGCAGTATGCTCGTCGTGTAAATCCGGACATCATTATCTTCGAGGTTTCGGCCCGTAGCGGCGAAGGTATGCAGGAGTGGTATCAGTGGCTGGCAAACGGTACAAAACACTGACACTCCGCAAGCGGCATCATATACAGGGCATCGTGCAGGGGGTGGGTTTCCGCCCCTTTGTATTTAGAATCGCCCGGCAGCTGGAACTGACAGGCTGGATCCGCAACACACCGGCCGGGGTTGAGATTGAGGTACAGGGGGATGAAAGCAGCTTATCCGCCTTCGACAGCACTCTCGAAAAAGACCTCCCCCCGCTGGCCGTAGTAACCTCCCACGAGACCGGGATTATTCCGTTAACTGACGACAGCGCATTTTCCATTTTAAGCAGCGGCGGAGGGGAAGCTTCGATCCAGATCGCCCCTGATTCCGCCGTCTGTACCGACTGCCTGCGGGAACTGTTCGACCCTGCTGACCGGCGTTATCGCTACCCCTTTATCACCTGCACCAACTGCGGCCCGCGCTACAGCATCATCACCGGCATTCCCTATGATCGTCCCAAAACCACCATGGCCGGTTTTCCGCTCTGCCCCGATTGCCTGCGGGAGTACCAGGACCCGGCCAACCGGAGGTTCCATGCCCAGCCGCTAGCATGTCCGGCTTGCGGCCCTCAGGTGAGATTGATAAACAGTTCCGGGGATTTCCCCCTCCCCGCCCCTCCCCCTCCTGGAGAGGGAGAGAGCGCCATTCGCCAGGCCACAGAACTCCTCAAACAAGGCGCAATCCTGGCTATCAAGGGGATCGGCGGCTACCATCTGGCCGTGGATGCCTGCCACAAGGAAGCGGTGGAACGGCTGCGAACAGTCAAAAAGCGCGACGAGAAGCCGTTTGCTGTCATGGCGGCCGATCTCGCGACCGCCCGCACTCTGGCGGAGCTTGATGATACCGAAGAGCGCCTGCTGACCTCACCCGAAAGCCCGATTGTGATCGTACGCAAATCAGCGGGCACACCGCTGGCGGAACTGATTGCCCCCGGCAACGGCTGGGTCGGACTGATGCTCCCCTATGCGCCGCTGCATCACCTGCTGCTGCGGGGCAACTTCCGGGCGCTGGTCATGACCAGCGGCAACATATCCGACGAACCGGTTGCTTTCGAGGACGACGACGCCCTGCGGCGGCTGTCGGGAATCGCCGACTACTTCCTGCTGCACGATCGCCCGATTCACATTCGCAGTGACGACTCGGTCATGCGGGTTTTTCAGGGAAAGCCGCTTTTCTACCGCCGCGCCCGTGGCTATGCACCACGCGCCGTAAAACTGCCGTTCCGCAGCCGTTCGATCCTGGCGGTCGGCGCCGAACTGAAGAGCGCCGTCTGTCTGCTTGACGGTGACCTGGCCTTTCTGAGCCAGCATATTGGCGACCTTCAAAATGACTCCACCTCCGATTCATTCCGTCATACGGTGGCTCATCTATCCGAACTACTGGAAATCAAACCTGGAGTCGCCGCCTGCGACCTCCATCCGGATTATCTCTCGACCCGCTTTGCCGAAGAGTGCGGCCTGCCGCTTGTGAAAGTGCAGCATCACCATGCCCACCTGGCCTCCTGCATGGCAGAAAACGGCCTGGATGGCAATCTGCTGGGGGTCATTCTGGATGGGACCGGTTATGGGGACGACGGCACCATCTGGGGGGGTGAATTTCTGGTAGGCGGATATGATGGATATCAAAGAGCAGCCCACTTCCGCCAGTTCCGGCTTCCGGGGGGTGACGCGGCGGTTAGGGAACCGTGGCGGATGGCGCTATCATACCTGTCTGGCGCTATCGGAGCCGAAGCGTTCAATATGGATCACCCGCTGATCCGGCAACTTGGCGAACAGGAGCGAAAACTCTTTGCCAGCATGCTGGAACGTGGCATAAATTCACCGCTGACATCCAGTTGCGGCCGGCTTTTTGATGCGGTTGCGGCTCTGCTTGATATCAGAAGTAAAGTATCCTACGACGGTCAGGCTGCGATTGAACTGGAAGCCCTGGCAGAAACGGCCGAGTTCCAATCTCCACCGGCAACTTTTTGCGAGGGGGACAGATATGGCTACGAAATATTATCCGCTGAAGAAAAGCCTCTCCAACTGGACTTTTCGCCGATCTTTCCGGAAATTCTGACCGACATTAAAACGGGCATCAAAACATCACACATTGCCGGTCGTTTCCATGACACGGTTGCTTCCGGTGTAGTAGATGTCTGCCTGCAAATCTGCAGAACCACAGGATTGGACCGTGTTGTTCTGTCCGGCGGGGTTTTCCAGAATCGTATGTTGAGTGAAAAAGTATATACAGCGCTGGTCTCAAACGGTTATAAGGTTTTTACTCACCGGCTTGTGCCGCCCAATGATGGCGGCCTGGCCCTCGGTCAGGCCGCGATTGCGGCCCGGAAAGGATTATAAAAATGTGTCTTGGCGTTCCAATGAAAATAATCAGCAGGGAAGAGGATACCATCGTTGCAGAAGTGGACGGCGTCAAAAAAGAGGCCAGCGTCATGCTGCTGGGGGAAGATGTGGCCGTGGGGGATTATGTGATTGTGCATGCCGGTTTTGCCATCTCCAAACTGGATGAAGAGTACGCCGAGGAAACCTTGCGCCTGATGAAGGAAATATTCAAACCAGAGGATATGGCATGAAATTTCAGGACGAATTCCGCGACAAGAGACTGGTGCAGAATATGGCCGCCAACATCCGCCGCATGTCCGAGCGCTTGAAGGCTCCGGTCAACTTCATGGAAGTCTGCGGCACGCACACCATGTCGATCTATCAATACGGCATCCGTTCGCTGCTCCCCGATAACGTCCGGCTGGTCTCAGGACCGGGCTGCCCGGTCTGCGTGACGCCGGTCGGCTATCTGGACAAAGCGCTGCTCTGCGCCGCCGATCCCCGTAATATCGTGGCCACCTTCGGCGACATGCTGCGGGTTCCCGGCAGTCGTTCATCACTGATGGAGGCACGCGCCAAAGGCGCCGATATCCGCATCGTCTATTCGGCGCTGGACGCGGTCGCATTGGCCAAAAACAATCCGGAGCGCAGGGTGATCTTCCTGGGAGTCGGTTTCGAGACCACCGCGCCGACCATCGCCGCCAGCATCCTGGAAGCGGCCCGTCAGAACCTGGACAACTACTGCGTGCTGGCCGCTCACAAAACAATGCCGGTACCGATGGAAATCCTGACCGCCGATCCCGACCTGAATCTGCGCGGTTACCTCTGCCCGGCCCATGTCAGCACAGTCATCGGCGGCAACGCCTATAAGCCGTTGTCGGAAAAATACCGGATTCCCTGCGTTGTGACCGGCTTTGAACCGGCCGATGTCATGCAGGGGATTGAAATGCTGCTGGCACAGGTGCTGGCAGGAGAAAGCCGCGTTGAAATCCAGTACAGCCGGGCCGTAAGCTGGGAGGGCAACCCCAAGGCGCAACGAATCCTGGAGCTGGTTTTCGAACCTTGCGATGCCGTCTGGCGCGGCCTGGGGACTCTTCCTGGAAGCGGATTGGCCATCCGCAGCGAACTGGCCGCCTTTGACGCCGAAAAGGTACTGAGTATTGCAGTTGCAGATGAGCAGGAGAATCCGGCCTGCCGCTGCGGCGAAGTACTGAAAGGCAAACTGGCCCCCTTTGATTGCCCGCTTTTTGACACTGTCTGCACACCGGAAGCCCCGGTCGGCGCCTGCATGGTATCCAGCGAAGGAACCTGCGCCGCCGCCTACAAATACGGGAGATAACAAAATGATCAACATGCAGGAGTTGCGCGAACATTACCGCTTCACGGACGACGATGCCGATCTGCTCAAGTCGTTGCAGCCGCTGGCCATTGAGAATCGGGAAAATTTTTCACAAATGTTCTACGACTATCTCTACGGACTGCCGGCGATCGCAGCAATACTCAATCGCAGCAACCGGGAACGTCTGCGTGATATGCACGAAAAATGGTTCATTTCACTGTTCAACGGTATCTATGACAACCATTACCTGAATCACCTGTCCCGCATCGGGCACGCCCATGTCAAAGTCGGACTCGATGTCCACTTTGTAAATGCCGCCATGAACCAGATCCGGCATTTCCTTCTGAATCTGATTGACAGCAACTACTCCGACCGCGAACACCGTCGCGTACTGCGCGAGGCGGTCGAAAAAGCCCTCGATATGAACCTGGACGTGATGAGCACATCCTACCGCGAAGAGGAATTGAAAAAGGTCTTCCTGTCGCGCGCGGTAGACTCCTTCCTGATCAAGTCTACCGAGCGTTTCACCCATGGCCTGAACCTGGTGCTGGTACTTGCTCTGGCGGTTGTATCGATAGCTATCGTAGCCATGTTCGGCTGGGATATCGTGCATGTTTTCAGAGGAGACGTTGAAAAAGGCGTCTTCACCGCCCTCGGCTCGCTGCTGATCCTCTGGATGATGATCGAACTGTTGGACAATGAAATCAAGAACCTGAAAGGGGGCCGGTTCAGCATCATTGTGTTCATCGGCGTCGTGATTGTGGCCATCATCCGCGAGATACTGATTTCGACACTGCGGCATGACGACCTGACCAAACAGGCTTTTCTGGCGGCAACACTGCTGATCCTCGGCATTGTCTACTATCTGGTTTCGCTGGTCCAGCGAGACCAGTCAAAATTATGAGCAGTATGATTCAAAGGTCATAAATTGCTGCCGGGAACGCACATACTGGCCGGCTTCGAGCTGGGTTTTCGCTTTCGCCATCAGCTCGCCACCCTTCTGCGGGAAACACCGGACAATAACTGCATCGGCACAATTAATCCGGAAACGTTGAAGACCGGCGGGATCAAAGCGCTGGCGCTGGATTTTGACGGTGTGCTGGCCCACCACGGCGCTCCCTTTCCGATTCCGGAGGCGATCGAATGGCTGAAACGGTGTGAAGCGGTTTTCGGGGGCGAGATGATTTTCATACTCTCCAATAAGCCGACTGAGGGCCGTCGGCAGTGGTTTGCCGAACATTTTCCAAAATTCCGCTTCATCTCCGGCGTCCGTAAAAAACCATACCCGGACGGCCTCAACAAAACAGGGGAACTCGCCGGAGTTCCCCTGCCCAATATCCTGATGGTCGACGACCGCCTGCTGACCGGCTGTCTGGCAGCGTTGGCGGCCGGTGCCCGCCCCTGCTACATCCGCCGCCCCTACTCTTCTTTTAACCACCGTCCGTTTGCAGAGCTGTTTTTCATGGCGCTGCGCTGGAGCGAGCGACTTCTTCTCACTTCTCGATTACACAATCAATAATGGCATTTATTCTCCGGTTCTTCTGCCTTCCTTCCGGCGTGTCGTTGTAGGCGATGCGCCTGGTGGAACCGTACCCCTTGGCGGTAAGGCGGGAATGATCGATTCCGAATTTTTCCTCCAGATAGCTCACAACTTTTTCGGCACGCTGCTGGGAAAGCTTCAGGTTGTAATCATTGCCGCCAACATTGTCGGTGTGCCCTTCGATGACGGCGGTGGTCGTCGGATACTTCTTCATATATTCGCCGACCTTGTCAACTTCGCCGTAAAAACGTGGATCTACCTCGGCGCTGTTGGTTGCGTATTCAACCTTCAGAGTCATGCAAAGCCTCTCCGGAGGTGAAGTTACCTCCCTGGCATCCAGTGCACAGTCGATGATGGCATCAATGCGCCTGTTTTTCTGCCTGACGCCGCTTGATTTACCGGCCATAGCCGCCTTGCCATACCCCTTGGCTGTCAGGCGGGAACGTTCTATACCGAACTCTTCCACCAGAGATTTGACAACACCATCGGCCCGACGTTGTGAAAGCCTCATGTTGTGTTCATCACTCCCGACTTCGTCCGTATAACCTTCGATGACGGCAGTGGTCGTCGGATATTTTTTCATGAAATCGGCCACCCTGGCCACCTCATCGTGATACTGGGGGCGGATTCCGGCTTTGTCGATGTCGTACTCGATGTTCAGGGAAAGGCAGTATTTCATTTTATCTGGCATCGGTTCAGCTGCAGCGATCGGCTCCAGTGGTTCAACCTGCACTGCCACCGGTTCCAGAGCAGGCTTCATCCCGCCAAATTGATAGGTTAATCCGGCGGTGTACTCGTAGTTGAATAATGTGTCTTTGCGACGGAAGATAAGATGGCGGAAATCACCACGCAGTGCCAGATTGTCGGTCAGGAAGTACTTGATTCCCGGCCCGTAATCAAAGGCGCCCTTCGTATAACTTTTCTGGTTGTCCATGTCGTACGACAAGCCACTGTAACCGGCCGCCAGATAGGGCACCAGTCTGTTTTCCGGCAACAGATGCAGCAACAGGTCGCCTCCATAGCGGTATAAGTTGGCGTCGCCAAGACCAGCCCTGGTACTCTCTGTCGAGACAAAGTCAAACAAGGCTTCGGCACCGAAATACTTGGTGAAGTTGTAGCCGCCGCGAACGCCTATGACAGGACTCGTTTCCAAATGTTGCAATCCGTCAAAGCTGTAGCCGCCAACTACCCCGGAGAGGGTGAAGGAATCGGGCCGAATACCGCTGGCTGTTGCCGTTGAAACAAGAACGAAGAAAAACAGATGAGCAACCAGGTAAAGAGAGATTTTTTTCATGTGGCGCCTCCTTTGAGAAAAAGGTTCCCAAGCGCTGAAATATGCCCCGGGACTGTTTTGGGTGGAGCTCCTTGCGAGCATCATTTGTTCCCAACTTCCAACAGGAATGCATCGTGAGATGTGTATTTTGAGCTGGTCTGCTCCAGCCGATAGCTACACAAATTGTAATTGTAAATTGCCAATATCGGTTGTCAAGCCATCATGAACAGTTTTTATTCAAACCGTGATGTTAAATACGGAGGAAAACGGCAGTACATCTGATAATCAGCAGATATCAACGGACTTCTGGTAATGTCTGCAGATGAATTATGAAAACACAAATTGATCCGGATAATCAGCCCCTCTCGGCCCACCTGGCGTCTCGTTCCGATCAGCGTAGCAATGTGGTAGCCACAGACATGTACAGAGGTTGTTTTCTTTGCTATGCTTCAAAGACGCTTGCTGCAATCGGCACCATCTCGGCAGATAGCGGGTAACCTGAAACACGCAGATTAAATCGGAGGAAGATCATGCCTAGCGCAGTGTTCGACGCCATCAAGGGCAATATCAGTGCTTTTTTGGGCGGCGCCTCAGTGGATCTGCTCCCCGGCGACACTGAACTTTCCGTTGATGAGAATAATATCCGCGAGCTGGTTTCCATCGAAGACCGTCCGTACTGTTTCCTGGCCCGCCGGGAGGCGCTCTCCTTTACACGCAGCGAAACGGCCTTTTGCAGGGAGTTGCTGACCGCCTTCTCGGGTCTCTACAGCGGTTTCCAGCAGGAAGGGTACTCGGCCCAGTTTAGAACCGCGCTCTTGGCCTCGATCATGGACATCAGCGTCGCCCGTTCGCTACGGGGCGATCATCGCAAGGGATTCTGGCCGATTCAGCAACTAATCCAGTTATTGAAAAACCTGTCATACCAGCGTTATGAGGGGAAACCGGCCACGACCGGCTTCATAGTGCACCGAACCACGCCGACCCTGCTGCGCAAGCTGGTACGCGAGCGGCAGCATTCACTGATTCCGCTGCAACCACATGAGGATATATCGCCCGACTTTTTCTGCAATCCACTCCCCTACCGGATCGTCGATGGCACAAATCTCTTTTTTGTGGCCAATATTCAAATGCAGGTGACCGGCGTTCTGCGCACTTCGCTGACCGTTACACAAACTGACATAGAGAGATTGACTCAACGGGAAATTTTTTCTGTGGTCCGGCGCGCCGGACGGGGAGCGTTTGCCGTAACGGTTAATGATGCCTCCGAAATTGAGGTGCTGGTCAGCCCGGCCAAACTGCTGGTGCGGCGCAAAGGGACCTGGGCCATCTTTGACCCGGATATTTTCCGTTCGTTTCTGGCGGGAAGCCTTGATGCAGAAGCTATCGACGAGCTGATCTGGACGGTTTACGCCCTTTCCAAGGAGCGGCACGGCACGGTAATCCTGATCTACAACCATGGAGCGCGCAAACTGGCGCAATTGAAGAAAGGTTCGGTGGGTGGTGACGATCCGATCGGACGGCTCCTGATAGGCCGGGTCAGAAAACGGAACATCGGCGATCTGAAGAAAGCCGGAATTCTGCTGCGTATCCTCTCGTCCGACGGCATGACTGTCTTCAACAAGAGCGGCCGTCTGATGGACACCGGGTTCATCTTCGACACATCCCATGCCAGGGAGGTTGTCACCGGTGGCGGAAGGACAACTGCTGCCAGTGCGGCGTCATTCTTCGGCAAAGTCATCAAGGTTTCCCAGGATGGGCCAATTGAGTTTTATCACGACGGGCGGCTGGTTTATCGTTTCGGGTAGGGGTAAAGGCGGGTATTCCGGAGCAAAAACTGCAGCGCGGAGAGCGTGTAACGGGTCGGCTGAAATAGCCGACCCGTTACACAACATCAGGTCAGATCAAACATCAAGCAACCGGCTCACCGGCCTCGATTTCCGCGGCTGTCGCCGGGCGGATGTCGGTTACAGCTCCAATAAACACCAGCGCCATACCGGATAGCGGGTGGTTGCCGTCCAGGACAGCTTTGCCGTCGGCGATCTCTGTTACAGTGTAAAAAACTGCGCTTTCTTCCAAACCTTCCTCGGTTTCACCCTCGATCATCATTCCAACCTTGAGCGGCTGCGGCAGGTTTTCAACCGCTTCAATCTGCATCAGGTCAAAATCATACTCGCCAAAGGCATCATTCGGCTGCAATTTCACCGTAATTGAATCTCCGACGGACTTGCCTTCCAGGGCGTTTTCTATCGGAAGAAATACGCCGCCGTAACCGCCATGCAGATAGACGATCGGCTGATCACCCTCGTCAAGCATGTTCCCGTCAGGGTCGGTGAGGTTGTAACGGAGTGTGACTACTTTGTTCTTTTCAATGTGTGACATCTCTTATCCTTGAAGTAAATTGCATGACAAATCGTTTCGAAGTGCCACTAAAGACTTTCTATCACATTCTGAACCATGACGCAGAAGTTTTCAAGTTACCGGCGAGCAGCGACAGGTTTGAGGCCGCTGCTTTGATATCGCCGCAACTGGTGCTTACCTCGCGTGTGACTGCGGAGATGGTCAGCATGCTGCGGTTTATTTCCTCGCTGGTGGATGACTGCTGTTCCGAGGCTACGGCGGTCTGCTGGACCATATCGGCGACCTTGTCAACACAGTCAACAATTTCGTCGATGGAACCCAGCGTCCGGTTAATGTGATTAAGCACCAGGTTCATGGAGGCGCGTTCCTGTTCGTTGTTTTTCATCGAGCTGTTAACGCTTTTTTGAATTTTGCCGATCAATTGGGCGATATCATTGGTGCCCTCAGCCGTCCGTTCCGCCAGATTGCGGACATTATCGGCAACAATCGCGAATCCCCGCCCCATATCGCCTGCCCTGGCTGCCTCGATTGCGGCGTTAAGCGCCAGAAGGTTGGTCTGGTCGGCAATGTCTTTTATAAGCCCGACAACCTCTCCAATCTGCTCCGACTCTTTGGTAAGCGAATTTATCTGTGCAGCAGACTCGGTAACCTTGTCAGAAAACCGGTCGATTTCCTCAATTGTAGAAAGCATCAACTGTTTGCCGTTTTGGGCGATCTCCTTCATTTTTGCAGCCGCTTCGGATGTTTCGAATGAGTTTCGAGCCACATCGTGAGTGGTCTGATTCATTTCAGTCATTGCCGTAACGGCCTGTTCAATCTGGAGATTCTGTCGGTGCGTACCATCTTCCAAAGCTTGCGCAGTAGCATTCAACTCTTCCGAACTGCTGGCAAGATTGTCCGTAGCCCCATGAAAATCTCTGGCAATATTGCGCAGATTGCCCACCATTTCATCAACAGAGGCAAGCACCTTGCCAACCTCATCATTGGAAGAGACCGTAATGGTTTTGGAAAGATCCCCCTTGGCCACATGCTCCGAAGTGCCCAGTAACTGTTGCAGCTGCGATGCAACGGACCGGTAAATCCAAACTCCGAAGGCTATACCTGCCAAAACCGAGACGACACTTATGATTATTATGAACGACATGCTGAAACGCACCATCTTGTTGACGGCTGCAATAGATTTTTCCTGATCGCCCTGCGCGGTGGAAATGGTCTGTTTCCCTTTTGTCATTTGAGACAGGACAATTTCGCGCAATTTGCCGGAAACCTTATCAGCCTGGGCCTTCATTTCAATGGCCCGGTTGAGCTTGGACAGAATTCCGTCTTTCGCAAACAGAAGCGCCTCGGTGCTGTTCAGTGATGTTGCCGCGGCATTAAGCGTTCCCAGCTCCTTAACGGCATTGGTTTTTTTAAGGGATTCCTTCAGCTGTTTTTCGAGCAGCTCGATATGCCTGAACGTTTTTTTAATTTCGACGCTGCGAGCCTCAAGCTCTGCCGCAGTTGTGTTTAAAAACAGCCGATCGATCAGCTGTCCGACGGATATCCCGCTCGACACCAGATCCGAGTTGATTGACATGCTCGTGATTGCCGTCTTGGCCTGGCTCTGGAACCCGCCCTGGCGGCCATTGATCGTATTGTATGTATCATCCTGTTTGTCGGCTGTATCATTCACCTCTTCTATAATACTGTCGAGAATCCCATTGATCTCCGCCATGCGGCCGGATGATTTCTCCTGTGCCGAATTGCCGCTGATTTCATCAGCTAATTTGACAATCTTCTTCATATCAGCGGTCAGCTTGGAATTGCCGCGAACGAAAGAATTCTGTGACGCCTTGTTGGCGTAGCGGGCTATTTCGTTGCGTCCACCTTTATTGGCAGACTCCAAAATTGCAACTTTCAGCTCTTTCAGGCTGGTTTTAAGCATTTCAAGACTGCGGACCGTGTACATGATCTTGTCTTTTTCTTCCGCCGATACGGCAAATGCGCTGGAACGGTTATCCTGAAGAGACTTGATTTGGCGGTCCAACTCCTTGAGCCGCTGTGTGGTTTCGGCAAGTCGCTGGCTGACCACTTTTTTTGCGGTATCAGCCTCTTCGGCGGCGCTAAGGCGGTTGGCGGTAACGTTTGTCAATTCATTGAATATCGCTTCCAGATCACTGTAAACACTCAAGCTTTCGCTATTCAAACCTTCCAGCGCCTGCTGCGAAGTTTTCAGTACCTGCAGTGATTTTTCGGCCTCAGCCTTAAATGTGGAGAATTCCTGGCGTGAATCGGAAGCGGCAATTTTGATAAAATCTGACGTGGTGGCCTGAACCGCGCGCTGCAACTCCACTGTTCGGAGCTGGAACGGAGTACTTTTTTCAGTCAGGTATGACAGTTTGTTTTTCACAAAACTCATACCGAGATAGCCGGTCAGTGCAACCATCGTTATAACGATAAAAACCAGCAGGACATTAAGGGTGAGCTTTGTTCTAATAGTCATTTATTATGACTCCAAAATTGATTAAACCGATCTCAATCGATTCCAAGTGTCTTGTTGAGTACAAACAGAATCAGGGACGTGAATAAATCACGTCCCTGTCATACTAGCATATAGCATTAAAACCGAAAACTATTCGTTTTCCTGCTGCAACTTGAGTAGCTTCTCGAAATAAATTTCGGGAGTGGTCAGTTTTTCCACTTCTTTGGCACTGTATCCTAATTCTTTTAGGTTCAGCACGCCATTAACCGAATGGCAGTTGGCACAGCCTAAGGCCTTGCCTTTGGGAGCGACCTGGTGATTACTTCCAAAGTAGATTGTCTGCCAGCCCGGTACAGGCTCATAATCCTTTATGCCAAGTATTTTAGCTGCGGATGCAACCCCGGCCAAAGTATCGCCGGTAGCCATAGGCGGCGCAAAGTCCATCGAAAGCAGTTGTCCGTCTTTTTTATTATAATAGGCTTTACCCTGGAACAACTTGAATGGGTAAATTTTGCTTTTCCCGTCCGTCCGACTCCCTTTAGGTCCGATAAAGTGAGGAGTATTACTGACGGTCAGGTTGTACCAAGCATAAACTGGTGCAGTTTCATTAACTTCACGCTTCAAGGTTGACGGCTCATAGAACCCGTTGGACATCTTTTCCCATTTGGTGAAATCTTTGGAAAATGCGCCGCCGGTTCTTGGTATATGACAGGTTTGGCAGGCGATTTTTGCGGTGTGCTTGTTAATACCGGCGTCTTTGTGCGGTTTTTCGCTATGGCACTCGCCAACGCAGGTCATGTAAATTCCATCGCTGGCCCAGTTGTTGGGATCACGCCCGGTGGGTATTTTGTGGTTCTTTGCCTGATGACAGTCAACGCAAATTATGCCTTTGGATACGTGCACATCGGCTTCCTTGGTCATTGAAAAGCCTCGTTTGACCAGAGCGCCGCCACCGGCAGCTTCGTGACAGACCATGCAGTTTTTGATGCTCGGCCTGCCGATATTGGCGGCCGCCTCGGTACTGCGGTCCTGCGTCATGACAACATTACCCTTGTCATCCTTGACGATTTTTCTTTTTCTGAAATCATATTTGGTTGAATGGCAGATCAGGCAATCAATTGACTGCTCCGCTTCCGGTCCGGTACTGCCGACATCGATGGTATGATCACCCGGGTGGCAGGTATTGCAGCCGCTGAACTTTGTCTTTCCGGCAGCATTCGGTGGAATTTCCTTCAGATTGTTGACGATATCATTTCCGTTACACATCGTATAGATGCGGTTTTTCATGCCGTGTTCTTCTTTGTGGTTAAGGTTGTCAACATGATCCGCCTTTGAAGCATGCTTCCAATGAACAGTTCCAAGGAACTCCTTTGCTTTGCCTGGATGACACACTTCACAGGTTTTAGGTCCCTGATAGCCATCTTTCAGTATCTGCTCTTTCCCGGGATGCTCCTTGGCTTGAACAGTTGTTGTCAGCAAAGCGCATCCCAACATGATCGTGATGATTTTTCCGGACATGTTTCATTTCCTTTCACTCTCAGCGAATTCATACCATCATAAATGATATGTAACCAGCTTCAATGCAACCTTCAATCCAACTATATGGATTTATAAATATAGTTGATAAACAAGACTATTTATTTCAACTACCAGTAAGCCCTAACGCTTCACAATGGCTATATGGCTGTGCCGAAACGCCATATAGCGTTATTCATATATTCTATTGTACTCATTATTATTTCACTACCGGATTAAGTTTATGAGGGGATTAGCAGCCGGCAGTTTTCTTGAACATCTTGCTGATATTTTTATCGCCTTCTTTTTCAAATTTGGTGCGGATTTCGTCACCATCTACGATACGGTGGTCTTTGAACTTATCGAGTGTCAGGTCATCCGTAATAGTTATTGTTACCGATTCCCCGGACTTGTTGTCTTTCAACACAGCGATTGCAGACTTCTTGTCAGCCGCCATTTCAATTTTAGTGATGACGCCTGTAATTTTGACTTCTTCGGCGCTGGCTGAGCGGACAACAGTGAATGAGGCAAGAAACATGACGACAACTACCATAATTACCGATAATGCTTTTTTCATGACAATCTCCTTTTTGTGCTTTGTTAATTTGGTTCGAACTTAATTGTTGCAGTAACAAGAGTCCGAAATAACGGGGGGCGGCTATCTGCGCCTCCCCCCCTGCAAACAACCTGATCTAGAAATGAACTTCAAAGGTGCCGTAGATGTTGTGTGCTTCCTTAAGTGGCGCCAACAACATCATGTCACTTGATTTGATATCTGATATTTTTTGTGGAGCACCGACCCAGTTGTTGCTGCCGGTGTACTCAAAATCATAATACTGGTAGCCAAGCTTGAAGAATGCTTTTGCAAAATAGCTGGAAATCGGCTTGAGGTTGAGTTCCTGGATGATATATGGCTCGTAAACATTTCCGCGTACCCCAACTTTGCTGGTCCACATGTCATCAGCCGCCGGAGCAAAGGTGATCCAGTCTTTCGAGCCGTGGTTGAACTCAAAACCGATCTTGGTTTTGGATGGAAGGTCGTAGCGTACACCTGCGTAAACAGCCCAACCAGTTTTGTCAGAAGGTTTTTCTGGCTGGAAAAACGCACCGGTTCCAAGTCCCATGAAACCAAACTGTGAAGACACATTGTCGTTTGGATGAGTGACGCTCAATCCGAAGTCGCTGAAAAGTTGCAGTTTACCAGGACCAACATTTTTAAGCGTGCTCATGGCACCAATGCCGTACCAGTCAATATCACCAAGATTAGTGCTGGGCTTGGTTGAACCAAAAGCTGAGTTGCTCATAACCGGGGCGTCGAAGATATTGAAGCCGCGATTCCACTGGAACCATACACGCAACGGATCAGTTTCATAAGGGATGATTGCGACTCCAAGCATATCGGTATCTTTGATACTGTTAGAAGATGTTTTGATACCGCTGTCAAAACCACGACCATAACAAACCTTGGCATAGGCACCTGGCAGAGCATCAATGTCAGGAGCATAGCCAACTGTCATACCATCAAAAGCATAGTCAACCAACAAAGCGGGGGTGCCACCATTGCCGGGACGCTCCTTGTTAAGTCGCAGATTGCTGGGAGCGCCATTTGTTGCGGGACGGCGACCGACCGATAACCAGACCGGCTGCTCGGCAATATTGCTCCATGTGGCGTAGGCGCGATCAACATTAAGGAGGCCGTCGGATGGAACGTGACTGAGTGTGCCATCAAACACTCCGACACGGTCAGAAAAATAGTTTCCAAGTGCCGGACTTGCTTCCTGAGATCCAAATACTTTGTACATATCCAACTTAGCGTGAACGGTAATATCTCTGATAGGCTTTGCAGTCAGGTCGAGGCCGAACTTATTGGTATAAAGAGTTTCATTTTTAGGCTTGTAAGCAGGAACCTGGACGGCAAAGTTCATCAAACCGCCAATCATTGGCGCATTTGCACCCAAAAATGCATTTGCTTGATCATATGTTTTCACATTGTTCATGCTTTGTTGAAATGTCATCATTCCACCAAGCTGACTCTGCCAAAAGTCAGAAGCCCCCTGGGTTCCTGCGGCAAATATAATAGAACCATCAGCAGGATTCTGGACGGCAGCCCTGTTGAAGAAATTTGACTGTAATACGTTTTGCGCATTTGCAAATGTAGCCATCACATCGGTATACGCCGCTGTCTGCCCATGCAGCGAATCAACACGGAAGCGGTACTCACCGCCGATATCCAGCCATTTTCCGAGTGACTTGTCTTCTACTTTTTTGACGGAACCCTTTAAGTCAGCCACTTCTTTGCTCAACTTGTCGATCTTTTGCTGAAGGTCAACATCTGCTGCGTGAACCGCCATAGGAAGCGACATTCCGGCCACAACCGTTGTCAGTAACGCTCTCAATACCGTTTTCTTCATTGAATTCTCCTCGCTAGAGTATTTGCTACAAACACCTGATTTTTTCCTGCTGGTAAATTTAACTTACACGACGTGCCGACCATTGCTGATCACCTCCCCGTCTAGCCGGCAATCCTTTGTAAAGTACGCAACACACATATTACTTACTATCTTAGTAGTGAATTATTCATGTATATGACTTTACATATGCAAAGTAAGTGCCGCTCGAAGGCAGGACAGGCACGTCAAGAAATCATCCGCCGATAAGTATCTATTTTGTCTCGCTAATATTTGGTTTATTTTTGATGCGGATCGTGTTGAAAACTGGGCATAAGGATTTTTCCAAACATCAGACACCGTCATATGACCAGTACGGGTGAGTCATTGGTTTTTAAAATTTGGGAGGTTGTTGAAACGTTAGCTTTGTTGGAAGAGTGTCAAGAAAGGTCCCGGAGTGTCATTTTTTGACACCATCCGTTGTAGGTGAGGGAATGGAATTAATTGAGTTATAAAGTTCTATCTGTTCGGCGACAGAAAGTTTGCGACGGCAGCAACCTGATCGATTGAGGCATTTTCCACAGCGGTCATCGGAACACCACTGACAAAAAGTGCAGTCCGGGCAGGGATGTTTCTTTGTTAATTCATCAGCCATCAGTAAGCTACATTCCTCTTGACGGCGTTACCTTCCAGCAACTGGACAAAAGCTTTGCCGCTGTCGGCATTTACCAGCAGATAACGCGGCAGTTTCATGATCGAATCCGAAGGTACGGCGTGACGACGATCTATGGTGAAAGTCGCAACGTATCCGGCCTCGGAGGCTTTCCCGATCAGATAGTCGTCATAAATGCCAAACGGCCAGGCCAGCAGGTCCACCTGACCACCCAGTTCTTTCTCCAAACGGGCCTTTGACTTCCTCAACTGTGTCATTACGAAGACATCTAGTGCCTGCGGGCTCAGTTTTTTACGCTCTTTTTTGAAGTTCGGGTGCCAGTAGGTGTGGGATTGAACATCAAATAAGCCGGTTTTTTTAAGTTCGCGCAGCTGATCCCAGGTCATGGCATATTTTGCATTGGATATCGCGGAAGGATAGGTGAATACGGTGACCGGGTAGCGATATTTACGGATGATCGGCAACATCTCGCTGTAGACCGATTTGTGCGCGTCGTCTTCAACTATAACTACCGATTTGGGGGGCGGGACAGGCGCTTTACCGCGATAGCAGTCAACCAGCTGACGCAGCGGAATGACCTTGTAGCCATTATCATGAAGATATTTCATGTGTGATTCAAATACCGGCGTGGTAATTGTCATGCCGTCCGCAACGGTCGGCCCCAGTCGATGATACAGCAGAATCGGGACGCGAAAGGATTCGGCAGCTGACACCTGAAGAGGAAACATCAACAAAAGCAGTGTCAATAATCTGATAACAAATTGAGTGAAAAACATCGTAACCTTTCGACTGTCAGCCTCTGACTATATACACCGAGCAAGGAGCGCTGCTGGCAACCTTGTGAGAAATACTCCCCTTGATCCGCCTCTGAATGAAGCTTTTACTGGAGCTTCCAATCACAATCACGTCAATCCCTTCGCGCTTGGCAAAGCTGATCATCTTCTCGGCCGGATCACCGTATTCGACGATCATTTCCAATGGGATGTCATGTTCTACCGCACATTTCTCCACTACGAAGAAAATGCGTTGCCTCAAATCCTCCCATTTCTTGGTCTCCGTCATCGGTGCAGTTGGCACAAAGTCGGTATAGGTCGATGTCGGGGCATTGGGCAGAACCAGAAGGGCATAAACGGGGCTTTTGAACTGACTCTGGTTACCGGCCGCCAACCTTACCGCTTCTTCAGCGGCCTTGTCGGATTGCGGTGACCCATCGATGGCCACGAGAATTTTTTTCCGAAGGTTTAACATACCGGCCTCGTTTATGTTCTATTGTCCACTTTGATCATGTGTAATTTATCCACAGATACCATAGGAATATAATGCAATTTTTAGCACTTGACAATTATAAAACCATATTCTAGTATTTGTAAAAAATGCTCCGTAATTGCTCATTTTCCTTCGGTTTTTAATTAACCAAGAAATCCTGATAGGTTACGCCACATATTTTTTATATTTTTCTCTCACAGGATACCAAACCATGGCAAAAAAAGAAAAATCGGAATATCTAATCCAGGCGGTTTCGCACGCGCTTGACCTCCTCGAACAGTTTCACGCTGAAACCGACGAGCTTGGAGTCACTGAACTAAGCAAGCGCCTGAAACTTCACAAGAACAATGTCTTCAGATTACTCGCAACCCTTGAGTCAAGAGGATATATCGAGCAGAACCGGGTGACTGAAAACTACCGCCTGGGACTGAAAACTTTGGAACTGGGGCAAACCTTCATCAAGCAGATGGGGCTTTTAAGGCAGTCAAAGCCGGTGCTTGAGGCCCTGGTTCACGAATGTAACGAGACCACCTACGTTTCTATCCTCAAGGATTATCACATTATCTACCTTGATGTGGTTGAAACAGCAATGACCGTCCGGGTTGTCCCACGCGTGGGTTCACGCCTGCCGGCCTACTGTACGGCCGCTGGAAAAATCCAGATTGCCTATATGAACGACGAGGAGCTGGAACTTTACCTCCCCGGCAAGGAACTGCAGCGTTACACATCGCATACGATCACAGACCGGGACACGCTCAAAAAACAGCTTAAAGTCGTTGCCGAGCAGGGTTACGCCATTGACAACGAGGAGCTGGATGTCGGAGTGAGATGCGTCAGCGCTCCGATTCGCGATTACACACGTCGTATAATTGGTGCGGTTAGCATCTCTGGCCCGGCCATGCGCTTTTCCGATGAGCGGATCAAAGAAGAACTGGTTCCATTGGTAAAAAAAGCAGGCGAGGAAATTTCTGCCAAGCTTGGTTTCCAAAAATAATACCACCTACATTTAATAACTAAGGCGGCTTTCGGGCCGCCTTTTTTATTTCTCCTTGTAACCCGCACATTCACTGCAATATAGTGTTCACCAATTTTATTCAAAGGACTGGCCATGTTGATTTATAAAGTCATTGAGCTTGGAACGGTAACAGAGGACGCCATTGAGGAAGCTCTCAATAAATGGAGTGCAAAAGGATGGAAATTAGATGGCATGCAGTTCGCCATGCGTGAATCCAGTCGGCGGCCATCAATGGCATTTCTGCTTTTCACACGTGAAGACGCGGATTGCGGGCCGTCATTATGAGTGTCAAAGAGACCCTTTACCTTGTTGATGGATCGTCCTATATATATCGGGCCTATTTCGCGATCAGGCACCTGTCGTCACCTAGCGGACAGCCTACCAACGCCATTTACGGTTTTGTCCAGATGCTGCTGAAACTGGTCAAGGATTACCAGCCAAAATATCTTGCAATTGTGTTTGACGCCGGCCGAATTACATTTCGCAATGAGATTTACGCTGATTACAAAGCGAATCGCGCTGCCATGCCGGACGATTTAAGAGCCCAGGTCGGACGGATTCGAGATGTTGTGCGGGCTTTCAACATTCCTGCTCTGGAACTGGAGGGTTTTGAGGCCGACGACATCATCGGAGCTCTGGCGCAAGAGTTCAGCATGGCTGGCGGTGATGTGGTTGTGGTAACCGGCGACAAAGATCTGATGCAGATCGTTACTGACCGGGTCACCCTGCTGGATACGATGAAAGGCAAGGCATCGGGTGTTGCCGAGGTTATTGAACGATTCGGCGTACTGCCGGAATTGGTCCCGGACATATTAGGGCTTGCAGGAGATTCTTCCGACAACATCCCTGGCGTGCCTGGAATAGGCGAAAAAACCGCCATAAAGTTGCTGCAGGAATTCGGGACGCTTGATGCGCTCCTAGACCGCGCCGCAGAAGTTAAGGGCAAAAACGGCGAAAAGCTGCGTGAGTTTCGCGACCAGGCTCTCCTGTCCAGAAAACTGGCTACGATTGAACGCAATCTGCCGATCCATTACAGCACCGAAGAGTTCGCTACTCGGGAACCAGACACAGCGGCGCTTAACGAGCTGTTCAGAGAATTCGGATTCACATCGCTGATCAAGGAATTGACCGTTCAAGCCACCCTTTCCAGCGATGACTACCGCGCCATAATAACACCCGAACAGCTTCGGCAACTGATTCTAGACCTTGAAAATGCGAAAGAGTTTGCTTTCGACCTGGAAACCACCAGCCTTGACCCCCGACTGGCCGAGATCGTTGGGTTGTCGTTTTCATTCAAGGATCACGAGGCCTTTTATATTCCGGTTGGCCATGTCAGCAGCATGATTACCACACCTGCCCCGCAGGAGGAAGGGCCGCTATTTTCCAACCCATTGCGCGCAGAGACCGGGAAGTCTGGAGAAACCCTTGTTTCCGGACAACTCCCACGTAAAATGGTTCTCGTGCAGCTGAAACCGTTGTTTGAAAGCCAGTCCCTGCGCAAGGTCGGCCAGAATATAAAGTTTGATATGCAGATCCTGGCAAATAACGGCATTAGCTTGAGGGGGGTCTGGTTTGACACGATGCTGGCTTCATATCTGCTCAATCCGTCCAGAAACAGTCACGGCCTGGATACCTTGTCTCAGGAGCACCTCAATCATCGCATGATCAGTTACAACGAAGTTACCGGCAATGGCAAAAACCAGATTAATTTTTCGGGAGTTGAAATTGAAGCGGCAACACGCTACGCCTGTGAAGATGCCGATGCCACATGGCTCCTGCATCGCAAGTTCCAGCCGTTGCTGGAGGCAGAAAAACTTGACGATCTGTTCAACTCGGTCGAAATGCCACTTGTATCGATTCTGTCGGAAATTGAAGATTGCGGAGTTCTCCTGGACAGTGAACTTTTACGCGGATTGTCAGCCGACTTTGCCGCAAAAATGGCCGAACTTGAAGAGAGTATTTTTGAGATCGCCGGCGAACGATTCAACCTTAACTCCCCCAAACAATTGGGTGAGGTGCTTTTTGATCGAATGGGATTGAAAAGCGGCAAAAAGACTAAAGGAAAAACCGGCTGGTCTACCGACAACGAAGTATTGACCGCACTGTCTGAAGAGCAGGAAATCGCAAAGTTAATTCTCGACTATCGTTCTGTTGCCAAGCTCAAGTCCACCTACACCGACAGCCTGCCACGTCTTGTCAACCCGAAAAGCGGTCGGGTGCACACCTCGTACAACCAGACTGTCACTGCCACAGGCCGACTTTCATCTTCCGATCCCAATCTCCAGAACATCCCGATCCGCAGTGAAGAAGGACGACGCATACGCCACGCTTTCATAGCGCCGCCGGGACATTTCATCCTGTCGGCAGATTATTCCCAGATTGAACTGCGCGTTCTGGCTCATCTCTCGGCTGACAAGGTGTTCTGCCACGCGTTTGCTAATGACGAGGACATTCATACCCGTACAGCCGCCGAAGTTTTCGGACTTTTCCCGGAAATGGTCACGCCGGAGATGCGGCGACAGGCCAAGACCATTAATTTCGGAATCATCTACGGCCAGGGGTCCTTCAGCCTTGCCAAGCAATTGGGGATTGCACGAAAAACTGCCGAAGAATTTATTTCCAGATACAAGGAACGCCATAACGGCGCGATAGAATTTCTGGATTCCTGTATTCGGGAAGCGGAAGAAAACGGATACGTGACTACCATACTTGGAAGAAGGCTTCCCATTCCTGACATCAGAAGCACAAACGGCAACGTACTGGCATTTGCCCGTCGCAACGCAATCAACTACCCAATCCAGGGTTCAGCCGCTGATATCATCAAATGTGCCATGATCCGCGTCTACGAGCGCATCCGGAAGGAACGGCTACAGAGCCGCCTGATTATGCAGGTGCATGACGAACTGGTCTTCGAGGTTGCTGAGGATGAATTAATACGAATGGAACAGCTGGTTGAAGAAGAAATGTCGCGGGCAGTCAAAACCAGCGTCCCGCTGAAAGTGGATATCAGCTATGGAGCCAACTGGAGCGAAGCGCATTAACCGGCCGATCGCCTCCTTCGGCGATCTTTCTGTTTGCGCAGTTTTTCAATACGCTTCATCTCCGGCGTGATCACGCCGGAAGCGGCTTCAATTCTTTCCAGCAGCTCGCGTCGGGCCAGAAAGCGGTTGACAGACTGACTCCGTTCACGCATGCAAGAAACTATAATTCCGGTCGGTTTGTGCTTTATCTGAACACAGCTGGAAGTTTTATTGACATGCTGCCCCCCGTTTCCGGAAGAACGCACAAAGTTCTCATCCAGATCTTCCTCGCGCACTTTCAACTCGGCCATCTTTGTACGCAACCAGCGGTTTTTTTCCTCACTAACAGCAAAATCAGGCATTGCCGTACTCATCATGACCCTGGAGCAGATGCCACCTGAAAAGAGCTGCCAGTGTTTTGGCATCACTTATCCTTCCATCGGCGGCCATGGCAAGCACTTCGTCGATTTTCAGGCGAACGACCTCGATCACCTCATCAGCTTCCGGTTCTGCAACACCCTCTGCAAGACCCAGTGCGGCATACAGATGGATCACTTCATCAAAGACACCTGGCGATGACAGAATCGTCCCGAGTGAAACCATCCGCTCAGTCCGAAATCCGGTTTCTTCCAACAGTTCCCTGCGGGCGCATTCGATGGGAGGCTCGCCGGGACTCAGTCTTCCGGCAGGTATTTCCATGACCATTTTATCCACTGCCGGTCGCAACTGGCGGATCATAGAAATAGTGCCATCGTCATGGACAGGCAACACTCCGGCCCCTCCCGGATGGCGGATAACCTGGAACGTATGGCATCCTTTCAGGCCGACTTCTACATCCATCTGTTCGATATTGAAAAGTATCCCTTTAAAAATAGTTTTGCGGTCATGTTCATTCATCGGCTTGCATCCATAACTTCCCGAACTGCTTTGAGGAGCGCATCGGGCGTGACCGGTTTGTGTAATAGGCGCACTTCTTTAGCTTCGACCAGTTCCCGATCCAGAACTTCGGATGTATAACCACTGGTAAAAAGAACGCGGACTTCGGGAGAAATCTTTTTGATAGCCCGATAGGCCTCTACGCCGTTCATGACCGGCATGATAACATCCAGCAACAACATATCGACACAATTCTCCTGAAACTGGCGCACCGCCTCCTGTCCGTTTTCAGCAGTGATCACCTTATAGCCACCGTACTCAAGAATTGCAACCATGGCATCTCTTACGGAGCCGTCATCCTCAGCCAATAGAATTGTCAGATATTCAGGCATACCTCACCTCCGCTAAAGCTGACATCGGTCGCAGAACAACTCGCACGACCAAATGTACGGACAAGACAAAGGCGACTTGGCTTGTTGTTGAACTATACCAAGTATAAGTCATATTTCAATGAATTATTCTGACGAGTTAGAGGAAGTTGCCCCTTAGACCGCAACGTGCTATAAACAGCTGGCACGTTATCGGTTGTTTAACCATGAAAGGATTTCCGTGAGAGCAAATTTGCTGCAACGTTTTTGGGTCACTTTTTCTGTATATGTAGTTGGCGTCTACGCCTCTGTGCTAAACAATTTCATCATCAAAGGGGCCGACAACATCCCCGGTCGCGGCCCGGTCCTTCTTGCATCCAATCATATTTCGGCTTATGAAACGACCTTTCTCCCCTGGGCAGTCATAAGGCACAATCATTTCCAGATGCTCTGGGCTCCCGCCAAGGAAGAGCTATTCAACAAACCGTTCCAAAAGTTAATATATTCATCTTGGGGGGCGTTTCCGGTCAAACGCAAACGGGATCTCAAGGCCAATCTGATATTAAATGAACTTCTGGCTGATCAGAAGGTTATGTTATTCCCCGAGGGAACCCGGCACAAAGACGGCAGGCTTGGCAAAGGCAACCGCGGAGTCGGCAAAATCATCTACGACACCCGCCCGGCTGTAATACCTACCGCTCTGGCTGGTCTTAACAACTGGAAGTTTCCGGGCGTGGGGCAACATGCATCCGTAACATTCGGACAAGCGATCGATTTCAGGGATCTGTATCAACTGGAAGATTGCAAGGAAACCCATCAGTTGATTGTTGAGCGAGTCATGCAGGCAATTGCCGAACTACTGAAGAAAGAAGGGGCATATTGTGGAGAAGTCTGATTTGCACTCTGTAGAAATATTCTGCGACGGGGCTTGCAGCGGCAACCCCGGACCGGGAGGATACGGAGCTATTTTGCGCTGCGGCAAGCATGAGAAGGAGATCAGCGGCGGGGCAAAAGAAACTACCAACAACCGCATGGAACTGAGTGCCGCCATCGAAGCGCTTCGTTTGTTAACCAAACCCTGCCGGGTTACCATCACCACCGATTCGCAGTATCTGGTCAAGGGGATGACGGAGTGGATTGCCGGCTGGCAGCGGAAGGGATGGCGTAACAGCAAGAAGGAACCGGTTCTGAATCGCGATTTGTGGGAATTGCTGCTTGAACTGACCAAGCCGCATGTTGTCCAGTGGAAATGGGTCCGTGGTCATGACGGACATCTTGAAAATGAACGGTGCGACCAATTGGCGCGGGATGGCATTCCCTGTTGATTTGTTTATCGGGGTTCTGCCGGCTATTTTGAGGCGGGTACTACGCCAACCAGGGTAAATCCATACTTGGGGAGTGTGACAGCGTGGGTAGCCGGGTATTTGGAAAAAAGCCAGCCTTTAAAAACGGGCTTTCCATCGTCTGATATACTGACTTTGACACCGGGATTGTTCAGTTTATTGGAGGAGGATGTCATAACTGTACCCTCTATGACGAAGGATGGAAGAAACGCTTCGACCGATATAGTGAGTTTCGATGAGGGCAGGCGCGACACGCTGCCCAATGGCACTGTGTATATGTTTTCCGTGGCGCGAGTTTTGTCAATCACGGCAATTTTGACCGCCTTCCAGGCAACCGCAACCTCCGGTGGCACAACAACAGTTTTTTCGCTGGATGTTTTGTGGGACAGTTTGGGTTTCAGGATGATAGGAGACTGCTCATTACCTTGACAGGCAACCAGACACAACATGAAAAGAAGTGCAGCAGTATGATTCTTTGGAATGATTGCAGGGGCCAATTAGATATCCGGAAATAAGTGGCGGAGAGAGAGGGATTCGAACCCTCGATACCGGTTTCCCAGTATACTCGCTTAGCAGGCGAGCGCCTTCGACCTACTCGGCCATCTCTCCGTATGTTTCTGTCATCCTGTGCGGTGGGATAGGATACCTACCATGCTACTTTGAAAAAATCAAGCTCAAAGAGCCATTAACGATATATTCCTGCGATTCAACTGGACATGCGCTCCCAACGATCAGCCATTTTCTTTTTATGGAGGCTGTTTTCACATTCAACTTCGTTGATGATACGTTCGGCTTCTTCCGGACTCAGACCAACACTGGGACGTACGCCCATCCAATGGGAATTCAGATCAGTAGGCGTTTCCAGAGGATAAGGAACTGGTGGGCCCGGTTTATACTTATCGTTTAAAAACAGCGCCGCCTCATACTGGGAATTATTCAAGACCAGGAATACTTCTGCAAAAAAACCGCTTTGCAGACGCTTGACAACAATTGACTTTATTACCTTCATCCCTCTCGGTACATCTATCAACTCAGGCATCGCCAGATCCCCTAAAGTTTAGCAGAATTATTTTCCACGCTTGAGGTCAATCAGAATCAGCTTGGCAACAGCCTTTAGTGTTTCAAAAACACCTTCTCCGGTGGTTGCACAAGCCTCAAACTCAGGTACATTGGTCGGGTTCAATTCACTTCGCAACTC
The DNA here is from genome assembly GCA_009684515.1 of Geobacter sp. Taxonomy (GTDB): domain Bacteria; phylum Desulfobacterota; class Desulfuromonadia; order Geobacterales; family Pseudopelobacteraceae; genus JACRCG01. Next base: position 608,380 of record WKKS01000001.1, read on the forward strand.
CTCAACGGACATTGCGCTCGGCAGATCACGCTTATTGTATTGAACGATGTACGGAAGCTTATCCAGGTCATAACCCTGTTCTTTCAGATTAATTCGAAGATTTTCAAGCGACTCGATATTTGCGTCGATTCGCTCTTCCTGTGAATCTGCCACAAAAACCACACCATCCACACCCTTCAAGATAAGCTTACGGGACGCATCGTAAAAAACCTGGCCGGGAACGGTGTAAAGATGAAACCGGGTTTTAAAACCTCTTATTTCACCGAGAGAAAGTGGTAGAAAGTCAAAGAACAGGGTGCGTTCAGTCTCGGTGGCCAGACTGATCATCTTACCTTTGGCGTCTGGTGCGGTCTTTTGATAAACAAACTGAAGGTTGGTAGTTTTGCCGCACAATCCCGGACCGTAGTAGACGATCTTGCAGTTAATTTCCCGGGAAGCATAGTTGATGAAGGACATCGTTAACTCACCTCGTATTCAATTAGCTGAAAAGGTTATCGATGTCGTCATCGGTGATCTCTGCAAACGGAAACTCGGACGAACCGCGCTTCTCACGCTCCTCAGACTTTTTCATAAGCTTCTCGAAGATCGACGAAAGCTCTTCCGATGATTTCTTAACTCGCAGACGCACGAGTCCGAGTGACGAGCGACCGTCGAACAGAACGACAAGAATGACCCTCCCCCCGACTATCGATATATGCAGGTTATCTTTCTCTCCCTCGTGGAAAAGAATCGAGAACTCTTTTTCACCGATCAACTTGGCAAGACCACCGGTAGCCGCAATGTTACCTGCAGTCAGTGACGCCAGCGAGGTTGTGTCAAAGCGTTCAGTTTCACCGACACCGGAAATAAGCTGACCGTTTTTATCCACCAGAAAAATCACCTTGGCATTGGCTTCTTTCAGCAAACGCCCGATGACATCGTTGATTTCCTGGAATTCTTCATCGTACATGACCATTTGAGGATTGGACATGCCTGTCTCCTTGCCCGTCGTCTATAGAAACATACTGGTTTAAAGCACAAACAAAGACACTGTATATCAAAAGCGCCACACTGTTTCAAGTTTAATCGCTGAATAGACTGGTCAACAGCCGTTTGCTTTACATGTCCGACTATGATAACTTTACCGGCCAGTTCCCCACAATATCAAGAAAAGGCAGAATTCAATGGAATTAAGTTTTTCCCGCAGCAATCCGCAAATAGACCAGATGATCAATCGACTGATTGAAGAAGCGGGAGACATCTGCCATCCTGGCATTATTAAAGACATGATCCTCGCCACCCTCAAAATCGGGCAAGACGTCGATTACCTGGCGGATCTGAAACTGATTAACACCACACTGCGCGAGATGAGATACACAGCCCGTGTTTTCGGCCCTTACCGCAACCGCAAAAAAGTCACCATATTCGGATCTGCGCGCACCGGACCTGAAGAAGAGATGTACCAAAAATGTGTTCGTTTCAGCCGCACTCTGGCAGACAACAACTACATGGTTATCACCGGTGGCGGTCCCGGTATCATGCAAGCCGGCAACGAAGGCGCCGGAAGTGAAAATTCTTTTGCCGTCAACATCAGACTCCCTTTTGAGCAGAGCCCGAATCCGGTCATGTACCGCAACCCGAGACTGGTAACATATAAATATTTTTTCAATCGCAAGGTTGCCTTCGTCAAAGAAGCTGACGCCATCGTAGTTTTCCCGGGTGGATTCGGAACCCTGGATGAAGCTATGGAGGTATTCACCCTGGTTCAGACTGGCAAAACGTCACCAAAACCTCTGATCCTGATGGATGACAGCGCCGGCTACTGGGAGCAGTTCTTCGACTTCATAAAAGAAAGCCTGCTGCTTAACGGTTTTATTTCCGGCGAAGATTTTTCTCTATTTACAATCACCAAAGATGATCAGGAAGCACTGGAAGTCATCAACACCTTCTACCGTAATTTTCACTCACTTCGCTTCATCGAAAACAGACTGGTCATCCGCCTGAACATTAGACTGTCGGAAAAACAAATAGCAATCCTGGCCGATGAATTTTCGGAGCTTATAAAAAATGGAGACACCATACATAGCTGTGATGCATATCCGGAAGAAACCGATGAACCGGATCTGGCAAATCTGCCACGCATTTCAATGCTTTTCGACCATCATCACTACGGACTGCTGATTGCCTTCATTAATCGCATAAACACCTTTTAACAACTGTCCTGATCCGTTGACAATGCTAGGATTTTAACGGTATAGTTCACCAATTAAACGTACTTCGGGATGACATGCAGGATTTAAAAAATCTATCACAGAAAAATCGCTTTTCTAATATCAAACCATTCAGCACCGGTGGCAACAACAGACGCTTGAAACCTAAAGTAGGGACCGGGAGATCCCGGTTGCCGATGCCTAGTGGCAAGCGCCTCCAGCATTTGAAACTCACCCTGATCTTCCTTGCTGCAGTTTTGGCTCTGACCCCGGTCTGCATTGCAACTGTAAAACTTTCCGGAGAAACCTGGAAGCATGTCAGCGGCTGGCTGGCATCATTCTCTGAATCCACGCCAAAACCGGTCGAAGCAGCCAAACCTCCAAACACCCCCAGTAATTTTGAACTCGCCGGCAATCTACTTGAAAATGCCAATGCAAACGGAGATCATCTGACGGCAGTATCGCCGGAAGGTTTGCATTTCAATTACACAATTCAGGGTGGCCTGCAAAAAAGGGTGTACGATTTTCTGGCCAAAAACAAGGTTCCATACGGTGTGTTTGTAGCGATTGAACCGGCCACAGGCCGCATTCTGGGCATGACTTCCTACTCTTCAGTCGATCCCTCCTGGACTAAGAGTTCGGCGTACGGCCTTTATCCGATGGCTTCACTGTTCAAAATCATAACAGCCTCAGCCGCGCTGGAAAGCGGGAAATTAACCCCCGAATCAGTTATCGAATTCCGTGGCGGTTCCACATCGGAGTCGCCCAAGTACTGGGAGATAAGTCATCGCGGGAAGAATAACCGCCAGGATGTCACGCATGCAATGGGTAAGTCCATCAATCCTGTCTATGGCCGCATTGCTTCGGATATCGCCGGCAAAGCGTCTGTAATGGAAAGCGTCTCCCGGTTCGGATTCAACCAGAAGTTATTCAAGGGGATTCCGGCCAAACCCAGCCAGGCCACCGAGCCACATAGCAATAATGACTTGATGCTGATGGGAGCAGGACTGAACCATGATGTTAAAATATCCCCGCTGCATGCCGCAGTCATCATGTCGGCCATCGCCAACGGCGGGAGAATGATGACGCCAACCCTTACCACCAGCATTTTAGATAACAAAGGGCATGAAAAGGAGACATTTGTACCACAGGAAGCCCGGAGACTGGTAACATCTGAAACTGCTTCCTCTTTGACGAAGATGCTTTCAAGTACCGTCAGGACCGGGACGTCGCGCAAGGCTTTTCACGACCGGCGCGGACGGCCGCTCATTGATGTGGAAATTGCTGCAAAAACAGGTTCTATCAACGGCAGCGACCCAAAGGGTCACTACTCATGGTTTGCCGCCTTTGCACCACTGCAAAACCCGCAAATTGCACTGGTGGCATTGGTAATAAATCCGGACAAATGGAAGATAAAGGCGTCTCAGGTAGGACAGCAGGCCTTGGAGGAATTTTTTGAAAAGTAGGGCTGGTTCAAGCCAGCCGTTCGGGCACATAAGTCCTCAGCCTTAATTCACCATCCAGCATTTCACCATAGGTAAACTGCCCCATCCAGTCCCCAAGAGAAAGCAAGGTGAAGTTCCCGTCGGCAACGGTTTCCAGCATGGCAAGATGAAAGTGCCCCACGACCAATCCGTCACAACCCAGTTTATGCAGGGATGCTGCAAAATCAAGCAGTATGGAACGGTAGTCCCAACGGGCTTTTTTCTCTTGATAAGTTGATTGACTTCGCCGCTGCAGTCGCGCTTTCACCTTTAGCGCCCAGGAGGGTGGAAAGCAGCTGACACTGGCCGCGACCAAGCGGGAACGAAGAATGTAGCGCAGCAGACGATAATAGCTGTCGTGCTTGTTAATTTGATCACCGTGGCACAGGTAAAGGCTTTTGCCTTGCACGACTTCGACGGCCGGCCCCACATGTATTTCCGCACGAAGCCGCTTTGCAAATACGTCTCCGAGGTGGAAGTCGTGATTCCCTTCGAAATAGACCAGGCGACAACCGTTTTGAACGATGCGCTCCAGTGCATCAATCACCGGGTCGAATTGCCTGAATGGGTTCGATGGAAACCCGACCCAAAAGTCAAAAAGGTCGCCCATGATATAAAGAGTGTCGATTTTACCCTCTATTTCATGTAAAAAGTCCAGCAGGAGAAGAAAATTATCGTCGGACGGTGCCTTTAGATGGGCATCGGCCAGAAATATGGCTCGCATGGGACGGATTGTGCTTCGACAGACCATAAAAAGTCAACAAGAAGAAAACAGGAGATAGCAATGGCAGGTGTACACAGCGTAGAAATTTCGTGGGAAGACCTCTTGGCTGCCTTCACTAACGGTGAAGCGGAAAGAATATATTATCTGGACCGTTTTACAGGAGAAATTCTCTGTGTGGCAGACTCCGACAAAGACCCGGTATTTCAGCAACAGGTGGGCAGCGACAACGCGCGCTTCCTCGAAATCCCACTCTTTGACTACGGTGCTGAAAGACAGATTATGTCGGGGTTTGTATCGTCGGTCGAAGATCCTTATTTAAAAAAGCTTCTGACCTCGTTATTGGCTGGAAAGAAACCCTATGGCAAAATCGAAGATATTCTCTCCTTCTTCCCGGATGAAGAAGAGAAGCTGGTGTTGATGAAGGACCAGTATCTCTCCAGCAGACTGAAGGTCTGGCTGGAAGAGAACAACCTCTTCACGGTTGACAGGTCCACTCCAAGCTTGACACACCCCTAGGAGGGGCAATGAGTCACGAACATCACAGCCACCTGCCACGCAACGACTATGGCAAGTTTATTGCCATCCTGCTTACTTTCTGCATGCTTGCCGTCGCCGGCTACGCCCTGCAACATACCATCTCATGCTTCCTGCTTTCCTGGGTAATTGCATATCTGCTTGATCCGCTTCTGGTACGGGGCGAAAAACGGGGAATAAAGCGGATTTATACCCTTGGACTCCTGTACGTCTTACTTGGCATCCTGGCTATTTTTTTCATGGCATTCATAGTCCCGGCCATTACAATAAGCTGGAACGCATTTGTACGGGACCTGCCGACTTACATCCAAAAGATCAAACTGCTGGCCACAGATTGGAAGACCCGGGTTCCTGACCTTTATGGATCTGAAGAGATCAATTGGCTGATTGAAAAAGCAACCGGAAAGGTTGATGCGGCGGCGGACAAAGCCGGCAAGTGGGCTTACGGCTTTGGTACGAGTATTTTTTTCAACCTGTTCAATATTGTTCTATCCCCAATCCTGGTTTTCTTCATGCTCTACTACAAACGGTCCGTGAAGGAAACCATATCATCCTGGATTCCGGTTCACAGCCGCGAGTTGATCCTTGGCATCGGCGAAGAGGTCAACAGCAGCATCGGCGGCTATCTTCGCGGCCAGGTCGTTATTTCTATCATCGTCGCCGTCATGACAATCATTGCGCTCTTCATAATCGATATCCCACACCCCATTTTTTGCGGCTTATTCGCGGGCGCCGCCTCAGTCCTGCCATTCATCGGCGTTATTATCGCCACACTTCCGGCGCTGTTCTTTGCCTGGTTCAAGTACCAATCAATTGAAATATTCAGCCAGATCGGCATCGCCTTCGCCATGATCTATTTTGTTGAGGGGTATATCATCAAGCCGCTGGTTTTCAAAGAGTCGATGAACCTCAATCCACTGGTAACTATCATCATGGTTATGGCCCTGGGTGAAACACTCGGTTTCTGGGGAATTCTGCTGGCTCTACCGATCGCATCTGCCATAAAAATCACATGGGGGCACGTCGTAAATGGTGACTTCAAGCATCACTGACCCTGACATTGTAAAAGAAAACTACGCCATCACCGGCATGTCCTGCAGCAGCTGTGCAGCTCGAATTGAAAAAGAGATCGGGCAGCTGCCGGGGACGCAGAGTGCGGTCGTCAATTTTGCGACAGAGGAACTGGTCATAGCCTACGATGAAACAACCCTTTCAAGGAACGACATAATCCGGAAAGTTCAGGATCTGGGTTATGGCATTAAAAGCCCCGAACCGCCAGGTGAGCTGACTTTCGGCGTGAACGGCCTGCACTGTGCCTCCTGCGTCAATACCCTGGAAAAAAAACTTCTAGAAAATCCCGCCATCAGCACCGCTATTGTCAACCTTGCCTCCGAAACCGGTTTCGTCCGCTTTGATCCTCAAACAGTCAGTCCACAGGATATATTTTCAATCGTCCACGCCGCCGGCTACACTCCCCGGGAATTGCATGAATCTGACACATCCGCTGACGACACCCTGCGTTCCCAGCGCAACTGGCTGATCTTCTCGCTGGCCGCTTCCCTGCCGATCATGCTGACAATGGGAATGCATTCCAACCGGGCCGTTATGCAGTTAAATCTGTTGCTGGCCACGGCGGTCCAATTTTCGGCCGGCCTGGTTTTCTATCGCGGTGCCTGGAGTGCGATCAAAAACCGGACTGCCAACATGGATGTACTGGTTGCTTTGGGCACTTCAGCGGCCTACTTTTACTCACTGGCGGCTCACTTCGGTCTTCTCGGGCCTCATGGCGTGGTCTTTTTCGAAACTTCCGCCATGCTGATTGCCTTCATCAGGCTGGGCAAATACCTGGAAGCGCGGGCACGCGGCAAAGCGGGTGAAGCACTCAAGAGTCTCCTCCGGTTACAGGCCGACAAGGCGATTCTGCTATCCGATTCGGTTGAAAAAGAGGTGCCGGCATCCATGGTCCGGGTGGGCGACATTGTGCTGGTACGGGCCGGCGACACAATTCCGGTCGATGGTGAAGTTCTCGAAGGGGGCGGTGCCATTGACGAAAGCATGGTAACCGGCGAATCGCTGCCGGTGCTTAAAAAGCCGGGCGACAATGTCACCGGTTCAACTATCAGCACCAATGGTGTCATGCGGATTCGCGCTACCCGGATTGGTGAAGCAACCCTACTGGCCCAGATCGTCAAGATGGTACGCGAAGCACAAGGTGACAAAGCGCCGATCCAGCGCTTTGCCGACGCCGTTTCGGCCTGGTTCGTGCCGATTGTCCTGCTGCTGTCGGCGGTCACTTTTGTTGTCTGGTTCAACCTGTTTTCCAGTGATTTTCTGACCGCATTCCGCTTTGCCATCGCTGTAGTCGTGATCGCCTGCCCCTGCGCCATGGGCCTGGCAACGCCGACCGCCATCATGGTTGGGAGCGGCATAGCACTCAAACGAGGAATACTGGTTAAAAAAGGTTCGGCTTTGGAGATTATCTCCGGCCTGCAGGTCCTGTTACTGGACAAAACCGGCACCCTCACCAGGGGTACACCAGAGATGACCGATCTTGTGCCGGTGGCTCGCAGCGTAGACCCGGCTAAACTTTTGGATTGCCTCGCAACCGCAGAAGCGTATTCCACCCACCCGTTGGCCCAGGCAGCTCTGGCAGCGGCAGTCGAAGCCGGGATCAATCCCGGCGAAGCGACAGATTTCGAGGAACGAGGCGGCTACGGCATAACCTGCGTTTACAACGGATATAAACTGGCGGTAGGCAACGAGCGCTTGATGCAGGAAGAGGGAATCGACCTGACTCCACTTTCCAGCAAGGTGGAGTCATTGACTTCTGCCGGCAAGTCCCTGGTTTATGTGGCCGCCGGAACGGCTTTGGTCGGTGTGGCTGCCTTTGCAGACACACTTAAACCAGGCTCGGCGGCAGCTGTTGCCGAACTCCGCCGCATCGGCATCAAAACCTGTATGATAACCGGCGACCATGCCAACGTGGCTTCAGTCGTGGCGCAACAGGCCGGTGTGGACAGTTTCGAGGCGGAAGTATTGCCGGGACGCAAGTTGGATATCGTAAAAGAGTATCAGGGGCGCGGACTGATTACCGGCATGGCAGGCGACGGCATCAACGATGCTCCGGCACTGGCTCAGGCCGAAGTTGGCATCGCCATTGGCGGCGGAACCGATGTGGCAAAGGAAACCGGCGACATTGTGCTGATGCGCGACGACCTGCTGGATGTTGTGAGGGCGATCAAGATCGGGCGGGCGACACTCTCCAAAGTCAAGCAGAACCTGTTCTGGGCATTATTCTACAACATTCTTGGCATCCCTGTGGCTGCCGGCCTGTTTTCCGGGTACGGCATTACTCTAAAACCTGAATACGCCGGACTGGCCATGGCTTTTTCATCGGTATCGGTGGTACTGAATTCAATCATGCTGAAGAGGATTGCAAAGCAGCTCTAGTAGGATTCCATTTTCAGGGGTGGGAGAAAAACAGACTGGTTGGTGAATAAAATTACGGCGAAGAGGTATTTTGCATGCACGCCCGAGACGGACGTGCATGCAAAATCCAAGCATTAAATCAGAGCCTTGGCAGCGGCTATGACAGCGGCATAATCAGGCTCTGCAGTCACTTCCGGCACAATCTGGATGTAGCGTATGATGTTGTCGGCATCCAATACAAATACCGCACGGGTCAACAGCAGCAATTCCTTGATCAGAACCCCATAACCCAGACCGAATGAACGATCACGGTAGTCGGAAAGGGTCACAACCTTTTCAATTCCGGCTGCTCCGCACCAGCGTTTCTGGGCAAAAGGAAGATCCAGGCTGACCGTCAGCACGACAATGTTACCTGGCAATGAAGCGGCTTCCTGATTGAAACGGCGGGTTTCCGTGTCGCAGACCGGGGTATCCAGCGACGGCACAGCACTGATTATCTTGACCTTGCCGGCATACGTCGCCAGAGTGGCTGGAGCCAGTGAGTTATCCACAACGGCAAAATCGGGGGCGACATCCCCCACTTTCAATTCGGGTCCCACCAGGGTCATCGGATTGCCTTTGAAAGTTATAATTCCACTTTTTTCACTCATGACAGTTCCTCCTCGTTAAGTTCTACCAATTCAGGCAGTCTACAGCAATCTGAGCTAATTGCAACTCCAAGATCCAGTAATTCAAGCAGATCAAGAAACTGCATTACGAAACGATGGGTAAGCCCCCACAATACCGGTTTGCCTTCAACAGGAAGCCTGATGGCGGGGACATTGTAGCTCCTTTCGGAGAATGCGACCGGAGCCATCTGATGACGATTGATGTCACGAACATCCGAGAGCTTGATCCAGAAAACATCGCAAACTTCGTCACTAAGAACAGGGTCGGAAAAAGTCTGCCCTACCCCGTAAACGCAACATGACACCCATATCGGCAGATTCGAACCGACCAGATCGGAAAGACGCCCGAGATAACATTGCTCATCCAGATCAATGCCGATTTCCTCCAAAGTCTCACGTCTTGCCGTTTGACAGACCAACTCGCCTTCTTCCAGTTTTCCGCCGGGGAAAGCGATATGCCCGGACCAGGGATCCAGATCATGAGTCGCCCGCTGTATGAACAGAAGTTCCATGTCATCTTCGAGCTGTCTCAGAATCAAAGCTACGGATGCGCGGGTACGCCCGGATACATCCGCTGCCGTTTTGCAGTCCCGCCGGGCAAGCAGATCAGCAATCTTTTTAAAAGGGTAACTGCGGGCTGTTGTTTCACTGTTCATGTTTAGGATAGTTCCTGTCTGGGTATGATTCTATCCTTACCTCATCACCCGTGATCGTCAAGTAAAAATTGCCAAAGCTCTGCCGGGCTGAATCGGCATAAGAATTGCGTGAGTTTGCTGATATTTATTTTTCTAACTGCCACAAGATTCTCAATAGAATCGCAAGCGCCCTGTAGACAGCGTCCGGCACAGTTCAGTGCAACATGTTAATTGTTGCGGCATGAATTTTATTCCGTTATTTTGAGACTTGTTCGCGAAAACTCAGTCCTAAGACCAGATATAAGTGCCAGACTGGCAATGTTTCGGGTACAGAATAACAATTATGATCAAATCAAGTTCAATATACATAGCGCAGCTGTTCTTCATATTGCTCAACGCAATTTATTGCGCTGACGCGACCGCCGACAACGGATTTTCCTGGCCTATTTCCTGTGTGCCTGGAGTGGATTGCGTCGGCAGGCATTTCCGCATCGGTTATCCGGACGTGGCCGGCACAGGCCTCTCCTTTGCCTGCGGCAAACCCGGCTATACCGGGCATCAGGGCACGGATATCGTTGTATCGTCGGTTGATCAGGGCGTGCTGGCGCTAGCGGCAGAGGATGGCATTGTCAAATGGACAAAGGATGGCCTGTTTGATCGATGCCCGAATGACTCAGAGCACGAATGCGACGAGCGCGAAAAAAGTGCACTTTCAATCGGAAACGCAAAAGGGGCTACTCTTGGATTCAATGCAGGTAACTTCGTTGTCATAGAACACAAGATCGAAGACACCCGTTATCTGACGCTATATGCCCACCTTCGCAAAGGATCATTGAAGGTTGCGCCAGGTGACAAGGTTTCACGTTCACAGCAGCTGGGCGTGGTCGGAAGCTCCGGAAATTCACAGATTCCACACCTTCATTTTGGAGTCTATAAAGAAGAAGGTGGTATGTACCGGCCGGTGGATCCATGGAAAGGCGCCTGCAACACCAGCAGCGATGGACTGTGGGCTTCTGCGGTCCCATACCGTACAGATGAGCTGCTGCTTGCCCACCCCGACGGCAACATCGTCAATGACTCAGAAATCTATCTCCAAACCATCCAGCGCAGCAGACCTAAAAACGTAATTTATTAGTCACCCGCCAACTGAATAATTTCTTAAATTTCGCATCTCCCCTACAGACCATAAGCAACATGCATTGTAACGATGTCATATTGAAAACAACATGTTGCATGATCCGATCATGATCTGATAATAAGTTTCTCACATTACTGATGCAAGGGGTTCCCATGAAAACACCGATTCTTGTTTTGCTTATTTCAATATTACTGCTCGGCTGCACTTCCGGCGAAAACAAAGCCAATGGACTTCTCGAGACAGCCCGTTTTGAAGAAAAACAGAGCAACGGCGAGCATGCCAGAAAGCTCTATAACGAGATCATTCAAAAACATCCCGACTCCCAAGCAGCCAAAGCCGCCGCGGCACGCCTGGATGAGCTGAAGCAGCTCAAACAGTGATGACAGTCATGCCACAAGTGTCGATACTCATGCCGGTACGCAATGAAGAGTTGTACCTTCAAGCATCGCTGAACTCACTCTACGCCCAGACCTTTACCAACTGGGAGTTGGTAGTGGTTGATGATGGTTCAAGCGACCGCACTCCCGCCATTCTCTTGGCAGCCGCCGCCGGAGACAGCCGGGTGCAGGTTATTCGTCGTGAAGGGGGAGGACTGGTGGCGGCGCTCAACGCCGGACTGGAAGCATGTCGCGCACCGTTGCTGGCACGCATGGACGGTGACGACATCAGTCACCCCGATCGTCTTGCGAAACAGACAGAGTTCCTGAATGCACACCCGGACACCGGCCTGGTGGCCAGCAGTTTTCGGCATTTCCCGCGTACTTCACTGAAACAGGGCATGGTTGATTACGAGAGCTGGCAGAATTCATTACAGGATCATGACCGGATTATGCGGGATCTATTTGTTGAATCACCATTTGTGCATCCAAGCATTATGACCCGCCGGACAATTCTGGAGCGACTTGGGGGTTATCGTGATTGTGGCTGGGCGGAAGATTACGACCTCTGGCTGCGCATGGCGACAAGCGGCGTACACTTCGCCCGCTTGCCGGACCATCTCTTTTTCTGGCGAGACCACCCCGAACGTGCCACACGCACAATGGACGAATATTCAACCAACGCCTTCCGCAGCTGCAAACTGAACCACCTGAAACAAGGTTTTCTGAATAACTGCTCCAAAGTCGTCATGGCCGGAGCCGGGATTGAGGCAAGGGCCTGGCAGCGCATGCTGGCGGCGGAAGGAATCAGGGTTTCGCACTGGCTGGATGTAGATCCGCGCAAGATCGGGCGCACTCTTCACGATGCGCCGGTTACCAGAACAGAAGATTTGGATCTTTCGGGAAGAAAAATGCTGGCTGCGATCGGTGTTCGCGGGGCTCGGGAGCAATTCCGGACTCTGGCGCTTAAGCGGGGTTGGCAGGAAGGAATGGACTTTATTAGTGTTGCATGATAAAAATGACGCGTGTTTCCGGGAGGTACCAATATAATGAAACAGATCATTTCGTTATTGATTATCGCACTTTTCTTCGCAGCACCTGCCATGGCCACACAGGATGATGAGCTGCTGGAGAAGATCAACAAACTCGAACAGCAGATCCAAGAGCTCAAGGAACTTAAAGCGCAACAAAAAGCGGGTACAGTAAAGCAGGAACAATGCCTGAAGGCGGTCGGACGGGAAAAGTTCTGCACATGCTTAGGTGAAAGCCTTCCGCGGGAAGTTAGCTTTGAACAGTACATACACACTATTGTGACTCCAAAAGATACGCTCGGTTATGCAGGCATGACAGCGGAACAGCAAAAAGTCATCGATCTAACAATTGAAGTACGCGAAAAATGCATAGAAAAGGGGTTTTTCAAATGATTCCCAGCAAAGAAGAACTGGCACTATCAATTGATGAAGCAGAGTGGAGCTGCCTGAAGGCACATCTGGAACGGGGTGGGCTGATTCTGGTGGACGACTCGCTGGACCTTGCCGATACCGCGCTTAAGGTGGCCTCTGACGACATCGACGTTATTCAGAACCTGGTTGAAAGCGGGATGATCGGCAAACCGTCTGAATCCAAAATCCGCGCCTGGGATGATAACAAAATGAAAAAGTTTGCCATGCTGATCGTCAGCCCCTACGTACTTTTTCAGGAAAAAGTGCCCACGTTTCACTAACCGGCCGGGAGATTACGTTGGATATAAAGCTTAACAGCACAGAGGTCCGGGTACTTGGCAGCCTGGTGGAAAAAGAACTGACGACGCCCGAGTATTACCCGCTTTCGCTCAATTCGCTGACCAATGCCTGCAACCAGAAATCCAACCGCGACCCCGTAATGGCACTGACGGAAGAGGAAGTAGTACGGGCACTGGATTCGCTCCGCTTCAAGCAACTGTCGGTAATCTCGGCCGATGGCGGCCGGGTCCCGAAATACCGCCATCTACTGGCTGAGAAACTTGGACTGGTTCCGGCGGAACAGTCGGTGATCTGTGAACTGCTGCTACGCGGACCGCAGACGGTTGGTGAACTGCGGACGAGATGCGAGCGGATGCACCCTTTTGGCGATCTGTCCGCAATGGAGGAAGTACTGAAAGAACTGATGGAGCGCGAATCCCCTTTCATTGCCCTGATGCCGCGTCAACCAGGTAGAAAGGAAGGTCGCTACGCCCAGCTGTTTTCTGAATTGCCGGAAGCGGGCGACGATTATGCGGAAAAAGCTCCCGAAGCTGCCCGGCAACGGGTAATGGCGGAAAACGAGCGGATCGCGAAATTGGAAGAGGAAGTCACAGCCCTGCAAGTTGAGGTGGCAAATCTCCGGCAGTTGATGGAGGAGTTCAAAAAACAGTTTGAGTGAGCCTTTTGGCAACCAGGCAATATACAGTGTATGAGGCGAATGTCGAGATGCGGCGTTCGCCTTTTTTTGTTTGATGCCTTGCATCTGCAATCAATGGCATTCCGGGTCGCGGGGCAGATAAATATGGAAGGTTGTACCGGTGCCGGGTTGACTTGCCACATCGATACATCCATTGTTCTGCAGGACGATGCCATGAACAGTTGCCAATCCCAGACCAGTCCCCTTGCCGACGTCCTTAGTGGTAAAAAACGGCTCAAAGATATGTTTGATTGATTCGCTATCAATGCCAATTCCATTGTCACTGACCTTAATCAATACATAGTCACACTGAGATAGCGGGAGATGTGACGCAATATCTTCTCCCAACAGACTATTTGTGGTTTCTATCGTCAAGACTCCGCCATCCGGCATGGCATCCATAGAATTCACGGCCAGATTCATGATGATCTGATCAATCTGCACCGGATCGATCTTAATTTTCCACAGATTTTCGCCAGGAACAAAGCGAAGATCGATATCATCACCAATCAGACGCGACAGAGACTTGTGAGTACCGTTGATGATGCTGTTAATGTCCACTATGCAGGGGGAAACAATCTGCTGCCTGGAAAAAGCGAGTAACTGCGCGGTAATGTCGCGTGAATACTCAGCAGCCAACCTGACTTCATCCAGGTAAACTTCAATATTTTTGGTATCAGGCAGTTCCTCGGCCGCGAGCTGGACATAACCCAGCATAATGGTCAGTTTATTATTGAAATCATGGGCCACCCCCCCGGCAAGCCGGCCAATTGATTCCATTTTCTGTGATTGATACAGCTGTTGTTCCATCAGCTTGCGATCAGATACGTCGCGCCAGGTAGCAAGTATAAATGGTGACAGGCCGTCATCAATCAAAGTCATGGCAACCTCAATCGGAAACGGAGCTCTATGGGGGCTTTGACAATGCCACTCAAAGCGATGAAATCCTTGCTGCTTTACCAGATTGACGATCTCGGCATACCTCTCCTGGGAGGAGCGACCATCAGGTTGCATATCAGATGATAAAACAGCGAGGTTAATCCCGATAATCTCATCAGCCGAACATTTTAACATGACAAGCGCGGCGAGGTTGGCGGCTTCAAGACAGTATGTTTTTGAGTTAACGATCACAATCGCGTCGGCACTTTTTTCGAAATACATGCGGAACCGATGTTCGCTTGCCTGAAGTTTGTTTTCGATTCCCTTGCGTACGCTGATTTCCTCATACAACTGAATATTTGTTCTCTGTAGTTCGAGCGTCCGTTCATGAACCTGCTGTTCCACCATCAGGTAGGAGTTTTGCAGCTGTTCGGACATTTCAAATTGACGCCGCCTGGCACGTTCATCGAACAGACTCACCGTCGCTCCGCCAACAACCAGCGCCATGGCAGTCAACAAATCACGGTTGACAAATTCGGCAATGGCATTAGTCCAGCAGGCTACCGCAACATAATAGATCAGAAGAGTCAGCATTCCTACCAGCAGGGATGCCCAAAAGCGTAAGCTCGAAAAAGTAAATATTCCACAGAGAATCAGCAAAAAACTGCTGACTCCCACAGTACCGACCAGACTAAAAGGCCCCGGTTCATACACAAGAAGTATGGCGGCAGTTAGACTGGCAAAACTCAGCCAAAAGATGGCGCTGATACAGTGGATAAAGCGCCGCAGTGCCAGTTTGCGACTTGCATACCAGGCCATGAAACAAACCGGCATAACACCAAATACTCTAATGTTGGTGGCAATGTAGCCCAATTCTGATATCCGGGCATCCTGCCATATAAATCCGGCCATAATGGCAGCACATACAATCGATGCCCAACGCAGAGAGTTGGCAGTGTGACCATTATGCTGACACAGAAAAAGCTCTTCTCTTTTCCGATCAGAAAAAGCCATTGAGAAAAGATTGCGAGATTTAGAGAATGCTGCAGGATGTCTTAAGGAGATTGGGTCTGCCATTTTTGCCGAGCTCCCCATAAACATTTGGTAGTCGAGGGTAGTTAATAAATTTCAAAATGAGGCTGTCAACTTCCACAAAAGCGGTTCAACAGCATGATAAAACCGTCTAAGCCGACTCCGGCTGGATTTCCTCAACAATTGCCTCTTCCGGCCAGAATCGCCTTTGCAGCTCGTCCATCAGCGGCGCCAGGCTCTTCCGGTCGCGGGCAGAAACTGTCACACTATTCTGGGTCCTGGACGACTGCTTCACACGAAGAAATCCAACCGTATCCTTTTTCCGCATTTCACTCAGCAGATCAGCCTTGTTGTAAACCAGCAGTTCCTGCTTTTCGCCCAAATCCAGTTCTTTCAGAATGGTTCTCACCTGGGCGATCTGATCCTCAAATCGTGGGTGGGACGAATCAACTACGTGCAGCAGCAGGTCGGCATCGCGCAGTTCTTCCAGCGTCGCTTTGAAAGCGCCCATCAGTGACTTGGGGAGTGAACGGATGAACCCAACCGTATCGGTGATAATCACTTCACGTTCCCGGGGGAAACGCAGACGGCGGGTGGACGTATCCAGAGTGGCAAAAAGCAGATCCTCCGTAAAGACATCACTTTTGGTCAATGCATTCAGCAGGGTAGATTTACCGGCGTTGGTATAGCCGACAATTGAGATGATCGGCACACCGGCCTTGATTCGCTGCTGGCGGCGCTGGTCGCGCCCACGGGAAAGCTCCTTCAACTCCCGTTCCAGACTGGCAATCCGGTCGCGGATGCGGCGGCGGTCGGTCTCCAGCTTGGTTTCACCTGGTCCGCGTCCGCCGATGCCGCCCATCAGGCGAGACATCTGCACTCCACGTCCGGTCAAGCGCGGCAGCAGGTATTTCAGCTGGGCCAGCTCCACCTGTACTTTGCCGTCCAGCGTTTTTGCACGACGGGCAAAAATGTCCAGTATCAGCTGACTGCGATCAATAACTTTCAACTCAGTCATGGCAGATATGCTGCGAATCTGGGCCGGCGTCAGCTCCTGATCAAAGATCAGCATGCTGGCCCCGCGCTGCAAAGCCCTGATAACAACATCGCGCATCATCCCCTCCCCCATCAGAAAACGGGGATTAAGACTGCGCGGTCGTTGAATGAATTCATCCAGCGCCTCGACCTGGGCAGTTCGCGCCAGCTCCCGCAGTTCGGACATCGAATCTTCGGCTTCCTGGCGGGTGCCGGAGGTCGTGACCGAGATCAGAATCGCACGCTCCAGAGCATCTTTAGCCTTGCCGGTTGTGCTGCGGGCCGCCTTCTCAAGATCGGCTTCCAGTTCGTTTATGAAGTGTACGCAGTCAAGATCAATGCGATCGAGCAGCATGGGTGGTTCAACGACCGTGGCGGCTCCCCGCTGGTCAGGCGACAACCAGGCCAACTGCGCGGAAATCTGCTGTTTACCGGGGGTGAAAAACAGGGTCGCGAGCAGGTCGAGCCGCAACAGCGATAGGTCGGTCAGGTCATCTTCACTGACCGGCTCGTTTTTCAGATGGGTATGAATCAAGCGCAAACCGCGCATGGCGCGCTTGCCAAGCGGATAATCACGCAGGTCGGGAATCACCAGACCTTTTTCATCTCCTACTATGACATATTCCACAATTCCGGCACGGCTGACGAGAATGCCGATTTGTCGGCGAAGCTCGCCGGAAAGCTCGACAAGCCGACCGGCAAGCTCATGAGAACAAAATTCAGCGATTGGAACTCGACGGCGGTACAGGCGTTCAAGCGCCTGAATCTGACTTGATTTTAAACCTGCTAAATTACCGAATGGTTCTTTGATGGGAATGCTCCGAGGAAAATGAAATAAAGTCGAGGCCTGGAAATTTGATATCTTCTCAACCTCGACCTTAAAGAGGATTAGATACCGATCACGTTGTAGCCGCCATCCACATAATGGATCTCGCCGGTAACACCGCTGGAGAGGCCGCTGCACAGATAGAGTGCAGAACGGGCCACATCCTCCTGAGTGACATTGCGACGCAGGGGAGCTTTTTCTTCCACGTGATTCAATATATTGATGAAACCGTTGACGCCTGCGGCGGCCAGTGTGCGGATCGGGCCGGCCGAGATACCGTTAACCCGGATTCCTTCGGGCCCGAGCCCTTCGGCCAGATAGCGCACCGAAGCCTCCAGGGCCGCCTTGGCAACCCCCATCACATTGTAACTTGGAAAAACCTTCACGGCCCCGTAATAACTGAGCGTCAGCGCGGCTGCATTGCGTCCCTGCATCATCGGCTGAGCTTCTTTCATAATTGCCATAAAAGAGTAAACGCTGATATCCATTGCAGTTGCAAAACCTTCGCGCGTCGTATTGACGATGGTTCCCTTCAGCTCTTCCTTGTTTGCAAAAGCGATCGCATGAATAACGATATCCACGCCATCCCATATTTTGCCCAGATCACTGAATACACCCTTGATATCCTCGTCACTGGCAACATTGCAGGGTATAATTGCGGCGGCATTTACAGACTCGGCCAGTGGCCGCACACGCTTCTCCAGCGCATCCCCGGCGTAAGTAATGGCCAGTTCGGCACCCTGATCGTGAAACAGCCTGGCAATTGCCCAAGCGATGCTTTTATCGTTCGCAACGCCAAATATCAGCGCTTTTTTTCCTTGCAGTAACATCTCTAAACGTCTCCATATTGTTTTTTATTTCAGGATTAGACCGGCCGCCATTCATATTGCTGAACTGGATGACGTTTCCTGGGAAGAACATTTTTCTGCTGCCTGGCTGACGACCTCCTGGGTTGGTCCGGCGGGCGCCTGAGCAGGATTTTCAAAATTACCGGAAAAGTCAGGCCTGGTCTGGCGCAAGCCGGCTTCAAGAGATGCCAAGCGTTTTTCCATACCTTCCAGCACTTCCAGAGTTCGATCCTGTTTCCCTTTGATTGCAAACACTACAAACGGCATGATTATCCATATCACCGCCAGAAAAAGACCGATGATGCTCATCATTACCATAAAACCGCCAAAAATCTCCATGTCAGCTCCCGAAAAATACTACCCTCGTCTATAACATGCCGACAGTAAAAAGTTAAGGTGATATTTTACTGTATACCCCATGCAAGCAACATTAATAAAACAAAATTTGAATATTCGACTGCAAATCAAAAACTTTGACCGGCGTCATTATTTTAATTTCTTAAACGGGGTATTCTTCAATCATAAACGAGGCTGGGAGGCAAACATGGAATTCAAAAACGGATTGGGCGAGAAGGCAATTCAGGACGTGATGATCAGTTACCCGGAGATAGGAGAAATCCTGAACCGCTACGAGATCGGCTGTGTCACTTGCAAAGTCGGCATCTGCCTGTTGAAGGACGTGGTTGCCATTCACGGACTATCCAAAGAAGACGAAGCTAATATTGAACAGGATATCAACACACATCTGATATCAAAAGGAGAATGATCATGGGAAATTTGGGATGCGGCTGCCCCGGCAGCATGGCAAAAGTAATCGAGCGTGAAGAGACAACACAAGCCTGCGGCACAAAAGCAGTTTCAGAACTCCGGCAGTGGCCGGTACAGCTCCACCTGGTGCCACCCACGGCACCTTATTTTCAAGAGGCCGATATTTTGGTTTGCGCCGACTGTGTTGCCTTCGCCATGGGAAGCACACATCAGGATCTGATCAAAGGAAGGGCATTGGCGATCGCCTGTCCCAAGCTTGACGACACGACCGCTTATGTGGACAAACTGGCCCACATCTTCAGCGCCAATAACATCAAAAGCGTCACAGTGGCAATCATGGAAGTCCCATGCTGCCGCGGCCTGGACATTATGGTTCGGGAAGCGCTCCAGAAGTGCGGCAAGGAGATTCCATTCGAGTCCGTCACCATAGGCATAAATGGCGAACGGAGGAACTGATGAAAACTGATATCACGACCGCTCTGGTCAACGAGCACAAACTTATCCTGCGAATGATCAACCTGCTGGAACGCAATTCCGGACTGGTGGCGAACGGCAGCTACCACAACTGGCAGTTTTTCCTGGATGGTGTTGACTTTATACGCAATTACGCAGACCGGTTTCACCATGCCAAGGAAGAGGATGTGCTGTTTGAAGCTCTGATCAAAAACGGTATGCCGCGTGAAAACAGCCCGATCGCCGCAATGCTGATGGAGCATGACCAGGGGCGGGCCTACGTGAAGGCGATGGAATCGGCCGCAAAGGAAGCAGTAGCGGGGAATATGGATAATCTGGCAGCGCTGAGCGAAAATGCGCTGGCCTACGTCGAACTGCTGCGTGATCACATTTCCAAGGAAGACGGGATTCTTTATCCGCTTGCCGAGCGGGTCATACCAGACACACTGAGAGCTGAGATCGTCGCCGGCTATGTTGCCGCGGAAACCAGAACAGCGGCCGATTTCAGTTCACATTATGAAGCGGTGGTGCAGCGGTACGAAAATGAGGTTTGATTCTGAAAGATGCGGACGGAAGTTCGCATCTAACTGCAAAAAAACGGGGCGTGGTTGGAGGAAAACTGCGGCGGATCGTTTCTGACAATCTCCGCCACCGCCGGATGGCGCTTGAAACGGCTCTCTAAAAACCGGCGCACCTGGGCACGGTCCCAACCGTCAGGATGCTTGAAGGCTGTGTAGAGTGACAGATCACCCTCGTAGAAAAGCTTTGTTCCGTACTCCCCCGCTTCATTTCCAAAAAGCGGCATGTTAAATACGGCCAGATTGAGAAAACGGATCGCATCATGGTGCTGGACTACAAAGTCCAGCGTCCGTTGTGCCTTGACCTCGGTTTCACTCGGCGTGCCGAACAGCAGATAGCAGTAAACGGCAATTCCGGCCTGCCGCAGTGAAAAAAGCACCCGCGAAACCAGCTCCAGGCTGATCCCCTTCCTCATCTGTTCCAAGACTTCCTGATCTCCCGACTCCAGTCCCAGCTTGAGCATTACACAGCCTGACTGCTTCAATGCCCGGCAAAAACCTGGCTCGGCCAGCTGTTCGTCAACCCGGGCAAAGCCGTACCACGGCGCGCCGGGCGGGTTCCGGGCCAGTCCGCGCAGGAGCGCCGGACTGACAGCATTGTCCAGCAGATGGATCAAGACAGGTGAGTATTCCATCGTCAATTGTTGCAGGTCGGAAAGAACCTGAGAAAGCGGGACAGGGCGGTAGTGATTCCCTTCGGCCTGCTCCGGACAGAACGAACAGCGGTTCCAGTAGCATCCTGAAGCCGCACTGTAGGGAAGGATCAACCCGGGCGAGAGATAATTACGAAGCGGGAGAGCGGAGTAATCCGGTGTAACATGCAAGCCTGGGAGAGGCTTGACACCACACAACGACAGCAAAGCCACCTCCCCCTCACCATCGATAAGATGATCGACCAGGCCGCCGAAGGGATTACTCCAATCTGGACGCCGCATCCAGGAGGTCACCAATCCGCCGCCAAGAACTATCTTCAAATGCGGGTACCGCCTCCTGAGATAGCCGATCATGGCAAAGGTACAGAGCGCCTGACTGAGGTAGTTGAGTGAGAAGCCAACGGTTCTGATTCCCGCCAGAAGCTCCGGCAGACGCAGGCTGAAGTACGGGAAAAACGGGTTGGAATCCGGCAGTTCCGCCGCTTTTATCAAATCAGCGCTGCGCACCGGAGAAAGAACCGTCTGCTGGTAATCGGCAAGACCTGCGGTGGAACCTGTCGCACGGCCGGAAACGGCCAGCAGGCGGTTCAAGTCGCTGACTGCACGACGATAGCGATCCGGGTTTTGATAGGTCTTGGGGGTTCTAAGCGCGGAGATATTTGCGGAGTGGTTCTTTGCAGCCCGTCGGCTCCAGGTATCGTCTGCCGCCAGCGGCTGTCCCAGCAGCCAAAGCTGCCCTTCCAGATTAGCGTCCAGCAAACGGCAGGAAACACCATGCGCCTGCAAGGCAGACGCAAGCCTGGCTATGCCGGCCGGAGGTTCGCAGGCTTTGGCTGCCGGAGGGAAAATCAGCAGCATCTTTCCCGGCCTTACTGGTACTGGATGTAGAGCGGTTTGGGATTGAGTTTGAGAACTTCCTGCGGCTTCAGCAGCGGGTCGCCCTTTTTGGTATCGTTGTGGTAGAACAGCTTGAATCCGGTGTATTGCACGGGTTCGGCAACGATATAGCTCTTGTAGGAATCACGCTTTAACCAGGGGGAACCCCAGCCATCCATATGCATGACGATCTGCACCTGCGGGCGCAGAACTATATCCCTGGAATTTGTGACGCCACCTTGTGTGAAGCGGTGCACAGTGAACACCTTGGGAGGCAGGTTGTATTTATTGACCAGATTTTTCAGATAAGAGGAAGCGAAATTAATATCGGCCGCATCGTAGGTGCCGATCCTGGTCCCAGGTTTCTTGCCGCTCTTGATCAGGTTAAACTCCGGATCGATTCCCAGATGTACATCCGGATTTTTCAATATCCACTCGAAGCGCGGCAGAACGGACCGAATGTCGTCATGCCCGGTCTGGATATCAATGAACAGAATTGCCCCAACTTCTTTTGCCCATTCATAGACCTGGCTGACAACCTTGTCCGGAGTGATTTGACGATATTTTCCATCTTTGCCGGGATCACCCTGTGCCACAACTGCAATCAGATGCAAGGCCGGTTGCACCGGCGTAGCCGGGTCAGCGGCCTGCCAGGCGGCAACCTCCAACTTCAGGCGACGCAACATTTCGTCCTTAGGGTATTCACCCAAAACACCCATCTTCCTTGAAAGAGGGTTGCCGTAATAAGCAACTATGCGTTTCTTGGGCAGAATTGCACCCTGTAGCGGAGCAGGGCCCTTGACCGGCCAGCCTTTGATTTTGGCAAACTCGGGATTTTCGCCGGCATTGGTTTTCGTTGCGGGTGCTGTTACGGGAGCAGCAGCGCCGGAGCGGGATGCAAATACCGCGGCTTCGCGAACGGCACTGCTGGTGGCGGAAAAAACGGTTAACTCTCGGGCAGGCTGTTTTTTTTCTGTAACGGTTGGTTCAACAGATTTACTGTTTGTACATCCTGAAACAATTAACAGCAGACAAATGAGCAATCCTGCATTTCGGTTTACAAACTGCGTCTTCAAACAAAACTCCTTCAGCTGTCCGGAATGGACAGTAATTCAGTACGATAGCTGCACAGGGCAGATTCGGAATCATCATTCGTTCTCGTCAACCGGGAAATCGTCAACATCAATTACGTCTTTCACCTTGGCCAACAATTCGGCCGGCCATTCGCTTATCGGCAATCTGGTGAGTATTTTTGATTCTTCGAAGGTCAGATCGTCGTCTTCCGGCAACTTGTCGGCAATTTCACTGGCCCAGCGGGTTTCATGTGCAGACAATGGCGCCTGCAGCAGTTCATTGATATTATTCATTATCATCCTCGATCAATTGGGCTTATGTTTAATGAGCCTACAATGAATGCGCGCGATAGACAACCTATTATTTACAGTCCCAAAAGCAGCCAATAATGCCGGACATTCAAATTCAAATTGTTTGACTTTAGCATCGGTCATGTAATAAAGACTATTAAT
This sequence comes from Geobacter sp., assembly GCA_009684515.1. Taxonomy (GTDB): domain Bacteria; phylum Desulfobacterota; class Desulfuromonadia; order Geobacterales; family Pseudopelobacteraceae; genus JACRCG01. The sequence goes on from WKKS01000001.1 coordinate 631,450, forward strand.
GACAAGTACCTGCATGGTGCGTACCCCACCCAAAGGAGTATTAAATGAAAGATATCAAAGGAACCAAAACCGAGAAGAACCTGTCTGATGCCTTTGCCGGTGAATCCCAGGCCCGCAACAAATACACCTACTTTGCCTCGGTGGCAAAGAAGGAAGGATACGAAAAGATTGCTGCGATTTTCATGGAAACCGCAGAAAACGAGAAGGAGCATGCCAAGCTTCACTTCAAACTGCTCAATGGCATCGGCTCCACCGCCGACAACCTGAAAGCTGCGGCGGCCGGCGAGACTGACGAGTTCACCGAGATGTACCCGCGCATGGCCAAAGAAGCTCTTGAGGAAGGTTTTCCTGAAATTGCCGCTCTGTTCACATCAATCGCCAAAATTGAAAAAGCACATCAGGAACGCTACCAGCTGCTGTTGGACGAATTGGAAGCTGGTACATTTTTCAGCCGCAAGGAATCAGCACGCTGGAGATGCAGAAACTGCGGACTTATCCATGAGGGGCCTGAAGCTCTCAAAATATGCCCGGTATGCAAACACCCGCAGGCATACTTTGAACTTGTGGAAGGCAACTACTGATTCAGTTTTCCTGATGGCGGGAGTCGATAGTAATAAAAGCGTCCAATGCGGGCGCTTTTTTTATTGTACGCACCCCTATTACGAACATCGCAGCAGATTGTGTTTGACAAATGCCCGACTAATATGTCACCAAAACCACCAAATTTCATTGAAGGAGAAACAACTATGAACAACTGTCCTTGCGGCAGCGGCATTAACTTTTCCGAGTGTTGCGAACCGGTTATAAAAGGAATACAGATCGCAGAATCGCCCGAAAAACTTATGAGAGCGCGTTATTCGGCTTATGTCGGGGTACAGACTGATTTTATTTATGAGAGTACGCATGCGAACCATCGCAGCGGATACGATCACAAAGGCACAAAAGAATGGGCCGAGAATGCCGACTGGCAAGGTTTGGAAATCATCGGCATCAACAAAGGTGGCAAAGACGATACCAGCGGAGAAGTCGAGTTTGTAGCCCGCTTTCTCGAAAATGGTGAACCGCGCGAGCATCGTGAAAATGCCCAGTTTGTAAAAGAAGGTGAACGCTGGTTTTTCACCGAAGGGAACATGGTCAAAGCGAAGCCGATTCTTTCCAATAAAGTTGGACGAAATGATCCATGCAGTTGCGGAAGCGGCATCAAGTTCAAAAAGTGCTGCGGCAAATAAGTTTTTGAATTGACCTGAAAGTAAAAAGGGCGGCCAGTTGGCCGCCCTTTTTACTTTCAGACATATTTTGCATCCTATTTAGTCGCAGAGACATCCCGCTTCAAAGACACCATGTCCACCACCGGCAGTTTGGGAATTTCCGTCAGCCCATAATCTTTAGCCAGATCGATACCCTTTGGAACATCTTTCAGCAAAGCTTCAGCGATTTCCTGTTCCGCCTGGCGATAACGCAGTTTGGCTTCAATAGTCAGCTTGGAACTTCCATTCGGAGTTGGAATTCCGAAGTAGACATCTTTATACCCTTTGGGGGGTATTGTTTCATGACGTGAAAAAGCCGTAATGATCCAGGGGTGATCCGAATAATGCATATCCGACCCCATGCCGTCCGAATTAAAAATCCGGGCATCAGTTGCCATGGATCCGTTGGCGTTGAGTGATCCGGTGGAAAGGACAACCTCCCCCTTCTCGTTCTTCGCAACGACCTCTAGCCACATCTGACGGATGTTGGTCAAGGAAGTTGGCAGGTTGTGTCCGGCCCGCAGATTTTTGACACGCACCCGCACTTCAGCCAGAGTCCCTTTGCGGTAGATCGGCTCGATTTCCAAACCGGCAGCATTCTGCAACCGTTTTACGGCCATATCATACTGGTGCATCAACCGGTCAGACTGTTCCTTGTCTCCAGCTTTCTGTGCGGCCTGGGAACCCAGGTAATACAGCAGGTAGTTGGCGCCGTTAAAATAGTGCCTGTAATCCTTGCGCTCGGGCTTTGTCATTGAGTCGGCCACTTTCACAAAGGTGTCTGTAGCGACCATGTGGCAATCCTGGCAATGGATGCCCTGCTGGGAGTAGGGACTATGCTTCCATTCGTTATAGGTAGCCTCAATCGGAAAGTGCTTGTCATAATGATAAACCTGATGGCAGGAAGCGCACAGGTCGGCCTTCTCGTGAAACTCTGTCTGGCGGCATTCGTGAAATCCGCCGCCGCAGGCGTCCGTCGGCTTGAGCGGCCCATTTTTAACCAGCACAGCCCCATCCTTGCCGTCCTTTCCAGGGTTTATGACGAAGGAACCGTTCTCCGGCTCTTTGGTGGGTGTTTTATCATGGTTAAGGGCAACGATCGAATGACAGATATCGCAGGAGACACCAGCCTTGGCTACCGCCGATAGCCCGACCAGGCCTGGCCCCTTGATTTCGCCTGTTACAACACCGGCCGGAGAATGGCACCCTTCACATTGACGTGATATTTCATGTCCCACCGATTTGACAGCCTTGTTCAGTTCACCCTGATAAACCGGGTCAATGAAAGCCATGCTGTGCAAAGAGCCGTTCCACTCTTTGTATTTGTCATCATGACAACCGCCGCAGGTTTCCGGTTCGGTAAATTCTGCCTTTGATTTTTCGTAGACAATCAGTGACGGATACAACTTGAACAGATCATAATTGACCTTGAAGGGCGAAACGGCCGGAGTTGTACCGGCAACAGCGACAGCACACAACGCGACCAGCGCCGAGGCAACAAGGATAATCAACTTCATTTTTTTGCCCATATTTTTCCTCCCCAGAATGGAATTAGTTGAGCAAAATTATTATGATTTAATCGTACAGTCAAGAGCTTTGTCTTTGGTCGTTCACTGGTTTTTTAAAAAGAGTTAGTTATTGGTGGGTTGGCGGGAAAAAATTCTGATGTCGAAGATTAAAGCGTGTACTTACGGGCCATCTTTTCAAATTCCAGAGGTGTAAGAGGTTTGCTGAAAAAGTGCCCCTGCATCTCCTTGCAGCGTCTTTGGGCTAGAAACATAAATTGATCCTCTGACTCGACACCTTCGGCAAGCAGGTTTTTGCCGAGACCGTGCACCATGGATATGATCGCGGAGACAACATTGGCGTCTTTTTCATCGGTCATGATGCAGTTGACGAGAGATTTATCGATCTGAATATCATCGATCGGCAAGCGGCTCAGATGGGTAAGTGACGAATACCCTGTCCCGAAGTTGTCCACCGAAATGGTGACTCCGGTCGATTTAAGCTTCTTCAATCGGCTGATACTATCGACAACATTGTTCATTACAATCTGTTCGGGAAGTTCTATTTCAAGAAAACTCGGATCGAGCCTTGATTTTGTGAGTGTATTGGCGACTCTGTCGGCAAAATCATCCTGATTGAATTGGCGTTCGGAAATATTGACCGCCACTCGCAGCGGAGGCAGACCGGCTTCATGCCAGGCCCGGCTCTGCTCGCATACTTTTTCAAGCATCCATTCACCGACTGGAACAATCATGCCACTCTCTTCAAGTATCGAAAAGAAGTCGGCCGGGTAGGCCAACGGGCCGTCTATCGGTTGCCAGCGCATCAGCGCCTCCATCCCGATTATCTTTCTGGTGGCAACGTCTATCCGGGGCTGATAATGGGCAAGATATTCCTCCCTGTCCAGCGCAGCCTTGAGCTTTTTTTCCATTGTGGCACGTCTGTCCAGTTTGAGGCTCATGGATTCAGTAAAAAACCGGTAGGCGTTACCACCCTCGGATTTTGCCTGGTACATTGCAGTATCAGCCATTTTCAGGAGACAATCAGTGCTTCTGCTTTGCAAAGGATAAATGGCAAGCCCGATACTGGCTGTTGCGAATATAGGCTTGCCTAGAAGTTCGAATGGCTGTTGGAACATATCAGAAACTTTGTCGGCGAAACCAACAATGTCATGAATATCCGGCATGTCGTTGGCGATTATGACAAACTCGTCACCACCAAACCTGGCGACCGTATCATATTTTCTGAGGCAGGCCTGAATCCGCCCGGCGACCTCTTTCAGTAGAGCATCACCGGCGACATGTCCCATGGTGTCATTGATTATTTTAAAGCTGTCCAGATCGACAAGCATCAGGGCCAACATGCTGCTGTTACGATCCACATAGGCAATTGCCTGCTGCAAGCGGTCAAACAACAGCTGCCGATTGGGGAGTCCGGTCAAGGTGTCGTGGTTTGCCTGATGCAGCAACACCTTTTCATAATTTTCCCGTTCAGAAATTTCGCGCCTTAGCTCGTCATTCATTCGCATCAGTTCAGAGTTAAGAGCATGGATTTCCCTCTCCGCTCCTTTGATTTCTGCAACGTCAAACATGGAGGCAACATAACGGTCGGTTCCAGTCAATGGTTTTACTTTCAGGTAAACTGACTTGGTCCCTTCCCCGCTTCCGATAAATAAAACCGGAAGATCGGATTTGACACCACCAGCTGTTTCCGACGACTGAGACCTGGAGCTTTCAATAACGTCTGAAAATTCGTCAAAGAAGAAATCGTTCCAGTTTTTGTGACCCAAGATCTGTTCCCGGGTGAACCCGGACAGTGACTCAAACTCCTGATTGACAAGAGCAACAGCTCCGGAGCCGTCCAGTACCACTGTAGCAATGCCGCCAAACTCAAACACATTGCGGTAACCGGCAGTGCAATCACAAGAACTCTTTTCCAAAGCATGTCTGGATATTGCAACTTCAATGGCGTAGTTAAGCTGGATGGAGTTAAAGGGTTTAAGCAGGAAAGCGTACGGGTTGGCGATCTTGCCGCTACCGGCCAGATCGGAATATGCGTGAGAAGAGAGATAAACCAGAGGAATATCGCTTTGGTGGGCAACCTCCTCCACAGTTTCAGTAAAGTCAAAATACCCGTTAATGGAAACACCGACCAGTATCAGGTCGGGTTTAATCGCAAGTGTGACTTCAAGCAGTTGTTCTTTGTCACATACAACAGCTGGGGCCGAATAACCGAACGTTGTCAAAGCATGCCCGACTTCTTCTGCAAACGCTGCTTCTTTTTCAAACAGCAGTATCTTAACTTTTTCTGACACCCTTGTTCGTCCTCACAAAAGGTTTGTCCCGCAAGGGCAGAGAGGCACAACACCGTATGGTGCCATGAACAATCATTATGTAACTGATAATAGCCGCTTCAGAAGTACAAAGACATATGCCTTCGCTTTGGTCAATCTGCAAATTACAAGCCGATTCTTAACATACTGATATGATATTCAGTTTACATAAACTGAACAGCTTCAATCAGAATCTGTAAGTTATTTCGACAGTTCCGAGGAAGGGAGTCCGACATGGTACCCCTGGGCATAGGTCAGGCCAACCTCTCCCACCGCTTTGAGAACATCCCCGCTTTCCACGTACTCTCCGACCGTCTTTATACCGAGACCATGGGCAAGTGTTGCGATGCTTTTGACAATTGCCATATCGACACCTCCGGCGTTGGTCATACCTCTCACGAAATCACCTTCAACCTTCAGGTAATCCACCGGAAAGCGCTTCAGGTATTGATAAGATGAAAAACCGGCGCCAAAGTCATCTATCGCAAACTTGTAGTTTTCCAACTTCAGGTCAAGTACAAAGCGCTCCAGAAGTGCCATATTTTTAACCGTCTCACGTTCGGTTATTTCAAAAACAATGCTGGACGGGTCAATGCCATGTTCACGAGTCAGTCTCCGCACAGTCGGTATGAACTCGCTCAGAATCAGCGCCTTTGGAGAAATGTTTATGAAAAGCAGCCCCCGATATGAACTTTCAGAGGCTTTGCGAAAAGCTTTTTCCATCAGAATGTAATCCATTTTGCTGATAACACCCATACTCTCGGCAATATCCACAAATTCTTCAGCACACATGATCTTTCCACCCGGCAGATTAATCCTCATCAGGACTTCGTGGGCATCGATCGACCCGGTCGCAACATTTACAATCGGTTGAAAGTACGGTTCAATCACTTTTTCTTCAATAGCCTTCATGATCACGATGTTTTTCTCACCAATCATCCGGTAGACCTCGGCCAGATCATCATCAGAAGGAATCGCAACCTGATTTTTCCCCGAATATTTGGCCTTCTGCCGCATATTATCAGCCATCATGAACAACTCTTTGGACGTTCTGGCGTGGGTCGGGTAAAGCGAAACTCCGATTGAAACCGAAACCTTCAGTGCGCCCCCCTCGGTTGGTGTAAATGATATCTCCTTCAGGTCGTCGACAATCCTCTGCGCGACAAGATAAGCCTGCTGAGCGTCGGTTTCCGGAAGTATTACGCTGAATTCATCACTGCCATAGCGGGCCGGGATATCACCTTTCCTGAGCGCCGACTTGACGATCTCGCTGACCCCCTGCAAAATTTTGTCACCAAAAGCGTGGCCATAGGAATCATTGATGATTTTGAAATTATCCACGTCCAGATGCAGGAACGCAAAACCGTAATCGTGCCGAACTGCCCGGTCAACCTCAATATTGAGCATTTCCCACATGACGCGCTGGTTACAGAGATTGGTAAGCGGATCGCGGGTTGCGTAAAACTCCAGCTCCTTCGTGTAGCGATAAATCGCCTTGACCGAACCGACCACATTCAGCAGGGTTGCGAGAATACTCTCAATGACCAGGGCGCGGGCCGGATAAGCGCCAACTTCGGAAATGACTCCGATACCCACGATGCCGCCGATGCGCGGGGCCTCCAGAAACAGGGACTTGGTCTGCAGCTCTATATCCTCTTCCTTGAGCGCCGGAAGAATTGCCAGAGGCATGGCGATATTATGGATTATGTTGACATTTATAGCGTGGGCAAAGCGGGGGCTTTGTGCAAGTCGATCGCGGATAACGGATTCAAAGAATTTTTTACTCTGGTCGTCTGGCGTGTTTCGCCAGAAGACTTCCAGATCATAGGACTCTTCATCCACCATGAACAATGAGAAAAAGAAGTAGGTATCAATGATCGAGTTAATCTCGATCAGTATATGGCAAACATGGGCTTTCCAGTCCCGGACAATCTCTGAAGTGATGATGAAGCGCTCCAGCAGTTTGACCTCAAACTCAAGAACGTCCTTGTCGATGGCCACGTCCCGCAGTTTCGTAATAATTTCCTTCATCTCGTCAAACATGTTGGTGAATTCAGAAAAACCAAGCTGCAGATCCTGGAATTCAAGAGATTTGAGATCGCTGACCTTGTTTACCGACTCAATCCTGCCATGAAGATCCGACAAAGATTTATTCATTCTTTTACTGAACTGCTTGGCCAGCAGGAAAGCTAAAAGCAATGGAATCAAGGCAATTATTGCGAGGAATATTATTATGTTGCGGCGGATTTCCTTTAATTCTCCCGAGATGTCGATTCTGGAATCGATCACGCCCAGGACTTCTCCGCTGCGGGTATTTGTGTGGCACTTCAAGCATTCCGAGGCAGCAACCAGAGGATAAACGTGACGAACCACAGAATCGGTCAGAAAACCGGCGGCAATGCCGTTTACAAATACATCCTTGACCTGTTTGTCAGGTGAAACATCGTAGGTCCGTCCATACCGGGCAGCCAATGCGTCGCTCTGATAAATGACGACATTAATATTGCTGCCGCTGAACAGTTTTTTGTTGCCGGCCATAAACTCTGACAAATCCTCGTGTGTCCACCCCTTCCGCATGACCTGATAAAGCGAGTTATAAGTCATATCCGCCAGATTTTTGGCATGTTTCTGTTCACGGTGCACCACGACATTTTCATATCCGATCGAAACAATCAGATAAATCAGCAGAACCATAACTAGTGTGATACCGCAGGTGCAGGCGACGATGAAACTGGAGAGTTTTTTCATGGGTCACATCCTCTGAACTATCGCCGTACAGAACTTAAGCTGATGCATTGTGCGGTTGCAGCGTGCTGACTGGCCGCTACTAATTTATAAGTACGATGTCGGGAGAAATAAGAGTTGGGCGGAAAAGGTCACAGCAATAACAAATCCGTGATTAGACTGTTATGCATGAAGCGGTTATACCGAATTTGATGAACAAGCACAAGCACAACGCTACGTATAATAAAGATTTATGCAGAGACGGGGATACATTGTCTGCACCCGCGTCTCCGTGTTTTCAACGTTTAAGTCACCTCAATATCAGTTAAGAATTTTAACGATCTCAGCGCCCCCTACTGAAGCATGAATGTTTCGTATTCAAGGTGTTCCAGATCATAATCAAGCAGGGCCATGCCGACTGCGATACTGATCAGCAGGGCAATGGCAAAACCATAGCCATACAGGTAGGGTCCGAGCTGGATTGATATTATCGTCAGAAGTATATTGAGTCCGGCAAACAGAGCTGTCAGAAACAGGACCCTGCCCCGCCGGTCCAGGTAGAAGAAAACGTTCAGAAGACCGAGAAAAACCACCTGAAGTCCGGTAGCAACGACCTGAATCGAAAGCAGCGGGAAATGGATCTGCGGTATGTGGGCAAGCGCCAGCAGTCGCGGGCCACTTACCAGCACGATGATGGTCGTGATCCCCTGGATTTTTATGATGTCATAGATTCCCTCCCTGGAAATCCTGACCATTTCGTCCTTCATCTCGTAGATATAGTTGAGGGAGCCCCCCTCCCGGACCGCATCGTAGAATTTGTCATAATACTCCACAAAATCGGTTTCCATCCGAACCAGAAAGACCGCCATACCCGGTATGATTGCCAGGTACGCCAGAAAAACCGGCAGATCGTAGACTTCAGACGCCCGCAGCGGACCGATAACATGTGAACCGGTAATCGGATGGAACCAGAAAACAAATTTGTCGGCCCAGATTCCCAAATTGTATAAGAACCCGGTCAACATCAGGGATTTGTGCATGCGCCCCTGTTTGAGAAAATCAAAATCTATAAAGGAGCGTGAGCGGTATCCCTGGAAAATCACATACAACATTCCCATCAAAAGCACAAATTGCCCGGTTAAAAAGGCCAGCAGCAATCCATCCAGATTGCCGTGGCGAAGCACAAAGGCCAACAGCAGAGCCATGCCGTAGCCCATGGCAAAATTCAGCAGGATCGCTTTATAGGCCTTAAGGCCGGACAACAGAATAGCCGCCACCCAGACGCAGCAGAGCACGACAAACGATGCAGCGAAAAGCAGTCTAAAAATCAGACTTTGTCCCGGAAAGCAGATTAATGCGAAAGGATAGGAAAGCAGGCCGCTGGACATTAGCACCAGGGTCAAAAGACCGTTCAGGTTCGGCAGCAGGCTGTAGTGCTCTTTATCAAAAATGCGGTCTGCCGAATAACGGGTAAAGGCCAGCTGCACAATACCGGTCAGAATCAGGCTGAAGGCGATCAGATAGGTAACCACGGTCTGAAACACACTCACCAGCAGCGGCGGGATTACGGTCGGAAGCGATATGATTCCGATCAGCATGACCGCAACGATCGAGAGTACCCAAGGACCGGAACTGATTACACCGGCATAGGTGTAAGCCATCAGCATTGAGCTGTAGCTTTCACCCTTCATCAGTTTGCGCAGTTCAAAGCCTATGCCTGCCATCCGGAGGCCCCCTCGCGATACAACTTTCGATACTCGTCCAACATCTGCGGTTGGCCATAGAAACGCTCAACCCGGGTTACGGCCGCAGCCTGAGCCCGGCTCCATGCCGCTTTATCTCCGATCAGCTTCAGACAGGCATCCGCCAGGGCCTGCGGGCTGTTGATCGGCACAACAGACCCTGCGGAGCCGATCCCCGCGTCTTCCTGATTCAGTCCCCCCTCCACCAACTGGCGACAGGAACCGACATCGGTAGCCACCAATGGCACTCCGGCAGCAAATGCCTCAAGAACCACCAACGGCAATCCCTCGCTGATCGAACTGAGCACCAGCAGGCCGACCTGCGGAAACAGTTCAACCGGATCCATAAAGCCGGTGAAACGGACTTTATCGCCAATCTCAAGGCTCTCCACCAGCGCCCTGCATTCGGCGGCATAGACCGGGTCTTCGCCCTCCGGCCCCACAATCCACCCTTCCAGGCCGGGCAGGCGCGTCATCATAATTTTCAGCGATCTGATGAAAGTCTTGATGTCCTTGATCGGCACAACCCGCCCCAGAAGCGCCAGTACCGGTGGAGGCTCACTCGGACGCCTTTCTCGCAGCGGGGCAAAACGTTCCAGATCGATTCCGTTAGGGATTACCCTGGTTTTTTCAGGTTGGGCCCCGTCCAGAATTTCACGCTGGCGCGCCCCTTCGTAGAGAGAGATGATATTGCCGGATGCGTCATAACAGAAACGGCCGATCGTTTCGAAAAACCGGATCCAGAGGTCCCGGAAATAGCTGATTTCGGTCTGAGAACGCTGCAGGGCATTGCGATTGTCACGGATCCAGTCGTTATTGAAAATATCTATCCGGCGTTCCTTGGTATAAATTCCATGCTCGGAAAGCAGCAGCGGACGGCCGGTGTGATGGTGCAGCAGTCCACCCATGAAACCTGCGTAACCTGTCGATACAGTGTGGTACATACCGGCCGGAATCAGGTTTTCTGCAATTTCCGCCAACTGCCAGATCGGAGCATGCATATTTCTGACAGTCCAGAAGTAATCGACGAAGGATGGGTCGCTGCAGCGCTGATGGTACATGTCTGTTAGATATTCCCAGGAACGCTCCGCATACAGGAATTGTTCGTAGTCTACGCCGGCGGACTGCCGGTAAAATGAAAGCTGTTTCAGCTCATCCGGTAGTCCATCGGGACAGGGGTTGGCAAACCAGCCATGCAGACGGCGCAGCGCCTCAAAACCTTTTTTATCACCGGCATGGCGGGTAATCTGCGGCTTGATCTGCTCGCCATGCAGATAATGAACCTCAAAATGCTTAAAATTAGGCGGAAGCTCATACTTGAATCCGTCATAATCCTCAGGCGAACTGCCTATAAACACTCCGCCGAAAGTGATTTCCGGCAGTCCCCGTATAATCTGGTTGACCCAGCTGGATACGCCGCCGCTGACATAGGGGAAAGTCCCCTCCAGCAGCAGCATGACGTCAACCCGTTTTGCGGTCGGCAGATTTGCGGTCATATTATATTCTCCAAAACTGAGCCACTGGACCGATGCCCGGCTTCAATCGCAAAGTCGGATCCTGGGCAAGCAAGCGTTTGACAGAGGCAAAATCACGCTTGAAAAAAGCAAGCTCCGCCAGATAAGGGGTCACAATGGAAAGTGCCGCCCCGTTTTTCAGGGCGTCCCGGATGGCTTCGCCAGCCTTTTCATGCTCACGCCGCAACAGGTGTATTTTCCCGCGCAGGATCATCAGGGATGAATCGTCTCCAACCAACTCCCGGGTTTGATGAACGTACTTGAGAGACTGTTCAACAAAGAAAGTGCGCAGTTCATCCTGTGACAGCGAGTTATAAACCAGTTCCCAGTAGGAGAAAGCCAGAGTCCGGCAGAAAGCGGCCCGTTCGACATTGCCTGCACCGTTTTTCAATCCTTCCATGGCGGTCGTAATGGCCTGATTTATCTTCTGTTCGTGGCGTTCGCACAGATTGAAGGCCAGCAAGCGGATCTCATCGTCGCTGTCGCTTGTAGCCAGTTGCAGAAAGCTGCTGGTATTGTAACCGCTGCCTCCGCCCACCGCCATCAGCGCCTTAAGCCTCTCATCACGGTGGAGTGTTGTTGTGCGCAAACGGGACCATGCCCCCCCCTCGCCCATTCCGGCAGCCATAACCGCAGCCTCCTGTAGGAAAGGTGGCAGCGGCACACTGAAAAACTCATCCCGTTCGCCCAGATACTGAAACTTCCTGAAATAGACAAGCGTAATCAGGATTGCCACCGCCCCGAATAGCGGAACAAAGAATGCGAAACTAAAAAAAAGCATCATCAGCCCGGATTTCTTTGGTTTGAAACGTTTCGGGAAAATACTTGTCAAAAGCAGCGAAAAGAGGACGGAGGCGATGACATGCGCTGCCAGGAAAGCAAGTCCCTGGCGCCAGACCGGCATGCGCACGAAAAGGGCCACCAGCGCGGACACTTCGAAAACCAGACCGAATATCAATATTTTGGCATTGCTCATCGTTCACCCGCCAACAGATCGGCAAGTTGCATCATCGGTTCCTCTGCGGTCAGGAACAGAGATTTGCTGGTAATTCCAGCGCTTTTAAGATCCTGGCTGAACTGCCTCTGGAGCGCAGTTTCCAGACGCAAGACAAAGCCTTCGGTTGCCGCCGGACCGGAAAACGGCATCAGCACGGCAAACTGAACAGTCCAACCAAGGTCGCGCCTCCAGCCATGATCAAGTCCGCGCAATTGCCTTTCCAGCATCAAACATATTTCCTCAAGCTGGGGTGTCGGAGCTATGTTTAGAACCAACAGGGAGCTATGAATGTCAAGATCACGTCGTAAGCGTACCATTTTGAAAAGTTCGGCGCCAAAAACCGTCGGGCAGTCCGGGTAAACCTTAAACAGCTGTCCGGCAGAATCTGCCGCCTCAGTGTGATCGGCAGCGTAGGCCAGAAGTACCCCGAGAATCTGCAGCGTTTCACGGTTCAGTGCCATAAAGGGCATATCGGTGACCAGCAATACTCCCAGCAGTTTCCCGGAACAGGTTATCATCGGAGCCGCCACCAGGTAACGGCTATGCTGGTCTTCTCTCAGACGATCCGCCGATTGATAAGCCGTGTGACCCGATTCCATGGCAGAGCGCAACAGCAAGTCATCCGGCAGACAGGGCGTATCCTGGCCGCATTTTGCCAAAGGCTCCGGGAGCAGCTTGCCGCTTTTAACCGGATAGAGGGCGGCACTGGTCAAGGAACAGTAATTGACCAGTATCGACATCAACTCACCAGTTGTTGCCGCACTCAATTCGCCGCCGGTTTTGGCCATTAACGTGCGCATTTCGTTCATGGCCTGGCGCAGGGTCACCGGGCGGCTGATCAGGTTTTGCTCCAGCCTGTCGTGTGAAAGCCGCACCACGAAGTAGGCTCTCGAAAGCTGTTCAAAACGTTCGGTCGCGTGGCGGCTCAACTGATCAGAACGCCTCAACCTGGTTGACCAGACACTGCTGAACTGGCCGGCAACCAGCGCCATAAGTGTTCCGCCCAACATAAAATTAAGCGGAAAGAACTCCTTGACCAGACCGCTCCACGACAGGACCAGCCATAGCAGAACAAGCAGGGAAACGGAGCTGAGCGCTTTGGAGATGCCGTAGCGAAGCGCCACCAGCAAGGGGCCGAACCATAGCCATGGGAATTGCGCCCCCATAAAGAAGGGATCACTACTGTCCAGCAGAGCGCCAATAGCCGGAACCAGCAGCGTAATCACAACGGTTTCCAGCCACGGAACGCCCCTTAGAAACAGGCTCTGATCAGAGTTTGCATGCTTCATCAGAGAGTTACCTCGATAAAATTCGTATTGGTGTCTTCATTGCCCGCGCTGTCAACTGCACGGATCACAAAGCGATAGGTTGCGCCTGTTTGCAGTCCGGTTATCGTTTGCTGGTAAGGATAAACTGTACTCAAAGCCTGGCTTGGGATGGCGCTGTTCCAGACCTGGGCATAGCCGTCACCCGGAACCGGAGTCAGCATGAGCTTGGTGGCTGTGGCAAAATCAAAGGATGTTCCGGGGGTCTGGTAATACAGCCGGTAACTGACCCGGTTCATATCCAGGGCAACGTCCCACGATAAAGTGACACTACCGGGCGAGGTTGTTACCGCTTTTTGAATCCCAACCCGTGGAGTCTCGGGAAGTGGCGGATCATAATTGGCATTATATACGCTCGACCAGTGGGGCGGCGTTGTATCGATCAACGGAAGATGGTTTTTTGCAAACGAATTGATGTACTCCACCGAAGCAGAAGTGATATAGGGATGAAATCCGACGTCCAGGGCTTCCGTGACGTCGGTCAGAAGGGTGCTGAAGCCAAGTATGGATTGCCCCAGCAGGGTCCTGATGTCGATCCCGGGCTTGGGAACATCGTTGAAACCGTTCGCGTATCCCAGAGACAACACCTTGAAGCCATCCGGGCGGTTGGCCTCGGCCATCAGTTTGGGAGCCACATTGTATTTATTATCCAGATAATAGGGAGATACAACCGAATCTGAGTTGTTGTCCAGATAGTAGCTCTCAAAAAAGTTTATATCTATGAAGCCCCTGGCGGAAACATCATAGTGGGCATATCTCGGATCGAAATAAAACAGTCCGCGATTCTGCAGAATCACTTTATCCTGGTATTCACCCCTCAATCGCTTGATAAAGTTGGTAAAACCCTGGGCAGTCCATTCCGAATTGGTAAAGTTGATGCTGTTCGAGCAGATGCTGCCGGTATATTTGTTGGGAGCCGCCGTGTCCAGCGTATCCAGAAACACCCCGTCGCATCCCAGGCTCCGTCCATAGTTGTTCGTCATCATTTCTTTCAGACCGGGCGGCGTATGGTTGTTTGTGTTCATAGTCATATCACTCACAACCTGATACCAGCCCGGATCACCAGCATTTACAAAACGGGTTTTAAAATTGGGGTTGCTGTCCGGACTGCCGTCAGCTGCTCCGTTACAATGAACTGCATTGTCATTCAGGTAAAAGGAGGCAAAACCGCCGTTTGTGGGCGTCCCCAGCGGATCCAATCCAACCAGGGAAGTGCCCGATGCGCCCGCCCCGCGCGGGTCAACGACCGGACCTGTGCCGTTTCCAACAAATCGGGAGTCTGCAAGCATCTGAGCATCAGAAAGTCCAAAGGTTCTTGAATCTTCGCCGATGGAAATGTAACAGAGCACCACTACATTGTCGCCGGAATCACTCGGGTTGACCCCCTGTTTGATACTCATAATCTGATCTCTGGTAATATTTCCGTTGTAGGGATGCACTATCACCAGCGGATAGGTCTTCAGATTTTGAATAGCTGCGGCATCCAGCGCACCGTACGTTATGGCATAGGAAGCTGCGTTGGCCGCCATCTTGCGCACATCCAGTCCTGCATTAGGATCGGGAGCAAAGGCTGGCGGCTGTACAGACTGGCCGGAAGGGGCGTCGGCCCCGCTTAGAGTCTGCTTGCCGCAACCTGCCGACAACCCTACGGTTCCCGCAAGAAAAACCGGAAAAATCCGGAATGCGGTTCCCTTCAGCAGCGATGCGATATGACACCACCGGCCCGGACGCATCATTTTTTCTGCTCGCCAACGAACTGTATCGGCATCTTGTCCACCAGCGACTGCAGCAACTGCTGCGCTACAGAACTGACCGCATCACGGCTCCAGCCGCTGCGACCGGCGCTGCCGCTCCAAAGAACCCTACCTTCCGGCAGCTCCATTACCTGCAGGGTCATACCGGCCACCGGCTCGCCATCAAGTCCAACCTTATAGCGCCACTCGGTTACGGTTCCGGTGACAGCATAGTTAATACCCTGCTTGCGGGCCCACTCCAGACCCTTCTGGTAGCGCTTGGTACCCCGGTCCGGCAGCAATTCATCTTCTTTCATTTCAACCGGTGCTGCCGTCACTTTCTGCACTCCACCGGCAAACAGCAGCGCCTGGGTAATCGCCTCAGCCCGTTCTGCGGCGTAAGGGGTTTCTGTATTGTTGATAAAGGGGAGCAGCGCCCATTCCCTGTCTCCCGGGATAGCTTTGCCATGCTCGGTCTGCTTGAGCGTGGTGCAGCCCGGCAGAATCATGACAGCCAGCAACATTAACAGAATCATTCGTTTCATAATGGTCTCCTTTGAATTTACTTAGTTAAGATTATACAGATATCGGATATCAATCCTGGAATTTACGTCACTGTTTCCAAAGCGTCCGCTTTCCTGCGAAAAGGCGCCTTCCAACTTATCCAGTCCGAAAATCGGGCCGGCCATTCCCAGCTCATAACGGAAACCTGTCCCGCCGACACTGTTCCAGCTCAGATCTACGGTACCAAACGGCAGCCACTGACGACTGTAGGCAATTCTGTGATACTGGCCAAAGTTCATCCCAAACCCGATCTGGCCGAAGGATTCAGGTATGTAATAATCGTCTGCGGCACCAGCCGGGATCATCGCCAACGTCCTGCCAACCGGCGTACCTTTTCTTTCAAAGCGATGATAGCCGCCGAAAAGATGCAGATTGGTGTCAGGCCAGTCCAGCAGCAGGCGATGCGTTAACTCTCCTTCCACAGACATGCCGTTTCCCAGCATGCGCCGTTCCTGGTCGCGCAGGTTGCGATATGTAAGACGGGTCAGAAGAGTGTCTCGCGGTGTCAGCTCGGCCAACAGTCCGAGGCTGGCTTCGTCCTTCAGTCCGGCAATCCTCAACGGGACACTCTCGGGCGCCTGCCATCCGAGCCTCAGCCCCACATCCAGAACCAGGCGGTTGTACAATCGCCAGTCAGACGAAAATTCCAACGTGGCAAAGCTTGAAAAAGCGTCCGTCACACCGGCGCTCAAACCTGCGACACCATATTCATGACGAAGTTTAAGACTCAGCAAACCTCTCTGGGAGTTGCTCACATATTCCCGCACTACGCCACGCTTTTGGTGCCTGATTTCCGTATTGTTCAGTTCCACTGCCAGTGCCAGACGTTTGGTAACCGGGTATGAGAATGAGGCCGTTTCCTCCAGAAAACCTACCCCGCTCTGTTCCTGCAGCGACAACAGCTGTACGAATCTGGCAGGGTGCGGGTAGAACAATTCCCGGACCTGTTTATCCAGCAGGTAATCACGGTCATTGACCTGGAACTGCTCAAAAGCAATTGTCTCCGCCAGCAGAATTTGCCCGCTGCGGCGAGCCCCCTCGACTGCGTCACGATAAGGCAGTTTTTCCAGACTGGACTCGATCAGATCAGCAATAGCCGGACGGTCATTTGCCTCCAGAGCCAATCCCAAAATGGCCCAATCCATTCGCTGGGCGGTCCTGGCCAGTGCGCGCCAATACCAGAAACGAGCCAGATCGGTCTGGCCGGTTGCCATGGCCCACCCCATCACCAGCATCCTGCTGAAATCAGTCTGCTTGCCATTGGCTATTTTCAGCATCACTGGCATCAGGGAATCGCCGGGAGCCAGATGCATCAATAACTGTGCTTTGCTTATCAGATAACGCCTGAAACTTTCCGGCGACTCCGCGGATGTCCGCAAGCGACGCTCAACCAGGAATTGCGCCTGCCGCCTGGCGCTCCAAGCCGCTTCCGGATGCCCGGCCTGTTCCAGCACATCACCGTAGGAAGCTAGCCAGGCGGGATCATTCTGCCGTTCCAGAGCTAAAACCCTGTAGAGCTGCAGCGCGCGGGTCGGGTTGCCAAACAGCATCATCGCAGCGGCCAGCGGCTCGCGCAATTCCGGAAGGCGGACTATACGCCATTCCCAGTCACGCACCAACCTGCGCAACTCCGTGGTTTGCTGCATATCAATCAGCAGCCAGAAATAAGACGAGATAATCTCGCCATTGTCCGGCGCCAATAACAGGGCTGATTTGGCTGCCGACAAGCTGGATGCGGTGTCACCAGCCTGATGATAAACCTGCGCGGCCAGCATCATGGCCCGCGCATCTTTCGCCAGGTTCAGTCGTTGATCATCCTTGAGACCCTTCAGAAAAGCTACCAGCTCATGTTCACGACCACTGGCCATTCCGGCCTCTGCCAGCGCATGCCAGAATAGCGGCAGGTGAAAGCGTTGCCACCCCGCCAGAGCAACGGCATACGCCTGATCCTGGTTGTCGAGCCGGGCTGTCATGATCAGGCGTTCGTAATCGTCCACTTCGGCATTGCCCTGGTCGATCAGCATCCGGGAGACGCGCGTAGCTTCGGCCACTTCCTGCCGGGCCCAGGCCAGGTCGGCATAGGTTCTCCAGAAAGTTGCTGCCGACGGCGGCGCAGAATGAGCTGCCATTTGCAGCGCCAGCCATGCCTGGTCGCGGTCACCCTGCCCGTACCAGAGCGAGGCCAGCTTCAAAGCTTCGGCCGGATTCAGCGAGCGAAGCTGCGCAACCTTGCTCCAGGCTGCTATTGCATCTTTCGGACGCCCCAGCATCTCGGCCAGCCTGGCTTGTTCCGCCAAAACATATTCAGTGTTTCCGGAGAATTTGCCGGAAATCAGCAGATCATAGGCTTCCTGCGGCAGACCAAGCCCCTCGACTACCGCCAGGTATTCCCTGAGCAAGGCAGGATTTTGGTCGCCTCGGGACAAGTTCTGTTCCAGCAACATTTTGCGCAGGGGAAGCTCATTCAATGCTCGCGACAAACGCAAGGCCGAATTGCGTGCTTCCTGATTATTGTCTCCGGCAAGCTGAAACCAGTGGGTCAGGGCCAGGTCCGGCCGGCCGTTCCATTCAGCGGCCTGGGCAGCGCGCTCAAGCCAGACAGCGTCAGAGGGTCGCGCCGCCAGTGCCCGTTCAGCCACTGCGGACGCTTCCGGCAGGCTGCTGTTGGCAAGAAAGACTGTGTAGGCCAGATCAAACAATTTCGGCTCAAAGGCAGCCTGAATATCCGGCGTATAGCTGGAAGATGTTTCGGAGCGGGCAGTTCCTGCCAGACAGTGCGCCAACAAAACGGCAACAACGATCCTTTTGGCAAATGGCAACATCAAGAGGCACCTCCAGCGACAGGTGACATGCCGAGGGCGCGCCGGATATAAACCTGCGAACGGTCCGGACGATTCGCGGCCAGAGCCAGCCGGGCCATGAAGAGCATAGTTTCCCGGTCTTCGGCCAGGCCGTTGATATATTTCTCGCCGGCGTCCAGGGCTTCTGCCACCAGATTGCCGGATTGAAGCGTCTTAACGGCTGACAGGAAATAACGGCGGCGTTGACCGGTTTCCCTGTTCGACTGCATGGCGGCAAAGTAAATTGATGCGGCTCCCCTGTAATCCCTGCGGGCCAGGGCAGCAGAGGCCATTGATTCGGGAGTCGAGACGGCTGGCGCCCCCTGCGGTTCGGAGGGAGCGGCAGCGAGCGGCCTCAACAATGATTTAAGTTTCTGAGCCGACACATTGTCACCAACATGCCGGGCATCGGCAAGATAGGTCTCCAACTCCTGCATGGTTGCTCCATCTTGTCGCATGAGTTCAATCTGGGAGGCAAAGAGCTGCCGGGTTCTGTCCGATTCGCCGCTACCGGCAGGCAGAGAAAGCAGACGTTGGCGAAGCGCTTCGTAGCGCAACCTGCGACTTGCCTTCCTGATGTCGGCCGGAAGCGGCTCACGCAGATGATCGAGTGTTTGCAGCGCCTGCAGGGGAGATTTTGACGCAAGATAGCTGCGGGCCAGCACCATCACCAGCGCACTGTCGTCGGATCTCAGATGGATCAATGCCTCCAGATACCGGCGCTGGGCCGGAGAAGACACTTCCTGATTACTAAGCAGCTTCAGAAGGCTCTTTTCCGGATACAGGACGAAGAGCAGCAACAGTCCGGCCGCAACCAGACCGCTGATCACAAGAGGGCCGGCGAAGCGCTCCCGTTCGGTGCCGCCCTTATTTACAAACCAGTTCCAGGCCATGTTTTCCCGTTGGTACAGATATGGACAGATCAGTTCCTTCTGTCTTGGATGGTTTAGGCATTCCGTCTAATACTGCACTGCAGCCGGATGCGTTACCGAACCGAATATAGCCGTCCGCATCGGCTGTCACTGTCATTTGAATGTTATTACCGGACGCTTGAAATGTATTTATTCTGGCCGCCACAGCTTCTGGAAAGGGGCGGTCAGGCGCTTTGCCGGTCAGCTTCAGAAAAGAATCACCCCCCGGAGCCAGATGAATATAACGCTGATCGTTGAAATCGGAAAATCCGAGCACTCCCCGACTGGCGTCCAGATTCGGATAACCGGCTTTAAGCGGCACCCGAACCTGCCTCAACTCTCCCGAATTGCGGATCAGCCAGCCGTCATCCCTGCGCGAAACAGTTGTCCGGAAAAAATCCTGAACCCGCGCCACATATGAAGAGGCATAGACAGGGAAGAGCTGCTGTTTAAGCGCCCAGTCATACGCTTCCTGAAGCGCCTTCAGGGAGGCCGTCTTGCTGGCGGCATAAATATGATAATAGATATTGACCGGTTTGAGCCGCCGGGGGGAGTCGGTCAGCCGGAAGGTTTCCAACACACGGCGATAACCGTAAAAAGGGCCGGTCCAGTTGTTGGTGTACAGGTTTTCGTTTTGATTCGGAGCAAAAACCTGTAACCAGCCCCCCTTGACAATCCCCATTGGAGACACAGCAGTCAACGATGGTCTGGTGTTTGAAATGATTGTTTCACCGCCGTTAATATTTCCGACTCCCGCCCGGTACACATCGGACAGAGCCTCGGCGGTCGGCACGCAGTTGCCGGTCCAGTGAAACAGGGCCACTTTTTTTTGCGGCGGGAGCAGGCTGTTGAGATAACTGATCGACTCCCGGATCTCGCCGTCCAGCGAAAAGCTGTATCCCGGAACAGACAAATTGTAACCGAATTCATTCTCCGACTTGATGGCGTTGTACCAGTTAAACGGGTGAGAGAATGAATGGCTGGCGGCTTCAACATTTGGCAGCGCCCACAGATGCCTTGCTTCATTTTCGAACTCGGTGCTGCGTTTGGTATAAAGACCTTTGGGACTAATAACGCCCGCAATCAGCGAAAGCGAAGTCGGCAGCCGGTAACGCTCCAGCACCTTCTCTCTCAATTCAACTGCCGCCAAACGGCCACCCGGCCACTCCGCTATGTTCTCGAAACCGTCGCCATCCACATGCGTCAACAGCAGGCGAACTCCGTTTTCGGATGTCACATCCGGTACCGGCCGATTGGTTGACAGACGCAGTGCCTCACTGAAAAACTTGAACGGATCAACAATCCAGGCGGTCTGATTGTTCAGGGAGTGGGCAATAACCGCCGGCGCCAGTACATAGCCGCCCCATGGCATTATTGCGGCCAAATCGCTCTCATCACCTTTTTCACCTTTCACCCGCAGCAGCACTTTTCCGCTGACGGCATCAAGCAGCTGGATTCTCTCCACAGCTCCGGGAGGCTGTTGTTCAAGGCCGATCATTTCATCTTTTTTTACAACTGAGACTTTTCCGCTCAGACCGGTTTCTTTCTTCGAATATAAACCAAGCGTCTGCAACCAGCTCCTGTCAGACGTAGTTCCGAAACCTTCCAAAAATACCAGCGGCAGTTTTTCTTTCAAAACTTTTTCAATCCACTCCCGGTAGCCACTGCCACTGTTAGATCCACCAGAGGCCGGCCAGACCACGACCCCGGCGTAACGTCCCGTCAAGACTCCTGCTGGAAGCGGTTTGGAAATATCATGGTACTCGATCCGGTAGCCAAGATACTCCAGCGGCATGGCCGCATAACGGTGCAACGGGTCATAAACCGGATCGGGCGGCGTAGAAGAGTCGGTATGTTCGTACACACCCAGAATCGTGGATGGTTGCAGTTCAATTGCCCCGACTCCCAAAGAGCCCAGACTCTTGTCCGTTACCCACGGAATGAAGCCGGATGCCTTGATTTTATCAGCTGTAGCCCGGGCCAGTTCGCGTTCGGAAGGTTCAACGTACTCAATGGAAATAACCGGCAGGCCGCTTTTTTTAACAGTATTCAGCCGTTCAAGCAGCCAGAAGCGGTCCTGTTCCTTGACAATCCCGTAAGAGCCGGTGGCCGGATCGAAATTTTGAAATAACGACTCGGCCGCTACTGCAAAGGTGACATCCTTGACCTTCTCAAAAACATCAAAACCGCGATTCAGAATCAGCTGCGCCTCGGGATGACGCGATTTGATCCCGTGAATGATCGACACCAGACCGTCGGCCAACTGCGGAATCCGGGCCTTATCCTTGACAAGTTGATACGAGTCAAGCGTATCCAGAAAGAAACCACGATATCCGGCATTCCAGAGAGGCTCAACGACCTGATCCAGGAAGAAGTCGCGCCAGACCGGGTTCGACAGATCCGCCACTTTGGTGCCCCAGCCACTGTTATCGGCGATCAGCCAGGCCGGGTCGATTTTTTTATAATAGGAGCGACTTTGCTCCACCTCACCCACACTCACATAGGCGAATAGTTTGCTGTGCGATGTTTTGTTATATTCCTTGGGAGATACGGTGGAATGGTCGGGATCCACAACGGCAACGTCAAATGCCTTCAGATCGTCGAGCGGCGGGTTGGAAGCGTAAAAAAATGCAATCGAGAATCCAGCGGACGCTGGCATTTCAGCACCGGCGGGACAAGTGCATGCCAGCAGCGCCAGAAGCAAAAGGATCAATCTGCCTAATAATTTGGTGTGTAGTATATTCATTTGGCGAGTTAAATTACAGTTTTAACAGGGATTGTCAAGCCAATCATCATGGTTTCTCCTGTTTGATCTTCTGCACATATCGCTCAATTGATTGCGATAAAGGCATAGCCCCTGTTCTGGTAGCCGATGAATGAGTTAAATACATTCCCGACCAGAATAACTTCCGGAATTATGGTTGCATTATCAACTTTGAAAATCCGTGTGGCAACCGAGCAGACTTCGATGCGAACGCCTTTCTTTTTCAGCAGCCGGATCAGTTGGTGCGCTTCGTCATCGATCACCCCCAGGGTCAGAAGCTTGACGCCCGGCCCGCGGAAAGCGATCACCATCTGAGGCTTGATACCCTGCGCCAGCATGCCATCAAAGGTTTCGTTGATAAGATTGAGATTGAACACCAGTTTTTCCATATCCGGAACACGGACATCAAAGATAACCCTGGCTCTTTTCAGTCCAGCAAAAGCCTCCCGGTCATCCGGCTTTTGCGCCGCATATGACAGGTTATTACAAAATAATATCGCAAAAACGACTATCATTAACATCCTGGTTAACATGGCTCATCCTCCCAGTTAGTGTTTTGCTTATCATAACAGATAGAACGACAGTTTGTTTAAAAAGCTGAAGCCTGAAACTTCTCCCCTTGCCATTGCTTACTGCCATCGCAAAAACCCTTATTTTTTGACTTGCGACCACCTATATGCTATAAATGTCCACTTTTTCTTCGTATACGGCTCAAGTATCAATACAAATACATACAGGAGGCATCATGAATCACTTTCAGTACAAAGGCAGCGAACTCCATGCAGAAGAGGTGGCAATCAAAGAAATCGTCGCCAAAGTCGGATCACCGGTTTACGTCTACTCCCATGCCACACTGGAAAGGCATTTCAAGGCCTTTGACGACTCTTTCAAAGAGATGCCGCACACCATCTGCTACTCGGTCAAGGCCAATTCAACCCAGTCGGTTCTGAAAACCTTTATTAATCTGGGCGGCGGTGTTGACATCGTATCCGGCGGAGAACTGTTCCGGGCACTTAAGGCCGGAGTTGAACCGAAGAAGGTTGTTTATTCCGGCGTAGGCAAGAAAGACGACGAGATCGAGTACGCACTCAACAGCGGCATCCTGATGTTCAATGTCGAATCCGAGCAGGAACTGACCCGCATCTCCGAGATTGCCACCCGCATCGGCAAAAAAGCCGGAATCGCCATCCGCGTCAATCCGGACGTTGACCCCGGCACACACCCCTACATCACTACCGGCCTGAAAAACGCCAAATTCGGCATTACGATCGAACGCGCCATGGCCGAATATACACGTGCAGCGACCCTTCCCGGCATTGACGTTATCGGTATCGACATGCACATCGGTTCGCAGCTGACCAAAGTCAACCCATTCGTCGATTCGATTGACAAACTGAAGATCATGATCGCCAAACTGCGTGAACAGGGCATTGATCTGAAATACTTTGACTGCGGCGGCGGATTGGGCATCCAGTACAACGACGAGGAACCGCCGCTGCCAGCAGACTACGGCAAGGAAATCGTGTCAGCCACCAAGGATCTGGGCATGCACCTGATTTTCGAACCGGGGCGCAATATCGTCGGCAACGCCGGCATCCTGGTTGCAAAATGCCTCTACACCAAAGCTCGCGACGAGAAGAACTTCATCATGATCGACGCCGGCATGAACGACCTCGCCCGACCGGCGCTGTACGGTTCATTCCACGGAGTAAAACCGGTGGTCAAGGATCAGGACGGCATGATTGTGGCCGATATAGTCGGCCCGATCTGTGAATCCGGCGATTTCCTGGTCAAGGAGCGTGAAGTCCCGATGTTCAAGCAGGGCGATCTGATGGCCTTCACGTCAGCCGGCGCTTACGGCTTTGCCATGAGCAGCTCTTACAACAGCCGCCCGCGGGTGGCCGAAGTAATGGTAAAGGGAGACAAATTTGAAGTCATCCGCGAACGCGAAACGATTGAAGACCTGGTCAAGGGCGAAAGAATTGCTTCTTTCCTTTAAAATTTAATTACGGAGGTTCAAGTCATGTTCAAAGGAAGCATAGTAGCAATCGTTACACCCTTCAAAGCTAACGGTTACGTGGATTTTGACAAACTGCGCGAACTGGTGGAATTCCAGATTGAAAACGGCACTGACGCCATCGTTCCCTGTGGAACGACCGGCGAATCATCCACATTGGACTACGACGAGCATATGGAAGTCATCAAGGTCGTTGTCAACCAGGTCAACAAGCGTGTCCCGGTCATTGCCGGTACCGGCTCGAACTCGACCTCGGAAGCGATCGAGCTGACCCAGAAAGCCAAGGATGCCGGTGTTGATGGAGCTCTGTTGGTAACTCCATATTACAACAAACCGACCCAGGAAGGGCTCTACCGCCACTACATGGCTGTAGCCGATGCGGTTGACCTTCCGCAGGTACTCTACAACGTACCGGGACGCACCGGCGTCAACCTGCTGCCGGAAACCGTTGCCCGCCTGGCACTCCACAAGAACATTGTGGCGATCAAGGAGGCCACCGGGTCACTGCAGCAGGCATCGGAAATCATTTCGCTCTGCGGCGACCAGATCGATGTCCTTTCAGGTGACGATTTCATCACCTTTCCGATGATGGCCTGCGGCGCCAAAGGTGTTATCTCGGTTCTGGCCAACATTATGCCAAAAACCGTAGCCGACCTGGTGGATGCATTTGCTGCCGGCGATCTTGAAACCGCCCGCCAGTTGCATCTGAAAACACTCAAAATCGGCAACGCCATGTTCATAGAAAGCAACCCGGTGCCGGTCAAGACTGCCCTGGAACTGATGGGCAAAGCACCGGCCGATGTGCGTCTGCCGCTGGCGCCGCTCAGTGATGCCAGCAAAGCCAAGTTGACTGCCATCATGAAAGAGTACAAGCTGATCTAGCAGGATCTAAAAAATACAAAGGAATGGTAATTAACCAATCGAAAGGATTAATTATGAAAAACCTTAATGTATTTATATGCTCTCTCTTGTTGTTTGTTGCTTTTACCGTTTCAAAAGAAGTGCAGGCCGATGACAGCAAGCAAATTCCGCTCGATTCGCTAATCGGACAATATGATGGCAGGATGCAGGTACATTCCGGCAGATTTTCGGAATTCAACTATCAGATCGAAATCGTTTCCATCGACAAGAGTGCCAACACGGTCTCTTTGACAGCCCACTGCCAGGATTGTGAAACAAAAGAGATCAAGCGAAACAATTGCGCGATTACAGAAGCGAAGGAAAACATAAAGTTTGTCTGCAAGAAAAAATCGTCCGACGAGCTTTACACTTTCAACGGAAGCGCACTGGAAGTCAAAGGGATCGGAAACAAGTTCCCGTACACTATTAATGTGACCAAGGTCGTTAAAAAGTAATTTCTGTCAAATAATTAACGGATTTCCGAGAGGTAGGACAATGATTAAAATAGCCGTTTGCGGTGCTGCCGGGCGCATGGGACAGCGCATTATCAACTCTATCATTGAATCAGAAGGGGCTATGCTGTGCGGTGCCCTGGAACGCCCTGGACACCCTTCCGTCGGCCAGGACGCTGCAATGCAGGCCGGATGCGGCACCTCCGACATTCGCATCACAGACAGCCTGAATGCTGTTGTTGCCGCCTGTGATGTGCTGATCGACTTCACATCTCCAAAAGTATCACTCAAGAACCTGGAAGTCTGCGCCCTGCACAACAAATCGATTGTGATCGGCTCGACCGGCTTCACTCCCGAAGAGCGTGCCTTAGCCGCTGAACTTGCCAGGGATATTCCGATTGTGATAGCACCCAACATGTCTGTGGGTGTCAACGTCTGCTTCAAAGTGCTCAAGGATGTGGCCAAGATTCTGGGCGACGACTTTGATGTGGAAATCGTAGAACTGCACCACAACAAGAAAAAAGACTCACCGTCAGGAACCGCCGTGCGGATGGGGGAAGTCGTAGCCGAAGCGCTGGGACGCGACTACAACAAGGTCGCCAACTACCATCGCGAAGGCATCTGCGGCGAGCGCACCAAGGAAGAGATCGGCATGCAGACCGTGCGTGGCGGCGACATCATTGGCGAGCATACTGTCTACTTTATCGGCCAGGGGGAGCGCATCGAAGTATCCCACCGCGCCATGACCCGCGACATGTTTTCCCGCGGTTCGGTACGCGCCGCAAAATGGGTGGTCGGCCAGGCGCCGGGCATCTATGATATGCAGGACGTGTTGGGATTAAAGTAAATGGTAGGGGCGAACCCAAGTGTTCGCCCTTTTCATAAATTGCATGATCGAGGGCAGACACATAGGTCTGCCCCTACATTTTATATCTGGAGGATTCACCAAAGATGGCAAAAATCAACGACAATTACCTCAAACTGAAAGCAGGCTACCTGTTTCCCGAGATCGGCCGCCGGGTGCGCGAATTCAGCGCCGCCAATCCTGACGCCAAGATTATCCGCCTCGGCATCGGCGACGTCACCCGCCCGCTGGCACCGGCTGTTCTGAAGGCCTTCCACGACGCCGTGGACGATCTGGGCACCACCGACCATTTTGCCGGCTACGGCCCGGAGCAGGGCTACGACTGGCTGATCAACGCCATCATCGAAAAATCCTACAAACCGCTGGGCGTTTCCCTCAAGACCGAGGAGATGTTCATCTCCGACGGTTCCAAGTGCGACTGCGCCAACATCCTGGACATCTTTGCCCTGGACAACGTGGTGGCCATCGGCGATCCGGTCTACCCGGTCTACAACGACACCAACGTCATGATCGGCCGCACCGGCGAGGCCGACGACAAGGGGTACTACGCCAACGTGGTCTACATGCCGTGCAACGAGGCCAACCACTTTATCCCGTCGCTCCCCACCCAGAAAGTGGACATCATCTATCTCTGTTTCCCCAACAACCCGACCGGCACCGTGGCCAGCAAGGCCGAGCTGAAAAAATGGGTCGATTACGCCAACGCCAACGACTGCGTGATCTTCTTTGACGCCGCCTACGAGGCCTTCATCACCAACCCGGATATCCCACACTCGATCTACGAGATCGAAGGGGCCAAGAAGTGCGCCATCGAGTTCCGCTCCTTCTCCAAGACCGCCGGTTTCACAGGCGTGCGCTGCGGCCTGGTGGTCGTGCCGGAAGAGGTCATGGGCACCACCGCGACGGGCGAGCGCTACAGCTTCAACAAGCTCTGGCTGCGCCGCACCACTACCAAGTTCAACGGAGCCTCCTACCCGGTCCAGCGAGCCGCCGCCGCGGTCTACTCCGACGAGGGGTGGAAGCAGACCAAGGAGATCATCGATTATTACATGGAGAACGCCCGCATCATCCGTGAAGGCCTGACAGCGGCCGGCGTCACCTGCTACGGCGGCGTTGATGCCCCCTACATCTGGCTCAAGACTCCGGGCAACATGACCAGTTGGGAGTTCTTCGACAAACTGCTGACCGAATGCAACGTAGTCGGCACCCCCGGCAGCGGCTTCGGCCCGAGCGGGGAAGGGTACTTCCGGTTGTCGGCCTTCGGCCATCGCGAGAATGTGATTGAGGCGGTGGAGAGGATAAAGAAGAATCTCAAATAGATTAGATTCACGAAGGGCGGCCGTTTGGCTGCCCTTCTTGCTTTTTAACAGGTACAAACGTATACTCCCGTTAGTCAAGATTAAGGAGCAGCGGTATGGTCAATAATAGAGACGATATCATTACGTTTTTGCAGTCACACAAGGATGAAATGTCGCAGCGTTTCGGTGTGGTGAGCGTTGGTCTTTTCGGCAGTTATGCCAGGGGAGAGGCTCGCGAGGACTCCGATATTGACATTGCCATAGAACTGAGACCGGAAAAGAAATCACTGAGTAACTTCATCGGCATCAGGCGCTATCTCGAACAGCAGTTCGGACCAGAGTTCCGGGAGTTCCGGGGACAGTTTACCTAACTGCAAAGACGTCAAACCGGCTGCCTTTGCAGTTTCTTGACAACATAATTCATGTCGCCCGATTCAGCATTCCTTTGATCCGCTCGAACTCATACGACATCCCTTAATGGCGTGACCATCGCCCAACCTCTACCAGACAACCTCGGCATCCGTCGCCACCATGATCGCCTGATCAAGACACTGCCGGTCTTTCCAGTGATAATAGTTGGCCAGCCGGTCTTTTACGCAATCTGTTGAGGTATGCTTTTTCCATGCTTGTATTTTACCTGCCAGCTGAGCGACAATGCGACCATGAAGATCTTTTCCTACCATAAAAACACGACCGTCCGCTACGCCGTCCGGAAAGCACCGGAAACGGCGGCCACTGCATGACGGTGCTCCCGTGGCATCCCGGAACCACACCGCTGATGCTGGCGCCCATGCAGGGGCTGACCAATCGGGCCTTGCGCTCCTATTTTATCGAGCATGTCAGGCCCGATGTCATCTTTACCGAATTCATGCGTGTCAACACAGCGCCGGCGGGAGCGGGTCTCACCGCTGCTGACCTGCGGGATGTCGCCTCTGAGCAGGATGGCGTGCCGCTGGTAGTGCAGCTGGTGGGGCATGAGCGGGAGGCGCTGGTCTTGGCCGCCCAGGTCGCGCAGGAGGCTGGCGCTGCGCATATCAATCTCAACATGGGGTGCCCCTATGGCCGGATGGGGGGCAGCCAGACCGGCGGTGGAATGCTCCGCTCTCCAGACAATCTTGCGGAGGTCATCCCCGCCCTGCGGGAGGTCATCGACGGTTCCTTCTCAGTCAAAATCCGGGCCGGGTACGACGATCCGGACCAGATTCTGTCGCTACTTCCGCTCTTCGAGTCAAGCGGGGTGGATTTTCTGGTGCTACATCCCCGGACTGTTACCCAAAAGTACGAGGGAGTTGCCGACCATGGGGTGACCGCCCGGGTGGCGCGGGAGACCCGGCTGCCGGTGATTGCCAACGGGGATATCCGCAGTGCCGCTGATGGCGGACGGGTGCTGAAAGAAACCGGAGCAACCGGGCTGATGCTGGGACGAGCGGCGATTGCCGATCCGCTGCTGTTTCGGCGCCTGCGTGGGGAGGTCAACCCCGAACCCGGCCGGGAAGAGCGGAGAGCGGAGCTTGGACACTACCTGCGGGAGATTCTGATCAGTTATGGCCAACTGTTCTGCGGCGACACGCAGGTGCTGAACAAAATCAAGGAGATCATCGCGTATCTGGATGATCCGGAACTGGCAAAGCCGCTCAAGGAACTGCGGCGGGCCAAAACAGTGCGGATTTTTGAAGCAATTCTGCACGGGCTGTGCTGAGCTGCGGGAGAAGAAGCGGTTCTTTAAATTGGAAGAATCATTCCGAACTTATTGAATCATCGCAGAAATCCATGATGAAAATCCAGAAACTATCAGTCGAGCACTGCACAAAAGTCTACTCCCTGCTGCAACGAGCCTTTCCCGACAGCACCTACGAAGCCCTGCTGGTGCAGAAACTCCACTAAAATGGCAGAACAGCGCACGAATGGGCCTGCATCTGGCGAACACGGTCTCGGCATTGATGTTTAGCGGCTGCGAGAAAATGCCCTTCAACCAATCGAATGCCCGTGCAGCAGAGACAAAATTCCTATTTTAAATGACGGCCTTTCAGAACACAGAATCCACGATTTAATGGTATCATGGGATTCTCCGGTGTACATGCCGCATGCCGGTTCAGAGTTCTGGGAATAACGAGGTAAGCGCTAACATGTTTGATGGAATTTTCTGGGACAACGACGGGGTGCTGATGGAAACCGAGCATCTCTATTATCAGGCCAACGCCGAGGCGCTGGCACAGGTGGGAATAGAGCTTACACTGGAAGACTTCTGCCGGATATCACTGCGCCAGGGGGAGAGCGTACTCAGCCTCGCCGACAGCAACCTGGATGAGGCGGAACTGCGCCGGGTGCGTGATGGGATCTATTTCCGGTTGCTGGGGGAGGAGTCGCGCGTGTACACGGGCGTCCAGGAAACCCTGCATCAGCTCCACGGCCGATTGCCAATGGCGATTGTCACCAGTTGTCGGCGGGACAACTTCCTGCAGATGCACCGCTCGAGCGGACTACTTGGCTATTTCGATTTTATTCTGACCCGAGAGGACTACGTCGCATCCAAACCCGATCCGGAGCCGTACCTGACCGCCTGTGCCCGGGCCGGACTGGCCGTTGCGGCGATCCCCGGAGACATGAACCGGGGAGGCAATTTCGGCACCGCCCGCTGGCTGCTGGACGGCATCCACGAGCTGCCAAAACTACTGAAACTCGACTGATCGTTGCGGATCAATGCAATCCATACCCATGTGTGAGTCTCCAACTGCGCGGGAATTAGAAAAATAGAGAGCGGGAATCCTAAGAACTGTCCCGCTGTTACCGGCTCCGGACAGCCGGTTCGTCAGCCATAATCCCCGATTTACGATCTGCCACTCTAGTGAGACTCAATCAGTCTGGTCGGAGCGACATCCCCGATCGACAGTTCAAGCAACATTCTCCTGGTCAAAAAATCTTCAACCTCTTTCAGCGTGGCGGAGCTAAACGGCACATTGTCCAGTTTGCCTCCTGCCATCATGCCGTGCCCGCCAGCCGTCCCTTTTCCCGCCACCAGCCTCTTAATTATCTCACCAGCATTAAGGAGTGCATCGGTGGTGCGAATAGAGAGAATCATTTCATTGTTGTAATGCCCCATGCTCAGCACGATCTCGATACCCTCCAGCCTGATCAGATAATCGGCAATTTCCGAAACAACTTCGGGAAAGCAGATCGCCTGCAGGTTCACAACCAAAAGCTTCCCGTAAATAGTCGTGTTTTCAACACCGCTGTGAATTGTCCGGAAGTGCTCCACCGGTAATTTGGGGTGGCTGATTTCATTCAATAGCCGCTTGTTAGCAACGGGAAAGAGACGAAGATATGCATTCCGATCAGGCTGGTTGGCCTCGCGCCCCAAATCCTGGGTTTCGGATTTGATGGCGTAGAAAAGTGCAGTTGCCAGTTTGGTTCCGATCTGAATATTTTGCGCCACGAGATATTCATACAGGATGGTGGCAGTGACACCGTAATCATCACGCACATCCACCCAGCGACAGCTTTTGGTCGCTTCGCGCAGCGGATGATGATCTATGACAATATCCACACGGCAATCGTCCGGAAGCGAGTTATTGCCTGTCCCTGGTTGCGTATCAAGCATGCATACCACGCTGAACTCGTCCAGATCGACCAATTCGAGAGGGGTGAGCGTAATTTCCAGCTCTTTTGCCATGGCAATATTCTCGCTGCGACCGATCATGCCGGAAAAGGCGATGACAGCGTCCCTGCTCAGCTTCATGGCCAGCAGGTGGCGTAGCGCCATGGCCGATGCCAGACAATCCGGATCCGGATTATCATGGATGATGATAATTGCTTTCCCCTTACCTCGTAACCATTCCAGCATCTCATCAGAATGTACTTTCGAGTGCCGGAGGTTCTCCTGAACGAGATTATCTGAAGTCATGAGGTTACCCTTTAAACGTATTGGCACAGATGATAACGTAACTATCATACCAAACCTGTGGCAATTTTCTGGTTTAATGTTAAAAGGCGGCCATTTCGGCCGCCTTTGTTACCACTCCCGCTGCCTACTCAACGGGTTTCATATATGCGGGGTTCATCTGCCAAAGCGCCAATGTGGCCCCGGTTGGATCGGTGATGACACTGAACCAGCCAACGCCAGGGATTTCGGTGACCTCTTTGCAGATTTTCGCCCCGAGGGTTCTGGCCTTCTCTGTGGCGATGACCGCATCGTCAACGGCGACATAAGCCAACCAGGATGAGGGTGAATCGGGCTGAACGGTTTTCATCATGCCGCCTCCGGTTCCTTCCCCCACATTAATCATCGTATAGTCCATCCCCGGTATGTCCTCCAGCTTCCAATCGAACAGCCCGGTATAAAACGCCTTGGCTTTGGCCAGATCTGTGGTCATCAACTCTACATGCACGAACGGATTTGCCATGACACGCTCTCCTTTATGACTGTATTGGTGCAACATGGGTACATTATACACCGTAATTTGATATTTGACCGTCTGGTATTTTTGGAAAGATCATTGGAGATGCGATATATTTCAACCGTTTGGTGATGGATATCCTACGCTTGTTAGTGTATAAAATGGGGCGTGATTCCGGACAACATTCGCCCCCAACACACACTAACCATACTGGAGTACAACAAAATGAAAGTCGATTTGAACCTTCTTAAAAACGTGATAAGCAAGAGGACCGCAGAAATAGAAAGAAGCGTTGCGGGAACCGGTTATCTGGTAAAAACGGTCATGGGAGTCGGCACTTTTTTGCTGGATAACGAAGGAGAAGTCGATCTGCTCTCTGCCAAACAAAAGGTTACTTTCGAAAAGTTTCTTCTGCCGCTGCTGAATACCCCCCGCCGCTAACCGAGCAGTTTCAGATATGTGACCTTTCAAGTTCTTGCTTAGTGCCACTTTGCAGGATAAAGGCCGTGCTCATTCACGGCATTCAGTGATCTGCTTCTCGATTTCTCCGGCCGGAAGAATCTGATTAAGCAGCACGGCCAGAACCCCGCAGAGACTTATTCCCTGAAGAGTAAAGCTTCCGATTGTCACCCCCAGCCCACCGATGCCGGTTACCAGTGTGACGGAAACCAGGCACAGGTTGCGCGGCTTCATCAAGTCAACCTTGCCGTCAATAATAGTTTTCAGCCCGATTCCTGCGATGGAACCAAACAACAGGATCATAATACCGCCCATAACCGGCATCGGGATTGTCTGCAGAAGTGCGCCAAATTTCCCCACAAATGCCATCAGAATAGCAAAACAGGCTGCCCAGGTCATAACGACCGGGTTGTAATTGCGGGTCAGCATGACAGCACCTGTTACTTCGCCGTAGGTAGTTACCGGCGGACCGCCAAACAGGCCGACAATATTGACCGCCAGTCCATCGCCAAGCAGGGTGCGGTGCAGGCCGGGACTCTCGGTGTAGTCGCGTCCGACCACAGACCCGATGGCAAGAATGCCCCCGACATGTTCGACAATCGGGGCGATGGCCACCGGAATCATGAAAAGGATTGCTGCCAGATTGAATTCAGGATGACCGAATTCCGGTATAGCCAACCAGGGAGCATTGATGACCTTGCTGAAGTCAACCAATCCCAGAAAAAGCGAGGTGCTGTAACCGACCGCGACGCCCACCAGAATCGGCACAAGCTTGAGCAGGCCGCGGGCATGAATTGCGGTCAGCATGGTCGCGCTCAAGGATAGCGCAGCAACAATCAGTGCGGTTCCGTAAGGAATAACCTGAGTATCTCCGGCCTTGCCGGTCGCCATACTGATAGCCACCTGGGCCAATCCCAAACCGATCACCATAACAACCGGCCCGATTACTACCGGCGGCAGGATGCGATGAATGAATCCGACTCCGCGCCACTTGACCATTCCGGCGGCAACATAATAGAAAAAACTGGCAGCAGCCAGTGCGCCAAGTGTTGCCGGCATACCCCAGGTTTTGACTGAGTAGACCACTGGTGCGATAAAGGCGAATGATGATCCAAGATAAATCGGCACCTGACGTTTAGTACATATTTGGAAAACCAGAGTTCCGATACCGGCTCCCAGAAGAGCGAGACTGGGGTTGAGCCCGGTCAGTAATGGAACAAGTACCGTGGCTCCGAAAGCGACAAATAGAATCTGTGCACCGGATAATGCGGTTCTCCAGACCGGCTCAGTGGCTATTGACATATTGTGATACTCCTATTTTGTGCCGAATATTTTATCCCCGGCGTCGCCGAGGCCCGGTAGGATATAGCCATGTTCATTGAGTTTCTGATCTATTGATGCAACATAGATTTCCACATCGGGATGGGCCTTGCTGATCCGTTCAAGCCCCTCCGGAACTGCAACCAGAAAGAGACCCTTGATCCGTCGGCAACCGGCCGCTTTCAGCATCTCGATAGTGGCCAGCAATGAACCTCCGGTGGCAAGCATCGGATCAATGATCAATGCGGTGCGCTCCTCCAGTCCGCTGGTAAGCTTCTCATAATAGGCGACCGGTTCCAGCGTCTCTTCGTTGCGATAAAGACCGACTACGCTGACCTTGGCACTGGGAATCATGTCGAGAACCCCGTCCATCATCCCCAAACCGGCACGCAGAATCGGTACTACAGTGATCTTTTTGCCTTTTATCTGCTGAACGGAGACCGGACCGGCCCAACCGGTGACAGTAATGGTTTCGGTTTCCAGATCCTTGGTCGCCTCGTAGGTCAGCAGACGAGCCACTTCGGAAGCCAACTCTCGAAACTGCTTGGTACTCTGATCAGCCTTGCGCATCAGACCCAGTTTGTGCTGGATCAAGGGATGCTTGACTTCGTAAACCGCCACGATAGGACTCCTTTTATAACAAAAAGTTTGATAAAACCGAACAACAATACAGATCAATCACATGCCGGTCAAGTGCCTGAATTGCATTGAAGGTTCCTGATTAAGCAAGCCCGGAAAGCCAGCTGATAACAGGCACATCTTTATTGCTGGCATCTGCCTTACAGGCTAATGCTTAAATACAATTTTGATAATGATGTTATATTATTAGCCGTTAAAATATTTCTCTTGGAATGATGTAAATATGTATGGTAGAAAGGAAAGGATATTCAAACAACAGGAGGTCGCAGGTGAAAAAAACAGCATTAGTTCTTCTCGTTATTGCCGCTCTCGCCATTACCGGATGTAAAGACAAGCCGAAAACTGAAGCTCCGGTCGCTGCTCCACAGCAGGGCCAGATGCCAGCCAACCACCCAGGTGGCCAGATGCCAGCAGGTCAGGCAGGCGGTGATCCACACGCAGGCATGAAAGCTCAGGAAATCCCTGCCGGTGCAGGCAAAAAAGCGAAGGTTGTCCAGACCATGAATTCCGGTGGTTATACTTATGTTGAAGCTGCTGACGACAAAGGCCAGAAGCTTTGGCTGGCACTGCCTGAAATCAAGGTAGCTGTTGGCGACAACATTGAGTACCCCGAAACTCCGGCTTTGGCAAACTTCCAAAGCAAGACTCTCAACAAAACTTTCGAAAAGATTTCCTTCATTCCTGGCATCAGGATTGTGAAGTAATCCTCCGAAAAAGAGCAGCATCAGACGGGGCCATGCAGTTATGGCCCCGTTTTTTTATGTCTAAGCTGCTGCAGAGTTTGTGCATGCTTAGGAACCAACTTAATTACAGCCCTGAAACAGTCCAGTGCCCGATCAACATCCCCGGTTTCCTGACACAACTCACCGAGTAGAAACCACCCCCAGGGATTTTCGGGTTGCCGCACAGTAATTTCCATGAATTCTTTTTCAGCGACTTTGTATTTTCCTCTCTGACGATACCACTCTCCCGCCAGCACGTTGGTTGTGTAGCAATAGCCAAGTCGTGTTTTTTGCCGGGTGAAGCGCCCCGAATCTTCCAGATGACTACCGGATAGTTCTGACAGGAGTTTTTTGGCAGAACTGCCATTTTGCTTGCTTACATAAAGAGCATTCTTATCGGTTGCAGCAAAGATATCCTTGCTCGTGATGCCAGATAATACTGCATCTGAATGCAAACGGGTTCCAGGGTAGAATGCCAACGGAGAAACGTAGCCGTCATCAGGATGAATACGTCTTATCAACTCCACGGTTTGCTGCAGATCCTCTGCCGTTTCACCCGGCACATCGCTGATAAGATAAATGGAAAGATTAATTCCGATATCCCGGATTTGCAGGCAGGCCTGTTCAATCTGTGCGGGATCGATTGTTTTACCGAGCTGCTTTAGTATGCGCGGAGAACCTGATTCCACGCCCAGCTGAATGCATTCGCAGCCTGCCCGTTTCATCATCACAAGCAACTCTTCGTCTATTGCATTAACGCGTGACTGACAGTTCCAGAGTATGTTTGCATTTTGTTCAATCAGTAGTGTACAGAATTCGACGGCTCTGTTTCGATCGGCGGTAAATGTATCGTCACGAATAGAAAAATAGATCAGACCATAATGTCGGCGGACAAACTGAATTTCATCCACAATATTCTGAGGGGATCTAAAACGGACCTTTCTGCCCCAAAACGCAGGAGAACTGCAAAAGTGGCAGGCTGATGGGCACCCTCTGGCTGTAACAATAAACTCCGGTTGTAATTGAATATCTAATCCGATGGAACGATCAAAATATCTGGCAGGCTGCGGAAGATCATCCAGGCGGGATATGGGCATGCGGGGGGCATTAACTGTAACCGCATCGTCCTGACGGAATGCCAGACCGCCACAACTCCTCCAGTCCGTGCCATTGGCAAGATGTCCCACCAACTCGAGTAGTGATTGTTCGGCTTCGCCCCGAATAACCACGTCGACCGGTGAACCGTCCACCAGTATATCTTCATAACAGAAGGTAGCATGACCACCCCCCATGACAATAATACTTGATGGAAATAGCCGACGACATCTGGCGGCCAGCTCCAGAGAGATATGGCGATTGTGTGTCCACTGGGAGATACCGATCAGTTCCGGCTTTTGCCTTAACAACTCTCGCTCAATACGCGCTCGGGACCACCCCGAGAAATTGGCAAGCACACAATCATAACCGGCTTCAATTAAGCACGCATGCAGATAGCACAATCCTGTGGGCACAAGACTGATATAGGGATCGTTGCGGCTTTGTTCCCCGGACATATAGACCAGAAGGATTTTCATGGCGAAAAAAAATCCGGGTCAGTTGACCCGGATGAATTTACGGTTATTTGTAGCAACTGACTATTTTTCAATGTTAAAAGACACTCCAAGAGTTTCGTTGTCAATCATATCGGTTTCGTTATCCTCTTCAATTCCCTGGAGAAGGTCATTAAAATCGATCGAATCCGAGCTTGTGTTTGTCATGCGGCGTGCGCCCAGATAGCGGGACAGGTAATAGGGAGTGTCCATGGACGAGATAACAACACGGTGCTCTCTCGAAGATGCATGAATCATTTTTCGGTCACCCAGGTAAATTCCGACATGTGACGGAAAACGTGCGTATGTCTGAAAAAACACCAGGTCTCCCTTTTTCAGATCACCTCGCGCAACTTCATTGCCGACATAGAATTGCTCCCTGGCAGTGCGGGGCAATTTAACACTCTGCTCACGAAAAACCTGTTGCGTAAAGCTTGAACAGTCGAGGGAATTACGACTGGTTCCGCCAAAACGATAGCGGGCGCCCAGAAAACTGTAAGCAGATTTTTTAATATTGCTGATAGCCTGACTGGCTTCAAGGTTTTTTGCAAGATCAACCGGACGGTCCGAATCCAAATCTGTCAACTCCGCCAGAGTATCACTCATTTCCTGCTCACTGAGAAGGTCCCTGTTAACAAGCTGCAGCCTGTTAGTAGTGGCAACTGCTGCCTGTGCTTCCGGCTTGGGAGAAGTGGACACCAGCGCCAGGACCTGGCCAGGCTTGACTTTATTTCCATGCAGACCGTTAAGTGTGCGTAGTGTGGCTAACTTGATTCCGGTTTTTCTGGCAATTTTCGGGAGAGTATCGCCCTTGGCCACTTTATAGGATTCCTGGTGTGCGGAAGAACTTGACTTTTTCAGCTTCGCATCGGCATGCGAAGGAATTATGATACGAGTGCCTTTATCTATGTGCGTTGCTGTAAGATTATTGACGGATTTTAGCTCATCCACTGAAACATGATATTTGCGAGCTATTGAATGCAGGGATTCGCTTTTGCGGACCACATGAGATTTTGACGCAAGGACCAACTGAGGCAGGGCCAAGAGCATAAGGCTGGTCACAAGTGCGATACGAATATGTGCCATCTTCCCTCCAAGTTGTTTTAGGATCATAAAAATTTCTCGAGCTTTATATAACATAAACGGGCCAGCGTCAATCTTAAATATTATTGCAGCGGCCATTTACGAAGCATAATACGTGCCAATACAGCGTGTTAGCGACGTCTGGGGGATGGAACAAGCTTGATGGTGATCGGCAGATCCCTCAGCAATGTAACCCGCTTTGGAAGCTGTCGAATATTTTTTTTATATTCGCTTCCTTTTTTCAGAAGGGAGGCATCTATATCTTCCGTTAAGACAGACTCAAGATCAGAAATGTGGCTGTACGGCCCTTCAATATCGACTGTAGCAGGTTCACAAACCACCTGCATTGAAGAAACGGCAGGAGCAAGCTTGCCTTTTAGAGATGCCTTGACAAGCACTCTCTTGCGTAGTTTTTTTTCCGCGGTAATGCGCACGGTTGTCGGAGAGATCGTAGTAATGCTCAAACCTGCCGGCAAATTGAAGTCCGAATTATGGATCCTGATATTTGTCTGCCCGTCTTTGACATCCGATGCGTCCAATTCAGCCGTCAGATCAATTTTAGATGGCGGCGGACTCAGGCTGGAGAGTGATTTGAGCTGCACATTCACTTCTTCCGGTGCAGTTTTCAGCAATATCAGCCCATCCGGAACCCCGTGAAATATAACCGGTGCAGTGACAGTAGTTATCTGCCCCTGACGAGTTGTAACAAGTGCCCAGAAAATGCACACTCCGAGCAGAACTGCCGCTTTTGGAAGCAGGTTTGCGAAGAATCTCTCACGAAAGGATACGCTGGGAGCCGGAACGTCATTACGAAGCAGGCCGTCAAGTGCCGAGATCAGCTCGGAGGTGGAGTTCATTACCTGTAACTGTTTGGATGATACAAGTGACACCTCGCCGCGTTCTTCCGATATGACAACGATCACAGCATCGCAACACTCTGACAGCCCCAGTGCTGCACGATGACGAGTACCCAGGTTCTGCGGAATTTCCGGATCGACCGAAAGTGGCAGATGGCATGAGGCCAGTGCGATCCTCCCTCCCCTGATCAGGGCTGCGCCATCATGAAGCGGAGAGCCGTTATAAAAAATAGATTCCAGTATTTGAGGGGATATTTCGCAATCCAGGGACACGCCGTTAGAGACAAGGTCGTCAAGGGGGTCGTTACGCTGAAAGACGAGCAGTGCGCCGGTATGTCTGGAAGCCATTGCAAATAAGGTCTCAGCAACCTCCTGAAAGCGGCTGTGCTGACTGTCCCGTCGGCTGTCCAGAATGTGGCGCAACAGACTGAAACGATATAAGGCCTGTCGGATTTCGACCTGAAACACTACGACCATCAAAACAATAAGGACAGTCCCCAACTCCTGGAGCACCCAACTGGTCATGTACAAATCCAGAAAGCGGGTGGCGAAATATATAAGCGTGACCACGCCCAGCCCAAGCAGAACCTGGATGGCCCGCGTGCCACGGAACCAAGTGTATAACTGGTAAAGGAGAAAGGTCATGATCAGGATGTCGGCGATATCCTGTATGCGGATGGTGGGTGCCACGGCGGCGATGCTCCTGGCGCAAGTTTGATTTTTGCTGGTTTATGTGAGTTGTAATGTGCTACAAGTGACAGCGCATTTTATAGCACTTAAATAACTCAAAAGGTAGTAGAAACAATGTTCAGGCTTTCAGACAAAGGTGAGAAAATTCAGCAGATGTTCGGTGCGATTGCACCAAGGTACGACTTTCTTAATCGACTTTTAAGCTTCGGCATCGATCGGCGCTGGCGCAAAAAGGCAGTACGCCTGCTCAAATACCGCGAAGGATCGCGCATTCTGGATGTAGCTACCGGAACTGGTGACGTAGCATTGGAAATAGCCAAATGCACCCCCGCATCGGTGAAGATAACCGGGGCCGACTTCTGCAAGGAGATGGTTGAGCTCGGTGAAGCAAAGGTTGCTGCATCTCCCTATGCCGGACGGATTGATTTGAAAGTTGCTCCCTGCGAAGATCTTCCCTTTGCCAGCAACACTTTCGATTCAATTACGATTGCCTTCGGGATAAGGAATGTAGTGGACAGGAAACTTGGACTGGCAGAAATGTGGCGGGTATTGCGACCTGGCGGCAGAATGATCATACTGGAGTTTTCCACCCCCAAATCCCAGCTTTTCCGCCAAATTTACTATTTTTATTTCCGGCGGCTACTGCCGGTTGTCGGCGGGCTTTTCTCACGCTACAACGCCTATAAATACCTGCCAGACTCCGTATTGGAGTTCCCATCTCACGAAGAGTTTTCTCGCCTGATATCCGAGGCTGGATTTAGAAATATCCACATCCATGAGTTAACATTCGGGATTGCAACCATTTACGCTGGCGAGAAAGATTAGTCAGATTTTTTCTCAGTTAATTTTCAACAACCTGACCTTAATAAAAGCCGGTCAAGCTTTGAAGCGATTCTCGGTCCCACTGATTAAACGCCGGATATTCTCGTAATGTCTCAGTATCACAATTACTGCAATTATCAGAGTAACAAGGATCAAGGTCCCGTTACCACCGAGCATCGCGACTGCGAGCGGCATGACCGCTGCGGCGGCGATTGAGCCGAGAGAAACATAACGCCAGAGATACATCAGGAGCGCAAACAGAAAAATAGCAACGGCAACGGCCATTGGTGAAAGTGCCAGAAACACCCCCAGGGCCGTGGCAACCCCTTTTCCCCCCTTGAATTTCAGGAACAGAGAAAACACATGTCCGCAAAATGCGGCCAACCCGACCCAAGCGCCATGGTCAGGCGGAAGAGAACTAAACTTGACCGCAAGCACTGGAATCAGCCCCTTCAGGCAATCTCCAATCAGGGTGATGACCCCAACCTTACGACCAATAGTACGATACAGATTAGTGGCACCGATATTACCGCTGCCTTCTTTACGTACGTCAATACCGTAGACCTTACCCAAAAGAAGTCCGGTTGGAATAGATCCAACCAGATAGGCGGCCGCCACAAGCGCCATCAATATACTTGATTCATTTCCAGTCAAACCCTATAACCCCGCAATGAACTTCCATCCGTCAGATTCTTTTGAAAACTTGAGGTTTTCCACACCATCCAGAACCACCTCCCGCCCCTTTACAACGACTTTCATACGATATGCCCCGGACGCTCTGGCATAATTTCCATCAATGGTTATTGAGTGTTCTCCGGACTGATATGAGACGTTTTCGAATGACATAAAATTAGTGATAATGCTCTCTTTAAGTTGAGAGAAATCTTTTCCTTTATCGCTATAACGGGGAGACACTACCGAAAGATAAAGAGTACTATTGCGGGAATTCAAGGCGTCAGAACGAATCTTCATGACCTGGCCAACCGCCTGCACGCTTGTTTCCTGTTGGCTACAGCCGGAAGCAAGTGCCGCCACCAGCAGCAAACACGTCAGCAGTCGTAACACTAAAAGAACGAATCCATTGCCTTGTTGGCATCATTAATATAGCTGCTTCCGGGGAATTCTTTGGACAGTTTGCCAAATACTTCGCGCCCCTTCGATTTTTGCCCATCCTCCAGATAAGATTTACCCAGATAATAAAGTATTTCGTCGCGGCGCGCTTGGTCCGGATACGCTTTGAGAGCATCTTCGAAACGCCCGATGGCGGATTTGTAGGCTCCGGATTTCATGTAATAGCGCCCGACGTACAATTCGTACTGCAGTTGTTTGTCACGGCAATCACGGATTTTTTCCTGTACATCCCCCAACTGTTCGCCGGCAGGATAAAGCTTGAGATACGATTCGAAAATTGTGACGGCATTCTTTACAGGCGTCTGGTCGGTATCGATACTGTGGATCTGTTTGTAATAGCTCAACCCTTGGCGATATAGAGCAAATCCGGCCTGAGCATGACTCGGATGCAGCTTGCGAAAATCTTCATAAGCAGCCGCAGACTCGATATACTCACCATTCAGAAAATATGCATTTGCGATATTCAGCTCCGCTTGAGTGATCAACTCCGGCGACTGGTAGCTCTCTTTGACTTTTTTCCATTGAGCTATGGCGTCGTCATACCTCTCATTCTGAAACAGGGTCTCCCCTTCCTTAAAGAGAACATCGGATGACTTGTTAACCACCTGAGGAGTTGAGCACCCCTGCAGCATAGCTGACGCAAGAACAACTGAAGCGATATAGGCGAATGCTTTTTTCATGTATTCCTCGTATCTAAAGTACAGTAGGTTTCAGATCGTTACGCTATTCCGGCACCGCGCGGGTCAGCCAGCAAGCGGCCGATTATATCGTGATTGAGCCAGAGGACCGGGGCAGGCGGGTTCCAGGAACCATGCAGCATAAGCCTTCCGGTGGCCAAAAATACAACCCTCGACAACTCTGCGCAAACCAGCTGTTTCTGGTCGCTGTGCATGCCCATCAACTCGGCCGAACTGGCCAGCATCAACTCGGCCTGCTCACGGGTATTGGGTTGCGGCCAAGTGGCATAATCTAGAATTTGCTCCAGAATCGGGGACGCCAGATAGGCATCTGCCCTTTCCAGCAGGTGCGCCATACTCTCGCCTTCCTTCAGCATGGCCTGACAGCGGGCTTCAATCGGCTTGGCGACATCTGCTCCAGCTTCCCGGTAAAGCACTGTGATAAGTGGATAAAGCGATATTTCAACCCCCAGAAAAAGGGCGCTGGAGTTGGTCTGTATTTCAGGACAGTTAAAGACGGTTGCGGGAATTCCATTGGCAGAGAATTCTTCGGCAATTGTCTCAAGCCGCATCTTGGCAATTCCCTGAACGTAAGGAGTATAGGATTGCCAGCGGTACTCACCGCCAACCAGTACGCCGGTGCCATGGTAACCGTATGCGGAATAACATACTTTGGCCCCGGAATCTGCGGCGCGCTTGCGGAGATTTGCGGTTTCCTCGATCAAATAGCGGAAAGTATCGGCGGTAACTTCGTTGAAACTGGTGTCGCACAGACTGCCGAGATTACTGTTCCAGAAGGCTTCCGAAGAGAGGTATTTCTCGCCAGTCCCCTTGAATACCCGGTTCAGGAGCGGCATGAACACCCTGGCGCGTGGTATGCCCCCCGCCATGGAATGGGACATAAGAATATTTGCACCGGCCGGTATGCGTCCTTCCAATTCCTTTGCAACCTGCGAGATCGCGGCGCGGAAACGGGCAGTTCCAGCGAAACACGCTTTTTCAATGAGTCCTTCCGGAAAACTGATGGAATCCCATTCGTCCGGCTTGGCTTTTTTCAGCAATTCGGCAACCGATGGCTGGCCATCGACAGACTCCATATCAAAACCCGCTTCCAGAGGCACATTGATTATCGAACCTCCAAGAAGCGCCTCTGCTTCTGCCAATTCGTCCGCATTAAGCCGACGCAACGAGCCGTCGCTGTCACGCCGTCCCACGGTGGTGCCGATAACTGTCATTCCGATGCGCTTGGCTTCCTCAATCAATCCATTAGCATATCCACGCCCGAAAAGTTCCCCCACCAGCACCAGTACGTCGCCAGCCTTATATCCGGCTGCCTCGGGCAGCTCTACCATTGGTCTATATTCAGTCATCAAATCCTCCTGCGGGTTAAATACAAAGGTACTGTTTAACACGAACTGCCCTGCCATGTGAACAAAAAAGCTGCCGTGACATCAACTGAGATACATGCTATTCTGCCGCCAAATTCAAGCAGGAGCGTATACAATCCGTGAATAACGATCTCATTCTACTTGGCCACGGCAGTGGCGGCAGACTTTCTCACCAACTGCTGGAGGAGCTGATAATACCGATTGTCAGCGGAACCGCCGCATCGGGGCAAAATGATGCCGCCCTATTGGATTCGGTTCCGGGACGCCTGGCCTATACCACGGACTCATTTGTAGTGGATCCGATCTTTTTCCCCGGAGGCACGATCGGCAGCCTGGCAGTTCATGGTACAGTCAACGACCTGGCCATGATGGGGGCCAAACCGCTCTGGCTGAGTGTCGGCCTGATTATTGAGGAAGGTTTCAGCAAGGCGGACCTAAAGACGATTCTGTCAGATATGCGGCAGGCGGCGGATGCGGCCGGAGTCCGTATTGTTACTGGCGACACAAAGGTTGTTCCACGCGGCAAAGCGGATAAAATTTTCATAACCACCTCCGGTAT
Source organism: Geobacter sp. (assembly GCA_009684515.1). Lineage (GTDB taxonomy): Bacteria > Desulfobacterota > Desulfuromonadia > Geobacterales > Pseudopelobacteraceae > JACRCG01. Next base: position 675,511 of record WKKS01000001.1, read on the forward strand.
CGGGTCGATTGAACACGAACTTCCAATCCACGGTGCCAACGCACATCCGGGAGACGCAGTCATCATCAGCGGTACAATCGGTGATCACGGCATAGCGGTCATGGCTAACCGTGAGGGACTTGAAGTAGGTCCGGACATTATCAGTGACTCCGCTGCCTTGAATGATCTGGCATCCGTAATCATCTCTGCCGTTGGCGGTTCGCTGCATGTATTGCGTGATCCGACCCGCGGCGGTGTCGCAACCACTATCAAGGAAATTGCTCAACAATCCGGGGTATCGATAACTTTGCTGGAAGAAGCGTTGCCGGTAAAACCGGCTGTGCGGGGAGTCTGTTCCATCCTGGGACTGGATCCCCTATTTGTGGCAAACGAAGGCAAACTGCTGGCCTTCGTGGCTCGCGAGGCCGCGGAGACCGCCTTGGCCGCCATCAGGAAGCATCCGCTCGGAATCAATGCCGCCATAATTGGAACGGTTGAAGCGTCACCTGCGGGACGGGTCAGGATGGAGACAACTGTAGGCGGTCTGCGAGCGGTTGAGATGCTCTCGGGCGAGCAGTTGCCGCGTATCTGTTAGTTGCAGGATTTTGTACCAAGTTTCGAGGTTACTGGTGTCATGGCAAAAGAAAAAGTGCCTGTGACGGCCGCAGTCAGGATGCTGCGATCCGAAAAAGTTTATTTCACAGACCATCTTTACGTGTATCATGAAAAGGGTGGTACTTCAGCCTCTTCCAGTGAGCTGGGCGTAGACGAACACTCCGTTATCAAAACGCTGGTGATGGAGGATGAAAACAGGCAGCCTTTGATCATCCTTATGCATGGCGACCGACAGGTTTCAACCAGAGAGCTGGCCCGCATCATAGGGGCAAAGCAGGTCGCTCCCTGCGCCCCCGACACCGCCCAGAAGCACACCGGTTACATGGTCGGGGGCACTTCCCCCTTCGGCACGCGCCGCAAGATGCCGGTTTATATGGAAGCAAGCATCGCTTATATTTCAAAAATTTACATCAACGGCGGCAAGCGCGGATATCTGATTGGAATGGACCCCCTGGATTTGATCAGGACTCTGAAACCAACCTCCGTAACGGTCGGGATAATTTAGGAAGGAAAAACAATGATCAGAAAAGCCAAAATCGGAGATGTTAAGGACATTCAGAAGCTGTTGCTGACTTTCGCCAGCCGTGGCGACATGCTGTCACGTTCCCTGTCAGAAATATATGAATCCCTGCGTGATTTTTATGTATTTGAGGAAGATGGTAAATTACTGGGAGCAGCCGCACTTCATATTGTCTGGGACGATCTGGCAGAAGTGCGTTCCGTGGCGGTGGCCGAGGAGGTCGGTCGCAAGGGGATCGGCAGCCTGCTTGTTCAGGCCTGCATCAGCGAAGCGCGTCAAATTGGCCTTAATCGGGTATTTTGTTTGACCTACAAGCCGGATTTTTTCAGCAAGCACGGTTTTCATCTGGTGGATAAGGCAGAACTGCCCCACAAGGTCTGGGGTGACTGTATCAAATGTGCGAAATTTCCGGATTGTGACGAGAATGCCATGATACTGGTGCTGTAACCAGACCGGGTGGCGGTGGCGGCAGCGGCCACCCGGTCTGGTCGAGGGACTGCCACCCGTTAGCCTATGGAAACGATATTTCTCCCGCGTCGTTTGCTCTCATACATCAACCTGTCGGCACGCTCGACGAGCGAATCTGTTGAATCAACTACCTGCGCAATTGTGGCTCCAACAGAGATTGTGACGCTCAAAGGTTCGCCACCTTCCAGAGTAAGTGCCGATTTCTCCACCAGCCTCCGCAAACGGTCAGACAGAGCGAACAAATCCTCCTGTTTAACATTGACCAGAAGAATAATAAACTCCTCACCTCCCCATCGGCCGATAATGTCAAAAGAGCGCAGACTGTGGGCAAGAGTGGCACTGACCATCTTCAGCAAACGGTCCCCAACCATGTGACCATGAGTGTCATTAACACTCTTAAAGTGGTCAATATCGGCAAAAACAACCGTGAAGGAAAAACCATAACGTTTAAGCTCTTCAAGTCGGGCTGCCAGATTGATCTCGACGAAACGACGGTTGGCAATTCCGGTCAGCGGATCGTGCATTGCCATTTCCTGCAGCTCTTCCAATCTCTGTCGCATGGCATAGCGGGGAGAATTATTGCTGTGTATTTCAACCGCAATAACAAAATGCTGATCAACTTCTCTGACAGGAGCGATTCTGATCGAGATCGGCAGCAGATGCCCTTCTTTATGACAGACATAAGCATCAATCTCCGTCAGTGTTGCTGAATGGAACACCTTGCGGATCGGACAGGTATCGATTTCACACAATTGTTTACCATGTTTGTCGAGTGGCTTGAATATATCGCAATAATTTCTGCCATGTACGTCGGCGGCTTTGTAACCGGTAAGAGACTCTGCACCCTTGTTCCAGTAAGTGATCAAACCTTCCGTATCAACAAAGAAAATTCCATCGTACAAATTGTCAAGAACTTCACGGTAAAAATCGATTGTTTCAAGCATGCTTTACCCCCTCGATAAACTAGAGCACTGTAATCCATCAAAGGTCCGAAAGCAAGACTTAAATACCTGATAAATATGGTTGTTTTTTATCGCATTAGAATCAGCCAACAGAGTCCGCGTTCATGGATCCACAACGGTAGCCATCCAGATCCAATGCAACCCGCTTAAAGCCTGCGGCATGGAAAAAATCACAGACTGACTTACGAAGATCAGAGTCAAGAAAACGGTCAATTTCGCTATCCTCAAGCTCAATTCGTGCAAGCTCTTCATGAACGCGCACCCTGAGCTGACCGAATCCCAGCTTACGCAAAAAGTCCTCACAACTTTCTACCATTGACAATTTATCTGTGGTGATTTTGGCACCGTGCGGGAATCGGGTCAGCAGACAGGCCAGAGCCGGCTTATCCCAGGTTTCCAGACCAAGCCGACGGCTCAACACCCTGACTTCTGACTTCGTCAGACCGGCTTCCAACAACGGGCTGCGGACACCCAGCTCTTTCAGCGCCTGCCGTCCTGGACGATGGTCGAGAAGATCGTCACTGTTACTGCCATCAACCAGGCATGAAAAACCGTTGTCACTTGCAATCGAAAGGCAAATATTGAAAATGGCCCGTTTGCACAAATAACAGCGGTTGGGCGGATTATTCTCAATTGCTTTCAAATCCAGCTCTCGGGCGTCATAAACAAACTGTTTGGCACCGATTGACTCAGCCATTTGGTACGCCCCGGTCAGCTCGCTGCGACTGTGAAACGGAGCCTGAATTGTAATCGCAGCCGCCTGCTCACGCAATTCATCAAAAGCGACCTTGAGCAGAAGCGTCGAGTCCACGCCACCGGAAAAGGCCACCATGACGGAGCCCATTTCACCCAGGATTCGTTTTAGTTCATTGTATTTTTGCTCTAGCATGTGGATTTCCTTTGCAGATCAAACTAAAAACGCCCCGGAAGGGGCGTCATTTGGATACATAAGACAACAGTCAGTTAGATATAATACATAACCCGGTGATCAAACTCTTTTTCTATCCCCATATCGTGAGCGCGCTGACAAAGAGTCTGGAGAGTAATGCCGGAAAACAGCTGGTTAAGGAGGGTATTGGCCTCTTCCCAGACGCTCTGGGTGACACAGTTGCCTTCAAATGGGCATTCCGATTTACGTTTTCTTTTTTTGGGACTGGCGCCTGCGCAATCCACCATAAGTATGTCCTGCTCGGTGGCGTTTAGAATTTCCAGGACGGTAATCTGGTCAGGCGTTTTCGCGAGACAGTAGCCACCCTTGGGTCCGCGCTTGCTTTTGAGGATGCCGGCCCGTTTCAGATTCTGGAAGATTTGCTCCAGATAGCGCGGAGAAATATGCTGCCGCCTGGATATATCCTGTATTTGGGCAGGCATACTGCTACAGTTGTATGCAATATCAAACATTGCGCGCAGACCATATCTACTTTTAGTTGAGAGGCGCATATGATTCCCCCGATTTGGAATGTGAGTCCGACGATGTTTACTGATTCACACTGCTACTGTCAAGAAAATTTGCATAAAACGCAGGTATTCTACGGGCAATGTGTGGAGAAAATATCTACTGCATTTCAGCGGACAGCATGAGCCACGGTGACAACCACAACCTTAGCTGCACCTGCTTTTTTAAGCTCTTTGGCACATTCATTGACTGTGCTGCCGGTAGTCATGACATCATCCAGAAGCAGAACCCGCCTGCCCCGGATTGAAGACGCATTTTCTACCGCAAAAGCGCCTTTGACATTATTTTTCCGCTCTTCTCCCGAAAGCTTAATTTGAGGTTCGGTCTGACGAATGCGAAGAAGCCCCTTTGCAAGCATCGGCAGCGACAAACGGGTTGATAATAACTGTCCCAATAAAACCGCCTGGTTGAAACCACGGCTTCGCAAACGTGAGCGATGCAACGGAACCGGAATGATAACATCCAGCTTCTGCCCAACGACAAAACCGGCCACTCCCTCCAACAACAGGAGCGCCAAAGGGCGCCGAAGGTGCGTCTTGTACTGGTACTTGAACGCGTGAATCATGTCACGGGCAACGCCCTCATGGAGCAAAGCTGCACGGGCATAATCGTAGTGCGGCGGGTGTAGCAGACAGGAACCGCAGACGTGATCACCACCCGCCCCGTCGAAGGGAATTCCGCAGACCGTGCAATGTGGCGACATAGCGAGCGGAAGCCGGTCACGACATATTCGACAGATATGAATCTCGTCGGCGTCCCGAATAAAAGAACGACAGACATGGCAAAGCGGAGGAAAAAGGAAGTCAAGCAGAGTGGATTTTAACAGCTTCAAGTTTAACCTCCCCTGCAATTGAAAAACCTGCCAGACATAGACATGTCTGACAGGTTCGACTCGACTCTCAACAGCCGCAAAACGGCCTAACACTCACCCCGTTAAAAACCTAGATCAGCGTTGACCACCAAAACATGGAGATCAGTAAAGCGCGGTTTCCGGTCAATAATTGTCGCTATCCGGCAGATTCGCTCGGGAGAATTGCAATTGCTGCAGAATCCGGTCCTGGCGCAGGGCGTATTAAAGTTCAGGCGTTTTGCATTGGGCGGCGTTGCATGGTTTTTGACACGGATAATTGCGTCCTGAGAAGTACCATCCACCAGCTTGTTGCGCCCGGCCACGATTATCACCTTGCGAGGGCCGAAAAACATGGCTCCCACGCGGTTCCCGGTCGCGTCAATATTGACCAGCTCACCGGATAGCGTCAGTGCATTGCAGCCCGAAAGAAATAGATCGCAGGTCAGCTGGCTGCGCATGATTTCCAGCCTCTCATCAAGTGACAGCGCCGGATGGCCGTGGTTGAGAATCTGTTTACCCAGGTCGCGCAACCGTGCTTCGACCCCCATTCCGGCGATCGACATGGAACCTCCAAAGCCGACCGTCACTGCATCGCCAGCCTCGGACAAGATATAATCCGAGGCTTCCTGAGTAGTGGCGCAATAACGGGCCGTAAAGCCGTTTTTACCGAGCGACTCGACCGCTTTCTGACACTTCTGCTCATGGGTCCATTGGACAAGCTCTTCAGTAGTTGCCATAAGTCCCTACTTTACCAGTTTTACCGACTTGACCGATTTTATGAAGATCGGTGTTTCGGGCATGTTTTGGAAAACCATATTAACGTTATGGGTCTTGGCAGAAACGATCTTGTCAACCACATCCATACCATCAACAACCTTGCCGAAAACCGCGTAACCGGCGCCATCGGGACTGGGGCGATTGAGCATGTTATTGTCCACCACGTTAATGAAAAACTGGGCAGTGGCACTGTCAGGAGCTGATGTTCTGGCCATTGCGAGTGTTCCGCGATCATTTTTCAAACCATTTGCCGCCTCGTTTTTAATAGCGGCCCTGGTCGGTTTCTGTTTGCGATCGGCGGTAAATCCGCCCCCCTGGGCCATGAAGCCGGGGATAACTCGGTGGAAGATGGTGTCATTGTAAAATCCGCTGTTGGCGTATTCCAGGAAGTTTTTGACGCTGATCGGAGCTTCTTTCTCGAAAAGCTCGATTTTGACATTCCCGAGAGTGGTTTCCATTACAACAACAGGATTTTTCTTGCCTTCTGCGAAAGCTAATCCGGCCATAAGACAAACAATTGCGACAGCACTCAACATTTTTTTCAACATGACTACCTCCAGAGATGATTAATAACAGCACAATACGGGAATAAGCGTCCTAAATCAATGTCGCCATGGACAACGGATCACAGCCTGATCCCGGACCAGCAGGAAGATCACATGCCGTTGCAGGGACCATTGCAGCCGCCGACCGGCCCATTGCCGCAGTGGCGCCCCTTGCCGTCCTTCTTGAAACACTCGCCGTCACGCATTCCATTGTCCGTAATGCCGCTCTGCGTGCGAATGTCGTGTATCCTGGCCTGGATGGCCTTGATGTCGGCCTTCAGAGCGGCGACCCTGGCACTGTCGGGAGTCGCTTTAAGATTCTCACGCTGCACTTCAAAACGTTTCAGCATCATTTCCTGACGCAGGTCGATGGTATTCTGCTGGAAAGCGCGCTGTTGGTCCGTCATGGTTCCAGCCTGGGCGCAATCGCCGCACCCGCCATCCATGCCACCCCTGTGCATTCCCGCCCGGGCATTGCCATTTACTGCCAATGCCAACGTTATTGCCGCAATTGCTACCATAACTTTTTTCATATTGTTTCCTCCGCTGCAGTATTTGTATCTTCATAGCATAAAGCAAAATTGCGAAACTGTAATGATCAAATTGTCAAAAAGTGATCAACCTGCATCAATTGAGGCCGGTTGGCGGTTTTAGCGGAAAATTTGAGCCGGGCTGGCTGTCCGCCATTCCAATAGCCAGAGTAAATTGGAACGACTCTCCGGGAGCCAGTGAGCGGGGTCCCCAGCGGAGTCCGATGAATCGGTTATCGGGACTGCTGAGCGGTGTTTTATCACTGAAGACCGGAATACCGTCGGTGTTGCTGAAGTAGGCCCGTTCCGGCCTTCCCTTGGGATCCCATTCAATGAAATTTGCTTTTTGCGTGTAGTCGGCCTGATTTTCGCCAATATTCTGATTTCCGTGGTCATACATTCCGGCGAACGTGTTGGATGTGGTATCGATCCATAATTCGTTAAACACCAGACGATCTTTCAGCCAGCCGATATTGCCTTTTGATGAGCCAAAGTTGCCCAGCCACGGTTCGTCACCGTATGAATAGATGAATGCCTCCGGCGAAACACCGGCATTGGTGATGCTGGTTGTCAATCTGAAGAAAGTGTCGCCGGTGTGGTACTTGAGCGTTTTAACGATATCGAACGATTCTGTGTTAATGACAGCGTGGTGGCGGCTCTGCAGAGTAACGCCATCACGCCCGCTTTCCAGCACTTTGCTGCCCACAAATTCCCACGAAGATGGGTAGACAGGCCGCATGGACTGATTCGCTGCGTAAATGACTTCGTTGACATTGCACCAGATATGAAAATACCTGCTGCCGTCATAGTAAGCCATTCCGCTCTCATCCCGGTTGAAAATTTGACTGTCCGGGTCACTGCCCGGAAGATTTCCCCCCACGAAGAGCCCTCTGGCTGGCAGGAGGCTGTTGGAATTGACAAAACGCCCCAGACAGATCAGGAGTTTTTTCCCATCGGGGTAAACGGTTTTGATAAAGCCCCTCCCCTCTTTATCGTTCCATTCGAATGACAGGCAAGGATTTTGTGGAGAGGGACATAGACCAAATGTGGACGCCTTTTTGAACGTGTTACCCGCCCTGCCCCAGATCAGCCGGTCGGTCTCCTCAGGAAACAGGTCATCGGTTATCTCCAGCCAATATCCGCCGTCACCTTTGAGCAGGAAAAGGCCTTCATAATCACTTTTGATGTTGATACGGACCTTGGAAAAAAAGGCAACTGTCAAGACAGAGAGCAGGAGAAGTGCGGATAAAAGCAGGCGTTTACGTTTCACCGGGATTTCCTCTTGATGCCGATGTTGGAGGCGGGACATGAAGTAGCGGAGTGTGCGGTGCAAACAACACTACTCCGCCCTCTCATTAAAATCAAGAATGTTGTGTAAACGCTGTCTCAACGCAGTTTTTATGCAGTTAAGCGGCCCGCACCAACTCCGCCAGACAGTTGATAAATGCCGGAGAACTGTTAAGTGCTTCGGTGCGGCGAAAATCAGCTATCCCCAGAGCGGCAGCCTCTTCCTTGTACTGGATGTCGATTTCGTAAAGTGTCTCGATATGGTCGGAAACAAAGGAAAGCGGAACCATCAGGAGCTGCTTGCAACCTGCGGCGGCCAGATCCGCAATTTTGGCTTCCGTGGAGGGCTCCAGCCACTTGACCGGACCGGCCCGTGACTGAAAAGCCAGATGGTGCGAAACATCTCCGAATTTTTCCATTGTCAGCTTGACTGTGCACTGAATGTGATCCAGGTATGGATCGCCTGAATCGATGAACGACTGGGGCAGTCCGTGGGCAGAGAAGACCAGCTGCACCTGGCTGCGATCGCCGAATCCGGCCAGCCCTTTTTCGATCTTTTCCGTTAGAGCTGCAATGTAGAGCGGGTGATCGTAAAAATGACGAATGTAGCTCAGCTCCGTTTTCATGCCGGATCGGGCTAATTCCCGTTCCAGCTCATTGATACTGGAACCGACCGTGGCGCGGGAGTAGTGCGGGTAAAGCGACAGGGCGATGACTTTGTTGATCCCCTCGCGCTTGATCGCAGCCAGCGCTTCACCGGTAAACGGCTTCCAGTAGCGCATTGCCACGAAGCAGCGGTAATTATCTCCCAATGCTTTTTCCAGCTCCACAGCCTGCTGTTGGGTCAGTTCCCGGATTGGCGACTTGCCGCCAATTTTTTTGTAATATTCGGACACTTTTTTTGAGCGTCGCCGCGAGATAAGGCCGGCTATCATCGGCTGCAAAAAAGCCGGCCCGATCCGGATGATATCGCGATCGGAGAACAGATTGTATAGAAAAGGCCGGATGGCGTCGAGCGAATCAGGGCCACCCATCTGGAGCAGCAGTACGGCGGTTTTTTCAGACATATTTACGCCCTTATCATAACCAGTAGCATTTTGAAGGCCTTGACCGCCTTCAGCTCATGGGGAACATTGGCCGGCATAATGATCATCTGGCCTGCGGCAACAACATGCGGCTCGCCATTAATGGTCACTTCCGCCTCGCCGTCCACAATCTGCACGAAAGCGTCGTAAGGTACAGTATGTTCACTCAGGCCCTGGCCAGCGCCGAATGAAAACATCGTCACCGTTCCGATCTTCTTGTCGATCAAAGTCTTGCTGACGACCGAGCCTTCGTTATAAGCCACCAGATCACTCAGGGTAAGTGCATTTCCGATCAGTTCCATTGTTTCCTCCCGATATGAATAAAATACATTTGCATACATCATAATGCCGGCTTGCCGACGCGGCAACTTTTTTAACGCAAAAAGGCCGGAAACTTTCGCTTCCGGCCTTTTTCAATGTAGCGACGATGATTTTGATAACGCCGAGCTGGCGTAAAAGCGGCGTTATCTTATTACATCATTCCGCCCATGCCACCCATTCCGCCCATGCCGCCCATTCCACCAGGCATACCGCCGCCCATGCCGCCATCTTCTTTCGGCTTCTCGGCGATCATTGCCTCGGTGGTCAGCATCAGACCGGCGATGGAAGCAGCATTCTGCAGAGCGCTGCGGGAAACCTTGGTCGGATCGATGATGCCGGCCTGGATCATGTCAACGTATTCATCGGCAGCGGCGTCGTAACCAAAGGCATCCTTGCCGTTTCTGACTTTGTCTACAACTATGGATGCGTCGATTCCGGCATTGACGGCGATCTGACGGATCGGAGCCTCAAGGGAGGCCTTGATGACTTTAACGCCGAACTGCTGCTCGGCTACCAGGTCGAGGCCGTCCAGAGCTGACATGGCACGGATGTAGGCAACTCCGCCGCCAGGGACGATGCCCTCGTCAACAGCTGCGCGGGTTGCATGCAGTGCATCTTCAACGCGGGCTTTCTTCTCTTTCATTTCAACTTCGGTAGCTGCGCCGACTTTGATAACGGCTACGCCACCAACCAGTTTGGCAAGGCGCTCCTGGAGCTTTTCCTTGTCGTAATCGCTGCTGGTTTCTTCAGCCTGGGCGCGGATCATCTTGACGCGGCCCTGGATGGCTTCTTCATTGCCGTTGCCGTCGATGATGGTGGTGTTGTCCTTGTCGATGGTAACGCGCTTGGCCTGGCCCAGCATGTCGATGGTGGTCTGGTCGAGTTTGAAGCCGACCTCTTCCGAGATAACCTGTCCGCCGGTCAGAATGGCGATATCTTCCAGCATGGCTTTACGACGGTCGCCGAAGCCTGGCGCCTTGACGGCACAGACGTTCAGCACGCCGCGCAGCTTGTTGACAACCAGAGTTGCCAGCGCCTCGCCTTCGATGTCTTCCGCGATGATCAACAGCGGACGGCCCGACTTTGCGCTCATCTCCAGAACCGGGAGCAGGTCCTTCATGTTGGAGATTTTCTTGTCGTGGATCAGGATCATGGCGTTCTCGATCGAGCACTCCATGCGCTCAGGATCGGTAACGAAGTAAGGTGAGAGGTAACCGCGGTCAAACTGCATACCTTCAACAGTCTCCAGGGTTGTTTCCATAGCCTTGGCTTCTTCGACAGTGATGACGCCTTCCTTGCCGACTTTTTCCATGGCCTCGGCAATGATGTCGCCGATGGTCTTGTCGTTGTTGGCGGAGATGGTGCCAACCTGTGCGATCTCTTTGTGGTCCTTGATCGGCTTGGAGATCTTCTTCAGCTCGGCTACGATGGAATCAACAGCCTTGTCGATACCGCGCTTGATTTCCATCGGATTGTGACCGGCAGCAACCAGCTTGGAACCCTGCTTGTAGATGGCCTGGGCCAGTACGGTTGCAGTTGTGGTGCCGTCGCCGGCAACATCGGAAGTTTTGGAAGCAACTTCCTTGACCAGCTGGGCGCCCATGTTCTCGAACTTGTCGTCCAGCTCGATCTCTTTGGCAACGGTTACGCCGTCTTTTGTGATCAGCGGTGCGCCGTAGGATTTATCGATAACAACGTTGCGACCCTTTGGTCCCAGGGTCACTTTTACTGTGTCGGCGAGGATATTGACGCCAGCCAGAATGGCGTTGCGCCCTTCCTGGTCAAACTTGATGATCTTTGCAGCCATTTGTTATTCCTCCATTTATAATGTTTGAATGTTGTATTTATCCGCAGTGGAAAAATGAAAATTAGGCGACGACAGCCAACAGATCGTCTTCACGCATCATCAGGTACTCTTCACCGTCAACCTTGATTTCTGTGCCGGCATACTTGCCGAACAGAACTGTATCGCCGACTTTTACATCCAGCGGAAGCACTTTGCCGTCTTCGGTTTTCTTGCCGTTGCCGACAGCAACGATCTCGCCGCGCTGTGGTTTTTCCTTGGCGGTTTCAGGGATGAAAAGCCCTCCGGCGGTCTTTGTTTCTTCCTCGACCCTCTTGACAATGATACGATCCTGCAGTGGTCTCAAATTCATCTGTGCTACTCCTTTCTATCCTTTGGTGGTGTTTTGGTAGAGACTAAATTAGCACTCGGGTTGGCTGAGTGCTAACACTCAAGGAATATAAACAGCGCCCCTGCAAAAATCAAGGGGTAATAAAACAAATATTTTCAAATCTTACTTTGTCTTTGACTTTCAAGCGGTTGATTGCTACAAAATCCCCATAATTGTTTCACCAGACGGATTTGGTGCCGTGCCTTGCAAAGCATGGTTAAAAGGGAAGAGGGTTAAAATCCCTCGCTGTCCCGCAACTGTAAAAGGCGATGAAAACCGCAAACAGCCACTGGATAAACCGGGAAGGCGCGGCCAGTAAGATGACCCTTAAGCCAGGAAACCTGCCACTCCGACACTGTTTTGGGACCTCCGTGGAACGAGGGGCCGAAGCCTGGTCGCATCTGAACAACCGGTTATCGAGCCTCTGTCCCTTCCTGGACCGGGGCTTTTTTCATTTGGGAGCAGAGCATGTCACGAACAATCTTTATTACCGGCGGAGCGCGCAGCGGCAAGAGCGTCTTTGCCGAAAAACTGGCGCTGGAGTTTAAAGCTCCGCTTTGTTATCTGGCGACCGCTCAGGCGCTGGATGGCGAGATGACCGACCGTATCAAACTTCATAAGGATCGGCGCGGTGAACGGTGGCAGACGGTGGAAGAACCGCTTGATCTGTCAGCGGCACTCAGCGATTGTGACGGTCGCCATCAAGTTATACTGGTGGACTGCATTACCCTCTGGCTCTCAAACCTCCTTTTTGCCTATGAAAATCTTGATGGCGATCTGGAAGAACGGATCATGAGGGATGTCAGACAGCTTGCCGATACGCTTTCGGGGATGACGACGACGGTGATTCTGGTCAGCAACGAGGTCGGCATGGGCATCGTTCCGGAAAACCGCCTGGCGCGCCTGTACCGCGACATCGCCGGCAGGGCCAACCAGGCATTGGCATCGGCGGCGGATGAGGTTCATATCGTGATCAGCGGGATACCGTTGAGGTTGAAATAGGCTGTAGGGGCGATCCTGATGATCGCCCAGAATCCGGGCAAACACAAGGTTTGCCCCTACATGGGGAGAATATACATGGACATCATTACCAATACACTCGCCCGCATAAAGCCGGTCAACGCCGATTTATTGCAGCAGGCCCAAATCCGGCTGGACAACAAAACCAAACCTCCCGGTTCACTGGGACGCCTGGAAGAATTCGCCCGACGCCTGGTCGCCATCAGCGGCAGCAACGATCCTGACCTTTCCAAAAAAGTCATCTTCACCTTTGCCGCCGATCACGGCATTGTGGAGGAAGGGGTTTCGCTTTATCCCAGCGAAGTAACGCGTCAGATGGTGCTGAACTTCCTGGCCGGCGGGGCCGGAGTCAACGTCTTGGCTCGCCATGCCGGCGCCGAGGTGCGGGTGGTGGATGTGGGGGTCGATCATGACTTTGAAAATGTTCCCGGCCTGATCCACAGGAAAGTTGCCCGCGGCACCCGCAATTTTGCCAAAGGTCCTGCCATGACCCGCCAGGAGATGCTGGCAGCAGTGCAAGTCGGCATAGAGCTGGCGGATCAGTGCAAGGCTGAAGGGGTGGGACTTGTCGGCACTGGCGAGATGGGGATCGGCAACACCACGCCATCATCGGCCATGATTGCCGCCATCTCCGGAAAAACCGTCGCCGACGTCACCCATCGCGGCACCGGAATTGACGATGCAACCTTACTGAATAAAATACGGGTGATAAAAGCAGGCCTGGAAATCAACAAGCCGGACGGCAGCGATCCACTGGACGTGCTGACCAAGGTCGGCGGACTGGAAATCGCCGCCATCGCCGGACTGGTGCTGGGCTGCGCCGCCAACTCTCTGCCGGTCGTGATCGACGGTTTTATCTCCACCGCCGGGGCCTTGATAGCTTCAGAACTGCATCCCCACGTGCGGGAGTACATCTTCGCCGCCCACAAGTCAGTCGAGATCGGCCACTACTTCATGCTGGAACGGATCGGCACCGAGCCGATTCTGGACCTGAACCTGCGGCTGGGAGAAGGAACCGGAGCAGCACTAGCCATGACGCTGATCGAGGCCGGTGTGAAAATCCTGAAAGAGATGGCCACCTTTGAGCAGGCCGGGGTGACGCACTGATACCGATACATGAATTGTTGTGTTTTATGTAGAGCGGATGTATCTTCATTGTAGATACATTAAGGAGGTAACCCATGGAAACTCAGGTACAAAAATGGGGCCACAGTTTGGCATTGCGCATTCCCAGTGCGTTTGCAAAGAAAACCAGAATTCATTCCGGAAGCAGGGTTGATCTGTCCGAAGTTAAAGGCAAGCTTGTCATCACGTTAATTGAACCTGAAGAGCCAACTCTGGATATGCTTCTGGCGGGAGTCACAGCAGAAAATCTGCACCATGAAACAGAAACCGGCGATGCCGTGGGAAATGAGACATGGTAGCTGTTGATGCGTCATACACTCCCGATCGTGGCGACATCGTCTGGCTGACCTTTACGCCCCACGCCGGTCATGAACAGACAGGTCGGCGTCTGGCGCTGGTTTTGTCTCCAAGTGCTTATAATCGCAAGGTAGGTTTGGCGATATTTTGCCCGATAACAAGCCAGATCAAGGGCTACCCGTTTGAAGTAGCCGTTCCGCAAGGATTGCCGGTGGGCGGGGTTGTTCTGAGTGATCAGGTTAAGAGTCTCGATTGGAAAGCCCGAAAGGCGGAGTTTGTTTGTAAACAGCCGGATAATGCACTGACTACGGTGTTGAAAAGGTTGGGTACGCTGGTCAATCTATAAGCTGGTAAGGAAACTTTTTAGGTTTGGATTGTTGTGCGATTTAAAACAGCTCCGGATAAATGTTCCATTTGGGAAGATCACCGGTTCACGCGTGCGTGCGCGTGAACCGGTCAATAAGATGTTGGACAAAAATATGAAAGACCAATTAACCCCCAAAATTAATTCAGAGGCACAATAATGGACATTCAAGACGTTTGGAAAAAAGCTTACGATTTACATTACAAATCAAAAGCTGATGGTGACAAGAAACAAGCGTTGTATTTTTACCGTCAGATTGTCCATGCACATCCTGACAGCCCTGAAGCAAAGTATTCACAAACACAAATTGAGAATCTAACGAAAAGTAATCCAGAGTTATTTGATGGTGTTAACTGTAGCTCAAATAATGAGGTCCAGCTTGAAATAACAATCAGCAACGATAACTGCGCTGTTTGTGAATCAGAGGTCAAAGGGTATCGGGAAAACGGGATGTGTTCCGCCTGTTTTTCTAAATATCTCCGTGAAAATATAGTTATGACTACAACAAATAATATTGATGGCTATCATGTTACAAAATATGTCGATATCAAGAGCATTGAGATTGTTATTGGTACTGGCTTTTTGAGTGAAAACATTTCAGCAATTCAGGACATTTTCGGACTACGTTCTTCTATGTTTGAAGGAAAGCTTGCTGATGCCAAAAAGATTGCAACAGAGCAGTTGAGATATGAGGCATACAAGGCCGGTGGTAATGCGGTAATAGGAGTAGATTTGGACTATACGGAATTCTCTGGAAACCGTGTTGGGCTAATCATGAACGGCACCGTGGTAACAGTCGAAAAGGGTCAAATTAATCAACCGCAGATGCGGAACATATAGCTCTTTTTTTGTCCGAGTCCGAATGTCAGGAATTCAGAAAATTCCAGATGTGTCGCAAATTTAAAGGGCGAGGGTCCAACCAGACAGAAGCACCGGACTAAAACCGTCGGTGTTCTGCCCAGCCGTTGAACAAGAAACAAATAAAATGGAGGGCACGTTTTATATGGCGATAAGCACTAATTCGATAATTCACTACACGAGTTCATTCAAAGTTTTGACCTCGATTCTTAAAGAAGGATTTAAAATTAAATATTGCCTTGAAAAGCTCGAAGTTGACGATGAATCTTCGAATGCAGCACATCCTATGATTTCTTTTTGTGACATACCTCTTTCAGAATCGACTCAGCATTTTGCTGCATATGGTAAGTATGGAATTGGATTATCAAAATCATGGGCGATAGAAAATGGCGTAAACCCTGTAATATATATCGATAAAAACTCATTGTTTGCTAAGTCTATAAAGGAATTGATTCTTGAAAGAAGGAAGGATGATACCAACCTGACCTCAAAACAAAAAAACGAAATACTCAGGATCAAAAGCTATGCAAAAAACTATTCTGGACCATTAAAAAGAAAGTCTGTCAATACAACTGAATATAGGTTCTATGACGAACGCGAATGGAGGCTTGTACCAGGAAAAGACATCATACCAGATGCTAATTTTTCGGTAGGGGCTAGTAATTACGGAAAAGACAAAGAAAAGTACAATTCAAAAATCTCAAAATACAGGATTTTATTCGCTCCAACCGACATTTCCTACATCATTGTTAAAGATACTAAAGAGATACCCCAGATGACGAATTTCATTCGCTCCAACTACTCAAGTAAATGTACTGCTGACGAACTAGATGTCTTGTTTAGTAAGATCTGTTCGACGGAGCAAATTGTTGCTGACTATTAAGTCGAAATACGTCCAATCGGGTAGCCGGGGGTTTTCCTCCCCCAGCCCCCACACCACCTGGCATGCGGGTCCGCACCAGGCGGTTCGATAGAATTACCGGGCCGTAGCCGGGTAATGGATCTTCACCCACAGTTCTTTGACAGATAGTAACCCCTGTTCCTTCAGGCATTGATTGGTCAAACCGGTGTGAGCGGCAAGTCTTCGGGACATTGCCCACGGGCCGCTTCTGTTCAAGCCCGCGCGAATAGCGGTATGAATGTTCGTACCAAGCTTCAAAAGATTCTTGATCTTGGTACGGCACCAGCGCCACTGTTTCCAGTAGCAAAGCCGCAGGGAGTTCCGGGGACAGGAGTTCCGGGGACAGGACAGGAGTTCCGGGGACAGGATACATAATTAGTTAAATATACTGTCACTGTAATTAACTAGTTGCAGGGTAAGCTGGAGGGTACGACCTACTCATTTGACAAAAACAGATAAACCAACGGCGAATAAGGCGAAGTCCCAACCAGGCAGTTTGACGCCGGTCGGGCGGAAATCCTGCCCGAACGGGTCAACTGCGCGAACCGTTGGATGAAAGCAATCTTTAAGGGCCGAACCTAAACATTTGACAAGTATGGAAATCACAGCCAAAGAAGCAAAGTTTACAACAATCGGATTGATCTTTTTTGTCTGTGATCCTTAAAATCATGACAATTTATGTTGAATTGTGAGGATATTCAATTATGAGTCCAACAGTTTTCCGCGAGGCCGGTTTTCGATTCTACTTCTTTTCCAGAGAAGAGACGAGAATGCATATTCATGTGCAGTCAAGCAACGGAGAAGCAAAATTCTGGATAGAGCCGGAAATACAGATCGCGCAGAATCACGGCCTTTCAATGAAGGAACTCAACGAAGCTGACAGCCTCATAAAGGAGCATCAAGATGAAATCCGCAAAGCGTGGCAACAACATTTTCCCAGCTGAAGTTACTAACATTTCGTGCAATGGATTCTGGATGCTGATTGATGATCAAGAACTATTTCTGTCATTTGAGCATTTTCCATGGTTTCAAGAAGCATCCATAAAGAAAATCCTGCATGTGGAGATGCCTTCAAAAAACCACCTTTACTGGCCCGAACTGGATATTGATCTGGATGTAAATTGCATTCTTCATCCGGAAAACTATCCACTTGTAAGCCAGCAGCAAAACGAATCAACCTGAATTTACAGCTGGGTGGCGGCAGGCGACCGGTGCAATATACCTGCACCGCCGGTACTCCCCTGCCAAGCTGGAAACACAGAAGTTCCTGACACAAATATTTGAAAACAACAAATTCCATATAACCGCCGAGTCCATGCGCCTTTACCTGATCACCTTACAATTCCTGACCATCATCCCGCTCCCCTTCAACACCCGTTGCGAGAAGGATGACCTGGGACGCTCCACCGCCGTCTTCCCGCTGGCCGGGCTGACGATTGGCGCTTTGCTGGTTGCTCTGAACTGGCTGATCGCCCCCTGGCTGGCGCGCCAGCTGACGGATGCCCTGCTGATTACCGCTCTGGCGGCGGTTACCGGCGGTCTGCATCTGGACGGCCTGGCGGATGTCTGCGACGGATTGGCGGCGCGGGGCGGGCGGGAGCGCTTTCTGGCGGTAATGAAGGATTCCCATGTCGGCGCGGTCGGCGCGGTCGGACTGGTGCTGGGGCTGCTGCTGAAATGGCAGGCGCTGCTGGCGGTGCCGGTCGGGCAGAAATGGCAGGCGCTGCTGCTCTTTCTGGTTCTGGCCCGTTTTGGACAGGTCCAGACGATTGTTTTTGCTCGTAATGCCCGCCAGGATGGACTGGGATTAGCAATGATCAGTGGCGCTGGTACTGTGCAGCTGTTGGTGGCCTGGCTGCTGACACTGGCTGCATCCTGGCTGCTGCTGGGAACCGGCGGGTTGATTGTGCTGTTTGCCGTCCTGATATTCACCTGGCTGCTGAAGACCTGGTTCCAGCGTCGCCTGGGTGGTATCACCGGCGATGTTATTGGTTGTATCAATGAGTTGAACGAGATTCTGGCTTTGATTGTTATTTCTGCATTACCCGGCTTGTAAAACATAAACCACAAGGAGAACACATGCTGACCCAGATTGAATCCGCCCGCCAGGGCATCCTGACCCCCCAGATGACCGCCGTTGCCCTTCAAGAGAAACTTTCCAACGAGTACATCCTGCAGATGGTGGCCGAGGGGAAAATCGTCATCCCCTGGAACCACAATCGCAAACCGGCTCGCATCGCCGGTATCGGCAAGGGATTGTCCACAAAGATCAACGCCTCGATCGGCACTTCCTCCGACATCATCGACTACGCCGCCGAGGTGCGCAAGGCCCATGCTGCCCAGGAATCCGGGGCTGATACGCTGATGGAACTTTCGGTGGGAGGCGACCTGGACCGTGTCCGGCGCGAAGTCATCGCCGCAGTCGATCTGCCGGTCGGCAACGTGCCGCTTTACCAGGCCTTCTGCGAAGCTGCCAGGAAATACGGCGACCCAAACAAGCTGGACGAGGAGATGCTCTTTGACCTGATTGAAAAACAGTGCGCCGACGGCATGGCTTTCATGGCGGTTCATTGCGGTATCAACCTCTGCACTGTCGAGCGTCTTCGCAAACAGGGTTACCGTTACGGTGGACTGGTCAGCAAGGGGGGCGTCTCCATGGTGGCCTGGATGCTGGCCAACAATCGCGAAAATCCGCTTTACGAGAAGTTCGACCGGGTGGTTTCGATCCTGAAGAAATATGATACGGTTCTGTCGCTGGGTAACGGCCTGCGGGCCGGTGCAATTCACGACAGCTCGGACCGGGCCCAGATCCAGGAACTGCTCTTCAACTGTGAACTGGCTGAAATCGGCCGCGACATGGGCTGCCAGATGTTGGTGGAGGGGCCTGGACACGTTCCGCTGGACGAAATCGAGGGCAACATCCAGCTCCAGAAACGGATGAGCGGCGGCGCGCCTTACTACATGCTGGGGCCGATCACCACTGACGTGGCACCCGGTTTCGACCACCTCACAGCCGCCATCGGCGCAGCCCAGTCCAGTCGATTTGGCGCAGACCTGATCTGCTATATCACACCGGCCGAGCATTTGGCCCTCCCCAACGAAGAGGATGTGCGCATGGGGGTCAAGGCGGCCAAGATTGCAGCCTATATCGGCGATATGAACAAGTATCCCGAGAAGGGTCGTGAACGGGACAAGGAAATGTCCAAGGCCCGTCGTGACCTGAACTGGGAGAAGCAGTTTGAATTGGCGCTTTTTCCTGAGGACGCCCGTGCCATCCGTGCCAGCCGCACTCCCGAGGACGAAGACACCTGCACCATGTGCGGCGATTTCTGTGCCTCACGCGGCGCCAGCAAACTGTTCTCATGTGATTTGAAGGGGGACAAGATTTAATAATGCAACGGAGAAGATCAATGACACCCCATACCCGTATTTATCTGATCCGCCACGGCCAGGTGGCCGGATTCGACCAGGCCCGCTACAACGGCCAGACCGATGTGGGTTTGACCGACCTGGGCGTGGAACAGTACCACGTTATGAAAGAGCGGCTGGCCGACAAGAAGATTTCGGCCTGCTACTCCAGCGACCTGTCGCGCTGTGCCATTGGCGCCGATATTATCTGCGGCCAGTTCGGCATCGAACCGGTCAAACGCCGGGAACTGCGCGAGCTGAATGTGGGAGTTTGGGAAGGAATGACCTGGCAGGAGATTCAGGACAAATGGCCGGAACAGTGGCAGGCGCGGCTGGCCGATCTGGTCAACTACCGGGTGCCGCAGGGGGAAAACCCTCTGGATGTCCAAACACGGCTGATGCCGGTCATCGCCGAGATTGTCGAGCGCCACCAGGGGCAGGAAGTTCTGGTGGTGGGACATGGCGGAGTCAACCGGATTGTGCTGCTGAATGCCATCGGCGCGCCGCTGTCTGCAATGTTTAACATCGAACAGAGTTACGGCTGTTTGAATATTATTGATTATTACGCCGACGGCCGGGCAACTGTGAAATTGCTGAACGGGTGATAATGGTCTTGTAAATTGTTTCCTCCCGACCGGTGTATCTGGAACTACTCCCAGAATATGCCGGTCGGGTCCGTCTCCACTTCAAGTATCAGTTTTTCAAGCTTGTCCCTGTTTCGTCCGGTCGGGTATGGCTGCCGCCTGTTTTTCCTGTCATACCAGTACAAGGTCCAGTTGAGTGCCTCGGGGCTGTACTCGAACTGGGCAACTTTTATTTCATTCCAGACAGCGGGGTCGATGAAGAGCGGGCGGGATTCTGTCAGAGTGACCCGGTTGCCACGGGTGTCGTACTTCAGCGTCACCTGCCCCGCCATGCTTCCCTGTTCGCAAAGCTGTCCCAGCAGGTTCTCTACCCGCAGCCGTTCTGTTTCCGGTAACGCCATTTATCCACTCTTCCCCATATCCGATTATCATTTCAAGCTCTGCTTAAAAATGACGATACTATATGAATTCACCTCACTATTGAAGTTAAACAAAGAGCATCGGAAGTATTTTGTCACGGCAAGTTGACTATCCGCCTCCACGCTTTGCAGTTTAATGAGAATGTGCGTTGAGCTACTGGCATTTGCGGCAAGATTAAGATACAATTTCTCCGGTAACATCAAAACCAGATTGTTGCGGTCGCAAAGCCGGATTGCTGACTGCGATATGGACAGCTAAAATGCATCATCATTCAGATACAGTCGATTACAGCCGCTACTTCCTCCTTAGACAAAAGATATATCTGGTCAACATGTCTGCGGAGCGCAACTGCGAGATTTACGAATCGTTAAGCGGCTTTGTCACGTCCAGCAACAGAGATTCACTTGAAATCATGATTACCCACAGCGGGTTCGGCTCGCTTGGAAATGGACTCGAAAACAAAACCTACAAGCTGACAAGCGAATCCATGGGGAGTGGAATCCAGGTGTTGGCAGATCTGACCGGTGCCGCCGTCGGCAACATATTCAAATTTCGCATGGTCGGAACTCTGGAAATGTTCCAAAGACGTTCTATGCCACGTTTTGAGTTAACCACCAAACTCTTTCAAGTTTGCGAAAACACCTCTCTCGCGTTTTTTAGAAAAGAGTGGAAACGGATCACGGAACTTCTGCGTGTTAACGGAGCATTGCCGGGATTCACACTTCAGGAGACCTTTGTCGACTTGAACGCTGGCGGGATCGGGCTTATGGTTGAAACTGCAAAGCGTCCGACGCCGATTTCCATGTTTCTTATCGAATTAAATGAGGGGGTGACGGTCTGCGCCCTGGCGGAGACCGTCTGGGAAAAACCGGAGGAGAAGGGTTTGCGCTGCGGTTTTCGTTTCATACATATACTGAAAACAGATCAGGAGCGCATCAACAGCCACCTGAACAGACTCGCGCGGGAAAGTGGCGGTACTCACCCCGATTTCAAGCGTAATTGGGTGTTGGTGGATAAAATGGTATCAGGAGCGAGCAAGAATAAATGATTGCCATATTGGATCGGAGCTGTGTTATTGACCGGCGAGGAAGGAACTAATCATGAGATCACGAGGCCCCCGCACCGTAACCCTTCCGAGCGCCGATGAGGCTGCCGCCATACTGAAACGGATGCGTGGCGAAGTTGTCGGCAACTCCAACTACCGCACCAAATCACTTAAAATACATGGCCCGATCTGCGCCAAATGCGGCCGGGAGTTCGATTCGGCCAGCCTGAACCTGCTGACCGTTCATCACAAGGACGGCAACCATCACAACAATCCTCCCGATGGATCAAACTGGGAAAATCTTTGCGTTCATTGCCATGACGATGAACATTCGCGTGCTGTGCTGGGAGAGTATCTTTCCGGCGGGTAGGTTTTATTTGAAGTTCAGATAGATCAGCCTGGCAACCAGCGCCAGCACCATCGTAATGAAAACCGGCCTGATAAAGGCGGTCCCTCGTTTTATAACCAGCCTGGATCCAACCCTTGCACCTAAAAACTGTCCTACCCCCATAACAAACCCTTCCACAAACCGCACCTGACCGACCGACAGAAAAAATATCAGCGATACGAAGTTGCTGGTGAAGTTCATGACTTTGGTGGTGGCGGTGGCCCGCAGCATGGAACATCCCAGCAGCAGCATCAGAGCCATGGTCCAGAATGAGCCGGTGCCAGGCCCGAAGAAACCGTCATAAAAGCCGAGCGACAGGCCGAACAGCAGGTAGAACGGGCCGTTTTTAAAGCGGGCGTGGGAGTCCTCCGCACCGAGTTTGGGGGAAAGAAGCGTATAAATTGCGATGATTGCCAAAAGCCAGGGGATCAACTGCTTGAGCAGGGTTGCATCCAGAAGCTGCAACGCCCAGACTCCCAGTGTCGCGCCAATGGTGGTCCAGAGGATACCGATCCAGCAGTCACTCAGCTTTACGGTGCCGGCCCTTACAAAATGCAGCATGGCGCTGCCGGAACCGAAGGAGGCTTGCAGCTTGTTGGTGCCGAGAGCGACCTGGGGAGGGAGACCGATTCCCAACAGCACCGGCACTGTGATCAATCCACCGCCACCGGCGATCGAGTCAACCAGACCGGCCACAAAGGCCGCCCCAAACAGCAGCGGCAGCAGTATTTCAGCAGACACTAACGGTCAGATCGCCTTGCGCCAGGCAAGACGTCCTTCCAGCCAGCGGGACAGGGAAGTGAAGGCGTAGCAGAGGATAAAATAGACAACGGCGATAAAGACGAAGATTTCGGTCGGAAAAGCCATGGTGCGGTTGTTGATCTGGGTCGCCACATGGGTCAGTTCGGATACGCCGACAATGAAGGCCAGCGAAGTGTCCTTGATCAGTGATACGAACTGGTTGACGAAGGAGGGGATCATATTGCGCAACCCCTGCGGCAGAACGATGTAGCGCATGGCCTGCCAGTGGGTCAGCCCGGTCGAGATGGCCGCCTCGGTCTGCCCCTTGGGGATGCCGTCGATGCCTGCCACGACGATACGTGACATATAGGCCGAGGTAAAAAGAGTCAGCGCCATGATGACGGTATTATTCTCCGCTACCTTGCCGAACAGGGCCGGCATCAGGAAGTACATCCAGAAGATGACCATCAGTAGCGGCATGCCGCGTATCAGGTTGATGAAGGCCAGGGCCGGATAGCGTATGATCGACATTCGCGAGATGCTGAGAAGTCCCAGAATCAGTCCGCCAAAGAAGGAAAGGATACAGGAGATCACCGCCAGATACAGCGTCAGGCCGACGCCCCCCAGGGGACCATGCGGAAAACGACCGATCATGAAGTAGGTGAAGTTGTCGGATATGACCGATATGTTAAAGAATTGTTCCATATCAGGCCGCCTTGTGTGCGTTCAGTACTTTTTCGTTATAGACATTTACCAGGACGGTTATGATGATCGAAAGCGCCAGATAGACTACGGTTGCCGCCGTAAAGGCTTCAAACCCCTTGAAGGTGTAGCTCTCCACCTGACGGGCCTGGTAGGTCATCTCCATTACGCCAATGGTCATGGCCAGCGATGAGTTTTTGGCCACATTCAGGAACTGGTTGACCAACGGCGGAATAGTTATCCGTACAGCCTGCGGCAGGATGATGTACTGCATCGAGCGCAGATACGAGAACCCGGCGCTGCGAGCCGCTTCCATCTGTTCTCTCGGGATCGAGAGCACACCGGAGCGGATATCTTCGGCGATAAAAGCCGAGGTATAGATGGTCAGGGCGATGGCGGCGGCGGCGAATTCAAAACCGGTTTCGTTGAGCCAGTCGTTAATAAAAACCGGCAGAATTTTGTAGGAGCCGAAATACCAGAAGAAAATCTGGACCAACAACGGCGTGTTGCGGAAAAATTCAAGATAGGCGAGCGCTAACCAGCGGATCGGCTTGCTGTGCGCCATGCGCATGACAGCAATCAGCAGACCCAGCAGGAAGGCCATCACGATCGACACGGCCGACAATTTGAGCGTTGTCACCAAGCCGGATACGAGCCAGTCGAAATACTGCCCGGAAGTTATGATTGACCAGTCAAAAGTGTAGTTGAGCACGGGTAAGCCTTTGGGCGGGCCAGAGTTCAAAAGAGGCTGCACTCTCCTGAACTCTGCCCGTTAATTCTTTACTTTCCAGCTGTGATCTTGAATGTACGCTCCAGGTGGTACTGGGTGTGGGGACCGAACCATTTGTCAAAAATGGCTTTGGCTTCGCCGCTCTTTTCCATTTCAAGAAGGGTTTTGTTGACAAAATTTACAAAATTCGTATCGCCCTTGCGCATGCCGAGCCCATAAGGCTCATCAGAAATCTGCAGGTTCGGGATTTCATACTGGGCCTTGTTGGGGGCTTTGGACAGGATTCCGGCCAGAATTGCTTCATCGGTTGTTACTGCCGATACCTTGCCCTGAATCAACGCAAGGAACGCCTGGGGATAGTCATCAAAGGAGAGTATGGTTGCAGATGGAATCGCCTTGGCAACATTCTGCTCCGATGTCGAACCCTTGGCGGTACCAATCCGCTTTCCTTCCAGATCCTTCAGGCTTTTTACAGTACCTTTTTTGGTGATGAATTTCTGTCCGGTGAGGAAATAAGCGTGGCTGAAATCAATAACCTTGGCTCGGTCGGCATTCTTGGTCATGGTAGCGGCAATGATGTCGATATGGCTTTCCTGCAGCTGCGGCATACGGCTGGCAGAGGTGACCGGCTTCAGTTCTACTCTTACACCCATTTTCTTGGCTATGGCGTTGACAAAATCAATGTCGTATCCGACGATTCGGCGGCTGGCTTCGTCAATGTAACCGAATGGCGGCAGGGAATCTTTTACACCGGCAACCAGCACGCCCTTTTTCTTTGCGTCAACCAGCGTATCGTTTGCCAGGGCTGCCTTGGCGGTGATCGCGGCCAGAGCCGTAATCATGAACAGTGTTACAAGTTTTTTCATTTTTGTTCCTCCTTTTGGTTTGGTGTGAATCGCCGGAAAACCGGAGTCAGGGACATTCGCACTGCATCGGTGTCAAAAGTTGGCGCAGGAACTGCTGGGCCCGCTCATGTTGCGGGTTGCCGAAAAATTCGTTGGGCGGAGCCTCTTCCAGTATCACACCGTAATCCATGAAGACCACCCGATGGGCAACTTCGCGGGCAAAACCCATTTCGTGAGTGACAACCACCATGGTCATACCGGAGCGGGCCAAATCCTTCATGACCGCCAGAACCTCACCGATCATCTCCGGATCAAGGGCCGAAGTCGGTTCGTCAAACAGCATGATCCGTGGCTGCATTGCCAGCCCGCGGGCGATGGCGACGCGCTGTTGCTGCCCCCCAGAGAGCTGAAGCGGGTAAGCATCCCGCTTTTCAGCCAGACCGACTCTTTCCAGAAGCGCCATGGCCTGTTCTTCAGCCTCCGCCTTGGGTGTTTTGCGAATCTTGATCGGCGCCAGCGTGATATTGTTGATAACGGAAAGATGAGGATAGAGATTGAACTGTTGAAAGACGAAGCCAACCTCGGCCCGCAGCTTGTTAATGTCAGTCTTTTTGTCGGACAGATCCATGCCGTCAACAATCAAGGTACCTTCGTTGATCGGTTCAAGCTGGTTGATGGTGCGAATCAGGGTGGATTTTCCTGAGCCCGACGGGCCGCAAACGACCAGAACTTCGCCCGGAGTAACGTGAAGGTTGATGTCGTTGAGGACATGCAGATTTTTAAACCACTTATGCACACCTTTGAAGGTGATCATCTCATGCGCTCCTGAACTAAGAAATATTCAAACAGTGTTAGCAATGTGAATAATTTTATAACACGCAAAGTGGATGAGTTCAACCTTGAACGGCAGATTTATTAATTAACCATACAAAAAATGCGGGTCACTTTTTGTTTGGCCAGTAACTTCCGCCAACCAATGTTGCCGTGATACTGCCAATTCTGACTTTGGATTTCATCTGGACCGGTATGCGACGCTCATCATCGGTCAGCCAGATGAACATGTCGCCGGTGCGGGCAAAGATCCCCTCAAATTTCAGAACCGGCTTGATTACGACGGTCTTGAATCTGCCCAGCGGCGTCTCGATCTCTTCACGGCGCAGCACCTGCACTTCGGTGTTCCAGAGTTTTTTACAGTCAAAAATGTCTATAAAGTAGGAAGCGCCGACCTTGAGTGGAACAGAGCGAAAGTAGAAAAAGCTGGAAAGAGTATCGTAGGTTTTTGGAGTTATCTTGCTGGTGATTTCGCTCTTTTTGAGGAAGTCTTTGGTTGTGACCTCCAGCTTCTGGCGGTCAAACGCGGCATCTTTCTGGAAACGGGTCCATCCTTCACGGATCCTCTCGCGATAAAGCCGCGGAACGCCAATATCGTTCGGGGGAGCCCCTGAGATCAGGATCGACTCGATCCGATCTTCAACCGGGAAGAACAGATTGAGCCAGTCTGCCGATTTTGCTGTGGAAACGATGTGTATCTCGTCTCCAACCTGTTTGACTTCCTGAACAGCGCGGCCGGCCGGTATGCCGGTGTATGAAACCTCGAACTCCAACCGTTCCGGAATCGGGAATGCGGAAACAACTGTTGACAATACAAACAGCAATACCACAGAGGTCAGGAAAGCGGCTATCCGGGAATGTTGTCTTTCAAGCATTTCCTGCCCCCTGTCATTTATCGGAATCGATTCAGGCGACCTGATTACGCCTGCCCGCCGGCCTGGGTTTCTTCAAAGGCGGCGCGGGCCTTATGCATCTCTTCCATTTCGCGCAGTTTATCACCCATCCAGGCATGAAATACGCGGGCGTTTTCGTAACTCATAACGACGCCGGTATCAATGAAACGCACCATGCTGCTGGCCAGGTCTTTTGGCTCAACTTCCGTTTCACGTCCAATGGCCCCCTCGGCGGTTATTTCGTGGGTAATTGACTCGGGGAGCGGCTGGCGCTCCAGGTAAAAGTTTATCACCATCTCGCCGCGCGGTGAAAAACCGCCCTGTGCTCCATTAACATACGAAGGGTTGTAGCCATAATTGAATACATATTTGAATTTCAGTTCAGGTTTCTTGCTGCTCATTGTAACTGCTCCTTTGGTAAAATAATCGGCGGGGTATAAGCGCCTGTTGGAATGTACTATTTACCTATCACAACCGGCACCGCAGGAAAAGAATTTCTTGCATTTTGCCACGGCCATGATCTATAAAAGACAAAATCAGTCTTTTATGAAAGGGGAGTTTTGTGATGAAGAAAATGCGGATCGGTTTTGTTGTCTTGTCAATCGCGATTTTTGCTGCCAGCGCTGCATTTGCCGGTGAATCTCTGCCCAGGGTTCTTTTTGACCAGGGACACGCCCAGCAATTTCTGATCGAGGAAAAGGGAGAGCTTCAACTGTCCAAACTGGCGGATATAATTCGTGGCAAGGGCGCTTTGGTTTCATCAACTGCCGCACCCTTGAACGACCAGGCACTTCAGGGGATAACGGCTCTGGTAATATCCGGACCGTTTGCATCCCTGCAACCCGAGGAAGTGGAAGCGGTGAGCCGCTTCATTGAGAAAGGGGGACGTCTGGCGGCCATGCTGCATATCGGCGCGCCTCTGGCGGGACTGCTGGCCAAACTGGACATCGACCACTCCAATGCCGTGCTGCATGACAGGAAGAACATTATCGACAGGGACACCAACTTTATTGTCAAGGATCTGACCACACATCCCCTCTTTACCGGAATCGAGCAATTTTCCCTCTATGGAGGATGGGCCCTGAAATACGGCAAGGAAGGCGCTCCGATTGCCCGCACTTCTCCTGAAGCCTGGGTTGACCTGGACGGAGACAAACAGTTCTCAAAAAATGATGCGGTCGGATCTTTTGCCGTAGTCATCGCCGGTCCGCATGGCAAGGGAGACTTTGTAATTTTCGGCGATGATGCGATTTTCCAGAATCGTTATCTTGACGGAGACAACAGTAAACTGGCGGCAAACCTGGCGGCGCTTTTGACAGGACATTAGAAGTGTTATACTGCAAATGTTGTTGACATTTATCTGTTTTATTTTATAAATGGACCATAATACAATTCACAAGGAGGATAAAATGAAAAATTGTTTTACTAAATCAGTTGTGATAGCGGCAGCTCTGATGTTGTCAACCAGCTTGGCTTTTGCCGCTGAGGTCAAGGTTAACCCGGCAGATGCGACCGGCGCAGCCAAGGGTGCCGCAGCGAAAACCAAGGCTGGAGCCAAGGCCGCAGTCGCCGACACCAAAGCTTCTGCCGTTGCTACAAAGGATGCCGCAAAGGGAACAGCCAAAGGCGCAGTAGCAGACACAAAGAACGCTGCCAAATCCAAGATTGTCGACATCAACACCGCCACTGATGCCGAGCTGAAAGCAATTCCAGGAATCGGCGACTCCTATGCCGCCAAGATCATCGCTGGCCGCCCTTACGCCAACAAGGGGCAGCTCAAGACACGCAACGTGCTCCCCGGTCCGGTCTATGAGAAAGTCAAAGATCAGCTTGTAGCCAAGCAGGTCAAAAAGTAAGGCAATACATTTAGGAAAGAGAAGTCAGGACGGGGTATCCGGTGCGGGTACCCCGTTTTTTGTTACCCCGCCGTGTAAACTTGACTTATTCACGGGATACCTGCTAATCTGTTCCATTTTTAAGCAGATAAGGAGCAGTAATGAAACCGCTATTTTTGAATCCCCCGACCTTTGAAGACTTTGATGGCGGCGCCGGTGCGCGCTATCAGGCTTCCCGCGAGGTAACATCTTTCTGGTACCCGACCTGGCTCTGTTTTCCAGCCGCCATGATCGAAGGCAGCCGCGTGGTTGATGCACCGGTGCAGAAGTTCGATCTTGAAAAATGCCTGGAAATCGCCAAGGGCTTCGATATGGTGGTCATGTACACATCCACCCCGACCCTGATGATCGACATCGAAACCGCCCGCCGCATCAAAGCGGTTAAGCCCGAAATCGTAACCGTGCTGACAGGACCGCATGTAACCATACTGCCTGAAGAAACTTTGAAGGCCGGAAAAGGCGTTATCGACATCGTCTGCCGCGGTGAATTCGACTATTCCACCAAAGAGTTGTGCGAAGGACGCAGTTGGGACAAGGTTGACGGCATCAGCTTTGTACAGGATGGAATAACCGTCCACACTCCCGACCGGCCGATGATCGAAGATCTGGACGCGCTCCCTTTTGTAGCGCCGATCTACAAGCGCGATCTGCCGATCTCGGAATACGTCATTCCGCACTTCAAAAGCCCCTATGTTTCGATCTACTCCAGTCGCGGTTGCCCATCCAAGTGCATCTACTGCCTCTGGCCGCAGACCTTTTCCGGCCAGCGCATGCGGGTCCGCTCACCTCAAAATGTCTACGAGGAAATCAAGTGGATTGTAGAAAATATCCCGGAAATGAAGGAACTATCCTTCGATGACGACACGTTCAGCGCCAATCGTCAGCACGCTCAGGAAATCGCACGCCTGATCAAGCCGCTGGGCATTTCCTGGACAATCAATGCCAGGGCAAATACGGATTATGAAACCTTGCGAATCATGCGTGAGTGCGGATTGCGGCATGTGGTGGTCGGCTTTGAAAGCGGCAACGCCCAGATTCTCAAAAACATCAAGAAGGGTGTTACCAAGGAACAGGCGCTCGAATTTTCAAAAAACTGCAAAAAACTCGGTCTTTCCATCCATGGCGCTTTCATCATGGGACTGCCGGGAGAAACCAAGGAAACGATTCAGGAGACGATCAAGTTCGCCAAAGATATGGACCTTAATTCGATCCAGGCTTCGTTGGCTTCGCCTTATCCGGGCACTGAGTTTTACGACCTCTGCAAACAGAACGGCTGGATTTCGTCGGACAACTTCATTGACGATACCGGGCACCAGAAGTGCGTCATCAATTACCCCAACCTCTCCAATACCGAGATATTCAATTCGGTGGAAGAATTTTACGACAAATTTTATTTCCGTCCCAAATACATCGCACGCAGCATCGGCAGGATGATCGTGAATTCCGAAGAGCGCAAAAAACTGCTCAAGGAAGGCAAGCAGTACCTGCAGTACATGCGCAAGCGCAAGGAATCCTGCTCCGATTGCAAGTAACAATCGACATTCAGACCGGCATGCTATGAAACGACTTGTAATCACCTCAGACGACTTCGGCCTTTCACCGGGAGTCAACCGGGCAGTGGAGAAGGGGTGGCAGGATGGCCTTCTGACCTGCGCTTCGATCATGCCGGGCGCTGACGCCTTTGACGAGGCGGTCGCGATTGCCAAACGCAACCCCGGCCTGCAGGTCGGACTGCATCTGACACTGGTGCAGGGTCGATCGGTGCTCCCCCCCGGCAGCATCCCGGAACTGGTAAACCAGCACGGCTGTTTCACGGACAACCCGGTGTCAGCCGGAATGCGTTACTTTTTCGACAGAGGCCTCTACTGCCAGCTGAAACGCGAAATCGAAGCCCAGATAACCAGGGTGCTTGATGCCGGGATCCCGCTGACCCATATCGATGGACATCTCAATATCCATATGCATCCCACCGTTTTTTCGATCCTGGCCGGACTGATGCCCCGTTACGGCATCAGCAGTTTCCGTCTTTCGCAGGAACGCCTGTCACACAATCAGCGTTTCGACAAGACCAGGAGAATCGGGAAAACTGTCGAACGGATCATTTTCGGATCACTGGCCGACAACGCCCGCCCCAGACTTGACGAACTCAACATCAGTTACGCAGCCGAAGTCAAGGGGGTGCTGAATTCCGGATGCATGACCGAATCATATATCCTGAATATCATCGAAGATCTGCAGGACGGCCTGACGGAAATTTATTTTCATCCCGGAATTCTTCCGGATCAGGAAATCACCCGCCGGATGCCGGATTACCGCCACGAGGAGGAGCTGGCCGCCATCACCAGTTCCGCCGTTAAAAACAAACTCACGCAACTGAAGATAGCAGTGCAAAATTACCATGGAGAGCTGAAATGCTGAAAACATTGATCGTCATGCTGTTTGCAATTACAGCCGGGGCAGTTGGCGATATTTTTCTGACACAGGGGATGAGGAGCACCGGCGATATTTCAGCCATGGGCTTCAGACAGATCGTTGACACCGTTTTCAAAGCCCTTACCAACTGGCGCCTGATACTTGGCACCGCCATGCAGGCGGTCTATTTCGGGCTCTGGCTGGCGGTGCTTTCCTGGGAAGACCTGTCGGTTGCCCTGCCGCTGCAGGCGCTCAGTTATGTCGTGGTGGCCTTTCTGGCCCAATGGTATCTGGGAGAAAACGTCAGCCCGATGCGCTGGAGCGGGATCGGCCTGATCTGCATCGGAGTCGCTATGGTAACCAGAAGCAGTGTTCATTGATACAATAGGGGGAACGAAAATATGCTGAACGTTCGAAAAATAGCCTTCATTGGCGGCGGAAACATGGCCGAAGCGATCATGCGCGGTCTGATGCGTGAAGAGGTGGGGGTCGGCATCTGTGTGGCGGAGATAAACAACAAGCGCCGCGAAGAACTGACGGCAAAATTCCCGAATGTGCGCGTTGTAGAAAGCGCCGTTGAAGCCGCAAACTGGGGCGAAGTCATCATTATGGCCGTCAAACCCCAGCACGCCGCCGGTGTCCTGGACCTGCTGGAACAGGCCATTACTCCCGAAAAATTGCTGATATCGATCATGGCCGGAATACCGACTTCAAAGATAGAGGAAAACCTGGCGCCCGGGAGCCGCGTAATTCGCACGATGCCTAATACACCGGCGCTGATCGGAGCCGGGGCGACAGCCATCTGTGCCGGACGCAAGACATCTTCCAGCGACCTCGATCTGGCAAGACAGATATTCACACTGACCGGAAGCGCCGTTTGCGTAGAAGAAAAGATGATGGATGCGGTCACCGGTTTATCAGGGAGCGGACCGGCCTATGTTTTCACATTTATTGAAGCTCTGGCTGACGCCGGCGTCAAAAACGGTCTCCCCAGGGATGTGGCGGCACAGCTGGCAGCCCAGACCGTACTTGGGGCGGCACGAATGGTAGTGGAAACCGGTGAGCACCCCACCCTGCTGAAAGAGAAGGTCACCTCGCCCGGCGGCACCACCATCGCCGGCCTGCATGCGCTTGAAATCGGCGGATTCCGCGGCGTCGCCATGAATGCTGTTGACGCGGCCTGCAGCCGCTCTAAAGAGCTGGCGGGAAAATAATCAACTGATAGACTTGAACTGATTGATCAAACAACTGCTTCACTCCGGGAGGGTATCATGTTTGAATCCGCCGAACTAGGCCACAAGATCAGCAAGGAAGTCTGGAAAAAGGAAATCCCCGAACTGCGCGAAGGGCTGCTCGATGCCCAGCTGGACCTGTTCCAGTCCGGAAAGTTCCCTGTTATCATCCTGGTTGCAGGTGTCGATTGTGCCGGCAAAGGTGAAACGGTCAACCTGCTCAACGAATGGATGGACCCCCGGCATGTCGAAACCCACGCCCTGCGGGACCTGACCGACGAGGAACTGGAACGGCCGCAAATGTTTCGATACTGGCGGGTTCTCCCCCCCAAAGGCAAAATCGGCGTATTTATCGGCACATGGTATTCCGGCCCGCTGGTGGATAATGTCTATGGAATCACCAAGAACGCCGAACTGGATCAGCAGCTTGAGCGGATTGTGCGCTTTGAAAAGATGATGTGCGACGAGGGAGCCCTGGTGTTGAAATTCTGGCTCCATCTCTCCAAAGACGAACAGAAAAAACGCCTGAAGCTGCTGGAAAAAGATCCCAAAACCCGCTGGAGAGTTACAGAAACTGACTGGGACCACTTCAAACTCTACGACAAGTTCCGCAAGGTTTCCGAGCGGATGTTGCGCACCACCAGCACTGCCGAATCACCCTGGACAATCGTCGAGGGAACTGATCCGCGCTACCGCTACCTGACCATTGGCAAGGCGATTCTCAGCGCGGTCCGCCTACGCCTGGACACGGCCGACGACAGATGCCACGGAGAACCGATCCCTCCGATCCTCCCCACCATTGACAACCTGCTGATCCTGCAAACCCTCGATCTGACCAAAAGCCTTAAAAAGGCGGAATATGAAAGTGAACTGGAAAAATATCAGGGCAAGCTTAACCTTCTGACCCGGCATCCGGACTTTAAAAAACTGTCGGTCGTCGCGGTCTTTGAAGGTAACGACGCTGCCGGCAAGGGGGGAAGTATCCGCCGGATCATCCAGGCGCTGGATGCACGCCAATACCGGGTCATACCGGTGGCCGCCCCGACCGAGGAAGAACGCGCCCAGCCCTATATGTGGCGCTTCTGGCGCAGCATACCCCGTAAAAGCCGTTTCGCGATCTTTGACCGTTCCTGGTACGGGCGGGTGCTGGTTGAGCGGGTCGAGGGATTTTGCGATCGGGCCGACTGGATGAGAGCTTACGGTGAAATCAACGATTTTGAAGAGCAGATGGTCCGGAACCGGACGGTGGTGGTCAAATTCTGGCTTTCAATCAGCTCTGATGAGCAGCTGAAACGCTTCAAGGAGCGTGAAAAGATCGGTTTCAAACGCTTCAAAATCACTGACGAGGATTGGCGCAACCGCGAGAAATGGAGCGAATATGAACTGGCGGTCTGCGACATGATTGACCGCACCAGCACCGACATCGCGCCCTGGACGCTGGTCGAAGCCAACGACAAGTACTATGCCCGCATCAAGGTGCTCAAGACGCTTTGTGACCGGATTGAAGATGCATTGAAAAAGTGATGATCATCGGCAGGCCTTGACGAACAACGCAGCAATCTCCGGGTTGCTGCCGAAATGCAGATGAACATATGAGGCCAGGCAGTTACGAACGCTGTAACCTTCCGGATATAGCAGGGTGCCCTGTCGCGATACGTTGTAGCAGCGTTTGATGTTATCCGGCATGGCGCCCGCTTCGGAATAATGGAACTCATGTCCCCGGCAGACATTTCCCTCCCTTCCAATAGCGGTCCCCTGAAGCAGCTCCACCTGACGGTAACCGAGCGCCTTGCGGCGCGGCAGCATCCGGCAACGCACCGGAAAGATTCCGGCAAAATCAGCCACCGGCTGTTCTCCCCCCTCCCCGATTCCCTCTGTCAAATACACGAATCCGCCACACTCGGCATAAACCGGCATATCTGCGGCAACGGCGGCTCTGATCGCATTCAGCACGCCGGAGTTGGCTGACAGCCGTTTGGCATAAAGCTCTGGATACCCCCCCGGCAGGTAGATACCGCTGATACCGGACGGAAGAGCGACATCTTCCAGTGGCGAAAAGCTGATTATTTCGGCCCCGGCCTCCCGCAGCAGGCGCAGGTTGTCTTCGTAGACAAAACAGAAGGCGGCGTCCCGCGCCACCGCAATCCGGACGGCACCACAATCCGGATGTATGCCTGAAAAACTCACCTCATTAACAGAAGCGGGGGGTGTTGGATTTGCCTTCAACCCGGCCAGCCCGTCCAAATCAAGGCAACGTTCGGCCATCTCCGCCAGACGATCCAGAAACTCCGGCGGCAAAGGATTGTCCTCGGCGGTCACCAACCCCAGATGCCGCGACGGTATCGCAAGAGATTCATCCCGGGGGATGCAGCCGAACACGTTGACTTCCGGCAAGGCTTGCGACATGGCCAGTCGCAACAAATCTGCATGGGAATCACTCCCCACATTATTGAAGATAACTCCCGCCAGGCTGACGTTCGGGTCGAATCCGGCAAAACCCTTCACCAAAGCGGCCGCGCTGGCCGCCATGCCGCGGGCATTTACCACCAGCACCACCGGAGCACCGGTAATCGCGGCAATCTGGGCGCTGCTCCCTTCAGTGGAAGAAGCTCCCAAACCGTCAAACAACCCCATGACACCTTCGATAACGGCAACATCAGCACCGGCGGAGTGATGCCTGAAAGTTTCGAGTACAAACTGCTCCGGACACATCCAGGCGTCCAGATTGATTGACTGGCAGCCGGTCACCAGCCGGTGGTATCCGGGGTCGATAAAGTCCGGTCCGCATTTGAAGGGGGCAACAGTCAGGCCACGGCGGTTCAGAGCCGCCATGATCGCCAGAGTGACGGTGGTCTTGCCGCTGCCGCTCTGGGGGGCGGCTATTAAAAACGCATGACTCAACGCAATGCCCTCCTCGTTCCGCCATATTGGAAAAAAGCGATCAGGTGAAATTCGTCCTTGTCATATCCTTTAGGAAAGCCGCCCACCGGACCGATGGCGCGCAGAGTGCGGAGCACCTCTTCATCCAGAATAGCGGCGCCGGAACTTTCCAGTTGCTGGATGTTGGTTATTTCGCCATGCCGGTTAAACGTGATCCTGACCGGGGTAATGCCTTCAATCCCCTTCATGGCCGCTTCCTGCGGGTAACGCCAGACGCCGTATACAGCCCCCTCGAACCGGCGCAGAAAGGATCCAAACTGGATGTCATCGCTGTTCAGAAAGCGGGTATCGCCTTCGGCTATTTCGTTTTCAAACTTGCGACGGTAGTTTTCTTCCAGCTTGGCCATCCGGCTTGCTCCCGG
This sequence comes from Geobacter sp., assembly GCA_009684515.1. Classification (GTDB taxonomy): domain Bacteria; phylum Desulfobacterota; class Desulfuromonadia; order Geobacterales; family Pseudopelobacteraceae; genus JACRCG01. The sequence continues at coordinate 711,073 of WKKS01000001.1, forward strand.
GAACAGCTGCGGCTGTGCCTGCTGGCGGGATGTCTGCGACTTTGGCTTTAACAGGCTTGCAGTTGAAGAGCCGGGAACCACGGGAGAGTGCCGCATATCCGGCGGTGACGGAGAACTTGGCCTGACTGCCTCGGCGACAGGCGACTGCTGTTTTGGTTGCTCCTGCCGTTTCGGCGTTGGCGGAGGCTGCTGAATCTCGCGTGCCGCAGTACCGCGCGGCGCTACTTCGCGTTCTACCCGCACCCGTTTTTCTGAGCGTCGGCTGGTTTCCTGTTGAAAAGATTTCTGAGGCTGCTTGAGTTCAGGCACCTGCTGCAAATCTACAAAAACCGGCTCTTTTGGTAATTCCGGTTGTTTCTCAGGCCAATAATACAGCACGGCAAAGATGCCGATGTGCAAAAGCAGCGAGGCGGCGACCAGGTAGAGAAAGCTTTTTTCGATATGACGGTCAGACATTGAATAGGATCATTTCATGGTTCTGAGTGGTAGCTGGCAACATTGCGAAAGTAGATCAGTTTTCTGATACAACCTGGAAAACTTCATGGGCGTGACTTCTTGCATCGGTTGCCTGCGGGCGGGTCTCCTTGCGGAGAAAAGCCAGTATTTCCTTCAAACTTTCCAGAATGATACGCTCACCCTTCGGAAATTCGGACGGATCAAGTTCCAGAGTGACCGTGCTTTTGTATTCGGTATTGCGCAGATGGTTCAGGAAACGTGTCAGCGGCAGTATTCCATGCCCCGGCAGCAGGTGTTCGCGGCCATGCCCATAGTCGGAAAAGTGAATGTTCCTGATTCTGCCCGATTCGTAGAACATGAAGAAATCGTTGATGAAGTTGGCCTTGCCGGACCCCATGTGGGTGCAGTCAAAGGTCATATAGAGATTGTGTTCGCGCATGAAGTCGATCATCTGCTGCGTGTTGGAAAGAATATTGGGGTTGATTTTGAACCTGCCGGTCCAGGGCATGTTTTCAATGGTGACGGCAACTTTCCCATCCAGCCCCAGTTCCTTCTGAAAATCTCGAATACTGTACAGCCAGCGCCAAAAGCCGATCTCAAATCCCATCCATGAAGGTGGGTGAAAGTTCACCAGCGGAATATCGCAGGCCGCCGCCAGTTCTATGCTCAGCTTCAGCGAATCAATCGGCCCGCCCCAACCGTCCAGCTGCATGAACGGGGAGTGGATCGAATGGATGGTTGTAATCTCCTGCATGGCCCTGATCAACTTGACCGGGCTGACCCGCTGAAAGTCCTGGTTTATGATCAACTCAACACCGTCAAAACCTGATTCCGCCGACAGTTCGAATACTTTCCGAAGTGGCAGTGTGAACAGGCTTCCGGTGGAGAGAGAAATAATCATTACGGCCTAATCCCCCATCCTGGAAAAAAGGTTCGCAACCTGTCTCTGGATAAAGGCTACCGACTCCAGAGCCTTTTTAAGCTCGTCAAGCCGGGCCTCGCCAAGCTCATCCGGGTTAAGATACATCGGTTGATTGCTGTGGGGACCGATGCTGAAATCCTTTTCACGGAGCAGGAGAAATTCGTGCAGGGTATGCCATGTGCCCAATATTCTTTCAGCCAGCTCCACATCCAGTTCATTGTGGGAAAGCAGTTCGCGAATCCTCCCGGGATTATCACTGACGGTGGCATTTTTAAAGAGGGTCAGCACTGTTATCGCTGACGACAAAGGCAGCAGACCATGGTCCAACAGACAGAACAGGCCGGTTTCAGGCTTTCTCCGTTCCAGTTTCAGGTTGCCCATCAAACCGAGACCGTTGGAAAGTGAAACCATCCGGGAGACCAGATTGCCCATTGCAGGGCGGCTGCCACGCAGAAGAGGAAAACTGATTTCCCTTAATTTGTGACCCAACTCTTCGCCGGGAGGCAACACGCACTGGTCCGATAGCCGCAGCAGATTTATTATATCGGCATCGTCCGGCTGTCCCAAACCTTCTTCCAGGCGTTGCTTCCAATCCGCAAGAGTTCCTCTCCAGGCCGGGTTCCGCGGGGTTACGACCGGATCGATCCGCAATCCGATCTCTTCAAAACCGGCATGCAGAATATGGCTGAACAGGTTGAGCGTTTCGAGGCCGGAGGAATCGGCCTCACCATGCACCAACAAAAGCTGCAACGGGCAAAACGGGGTAAATTCGAAACGACCGGCGGGCCCCAGCGCCACCAGCGAAACCGTCGGCATACGATCCGCGAAGAGCCCCAGCTGATCTGCCGCATAGGCCATCAGCGAAGAGCTGGTCTGCCGCAGAAAAGCCATACTCGACTGATAGAAGGCGGGAGCCGCCTGAAACAGTTCCAGGTGGCGATACAACGAAGCGTAGTACAGCGTTGCCAGTTCCTTGAGGCGGGAGGGGTGCGTCGTATCCGCAATTTCACCCAGCAGCTCACGAAGCCTCCCTGAGATCGCTTCATGTTCACCGGCCAACGTTTCCAGTTCGGAGGTGGCATTAAAAAAGAGCTCATCGGCAGTGCGTGTATTATCCGACGCCGTTCTCGCCAGAAGTTTCTTGCGATAATTTTCTGCAAAATCAGCGGCTGCCCGCCAGGCGGTTATGTCATTTCCTTTTGCGGAGACCAGATAGGGCATCAATCCTCCTGGCAATCATGGACGTTGCGGCGTAAAAAGCGCCGGATCTCATCGGACGGCGGAGCGGTTGCCAGCGATACAAGTATCATCGTGACCAGCACCAGCGGCGCACCGATAAATGCAGATGAGGTGAGCGGGAAAAATCTGGTTATAAACGGTATCGAATCACCGGCAACAAGCGGAGCAAATGTGATTGCTACTCCCAGCAGCATTCCGCTGATAACGCCGCTGGAGTTTGCCCGGCACCACCAGATTCCGAGCAGAAATGCCGGGAAAATCGTATTGCCGGCCAGCGCAAAGGCAAACGCCGCAATTTCGGCAATCATCCCCCACGGTTTGAGTGCCAGAACCATGACAATAATCGCCAGAATCAGAAAAAAACCTTTGGCTGCGAAAACCTTGTCTGTTTCGGATGCGTTGGGGCGGATCAAACGCGGATAAATATCATAGGAGAAGGAAGCTGAGCCGTTCAGCAGCAGCCCGGCAGATGTTGAAAATGCGGCGCTCATCCCGCCGGCGACCAAAAATCCGATCACCCAGACCGGAAGCCGCCCCATGCCGGAGGCGGTCAAGATGACCATGTCGGCGGCGTCGAAGTCCCTGGCATTGAAGGGGAGGCCGGCCCGGGCTTCAAAAAGGCGGGCCAACACGCCGAAAATAGGGGCGGACCAGTAGATCAGGGCAATAAAAAAGAGTCCCCAGACAACGCCCCAACGGGCGTCGCGGATGCCAGGCACCATGTAGAAGCGCGACAAAACATGCGGCAGTCCGGCAGTGCCGAACATCAGGGTAAAACAGAGCGCCAGCCAACCGAAAAGGGAATTGCCGGAAAATGGATCTGACCAGCAAAAACCGAATTGCTGTTGCAGGTCGTTGATAGCCGCCCCGTATCCAAATTGGGGCAAAATCCAGAAATAGCCAAGCTTGCGTGTCAGCAGCATCAGCGGCAGGATAAAAGCCGTGATCATGACAAAATATTGCAGTTTCTGGTTGCGGGCCACACCCATTGTGCCGGATACGACGACGAACGACACCAGCAGGGATGCCCCGACCAATACGGCCGGAGTGTAGCCGATGCCAAACAGCCAGGAAACCAGCAGCGCGATGCCGCGGAACTGTGCCACGCAGTAGATGATTGTAATTACGATGGAAATCAGGGCTGCCAGGGTGCGTGCCGCGTCCGACTCGTATCTGAATCCGACAAAATCGGGTGTTGTATATTTGCCGAAGCGCCTGATCTGGGTCGCCATCAACACCAGCAGCAGAACATAACCACCGGTCCACCCGACCACGTAAGCCATGGCAAAATAACCCTTGATATAAAACATACCGGCCAGTCCCATAAAACTGGCAGCGCTCATCCAGTTGCTGGCAATCGAAGCGCCGATGCCGATTCTGCCGGTATAGCCGCCGCTAAAACCATATTCCGTGGTTTGGTTACTGCGGGTGCGCAATCCTGAAACGATAAAAATTACAAACAGACCGGCCACGATGGCAAGCGCCGGAAGATGCATGAAATCGCTGGCCATTTACTCTTCCTCCCCGCTGCGCGGTCTTACCCGGAAGCGCAGTGAGCCCTCCAGAGTGCTTGAAGTGTGACGATCCATCCAGACGTTGAACAGAATGCACAGGATAATGAACCAGAGCGGCAAGAACTGACCTGTCAGCCAGAAATGCACCGGGAGGTTGAAGATGGTGATTTCGTTCAGCAGCAACTCGGAATAGTTCAGTTCCAACATGTAGATATAAACCTGGAGCCCGACAATTGCCGTCAGCCAACTGATCAAGATCAGCTTGACGACACGGGTTTCTGACTTCATGGTCACACCGCACGGATTGAAGAAACTAAGGCTTTTTCTGGCTGATGTCCCGCCCATAACCACTCCTTTGCAAAATTTGCAAACTGCGATTTCCGTCCCGATCAGTTAGCTGCAGGCTGTTTCTTGTAATGAACGTAATAGATCTGCTTACCCTCGTCCAGAAAACGGCGCATGTACTTGGAGATCGGGTAGCCTTCCAGCGTGTGGCGATATCGGTCAGGGGCCAGCACATTGCTGAAACCTGCCTGTTCGACCATGAAATCGGCAACGTCCACCCCATAATCATCGAAATCGGTCGCAAAATAAAAGTTTGCTCCAGATTCCATGAAACCGGACAGATAGGATACAAAACCGGTATTGACCAGACGGCGCTTTCTGTGGCGCAGTTTCGGCCACGGATCGGGGCAGTTGATAATGACGGTTCTCAGCGAACCGGGGCGAATACAGGCTTCAATAAAACTTCTCGCTTCTGCCCGCAGCACCCGCACGTTAGTCAGACCGGACTTATCGACCCGTTTGCAGGTTTTTATGCAGCCTTTGTTGTAAAAATCGAGGGCGATGAAATTCAACTCCGGGTGCAGCGCCGCCATCTGCACCACAAAATCGCCGACACCGCAACCGATTTCCAGTGCCAGCGGGTTGTTGTTTCCGAATACTTCGCTCCACTGCGGAGAAGGATCGTTGTCCTCCCAAGGCAGTAAAGATGGGGAGTTGTTAGGGATCAGCATGTAAGTTCCTTTGCTTTAAATTGGCGGAGTATAGCATACGTTGTGAATTGAAAGGAGTGATTTTTACGGCGGAAGCGCTGTTTTGCTCCCTGGAATTTACGAGACAACTGAGGGTGCATATTGTATAAGGGTACATTGATGCATCCGGTTTTGTTACACAATTCAGTTTGAGAGGTGTGGGAATGAGGGGAAACCGTGGTTTTACGCTTATTGAAGTTATCGTCGTGGCGGCTGTTATAGCTATTCTGGCCGGCATCCTGGTGCCGATGATTTTCAATCAAGTTGATAACGCTAAAATTTCACGCGCCCAGGGGGACTGCAAGACACTCGCAACCGATATCATGCTGTTCAGGAAAGATACCGGGAAGTGGCCGTACTACAGGCCCGGGAACTGTGCCCAGACCTACCTTTCGCTTCAAAGCGGTTCCGGCAACGATCCGATCAACACGGCCGGAGACTGGCAGATCAGCGCAAATGACATCGCGCTCGGAATCATGCTCAATCTCCCGGGGGTCAATCCGCCCATAGTGCAGAGCTGTTACAATGACAAAGCCGGTGCCTACCTGGCCGAAGACAATCCCGATCCATGGGGCAACAAATACATCGTCAATGCCGCTGATTTCGCAGTCGATGCAAACCCGGTCTGGGTCATATCGGCCGGCCCCAACGGCTGCCTCGACACCTCGGTCAACAGCCAGACGCTTAATGACGGTCAATGCATAGCGGGACAACCGGGGGATGACATCGGGGTCCGCATCAAGTAAACTCACCCGCATATTTTAAAACAAATCGCCCTTTCAGCAGTCATGCTGAAAGGGCGATTTGTTTTTTTGGCCAGAGATTTGCGGAAAGTATTACTGGATCACAACCGTCAGCCTGACCGTGCCGGATGAACCGGCATTCAGGTTTCCTCCCAGCGTCCAGGTGACCATACCGTTACCTGATCCGGCCGGGGGTGGAGAATAGATCGCATTACAGGAGGTTATTCCGGGCGGAAGCGGGCCGCAGGACGCAGATTGATAGCTTGTATAAAGCGGAATCGGATCGGTAATGACAACATTTTGCAGCGATGTACTGCTATTGGGATTGCTGTAGCCTATGTCGTAGCTGACAGATGTACCGGGGGTGGCCGACGATACGCTGGGAGTCTTGGTGACCTGCAACGCCTGCCGGTTGACCGTAAACGATGCGGTATTGCTGGGGGAACCGACTGCCGTTCCGGTCGGAGCAGTCGTCGCACCACTGGTTGTGTTGGTGTAGTTTCCGTTGGCAGATCCGGAAACCGGAATAGTTATGGTGCAGCTGCCCGGCAACAGATTTGGTATCGTCAGATTAAGCGCCGTGGCTCCGGCGGCCAAGGGGGGTGAATTGCTGACACCGGCGCAGGTTCCGCCGATTACGGCCGGTGACCCGACAGTAAATCCGGTCAGAGTATCCGTAAAGTTTGTATTGGCAAGCGCAACGCTGTTCGGATTGGTCAGGGTGAAGGTCATGGCGGATAAAGTGTAAACATCTACCGCCGCCGGACTGAACGACTTGGCGATTGCCGGCATGGAAAGGGCTGTTAAAGTGGCCACATTACTGTTGGGGCCAACTCCGCCACCCGAATAGGCCAGGTTGGTTGAATTATTATCGTAGGCTCCGGCGCTGGGAACGGTGACCCGGACGGTAATAGTACAGGTCGCATTATCGGCAATCACTCCGCCTATCAGCCTGAAACCGGTATCGTTGGCCGCGATGACACCGGTTACGTTATTGTAATCAACCAGTGTCCCGCCGCAGGTATTGGTGGTGGTGAGTGGCGATGCAATCCTCATCTGGGCCGGTGAAGATGGCAGAAGATCCCTGAATGTCACTGCGGTCCTGTTATTGCCGCTTTGGTTGTTGAGTGTAAATGTGATGTCGGAGGTACTTCCTACCGCAATAGTTGACGGTACAAATGTTTTGCCGATGCCAATGCGTCCGACAGAAAGCGTTGCAGCGTTTGAAGCTGTGCCGATCGAAGTGGTTTGCGAAGTTGTCATGCCGCCAGTTGTGTTTGTATAGACTCCGGCTGTGGCACTGCGCATATCCACCCAGATAGTGCAGCTGTCATTGGCCGGGATTGTAATTCCGGAAAAGGTGCGATTGGTGTAGTAGGTGCCGGAAGCCTGGGCGCTGGGAATGACCCCGCTGCAGGTTCCACGGCCGCTGCCGATGTAGCTTTGGACAACGTTGGTGGTGGTCAGATTGGCGGGGAAAGTATCCGTAAAAGTCCCGCCGGTCAGCACCACCGAATTAGGATTGGTCAGCGTCAGCACCATGGTTGTAACGCCGGTCGATGCATCAATCGAATTGGGGATAAACTCCTTGTAGATGGTCGGCGACTGCAGCACATTCAGATAAGCCGTAGCAGGGGAGCCTGCAGTTGCTCCGGTTTCCGAGCTGGTTGCCCCGGCTATGGTATTCGGGTGGCCTCCGGACGGGCTGGGAACCGAACTTCCGATACGCACAGTAACAGTGCAGCTGCCCCCAGCCGCCAGCGTCCCGCCGGACAGGGCAACTACGGAGCCACCGGCTGCAGCCGTAACCGATCCGCCGCAGTTACTGGTGGTTGCAGGGGTCGTGTAGACGTTCATGTTGGTCAGATTATCCGTAAAGGAAACGTTGCTAAGCCCCGCTCCGGCATTGGGATTGCTGACAATGATCGATAAAGTCGAATAGCTTCCGGCGACACCGGTCTGGATCATGCCGGCAAAACTCTTTGAGAGCTGGGGCGGAAAATAGACATTCAGTATTGCTGTTGCCGACTGCGGGCCGGGCGTGGGGGTTTCCACGCTGGATACTCCGTTGGCAATATTGGACTGGCTGCCGGAAACCGCGCTGGTAACCTGAACCGTAACCGTGCAGCTTCCCGAAGCCGGTATCGTCAATCCGGAAAGGACAATATTGCTTGTCCCGGCGCTAAGGGAATTACTCGCTGCACCGCCGCAGGTCCCGCCCGCCGGAGCGGTGGCGACAATTTTCAAATTCCCCATATTGTCGCTGAAGGTGGCGCCAGTAAGCGGAATGGCACCCGGATTGGCAATGGTGAAAGTCAGTGCGCTGGTTCCGCCCGGTGCGATGGTTGCCGGTGCAAATGCTTTTGCAATGGTCGGAGTTCCGGCCACAATCAGGTTTGCCGTATTGGAATTGGGCCCTGGGCCGCTTTGGGTGCTGGTGATGCCGGTGACCGTGTTGGCATGCCCCCCCGCCCCGCTCGGGGTATTGCTGGTGACCTGAACGGTGATTGAGCAGTTTTGTCCGGCGTTGAGCGAAGCTCCGGTCAATGTGACGCTGCCGGAACCGGCGACCGCCGTCAATGTGCCGCCACAGCTGTTGGTGACAACCGAAGGGGTGGCAACCTGCATGTTGGTCAATGCATCGCTGAAGGCGATACCGGTCAGATTAGTTGTACCGCCATTGGCGACAGTGAGAGACAGGGTTGCATTGGCTCCCTGCTGAATCTGCGCCGGAAGAAAACTCTTTGTGACCGAAGGAGGTTGAACAGCCGCCTGATTCAGCGTTGCAGTAGCTGCCGCCGTATTGGTGATGTTGCGGCTGTTGGTCACGGCCCCGGCCGGAATGGTGTTGGTGTAACTCCCGGCAACCGCAAATGTCACTTTAACCGAGATGGTACAGCTTCCGCCAGCCGGGACAAAACCGCCCGAAAGGGCAACCGATGTGCCGCCATTGGCAGCGGTGACGGTCCCGAAACATCCCGACCCGCTGATAGCTCCGCTGGGAGAGGCCGTATTGGTCAGCCCGGCCGGGTAGCTGTCGGTAAGGGCGACGTTATTCAGTGCGACAGTATTGCTATTGGAAATAATGATCGAAAGCGTACTGGTACCGCCCGGCACGATACTGGTCGGCAAAAAAGATTTGGATATGGTTGCCGGAGCAAAAACTGTAACGTCTTCCTGAGTCGATGAAGCGGCAATATAGTTGCTGCCCGGAACAGTGCCGCCGCCGATGTAGCTTCCTCCGGGTGTGGCGGTCTGCCCGGCCGAAGTGCGTGTCGGATCGTCGTAGGTTACGGCGCCAGGGTTCTGGTAGGTAGCGAGCGCAGCTCCGACAGGTACATTGACGGTATAGGTAATCGCCACCGTCCCGCCGCCCGGAATACTGAAACCGCTCCAGGAAAGATTGGTGGCGCCTGCAGCCGGATTACTTGTGACGGTTCTGGTCGCTCCCCCGGTCAGTGTTACACTGTCGGTTGTGGCCAGACTGAAGGGTGATGGCAGTGCATCGGTCAGGCTGACGCCGGTGGCGTTACCGTATCCGGACTGGTTGGTAACCGTCAGAGTATAGCGGGTCGTCCCTCCTCGCACCGTGTCCGGCTTGGAGGTCGTCTTGCTGACCGTCAACAAAGGGGAGCAGAGCGCATTGGCTCCGGCTCCTGGAAAATCGGTCGGCTGTAGCGTGTAAATCTGATAGCCGCCAGCCGAGGCGGTTGAACCGTATTCTGCGGTTGTAGTGGCGCTGGTGGCGGTTGTTCCGTTGACTCCGGCCGGCACATTGATAGAGACACCGATGGCTGTGGTCAGCGCCACAAATCCGCCGCTGCCGCCGCCGCCCGGACCGTGGGGAGAGCCGCCGCCGGTGTTCGAGCCGCCGTTGCCGCCGCGTGCGTTAGCGGTCAGAGAACCGAGGCTGCCATTGTTGTTGCTGGCAAAAACAAGGATAGCTCCACCGGCGCCGCCGCCGCCGCTGGCATCGTTGGTGATGGTACTGTTGGCATTGGTTCCATTGGCGGTAACAGTGCCGGTGCCGGTGACCGTGCGGGCGCGGATAATTACGATACCGCCGCCGGCCGCACCGCTGGAGGCCAGACCGGCTCCCGGTGTTCCGGTATTATTATTGGTGGTCCCGGCGCCGCCGCCGCCACCCATGGTCAGAAGGGACGGCATCATCGAGATTGAGTAGCCGCCAAAACCGCCGGTTTTGGAACCTGGCGGAGTAGTGGAAATCCAACCGTAGCCCCCCATGCCGCCGACGCTATAAGCTCCGCCGCCTCCACCGCCGGTATTCTGGTCATTGGCGGGTACGTTGCCGTCAGTGCCGCCACCGCCCGCATTGCCGGGGGCTCCGCGTCCAAAGCTTCCTCCCGGATAACCGTCCAGACCGGTATCAGTAATTGCACCGGCGCCGTTAGTGGCCGCTCCGGCCGTTGCTGAAGTGAACAGGTAACGCGGAGTGCCTGCAATCCCCTCCCCCTTGCTGCCGTTGGCCCGGTTGGCGCCGGTGCCTGTTGGCGGCACAGGAGGAGTCGGCGCCGGAGTAAAATAATCCGCACTGCTCTGGCCGGCGGTCGTTGAACCGGTGAAATTTATCCCGGCTCCGCCGCGAAAGCCGAGGCCTGTGACGTCAACCGTCTGCCCGCCCCAGGCCAGATTTCCACCGGAGTCGATGGCCAGCACCCCGCCGCTGCTGCCGTTCCAGGGGGGGGCTGTTACGGTGCCGACCAGGGTAACGGAAGAGTACTGCGGCACCCGGATAACCTGAAAGGTGCGCTGCCCGGAAGTTCCGGTTGCGGCTGCAGTGCGGTAACTGTTTTGAAGCGGTGCGGCCAGGGTAAAGGTGCTGCCCGCCACTGATGAAACCACCACATATTCGTATAGCCCGGAGCTGTTGAGAGAGGTGTAGCCTGAACCGGGCGAACTGCCGCCATAGGAGGCGGTATTTGTGTAATCTATGCTGGCATCCTGCATCTGCATGACTATCACCAGGTCGCCGGCCGCAACTCCAGTTGAAGAGCCTCTGCCGTCCATGCTTCCGACGGTAACCGTCATGGAACCGGCCGAAGCGGAACCGCTGCCGGGATAGTAGGTATTGACAATGCCGCTGATGCTGGCGGGTCCGTCAGCCCCCGGATTTGAGCAAACGGCTGTAAAACCGGCTGTTGGCAGGACCACAAACGCCAGCCAGACAAACATTATTATCGCTGGAATCTTTCTTTTCATTTTATATGAAACCTCATCATTCCTTATTCAACCATCCGGCAGCATCCTTGACCGACTGCTGATCAAACTTCATGCGGAACCGCACATAGGGTCCCTGTGCGGTGTAATCTGCCGCCGAAAAATCTTTGTCGGTAAAACCCCAGGCATTGTACCCCAGACTGACCCAGGCATTATCGACCACGTTGTAGCCGCTCGAAGCTCCGCCGCTGTAGGCAAACTGTCCGCCATTCCAGGAATGCAGGACGCTGCCGCGCAGGCCGATATCCCACTTTGCCGTAATATCATAGCGCAGTTCAAATCCGGTGTGATCGGTGAAAGCCTGATATCTGCGGCCGCTGATGGTATCCATCACAAACTTTGCCCCATATTTGAGGGTGGCTTGCAGATATTTTTTAGGTTTGTAGTTAACACTGTAGTTGTTGACCATTCTCCATGACGTGCTTGGAGTTGTTTCGCCGCCATGCTGATCTTCATAGACCAGGTCCAATCGGTTCAGGTGAATCCACTTTGTCATTGGCGGCCGGTAGACAAGGCCGGCACGGATCGCTCCCCGGCGGGTTTCCAAACCGCTGGTCGCATTAGTGCGGAAATATTGACCTCTGGCGGACCAGGCCCAGCCTCCCTGTTGTTCCTTGACCACGCCGGTCAGCATCCCCAGTTTGTCTTCGCTGTTGGAAGTCCTGTATTCAAACCTCGAATCCCATGTCAGGGAGTTGACCTGATAGGTCGCCCCGCTCGAGACGGCGGTAAAATCCTCAGAACCCCCCGAAGACGGCTGGACATTTCCGTTAAGCAGGTAATAGCCGTTTTTCTTGATGGTCTGGCTTCGGTCAATTCCCGCATCCACTTTCCAGGCGTCCGACAGCTGCCAGGTCTGGCGGAGACCGGCATTGGCAAAAACCCGCGAATTATTTTCACCAAGCTGGCGCTCAATCGAACTGGTCAGAGCGGCCCCCTTCCAGGGAGCGGCCTTGATGCCGACGCGGGTGGAGCTGGTTTCGGCGGTTTTGCCCCAGGTAAACTCCTGCCCGGCAATCAGTGAGAGCGAGTTGCTGACCTTGTACTCGCCCCCCAGCATGGTGCGGGTCGGGAAATCAACATTTGCGTCCCCCCAGAGCGACTGGGCATGGTCGATGGTCAGGGTCAGTTTTTCCTTGAGGGTCAGCAAACGCCCCCCCAGCGTGATTTGTCCGGAGCTCATCGAACGCCCGTCCGTCAGGCGGTCATTGGCCTGCAGGATTCCCAGGCTGACTCCGTACTGCTTGGCGCCGTAGGACGCTTTCGCCTCGGCCACATCGCGCTCCGAGCTGTTTGACATGTTGGTCTGACGGTTTACACTCCCCCCCAGGCTGAACATTTCTGTAAAGCGGTAGTTGGCGTCCAGGCCAAGTTTGCGGGTGGCCGCTTCGCTCCCCATCTGCTGCCCCAGGCCGAAGGCGCCCTGCTGTTCCCTGACGTACGCCTTCAAATCAAGTTTTTTGGAGTTGTGCAGTAATTCGGCCAGGTACGAGTAGCCGCTGGTTGTTGCTCCTGACTGTCTGGCTTCACTCCAGGCCGCCTCGCCACGAAATTTGGTGGAATCGTCCAACTGGATGGTGGTGTCGATGCCGAACAGGTTGCTGCTCTTCTGCCCCAACCCTTCATGAACATGGGAGATTCCCACCTTCAGGCGTTTGTCAAACAGCTTCAGACCGGCCCGGCCGCCATAAGTGTAGTCCTGCCCGGCATCGGCGGCGGTCTCGTACTCGACCAGAATGGTGATGGGATTGAATTTCTCATCCTTGCTGGGGATCGGCATCTTGAAGAACAGCTTGCCGGCGTCATAATCAATCGAGTAGTCAACAAAACGGGACAGCGGCTTGGATGAAATGACGATCTCGCTGCGGTAGCGGTCGCGGGTAATGATCGTCACTTTTTCCGAATTAGCCAAAAGGCTCTTGCCGGAAAGGCGGTACAGGCCGGAAGTGCCGTCACCCGGGATTTCATCACGCTTGTAAGCCTGAACAGACTCGGCGGCAAAGGCATTTATCTCCACATTTTTGTTCTGGAATTCGGTCTTGGCGCCGGTCATGCGACGGCTGTAGCGCGAGAGTTCCGTAACCGTCAGGCCGGTATCGAAGTCGCCGAACATGGCGTAGAACTGTTCGCGCTCCACCCGGACGTAAAGTTTCTGGCTGCTGGCGGCATCGTACTGCTGCTGGGTGGCATCACCGTAGAGAGTGTAGTAGGAATCCGGATCGATCTGCTGGAACAGGCTCCCCCCCACCTCAGACTTTGTTTTGGCGGTATCGTAGGATGCGGTCAGCAGCCATTCGCCCTTGATCTGTCCCTTGGCGAAAAAGGCAACTCTGCCATCCTGATAAAAGTTTTCGGTCAGCTCGTTGGCTTTGAGGTTCTCCATGTTGCCGGAGACGGAGTTGTAGCCGAGTGTGCCTTCTGCCAGACCGACCAGAATCCAGTCCCGCATCTTGGGCTTGACATAGGTTTCAAGCTCGATGGTCCCCTTGCCGTCACCGATCAATGCCCGCTGGGAGCCGCTGACCGTCACCGGCTGGAACAGGATCCAGCCGTCACTGTCAACCGTCACGAACGAAGCCGAGGTTTTGTCATCCAGGGTCAGGTTCGACTTTTCCGGTTGATACGGGCGCAGAGTCCCCTCACGGAACGGAAGCCTGACGACTCCATTGAGCCGGCTCCCCTCGGCGTCGAATATTTCCACCCGAACTTTGACCGGCGTCTTGCCGTCAGCCACGTTTCCATCAAACGGCAATGATTTGATGCGAGCTATTTCTCCGGTGCGCATCACGACGGCGCTTGAAGAAAAACGTTTGTTGCCGAAAGGGTCCATCCCCCTGAACTCCAGGGCATGGCTCCCCTTTTCGCCGAAATCGACCCCGATATAGCTGTAGAGCGTCTTGCCGGTCTGCTGGTTGACGGAGCGGTAGCCGATTCTCTCTGCCGGGACCTCGACCCCGTCCACCAGCAGTTTCGGCAACAGGCTGTTGTCCAGCTGCGCTTGAACCGAATTGATCCGGTCCAGAAGGACAGACCCCTCTTTTGGCGAAATCAGGCCGTCGGCCTGCGGCTTTTCTGCCACGGCCACGGTTGCGGGAGCGGCAGTGGACGCGGGCGATGCCGGAGCGGATGTGACCGGGGGAACGGGAACGGCGGCCGGGGCTTGCCCGGTTGTTCCCGCAGCGGACGTAACGGCAAGAGTTGAAGCAGCGACCGGAGCGGTTGCATCCGGGCTTTTTACAGCCGCCAGAGGCGCTGTTTCCTGCGGGGCGGCTGGCATTAAATTGGCCGGGACAGCCGCCGGAGATTCTTCAACCGGTTCAGCTTCGGTTTCAACCTGGAGCGGGCCGCTGATTTCCTTGATAATGTTCAGCTGGGAATGTTCCACAACCCGGCTGGCCGAGGCGCGTACCTCGACCCGGCGGTTCAGGGCGCGCCCCTTTTTGGTCTTGTTGCTGGCAACAGGAACAGATTCACCCTTGCCGTCGAAAGAAAGTTTCTCCGGCGGGAAATGCAGCGCTTCCATCAGATAACGTCCGACACTCCTGGCGCGGGCCCAGGAGAGAGCCAGGTTGTCTTTGTAAAGACGCCGGCCACTCTGGGAAATCGGCACGTTATCGGTGTGGCCGGTGACATTGATACTCTCTGTTTTCAGAAATTTCAGCAGCCGCGCCAGCTCATCGAGTTTGGTCCGGTCCTCAAGGTTCAACTCTGCCCCGAAGGAGGGGAAATGCGGTCTGACGACAATATCCGGCACCTGGTGCAGTTCACTGGAAGTAACCTGCTGAAGTTTGGTTTCAGCCGGTGCGGTCAACCCCTTGGAGCCGTTTGGCGCGGTAAAGGCCAGATAAGCCCTGGTACCCATTTCATCCTGAGCGCAGGCCGGTGTGCTCTGGGCCCGGAAGGTCAGCTTGCGTTCCCAGTCGCCCGGCATATCGCCAAGATTCCAGGTCAGAGCTGCGGTGCCGTTCGTGGCCGGGTCGGAAATCACCTTGCCGTCCAGCATGCTGCTCCCCGGAATGTAGGTCGTGCAGGGTGGAATCTCCACATTGAGCCGGAGTTCCCGGACCGGTACGGTTCCGCCATGCAAAGCGGCATTGTAGACGATCTCGGTCCCTTCCGGACGGTTGGCCAGCTCCAGTCCGACCCGGCCCTTCACCGGAGGAGCGGGAACAGGCGCGACGGTCACTGCAGGAGCTGGCTGTTCGATCTTCGCGGGTGGTGCGATGACAACTTCGACCGGCGCGTTTTTGTCTTTGACATGGAAATCCGCGCGCCAGAGGCTGCCCCCCTGCACCTCCACAAATTGCGAGAAAGCACGCCCGGCAAAACGGCTGTTCTCCGTGCATGGCACCGCCTGATAACCTTCCGGCAGCGAGTCGAGGTCAAGCTGGACAACGTGCAGGCCGGAGCGGACCCCCTCGAAATGGAACAGCCCCTGTTTGTCGCTGACAACGAACGAACCGTCCTCAAGGTAAACCCGTGCGCCTTCAAGACCATCCTTCGGCTCTTCCCCGTTCGCCGGACATGCGCCAGAAGTTATCCGTCCCATTAATATTGCTTTTGTGCGGAGCAGATCGTCCCTGACCATTACGGCTGCCTTGGCTACATTCGAATTGCCGCTGTCACTGATGGCGGAAGCATAATTGATCGACTTGCCGAGCCTGCTCCCAGCTGTCACCTCCACCACATAACGAATTGTCAGAGATCCTGCCGGAGCCAGATTGCCAACTGCAAAAGTCAGGATCTGTCCGTCAGTCGAGAGAGCCGGGTCGGAACCGCTGACACCATTCAGCTGCACCGATCCTTCCTTCAACCTGAAACCGGCCGGCAACATATCGACGATGCGGACATTGGCAGCATTTACAATCTTCGAGGTATTGGACAGCGTCAGATCGTAGCTGACAAAATCACCGGGAGCCACCACTTCACGCCCGGCGCTTTTCGTCATCCATAACAGGGATGAGGAAGGGTCGAGCGGAATATCAATGCGCAGCGCAGGACCGGGGTTGATCTGGAAAAGTTCGCCCCGCGATCCGTTCGCAATGGCAAACGGCGCGCCGGGAAGCGCCTGAATAACTGATGTGGCAACGGTTGACGGCGAGGTATATCCGGTCGGCGGATGAATCTCGAAACGGTACGAACCCGGCAGGACAAACGGAAAACGGTAGCCACCGTCGGGAAACGTGTAGAGCTTGCCGGAGGAATCAACGGCGTTGCCGCCGGAGGTCAGGGTTGCGGGATAGCTGCTGGCTCCGTCATCTCCATAAACCACGGCCGGCTGGTTTGTTACGGTGTTGATCATCGTTATGGTCGCACCGCTGACCAGCTGGCCGGTGCGTGTATCAATAAAAATACCGTACGGGTCAACCATAATGGCCGATGCCACAGTGATGCCCTCGAAGGGATTGGTATAGCTGGCGTTGATAAGGCTCTCGGCCTTGATCTGCAAAGTACCGTTGTATTGGACTCCGGCAGCGCTGTTGCTGGGGATGTAACCGACAAACACACCGGTATTGTTACCGGTTTCGGTTATCCGGACAACCTCGACATCACCGGTCATCGGCACTGTGACAGTTGCAAATAAAGTTTCGCGCAGGTTCGGATCAAGATTCATGCTCAGGTCCGTAACACGCAGAAAAATCGGGTCGCCCTGATGGTACAGAACCGCCGGCGTCAACGGGACCGGGCGTGTCAGGTCGATCGGAGTTGAGGAGCCGGTCATCTGCGGCGGCGGCACAGAAATAAAAGGGAGGGCAGGATCTGCTCCGGGGCGGTAGGCGCCCAGGGCAAGCGGAACCTGCTCCGCCCCTGGTAGTGTTGGAGAATATTGCAGGAATTCTATCTGCGGGGTGGACGACGACCTGACCGTAATGGTGGCGGAACCGGCGAAAACACCCGCTTGCTCGGCTGATGTAACATTTGCGACATTGATAATCCGGGTGCCCGACGGTGTTGATGTCGCGGCGGAAACGGCACCGACACACAACAGGGAGAGGAGAAGCGACAGCATGCCGTGCGCAACGCGCAGAGCTGCCGTCGATCTCCTCTTTATCCCCGTATGTGTGGTGTTTAAAGCCATAAGTATCTTGTTAACTTCCTGAGCTATCAGTTAATTGTGCAGCGGTAGAACAGCACCAGAACGTTACCTGGCGTCACCGTACCCAGTCCCGGTGAACCGGGGTTATAGGTGACCGTATTGGCGGCAAAGGTGAACCCGCCGGCGCCCTCGGTCAATCCGGTAGCCGCTGCATAGGTGGTTGCTGCGGATGTGGCATACTTGCTTACCGTCGGCACATAGGTCAGGTAAGGGGGGAGCGTATCGGTGATGCGGACCGAAGTTGCATCACCGGCTCCGGAGTTGGTGATGGTGATCTTGTAGATCAGGCTGGTGCCGGGGGCGGCATTGCCGGTTGCGGCAAAGCTGGTGCCACCGTCAACCGAGACGGTCTTGGAGACGGTCAGTGACGGTTTGTTGACCGTAATCAGGGTGTTGGCGCTTGTTCCGGTTGGGCCGGTAGGCGATTTAGCTGTGCCGTTGGCATTGAAAGTACCGGTGGTGAAGCCGGTGTCAACCGTGCCGGAAGTGTAGGTAACCGAGAAGGTTGTCCGTTCGCCGACCACCTGACCGGCCGTACCGGCTGTGCCTGCAATGGCGGAAGTCAGGGTAATCGTAACCAGGTTGTAGTTGGCATTACCCCAGGTCGTCGCATTGGTCTTGTCGATACCGCCAACGGCAACAGTATAGGGATTGCCGCCAATGACGATCACGTCACCGGCTGTAATACCGTTAACGCTGGTGCCTGGGTCGGTCGGATTATAAGCGACCTTGATGGTGGTAGCTCCGATACTCGCGTTGGCGGCAAGTGTGGTTGCCCCCAGAGTAAAGCTCAGCGGAGTGGTCGCCCCGCCGGTACCGGCCGGGTTCATGTTGCTGACGTTGGCTGTGCCGGAACCGAAGGTATAGGTTTCCGGTCCGTTGGAGGTTGCCGTGACATTGTAGGTAATGGTTGTAGTATTACCCTGGTTGATAGTGGCGGAAGAAACCGTGCTGACGGCAACATTGGGCGCCGCCTGCACCAGCGTAACGGTCACATCGGCTGACACAGTTACTGCTGGCTGGGCAGTGCCTCCGGCATCGTTGTAGTTGACTGTGGCCCTGTTCTGAATGACAGTTCCCTGGGCGGTGCTTGCATCTGCCGCTGTCGGCATGATGACCAGGGTTGTCAAAAACATGAATGCCAGGGCGGACAGCATCTTGATTTTGTTTCTCATCCTCATTCTCCTTTCATTTTGGTAGACTTCTCATTATGGCTGATAAATTCGGGGTTGGAATTACACGTGGGTGGTGGTCTCAGGTCCATCTTGTTGAATCGTACCTGACGACTGTCATAAACAAGGTTTTTCATCTGTATTTCTCCTTTTCCAGTTAACTTGTCTGCTATTTGATATGAATTGAAAAACCGACTGTTCCGCTGGCACCAGGCGCCACGCTCTTCACCTGCCAACGGATATTGGTGTAATCACTGGGTGTTGCAATCCGTTTTTCCGTTTTTCCGCTGGGAAGCTTCACTTCATAGGTCAGCTTGACCGGAAGCGCATAGGTTCGGCCGCCGTCATTTGAAAATGTTATTTCCGCATCGTCCCCGGTGGCGCTGTTGGCGATGTAAACCGCCCCTTTCGGCACCGGATTGTCAATTACAGCATTGCTGGCCGCCTCATTGCCCCTGTTTGTGTAGGTCAGGGTATACTGCAGAATGTCACCGGAAACGGCCGTCTTGGCCGGAACCATCCTGACCGTTTTTTCTCCGTTTTTAACTTCCACAACCTCCTTGGTTGTGGTCAATGTCACCGACAACTGCGGTTTTGCCCAGACCGGCATACAGGTAAGTGCCAGTACTGCAAAGAAAACCAGGGTTACTGCAAAACGCCGAGATAACTTCTTCATTAAATTTGTTCCTCCTCTAAATTAATTCCTTCTTGTTTTAATTAAACCGTGTTTTTTGACAAATGCCTGAATATACGGTTTTTTTATGCACATTTCAAACCATAAAAAAACATCGTGCTATTTTTTCTGACGGCTAATTTAGTAAAATCAAAATTAGAGTCGGCATTCACCAAACCCAGGTTCAAGAACGATGTATGAAAAAAACATTGACAGCCTACCTTTTTATCTATAGAAATAGTAGACATGTTATCCAAAAAAACGAAATACGCCCTTAAAGCCTTGACCTATCTGGCTCACCAGCCTGCTGACGAACCGGTTCTGATTTCCGAACTGGCCAGAGAGGAAGATATCCCCAGAAAATTTCTTGAAGCGATTCTGCTGACCCTCAAAAACTCAGGTATACTTCACAGCAAGATCGGCAAGGGGGGGGGATACTTTCTTGCCAGGGAAGCGCGCCATATCACGATCGGCAGTATCATCAAAGTACTGGAAGGAGGCTATGCACCGGTGCAGTGCCTCAACGAAACAGCTTCCCAGGGGTGCGATGAATGCGGAGAGCCGTCCAGTTGCGGAATCAGGCTGGTAATGTCCGATGTCATGCAGGCCATGGCCGCCGTCCTGGAGACAACCACACTGGCAGATATGATCGAAAGAGCCGGAAATGCCGAACTGGCCCGCTCGAAAGTTGTCGATTTCAGCATATAAGTTTTTTGTCGCAGGATATATCTACTAATTCCATAGACGTTCACAACGAAAGGAGATCCGTCATGAGCAAGATTTTTCAGGACAATTCCCAGTCAATCGGCAACACGCCGCTGATCAAGCTGAACCGGGTCACGGATGGAGCCAAAGCGACCGTGCTGGCAAAGATTGAAGGACGCAACCCGGCCTATTCCGTCAAATGCCGCATCGGCGCCAACATGATCTGGGATGCCGAAAAACGCGGCATTCTCAAGCCTGGCGTGGAAATCATCGAGCCGACCAGCGGCAACACCGGTATAGCATTGGCGTATGTCGCGGCCGCCCGCGGCTACAAGCTGACCCTGACCATGCCGGAAACCATGAGCATCGAGCGCCGCCGTGTACTGGCAGCCCTGGGTGCCCACCTGATTCTGACCCCCGGCGCAGAGGGAATGAAGGGTGCGATCACCAAGGCCGAAGAGATGGCGGCAGCGGAGCCAGAAAAATATTTTCTGCCGCAGCAGTTCAAAAACCCGGCTAACCCGGAAATTCACGAAAAAACCACCGGCCCGGAAATATGGGACGACACAGACGGCGGGGTGGATGTCATCGTGGCAGGCGTCGGAACCGGCGGCACCATCACCGGCATCTCGCGCTACCTGAAGAACACCAAAGGCAAGCGGGTCATTTCGGTAGCGGTCGAACCGAAAGAAAGCCCGGTCATTACCCAGCAACTGGCCGGCCAGCCACTCCAGCCCGCGCCTCACAAGATCCAGGGCATCGGTGCCGGATTCATTCCGGACACCCTCGACCTGACTATTATCGACCGGGTCGAGCAGGTTGACAGCAACGAAGCCATCGAGTTTGCCAAACGGCTTGCCAGGGAAGAGGGGCTGCTGGTCGGCATCTCCTGCGGCGCCGCAGCCGCCGCCGCAGTAAGACTGGCGCAGCTGGATGAGTTTGCGGGCAAGACCATTGTGGTAATACTTCCGGACGGTGCCGAAAGATACCTTTCAACCGCCCTTTTTGAGGGGATCTAATTAATGAGTGCAGCAGTTTCCGAATACAGATTGGACGGCATCTATCGTCAACGCCAGGACGGTTTTTTCATGCAGCGGGTCAAACTGCCGGCCGGTGTAATATCAGCTGATCAGGCCCGGATCGTTGCCGCAGCGTCAACCCGTTTCGGCAAGGGAACCATCCACCTGACCACCCGCGGCAGCATGGAGATCCACTGGGTTAAAGAAACGGATCTACCCGAGCTGAAAAGTTTTCTGGCTACAGTCGGCTTGACCTCTCGCGGAGCCTGCGGCGGAGCGGTGCGCGGCGTGACCTGCTCCAGTCAGGGTGCGGTCGGTTTTCCGGCAGTAGAAACCCTGGCGCGCCGTCTTCACCGGCACTTCACCGCCAATCCGCGCTTCGAGCGGCTTCCCAAGAAGTTCAAGATCGGCATTGAAGCCGACGCAAGCGGCCGCCGCCACCTGATTCAGGATGTGGGGCTGGTGCTGGCGGAGATTGTTGATGGTATCGCCCATTATGACCTCTACGTGGCTGGTGGGCTGGGGCGCGAACCGCAGCCTGGCTTCCTGTTTGAACCGAAGGTAGCCGAGAACCAGATTATTCCGCTGATCGAGGCGATTGCGCGCGTTTATGCAGTCCACACACCGGCCGGCAAACGGATCAAGCACCTGATTCGCGAGATTGGTGAAGAAGAGTTCCGCAGACTGGTATCACTCGAACCATCCTACCTGGAGGAGCTGCCGCCTGTAACCGGCTTGCCGGAAACTATCGTGCCGGTTGCCGGAACCCGGCGCATCGTTGCGCAGGTCCACGCCGGAGAACTGGCCAGCGATCAGCTGTTCAATCTGGCCCGATTTGCCGATCAGTTTGGTGGCGGAATCCTGATGGCGACTGCTGACCAGGACATTGCCTTCCATGTAATTGAAACTGTTGATCGAGAGGAGACAGCAACAGCTCTGAAATCGATCGGATTTGGAGAACAACGGGTTGCCTTTCGGGTTTGCCCTGGAAACCATCAATGCCTGGTTGGGTTGTCACCGACCCGTGACATCAGCAAAATGCTGATCAGTCAGATGGGACCAGCTGCAAAGAGCCTGACCTGGGCGCTCTCCGGCTGCCCGAACTCCTGCACTCAGCCCCAGCTGGCTGACTATGGAATTGTCAGCTCCAGCCTGGTCAAGGATCAGAATGGCGAGCGCACACCCCGCTTTGATCTGTACCGGTTGGGTGAAGAAGGTTTCGGTAATGCGGCGGAACGCTCACTGACACTACAGGAACTGTCTGGCAAGGTGCTGGAGATCGGTTGATCTCCAGCAGCCTTTTCTATTTATAATCTACTATATTTATGGATTTTGTATTATTATCATCTACAGATACCCGGAACGAAGCGGATATGCGGATATGATCAAAAAAATCGATTCGGACAAACTGGTTACTCTGATAAATTCGTCGCCCAACTTTGCAGACCCGGAAGCTCTGCGACGCGAGGGGGAGATTTTTTTCATCGGCGCCAACCTGCCGATCCACAGCACCCTGGAAACCATGTACGAAAGTTATTGCCAGGAATCGAGCGAACTTTTTCATGTCACCTTCGGAGAGGCCGGGATGTTTGAACACAATCTTGAGATGGTCCGCCAGATCAAGCGCAATTTCTCAATCCGGCTGATGGGGCGGATTGAGTATCCGTTATCAGCGGTGCAGGTTGAGCGGGTTTATCTGGCAGGATTGGATCTGCTGGACATTCAGCAAAGTTCTTATGAAGCTCAACCCGACGACCGGTGGCGCACGGCTCTCAATACGGCAAACACCACATTTACACGCTGGTCGGTGGTTTCTAGCATCGACGCAGCTCATGCCACGCCCCGCGCCGTGCACGATAAAATCGTAGAACTGCTGGCCGAAGGGGTCATCCCGTTATTGAAGCCTGCCGGAGAAAGCGCTCTCTGGCCACTTGAAGAAACCACCAATACTTTCAACTTTCTGGCAATCGAATGGCACAGGCACAGAGTACCGCTTAAACCGGTCATGCCGCTATTGCGCCTGTCCACACCCTTTGTTCTGGCCGAGCCGCCCGGCTTTCTGAGGGGCGTTATCGAAAAACTTCAGGATCGTCACACTTTGGCAACCTCAGATCTGCGCCGCCACCTTCGCACCAGTGGCGCCGAAGCATCCTTCGAATCAGCGGGGCTGTAAATGGATCAGATAGCACTCGACAAACCGCTCAAGATTGACACCCGCCCGATCTGGATGATTGTGATGGATCGCACTGTCCGCTATCAGGTGTTGGCCGGACTTGTGTTACTGACGCTGATCGTTTACAACCTGTCGCCGCCGGATGGACTTTCAGCAACCGGTTATCACGCCATGGTTCTGTTTGGAGTCACCATTATTCTCTGGGTCTCCGGATTGCTGCCGATTGCGGTGACGGCAATGCTGTCGATGGTCATGCTGCCGCTGGCGGGAATCCTTCCTGCCAAGCAGACCTATGCCCTGTTCGGAAACGAGGCGGTCTTCTTCATCCTGGGGGCATTTATCCTGGGGGCCGCCATGACCGGGACCGGACTTTCGGCCCGTCTGGCCCGCGCCATGCTGGTCCGTTTCGGCAGCACGCCGCGGCGCCTGGCGCTGACCGTCTTTCTGCTGGCCGCCGGTTTATCCTTCTGCATGAGCGAACACGCCGTGGCCGCCATGCTCTTTCCGGTGGTGGTGGAGATTTCCGCCAGCCTCGGATTGAAAGCGGGCAAAAGCAGCTATGCCAAACTCCTGTTCATGTCAATCGCCTGGGGCTGCATCATCGGCGGCATCGCCACCTTTCTGGGGGGAGCCAGGGCTCCTTTGGCGGTCGGCATACTTCAGGAAGCAACCGGAATATACATTCCATTCTTTGACTGGACCATGGCGGCGATCATGATAGTTCTGCCGCTCCTGTTCATCGGATTCGGCCTGCTGCTGTTCTTCTTCCCGCCCGACCTGGACGGTGTCGAAGAAGGTATCCGCGTACTCAACCGCAAACGGCTGGAGGTCGGCAAGATCAGTTACGACGAAATGATCACCGCCCTGGTGATGCTTTCCACAATCGCCGGCTGGGCATTCTTCGGCAGACAGCTGGGACTGGCCGCCATTGCAATCATGGGAACGGCGGTACTCTTCACCTTTCGGGTCGTCTCCTGGCAGAAGATCGAAGAATACGTCAACTGGGGGATCATCCTGATGTACGGCTGTTCGATCGCTCTGGCCAGCGCCATGGAAAAAACCGGCGCGGCCCTTTGGCTCGCCAGCAAAGGCTTGACGACCTTTACCCTGTCACCGTTCATGATCATCGCCGTGATTTCACTGGTGGCGATTCTTCTGACGGAGTGCATCAGCAATGCAGCCGTGATCGCCATCCTGATGCCGATCGGCCTGAGCCTGGCCAGAGGCCTGGGGATCGACCCGCGCGTAATGACTTTGGCCATCACCCTGCCAGCCGGTTTGGCCTACTGCCTCCCGATGGGAACCCCGGCCACCGCCATCGCCTTTGGCTCAGGCTATCTGAAAAGCCGCGATATGATTGTCCCCGGAATGATGGTGATGGGAATCTCCTGGCTGCTCTTTCTGGGATCGGCCTGGCTGATCTGGCCACTTTTGGGATTTAAAATTTAAAAGGAGTCGTTATGAGCAACAATTGCCCGCAACTCGAGGAAAACTCAACAGCAGAGGAGATTCTCAGAGCCGGAATAGAAGCCGCCAACGGCCCGGTGGCCCTGGCCTGTTCCTTCTCCCTGGAGGATGTGACAATCATAGATATCGCCCACCAGGCCGGTCTAAAGCTGGGAGTGTTCGCCATCGACACCGGGCGGCTGAACGAGGAGACTTACGAAGTGGCCGAAGCGCTGGTGGAACGCTACCGCCTGAAAATCGACTGGTACTTTCCCAAACACGAACAGGTCGAAAAGCTGGAGCGGGAGAAAGGGCTGTTCTCCTTCCGCGAGTCGCTGGAAAATCGCCACGACTGCTGTCATATCCGCAAGGTCGAGCCGCTCTCACGGGCGCTGAAGGAGCTGAAGGGGTGGGTGACCGGCATGCGCCGCGACCAGAGCGTGACCCGCGGCGATCTCAATGCTATCGAGTTTGATGAAGCTAACGGCGGCATCCTAAAGATTAATCCGCTGATCAGCTGGAGTGAACGCCAGGTGATGGATTTCGCCAAGGAACACAACCTGCCGAGCAATCGCCTTTACAAGCAGGGCTACCGTTCGATCGGCTGCGCCCCCTGCACCCGTTCGATCGGCCCCTGGGACAACGTCAGGGACGGAAGATGGTGGTGGGAAAATGCGGAAAACAAGGAATGCGGACTGCATAGAAGATAAGGCAACCCCAGTTAGTTTAAAGTTAAAGCAGAAATAGGAGAACAAACCATATGAGCCTGAATCTCACCCATCTACAGCAGCTTGAGGCGGAAAGCATCCATATTATCCGCGAAGTGGTGGCCGAATTCGGCAACCCGGTCATGCTTTATTCCATCGGCAAGGATTCGGCAGTCATGCTGCATCTGGCCCGCAAGGCCTTTTACCCGGCGCCGCCCCCCTTTCCGCTCTTGCATGTGGACACCACCTGGAAATTTCGCGAGATGATCCAGTTCCGCGACCGGATGGCCGCCGAATGCGGCCTTGACCTGATCGTGCATGTCAATGAGGAAGGGGTTCGCCAGGGGGTATCACCCTTTACCCATGGTTCATCGCTTTATACTGATGTCATGAAAACCGAAGGTTTGAAGCAGGCGCTCAACCGCTACAAATTCGATGCCGCTTTCGGCGGCGCCCGGCGTGACGAGGAGAAGTCGCGCGCCAAGGAACGGATATTCTCCTTCCGCAGCGCCAACCACCGCTGGGACCCCAAACTGCAGCGACCGGAGCTTTGGAACCTGTACAATACCCGCATCAAACCGGGGGAAAGCATCCGCGTCTTTCCGATCTCCAACTGGACCGAGCTGGATGTCTGGCAGTACATTCACCTGGAGAACATCCCGATCGTGCCGCTTTATTACGCCGCAGTCCGGCCGGTGGTCGAGCGCGACGGCATGCTGATCATGGTGGACGACAACCGGCTCGAATTGAAGCCGGGTGAAACGGTGCAGTACAAATCGGTCCGCTTCCGCACCCTGGGATGCTACCCGCTGACCGCCGCCGTCGAATCGGAAGCGGCCACTCTGCCGGAGATCATCCAGGAAATGCTGCTGACCCGCACCTCTGAACGCCAGGGACGGCTGATCGACCATGATTCAGCGGGGTCGATGGAGAAGAAAAAACAGGAGGGATATTTCTAATGGCACACCAATCAGAACTGATCGAACAGGATATCCTGGCCTATCTCAAAAGCCACGAAGAGAAATCACTGCTGCGCTTCATCACCTGCGGCAGCGTCGATGACGGCAAGAGCACCCTGATCGGGCGCCTGTTGTGGGACTCCAAAATGGTCTTTGAGGACCAGCTGGCTTCGCTGGAAGCGGACAGCAAAAAAGTCGGCACCCAGGGAGGAGCGATCGATTATGCCCTGCTGCTGGACGGGCTGCAGGCGGAACGGGAGCAAGGCATCACGATTGACGTGGCCTACCGCTACTTTTCCACCGACCGGCGCAAGTTCATCGTCGCCGATACCCCCGGGCACGAACAATATACCCGCAACATGATCACCGGGGCTTCGACCGCTCAGGTGGCGGTGATCCTGGTGGATGCCCGCAAGGGGCTTTTGACCCAGACCAGACGTCACAGCTTTCTGGTATCGCTGGTCGGCATCCGGCATATCGTGCTGGCGGTCAACAAGATGGATCTGATCGATTTCGACCGGCAGAAGTTCGAGGCGATCCGGCAGGAATACGAGCAGTTCGCGGCAAATCTCGGTTTTGGCGATATCACCGCCATCCCGCTCTCGGCACTGGGCGGAGACAACATGATCGAACCGAGCGCCAACACCCCCTGGTATCAGGGGCCGACCCTGATGAATTATCTGGAGACGGTCCGGATCGAGGGAGAGGACCGGGAGAAACCTTTCCGGATGCCGGTCCAGTGGGTCAACCGTCCCCATCTCGATTTCCGCGGATTCTGCGGCACTGTCGCTTCAGGCGTGATCCGTCCCGGTGACGAACTGCTGGTCGCCTCCTCCGGCAGAAGCAGCCGCGTGGCCCGCATCGTCACGATGGATGGCGACCTGCCGGAGGCGGTGGCCGGCCAGTCGGTGACCCTGACCCTGACAGATGAGATCGATATCAGCCGGGGGGACATGCTCTCGGCACCCGACTCTCCGCCGATCCACGCCCGTCACCCGGAAGCACATCTGGTCTGGATGCATGACACCCCCCTGCAACCGGGGCAGATCTATCTGGTAAAGACAGCCACAACAGTCACACCCGGCCGGATTACCTCCGTTCAGTATGCGGTGGATGTCAACACCCTGGAACAGAAACAGGTACCAACCTTGGGGCTGAACGAAATCGGTG
Source organism: Geobacter sp. (assembly GCA_009684515.1). Classification (GTDB taxonomy): domain Bacteria; phylum Desulfobacterota; class Desulfuromonadia; order Geobacterales; family Pseudopelobacteraceae; genus JACRCG01. Next base: position 738,340 of record WKKS01000001.1, read on the forward strand.
TTGCCCGACTGGAACTGGATCGACCGATTTCGTTCGACCCTTACCGCCAGAACAGGCAGACCGGCAGCTTTATCCTGATCGACCGCTTCACCAACGCCACCGTGGCGGCCGGCATGATACTGGCGGCAGCGCCGCTTGAGCCGCAAACGGAAGGATACCGCCCGGAACCGTCCGGTCCGGAGAACGGCTTCCCGCGCCGGATCAGCCTGAGCGAGGCTTCCGTCAGCGGGGCCGGTGTCAGCGTAGTGGATCTGACCGGAGAAACGGGAATATTTGAGTTTGACGTCTCAGCCAGCTTCCTTGAGTACCTCGGCAAGGGCAACCGGATTCTCTTCCGCTTGCGGGATCTGGAACAGCTGCCGGCCGTTGCTGCGATGGCCCACGAGCAGGCCCTCTCCTTCGAGTTCGACCGCACTGCATATGGGGTCAGCATCCTGCTCTTCAAACGGAGTACACGGAGCGGGAGCGAATCGCCCGATGACGGCGGAACCGGCATATGATGCAGTTCAATAACAACTTGTGAATCATAAGCACAAGGCCGGTTGAGACATCACCATGATGAGCTCAACCGGCCTTGTATCGTTTATTGATTGAACTTGTGAGACGCTTGTGCGGCAGGAAAGGATTTACACCCAAGGTTATTAACGCTTAAGCACCATTTCGCGGAGCGCAGCCGGATTTTCCGAGACCTTGGCCGCTTCTTCAATGTCAATTTCCCCTCTCCTGACCAGGTTGTTCAGAGAAAATTCCAAAGAATGATATTCTTCGGCTGAATACTGAAAGATTGACCTGATTTGGAAAGTTTTGGATTCCCTGATCATATTTTTGATCCGCGTGGTATTGGCCAGCTTCTCGTATGCCAAAGCCCGGCCCCGCCCCCCTCTTTTCGGTATCAGGCGCTGATTTAATATCAGCAGAAAGACGTCTGCCAACTGCATTCTCATCTGCTGCTGCTTTTCAGGCGGAAATATCTCGATGATCCGCTCTATGGCCGATGTGCTGGAATTGGCATGCATGGTACTGAGCACCAGATGTCCGGTTTCAGCTGCCTGCACCGCAATTTCGAAACTTTCCGGATCACGCATTTCCCCGATCACGATCACATCCGGCGCCTGCCGGAAAATATGGCTCAACCCCTCATGAAAAGAAGGGGTGTCCCGGCCGACCTCCCGCTGATTTATATTGCTCATCTTATGTTTGTGCAGAAATTCAATCGGATCTTCAATGGTGATAATATTGCATCTGCGCTTGGTGTTGATCAGGTTCACCAACGCCGCCAGAGTCGTGCTCTTGCCATGGCCGGTCGGCCCGCTGATCAGAATCAGCCCCTGGGGAGAATTGGTGAATTCCTCCAGCCATTCCGGCAGTCCGCAGGAAGCCAGCGTCGGTATCTCTTCAACAATGTTGCGGATCGCCAATGAAATCGAGCCGCGCTGGCGATATATATCAACACGGAAACGCCCGGTATTCGGACTGGAAAAACCGAAATCCAGCTCCCCTTTTTCCATAAATTCCTGCCACTGCGGGGCTGTCATCAACTCCCGGGCCCATTGCTCCACTTTATCCGGCGTCAGATCATCCCCCGACAAGCGGACAATCTCGCCATCCAGCTTCAGACATGGCGGCACTCCGGCCGAAATCAAAAGGTCCGAGGCGTTCCTTTCTAGCAGGACGGATATCAGCTCATGCAGCTCGGTTGCTTCATCGATCAAGGCGGTCGCCTGCTCTTTTTCAGCCTCTTCACCGGAATACGCTACTGCCACTCCGCCAGCTTTCTTCCTGATGTAACGCAGAGCAGCTTCCAACTGGGCGTGCGGGACAGCGACCGGCTCGACTTTCTTTCCGAGGATGAATTCCAGTTCGTTGATCGCCTTGAAATCATCCGGATCCGCCATTGCGACAAAAAGGCCCTTGGTGGACGGAATGATCGGCAAAGCCTGAAATGAGAGCATCTGCTCCATTGTTAGCGTGCCTAGAATCTGGGGGGTGATGTGAATGCGGAACAGGTCGATCGAGGGAGTCCCAAAATGTCTCCGAAGGAATTCCAGCAAGGTTTCGGTATCAATATAGCCCAATTGCAACAGGACGGAACCGATCCTTTCATTACTGTGACTCTGGCGCTTCAAAGCGCTATCAAGCTGTTCACGGGTAACGATGCCCGATTCAATCAGCAGTTGCCCGATCCTGTGATCAGGGTTTTGAGCAGTTTCGTCTCGCATGAAACGGCCTCCTTGTAAGTAGTCTGGAAAAGTTGGCTGACTTCCATTCTAACACACTAACGCCTATTCGCCACTTTGCCGGTTTTTATGAATTCATGGGGCAATATTTCAAGACACGCAGATTATAAAAAAAGGGACATGCCGCCCGCTCATGCCCCTCTCAGATATATTTTACTTCTGGATAAGTTCAGTTCCGGAGTGTCAGGATACCTTACTCGTTTCCGCTCAGAACCTGCTGTTTCTGCAGGCGTTTATAATAAAAGTTCTGTCCGTACAGCACCGCCACCGGATTGTGCCCGGTGACGCGATCTTTCACCACCAGAGTCGTGACCGGCGCCTTGGAATGTTTGTTGAAAAGCATGTCATGACCGACACAGAGCCCCACGATTATGTTCATATCTGTGCCAAGCCGGTTGCAGATCTGGGCCTGCGCGACAGGGTTGCAGGCCGGCTCAAACGTCCCTGGCCGGACTTTGTCGGTTTCAGCCAACCCCAGCTCCAGCTTATCGATACTGCCCGCCTTGCAGCAGACGCTGAGCGGTTCAAAACCCTGTGCCGCGAGAATTTTCGCCAACCGCTCCGATTCGTCCAGCAGGCCGATGCAGGTGGCCATGCCGATTTTTTTGTACCCCATCAGTTTTGCAAAAGCGATGGTGTCCTCCACCCTCGTCCAGCGGGCATTGACGGCATCACTGCCCGGCACCGGCTGGTAGCAGAGGCCCTCGACCCGGGCGGCCACGAAGGCAATTCTGGCATCTTCGCTATCGCCGGAATATTCATCGAATGAGCTGCGCACAACCTCTTCATAAATATCGGAGGGGCAATTGCCAGGCTTGGGGGGGGCTTGTGCCGGATCACCGCTCCAGCAGTTGGTGGTTCCGAGATTCTGCCATACCGTGCTGCATTTGGAACAGGTAACCGGTTTCTGCTCTGACATTATAACCTCCGGCATAGACGTCCTGACTTTTGGTCAGGTCAGGTGATCATTATGTTGAAAATCTGGTCGATCTCACGGCTGAGATCTTCATATGCATCGGACAAATCGGACAGGAAGCTTTCCAATCCTGAAGCAATCGGTTTATTGGAGAGCTGCTTGAGAGTATTCCAGGCGCATTCTTCGGATTGGCCGGGGATGCTGGCCTGCGCCAGAGTGCCGGCAGCGACGTGGGACAGGCAGAAGAAGTCGGCCAATGTAACTATTGAAGTGAGCAGCGGGTCTTCGGTCGCCATTTCAGGGGTATGGTGGTGGAATATTACGTCGCAATACGGTGATGGAAAGTTCCAGCGCTGGGCCAGACAAAGTCCTACTTCACTGTGGGTTGTGCCGAAATACTCATATTCTGCTTCGTAGGTTGTGTAACTGGTGTTGCTGATTCCGGCCAGCATTTGGCCGTACTGTTCCCTGCAGTAGTGTCCAAGGAACACTTTGCCGATATCGTGAATGATGCCGACCAGGTAAGCCTTCTCAATATCGACGTAACCGACCATGTTGCCAATCCGCCGGGAGATAGCGCCGACACTGAACGAATGCATCCAGAATGTCTTCATGTCGAACGGCTGCTCTTTCTGGTTCAGTCCCTCGATGAAATAGCTGGTCAGAATCATTTCGCGAACACTTTTGAAACCGAGATACAACAGGGCTCGCTTGACCGAGTTGATCTCACTGCTGGAGCGATAGAGCGGCGAGTTGACAACCCGGATAACCCTGGCTGCCAGAACCTGATCAGAAAGAATCAGATCAGCAATATCATCGGGGGTGGACTCCTGGCTATCCAGCAGTGTTATTACCTTTGATACGATTGCCGGAATGGTGGGAAGATCACTGATATCTCTGAACAGTTTGCGGGCATTTATCATCATTGAAACTTTATCCACTACAGATTCCTTTCACTGCGGGTTTCCATCAAGGCCAGAAATTCATCCTCGCCAAGTACGGCAACTCCCAATCCCCGTGCTTTAACCAGCTTGCTGCCCGCTTCTTCACCAGCTACTACATAATCGGTTTTTTTCGAAACGGAACTTAACACATTTCCCCCCTGATCCTCCACCAATTTTCTGGCTTCGTCACGGGTAAAGCGGGTCAGGGTTCCGGTAAAAACAAAACTCTTTCCACTAAGAGTGCCACCGGCTTTTTTGGTGGTGACGGTCGGAGTGACACCGGACGCCAGCATCTGGCTAATGACGGACAGATTTTCACTGCTGTCAAAGAAAGTGCGGATACTTTGGGCCACCGTTGCGCCAATATCGCGGATGCCGGTCAACTCATCCACAGTAGCTTTTTCCAGGTTATCGAGGCTTCCAAAGGCCTGGGCCAAAGTTTTGGCGGTACGTTCCCCCACATGCCGAATCCCGAGCGCAAATATGAAACGGTTAAGTTCGCGATGCTTGCTGGCCTCAATTGCCGCCAGCAGGTTTGAGGCCAGTTTGTCCCCCATTCTTTCAAACCGCATGAAGTCATTTTTTTTCAACTGGTAGATATCGGCCACATTATGAACAAGCTCAAGCTCCAGAAGCTGTTCTACGAACTTGTCGCCCAATCCTTCAATATCCATTGCCCCCCGGGAAGCGAAATGCTTGATTGATTCACGAATCTGGGGGGGGCAGGAAAGCCCCATGCAGCGCAGCGCCACCTCATCGGCTATCCGCACAACATCCGAACCGCACTCCGGGCATTTCTGCGGCGGGGGGAGGTAGCGTTCGGCACCGGTACGGTGCTGCTCCAGTACCTTGACAACCGCCGGTATGACATCGCCGGCCCGTTCCACCACCACGGTGTCGCCGATTCGAATGTCTTTGGCAGCAATCTCGTCCCAGTTATGCAGAGTCGCCCGCGCAACGGTCACGCCGGAAATATCAACCGGACGGAGTTGAGCAACCGGCGTAACAACCCCGGTTCTGCCGACCGAGAGCAGAATGTCCTCCAGCACTGTTTCAGCCTGTCGCGGCGGGAATTTGCAGGCAATTGCCCAGACCGGCGAGCGGCTCTTTTCGCCGAGCTCCTGCTGCAGACGATACGAATCAACCTTGACAACAGTGCCGTCTATTTCGTAGGGAAGCGATTCACGCTCTGCCTGCATTTCCCGATAATATTCGACAGCACCGTCAATCCCGGTCACCCGCCTGATGAGCGGATTCACCGGCAGTCCCCATTTAGCGGCCGCTTCCAGGAAGTCCAGTTGAGATGCAAAGGAGACTCCTTCAACGAGTCCGGGGGCATAACAGAAAATTGCCAGCGGGCGGCGGGCGGTTATGCGCGAGTCAAGTTGCCGCAGAGAACCGGCGGCGGCATTGCGGGGGTTGGCGAAAGGTGGTTCACCGTTTTCCTCTTTGTCACTGTTGATCTTTTGAAATGCATCCAGCGAAAGATAGACTTCTCCGCGCACCTCCAGCAATGGCGGGATGTTATCGCCGCTCAGGCTCAGCGGCAGGCAACGCATCGTGCGGATATTTTCGGTTACGTCTTCACCGGTGATGCCGTCACCGCGGGTCGAAGCAGTGACCAGCTTGCCATTCTCGTAAACCAGTTCTACGGCAAGTCCATCCATTTTGGGTTCGCACATATAATCAAGCGATTCACTCTCCGGCAAACCCAACTCATTTTTCACACGTTGGTCAAGCTTTTGTCTGATTTCGTCTTCGTTGGTGGCATTTTCAAGCGAAAGCATCGGCAGTCGGTGCCTGACGGCCCTGAATTTGTCAACCGGTGCGGAACCAACCCGTTGAGTCGGGGAATCGGCTGTTGCCAGCTCAGGATATGTTTTTTCCAGCTCAACCAGTTCGCTGAACAAAAGATCGTACTCGGCATCGCTTATTTCAGGCGCGTCCAGCTGGTAGTAGCGCTGACTGTGATAAACAATCAGCCTGCGCAGCTCGGCAATCCTTAAATCAAGATCTGATTCGTGGGCGGGAATATCGACAAACGACAGCTGCATCGGGTTCCTCATGTGATTATTTGACTTCGCGGCAGGGTACAGTATTATGCTTTCAATTTCAATGGAGATGGAGCCTTAATTATATATGGAACAATCACAGCTGGATACCCTCTACAGCTGGTTTGACAGCTATGTCGAACCTTACCTGAACACAGACCCGGAAGGCGTCGGAAATATCCGCCTTAAAATAGTGCACACCCGCAAGGTATGCGACGCCATGGCTCTTTTGTCCGCCGGCGAAGGTCTCTCACCGGAAAATGCCCGCATCGCGCAGTCAATCGCCCTGCTGCATGACGTGGGACGTTTCCCCCAATATCAGCGCTGGCGCACTTTTCGCGACAGTGAGTCTGACAATCATGCCCGGTTGGCGATTGACGTTATCCGCGAGGAGAAGCTGCTGGCCGGAATTGAGCCTGGTGAGCGGTTGCAGATCGAAGAAGCGGTCAGATTCCACAACCTGCTGGAGCTGCCCGGGAAGTTCCGTTCTCCATCGCCACTGTTCATCAATCTGATTCGCGATGCCGACAAGCTTGATATCTGGCGGGTGTTTGTAGAACTCCAGAACCAGGCTCCCCATGAAAGGGCGTCCGCAGCAACGCTCGGCTTTGCGGACCTGCCGGACGAGGTCTCCGAAACATGCGTACAGACGCTGATGGAAGGTTCGATAGTCCGACTGGACAGCGTCCGCACGCTGAACGATTTCAGACTGTTGCAGATATCATGGGTCTATGACCTGACCTGCGCCACGGCCCGCAGGCTTCTGCTTGAGCGGGGCTATATTACGGCACTTGCCGCTTTGCTGCCGGAACGTGAAGATATCCGTCTGGCGGTCTCCTCCGCTCTCTCGTCATTATCGGCACTTTCGGCTTGACATATCAGCACCTGCTCCACACAATGCCACTCTCACCCTGATTATAAGGAGCCGTCAATGTCATCTATAAACTGTCTGGTCCCTTTCGATAAACTGCGCTGGAGTTGTGACCCGGAATTGCTCGGATTTGAAACAACCGAGGAACTTCCTGATTTTAATGACGCCATCGGGCAAAAGCGGGCTCTGCGTTCAATCGACTTTGGCCTCGGGATGGATGCGCCCGGCTTCAACCTGTATATTGCCGGCGAAACCGGAACCGGACGCAACACTACCATTGCGAGCATTCTCAGCAAACGGGCCAAAACCGAGCCAAAACCTCACGACTGGGTTTACGTCAATAACTTCAAAGATAACGATTCCGCCATCTCCCTCGATCTTCCGGCCGGCATGGGAAGCGAGCTTGAAACAGACATGAAGGAGCTGATCGAGGCCTTTCGCAAGGATATTCCGAAGGCTCTTGAAAGCAGTGAGTATGAAAACCGACGGGCCGAACTGCTTGAAAGCTACCAGTCCGCCACCAACAACCTGTTCCAGGAACTGGAAAAAGCTTCCGAAAAAATCGGTTTTGCGCTTCAAAGGACCGTATCCGGCCTTGTGATTGTCCCCCAGAAAGCCGGGCGCAACTATACCCAGGATGAGTATGACTCACTGAGCGAGAAAAGACGCCAGAAGCTTGACAAGCAGGGGAAGGAACTCACCGAGCGCCTTAACGAAGTGCTGCGCCAGGTTCGTGAGCAGGAGAAAGCCACCAAAGACGCCCTGTCGCTGGCAGACCGCGAACTGGGCATGTCCTGCCTTGGACATCGCCTTGATCCGCTGCAGGAGAAATATGCCGACCTGGAAAAGGTTCTTGCTTATCTGAAATCCGTTCAGGAGGATATCCTCAACACCCTGGACGACTTCAAACCGCAATCACCGCAGCCGCAGATTCCAGGCATCAAGATGACGCGCCAGGAGCCGACTTTTGATCGCTACCAGGTCAATGTCCTGGTGGATAACAAAAACACCGAGGGCGCGCCGGTTGTCTTTGAATCCAATCCCACTTACAACAACCTTTTTGGCCGAATTGAACATGTCATGCAGTACGGCGGTGTTGCGGTGACAGACTTCACCATGATTCGCGCCGGCGCTCTCCATAAGGCCAACGGCGGTTATCTGATAATTGATGCCCGTGAGGTTTTGATCAATCCCTTCGTATGGGACTCGCTGAAACGTTGCATCCGCAACAACGAAATCAGGATTGAAGATGTGCTGGAGCAGTACCGCTTCATGACAATGGTTTCTCTCAAACCGGAACCGGTCCAGATGAGATCCAAGATCGTTCTGATCGGCACACCCTGGATTTACTACATCCTGTTCCACCTTGATCCGGATTATCGAAAGTTTTTCAAGGTCAAGGCGGAATTCGACAGCCGCGTGGCGCGCACACCGGAAATCATGCACGATTATTCGCTGTTTGTGGCCAGTCACTGTCGCGCGGAAGGGCTTCTTCCATTCCACAAGAGCGGCGTGGCTGCACTGCTCGAGCACACGGCCCGTATGGCGGATGATCAGAACAAGTTTTCATCGCAGTTCATGGAGATTTCCGACTTTATTCGGGAGATAAGTTTCTGGGCCAGCAAGAACGGCCGCACGATAGTGGATGGAGACGACGTGCGGGCGGCTGCCGAAGAAAGCCTGTATCGCGTCAACCGTATTGAGGAGCTGATGCAGGAACTGTACGAGGAAGGCACCATCATGGTCGATACATCCGGCTCCGTTGTCGGCCAGATCAACGGCCTGTCGGTCATCGGCCTCGGCGACCATACCTTTGGCCGACCAACCCGCATCACAGCCAGCGTCTACACCGGACAGGACGGCATGGTAAATATCGAGCGGGAAGTCAAACTTTCCGGTCCGATCCATGACAAAGGGGTTCTGATTCTGACCGGCTATCTGGGCGCCACCTTTGCTACAGAGCGCTCTTTATCGTTATCCGCATCCATCTGCTTCGAGCAATCCTATGACGGAATCGAAGGTGACAGTGCATCCTCAACCGAATTGTATGCACTTTTGTCCTCACTTTCGGGAGTGCCGATAAAGCAGGGCATTGCGGTCACCGGCAGCGTCAATCAGCGTGGTTTTGTACAGCCCATCGGCGGTGTAAACCACAAGATCGAGGGCTTTTTTGCCGTCTGCCGTGCCCAGGGCCTGACCGGCGAGCAGGGGGTCATGATACCCAAAACCAACGAGCGGCATCTGATGCTGCACGAAGACGTTCTGGAGGCCGTCAATTCAGGACAGTTTCATATCTGGAGCATCGAAACTATTGAACAGGGTGTGGAAATTGTAACCGGAGTCAAAGCCGGGGCGCGCGGAAAAGGTGGCAAGTTCCCGAAAGGTTCGGTATTCCAACTGGCCGACGATCGCTTGCGGGCCATGGCCGAGCGACTCAAGGAGCAGCCCGGGAAAACAAAAAGCAGAAAGAAAACCGTCACTAAGAAAGCGGGCCAATAATCTGCACCAAAGGAGCGCATAATGGGAATTCAGTGGAGAGATTCTCTGGCAATCGGAGTCAAGTCGATCGATGACCAGCATAAGGAACTGCTGGCACGCTTTGACAAACTCTTAAATGCCTGCGAAAGCGGCAAGGGAATCGAGGAGTTGAAGAGGCTGTTATTATTTCTTGAAGATTACGTACAAACACATTTCAATGACGAAGAAGCGCTTCAGAAGCTCCACCGTTATCCCGGCTATGCAGAGCATCGCGAACAGCACGTTTACTTTGTCTCAAAAATAAAAGATCTGCGGGCTGAAACGGACAAGGATGGTTTTTCACTTCACAACGTCATCGAGACAAACAATCTGCTCTTGAAGTGGTTATTAAACCATATTTCAAAAGTAGACACCAAACTGGGGGCGTTCATCAACTCGGGTACCCCCTGAAGCTCCAACGACCTGAGAAGAAGATGTGAAAACATGGGAGCGTCCCTGTTTTCACATCTTCATTTCACGATCAATTACAGTCACCGCGCCATAAACAGTCCTGCTGGCCGCATACATCTGCTTTGCCGGTTTCAAAACAGACCTCATTCCCCTCCGCCATCTGTATGGCCCTTATCAGTTCAGCCTTCTTGAGCTTGCCAACTTTGATATTATGCTGCTTTGCGATTTCTTTGATTTCTTCCAGTTTCATGTCATTTTTCTCCTGCTGTTATTTTGGTTAGTTCTTACTGCCCAAGTACCAGAGTGCGATCCCAGACGGTCAATCGGCTGATGCAACGACAACTCCATCAACATAAATACACGTTATGATTGGAAATATCAAACCTTTCTCGCCAACCCGATAAAAAAGGGGCGATTCACAATGTGATTCGCCCCTTAGTCAGACATATTGTATTCATCCGACTATACGGTAATACCGGCTATGCGAAAAAGAGCCTCGCGATACTTATCCGCAGTTTTTTCAAGTATTTGCGCAGGCAATGCCGGGGCCGGAGCCGTCTTGCCCCAATCCAGCGTTTCCAGATAGTCACGCAGGAACTGCTTGTCAAAGCTGGGCTGGGGACCTCCGGGCTTATACTCGTCTTTCAACCAGAAACGGCTTGAATCGGGCGTCATGCATTCGTCGATAATGATCAACTCACCGTTGTATACGCCAAACTCAAATTTTGTGTCGGCAATTATTATACCTTTTTTGTCGGCCAGATCACGGGCACGGCAGTAGATTTTTATCGTATAATCGCGCGCCTGTTCAGCCAGGTCACGACCGCACAACTCAACCATTTTATCGAATGTGATCGTTTCGTCATGTTCACCCAGATCAGCCTTGGTGGAAGGGGTAAAGATCGGTTCGGCCAGGCGGTCCGATTCTTTGAGACCCTCCGGCAGCTTGATACCGCTGATGGAGCCGGTCGCCTTGTAATCTTTCCAACCGGAACCGGAAACGTAACCGCGCACGATACATTCAACCGGCAGAGGCTTGGCCTTCTTCACCAGCATTGAGCGCCCTTTCAGAAGTTCGGCGTACGGCTGGCATTCTGCGGGGAAGTCAGCCACATCGGTGGAAATGATGTGATTCTTGACAATATCCTCCATCTGGTGGAACCAGAAAGCGGAAATCTGAGTCAGGACAAAGCCTTTGTCCGGGATCGGTTCGTTCATGATAACGTCGAAAGCCGAGATGCGGTCTGAGGTAACCAGAAGAAGGGTCTCTCCCAGATCGTAGATATCCCTTACCTTGCCGCGTGCCACCAGTTTCAAACTGGGGAAATCTGTCTGCATAACTAGCTGTGACATAGCTCTCTCCTATTTTTCGGCGACCAGCGCCTGATTGATCTCAATTTTAGCTTTTTCACGCAACCCTTTGGTCCAGGCAGCGAGCGCCTCTTCCTGCTTTTTGGGAAGCATGCTTTTCTTCAACTCTTCCTTTGTTTTTTCAAAGTCGGCTTTTGGAGCTTCCAGACGGTTCTTGACACGCACTGCAAACCAGCGGTTGCCGACTTTGAAAGGAGTTGCAGGTGCTTGCGAAACGGTCAGCTTGAAAACCTCATCTGTCAGTTCTGGCGAAACGCCAATTGCTGGAATTTCCCCTTTGGCTGAATAACCGAAGCTCCCGGTGGACTGGGTCTTAATAACTGCTTTCGCCGACAACTGCTTGGCAGCCTCTTCCGCTTTCTGCTTGGCAAGCTCAGCAGATTTGGCAACCCTTGCTTTTTCTTCAACAGCAGACTTAATTTCTGACAGAGGAGGAACAATCGCAGCTTTACGCTCTTTAGCCTTCAGAATATAAATACCCTTTGCAGTTTCAACCGGTCCGCCCAGTTCTCCCTGTTTAAGCTCAAGAGCTTTTTTTATCACCGCATTTTCGCCAGCCAGTGCTGCAACCGGCGCACTGGCGGAGAAGATCGGCGTTTCCTGAATTTTAAGGCCGAGTTTACCGGCAATCAGATTCAAATCGCCAGATTTAATGTTTTTGAAGAGTGTGTCAGCCGCCAATTCATAGGCCTGCTTGGCGCCCTTCTGCTTGATAGCTTCAGCTTTAACCTTTTCCTTAACCTCATTCAAAGGCAGGATGCCATCCTTGCCCTGCCAGCGGTCAATATTCTTCTGGTAGTAGGTCTGGATTTCCTCATCGGAAACGGTTACTTTTGCGGTCTGGGAAGCAACGTCCATCAATACATAGGAAAGTGCAACTTTTTCTTCTGTTTTGAACTCATTCTGGTTTTTAGTCAGATAATCTTTCAGCTCGGCTTCAGTCAGTTTGACTTCCGACAGCACGTCAGATGGTGAATAAGCCACATACTCCAGCTCTATCTTGTCATTGTTTTTCTTGAACTGAGCCAGTGCATCCGCATCAGTAACTGTGGCCTTATCTTTGATAGCCTGGCGGGTTTTCTTGAGTATTAGCTCCCCCTCCTGCCCTTCTTCAAAATCCTTGGCTGTCATACGGTTCGACTTGAGGACTTGCTGGTACTGGTCAAAACTGAACTTACCATCTTTCTGAAACATCGGTATGGCCTCGATGGAAGCGGAGATTTCTTCCTTGGAGACCTTTATGTTCATCGTCTTTGATTCCATGGCAACCAGCATATTGTCGATCAGACCGTCCAACGCAACTTTTTTCAGCCCCAGAACCTTCTCCATTTCCGGAGGGATGGACTGACCGTAAATCTGCTGGTACATATTGCGGATACGCTGATACGCATTCTGGTACTGTTCCAGAGAAATTTTGGAGCCGTTGACCTTTGCTGCATAACCGCTCTTGCCGCCTCCAATACCGTCGCTTCCCTTGCCCCATACGAGGAAAATCGTACCAACGAAAGAGAGGACAATTATTATAAAAACCAGCTTTACAATAGCCGACTCTTTCTTCCTGCGAATAATGTCCAGCATAAGAGAAATGCTCCTTTAATCAAGATTGTACATAAAAAATGCCGCTCATGGCGGCGGGAGCGTCATACTACTATACGTCCATATTGAATTGCAAGTTCTTGTTTGGAACCGCTGCAAGGCTATAAATAGTCGAGCAATATACACTTGAGTTTAAACGGTCATTCAGGTACGCTTTACCTCGACCCCCCATACAGCACGTAGTACACAGGAGCAATATGAGCACAGAATTCATACCTAAATGGATCGCATGGGAAACCACACAAAAATGCAACCTGCATTGCGTTCATTGCCGCTGTTCATCTGAAATAACATCATCTGAAGGCGACTTTACGACGACGGAAGGAAAAAAGCTTTTGACGGACATAGCCGATTTCTCCAAACCTGTCGTTGTACTCTCCGGAGGAGAGCCGTTGCTGCGCCCAGACATTTTCGAACTGGCCGAGTTCGGCACATCACTCGGTCTGCGGATGTGCATGGCAACCAACGGCTCTCTGGTTACCGATGAAATCTGCCAGAAGATGAAACAGGCCGACATCAAGATGGTGTCGCTCTCTCTGGACGGTTCAACAGCAGAAATCCACGACAACTTCCGACAGTCACCCGGCTCATTTGAGGGAGTTGTCAGGGCTGCGGAAATATTCCGGAGGAATGGTCAGAAATTCCTGATCAACTCATCATTTACCAAACGCAACCAGAGTGACATTGCCGAAACCTTCAAACTGGCAAAATCACTTGGCGCAACCGCCTGGTATATGTTCATGATCGTACCTACCGGCCGCGGTGAAGACATCATGAGCGAACTGATCTCCAAGGAGGATTACGAGGAGATTCTGGACTGGCACTACCAGCAGGAAAAGAACGAAGATGACATCCTGATGCGGCCGACCTGCGCACCGCACTACTACAGAATAGTCCCGCAGAAAGCAAAAGCAGAGGGAACCAAGTTCGAAAGGCGCTCTCTGACATTTTCCACAGGTGGAGGCAAAGGATGCATCGCCGCCCAGACCATTTGCCTGATCGACTGTTTCGGAAACGTCAAGCCCTGCTCGTACTTCCACCGGACCGCAGGCAATGTCAAACAGATACCTTTCCGGGAAATCTGGGAAAACTCAGAAATTTTCAAAGACCTGCGAGACTTCAAGTCCTACAAAGGAAAATGCGGCCAGTGCGAATACCTGAACGTCTGCGGCGGCTGCCGCGCCCGCGCTGACGCTGTCCATGGCGACTATATGGAAGAAGAACCTTTCTGCAATTACGTCCCGATTAAAATGCAGCGGGAGCCGGAAAAACAAAAATAGCAACTTTTTTATATTGACAAGTTGCCGTATTTGAAGCTATAAGAAGCGTCTGTTTGCCCAGGTAGCTCAGTCGGTAGAGCAGAGGATTGAAAATCCTCGTGTCGGCGGTTCGATTCCGTCCCTGGGCACCACTTGTCGAGTAAAGGCCAAGCATTTCAATTGCTTGGCCTTTTTTTATTTTCAAATCAGCTCATTTTCGGTACACCGACGGTACACCGCCCCATCACGATAGTTAGGTGCGACGCGTCGAAATGTGAATTGGGTTCGAGCATCTCGCTGGCCATCCAACGCAGATCAAAAACTAAAATCTTCGACGCGTCGAATCATAAAATGGGTTCAATATGTCTGCATGGAGAACCAAATTTTATATGCTCAGATATCGGCAATCATGCTGATGTTCAAGCAACTGACGATCACAGCTTACTCAAATAACTACAAATCCCTCAGCCAGTTACCATACCGGCACACCAGCGGCATCTCACTATTCATATTCGAATTAGTATCGGACTCCAATCTTGACGGAGGAATTTGCAATATGCAAACTGTCTCATACGCAAGACTTCACTTATCCTTTATTCCCACTAAAAACATCGACCATGCAGTGGCATCAAAAAAGCGGTACTCTATTTTGTTTGCTTGAATCATTATTGGCTTCTTTCTGGCTCACCAATACTTTTCAATAAAGCGTTGTACTGAGCGGAGTCGGAGTCATAGATTTTGTCAAGAACGAAGTTGGCTACTTTAGAGATTTCTGGGATCTCCACAGGCTTGAACCCTCGGTCGGGAATGGATTCAAGATGTGATAATTCATTGTTGATGCGATTTAACAGTGCTATCGCTGCTGCGTCCTCTTCTCCAAAAAATTTCTTGATTCTTTCAAACGGGTCACTTTTGTCATAGTGGTGAGGATATTTAAAGAACAGGAAGGCCTCTAAAAACTTGCGTAGGTTGTTCCCAAAGCCGTAGAACGGCTCGTGAGACTCCATGGCCAAACCCTGATTTCTGCATTTATAAATCTGATGGAATAAATAGTTGAACTCAGTGATGTAATTTTTTAGATAGGCTGGCATGAGCGTGATGTTACTGGAGGTGCCATAACGCTCCACCATGAAGTGCTCGTTGTCGTTTTTTGGCATTGACAGTCTTTTTAAATACTTCAAGAAATCTAGATTATGGGTTGAAATGAATAATTGTTTGTAGCGATAGTAGTTGGAACCGTCAGTGTTCTTGATTGGTCTGGCAATCAGGCTCTCAATGAGGCTAAACATGAAAAAAATATGATTACCGTCCAGGCTAGAAATAGGATCGTCAATGTAGATGATCAATTCCTTGCCCTTGCTTTCCGGCTCTTCCAGCTTTGCGATGAAATAGCAGAATGCAATTAAGCTGCATTCGCCTTCACTCAAGTTGTAGGCCGATTTTCCATCTCTCGTGACTTCAAACTTGACTGCCGTTCGCTCTGCGTTGTCCTTAGCTTCAAGCTTAATACCATCATGGCCAAAGAAGTGGTTGAGCAAAGCGTTGACCTTTTCCGCTCCTTTACGTTCATCCTTCTGCTGTCCCCGAAGCTGAGTGATCTTTGTTTCGCGATCAGCAATCTCTTTCTCGGCAGTAGTGGAGGCGGTATTAGCTGTTTCAGCATCCTTCTTAAGGCTAGTTATGCGAATTAATTCGGTGTCATAGTTGATTGTGCTGATGAAGGAGGCAACATCAGTGAGACGCAGTAAGTCACGCGCTGTGCCCTTGTCCTTTTCCAAAGTATTTGTCCGCGCGTTGTTTTGCGTGATCAAGTCGTTGATAGCATCGGCATTTTTTTGAATTGTTTCAGGCGAATGACTGGTGCACGGCGTTTCGACCGGTTGAAACAGGTTGTTTTTCCTTGCCACCAGAGCGGATTGCAGGGTTTTCAGGTCTTGTTTATAGACAGCCAATTCTTCGTCAAGAGTCTTCTTGTTCAATTCAAATACTGTTTTTTCTTCAGTGTAGAAACTATCGCCCGTCAAAGTGACAAATTTTGGAATTTCATCAATTGCAGTGATGAGCGACGCTAGACAACTATCGATAGATGTATCCAGGTCAGAAGATTCTTTGCTGAAATGTGAGTCCAGTTTCTGCCAAATATCCTGCGGCAGATTCTGGCGGCAAAAAGCACATGTATCCCTTTTTTCCTTGTGAAGTGGAATTCCTTGTTTGACCCATAACTGAAGTACACTGTCATTAAGCAACTCTTGAATAGGCTGAGTAGGAGTAATGATTTTGGAGAGAAGAACTTCGGCCGTTTTCTTGATGTTTTCAATTTTCAGGCTGATGCTTACAGAGGTTGAGATGTCCGAAAGGGCATCTTGTTTTAACAGCGAAAGCTTGGCTGTCTGTTCTTCAGAGCTAAGTGGCTTAAATCCAACCATCTTGGTGGTTGCGATGTCCCGCTTTATGCTTTCTATGTTGTAGATAGATTTTCCATACTCGCGGTTTTTTTTAATCTTGTCGTTGGCATGGGTTCGCAGTTTTTCTTCGAGTAAGTCTGAAGCTTTCTTGTGATTCTTCTGTGCTTGATCCCGTTCTTTTTTCCTTCCTTCTAGGTCGAATCGCAGCCCAGACTTCGTTTCTACACTTCCAAGCTCTGCCTCAATGGCGGCGATTGCATCTTCAATCTCTTTATTCTTGTCACCAACAATGGCAAAGGTTTTAATTTCCCCGCTGGCTTGATTGACAAGAAAACTGAGGTTGTCATTTACAAAATCGCGGTTGTAGACACGAATATCGTAACCATTGGGCGTGAGACATGCCGGAGTGACATCTCCGTTGTCGCCATGGACTGTGAAAGAAGGGGTGGTGTAATTGAGCGGTAGTCGCCCTATCTCCAAGGCACGGAAAATCCGAGAGAGCGTTGTTTTTCCGGAGTAGTTGCGCCCATAGAGAATGTTCAGCCGCTTAAAATTTTGAACATTGTTGCCGCCATCTCGGATGTTCTTATTCCAAGTTAGCCCACTGAAGCTGCCGAAGTTGGCAATGTCAATCTGTGTAATCACTTTATCTCTCCATGAGCAAACTCGGATACTTGCTGTCGAAAAACCTAACTGTAGGCTTACATTCACACGACTGATAACACCTTAAATAAAATCAATCAACTCATGATTAACGGAGATCTAATAGAATTGTTTCTCTGGGATGGCCGATTGCCAAAAGTCCGGTTGTGTGTGGATCGATGTGTAAAAATGGAGGAGTTGCAGATTGTGCAACAATAGATGCTATTGTAGAGAGAGTTGCAACCGTTTGAGAGCGATTCCTGAGTGCGGCTGACTCCATCCGTTCAAACTCATCGCGGGTAATGGCAACAGCTTCTGTTTCGTCCTGTGTTAACAGATCGGATATATCTCTGAAGTCGAATGCGCTTTGCTTATGTTGCATTTAACCCTGCCCAATAGTGATTCTAAATTTTGGTAATTGATTAATGCTACACCATGTGTATGTCAGAATATGTCATTTAACTTAAAAATTATCAAACACACTGTATGGACAGCACTCTTCTGCCATTCAATATCAAGCTATTCTCTTTCCTTGCCATGCGGCAAACTCTTTGGGACGCAGACGAAACCTGGCAATATTCCCTCCGTGCATCCCGCGCAATTCAGCATCCACCAGACTTATAAATTGTGATCTATCAGCCTCCGGTAGGCGCTCTACTGCCCAAGCAGCTACAATGTCCGCGGTTGGTTCCACACTCCGGAGAACTACCTCACGTATGATCTCTGTCAGCAAGGTACGGTATTTCATCCGGAAAGGATCGGGCTCACCCAACTCCTCCCGCGTACTCAGGTAGCGTTTAACAGAGCGCTCATACCCCCACACAAATATATCGCGCAAAAGCTCGATGCGGTTCTGCTCATAGACTCCGAGTATTCCTTCCACATATGACTTTTTAGGCACATCTATGAAAGAGAGCGGACAGAGATTATGTTTGACCAACGGTATGTTGGCGGCCAGTCGGGCCACCCGTTTGTTCACGTCTTCGAAAGGTTGCAGATAGGAGAGATGCACTAAAGCAAAGAAGGATTGTTCGAAAGGATCGTTGATAGCCGCTGCCGTATCGAGAGCAATCTGAAAATATTCATCCAGGAGCTGAGGGGTGGACAATGGCGAGTAGACTGATCCGCCAATACCGACCGCAATCTGCCGGAGACGCCCGCAGGCCTCCGGGTTTGGCAGAAGGTTGTCCGACAGAATGGCGTGGAGGTTTAATATGGAATACCTGTTAAAGCCAATATCATCAGCAGATTCAACAAGAAACTCGATAGCCTGTTTGTGGTTCAGGATCATCTGGGTTTCCAGTGCATCCTTCCCTTCCGCTGCCTGACCGAAGGAGATCAGGCGTTCTGTTTCCAACAGCGAGTAAGTATTGCCTTCCAGATAGCTTGATGCCCAGGAGAGGTCAATCAACAACCTGCCCATAACCTGGCGAGCCATTGTACCAGCAGGGATATTCTCTTGATGGGCACGACCAATCCGGTGCAGATGCTTACGAGTGGTGTCATCCAGATACGATCCGGTTTTCTGGTAGGACAATAGAAAATCACGCCGGTACCCTACCGGCTCACGACGCTGGATTGGCTGACTGACGTAACCGCGAATCTCACGTCCAGCCACTGAAAGAGGAATGACCGATTCCTCTGCATCCTGATCATCAGTGACCGACGGAGCAAGCGGCCAGTACACACGCCCTTTGAAGGCACCGGTGGCACGAATACGGTTGCTCTCAATGAGAATACTGATCCGCCGCAGCAAGGATCGCCGGTTCATGACAATTCCGGCCGCCGAGAGAGCTGCCTCCAACTCAGTTATACCAATCCCTTTGCTACAGATCGCTATCTGTTGCTCTATGGCCTCAAGATTTTGCTTATCGATTTGCTTTGGCACAGGGTATCCTTTCCGTCACGAAAAGAACTTCGTGACACAACAATACCCTATTTGTCACAAAAATCAATATTTGTGACACTAAAACTGTATTAGGCGATCTGGGTGGGCAAAAATTGAGATAGACGTGGAAATCTCGGAATAGAACCGGATGCATGTTTCGCAATCGAACGTAAAATTTCACTGTACAAAATTTGGGGGGTTATCTACATTGGGCACCAAGTACACGCAAGTACGTAAAAGTACACATCTAGTACACCGAGGTACATCAGAAAATCGGGTTCCATTGGGCTTTGTTTTGAAATTTGTCTTTTATTTCAGATGGTTAGCCACTGCGGAAAAATGGGTTTCATTCCGTCCCTTGGCACCACTTAAAAATTAAGCACTTAGCCCAAAAAGCTAAGTGCTTTTTTTGTTGATTAATAAACATTTTTCAGTAGTGTCCCAACGTTGAACAGTAGATGAGCCGTAACAGCCCGTTAATTCAGAGAGAAAGTGTCATTATGCCATTTAACGACTTGAAAATTATCCGGAGGTTCAGCCATCTTCACACAGCAATGTGTGGAGGGTTAAACCATGTACACCGGCAAGCTCGTTTTCTCTCAAGTGATGGAGCATTTACCGCTCCACGTTTTTCATCAATGCGTCGATCGGTACAACGGCAACTACAAGGTCAAGGAGTTCTCCTGCTCGAACAGTATCTCTGCATGGCATTCGCTCAGTTGACTTATCGCGAGAGTCTGCGGGATATCGAATCCTGTCTGCGGGCACAGAAGAGCAAGCTATATCACATGGGTATCCGCTCTTCGGTCTCCCGCAACAATCTGTCAAATGCCAACAAGGTTCGAGACTGGCGCATTTACGCCGACCTTGCATGTTCTCTCATTCAGACGGCCCGCAAACTCTACGTGAACGACAGCTTCAGACTGGAACTGGAAAACACGGTCTACGCTCTGGACGCCACCACCATCGACTTGTGTCTCTCAATGTTCCCATGGGCCAAATTCCGCAAGAACAAGGGTGCCATCAAGCTCCATACGTTGTTGGATCTGCGGGGCAGCATCCCGACATTCATCCACATATCCGACGGCAAACTCCACGAAGTCAACACGCTGGACATCTTGCCGCTGGAAGCCGGATCCTTTTACGTCATGGATCGTGGTTACCTGGACTTCGAACGTTTGTACACGATTACTCAGGCATCAGCCTTCTTCGTGATTCGGGGCAAATCCAACCTCAAGTGCCGGAGGGTCTATTCCCATCCGGTGGACAAGGCAACCGGCCTACTCTGCGATCAATCGGTATTGCTCACTGGTTTCTATCAAGCCAAAGACTATCCAGAAAAGCTGCGCCGAGTAAAGTACTACGACAAAGAAACCGACAAAACATTTGTGTTCCTGACCAACAACTTCACTCTGCCAGCCATGACCATTGCCGAACTGTATCGATGCCGCTGGCAGGTAGAGCTGTTCTTCCGATGGATCAAGCAGAATCTGCGAATCAAAACCTTCTATGGTACATCGGAGAA
Organism: Geobacter sp.; assembly: GCA_009684515.1. Taxonomy (GTDB): domain Bacteria; phylum Desulfobacterota; class Desulfuromonadia; order Geobacterales; family Pseudopelobacteraceae; genus JACRCG01. The sequence goes on from WKKS01000001.1 coordinate 758,973, forward strand.
CGCAGTCAAAGCGCAAATCTGGATTGCCGTGTCGGTCTACGTGCTTGTTGCCATCATGAAGAAACGGCTCAAAGTCGAGGCTAGTCTCTACACAATTTTACAGGTACTGAGCGTGACCATATTCGAACGAATGCCCTTGTTGCAGGCACTTACAGATTCAGATTACAGAAACGAAACAGACGAAAATAATAACCAACTGTTTTTATTCAACTAAACGTTGGGACACTACTGTGTCATTTTATAAAACCAATAATAAAGAAGGATGGTTATGGAATAATTGCAAACCGTCTGTAAAAAATCATCAACTAGCTCATAAGCAAGTACCGGTTTGCCGCTGAAATTTAATATCGGGTTTGTTGCCACGAATTCCGGAGCATTGGGGTCTTGAAATATCACTTTCTGGCCTAGTATGTCTAATAAACTAACTTTTCAAGACCTACCCCCCGCCTATTCGGGGAATTTATTTCCCTGTCTTTTCTGCGCATGCCTTCCATGCAATTCTCCCCGCCATGCAAGAGTTCTGCTCCATGATTTAATATGCAAAACTACCAGGTCTGGGTGACGGATTCAATGGTGACTGCCAATGTGGCCCGCAGCCATTCGAATTTTGCCTTGAGAACATCAAAATCCGGTCCGGAGGTTACAAAAGCGGCCTTGCCCTTGATCAGAAAACCGGCTCCCGGTCCGTACAGCCCCGGCACCTTGCTGCTTCCCAGGGTAATCAGCACTTCCGGATTGAAGGCGATGTTCGCCTCGGTGCGGTGCATGTAGCCGGCCGGAATCAGCAGACGGCCATCATCGGTTGCACGCAGGTAACTGTTCCAGGTGTTGACCATGTGCGGCCCATCCTGCCCCAGGGTTGCAATCGCAACTACCCCATCCTGTTTCATTACTTCCAGCAGTTTTTCCGTAATCATTGTGATATCTCCTCTGGTATATGTTTTTTTCCAGCTTGTCTCTTAGCCGTGACACCATAAGCAACGGCAATTTTTTCAAACTAAATGGGTGCAGATTTTCTTTGACGCCACTGCGACTGTTGCCTAAACTCCCTTCAGCCAACAAATAACAGAGGTGACGGAGAGTGCTATGTTCATCCTGAATAACAACGATCCGGTCCCGTTGTACAAACAGCTCTATAACCAGATCCGGGAACTCATCCTGTCGGGCAGACTGCCGGCCGATTCCCGGCTTCCATCGGTCCGGGATATGGCTGTCGAACTTTCAGCCAGCCGCAACACGGTTGATGGAGCATACCAAGAGTTGTACGCAGAAGGATACCTGTACAGCAAACCGCGCAGCGGTTATTTTGTGTCGGCACTTGACCAGGACACTGCAGCTCGATCTCTGCCCGCATCAGCTGGCAAACATGACCATCTTCCGGGACCTCCCTCGTGTTTTGACTATGATTTCCACCCTGCCCGCCTCGACCCGGAGAGTTTCCCCGCAGAACTTTGGCGGAAATGCTTTGTTGAAAGCCTGCGCCAAAACAGCCGGCAGCTTGTCCAGTATGGCGACCCGCAGGGAGACTGGGGGTTGCGCTGCTCTATTCAAAATTATTTGGAGCGATCACGCGGGGTACTCTGCGACCCGGATCAGATTATCATCTGCTCCGGACTTCAGCAGGGCCTCGATATTGTCGCACATCTGCTGAAGGAGAGTCATTCCGTGGTGGCGGTCGAGAATCCCGGTTACCACCTGCCGCGGTCCGTTTTCCATAACCATTCATACAGCATCTGTCCTGTCCCGGTCGGGACGGGCGGGATTGACCTGAACCACCTCAAGGCCAGCAGCAGCACGATCGCCTATGTCACCCCTTCACACCAGTTGCCGCTGGGTTACGTGATGCCGGTTGCCAACCGCCTGGCGCTGATCGAATGGGCCGAATCGGGCGGCAAGTACATCTTTGAGGACGACTACGACAGCGAACTTCGCTATCACGGCAAGCCAATACCTTCTCTGCAGGGGCTGCGACCGGAAGGGAACATCATCTATTCGGGCACGTTTTCCAAAATACTCTCTCCGGCATTGCGCCTGAGCTACCTGGTACTGCCTTATTCACTGCTCGCAGCTTACCGCCGGCTTTACCGGGATTATTTTTCACCGGTTTCACTGCTGGAGCAGAGAACCATGGCGAAATTCATGGAGCAGGGGCACTGGGAGCGGCATATCCGGCGAATGCGCATGCTCTATAAAAGGAAGCACGATACGCTGCTCCGGGCTGTCGAGCATAATTTCGGCGACCGGGCCGTTGTCACCGGACAGGGTGCCGGACTCCATGTTGTTCTGATGTTGCCCGACGCCGCACACAGCGAGGCGGAGATCATTGACCGGGGCCGACAAAAAGGCATCCGGCTGTTCCCCTTTTCTGATTTCCACGTCACCGGCCAACCGGAAGCCACGACGCTGTTGCTCGGTTTCGGCGGGATGAATGGCAGCGAGATCGAGCGGGGTATCGCCATACTCGCCAAAATATGCTTGAGTTAGTCGATTGCTGTTCCGTTAAAGTGAAGATAAACAAAAACTGGCCCTATTAACAGGGCCAGTTTTTATTATTTTATTGGGTGCAATATTGTGTGCTGAATAAAGTTGCTGCTTTGGTTTTAGATACCCCACCAGCGGTTAACATCCTTAGATTACGATCGCCCCAAACGAAGGACAGCAGATGTGCCTCCGATTTCAAAAACCATTGCACTTCATTGTTTCAGACTGACGCGGGTCTCGCCCATGGCAATCACATCCACCGACAACCGGTCATTAAGCACAGTCGCCTCGCCAAGTGACAGCGATGTGACGGCACCGCTCAGGTTCATATGATCAGCCACATGCACGGAGGACAAAGCCGTGTTCGCCTTGACGCGGGCGCCCTCCAGCTGCTCCACTACGGAGGAATCGAGCTTTTCCTTGATCGTACTTCGAATGGTGCTGCTGAACAGCCAGCTCCCGGCACTGATCAACCACCCGGCGTTACGGGTGTCGAAATCGACATTTTCGAACGTCAGCGTATTGCTCTGCCGGTTATAGACCGGCTTCGCCAGGACAGTTATCTCGCCGTTGAAATCTCCGGCAGCCGTCAGATTGACAACCAGCTTGCCATCCTCCCCTTTCAGATTGAAACTCTTTACGGTAATCTTTCGGTCATCGCCGAAAGTCTTGTCGATCAGCACCGGATTCAGCGCCTTCACCAGATCAGCCAGGAAGATGTCGGTGGCGAGCTGGACATGAAAACGTTTGTCAAAGGACTGGAGCTGCTGCACCGGCGGCAACGGCTTCACCGGCGCGGCAGCCGGTTTTGGCCCGACGGTTATGGCAGTACCGGTAATCACGCCGACGGACAACTGCACACGATTATTGGCAGCGACCAGCGGGCTCATGACGATCTTTTCCGGGGTCAGCTTCAGCCAGGTGCTGAACTCCCTGCTGACCAGCAGCGGGGCAAACGCATTCTGCCAGATTGGAGCAACCTTGGAGCGGAGCTGGATCGACTCGTTAACCTTGGCATCAATGATCGGCGCCAGCATTCTCTGGACCGGCTGCGTGACGTTTTCGACCATGGTTTTCGGCTTTAGCGACAACGGCCCAAGACTCAACGTCTCGGCCAGGTTATCCGACAACCCGGTATAGTAGAGCTCGGTTTTCAGTCGCCAATCCGGAGTGACACTGACTCTGGCCTTGAACTTCAGCCCGGTCCGGAGCGGATAACTCTCATAGAACGCATTGCCGAAGGTCAACTGAACCGGCAGCGTAAGGTAAACAAAATTGTCGGCTGCGGAAACGGCTGCCGCGCCGATCCGGAGCACAGTGACCGTTGTGCCCAATCCGCCCTGTCCCTTGTAAAGTTCCTTGGGAAGCGACCGGTTGATAATGGCGGCAAGATCGGCAGCGGTACTCTCCACACTCAGGTTGATCGAAGATGGGGGCACGACGGCGAAGGCAGACACGGAACTGAGCGACAAAAACAACATGATAATGAACAGACGGGACATAATAGTGGTACTCTCCTTCGTAAATCAGGGACACTCCCCATTTATTTTGCTAGGTCTTCCTCTTCTTTTGGCTTTTAAGGGTTGTTTCAGTTCAAACTCCAACAAATCTACAAAACTTTCAGAACCAAATGGCCGACCGGTGCGGGTCGCTCTGCGGATTGCATTATCAGTGTCTTCATCCTCGGCAGCAACAAATTCAGCATATACGCTCTGTTCATGCGGAGATAACCATGATGATACACCAAGAAGATTATCGTCGGCTCCGGTTATGTGAGCTTTGGCACTGGACCAGCGATATTCCCCTGCTTCCTCCACCATTCCCGCCTTCAGGGGATTGCGCTCGATATAGCGTGCCACAGCCCAGAGATATTTGGTGTTTTCTACCACACATGAGAAAAACCGATTTTGCCAGACACGCCCGGATTGATTCAATTTGCGGTTAAGGTACTGAGTATAAACCTGATTGGTCAAACCAATGCCTCTTGCAAGAGAGGTTTCTGTCTCCGGCACGACAAGTAAATGGATATGGTTATTCATCAGACAATACGCCCAGACCTGGAAGCGATGCTTTAGCGCATATACAGCCAGCAGCTTCAAGTACGTTTGACGATCTTCGTCGTCGAAAAAGACCGTTGCGCGATTATTTCCGCGTTGAGTAATGTGATGGGGATACTCGGTGGCTATGACTCGAGCGATTCTTGGCATGCCGTGAATAATAATGCATAAAGAGTGGCGAAACAACTCTTAAATGGGGAGTGTCCCTATTTAAGAAGAGCAGAAAACAAAGAGGGCCAACCTGTCCAGGTTAGCCCTCTTGTAAATCCATCTGCCAGTTTGTTTTAATTCGTTTTGCGAAGCAGGCCGTATTCCTCGCCATGTTCATCCGAAGAATATTCGGCCCTCAGCTGATAATAATCCTCCGGGGTGTTGACGTTGCGGAAGGAATCAAAAGCCGGGTCGATGGCGGCGATCTGCTCTGGCAGGAGATGTTGCACCCGCACCTGCGGGAAAAAAGAGATGATCCGTCGCCGGTTGGTTGACAATGCCTCTTCCATCGGCCCCAAGCACTGCTTGCCGTACAGGGCGTGCAGTGGCTCCAGGCCGTTTTCTGTTTGCGGAATAACCACATCGGCAGCATGCCGCAGGGATGCCAGGCGGCGGATCAGGGTGTTGTTCAGCCAGGGCATGTCGCAGGCCACGGCAAAGATGTACGGGTTTGCGGCATGGTGCAGTCCGGCGTGCAGGCCGGCCAGCGCTCCCAGGCCGGGGTAAAGATCGGCCACCTTGCGGCAGGGGAGGAAATTATACTGTTCGAGCGTGTTGGTGACCAGCAGCACTTCCGGAAAGAGCTCCGCAAACTGGCGGTAAATTGCCTCGATGAAGCGTCCCCCCTGGAAGGGAAGCAGAGCTTTGTTGCTCCCCATCCGGGATGATTGTCCGCCGGCCAGGATCACACCGGTGACGTTGGGGATGCGCGAGTTGCATTTTATGTTTGCACGATCCATTTTCATTTTGCCTCACTACGTCCCCCCCTTTATGAAGGGGGGGCAGGGGGGATTTGCAGTCGACTTCAAAAGCAAATCCCCCTAAATCCCCCTTCTAAAAGGGGGACTTCTAACACCGCTACGCTTCGGCGCCCTTGGCATGCTCATGCTCAGCCACTGTTTCAAAATGGTCCGGAATCGAATAATCGACTGTTTCCGGGTGGTGTTCAAAGATCGGGAAGTACTTGGCCAGCAGTACGAAAAACAGGATATGGCCGGCGATGATCCCGATTGTTACCAATGATTCCACGATTGATGGATAGTAGACCACCTGGTCGGGCTGGATCATGCCGAACATGGAAACATTGAAGCGGTTCAGCACGACCCCGAAAATAATCAGACTGGCACCGCGCAGCTGCATGCGGTGATCACAGCAGTTGGAGCGTTTCATAAACATCAGCATCGGTATGATCACACCGACAATGACTTCGACCAGAAACAGCACCAGCAGGACCGGACGATCGAAAAGCGGCCCATGGGAAAGAAAAGCCATTGCGGCAAACTTGACCGCCAGATAAGCTCCCAACACCCAGGGGATGATCTTGGTCAGTACTTCCAGCAGTTCCGATTCATCCGGCTGACCCAGGTAGCGGTGCACCATGGTTGCTTCCAGGATAATGATCGACATGCCGGTAAAAATGGCCGACATCCAGAACTGCAGAGGCAGCAGCGGGTTGTACCAGAGGTTGTGCAACTTATCGACCGCGATCAGGAAGAAGGTTCCCAGCGAGGATTGATGCAGGGTCGAGATCGAGGCGGCGGCAATTACCAGCGGCATCTCCAGCCAGCGCAGTACGCGCAGCGGCATGTGATAACCGAACTTCTCGCAGACCGGCGAGAGGAACTCCAGGAACAACACTGTGGTGTAGGCCATGATGCACATGGAGACCTCGAACATCGGTGAATGTACGTTCCAGTAAACCATGGTATGCCAGCAGCGCTGGAATTGTCCCAGATCCAGCAGCAAACCTACGCTGACCAGCGAATATCCGAGGAAACCGGTTACGATGGCCGGCCGGACCAGCGGTTCAAGTTTCTTGATATGAAAGCAGTGTACGATGGCGCCCAATGTGAAGGCGCCAGCCGCCAAAGGTACGGCGGTGACGACGTCGAATGAAATCCACAATCCCCAGGGATAGGTGTCATTCATATTGGTGGTGGCACCCAGACCGAAGATGAAGCGGACGGCCGATGCCAGCACCGCCATGACCACCAGGGCCATCATGAACTTCAGAAAATTGTGATAGCCTTTTACTTCATTGATGATGATACGTGCCGCTGCGGTCATTGCCCCTCCTCCTTCGTTTCCTGATCTGTCGTTTCCGGCTCGACCTTACTGTTTTTGAAGGCCTCTTCCCGCTTGATGCGATCCTTGCGGTGGTTGAACCAGGAAACAAGCGACAGTCCGCCACCTACGGCCAGGAATATGCCTGGAACAAGGCGCAGCGCCTGCCAGGTGTAGGAAGGAAGTGGCCTGGTGGTGACTTTTTTGAAACCCAGCTCGTCCAAAGGCTGGTGGGTCAGGTAGATGACGCTGGTGCCGCCAGCTTCTTCCTTGCCATAGATGGCCTGGTAATAATGCTTGGGACGGGCTTTGATGCGCCGCTCGGCTTCCGCCAGCATCTCGGTCCGGTTGCCATAACTGATGGCGGTCGGGCAGGTGGTGGCGCAGGCCGGATGCAGCCCTTCCTTGACCCGGCTGTAGCAGCCGGTGCATTTCTTGACCAGCGGAAACGCCTTGCTCCATTCGTATTTCGGGATGCCGAACGGGCAGGCGATCATGCAGAAGCGGCAGCCGATGCAGCGATCGGCGTTGTAGATAACCGGCCCTTCGGGGGACTTGACGAAGGCTCCGACCGGGCAGACCGAAGCGCAGGCCGGCTCGTTGCAATGCATGCACATCTCTTTGTAGAAGGCGAACTCGTTCTGTCCGTTCTTCTGATAATCCTTGAACTTGATCCGGGTAAAAGTGTACTCGGACATGGCCGGAGGATTCTGATACCCCTCGCCGCTGAAGAATTTTGTATTCTCGGCGCCCAGCTGGTTCCACTGTTTGCAGGCCACCTGGCAGCCGCGGCAGCCGGTGCATTTGGTGGTGTCGATCAGGAACGTCTTATGTTTGGATACATCTAGATTGCTGCTGCTCATGCCTTGCTACCCCCTTTCTCGATATTGCAGAGAAACGCCTTAAATTCGGGGATGCTTGTATTGGCGCAACCCACCGACGGTGTCAGCATGTTGGCGCTGTCACCCTTGGCCGTTCCGGCGTATCCGAAATGCCACGGCATGCCGACCTGCTCGATCATTTTACCTTCCACATTGAACGGTTTCAGACGCGAGGTGATCAGAACAACCGCTTCAATCGAGCCGCGCTCGGTTGTGACCTTGACCTTGTCACCCTTTTGGAAACCCTTCTGTTTTGCAAGGCTTTCGCTGATCTCCACAAACATATCCGGCACCAGCTCCACCAGCCAGGGCACACTGCGGGTCATGCCGCCGGTCTGCCAATGCTCGGTCATGCGGTAAGTCGTACCGATGAACGGAAACTTGCTGAGGTTGCTGCTGACATTCTTGGGAACCTTGACAACCGGGCTGTTCTGGGTCTTGGAGAGCAGGTTGCGGGCCGGGCTTTCCATCGGCTCGTAATGTTCAGGAAACGGACCATCCTTCAGATCCAGCGCATACAAACGGCCATGACCTTCCGGCAGCATGATGAACGGGTATTTACCCTCTTTGTCGTCCTTCATGGGAGGCCATGGGCCGTCCGGCACATCACCCTTCCACTTCTTTTCAAGCGCATCCCAGGCGATGACGACTTTTTTGGGATTAAGCGGCTCACCGGCCATGTTGACCGAAGCGCGGTTGTAAAGGACGCGGCGGTTGACAGGCCAGCACCAGGACCATTTTGGGAACATCCCCAGACCGGTCGGATCGGACTGGTCGCGGCGGGCCATCTGGTTGCCATCCTTGGTATAGGAAGCGCAATAGAGCCAGTTGCCGGAAACGGTGGAACCGTCGGCCTGCAGGTACTTGAACATCGGCACCTGATCCCCTTTTTTAAATTCCAGGGTTTTGTCCTTGTCAACGATGGTTGTGTCTTTGGTGAAATAGCCGTTGATCTCCTTGGCGACCAGATGCACATCCGGCTCGTGGCCGTTGCCGTAATTCCAGGCCAGTTTGGTGATCGGCTCCGGGAAAGCGCCCTTCTCTTTTGTGTAGAGATTGCGGACCCGCTTGAAGAACTGGTCTATGATCCAGAGATCACTCATGGACTTCCCGACCGGTTCGACCGCTTTGTAGCGCCACTGTGCCCAGCGGCCCGAGTTGGAGATGGAGCCTTCCTTCTCGATGGATGAGGCGGCCGGCAGCATGAAAACTTCAGTCTGAATATCTTTGGGATTGACGCCGGGGCGTTTCCAGAAGATCGAAGTTTCGGTTTCCCACAGGTCAACCGTTACCAGCCATTTCAACTTGCTCAGGGCTACACGGGCGTTGCCGGAGTCAGGGCCGCCGACAGCCGGGTTCATCCCCATGCAGACCAGACCTTCCAGATCCCCTTTCAGCATCTTTTCCATGATTTTGCTGTAGGAAAAGCTCCCCATCCGCTTGGGCAGGTAGGAGTAGCAGAAGTCGTTGGCCGCGGTGGCGTTGTCGCCGTACCAGGCCTTCAGCAGGCTGGTGATGTACTTGGGGGTATTGCCCCACCAGTTGGCGCTTTTGCTGTCCTTGGTGACCGGGGTCCATTTTTCGATGTAGGCTTTCAGATCGACGTTGTCGAATTCGGGTGATTTGAGATAACCGGGCAGCAGGTGGAACAACAGACCGTAGTCGGTGGAACCCTGCACGTTTGACTCGCCGCGCAACGCGTTGACACCGCCGCCGGCGATGCCGATGTTGCCCAGCAGCATCTGCAGCATGGCGGTGGCCCGCACGTTCTGGGTGCCGTGGGTGGATTGGGTGATACCCATGGCATACAGCAGTGTCCCGGCCTTGTCAGCCCGTCCGGTGGCACAAAAAGCCTGGGCGACCTTGATGTAATCTTCCTTGTTGGTGCCGGTGATCGAGCAGACCATGTCCACATTGTAACGGCTGAAGTGTTTCTTCATCAGCTGCAGCACGCTGCGTGGGTTTTTCATGCTCAGGTCGCGTTTCGGTTTGCCGTCCGGACCGGTTTCATAGGCCCAGGATTTGGCGTCGTAGGTTTTTTCCTGGTCATCAAAGGAACAGAACAGACCGTCCTGGAAATCGAATTTTTCGGAGATCAGGAAGGTGGCGTTGGTGTAATCGCGCACGTACTCTTCGTGAATCAGATTGTTCTGCAGGGCATAGTTGATCATGCCGCCCAAAAAGGCGATGTCCGTGCCGGGTCGGATCTGGGCGTAGATGTCGGATTTGGAGGCGCTGCGGGTGTAGCGCGGATCGACTACGATCAGCTTGGCCCCTTTATCCATAGCCTCTTCGATCCACTTGAAGGAGATCGGGTGGTTTTCAGCCGGGTTGCAGCCGATAATCAGAATTGCGTCACTGTTTTTCAGATCTATCCAATGGTTGGTCATGGCACCACGACCGAATGAAGCCGCCAGACCGGCGACTGTAGAGGAGTGTCAAAGTCGTGCCTGGTGTTCCAACTGCGAAACACCCATGGCGCGGGCAAATTTTGCCCAAAGGTAGCATTCCTCGTTGTCCAGACCGGCGCCGCCAAAAAAAGCCATACCTTCGGTGCGGTTCACAACGTATTCTTTATTATCCTTCTTGTTCAGTTCGTTGACCTTGAAGGTCTTGTCGCGGGTCTCTTTCATACGCATGGAGATTTTATCCAGCGCCCAGTCCCACGATTTTTCTTCGAACCTGTCCGAACCGGGAGCGCGATACATAACCTTCTGCAGGCGCTTGTCGTTGACCGCGATCTGGTACATGGAGCTTCCCTTGGAGCAGAGAGCACCCTGGTTGATCGGATGTTGCGGGTCACCCTCGATGTTGACGACCTTGCCGTTTTTGGTGTGGACCAGAAGCCCGCATCCGACCGCACAGAAGGGGCAGATGGTAGTGGAGGCTTTCAACCCCTTGATCCTGGTGACCGGGGCATCGGCGCTTGCCTCTCCCGGCTTGCCGGAAAGAGCGACACCGGCTGCTGCCAGCGCCCCACCCTGCAAGAATTGCCTGCGTGACATACCCATACTGATAATTCTCCTTTCGTTATTAAAACGCGACAAAATGCCGTTTTTTCGGTAATCTGGGGCGTATACATCAAATGCCGTGCCAATCGCGTTTACGGTATTGCCAAACAACGGTGAGCCAGCTTTATATCGGCGTTTACAGTATCCATGATCAGTTGTTGATCACTTGAATTGGGATTTGTGCTTTTGATGATTGCGCAAATCTGCCCATTAATGTACAAATCTGCCGAACAGTGAATAATTAGGGAGGCACGCCATGGCGCATATCTGTATCTGTGATGATGAAGAAGGAATCCTGCGCTACCTGAAAAAGCAGCTGAAAGGGTATCAGGTAGATACCTTCAACCGTGGCAAAGATCTGCTGGCGCTGCTGGAAACACCGGCCGGGGCCGAGGTGGACCTGCTGCTGCAGGATGTGCGCATGCCGGACATGGATGGTGTCCAGATACTGAAACAGTCCAAAAAACTCCGCCCGGAGCTGCCGGTGATCATGATGACCGCCTTCGGCACCGTCGATGATGCGGTCCAGGCCATCAAGCTGGGAGCCTACGATTATCTGATCAAGCCTTTTCCGAAAGAAAAGATGCTGGGGCTGGTGGAGCACGTTCTGGAGCATCGCCGTCTGGCAGCCGAGAATCTGCGTCTGCGGGAGGAGCTGAGCGGAGTTGACCATCAGGAAACGGCGGTTTTTATCAGCCGTGTTTTCCGGGAGGTTTATGACCTGACCCTCAAAGTGGCCGCCAGTGACGCCAACATCATGATCCTGGGTGAATCGGGCACCGGCAAGGAACTGATCGCCAGCGCCCTGCACCGCAACAGCCTGCGGCGGACGCGGCCGTTTGTGTCGCTGAACTGCGCCGCGCTGTCCGATACCCTGCTGGAAAGCCAGCTTTTCGGCCATCTGAAGGGCGCTTTTACCGGCGCGGTCATGAATCAGAAAGGATTGTTGGAGGAGGCTGACGGCGGCACGCTCTTTCTGGATGAGATCGGCGATGTCAGTCCGGCCGTCCAGGCCAAGCTGCTGCGGGTGATCCAGGAACGTGATTTCATCCCGGTCGGCTCAACCCGCCCCAAAAAAGTCGATGTGCGTTTCGTGGCCGCCACCAACAAGGACCTGGAACGGGAGGTGGCCGAAGGTCGTTTTCGCGAGGATCTGTATTACCGGCTGAACGTGATCAGCATTCCGCTGCCGCCGTTGCGGGAACGCCCAGAGGACATCGAACCGCTGGCGCTGCACTTCCTGAAGCGCTTCGCCGCCCGGATGGCCAAGGAGATTTACTCCATCTCACCGGAAGCGCTGGAAGCTCTGAAAAGTTACCGCTGGCCCGGCAATGTGCGCGAGCTGGAAAACGTCATGGAGCGGGCCGTAATCCTGACCAGCGGCAGCAGCGTCCAGGGTAACGTAATTCCGCTCAGAAGTGCGCCCCGCCAGTCGCCACAACCACCTGACGCTGCCGTATCCGGCACGTTCACAGCTTCCAAAGGCACCATGGTCCCACTGGAAGAGATGGAACGTCACCATATCGAGATGGTTCTGAAGGGAACCGGTTACCACAAAAGCCGTACGGCGGAAATACTGGGGATTTCAAGAAGGACACTGGATCGCAGGATCGAGGATTTCGGCCTGATGGACGAATCGGGCAATTGACGTGAAGCAAATATAATCTACGTGAATAAGCCGGGATTGTATTTGTTAAGAATATGGATTGACATAAGAGTACCATCCGCTATTACCGATCAACAGCAACACTGCCCGCTTTTTTGTACTTTTTCAGTGAAATGATGGTTTTAGGCATGCTAATGGCAGTGTCCGATAAATGCCGTGACGATTGCAGTAACTTATCCCGGAGGTGAATTTTGAAAACGCTGACCCTGACCCTGTTGCTGATCGCTTCCACCGCTTTTGCTTCGGATATTATCGAGTTCAAAAACGGCATGACCTTTAATCACAAACTTCATCAGACCGAAAAAGTCGGCAAATGCTATGTCTGCCACGATAACGTATCGGTTTCCGAAGACACTAAAGTCGTAAAAACAACCGATCCCGGCAAGATCAAAGGATTCGGCAAAGAGTGGGCCCATAAATACTGCAAGGATTGTCATGATTTATTCGGCGAAGGTCCGGTTGAATGTAACGACTGCCATCATAAAAAAGTCAAATAAGCTGAATTTGTCCGCCCTGAATACTCCTGTGCCAAAGCAGCTGGAAGATCAGTAAGATGCACCGTCTGCGCACCCCCATCCGCCGCAAACTGCTGTTTGCCACACTGACTCCGCTCTCCGCTGCAATCCTGCTCAGCTGGATGATCGGCGCCACCCTGATTACCGATCGCATCTTCAAGCAGGCCCAGCAAAAAGTGGTCAGCGACCTGAACTCCGCCCGCAAGGTATACTGGGGCGAGATCGAACACCTGAGCAGCACCGTCAAAATTGCCGGACTGAGCTCCGACCTCTCTGAAGCCCTCCACTCCGGCATGTTTAACGGGCACAAAGCCATGCTGCGCAAACTCCTGCAGAGTGAACAGCTCAGTTTCATCAACATTATTGACAGCAAGGGAATTGTACGCTATCGGGCCGCCAACCCCCTGGCTGCCGGTGACTCGCTGGCAAAAGACCCGCTCGTGGCGAAAGCCCTGCTGGGAACCGCCGTCGGCGGGAGCCAGATTTATGATCACCAGCGCCTGGCGCTGGAAAATCCGGAGCTGGCAAGCACAGTTTCAATGGCGATCAAGGCCACCCCCCGCTCCCGTTCCACCACGCGCAGAAGCGAAGATCGGGGATTGCTGCTGGTGGCGGCCGCTCCATTGCTGGCGGCGGACGGCAGCGTAACCGGAGTGTTGCAGGCCGGCCAGCTGCTCAACGGCGACAACCGGGTAGTTGATACCATCACCAGCATTGTTTATGAGCGGGATGAGCGCGGCTCGGCGACCATTTTCCTGGGCGATGTCCGGATTGCCACCAGCGTGCGTGACAGCGGAGGGGAGCGGGCTACCGGTTCGCTGATGTCCAGCGAGGTCGCGACTGTCGTACTGGAAAACAACAAACTCTGGAGCGACCGCGCTTTTGTTCTTAACGACTGGTATTTTTCGGCCTACGAACCGATTCTGGACCCTGTCGGAAGCACAATCGGCGCGCTTTACGTCGGCATGCCGGAGCGCCCCTTCCTGACCATGCGCACCAATATCAATTTGATCTTTGGCGGAGTACTGGCTTTCGTGGCGCTGATCGGCATCGCCCTTTCGGGCTGGATCAGTAACAAGCTGGCCCGCCCGGTTCGGGCGCTGGCCAAGGGAGCCCGCCGTATGGCGGCCGGAGAACGGATCGAGCGGATTGTGGTCGATACCCGTGATGAAATCGGCCTGCTGGCGGATGAGTTCAATACGATGGCACATGAGGTCAGCACCCTCAACAGCACTCTCGAACAGAAGGTAGAAATAAGAACCGCACAGCTGGAAGAGAAGAATCTGGAACTTCTGGCGACCCAGAAAGAGCTGGCCAAGTCCGAGCGGCTGGCCGGACTGGGGCTGTTGGCGGCCGGTGTGGCACACGAGATCAACAATCCGCTGGCCATCATCCGCGGCAACACCGAATTGTTGCAGGACGAACTGCCGGAAGGGGCCGAGGAACTCGAAGAGGTTGAAGCGATCATGCAGGAGATCGGCCGGATCGAGCGGATCGTCAATAATCTGCGTGTATTCTCCCGCAGCGGCAACAAGCGCATCAGCCGCTTTTCACTGGGAAAAGCATTGGACAGCATCCTGGATCAGGTCGGGCACCAGATTCCGTTGGAGACTTACCGGATCGCACGGGAGTATTGGGGCAAGGATCTTGAAATCGAGGGGGATCCGGATCAGATTCGCCAGGTTTTGACAAATCTGATCATCAACGGTTTGCAGGCCATGGAGGGGGGCGGCATACTGACGCTGGATATCTCCAGGCATGCTGAAGATGACAAGGTCAGCATCACGATTGCCGACAGCGGCCCCGGTATCAGCGCGGAACATCTGGAGAAGCTGTTCACACCGTTCTTCAGCACCAAAGCCAAGGGCACCGGCCTGGGACTGGCGGTTTCCTACGGCATCATCAGCGACCATGGCGGAGAGATTCTGGTTTCCAGCCAGGAAGGTGACGGCGCGCTCTTTACCGTTGTCCTTCCGCTGCATCAGTCCGCAAAGACATCTGATTGCGGCAATGCCAATCCAGCTTCCAAAACCCGCTCAAACGAAGCTATTTGACTATCCGTCGATTCAATTCCTTGGCAGCATTTTCCATGGATCCCAGGTTGGTAAGATCCTGATATCCAACATTCTTGAGGGTTTCAACTGCAATGCCCGATCTGCGGCCGGAACGGCAATACAGGAGGATTTTGCTCTTTTTATCTGGGACAACGGCGGTTATGCCCTGTTCGATCCGGTCATAGGGGATCAACACGGCCCCTTCCAGATGCCCCGCAACCCATTCGGCCTCGGTTCTGACATCGATCAGCACCGGCACGGCGTTGTCGCCGCCGAACGTGATTGACGAAAAAGCCAACATTCCAAACATCATTACAAAGATTATAACTCGTACGTTCTTCATGGTTTTCCTCTTTCAATCACTCTTAATAGCATTCGCGTTAATTGTAGCATCTACACCGCGTCAAATCGATATTCAAAATGCAGCCGCAACTGCCCTGTCGGCAACTGATTCAACCGGGAGCTGAATCCGGGCTTCAAAACAGCGGGCGATTCTGCTAATTTGCCGATACAGCAAAACGTACCGAAAACGGAGAAATGAAACCATGTCAGAAACACCCCCATCGAGCAGCGAGCTACACATTGACAACATAATGGAAAATCTGGAGCCTGGTTCCGACCGCTACGAAGTGCTGGATAAGGCCAAGCGCTTCAAGTCGTCCTGGGTCGAACTGGGCGAAAAGTTGCTTCTGGTGAGCAGCAAAGGGCGTTTCCGTGACTGGGGCTATCAGAATTTTGAGGATTATTGTGCTCAGGAAATCAGAATCAAGCGCGCCACTGCTGAAAAACTGACCATGGCCTACCGTTTCATGGAGAAAGAAGAGCCGCAGCTCCTGAGCGCACGTGAGGAGCTGAAGCCGCTCCCGGATTACCGCTCAATCGAACTTCTGCGCAAGGCAAAAGAGGAGAAGGGCTTCACGGAAGAAGAGTACGGCGATCTCAGGAAAAGTGTGGTGGAGGAGGAGCGGAGCCATCCGGTTGTGTTGAAAAGGTACAAGGAGGTGGCTTCCCTTCGAGAAGAGGTCAATCCCCTGGCGCCGCTGAAAGCCAGCATTTCGGCGGCAAAACGGCTGGAATCGACACTGCGCGGATTAAGCGATCCGCCGGTTCTCTTTCTGCAACAGGTGGACGAGATACGAGCCCATCTGGAGGAAGAGCTAGCTGCCCTTAAAATCATCAGCGGAGGTGAAACGGGTAAGGTGGAAACATTTGAATAGACCATAAAACACGTCTTGACGTCACAACGTTATAACGCTACAGTCAAGGAAGGAGGTTTGAATCATGGGAACACTCACCAAACGGGCGACGGTTTATTTTGACCCCGCCTTGCACCGGGCGCTTCAGCACAAGGCTCTGGAGACAACCCGTTCTCTTTCCGATATCGTCAATGACGCGGTTCATGCGGCGCTGGCCGAGGATGCCGAAGACCTGGCGGCCTTTGATGAGCGAATCAATGAACCGCTGGTTTCCTATGAAGCCATTTTGAAAGAGCTCAAAGCCAATGGCCGCCTATAACCTCTTTTTCAAAGACTCGGTCAGAAAGGATCTCACTTCCATCCCCGGAAGCGACCTTCAACGAATCATGGAACGTATCGGAGGCCTTGCCGAAGACCCCCGTCCAGCAGGGTGCGAAAAACTCTCGGGACAAGATAAATACCGCATCCGCCAGGGGAATTACCGCATCATCTATTCGATACAGGATACCGAACTTACCGTCTGGGTGGTAAAGGTCGGCCACCGTCGCGAAGTTTACCGAAATTGAAAAAGTTCAAGATTGAATTATAACGAAAAGAATAAATTGGGACTTCCCGCAAAAAAGGGGCGCAATTTCTTGTGCCCCTTTTTTGCGTTTATGTCTATCGCTGCAGATCAGGCCAGTTTTACAATCTCATGCCCTGCAACCCGCAGTTCACCTACCACCGCTTCAGCCAATCCCGGTAGTTTTCCCGCCAGCATGGGAGACAGTTCTACCCCGGCCTCATAGGATGCCGGTATGATCCCGAACAGGGAAACCTGGTCGGGTGTCCTGCCGCGCAGATCGGAGAGGAACAGCACCTCCTGAATGCCGATCTGGTGCGGCGACATCTTGATCGGCAGCTTGCCCAGCAGGAATTCCTCTTTCTCGTAGCGGAAGATATCCCCCGCATCACCTTTGGCGTCAACCACATCGACCAGAATAACACGGTCGGCCTCCTCCAGCAGGTGAGTGACCATGATCCCCAGCGTGCCGCCGTCGTACAGTTCCACATCATCTTGAAAACGATAATGCTTTTCCAGATATTGGATAAAATGTACGCCGAAGCCTTCGTCAGAACAGAGCAGGTTGCCTGCCCCGAATATCAGTGTTTTCATGAGATTCCTTTGTAGGGGCAACCCCATGTGGTTGCCCTGCCCCAGTTGCGGGCGGCCACACGGGGCCGCCCCTACCATTTGATATTACATCACCTTGACTTTAGTAATTTCTTTCCCCTCAGGGTCGATGGTATGCACGGCGCAGGCGATGCAGGGGTCGAAGGAGTGGATCGTGCGCAGCACTTCCAACGGTTTGTCAGCCTGGGCGACCGGGTTGCCGACCAGCGAAGCTTCGTAGGGGCCCATGACACCTTTTTCGTCGCGCGGAGAAGCGTTCCAGGTGGAAGGCACCACAGCCTGGTAGTTTTTGATCTTCTGCTTTTCGATCACAATCCAGTGCGACAGGGTTCCGCGCGGCGCTTCATGGAAACCGACCCCGCGGTATTCGCCTTTCGGGATCTGGGTGTGGTTGGCGTAGGCCTTGTCACCCTTGGCTACGTTTTCGACCAGCTTGTCCAGGTATTCCAGCGAGTAGTCAGCCATGATGTGGGCGCGGATGGCGCGAGCGCCCAGACGCCCCATGGTTGAGTGCAGGTCGCTGACGCCGATGCCGATCTTGTGGCAGGTATCGTCCACCAGTTTTTTGACCTTCTGGTTGCCGCCGGCATAGGCCGCAAAAAGCTGGGCCGGCGGACCGACCTGAACCGCTTTGCCATCCAGACGGGGCGCCTTGCACCAGGAGTATTTGCCGTTGTCCTGGAAGTCGGTGTAGTTCGGCTTGGTTTCACCTTCCCAGGGGTGCTTGCTGCCGCTGCCGTCGTACCAGGCATGGGCGACGTTCTCGGTGATGCCGCCGATCAGCTGGGCATCCTGATGATTTGTGATGATGCGGGCGCCCTTGATGTCGCCGCCGTTGATGATGGCGCCCGGCAGTGCAAACTTGGTGTTTTTGGTGTCTTCCGGCATCTCCGGCACAGCCAGATAATTGGTGACCCCCTTGCCGTACTTGAACCACTCCTTGTAGGCCGATGCGATCGCGATCATATCCGGATAGTAGACCTTCTGGACAAACTCGCGGGTTTCTTCCATCAGCGCCCGCAGTGCAGCGATCTTCTCCATGTTGAGGGTGGCCATGTTTTCCATGTTAATGGCCGTGGCGACGCCGCCGACGCACAGGTTCTGGATATGCGGGTTCTTGCCCCCCAGTATCGCTCCGGCCTGGGCGGCCCGGCGCTGGAAGTCGAGTGCCTTCAGGTAGTGGGCCACAGCCATCAGGTTAGCTTCCGGCGGCAGTTTCATGGCCGGGTGCCCCCAGTAGCCGGAGGAGAAGATCCCCAGGCGGCCGGTTTCCACAAAGGATTTCAGCTTGGCCTGGACCGCTCTGAATTCGGTTTCGCTGTTGCCGGACCAGTCCGAGATCGATTGGGCCAGCTGGGCGGTCTTCTTCGGATCAGCCTTGAGGGCCGAAACCACATCGACCCAGTCCAGAGCCGAAAGATGGTAGAAATGGACGATATGATCCTGCACCGAGTGCTGGGCCATGATGATATTGCGCATATATTGGGCGTTGAGCGGCACTTCCACCTTCAGGGCATGCTCAACGGAGCGGATCGACGAAATGGCATGGACCGTGGTACAAACGCCGCAGAAACGCTGGGCATAGATCCAGGCATCCTCGGGCGGGCGCCCCTGTAGGATTGTCTCGATGCCGCGCCACATCTGGGCCGACGACCAGGCATTGGTGACTGCGCCGCCGTTTACTTCCACATCAACTCTCAGGTGACCTTCGATACGGGTGATCGGGTCAAGGGTTATACGGGCCATTTATGTTACCTCCGGTTATATTCTTAAATTTTTTAAAATTCATTTGCCACAGAGTTCACAGAGGACACCGAGAAAACCATGGAACCAAAAACCAGGTGAAGGTTAAACCAGAAAACTGTTTTTGAAGTTCTCTGTGTCCTCTGTGGCCAAATGCCTTCAATTTACGCCTTTCCCTCCGCTGCATGCCCGGCATCAATCTGCTGGCGCGTATGCAGCTTCGGCAGCACCGGCAGGATCTTGACCAGCACCTGGTAACCCAGGATTTCGAAGGCGACAATGCCGACGGTGATCATCAACTCGGCCAGTGAGGGGAAATAATGCCACCCCTTGCCGGGGTTGAAGCCGATCAGGTAAACGTTGAAACGGTAAAGCGCTCCGCCAAGCACAATCAGCACCGCCGACGCGAACAGCCAGCGGATCGACTCCCGCTTGCGGCCGCTGAACAGCAGCAGCGAACCGCCCGCAACCAGACAGAACTCCAGCAGGAAGAAGCGCGAATAAAAATCGAACGACAACGCCGCGCCCAACTGTCCGCGCCAGGCCAGGTCGCCAATCACGACCGCCAGCCAGATAACGGTCAGCCAAGGGATGATGCGGGCCATGCCGGACAGTTCCTTGGTTTCGAAAGGGCGCTTGAAGGCGTAGCAGGAGATGACCGACTCCAAGATGGCGATGGAGTAACCGATGAACATGCAGTTAATCAGGAACAGCAGCGGCAGAAAGCCGGTATGCCAGAGCGGGTGCAGCTTGGTGGAGGCGATCAGCAGCAGCGAACCGAGCGACGACTGATGCATGGTCGGCAGAGTGATACCGAGCACAATGACGAAGATCAGAACCTTGTCAAGGCGCGGCTTCAGCCAGGCAGCGACCTCTTTAACCTTGTCCAGGCGCTCGCCGATCCGCTCCGGACGCTTCATCCCCATGCGGGAATAAAGCATGTCGAGCAGCAGTTGCAGCGTCTTCCACTCGGTTTTTTCCAGTGTTGTCAAGACAGCCGGCAAAAATTCCAGCAGCAGAACGGTTGTGTAAGCCATGACGCAGAGTGCCACCTCGAACATGGCCGAGTTGGCCTGCCATTTGGACGGAATAAAAAAGTTATAGGAATTCCAGGGACGGCCGACGTCCACCATAACCGAAAATCCGGCCAGTCCGTATCCAAACATACTGGTCAGAATCGCCGAGCGGATCATGGGATGGTAATGCATGTGGTTGCGGATATAGATCAGAATCGCCATGGCGTAGCCGCCGCAGGCAATTGCGGTGCCGGTAGCGACATCGTAGGTGATCCAGATGCCCCACGGATAACCATCGCTCATATTGGTGACCGCACCAATCCCCTTGATAAAGCGGACCGCAATCAGGGCAAAACCGATCAGAGTCAGTGTCAGCAGGACGATGAAAGTTGGAGTAAGGATTTTTGCGTCATGTTTCTGGTACTCATCATGCCCCATGGTCTGACTCCCCCTTTTCTTCTTTTTCGGAATGCTTGTCATCCGTGCCATGCCCCTTCATATTCTTCAGGGCAACAAAGCAGAGCGTTCCGTACAGTGCCACCGGGGCGATGAAACCCTTGTAGATTGTGTGCTGGATTTTCTCGGAGAACTCGGCCGGCGCTTCATTTGCCAAAACCGGCAGTCCCAGTTTGTTGAACTGCATGGCGGACAGGTAAAGGTGATTGGTACCCCCTACTTCCTTTTCGCCGTATATGTGGTTGAGGTACTTGCCCGGATTCTCGCTCAGCCGCTTGTTGGCCTCTTCCAGCAGATCCTTGCGTTTGCCGAACATGATGGCACCCACCGGGCAGACCTCAGCACAGGCGGTGATTCCCTTTTTAAGCAGGTTGGTGTTCTTGCACAGGTCGCATTTGACGATCTGCGGAATGGCCTTTTCCCACTGGAATTTAGGAATATTGAAGGCGCAGGCCACCTGGCAGTAACGGCAGCCGATGCAGGCATCCTTGTTATAATCAACAGTGCCGGTCATCTTGTCGCGGGTCATGGCGCTGACCGGACAGACTGAAACGCAGGATGGTTTCTGGCAATGCATGCAGGAGTACTTGACGTAAGACCACTGTTTGTCCGACTCCTTGAAGAGCTTGATCAGCGTGCGGGTGCTGCCGGACAGGTCTTCGGGAGCATCCCACAAACCGTCGCTGTCGAACTTGGCCTGTTCATATGACAAGCTGCCGTAATCGCTGTTGACCCGTTTGCAGGCAGACATGCAGGCCTTGCAGCCGACACATTTGGTGGCGTCGTAGAGCATTCCGATCGTCTCGTTGTTGACATGATGTTCTTCGGAAGCTTCGGCGCCGGCCCGGCCAGCCAGCAGTGCCGCCCCGGTGGCGCCCATGATCTTGAGAAAATCACGCCTACTCGGTTTTCTCATGGTCGTCCTCCTTCTCCGGCCCATCCGGCAGCTTCTTGGCCATCATGATCCCCGCACCGATTGCGGCGCCGGCGGCCAGGCCGATTACACCGGTGGTCAACGGATCAGGACCCTTGCCCTTGTCTTTCAGATCGACCGGAGCATAGCTGTCAAACGGAGTCGGCTCGTGGATCTGAACCTTGTCAGCAATGGCGGTTTTGAAGAGCAGATCCGGCTCGGTGCAACCGATACAGGGATGACCGACTCCGACCGGCCAGACGCCGATATCGTTGAAGCCCAGTACCGAACAGTTGGCATGTGTAGCCGGTCCCTTGCAGCCCAGTTTGTAGAGGCAGTACCCCAGACTGTGCCCCTCGTCGCCGAAGGCCTTGGCAAAACGGCCGGCGTCGAAATGTGCGCGCCGTTCGCAGTGCTCATGGATCTTGCGGCCGTAGGCAAACATGGGACGTCCCATTTTGTCCAGCTCGGGTAGTTTTTTGAAGGTGACGTAATACAGAACTGTCGAAAGGAAGTTGTAGGGACTGGGAGGGCAGCCCGGCAGGTTGATGACCGGTTTGTCCTTGATAATATCACCGACACCGACTGCGCCGGTTGGATTGGGTCCGACCGACTGGATGCCGCCATAGCTGGCGCAGGTGCCGATCGAAATGATCGCCGCCGCTCCATCGGCCGCTTTTCTGAGCGATTCCAGCGCGGTCTTGCCGCCTACCTTGCAGTAAATACCGTTGTCCTTGGTCGGAATGCCGCCCTCCACCACCAGGATGTATTTGCCTTTGTTGGCCTGCATCGAATCGTGCAGCGACTTCTCGGCCTGATGCCCGGAACCGGCCATCAACGTTTCGTGGTAATCAAGAGAAACCATGTCCAGGATCAGATTGGCTACGGTGGGATGGCTGGAGCGGAGCAGTGACTCCGAGCAGCCGGTGCATTCCTGAAAGTGCAGCCAGATAACGGCCGGCCGGTTATCGGCCTTCTGGGCGGCTGCCGCCACCTTGCTGACCATGCCGAAGGGCAGCCCCAACATGGCGGAGACCGTCACGCAGGTCTTCATGAAATCCCGGCGATTGACTCCGGGGAACAGATCGGGCTTACTCATTTATTCCTCCCATTTGCAGGTTATATGTTTACATTTCAATCTTTGCGTATACGGCAATTGCTGTGCCAAGTCACAACGTTCGGGACATTCATAAAAAACAACAAAGATATCGGATTGTTGATACTGATTTACGGCTGCCGTCCATCGTTTCCGAAAACAAATGTTGATTCTTTTTGTCCGGGTATGTATCATTTTGTCCTTTCTACTTTGTGTAATAATGGGCAGCAACCAAAGGAAAATACCCATGCCAACCGTGTTTATCTGTGACGATGAAGCCGAAATTCTGCGCTATCTGGACAAGCTGCTGCAGGTCAGCGGATATCAGGTCGAAACCTTCAGCAGCGGCGCGGAACTTCTGAGTCGGCTTGACTCAGCCGGTCCCGCAGCCTGTGATGTTGTACTGCAGGATGTCCGCATGCCGGATGTGGACGGTCTGCTGGTACTGAGACAACTTCACAGCCAGAAACCGGAGCTGCCGGTGATCATCATGACCGGGCACGGCACGATCAATGACGCTGTCCAGGCCATCAAGGAAGGGGCCTACGACTACATCACCAAGCCTTTCCCCAAGGAAAAACTGCTGGGGGTGCTGGAGCGGGTACTGGATCATCGCCGCCTGGCCAACGAAAACCAGCAACTGCGCAAAGAGCTGCAGCGCGGCAGCGGCAAGACCGAATCGATGGTCTTCAAGAGCGCCCGCTTCCGCGAAGTGTACGACCTGACCCTGCAGGTGGCGGCCAGTGATGCCAACATCATGATTCTGGGGGAGTCCGGCACCGGCAAAGAGCTGATCGCCGGCACAATCCACAGCAACAGCCAGCGGGCCGGCCGACCGTTTGTATCGCTGAACTGCGCCGCGCTTTCGGATACTCTGCTGGAAAGCCAGCTCTTCGGTCATGTGCGGGGCGCTTTTACCGGCGCAATCATCAACCAGAAAGGGCTGATCGAGGAGGCCGACGGCGGCACGCTTTTTCTGGATGAAATCGGTGATGTCAGTCCGGCGGTTCAGGCCAAACTGCTGCGGGTCATCCAGGAAAAGGATTTCATAGCGGTCGGCTCGACCCGCTCCAAAAAGGTGGATGTGCGTTTTGTGGCCGCCACCAACAAGGACCTGCAGCGCGAAGTTGCAGAAGGACGCTTTCGGGAGGATTTGTATTACCGCCTGAACGTCATCACGATCGACCTCCCACCGCTGCGTCAGCGACGTGAGGATATTGAACCACTGGCGCTGCATTTCCTGAAAATCTATACCGCCCGGATGAAAAAGGATCTGAGGGGAATAGATGCGGATGCGCTGAAGTGCATGTTGCAGTACGATTGGCCCGGCAATGTGCGTGAACTGGAAAACGTTATCGAACGGGCCGTCATCCTGGCCCGCACAGATTTGATATCACCGGCCCTGCTGCCGATCGGAACCGGCCGCGAACGCCCTGCCGCTGCGCAGGAACCGACACAGCTGGTGGCACTGGAAGAGATTGAACGCCGACATATCGAAGCGGTCCTTGCCAGAACCGGTTTTCATAAAAGCCGCAGCGCCGAGATTCTTGGCATATCCCGCAAAACATTGGATCGCAAGATCGCGGAGTACGGCCTGTCATGAAGATGAAGCGGCTGCGTTCTTCGATTCGCTTCAAACTGACAGTTGCCACGCTGGTGCCGCTGATCACCGCGATTGCCGTCTGCTGGCTGGTGGGGGTTTCTCTGATCACCACCCGTTTTTATTCCCAGGCGCAACAATCTGTGGAAACCAATCTGAATTCCGCCCACGAGATACTGCTGGGTGAAATGGCTCGCCTCTCGGACATTATCCGCCTGACAGGACAAACAGCGGAACTGGCCCAAGCCATGAGCGCGACTGAAAAATCGCCGCTGCCCCCTCCGCTGCAGCTGATTCTGCACAACGAGCGCCTCAGTTTTCTGACTCTGGTTGACCGTTATGGTTTCGTCCGCTACCGGGCGGGCAATCCGTCCTTTACCGGCGACTCCAAAAAGAAAGAGAAACTGATCTCGGATGCCCTGAAAGGTGTCGTCGCAAACGGCATCATGCTCCTTTCAGCCGAGCAGGCCGCCGTCGAAAACCCGCTCTTACCGCAACAGATCAACATCCCCACCAAACAGACCCCGCATGCCAGACCGTACAGCAGACGGGCCGAAAACCGCGGCATGTTTCTTGTCGCCGCCGCCCCGGTCCTGGCGCACGATGGCAGCGTCTCCGGAGTGCTTTACGGCGGTGTTTTGATGAACGGGGACAATTGGCTGGTGGATCGCATAACAAAGGTCGTATTCGAGCGCGGGGAACGCTTGGACTCATCTGGAACGGCCGGAACCGCCACCCTGTTTCTGGATGACATCAGGATCGCCACGACCGTTCTGGACAACAATGGCAAGCGGGCAATCGGCAGCATGATGTCAGCCGAAGTGTATGATTTTATCAGCCGAGGCAAAAAGTGGATCGGCAAGGCTTTTGTGCTGGACCGCCATAACATCGCCGCCTACGAACCGTTGCGCGACTATCGTGGCAGCGTTGTCGGCGCTCTGTACGTGGGTGTTCCGGAGCAGCCTTACAAACAGCTCCACTTCCAGATCAACCTGGTGCTATCGGCCGTTCTGATCTTTGTAACACTGATCGGAGTGGGGCTTTCAGCCTGGTTCAGCCGCCGCCTGTCGCTGCCGATCAAAGCGCTGGAAGAGGAAGTCCGCAGAATCGCGGCGGGAGAAAAACTGCCGGACATCACCGTCGACAGCAATGACGAAATAGCTTCACTGGCCGATGAATTCAACATCATGAAGCACCGCTTGGCAGCCCGCGAGCAGGAAAACCTGAACCTGAACCGGACCCTCGAGCAAAAGGTGCTCGAACGGACCACCCAGTTGGAGGAGACCGGACGAGAACTTCTAAATGCCCAACAGGAGCTGGCCCAGGCCGAACGGCTGGCCGGCATCGGCATGCTGGCTTCGGGCGTGGCTCACGAAATAAACAACCCCCTGGCCATCATACGCGGCAACGCCGAACTTCTGCAATTATCGGTAAAGCCCGACCAGTCCGAACCGGATGAGCTTGAAACAATTCTCCGTCAAGTCGGACGGATTGATCGCATTGTTAAAAATCTGCGCTCGTTTTCCAGGGGGGGGCTGCAGGTTGTCAGCAGGTTTTCACTGGCGGAATTGCTTGATAGCATCCTTGACCAGATCGGCCACCAGATGCCGGTCGAACAGTACCGGATTGACCGCGGTTACCGTGACAAAATACTTGCAATCGAAGGAGATGAAGATCAGTTGCGGCAAGTATTTACCAATCTGATACTGAACGGCCTGCAGTCAATGACAGCCGGCGGGGTTCTGGCGCTGGATACAGCCTGCGACGGAACGGGGCAATATGTCAGCGTGTCAATTACCGACAGTGGATGCGGGATCCGCCCCGATTCACTGGCAAAACTTTTCACACCTTTTTTCACCACCAAACCGGGCGGTACCGGCCTCGGTCTGGCTGTTTCCTACGGCATAATCAAGGATCATGGCGGCGAAATCAAGGTTTCCAGCGAAGACCGGCAGGGAAGCGTCTTTACCGTTATTTTGCCGCTCCGTCAGACAAAAACAAACTGAGCCGTCTTTCACAACAAAATCAGTGAACTGTAACGGCTGCCGGCACCATTGGCACAAGCTCGGCCAAATTAAAGCAAAGTGCCAATTATTTCTTGCAATCTGAAAATGGAGATGGTAAGAAGACAGCTCACTTGCCGAAGTGGTGGAATTGGTAGACACGCAAGATTCAGGTTCTTGTGCTCGCAAGGGTGTGCTGGTTCGAGTCCAGTCTTCGGCACCATACAAAAAGATAAAGCGCCCGCTCTCTGTGAGATCGGGCGCTTTTCTCATTTCAAACCCATCCCTTACATTTACCAAGTATCAAAAACGAACTATTCCAGAACTCGAATACCCTAGGACTTGCTCCCGTAGTACACGCGCAGATAGCAGATAGCCCTATTGCCAAGTTTGACAAACTGGGGGGACTGGATTTTTTCTGGAGTGGATCCGTCATTCTTCCCTGTCGCAGGTTCGAAACCCGCAGCGCCCACCATAAAAGTAAAGGGATTAGCCAAAATGGCTAACCCCTTTACTTTTGTTTTGAGTCCATGTTCAGTCCAGTTTTTCAAGGTGGACTCAGAATAGCGGCCTTATCCGACTTTTCCGGCAGCGGTTTGCCGGACTCAATTTCCCGTTTCTGATGGTTGAAAAAACGAACCATGTAGTATTCGAAGGGATAACCGCTTTCATAGTAGCGAAAACTCTGCTGATGTCGCGCATCGACGACCTCCATAGTGTTTATCCCGGAATTTATGGCAAGACTGTTGCCAGTGCTTCCAAACGGATCTATCGCAGCCAGGATGCCATACCTGATGCCGCTGTCCACGACAAGACCACCTGTATCACGCAGTGACGATGGGCCGAAGACCGGTAGTACGAGATAGGGACCGGAATCTGCTCCCCAGTATCCGAGAGTTTTGCCGAAATCCTGATTATGCCGTTCCAGGCCGAAACTGGTGGCCGGATCGAATAAACCGCCAAGTCCCAGTGTGCTGTTTGTCACGAAACGTCCAAGCGTTGTCACGGACTCCATCCCTTTTAGCTGAAACAGGCTGTTGGTTAGATTACGTACTTCCCCAAGGTTGTTGTAAAAACCGGAAATGCGCTCCTGAACAAAAACCGGAGCGACAAATTCATAGCTGTTAACTACCGGGAGTAGCAGGTACTTATCGAAGTAGTAGTTAAAACGGTACATGCTCCGATTAAATCCTTCCCATGGATCCGCAACCTCAGCAAAACGCTGATCCCTGAACTCATTTATCGAGTGCCTGGGCGGCACCTCTGCCCGTGTACTGTCCCTGATAGCGGCGCAGCCGGTTAAAGATATTGTCAACATCAGGATAAGGCATACTGTATATCGGCTAACTGTCATCGTAATGCCATCCTTTGTCATTTAAAGAAATTTACCATATAGGCTATATTTTCCTGATATTCGAGATTACCCAGGTGTCCGCCGCGCGGATAGATCTTGGCCCGTTCGCCAAAGACCTGCCGAAGATAGTTAAGCTCGGACTGGGTCAGGATAAAGTCATTTTCATTGGTCATTACGCCGAATTTGGCAGACGATTTCAGGTAACCTTCGATGCTTCTGAGACTCAAGGATTCGATAAAGTCCTGCTTGGTCAACCCCGGCCTCCGTTCCTGGAAGTAGGGATACAGGTATTCGTTGAAGTAGTCGAAAAAGCTCAGGTGACTGGAAACCAGGAAATAATCGAAAATAGAATCGGTAGGCCTTAATATCCGGTTTTTCGGCACCACATAACCTCTGTTGGTCATCACATCGGAGGAAAAGATCATGCCGGCCAGGTTGATGCGGAAAGTGAGTCCGATCAATCCTGCGGTTTCGTCATGGGAATAAAGACCTTCCGTGTAGATTGCGTAGAGAAATTCATCGTTGATGGATACGAAATTTCCATAGCGATAGAACTGGCTGAACTTTGACAGCATTTTATTAAAAAAGACACCCTGCTTTTTGGCTCCTCCGGGAATCTGCTTCAGCAATTCCTCGATCCTTGTCACTGAGCCGTAAAGACTAACCGAGGGATTGATCATAAGCACTTTGCGGAAGTTAAAAAGCTGGCGGTCCTCGTCCAGTTTGGCTACGAATGCGGCCTGGGTAGCTCCCAGACTGTAACCGCACAGATCGAAGGAGGATACGTCGATATCACCCGCTACCCTTTTCCAAGCGGCTTCCATGGCCCGGTACAGATCAGCCGCATCCTCGGTCAGATCACCGGGAACCCTGCTTTGGGAGGCGGAGATGATGAAATTGGAGTGTGACGGCGACGGCAGGGTGATAACATGATAACCAGCTTGATAAAAAGCTTTCATCATAGTTAATAATTTGGGTGCCCGATCACTACCTCCAGCGCCGGCAATCAGAAATATTAACGGCGCCTTCTTATCCTGATAGGCAAAAGTGCATCGCAGCCCCTCGTCGTAAAAGAAAATCGGCGGTTTCTGCCGATCCGGAATGACATCCAGCACAAGCTGCCTGGTGCTTATTGCGGCGGGAAACTTGGGTATAAGAGTGGCCGGAGTCCCAAGAATGGTGGCTTCGTTAGAGCCCTGAATCGGGTAGCCGTAGCCGTCATCTGCCGCAAGAGCCGACAGGGGAGACAGTATCAGACAGGCGATGAACAGCAGTCTCAAATATTTCATACTGATGACTCCTCGTAAGTTAGAAATAATTTGCCAAATGCGCCCATACCGTCAATGCCAGATGCACCATTAAACTCTGTATACGCAAGCAGTCGATCAACGCGTTGTTTCGATTGTGCGGTTATCCGCAGGAACAGGACGTGCCGCTTCGGGGTGCAGAGACTGTTCCGTCTGAAAAGGAAGTCGTGAACCATCACTAAGCTGCGGAGCTTCTTCGATTACCTGCCAGTTTTTCCCGACCGGCACTGCCAGAGGCTTAGGTGACTGCACTAACGGAGCCGGGTCCGATTGCTTGGCATAGAACATGGTGCACGAGCAGAGAAGGTGAAGGCCCATGAAAATGGCAATCAGTTGTGTTAATTTCATTACCGGACTCCTTGTTTTAAGGTCTAACTATTTCGCATCTGACCCAGCAAGAACAGCCGAACCCGTGACAATCATCCATCTACCCGGGCCATATCCTGTACAACAAACCTGCCGCAGACAAAACAGAGCACTCCGGCCAGTAACATGGCCAACGGGGTGATCAGGAGCGCGCTGCGCAAACCCCACTGGTCGGACAGCCAGCCGATGATCGATGGTGAAACCGCATCTCCCAGGGCGTGGATAAAGAAGATGTTGACCGCAAAGGCCATGGCGCGAACAGCCGGACCTGTAACATTTATGATGACGGTATTGAGCGGCCCGGTATTGAGAAACAGAAAAAACTCAGCGATAAAAATCGCCGACATGCAACCGTTCAATCCTGGGGCAAGAATGGCCCAGACCGCAAAAGGGGTGCCGATCATAAACCCGCAGCCGGAAACCAGCAGGTAGCCTTTCCCGCTCCTTTTCTGCCAACGGTCGCCAAGCCAGCCGCCGGTCAAAGTTCCCAATATCCCCGCCAGTACGGTGGTCGCGCCGAACAATGTGTTGCCCCTGGCCACATCAAGTGAATGAACCCGATACAGGAAAGAGGGAATCCACTGGGCCAACCCCCCAATGGCGAAAGTCATTGCCGCCATCGCCAAAGTATTGCAGACAAACGAGCGGTTTCTGAAGAGTGCTGAGTACCCTCCGGAATCCTTAACTTTTGGATCCGGCACAGATGCGTCTTCGCCGCCACGAGGAGGAGTGCGCAGCAGTGCAATTGGAACAGCCAACAGCAACCCGGGCAGACCGACCAGCAGAAAAGCGGCATGCCAACCATACATTTGTCCCAGCACTCCTCCCAGCAGATAACCCAGCGCACTGCCGACCGGAATTGCAACATAAAACCAGGAGAGGACCCGTCCACGGCGCTCCTTCGGGAAGAAATCAGCAATCAACCCAGGCGAAACCGTACCGAAACTGGCTTCACCGACCCCAACGGTGGCACGGGCGGCCAGCAGGCTCCTATATCCGGGGGCAAAGCCGGCCAAGACCGTGGCAAGACTCCATACGACCAACCCTCCGGCAGCCAGCCTGGTCCGGCTCCAATGGTCGCCGAGCCAGCCGAAGAGCGGAGCAATCAGCAGATAACTAAGCATGAAGGCACTACCGAGAAAGCCCAGCGCCGTATCTGTGAGCTGCATATCGATTTTGATCAGCGGAAATACCGCGAAGAGCAC
The DNA here is from genome assembly GCA_009684515.1 of Geobacter sp. Classification (GTDB taxonomy): domain Bacteria; phylum Desulfobacterota; class Desulfuromonadia; order Geobacterales; family Pseudopelobacteraceae; genus JACRCG01. The sequence goes on from WKKS01000001.1 coordinate 789,341, forward strand.
CTGCCGGTCGATGTAGTTAAGCAGATTCACCGCCAGAAGAAGTCCCAACGCGTAACGACGGTAAGTGATCGAGATAGTTGGGGCATTCACACGGTTTATCCTCCAGATTGACACATCAGCAATAAAATTTGTTAAATGACATTAGCGAATGCCTGATCCGACTCGAATCAGGCATTCGTACCATAGTCTCTCGGTTGAATTTCCGTTTTGAACATTGAGATCATTCTCGCCTAAACGAGGAGTCCGGAAACGCTTAAATCAAATTATGGCTGCATCACAGCGTCTACGTGTACGGTAGCAGTCAAAAGCGGCTGAGCAGTAATGGACTGCGTCGCAAATCTGACCGGGTTATTTACATCTGTAAATGTAAAGGTATAGGTTGTACCAACAGTTTTCTGGAATGAATGTACGGTTGTTGCGACCGTAGTGGTGAAAGTATCAACTATAGCACCATTCGGAGTTTTTACATCAATTCTCACGTTCGCTAAAAACGCTCCGCCAGTATCCTTGACAGTTACGTCAATTTGACCATTCCCCTGGACAAAGTTTTCTGTTCCTCCGCCGCATGCACCGATCAGCAAACAAATAATGACTAGCATTGATGAAACAGCTGTTATTTTCAGTAGATTTTTCATGACGATCCCCTTTACTTTTCCTGGATTAAAGATTTCGCTGTTGCGTAAGCCCCTCCAAGCACTATGCCAGAAGCGCAACCAGTAACGATCTCAAAGAAAGCCTGACTGTGCACTAGTCCTACCAAGAAACATGGCAACTAACGTGCCAGAGAGGATTAACGAATACTTTTAATGGAACGGCTTGATTATTCAGGACAAATTAAAAGTAAATCGTAATAGACAATCGGAATCCGGAAAAGCAACCCGTCATGTTTGGCATAACTACCAAATATGACGGGCATGTAGTTTGTCTGTAGTCATTTGGACAGAATCTCCCTCATTGTTACGTAGTCAAATGGTGGCCTAATTCATTTATTCGCTTCCAGAAAAATCGGGTCTAGATACCAGGCCGGTTTCTTCCTTATGGCGATCAATGGTGATCTCAATAGCAATGGCGGCGGCCTGTTCAGCGGGCATACCTTCGGCCCGCCGCTCGTATTCCTCTTCACCGCGCTCGTCGCGTTCCCTGGTTTCCACGTCTGCTGCCTGTTCCTTCTGTCCAGGCAGTTCGACGCGCAGTTCCTCAATGAGCATCAGTATAGCTGCTGCCACCGGAAGGGCGAGCAGTGCTCCGATGATGCCCAACAAAACGCTTCCCGCCAAAAGCGAAAAGAGGATCACTGATGACGGCAGGCGCAGCACGCGTCCATATATCCTTGGTACAAGCACACGACTCTCGAACACCTCGTAACCCAGCATAAATACGAGCACAACCATAATGATATTAGGGCCGTTGGGGAGCGCTGCCACCACTGCGGCTCCAACAGATAGCAAGGCGCCTATGTAGGGGAGGACATCGGCAACACCCGTGAACACCGCAATGGCCAGGGCGTTTGAAACATCACAGGATTTCAGGAGGATGAACACGAAAATGGCTATGAAAGCAGAGGTGATCACCTGCCCGCGGATGTACCCACCGACGATGGTTTCAAGATTCAGCATGATCCGTGAAAGCCGGATGTGGTGAGATCTGGGAACCACCAGGAAGAGGCCTCCGCGCAGCCGATCGCGGTCGATCATGATGTACAGCGCGAGGAATATGGAACTCAGGAGATAGGCGAAGATCGCAATGGCACGGGGTGAATACTCGTAGGCACTCGAGGCGACTATCCGTACAAGATCACCGGAGTGCACCTTGCGAAGCAGTTCCGCCAACGGTCTGGTTAGGTGTGAACCAGCCACCCATTTTGCCAAAAGCGCCCGCATGGCCGGTTCCTGCTCCAGAAGGTTAGTTGCCTGAGCCATAAGTGCAGGAATGGTCAGCGTGATGATGAGAACGGCGACCAGGGTGAGCACCCCGAAAACAATCACGATACCCATCCCCCGGCGCACGCGTCGTTCTTCAAACCACCGGACGGCATTCAGCCCGGAATCCGCCCTGCTGACTCCATACGACACCACCATTCCCCCTCTCTTCGCAGGCGCCACTCCATCGGACAAGATCAGCGAAGCAATGGGGATGAACTTCACTATGCCGACGCTGATCGTGATGAAGAGCATCCTGACCCCGCAGTTCATCGCCCAGCTTACTGACGTCACAAGCCCGGTCGTCGCCAAACTGCAGCAGAACGACTCTTATCGCGGTTGGGCGCCAACTGTATGATCCTGATAGTGCTGTGGCTGTTAGGTATGGTTACATCATATACCATGGGCGGTCTGATCCATATTCTGCTCGTAATTGCCATTATAGTGGTTTTGTTTCGAATCATTCAGGGGCGTAGGCCCATCTAGATCATAAGTTTTTGTAATTATGAACTAAAGGGGGGGGAATCACCATGAAACCCACTGTGAAAGACAAGATTGAAGGTACTTTTCACGAGCTGGAGGGGAAAGCAAGGGTGATCACCGGTAAACTGAGTGATGATCCGAAGTTGGAATCAGAAGGTACCGGCGAAAAGATATCCGGCAAAATGCAGGGGAAAATTGGTCAGTTCAAGAAGATTTTAGGGAAGTAATCAGTTAGCGTTCAGAAGATAACCTGATAAAATCAAGAGGAGAATGTGCAATGAAAACAAAATTTCCAATATCCGGGCTCTTGGCTGCGACAGTCCTGCTTGCATTCAGCGCACCTGCGTTCGCCGATACAATGGACGCCCGCATCGAATCAACCGCCCAGCAGTCGTAGATGTCCGTCGAATAGTTCTAATGCAGGACAATTAATTCATAACTGGTACACTTAAATGCGAAGGGAGTGGGTTTATGCTAATTCATATCATTCGGCCCGGAAATAATTACGATTACGTCAAGGATTTCATTTTGGATCGCCTGATTGAAAGGAAAAAGATTATTGTTTTTAGACGTTCAACAGGATGGGTGACTTTAGGTGTAGACCCGATACGAGTAACAATGCGAAACAACTTAAAAACTGTGTCGGCAGGTAAAATGACAATACATTGACGACCAGATCTGAAAGATCTGTGCAACAAGAACCAGAAGTTGATTCTGCAGGAGTAGTCAGATGAAGATTCTTCTTGTCTATCCCCACTACCCGGACTCTTTCTGGAGTTTCCGTTATGCGTTGAAATTCATCAACAGAAAGGCAAGCTTTCCCCCTCTGGGGCTTCTGACGGTGGCGGCCATGCTTCCGGTCGACTGGGAAAAAAGGCTCGTCGATATGAACGTGCTCCCCGTTTCTGACGAGGAACTGGCCTGGGCGGATTTTGTATTTATCAGCGCCATGACCATCCAGCGCAATTCGGCGCAGGATGTGATTGACCGCTGTTTGCAACTGGGTGTGAAGACGGTCGCCGGCGGCCCTCTTTTTACCGCCTGCCACGACGATTTTCCTGATGTTGACCATCTGATACTGGGGGAAGCGGAACTCACCATTCCCCCTTTTTTAGCAGATCTGCAGAAAGGTACGCTGAAACACATCTATTCTGACGAGCGCTGGGCGGACCTGACAAGTACTCCCATTCCGCTCTGGGACCTGATAGATGTCAGGAATTATGCCGCCATGAATATCCAGTATTGCCGTGGATGTCCATTTGACTGCGAGTTCTGCGACATCACCGCACTATTCGGGAGAAGGCCCAGAAGCAAGACTAAAGAACAGCTAATCGCCGAATTGGACAATCTCTATCAACGGGGCTGGCGTGGGGCGATCTTTTTAGTCGATGACAACTTCATCGGCGATAAGGGGAAACTGAAAAAAAGTGTTCTTCCCGCAATCAGCGACTGGATGGACCGGAAAAAGCACCCCTTCTATTTTTATACTGAAGCGTCCATCGATCTGGCCGACGATCCCCGACTCATGGAACTGATGGTCAGGGCCGGCTTTCAAGAGGTCTTTATCGGTATCGAGACCCCCTATGAAGACAGTCACACTGAATGCGGCAAGGTACAAAACATCAACCGCGACCTACTGGCATCAGTAAAAATTATCCAGCGGGCCGGTCTGCAGGTGCATGGCGGCTTTATCGTCGGTTTCGACAGCGATCCCCCCTCTATTTTCGAGCGGCAGATACGCTTTATTCAAGAGAGCGGCATTGTCACCGCCATGGTGGGCCTGCTTTCAGTCATCCGCGGGACCAAACTCCACCGACGTTTGCTGCAGGAGGGGCGGCTGCGGGGTAACGATACCGGCAATAACATGGACAGTGAACTCAACTTCATTCCCCGGATGGATGTTTCGGACCTCATCAGCGGTTACCGGACTATTCTTGATACCATCTATGCCCCAAAAAACTACTACCTGAGGGTGATCAGTCTGCTCAAGGAGTACCAACCACTTCATCTGGGCAAGTTCCAACTGCAGTCGGGCTATGTCGGAGCGCTCTTCAAATCAATACTGTTCCTTGGTGTGATCGGCAAAGAAAGGTTCTATTTCTGGAAACTGTTTTTCTGGTCTCTGATCAGAAAACCACGACTTTTCCCGTTAGCCATAACCTACGCTATCTATGGGTACCACTTCAGAATGGTAGCAGAGAAATACAGATGCAGCGGAATGTTCAACGGTAACGGCGGTTGGAATGAAAACGATGGCTTTGCCTGAAAAACATTTATAAACGCAAGTTGTCCGTCCCCTTTACTAATCCCTCATGCATCAACATAGCCGCAACATTTGGCAGTTATGTTAAGCATGACGGTTTTTACTGACGACTTCCCCTTCTCCAGAATCATCCTATTTTAAAAAAACCTTTGCAATCAAAGAGTTGAATACTCCCTATCCGAAGTATTTCTCCGGCACATTAAATGCTTTCTTTTAATACAGGATAGATGAAAAGTATCCGGTTTATATATAATGGAGAGGTATCAGATGAAAAAATCACTTTTGGTCAGACTGATATTACTGTGCCTTACATCCACGGCTCTGGCGGGTTGTATTTTGGTGCCGGTAGATGATGGTTATCGCGGTGGAGGTTACTATGAAAGAGGCCACGGGGGACGCCACGGGGGACGTCATGGAGATTATGACGATCGTCGCTAATTGTTCAGTTGTAAATGGAAATTCGCTGTATTGGACATATGAATCAAATGTACAAGCTCTTCAATCTTTCAATATTCTTCCTGTTTCTGGTAACAGCTGCGATTATTTTTACTGCCAGCTTCGCATCAGCTTCTGAAAAAAACCGGCCGGCCCAGGAACTGCTGCTCGACACCTACAACAGGAACATTGCCGAATTAAAGACAAACAGTTTCGGCATTCCCCTCATTGTTGAGTCTTTTGAGAAAGAAGACAGGGTGCATGTGGATGTCTACGGGGTTTTCGATTATTCCTTCAACAGTGTTGTTTCTGCGCTGGTAGTCCCGTCTAACTGGTGCGACATCGTATCTCTCCATCCCAACATTAAGGCTTGCACCTACAGAAAACTGCCGGGTGACTGGCTGCTGACCTTTTATCCCGGAAAAAAAACCTATCAACCTCCGGATGAAGACAGTCAAGTCATTTATCATTTCCAGACATCTATTCAGCAGCAAGGGTATCTGGACATCATACTCCGCGCCGATGCGGGCCCTTACGGTACTACAAATCACAGAATGAGGTTCGAGGCCATACCGCTTGATACTGGAAGAACGTTTGTCCATGTCAGTTATGCGTACAGCGACAGTGTCGCGCTTCGCTTGGCTGCAAAAATCTATTTTGCGACAATCGCACGGGACAAGGTAGGATTTACGGTTACCAGTAAAGACGGAAGCGGCAACGTTTCCTATATCAGGGGACCACGTGGCGCGCTCGAACGCAGTTCAGTCCGCTATTATTTCGCAATCCAGTCACTTATGGATACAATGCGCTATCCCACGGAAAGCCGATTCAGCATGAGAATCAGCAGGTGGCATGATCTTACATCCCGCTACAGGAAACAGCTTTACGATCTGGACAAAAAGGACTACCTGACATTCAAAACAGCAGAACATAAGAACCAGGTAGCGCTCCAGAGAATAATCGGGACGGAACTTCCATAGTTAAATCTATATAACACCTATGATTACAGAGTGTTACCAAGCAGCTTCACTTCGCCAAATATGAATTGCAGTCAATTTCTTCAAGAGGCTTTCCTGTCCAGACTGCGGTACTGAATCGCCTCGGCAATATGCTGTTCCCTGATCGATTCGCTTTCTTCCAGATCGGCGATGGTGCGGGCCACTTTCAAAATACGGGTGTAGGTACGGGCCGAGAAACCGAGCCGGTCGGTGACCAGTTCCAGCATGCGGTTGCCGCTGGCATCCAGTTCGCAGTACTTTTTGATGAAACGGGGCGTCATCTGGGCGTTGCAGTGAATTTTGGTCCCTTTGTAGCGCTCCAGCTGCAGCTCGCGGGAATGTTCCACACGGCTTGCTATGGCGGCGGAACTTTCGGCTTCGCTGCGATCGGCCAGGTCTCGATATTTGACCGCAGGAACTTCGATGTGAATGTCGATGCGATCCAGGAGCGGTCCGGAAATACGTGAACGGTAGCGATGGATCGAGACCGGGGTACAGGTGCAGGGATGGGTCGGGTCGGACAGATAGCCGCAGGGACAGGGATTCATGGCCGCCACCAGCATGACCCGGGAGGGGTAGGTCAGGGAAAGCAGGGAGCGGGAAATGGTGACCCGGCCATCCTCCAGCGGCTGGCGCAGGACTTCCAGGACGTTTTTCTTGAATTCAGGCAGTTCATCCAGAAACAGCACGCCGTTGTGAGCCAGGGAAACCTCGCCCGGCTTGGGGGTCGTGCCGCCGCCGATCAGGCCGACGTCTGATATGGTATGATGCGGTGAGCGGAAGGGACGTACCGCCAGCAAGGCCCGCTCTTTCTCCAGCATGCCGCTGACGCTGAAAATTTTGGTGGTTTCGATCGCTTCATCAAACGACATGCGCGGCAGAATGGTCGGAATCCGCCGGGCGATCATCGTCTTTCCCGAACCGGGCGGACCGATCATCAACAGATTGTGACTTCCAGCCGCGGCCACTTCCAGGGCGCGCTTGGCGTGCTCCTGCCCCTTGACCTCGCTGAAATCCTCGCCATATTCGCAACTGCTGGCAAACAGCCCGTGCAAATCCACCCGGCAGGGATCAATCCCTTCCCGTTCGCTCAAAAACTCGACCACCTGTGACAGGCTGGTGGCGCCGATTACATCGATGCCTTCCACGACAGCCGCCTCGGGAGCGTTTTCGGCCGGCAGTATCAGTCCGCTCAATCCGGCCCGCTTGGCGGCAACCGCCATGGAGAGTGCGCCGCGAATGGCCTTCAATCCGCCATCCAAGGAGAGCTCGCCCAGCAGGATGTATTCCCGCAGACGCGGACCTTTGATGACTCCGGTGGCGGCCAGGATGCCGATCGAGATCGGCAGATCGTAGGCGGCTCCCTCTTTCTTGATGTCGGCCGGGGCCAGATTGGCGGTGATCCGCCGGGCCGGAAAATCATAGCCGGAGTTCTTCAGCGCCGCCTTGACGCGATCCTTGCTCTCCTTGACCGCGCCATCCGGCAGACCGACCGTGGCAAAGGAGGGCAGGCCGGCTGCCAGGTCAACTTCCACATCCACCAGGATGGCATCAATACCAATCAGGGCACTGCTGAATACTTTTGCGAGCATGAACGCTCCCGTTCGGGCTGAGAATTATTCCGGCTGTTTACTGGTTCAGCATGATGAAACCCATCTGCCTGCCGGACTCTTCCTTGTCCCGGCGATAGGAGAAAAACAGTTCGCTGCGGCAGCAGACACAGTCGTCCGAGAGCTGGATGGCATCAGCCGGGAGTCCAGCCAGCAGCAGGAGTTCGCGGTTGGCGGCGGCCAGATCCAGGCGCCACTTTTCCTCCCCGCATAACTCGGCGAAAGAGGCCCAGGCGATGCCGCTCTGTACAAAGGCCTGTTTGACCGGCGCATCGACTTCGTAACAGCATTTCTGGATACAGGGACCGATAGCGGCCTGCAACCTCTTCGGATCGCAGCCAAATTCCGATTTCATCCCGGCCACGGCTTTGGAAACCAACTGTCCGGCAGTACCTTTCCAGCCCGCGTGGACGGCGGCGATGACCTTTTTTTCCGGATCGCACAGCAGAATCGGGACACAGTCGGCCACGCAGACGCCGATCATCACCTTCGGCTGGTTGGTGATAATTGCGTCACCCTCCACCGACAGGAAATGAGTGAAATCTTCATTCGGCTCGTTGATGACCAGGATATCGACACCATGCACCTGCTTGGGGGTAACCAGCGCTTCCTGGCTGACACCGAATGCACGGGCCAGCAGGCTGCGATTTCCTTCGACGTTCGACTGCTGGTCGTTGGTGTTCATACCCAGGTTTAGCGAATTATAAGGGGGGCGCGAAACCCCTTCGTGGCGGGAGGTAAAACCCTGGGTTGAACAGGGGTTCCCCGTAAAATCCACCGCGATATATTGGACACGTTCCACTCGTTTCATCTGCATCTTGTTTCCTCCGAAACCCGCTTAACGGGATAGTGCGTTAACTTGTCAAACTGCTAAGAATCCTTTTGCCTTATTGCCTGTTTTAAGCTTTACTACCGTTACTGCGCTGACGCCAGACATACACTGCCACCAGTACCAGGCTGAACAGCAGCACCCAGACCAGCGCTTTATGTGAATATTGCATGATCAGTTGCTGATTTTCTCCGATGGCGTAACCGATCCAGGCCAGGATTGTACACCAGAGACCGGCACCCAGCAGAGTGTAGAGCGAGAATTTGAGATGGTTCATTCCAGCCACTCCGGCCGGGATTGAGATCAGGTGGCGAATCACCGGCAGCAGGCGGCCGATGAAGGTCGAGATCTCGCCATGCTGCAGAAAAAACTTCTCGACCCGTTCGAATTTGTCGGGCGGAATCAGTACATATTTGCCATACTTGAGAATCAGCGGACGCCCCAGATAATGGGAGGCGTAGTAGTTGGCATAAGCGCCCGCCAGGCTGCCGACAGTCCCGGACAGAATTGCAACGGCCATATTCATCTTGCCCTGAAAAGCCAGATAACCGGCTGGCGGCATGACCAGTTCGCTGGGAATCGGGATGATGGAACTTTCCATCGCCATCAGCAGAAATATGCCGGGGTAACCCATTGCGCCGATCGTATCGAGCAGCCATTGTACAATCGCGTGCATTATTAAAAACTCCTCTTGCCTGATTTAAAGCGGTCTTAGCTTATAACCCATATAACAGGTTCGGGCAACAGCAAGATAGGGAAGATATGAACGAAAAAACGTATACCATCATTGATCGTCTGCAACGCGAGCTACTGACCGGCGACGGCGCCGTCGGCACCATGCTTTACGCCAAAGGGGTCAGCCTCGACAGCAACTTCGAACACCTGAACCTGATCCGTCCGGCGCTGGTCAAGGAACTGGCAAGCGAATATGCCGCCGCCGGTGCGCAGATTATCGAGACCAACACCTTCGGCGCCAACTTCACCAAACTGTCCGCTATCGGACTGGGTCACAAAGTGGTCGAGATCAACCTGGCCGGTGCCAGAATCGCCCGCGAGGCGGTTGCCGGGCGTGAAATTCTGGTAGCCGGTTCGGTCGGTCCGCTGGTATCGGTCAAAGGGGATGACAAAGAGCTGTCTCCGGCCGAGATGGAGGCCATTTTCAGCGTCCAGTGCAAAGCCCTGACGGAGGGTGGCGTTGACCTGCTGCTGCTGGAGACTTTTTCGTCACTGGTACAGCTGGAAGCGGCCGTGCGGGCTGCCCGCGGCTGCAGTGTGCCGGTCTGCGCATCGCTGGCTTTTCTGGAAGGGGGTCGCGCTGCGGACGGCACTTCGGTGGAGCGTTTCTGCGAGGCGATGGAAGCGGCCGGAGCCGACCTGATCGGGGCCAACTGCGGCGCCGGACCGATGGAGCTGCTTAAAGTCATCAAGCGGCTGGCCACCCTGACGGACAAGCCGATCAGCGCCTACGCCAACAGCGGCTTTCCCGAATATCGCGACGGGCGTTATATCTATCGCGCCACCCCGGAATACTTTGCCGACATGGCGGCCGAAATGGCCGCAGCCGGTGCAAACCTTTTGGGTGGCTGCTGCGGGACAACCCCCGAACATATCAACGCCATAGCCCGGAAAATCACCGGGCTCAAACCGGCCGTCAGGAGCAGAACTCCGCTCATCACCGTTTCCGAACCGGTCGAAGCGCCTCAGAAAGCGGCTTCTTTCCTGGACAACTGGGGCAGCCGCAAGGTCATCACCGTTGAGTTGGACCCCCCCAAAGGAATTGACTGCAGCAAAATCATCACCGGCAGCAGACGGCTGAAGGAAGCCGGGGCCGATGCCATCAATCTGGCCGAGAACCCCCTGGCGCGGCCACGAATGGGCAATATCGCCCTGGGAAGCATTATTCAGCGCGAAGTCGGCATCGAGGTCATCGTGCATGTCACCGGCCGCGACCGCAACCTGATCGGCATGCAGTCCGATCTGATGGGGGCCAGCCTGCTCGGCATCCGCTCGATTCTGGCAGTGACCGGCGATCCGGCCACTATGGGAGATCACGCCGGAGCCAAATCGGTCTTCGACCTGCACTCATTCACCCTGATCAAGCTGCTGAGCGATATGAACCGTGGCGTCAATGCCATCGGCAATCCGATCGGCGAAGGCACCGGTTTCACAATCGGGGCCGCCTTCAACCCCAACACCCGCAATATGAACGTCCAGGCCGAACGCCTACGAAAAAAGATTGCCAACGGCGCCCGCTTCACCCAGACCCAGCCGATCTACGATCCGGCTATTCTTTTCGAAGCTCTGGATTCCACCGGTGACTGCGATATTCCGTTTCTGCCCGGCATCATGCCGCTGGTCAGCGAGCGCAACGCCGAGTACCTGAATAATGAGGTCCCCGGCATAACGGTACCGGATGCCGTTCGAGCCCGCATGAGGGGTCTCGAAAAAGAGGCCGGGGCGCGGGAGGGTCTGGCCATCGCCAAGGAGTTCATCGACGCCACCTTTGCCGCAGTGGGAGGTTATTATCTGATCCCCCCGTTCGGCAAGTACGAATTGGCCGAAGAATTGATCAAACACATCCAGCAGCGTGAGAGGGAGCAGCAATGAAATCACTGTTCAAGAAGTTGGTATTACTGACCATCTGCCTGGCCATGACGGCCTGCGTCACCGATATGGGAATACGGGAAGAATTCGAAAAAAGCATGCGGGCCTATAACCGGATGCTGCGTTGGCAGGAAGTCGAAAATGCCGGTATGAGCTATATGGAAAAAGAGCGGCGCGATGAGTTCATGCGAAGCGCGGAATCGCTTAAAAGAAGGGGCGTCACGATGGCTGATTTCCGCATCCTGACCTTCGAATGTCTTCTGGAAAATAAAACCGGAGACGTGGTAGCCGAATTCGATTATTTCATCCTCCCCTCCAACCGAGTCAAAACCGTGACCTACCGCCAGGAATGGGTTTACAAGGACGACCTGAAGAGTTGGAAGCTCAAGAGCGCTCTGCCCCCCTTCGAGTAGAAAGTGGAACCGCTAGCACAGCAGATCAGCATTTTCACCGTCTACCTGGAAACGGAGCGGAACGTTTCCCCGCATACTCTGGCGGCCTACCGCAGCGATCTGGCACAATGGCTGGCGTTTGTCCAGGGCAGCAGAGGTGAGGGTGTATCGGCCGGGGATATTGACCACCTGCTGCTGCGGCGCTATCTGGCCGGGTTGTCGAAAACAACCAAAAAGAGTTCGATCGGCAGGAAACTGGCCGCTATCCGTTCATTTTTCCGTTTTCTGCTGCGGCGCGGTACGATTACCAAAAACCCGGCCGAACTGGTCGCCACTCCTAAAAAAGAACAACGCCTGCCGTTTCACCTGGATATCGACCAGACCACCACCCTGATGGAAGCGCCGGACCTTGAACATAAGGACGCACTGCGCGACCGGGCCATCCTGGAACTGCTTTATTCCAGCGGTCTGCGCGTTTCGGAACTGACCAGCCTGAATATTGGCGAGATTGATCTGTCGGGAGGGAGCGTGCGCGTGATGGGCAAAGGGGGCAAGGAACGGATCGTTCCGGTCGGCAGCCGCGCCCTGGATGCCCTTCACAGCTATCTCGAACAGCGCAGCGATGCCGCAGCGGGTGCGGCGCTATTCCTGAACAGCCGTGGAACCCGCATCAACCGCCGCAGCGTGGCACGCATCATCGATCTGCATGTGCTGCGCATCGCGGCTTTCAAAAGGATTTCCCCGCATACTCTCAGGCACACCTTCGCCACCCATATGCTGGAGGGGGGCGCCGACCTGCGTGCGATCCAGGAACTGTTGGGACACGCCTCGCTCTCCACCACCCAGAAGTACACCCACGTCGGCATCGACCGCCTGATGGAGGTCTACGACAAGGCTCATCCCAAGGCCCACAGCGATAGCGTGGAGTGAATCGCCCATTTTTCCTTTGCCTACCTTTGTCGATTGCTAGTAGTATAGCCCGGTTTTACAATCTCAAACCCTGGATACCAATACCGATATGGAAGAACCCAAAAAAGAAAAATTAACCAAAGAACTGCAGGGAATGGCGCTTGGCGCGATCGGCGTATTTTTTCTGCTGGCTTTTTTGACCTACAATGCAGCTGACGTTTCCTGGAACAGCTACTCCAATGCAGGAAACATCCACAATCTGGGCGGGCGTCTCGGCGCCCAGGTGGCCGACCTTTTCTTCAGCGCCTTCGGGTTGGCCTCTTACATGATTCCGCTGACGCTGCTCTATATGTCCTACACCCTGTTCCGCTTCAAGGAAATCCGGCTGCGTTCCTACAAACTGGTGGCGGCGGCCGGACTTCTATTCTCAACGGCAACCATGTTCGCCTTTTTTCGGGAGAAAACGTTCCTTTTTGAGCAGCAGGTTCCGACCGGCGGCCTGGTGGGAGTGGTGACGGCCCACTTTCTGAAAAACACGATCGGGACGGTCGGCGCGCTGCTGTTGCTGCTGCCGCTGCTGGCAGCCTGCATCATGATCCTGGCACATTTTTCTTTCATACTGTTCGCCGGCTGGTGGCTGGAAAACATGAAACAAAAGTGGGCCACATGGCAGAAACGCCGCGCCCAGGACCGCAGTGAAAAGGAAAAAGAGGATGCCAAAAAAGAGGGACTGCCGGTGGCAATCTCCAACGGACCGGTCATCAAGCCTCCCGCTCCCCCCGCTCCACGTCCCAACCTGATCAAGAAGGAAAAGGACAAGAAAAAAGAGGACGCCAAAACCGCTGCCATACAGGAAACTTTTGAATTCATAAAAGCGGAAGGAGATTTCCACACACCACCCTTCTCGCTGCTGGATATTCCCCCCGCCACCGAAAAAACTCTCGACCGCGATGCCCTGACAATGAATGCCAGGCTGCTTGAGAAAAAACTGAAAGATTACAATATCGACGGTGAAGTCGTGGAAATCTGTCCCGGCCCGGTCATCACCATGTATGAATTTTCTCCGGCCCCCGGGATCAAGATCAGCCGGATTGCCGGTCTGACCGATGACCTGACCATGGCGCTGCAGGCCATGTCGATCCGGATTGTAGCGCCGATCCCCGGCAAAGGGGTCGTCGGCATTGAGGTTCCCAACCGTGACCGCGATATGGTCTTTTTGCGCGAGATTTTCAACTGCGAGCATTTTTCACACAGCAAGATGAAACTGCCGCTGGCGCTTGGCAAAGATATTGCCGGACTGCCGGTCGTAACCGACCTGGCCAAGGCGCCGCATCTGCTGGTGGCCGGCTCGACCGGCTCCGGCAAGTCGGTTTCGATTAACACGATGATTCTTTCGCTGCTCTACACTTCGACTCCCAAAGATGTGCGCATGATCATGGTAGACCCCAAGATGCTGGAGTTCTCGATGTACGAGGGGATTCCGCACCTGCTGCTGCCGGTCGTGACCGAACCGAAGAAGGCTTCTCTGGCGCTGAAATGGGCTGTCAACGAGATGGAGCGCCGCTACATGCTGCTGTCTGACAAAGGCGTTCGTAACATTGATTCATACAACAAAAAACTGGCCGGGGAGCTGCTTGAACAGGAAGAGCTGAATGCCATCCCGGATGCGGAGATCATTGAAGAGCTTGAGGACGTCATAGACGATGAGACTGTAATAGATCCGATCCCCTTTGCGGTGGATGATGATGTCATGCTGGAGCATAGCCACCTCCCCTACATCGTGGTAATCGTAGACGAGCTGGCCGACTTGATGATGGTGGCCGGACGTGAGGTAGAGGAGCATATCGCCCGTTTGGCCCAGAAGGCGCGCGCCTCCGGAATCCACCTGATCCTGGCCACGCAGCGCCCATCCGTGGATGTCATCACCGGCCTGATCAAAGCCAACCTGCCGTCCCGCATTTCCTTCCAGGTCACTTCCAAAGTGGACTCGCGCACCATCCTGGATTGCAACGGTGCGGAGAGTTTGCTGGGAGCCGGTGACATGCTCTACATGCCTCCCGGAACATCACGCCTGCAGCGTATCCACGGCGCATTCGTATCCGATGCCGAAGTTCAGCGAGTGGTCGATTTCCTCAAAAAACAGGGCAAGCCGGTTTACGAGAAATCAATTCTGGAGATGAAGGACCCCGACGAAAAGGGGAGCATTGAAGATGAGGTGCAGGACGAACGCTGGGAAGATGCCCTGCGGCTGGTGGCTGACACCAGGCAGGCCAGCATCTCCATGGTTCAGCGCCGTCTGCGGATCGGCTACAACCGCGCCGCCCGGATAGTGGAAATGATGGAGAGCGAGGGGATGATCGCCCCCAGCGACGGCACCAGTAAGCCTCGTGAAATTTATATGGATGTCATTCATGCTTACCTGAACTCACAGTTCACCAAGTAGTTTGCCGGTTGGCACTGATCCCAGCTATGATTCAGGCACAGTCCCCGCGCCACAAACAGCCCTGCTGGCCGCAGACTTTTGAGGTGTCACTGTTGAAACATTGCGGATTTCCCTCCGCCTGCTGGATCGAACGAATCAGTTCCATCTTGTTGGAGCGGCCCGCCTTAATTTGATGCTTTTTTGCAATTGTCCGAATTTCTTCCAATTTCACTTTATAGCCTCCTTCTGGCATTGATTAATCCGCCTGCACTAGCTCTGGAGCGGCCATTGAGCTCTGTCACGCCGCGCTGGCGCGGCACTGCCCTTTTAAAAGCAGACCTCATAATTCCGGGCGGATTGATCAGCTCCGGTTCAACACCCCTGAATCTGGCGCACTGCATCCATACATCAAGGACCTGCTTGCCGGTTGCGTCGAAGTTGCCGACACCCTGGCAATCCAGCTCAATTTTTTTCGATTTTTCTGATTCCAGATTTTGCAGAGCAGTCGATAAATCGTTTATTTCATTGCTCGTAATCCCGGTCAGTGTCCAGTTGCCCAGCAATCGGCCCTTATTGCCTGATATTTGTATTTTCATTTCAACCTCTCTTTTGTCCCCGTTATAAATCCGGAAACGACTTCATGCAGAAATTATTGCCGCAAATAACCCTTCTTCTTTCCGCGAATACTGCCATGTTTCTAATGTTTGGAGTATTTGTGCCGGTCCGGCGATCGGCACAGGTAACTTAAATCAAATTGAAAAGCGTGTTCGCAATCCGGATGACTGGCTGTGCACATGTAAAAATCATCCACCAGGTAACGGGTCTTGCAGTCTGAGTTGCCGCCTCCCTGGGACGACCGGTTACTATTCTCATCCTTTACTTGCAATTGTTCCCGCACTTCCTTCTTCATCTCCATTATCCTCCTCGCGCACACAGGGAGGCTTATCTCATACCTGGCTGAAATATCATTAAGCAGCCATGAGCAAAAATAACCGAAACCGAATGAGGACCTGTGTTTGCAATTAGTTTTACTGTAAAAGCAGTTGCAGAGATTGCCGCATGCATTTCTTGTCAGCTGATTGCCAGACGCCCCGCCATACCGTCTGCTAAACAATTTTGTGAAACCGATGTTATTAAAAAATGGCAAGATTGGTCTATAGGGGATTTTGGAGGAAGCATCACGATCCCCCCTATGATAACAGTGGGATGGTTGTTTTTTCCGGGGGATTATTTCGTCAGGGAGGATAAACCGTGCCTTACGGCAAATTTGGTCAGTTCGGCAACATTGAAAAGCTGGAGTTTTTGCATGATCGATTGACGTTGGTTTTCTACTGTTTTGTGGCTGATTCCAAGAAGATGGGCGATCTCCTTGGTGCTTTTTCCATCGGAGATCAACTGCAGGACCTCGCGTTCTCGCGGGGTGAGATTATCGTAGACTAACGTCTGCTCTTCGGGAATACATTGCAGAAACTCCTTCACAAGCAGGTTTGAAACTTTTTGCGGCAGATAGGTTTCACCTTTGGCAACGCTGGCAATGGCCTGCGACAATTCGGCAAAAGCAGAATCCTTCAAAAGGTAACCGGCAGCGCCTGCCTTGAGGACTTCCACTACGAAGAAACGGTCACACTCCATTGAAAGCGCCAGGATTTTGGTGGCCGGATATTTTTTTATTATCTGACGGGTCGCATCAATTCCGTTCATGTCAGGCATATTCAGATCCATCAGCACAAGATCCGGCCGCAGTTCTTCTACCAGCCGAATCGCCTCAATACCACTCCCGGCTTCACCCACCACCGTTGCCGACTGGTGTTGTTCGATCAGCAGTTTCAGCCCTTCACGAAAAAGCTGATGGTCGTCTACCAGCAAGAGCGTAGTTTTCATGCCACCTCCTGATTACTCGCCAGTTCAAGCGGGACAGTCAATCTTGACGTTGTCCCCTTTCCGACCACTGACTTGATTTCAAACGAACCACCCGACTTTTCAATTCGTTGCTGGACATTGTAAAGACCGTAACCGCCGTTGAAGATATGTTTTTTAATAACGGCTGGATCTTCGAAACCTTTGCCATGGTCGGCAACAACCACCGTAAATACGCCTTCGCCACTATTGGCGGACAGCAACGCACTGTCGGTACCGGCATGCTTGACCACGTTCAGCAACAGCTCCCGCACCGCCTGATAGAGTGTGTACTTTATTTCGGCGCAGAGCGGCACGGGTTGCCTGTCGCCGGAAAAATCCACGCGGACACCGTAATCGCTGTTGATCGACGAACAGAGCCACTCCAGCGCAGTTTCTATTCCGGACGTATCAAGAATCGGCGGCCGCATTTTGAAAGTCAGCGAGCGGATATCACTAATTGAAGTTTGGACCAGCACCGACGCTTCTTCAGCAATTTTTCGCAACGAATCTGCTTCGGTCATCTCCGCCAGTCCATCCAGTTTCAACTTTGCCAGTAGCAAAGACTGGCCAACCCGGTCGTGCAGTTCAGTTGCTATGCGCTCACGCTCCTTCTCTTCCGCCCAAACCAGCTCAAAGGAGACCTTTCTCATTTCCATGTTGGCCAGAGCCAAATCTGCAGTCCGCTCCTCCACACGCTCTTCCAATTCATCGCGCGATTTCTGGAGGTCGTCCTCGACCCTTTTAAGCTCACTGATGTCGCTTATGACAACCCTGTATGAGGCCGCTCCGTTGCCTTGCGCGGCAATTGCATCGATTTTCACCCAGAACGGATCTCCGTTATCGCCAAGCATGCGGATCTCGAAGCTCTGCGGTTCGTCCGTTTTCATAAGCCGCTTGCAGTTAAAGCAGAAAATGTCCTGATCATCAGGATTGATAAAAACCGATATTTTTTTATTCAGCAAACCGCCCAGCCCGGTCCCCAGCATGGATGCGGCAGTCAGATTGGCTTCCAGAATTATTTTCTGTTCGTTCAGCGTCAGGTAACCGACCGGAGCCCGGTCATACAGGTCGAAATAGCGAAGCTTGGAAATTTGCAGTTCATGCTGCGTACGTCGCAACTCCTCGTTCTGCGTTTCCAGTTCCGCCTGATGAACCCGGCATTCGCGGAGCAGATTAAGTGTCTGTTCGCCAGACAGTGACTCCAAAACAAATTCGCTGTTATTCGGCACCGTTCTCTGCTTTATCGGGCAGAGCAGACTATTTTGATTCTTTTTGTCAGCCAAAGGTATCCCCTTTCAGCAGAACTCGCATTAAGTCAAACAGAGTCTCTAACAACTCCGCTATAGCTTGTTTTAATTATACTACCATAAGATACTTGCTTATCCAAATATGCGGGCGATTTAACAGATCATCTCAGACGGATTTGACAAGCGGCTAAAAACAAAGTACAAATTTCCGGACTCCAGACAAGGGATTTGCCCGGATACTCACCGCCATACCAGCCGAGACAGCTAAGTTGTAACTCAGATACCAAAACAGGGGTGCCACCATGACAATCAAAACCGCCGCCATACAATTCAGTGTAAAACAGGGGGATGTGGATGCCAACCTGGCCTACGTGCGTGAAGCACTGTTCCGCGCCGCCGGAGATGGGGCCAACCTGGCCGTGTTGCCGGAGATGTGGTCCAGCGGCTTTGACTACCGCAACCTGAACGAACTGGCATTGCGGACCGAGGGGATTGTTGATGAGCTGTTGGAGTTGTCCCGGAAATTGAAGCTGGTAATTGTCGGCAGCATGCCGGAACCGAATGGCGAAAAGGTTTTCAATACAATTTATCTGGTGGATAACGGGAAGCTGGCCGGGGTCTACCGCAAGATGCATCTTTTTTCGCTCTTGGGTGAAGACCGGGCTTTCTCGGGCGGTGACAGCTGGCTGCTGGCAGAGACCACGATCGGCAAGGTCGGGGTCATTATCTGCTACGACTTGCGTTTCCCCGAGCTATCCCGACGGCTGGCAGTCGAGGGGGCCCAGATCATCTGTGTCCCGGCCCAGTGGCCAAAGCCGCGCCAGGAGCATTGGCGCACACTGTTGCGGGCGCGGGCCATCGAAAACCAGCTTTTTGTCGTCTCCTGCAACGCCTGCGGGCAGATCGGCAAACTGGATTTCTTCGGCATGAGTATGATCATCAACCCCAAAGGTGAGGTGATGGCCGAGGCGGGGGAAGATCAGTGCGAAATTTCGGCCGGGCTGGACATGCAGGAACTGGCCGACTGGCGCGCCCAGATTCCCTGTTTTAATGATCGCAAACCGGAATGCTATTAGTCCTTTGCTGCTGGGGCTGTTTCAGCCGATATAAAGTTCCTTGAGCAACTCCGGTTTATCCAGTGATTTGCGAAGCGCAATCCGGAGCTTTTCCACATGCTCGAATCCTTCCTCTTTCGTCATGCGGCCGTTATTATAAAGCAGCCGCAGGTTCTTTCGCAGTGCGTCGGCGGCGGCCAGCGCCTTTTCTCCGGTCGGATCGGCCTTCAGTATCCTGGATTCCAGCGGATTTTGCATGAAATCCAGAACAACGTCACCGGTTAAAAGCAGGTACTCGTCACGATCATCTTCCGAAAGCTGATAGCGCGAGTTGTCCGAAAGGGTTTGCATGACTTTCTGCCACTTTTCCAGTCGCGACAACAGCATGATCGAATTGAATATGCGCTTGTTGGTGCCGAATGAAAAAATGGTTGGTGTCAGCACGCTGCGCAGCATCTTGTCATTGGCCTGTTGATCGGCTCGACAAACCTCCCGCGCCAGTTCCCAGATCTCCTTATCCACAAAATTTTCGAAACGCATCTCCCAATAGGCGTGCTTCATGGTCACAGAGGCGAAGGATCGTATGATCTTGTGGGGGACATAATAATTGTGGGCAATCGTATCGGCAGCCAGGTGGCAGAGATAGCCGTAGGCGCAGGCTCGCTCGCGGTCGTTTTCGGCTTTTTTCAAAACCTTTTGCCCAATACCCCAACGGTGGCAGTTCAGCAGGTAGTGGGTGTATTTCTTGCCGACGATGATGTCGGCCGCAATGCAGCCATATAGAAAATCGCGCGGATAACTGGTCAGAATTGCGGCCAGATTGGCGGGCAACGCAGCGGAATTTGCCAATATATTAGCCCCCAGCTGAAGATGGATCCCCCCTCCCCAGGCCAGGGCTTCACCCGGAAGCATGATCACTGATATGACGGTTAACAGAAAAAGCATGGATTCCTTTCATTTTGACAGACAAACCGCTTGCTGGTAGATTAGGCATCCATTCTAACGTATCTGGTAGTCAGTTGCATTCAAATTTACCGGGAGGAGATCGCCACGTGGACACAAATCCCGTTAAGTCACAGCTCTGGGCATCAGTGGGAGCTTATTTGCAGGAACTTCAGGAAAGCGGCGTTGACGGTCTTGAGATGGAATCGCCAACAGCGCTGCTGTCAGAGTCTGCCCCCCCCCAACCGGCCTCGGCACAGATCGAAACCGGATTAAAAAAGGATCTGCCTGAACCGGAACCGGCTCAGCAGCATGAGACCCTTGAACAGATCAGAAAGAATCTGGGTGATTGTCAGCGCTGCAAGCTGGGAGCGACCAGAAACCAGCTGGTTTTCGGCGTTGGAAATTCGAATGCCAGGCTGGTGTTTGTCGGTGAAGGGCCGGGAGCGGACGAGGATATGAAGGGTGAACCGTTCGTTGGTGATGCGGGCAGGATGCTGAATCGGATCATTGCGGCGATGGGACTTCAGCGGGAAGAGGTCTACATCTGTAACGTGGTCAAGTGCCGCCCGCCGCAAAACCGCAATCCGGAAAAGGATGAAATTACGACCTGCTCTCCATTTTTGCTGCGGCAACTGCACTCCATCAAGCCGGAGGTAATTGTGGCTCTGGGGACATTTGCCGCACAGGCCGTACTGGGTACGAAGGAACCGATTTCAAAGCTGCGCGGCAAATTCCACGATTTTCATGGCATACCGCTGATGCCGACCTACCACCCCTCATATCTGCTTCGCACCGGCGGCAATTCAGATTCGTTCTGGACCGTCTGGGATGATATGACCCAGGTGTTGCGACTGCTGAAACTGCCGGTGCCGGACAAGAGCCGCAAGAAGTAGGAAGCCGCGTGACAGGCGGTCAGAGGCCATACCACCTTCTGATCACAAAAGCATCCTTCGACTTTTCACCCGCCGGCCAGACATCAATCGGTCGGCGGGTTCGCATGATCTCGCTTAGCCTGGCTTTCAACGGTGTGGTTACGACACCCCCGTTACCCGGTTTTCCGCACTTCAGGCGACTTTCAATAACGTTTTCACGGTCAAGCAGAATAATGACGTGGCCGTTCCAGACAATCAGATCCAACGGTTCCAACTCTGAAACAATCTGACTTAGGCTCTTGCCGGCCACAGCAACTGACCGGCCATAGGCAATCAATTGTGACGTGTTGCGCGGTGTCCAGCCGCCGGTGGCCTGGTACAGCAGCCCGGAACAGTCCAAGCCGGCCAGAGTCAACCGCTTCTGTTCTTCCCCCCTGACCGCGCCATAGAACAATTCCTTCAGTTCCGGAACCCCATCCTGAAGATTACCCCCCCAGACATAACTGTTCCCAACCGTTTTTTTTAAATTTGCCACAATCTGCTCACGTTCCGGCAGAATACGCTGGCGGGGTGGCGGCTCTTCATTCTGTAACTTCAAAAAACGGCTGTCCAGATACAGCTGGATTCCGGTTGCGGCCCGGTATTCGTCCGTTTCCACCCGGTAAACCCTGGCATTACCAAGCTGCTGTTCTTCCAGAATCCGGAAGACCGTCCCGGGGAGGGCGATATATTCCAACTCCCGGACCTGTCCGCACCGATCAGTTTTCACCCTGTTCCGCCCTTTTCCGCCGAATACGGATTCAAAGTCGGGAGTATTAAGCAGCGGCGCAGCCTGAATGGCGACAGCATACTTGACTGATTGCCCGTACGTGACTGGCGAGTACGCCATAATTATCAAAATTATAAGAATACGGATCATTTGTGTCTGCCGGCCTGGCGTACCAGTTCCTTCTGGGCAAAGGTCAGGCGTGGTGAAGCGAGCAGGTCGCGCAGGGTGGTGGCGGGCAGGCCGGGCAGAAACATGGTAAACCAGACCGCCGGGGTACGCGGGTTTTTTAGGATCGCCAGACGGATATTCGGGCGGCCTTTCCAGCGACTGCTTCGCCCGATGATCGAAATATTTTCAGCCGTAGCCTGCGCAGAAGAGAGGAATTGATACAATGACCCTTCCTTAAGGTGCGGATTATCCAGACAGGCTTCCACGACCTGCGGAAAGCCCTCTCTCAGCAGCGCCTCGACCACGGCGGCCGAACCGCGACGCGCTATGGTCAGCTTGTTGCCGAGCGGCTGGGTCGGCAGGCGCTGAATTATGTTCCGTTCGGCGGCAAGGTGCACATCGGCATTGATACCCGGCATCTGGCAGAGTTTCAGCAGGTCGAATATGTATAACAGCGGCAGCAGGGTCAGGACAATGTGGGGAGGTGTTTCAGGATGCCTGATCAGCACGAATTTGACCGCATAACTATCGATCAGACGTTTACTGTTGTAGATGGCCAGTAAGAGATCGCCCAATCCCCTCCGCTTCAGCAGTGTCAGCAGATGCTGATCATCCAGGGCCGGATTGCGCAGGGCAGCCAGCAAAACATCACTGTTGGAGTCCTGCATGACGGAAAAAAGCCGGTCTTTATCCGCGACCAGGGCCTCAATCAGCCTCTTGGACAGACTTTGGTCGATCCCAGTACATTTTACGGCACTGCCCGAATCGGGATCTATTGATGTTTCATGAGTGATATCGCTCATTTGCCTAACCATTGCGGATATTTTATATAAACCTATCACTTCTGAATCAATTGATGCAATCAGTTTGCCATTTTAATGATCACTGCCCTTTCGGTATGCCGCCATCAGCAGTTGCACGTCCGTGCGCTTCATGATAGACATGAATCAGTATGAATTGAGAAGGATCTATCGTGAATAATATCCTTGCCGGGTTTCCATTGATCGAACCCATCGAAATAGGTGATGATGAGCTGGCTGAAATCGGCCTGATTCTGGAGATGCGCCGCAACTTCACTTTGTCATGTTACAAAGACAAATGCATGAAACGGCGGGTTGCCATCAGAATGCGTTCCAGCCGTTCCCGCGACGCTGCGGCCTACTGCGATCTTCTCAAGCGGAGCGAACATGAGCTTGACCTGCTCCAAAAAGTGCTCACCATCCACGTCAGCCAGTTTTTTAGAAATCCCTCCGTTTTCGATAAGCTCCGTACCGATGTTATCCCCGCACTGTACAAATTGTCCGCCGAAAATATCAGGCCGTTGCAGATTTGCAGCCTCGGCTGCGCCAGCGGTGAGGAAGCTTACAGCATTGCCATTCTGCTGAGGGAGTATTTTGCAAACGATATTAATTCAGTGGATACAATAATCAATGCTTTGGACATCGACCGGGAGACGCTCCAGTTTGCCGAAAGCGCCTCATACAACCCGGAACGCATGAAAGAAGTGTCGGATACCATCAAAAAGAAATACTTCCTGGCAAACGGCACCCGAATGCAGCTGTCGCGAACAATCCGGGATATGGTGAATTTCAACTTGGGCGATATCACCGCCGTTGAAAAGTTCCAGCCGCACGACCTGGTATTGTGTCGCAACACCCTGATCTATTTCACCCGACCGGAACAGGAAAAAATATTAAACGGCATCGCTGACATTCTGCCGCCAAATGGTATACTGGTGCTCGGCAAGTCCGAAACTCTGGTTGGCGATGCACGCAGCAGGTTCACGGCGGTCTGTCCGGTTGAAAGGATATACCGGCGCATTTAATCGACAAATTATCTGTGGAGAATTCAAACATGCGTATCCCCATAGCTTATAAATTCATCATCGGTTTTGTGGTGGTAGTCGCTGCGGTCGCTTTCAGCCCGAGATTGGTGTCCGGGCTCGGGTATTCCGCGGAATTCAGCGGAGTGCTGGGTTATGTGGTTGCCCTGACTATCGGCCTGATTCTGGGGTGGCTGTTTTCAAAGGGCTTTACAGCAAATATTGCAAAACTGACCGAGTCGGCCGAACTGATCGGTCGAGGGGACCTGACCACGGATGTTGTTATCCGTCCATCACGGATTCCGGACGAAAGCCATGAGTTGGCCACCCTGATCAACATGATGCAGCAGAATCTGCGACAGCTGGTTCGGCATATTAAAAAAACGTCCGGCCAGCTATCCGAATCCGCCCGTGAAATCAACTCGACCGCCCTGGAAATAAATGCTTCTACCGAAGAGGTCGCTCAGGCCATCGAGCAGATATCCAGAGGCGCCGAAACGCAAGCCGAGATGGTCGAAAAAACCTCCAAGACTATCCGCGAAATGGCAATTTCAATAGAGCTGGTTGCAACCAGAGCCCGCGAAACTGCCAAAGCTGCCCGTGAGACCAGTTTGACCGCTCAACATGGCGGGTCGCTTGCAAACGATTCTCTGGAGAGGATGAAAGAGTTTTTTGACAACCAGGAGACCATCGGGCGTCAATTTGACACCTTCAATGGTAAACTGCAGAAAATAGGCAAGGTTGCCGACTGCATCGGCAATATCGCCCGGCAGACCAACCTTCTGGCACTGAACGCCTCAATCGAAGCTGCCAGGGCCGGGGAATCGGGCAAAGGTTTTGCCGTTGTTGCCGAAGAGGTGCGCAAGCTGGCAGATGGATCATCCCAATCGGCCGCTGAGATCAATGATATGATCGAAAGCCTGCGGGAGGAAAGTCATCGCGTTCATGAAGTGATTCTGGAAAGCTCGCGCAGCATTAAGGAAGGCAAGAAGAACATTGACGTAACAGCCGGCGCCTTTCAGGAAATCCTCAAAACCGTTCTGGAAACAGAACGAAAGGCCTCCAGCATTGCAGATCTTTCCCAGATGCAGCAGGAGGGGTCCGTCAAGATGGTTAAGGCGGTAGACGAGATTGCCAAAGTGGCTGATGACAATGCTGCGGCAACCGAGCAGGTTTCCGCAGCAACCGAGCAGCAGTTGGCCGCCATGCAGGATATGGCCTTGGCAACCAGGGAACTGGCACAACTGGCCGAAGAGCTGCTGGCAGTGATAGAGCATTTCCAGATCGGAGTGGATTAAACGGCGTGCAGAACGAAGCAAAACGTAAATTTCTGATTTTTGAATCGCACGGAGTGCCGTACGCTTTTGATCTTGCGCACATTGCGGAAGTATCAGAACCATTGCCAAGCTGGCCGATACCGCTGGCGCCCGCTTGTTGCAGGGGTGCCGTTCATATTCACGGATCAATTGTTGCCACGATGGATCTTGCAGCTTTCATGGGTTTCCCGCAATGCATGCGACCCGAAAAGCTGATTGTACTCCGCAAGGAGATCGCCGCAATGGCTTTTCTGGTTGACCGGGTAATAAGGATTGTAGATAAACAGGATCTTAATCTTATTGAATCACCGGAAGAGGGTCTGTCAGACTCTAAACTGATTCTTACAGATGGTGATATTCCACTTCTGAATGTTCACAAAGTAGTCAGAATTGCTGAAGATATTATGACTTGCTCACCATGATTCTTAAAAAATACTATACGTAGCAAAAAAAACTTGACACTATGAATATTATGCGTATATTCCAAGGTCGATTTTATAAACCATGCGCTCTGCGTTTAAATGGTAATTTCAACAATGAAAGAGGTAACACAATGAAAAAGCTGATCTCCTTGACACTGGTACTCGCACTGGCCACCGTATTTGCTGCTGGCTGCAAGAAAAAAGAAGAAGCTCCTGCTCCTGCTCCTGCCCCTGCTGTAGAGGCACCTAAGCCAGTTCAGGCTCCAATGTCTGCAGCTAAGGCAACTGATGCAGCTAAGCCTGCTGATGCTGCTGCACCTGCTGCTGCTCCTGCTGCAGAGAAAAAGCACTAATTCGCCGTCCCTCAGGGGAATGCAAAAAAGCCTGCGGGATTTCCCGCAGGCTTTTTTTATTATCTGTAGAGGAATATCCGATGCATGAAATGTCAATAACCCAGGGGATAATTGATCTCTGCCTGGAACACTCCGACGGTCGCCGCATTCTCTCTCTGGATGTGGAAATTGGGGAACTGAGCAACGTAGTCCCTGAAGCGATCGAATTCTGCTTTGAAGCCTGTAGCAGGGACACCCTGCTGGAAGGTGCCAGACTCAATATTAGCCGGATTCCCGGGAGGGCTCTTTGCCAGGAATGCGGTGCCGAAACAGCGGTTGCTGATTTGTATGCAGCCTGTGGCAACTGCGGCAGTTTCCAGCTCAAGATAACT
Source organism: Geobacter sp. (assembly GCA_009684515.1). Classification (GTDB taxonomy): domain Bacteria; phylum Desulfobacterota; class Desulfuromonadia; order Geobacterales; family Pseudopelobacteraceae; genus JACRCG01. Next base: position 815,444 of record WKKS01000001.1, read on the forward strand.
ACCGGCGAAGAAATGCGGGTGAGGGAAATTGAGGTAGATGAATAAGAAAAGGCGCCGCGATTAAGCGACGCCTTTTCTTGTTTTACTTGGCAAATCCCATGTCAGTTGACTGGGGTTGGCTCTTCTACCGCCCGGAACTGTTCCCAATGCTCCGGCGAACGCCACAAACCGGACAGAATCAACTGACGGATATGCAGGAACTCTTTCGGCAGCCGATCGTACATCTTGACGAACAACTCTTCATGGGAAACAATTTCTTCTTTCCAGACATCGCGGTCAACCGACATCAGTTCGTAGAACTGCTCGCGGCTGACGTCGTCCAGTCCGGACCAGTCCAGGTCCTCGTAACGCGGCATCCAGCCCAGCGGGCTTTCCACAGCAGCGGCATTTCCATTCACTCGCTCGACAATCCACTTGAGGATACGCATGTTCTCGCCATAACCAGGCCAGAGGAACTTGCCATCAGCGTCCTTGCGGAACCAGTTGACGCTGAAGATTCGCGGCGGGATTGGCGTTGTGCGCCCCACCTGCAGCCAGTGGGCAAAATAGTCGGCCACGTGGTATCCGCAGAAGGGGAGCATGGCAAACGGGTCACGCCGCACATTACCCACCGCGCCGGTTGCGGCGGCAGTGGTCTCGGAGCCCATGGTGGCAGCAAGGTAAACGCCGAAACTCCAGTTGAATGACTGGTAAACCAATGGAATTACATTATTGCGGCGTCCTCCGAATACGAAGGCGGCCATCGGAACCCCTTTGGGGTTTTCCCACTCCGGATCAATTGATGGGCACTGGCTGGCCGGCGAAGTAAAGCGGGAGTTCGGATGGGCTGCGTTCCTGCCGCAACCTGGTGTCCACTCGCCACCCTGCCAGTCGGTAAGCTTCTCTGGAGGAGTGTCTGTCATTCCTTCCCACCAGACGTCGCCGTCCGGAGTCAATGCCACGTTGGTGAAGATCGAGTTGGCAGCACAGGAAAGCATCGCGTTGGGATTGGTCTTTGCCGAAGTCCCCGGAGCAACTCCGAAGAATCCATACTCAGGGTTAATGGCATAAAGACGTCCGTCCGGTCCCGGCTTGATCCAGGCAATATCATCACCGACAGTTGTTATTTTCCACCCGGTCTTGTTAAAGATTTCAGGTGGTACCAGCATGGCCAGATTGGTCTTGCCGCAGGCGCTTGGGAATGCCGCGCCCAGATATGTTTTTTCACCTTCCGGAGATTCAATCCCCAGAATAAGCATGTGCTCAGCCAGCCAGCCTTCATCCTTGGCTATCTTGGAGGCGATCCGCAGGGCCAGGCATTTTTTGCCCAGCAGGGCGTTTCCGCCGTAGCCGCTGCCGTAAGACCAGATCGAGCGCTCTTCAGGGAAATGAACGATGTACTTTTCCTTGTTGCAAGGCCATGGCACATCTTTTTGGCCCGGCTCCAGGGGTGCACCGACTGAATGCAGACAGGGGACAAATTCGCCGTTTCCGAGGACGTCCAGAACAGCTTTGCCCATACGGGTCATTATGCGCATATTTACGGCGACATAAGGTGAATCGGAAATTTCAACACCGATTTTGGCAATCGGAGAACCGAGCGGCCCCATGCTGAACGGGATAATGTACATGGTGCGTCCGCGCATACAACCCTTGAACAGCTTGCCCAGTGTTTCCTTCATCTCCTTGGGCGGCATCCAGTTGTTGGTCGGGCCAGCATCCTGTTTGGAGATGCTGCAGATATAGGTGCGGTCTTCCACCCTGGCAACATCACCCGGGTCAGAACACGCCAGGTAACTGTTCGGACGCTTTTCCTGATTCAGCTTTTTGAATGTACCGCCTTGCACCAGCTGATTACACAGGTCGTCATATTCTTCCTGCGAACCGTCACACCAGTGAATCCTGTCCGGCTCACATAACGCCGTAACTTCTTCTACCCATTTCAGCAATTGCTCGTTGTTTGGAACATCGTAACTCATGCAGCCTCCCCGGTTGAGAGTAATGAAATTTAGTTCCAGTTAAATAGCACAATGCTTAGAGAAAAAAAAGATTTATCCGGCAATCGGGTCATAAAATCACGATTACAGGCAAATACCTTGTTGATTAGACTAAACTTTGATGAAAATCTAACTGCCAGTCGAGAAATGGTTTGCGGAATTCTTACGGCCGTTTTTAGCCTGATTAAAGTGGGAAAATTTGGTGGGCGGGGCAGATCAAGACCCCATGGAAACAGTGTCTTAATCATGACTATCACGAATCTGGAGTTACTTATCCGTACTATGCTACTGCCGAACTTAGCTCCCCGCATCATGTTGATGCAGGGAGCTTTAAATTAATTATCGCAGCAGCGCTTCAGCCATTACTTCGGCAACGTCCCGAACCTTGACTCCGGCGGCATTGACATCCTTCAAGCCATCTTCAAACATGGTCATACAGTAAGGGCAGGCGACGCAGATCGTATCAGGTTTTTCCTCCAAAGCTTCTTTCACCCTGGTCAGGTTGATCCGCTCCCCGACATGCTCTTCCATCCACATTCTGCCGCCGCCTGCTCCGCAGCAGAAGGCATTGTTGCGATTACGCTCCATCTCTTTCGGCGCCGCACCGGTAGCAGTCTGGAGCAGTTCGCGCGGGGCGTCGTAAATGTCATTGTGTCTTCCCAGATAGCAGGAATCGTGAAAAACCGTATCCCCCATCTCTGAGGTGGTTTTGTCCAGTTTCAGATAACCATCCTGAACTAGATTGCGAAGCAGTTCGCTGTGATGGATGACCTCCAGCTCAAGGCCGTACTGCCGGTAATCGTTCTTGAGGGTCGAGAAGCAGTGCGGACACTGGGTAATGACTTTCCTGACACCACGCTCCTTGAATATCTCCACATTTTCACGGGCCATTTTATCAAAGACAAATTCATTGCCCAGCCTGCGAACACTGTCTCCACAGCATTTCTCATCCTTGCCGAGGATGCCCCATGAAATTCCGGCCTTATCCAGCAACTGCGCCATGGCGACACTGACGTGCTTGTTGCGGGAATCGAAAGAGCCGGCGCAGCCGACGTAGAACAGGTATTCGGTGGTATTTTTTTCGAAAGGTTTGATTTGCAGCTGACTGCACCACTTGGTCCGTTCCGACGGCGCGATTCCCCACGGATTGCTGCGCCCTTCCATATTCTCGAACAGATTGAGCAATTCTTCCGGAAATTCAGCTTCGTTTTCCACCAGATGACGACGCATCTGGATGATTTTGGGCATCTGCTCGATAAAGACCGGGCAAGCTTCCATACAGGCTCCGCAGGTGGTGCAACCCCAGATCGACTCGACAGAAACAGATCCCTCACCCTGATCACCAATCAACGGAATCTGCGGCTCAGACCCTTTTTTCAGCAGCGCGCCGTTTTCCAGCAGATTAACCTTGATATCGTGGACCACCGCACGCGGATTGAGCGGCTTGCCGGTGATGCTGGCCGGACAGACCTTCTGGCAACGCCCGCATTCGGTGCACGAAAAGGAATCCAGCAGATCCTTCCAGCTGTAGGAATCAACCCGGTCAACGCCGAAGGTTTTTCCCACTGTAAAATCTTCACGAGGGACCGTATTCGGTTTTTCCAATCTGCGGAAAAAACAGTTGGGAATGGCGGTCATGATATGCATATGCTTGCTGTACGGCAGATAACAGATAAAGGCCAGCAGGGCAAAAGCATGGGCCCACCAGGCAACGGAATAAACGGCTGCACCTGACTCCGGCGAGATCAAGCCGGCGGCTGCACCGGAGACCGGCATCCAGGTTTTTGCCAGGACCAGGGCGCCCTCCTGCATGCGGGATATCTTGGCGGCATTTATCCCAAAATAGGCCAGCATCAGGATACAGATCAGCGAGAGGATAAAGAAAGCGTCGAAGGTTCTTGCCTCCGGATAAGGAGGCGAAATTACCCGGCGGACCGCCGCGATGATCACCGCTGTCAGGGCCAACAGCGAAACAATATCCAGTATCAGCAACAGGGGCAGCAGGATGCCGTCCGGAAGCTTCATCAGGCTGATCCAGGGGAAAACCCCATGCAGCAGAAATTCTGTATTGGCAATCAACAGGATCAGAAACGACCAGAAAATGATTGAGTGATTGATCCCGAACGGCTTGGCCAGGACGCGTTTTTGCCCGAAGGCATACAGCAGCATTTCGCCGATGCGGGTGCCGACATTGTCAAAGCGCTCTTCGGGCTTGCCGAGCGACAGCAGGCTGAATCTTTTCCAGCAACCCCAGGCAAAAATGGTCAGGGATGCGATCAGTAGTGGAGTGAAGATAGTCGGGTTTGGTGTCATATTAGTAAGCCTCTGTTTGTCAGGTTCATTTCCGTAGCTGCTTCAGTTCACGAATCTTCCTGGTGATGGCCGGCACCACCTGAAACAGGTCGCCAACGATACCGTAGGTGGCGACTTCGAAGATCGGTGCTTCTTTGTCGCGATTGATGGCGATAACCATGTCCGAGTCCTGCATGCCGACCAGGTGCTGGATAGCGCCGGAGATACCGCAGGCAATGTAGATCTTGGGACGGACGGTCTTGCCGGTCTGGCCGACCTGACGGTCACCGGGCATCCACCCGGCATCAACGGCACTTCTGGAAGCACCCACCACGCCGCCCAGCTCATCGGCCAGTTCCTGCAGCATCGCAAAGTTCTCCGGCCCCATCAAGCCGCGGCCACCTGAGATAATAAACTCCGCACCGGTTATATCGACTGCGCTCTTGCCGTGTGAATCGCGGATTATTTCAATTACCTTGGTCAGAATGCTCTCTTCCGGCACGGTGAAAGTATCACGGACGACAACGCCCTGCGCGCCCTCCTTCCGCTCCGGCGCAGGCATGACGTTAGGGCGGACGGTTGCCATCTGGGGTCGGAACTTGTCGCACATGATGGTTGCCATGATATTGCCGCCAAAGGCCGGACGGGTCTGCATCAGATTGCGCTTGTCGTCGATGGCCAGGCCGGTGCAGTCGGCAGTCAGGCCGGTGGCGACCCTGGTGGCAATCGCGCCGGCCAGGTCGCGCCCCATGCCGGTGGCGCCCATCAGGATAACTTCCGGCTTGTAGGTTTCGATCAGATGGCAGCAACCTTCAACATAGGCCTCGGTGCGATAATGATAATAGACCGGGGCATCCAGCAGATACACCTTGGTTGCGCCATGGGCAAAGGATTCATCGCAGAGATGCTCCACATTATGCCCGATCACAAGGGCACACAGCTCGACCCCCAATTTTTCTGCCAAACTGGCGCCGACCCCCAGCAGTTCCCAGGAAACCTTGGCCGGTTCACCCTCGGTCTGCTCGACGAAGACCCAGACCCCGCGGTATTCGGACAACTTCCTGGCAAGAGCGGCAGCCTCCGGATCGATCTCTTCTTCGACAGGTGCGGCCGAGGCGGCCAGCTCTGCCAGGATTTTCTGCTCCTCGGGAGTGAAGAACATCTCCAGGGCCGAGGCTGGGCAGATTTTGACACACTTCTGACAGCCAATACACTTGGCCGCTTCAATAATCGGCTCACCGCCGTCGGTCATCTCGACGCAGTTGACCGGGCAGACACTCTGGCAACGGGCGCCACAGGCGATGCACTTTCCATCCAGCAGGCGGGCAACACCGCGCGGTTTCTTGAGTTTTGGTTTGGGATCAGTCATTTAACACCCTTTGTATGTAGTTAGATCGGTAACATATCCTTGGCCAGCAGCTTCTCGATCAGCATTTCAGCCGTTCCGTCCGGATCGGCGTAACCGTCACCCAGAATTTCGCCACTGGCGCGATCCGGAGAAAATATCTTGGAAACCCAGGTCGGAGAACCTTTCAGGCCGATCTTCTGTTCATCCAGTTTCAGGACCTGATTGTTCCAGACCTCCACGGTCGCCTCCGCCGCTGCCAGCCGCATCGGCACCTTCGGGTAGCGCGGGCGGTTCAATTCCCGCACGACCGTCATCATGACCGGCAAAGGAGCTTCCACGATCTCGTGGCGACCTTCCAGTTTGCGGCTGACCCGGATTTTCCTGGAAGCAAGATCCAGCTCCACAATTTTATCCACCAGAGTCAATTGCTGATAATTCAGGCGGCTGGCGATCCCGGGACCGACCTGGGCGGTGTCGCCATCAATGGTCTGCTTGCCGCACAGCACCAGGCCAACTTCTCCCACATCACTTTGCAACTTGCGAATAGCAGCTGAGAGGACGTTGCTGGTGGCGAGAGTATCGGCACCGCCGAAGACCCGGTCGGATAGCAGAATGGCATGATCAACACCCAGGGCCAGAGCTTTTTTGAGTGTGGCTTCGGCATTGGGAGGCCCCATCGAAATGGCTGCGACCTTGCACCCGAAGCGATCCTTGAGCCGCAAAGCCTCTTCCAGAGCGTGGGTATCGTAGGGATTGACGATAAAAGGGATGCCGTCACGAATCAGCGTGTTGGTAACCGGATCGATCTGAACCTGGGTCGTGTCAGGAACCTGCTTTATACAGACAACAATCAGCATGGCAACCTCAAGAATAAGATATGTTATTTTGCCTCGGTACGTGAGGCGGGTGAATAATTAGCAGTTAAAAAAGAAAGGCCCGACTGGTATCCAAGCCGGGCTTCATTGCCTCACATGCCCGCACAATGGCAGGAACACGACAGTTGAGCAGGAAGCATGCCGTTTCAATCAGAGTCAAAAAAGCAAACAATCGACCTGGCCACATTTCTTACTCAAAACAGGCATTAAAGCGGTTTATCAATTGGGGCATATCTCCACAATATTTAGTCATACCAAAAATGCTTGTCTTGCAATGCTCAAAATAATGGCAACATGCCGTGAAAACCGGCATCAGATGACCTGCATTGTACTGATTTCCGGATTGCGGTCAACTGTTTATGCAAATACAAACACCAATGCCCCCCATTCCTCAGCCGGCGAATTTGTCATAAGTGCGGAGTGTCTGCCAATAAAATAGGCAAAAAAAGACGCTACGCTGCCAACATATTTTCAAAATCGGCATTATTCTTATTTTTCAGGAGTTTTACGTCGGGCGGCGGCAAAAACAGATGGGATGCGCAACTGATTTCCAACAGTTGCAATGGGCTAAGAACCGGCTTATTAAATCGTGCACATCACGTTGCGAACCCGGTACTCTCCGCCGATTATCAGGAATTCACCTTCACCCTTCAATATGCTGCCGGGAAGCAGGTCGCTGTAGAAAAAGATTTTGCAATGCGGCACTTCAACTTTCCAGACCGTGGAACCGAACTCCCAGGCCCGCTCTTCATCCGAAGTGAAGGAAACCAGGTTATTGAGCCTGACAATCTGCTCCCGTTTGCCGACCTGCTCTATGACGTCATGCTCGCTGGCATCATAGGTGCCGCGGTAAAGGGTAATCAACTTCGTAGCGGGGAATTTGTGCGACAACTCGAACTGGCAGTATTCATAAAGAATATCCAGCTGAGACTGGATCGCGTTGGTACGGGCGCTTCCTTTCATTACATCGACCGCAAAATCAAAATAAGCTTCGCTGTGGATGCTGGAAATTCGTGCCTTATGAAAGCTGGGCTTGATTCCCATGCGGCTTTCGACCCAGCGTTTCAGAACAGCCCCTTCCACAGAGTTAGAGTCCATCATCCAGCCACGCAAAAATCGCAGGTAACTGTTCTTGATGCTTTTTTTTGCGGTATCGGTCTGATCCTGCCAGTGGTGCAGCTGGAATTTAACCGACATATAGTCGTTAAAAACCATGGCACGCTCTTCCTGGTCGCCCAGCGTGGCAAGCCTGTCAAACAGAAAGCGGTTGCCGGACTTGACCCCTTGAATCTCCAGCGGCTGCGGATTCTCGTTGAAATGATGCGATGCGATCACCCAGGGCGGCAGGTTGCAGTTGTTGAAAGAGCCGTTGTGCATGACCGTTCATCACCTCACTGTGATCTACGTGGGGGCGGCGCTTGCTCCGCCCAGTTCCGGGCGCGGCAGGCAGCGCCCCTACAGAATCTTTGCCAACTCCACCACTGTTGTTCTGATCGGCCCGCTGGCAACGAAAGGCTCGATGCCCAACTGCTCCAGCTCTCCCTTGGGGTGCTCCCCCATCTGGGCGGAAACGACCGCCCGGCAACCTTGCAGCGCTTCAGCGATACTCTTCAGCAGATGGCCTCTCAGGGGGTGCTCCGGATCAAAACTGCAGTAACGGTCGACTTTTTTTTCATCGACCAGCCTGATATCACCATCCTCGACATCGTAGATCAGAAAGCGCTCGGCATGGCCAAAGTGCTGGTTTATTTCCTTACCATCCTTGGATGCAACTGCAATAAGCATGACATGCCTCCTTAGCAGGGAGATGGGGCCGGAACCGCAGACTGCCCATCCCGGCCCCGCTCCATTACATCATAACCGGCTCGAAGCTGAAGCACTTCTTGGAGCAGGTTCTGGCGCAGGCCTGACAACCGATGCAGTTGCCGGGATTGGCCGCCCGCATAAACATTTTGGCCGAGTCATCGCCGTCCAGCTCTTCAAACTCAAGTACATCATGGGCGCAGACCTTGTAGCAGCGTCCGCAGCCGATGCAGGTTTCTTCGTCAATGCTGGTGATAAACTGCGGGGTCCACTCCTGCTTGTCGCGTGTCAATCCGGTAATGTAAGACATGATTCGATCTCCTTTATTTTGAGTGTGATGACGGGGAATCAATCCTCATCAAAAGCAATTGCTTTTCCTTTGTTCATTGCCTTCCTGATCCAGGGGGGCGGATTACCGCGCAGAACTTCCTGAAATTTCTCAACCGTCTCTTTCAGGCTGACCGCGTTGTTGGTCTTCATTGGATGAATTTTCTGGGCCACCAGCTTGGCCGCAGCCGGCCCGCCGATCTGCATCGTATAAACTATGGAGCAATCCGAGAGCAGCTGAGCCCGGGCGGCAATCCGGTCTTCCTCATCGCTGCCATGCTCACCCACGCTGACCGCCTCCAGAAAGTCTGCCTGATCCGCGCCAACCTCCCAGATGTGGAAACTCTGGCACTGGCCGAAATGCTGGTCGATAGTTTCGCCGTTTGATGTGGTAAATGCTATTTTCATTGCTCACCATCCTTTCTTAAAGCAAAAAAGGCGCACCATCCCATGGATGGCGGCGCCTTTGCCGAAGTCTGCCTTTGCACTGCAAAATTGTCTTGTTTTTCTGGTAGCACATCGCATGCCAAAAATGGATGTGCCTTATTTACAGCATGTTACGCGGTGAATTCTGTTGATTTTATCTTTTGTGCCTAGAATATGTGCATAAGCTTGGTAAACTGATAACTACTCCGGCAACGGCCAGAAAACCCGCCAACCGCAACTAAGATCACTGCCTGCGGGGCGAAATCAACAGCTCCATAATCGATACATCGCACTGATAACCGGCTGCAATACTTCGACTATAATCATAATATCCGCTCATTTTGCTCAAGTTTGTTGACTTCTTAATTAATCTGTCAGATATTACAACAACGTTTTACACAACCCGCGAAGGGGGTCAGATCACCATGGCTACCATAAAATCAAAGATCATTGTCAACGTCGTGATTATCCTGATGACGCTTGTCGGCATCGTAGCCATGAATTACGCAGACCTGAAAGAGATGCAGCAGATGCAGGTTTTGGCTGCCAGGCGCTCCCAGGACGCCGTGGATATCAAGGAAGCTTCCATGGGGGGGATGGCATTGTACCAGATCATTGCCGATGCGGAGATAAAGCAGGATTTCAACAAAAGCGACAAGGAGTGGGCAGAAAGAAAACTTGACGTCCTCAAGTTTATCGATCTGGCGGTCAAAGCCGCCGAGACGCCGGAGGAGAAGAAACAGACCGCTGAGGTCCAGACCGCAATCCACGAAACAATCAGCCTTTTCGAGAAGAAAATGCTCCCTGCCCTGAAGCTGGCCAATGGCATAACTCCCGAGATTAAAGAGCTGGACGATAAAATTGATACACAGGTCAGCAAGGTCGAAGCCGGAATGGATATTGTGGTCAATTCCATGCAAAAGAAAATGAAGGCTTCCGGTGAGGAATTCGCTGCTGCTGTCAAAAGCGCCATCAGTCAAACCGTAATGATCGGCCTGCTAGGGCTTCTGCTCCAGGCCGGAGTGGCGGCGTGGCTGCTGAACAGCATCATGAAACCGGTCAATGCGCTGCGGCTGATGCTGATGGATATTTCCCAGGGCGAGGGGGACCTGACCAAGCGCCTTGACGATTCCAGCCGGGACGAACTGGCCGAGATCAGCAGATACTTCAACCTGTTCATCGACAAGCTGCGTGGCATCATCAGCCAGATATCCAGCACATCGACCCAGGTTGCAGCCGCTTCAAACGAACTGCAATCGACCGCCGAGCATATCGCCACCGGTTCTGAAGAGGTCGCCGCTCAGGCGGGAACAGTAGCTGTCGCAGGTGAAGAGATGTCGGCTACCAGCGGCGATATCGCCCAGAATTGCCAGATGGCAGCCGAAGGTGCCCAGCGCGCTTCAAAAACAGCCAGTGACGGGGCACAAGTGGTTGAAAGAACCGTCTCGGTGATGGGGCAGATCGCGGAGAAGGTGCAGGAATCGGCCAGAACGGTGGAAAGCCTGGGCGCCAGGAGCGACCAGATCGGCGCCATCATCGGCACTATCGAGGATATCGCCGACCAGACCAACCTGCTGGCGCTGAACGCCGCCATTGAAGCGGCCCGCGCCGGAGAGCAGGGTCGCGGTTTTGCGGTGGTGGCCGACGAAGTCCGTGCCCTGGCCGAACGCACCACCCGCGCCACCAAAGAGATCGGTGAAATGATCAAAACCATCCAGAAGGAAACCAAAAGCGCTGTATCGGCTATGGAGCAGGGAGTTCGCGAGGTTGAAACCGGCACGATGGAAGCAGCCAGATCCGGACAGGCTTTGCAGAACATCCTGGAACAGGTCAACGACGTCGCCATGCAGGTCAACCAGATCGCCACCGCCGCCGAAGAGCAGACCGCCACCACCAGCGAAATATCCAGCAACATGCAACAGATCACCGAGGTCGTCCAGCAAACCTCGCAAGGCGCACATGAATCAGCCACGGCAGCGGCACAGCTGAATGGCAATGCCGAAGAGCTGCAACGACTGGTGCGTCAGTTCAAGCTGTGAAAATCGAAGGCTGATCCTTCTTTTGCCAAACCGGGAACGGCTCCCCGATTATTTGGGGAGCCGTTTTTTTGTAAAATTCAGATGTTACTAATTATGCGCCAGCTTCTGCGCTTCCTTGGCATTGGCCTGGAAAATATTGGCCGTCTCGAACACCAGATTCAGCGTTCCATGATAACCGACCCACATCTTCTGATGGGAACCAAGACGGTCAAAAACCGGCAGACCGGCCCGCAGATGGGCTCCGATCTTGAGCTTGGCCGCCGCCTGGCGGCCGTTGGAATTGGCCACGATCAGGTCGGCACCTTTGGCCGCCGTCTCAAGATCCTCCAGATCCCCTACAAATACATTTTCACTTGGCAGTCCGTCCAGACCACGGGTGCGGGTGGCCGACAAGGCCGCCTGAATCTCGCACCCCATGCCGGCCAGAAAGCCGGTCAAGGTTTTGAGATTGTCCGACTCCAGCGCAATCGCCACCTTTTTATTACCGAACTGGTAATGGCTGTCCACCATGGCATCCATCAGACGGCTGCGCCAGCGGCGATGCTTCTCCGGGATCGGGCGGCCGGAGATGGCGCTCAGCGTTTCCATGAAGCGGTCCGTTTCGGCCAAACCGGTCAGCGAGGTGAATCCGTAAGCCTGGATGCCGAATTTTTCCTTCATTTTCAAGGCGGCCCTGGAGAGCGAATCCCCCACAAACAGGGTCGCGATGCTGCGCCCTGACTTCCTGATATCTTCTACCGGAATGCCGCCGGTTGAAAGCGGCGACACCACCTCGTCGATATGACCATCCATGGCATTGGAGATGTCCGGAATCGTCAGCACGCTCAGCCCGAAGGATTCCACCAGTTCTTTCAGTTCCTCCACATCGGCCGGTGTCAGATGCGCGCCGGGGAGCAGGTTGACCTGACCGGAAACAGTCTCGCCACCCTCTGCCAGAGTGGAGACAATCGCCTCCACGGCAGAGGCGTAACCTTCCTGCAGCGAACCGCAGTAATCCGGGGTGGAGGCCCAGACGATCGGCACTCCATCATGCTCCGGATGCTCCATCCGGAACTCCTTGATGATTTTGTTCACATCATCACCCATGGTCTCGGTCAGGCCGGTAGTCATGACACCGACCACCCGAGGATGAAACTTCTCGATCACCCGGCCGATACCGATTTTCAGATTTTCCCAGCCGCCAAAAATGGCGCTGTCCTCGCTCATGGCGGTGGCATTCAGGGCGATGGATTCCTTGTAGTGCCGCGACAATTGCAGCCGGATGAAGGTCGAACACCCTTGGGCGCCATGCAGCAGACCCAGCATGTTGTCGATCCCCAGATAGGCCATGGTGGCCCCCAGGGCGGGCGAATTTTTCTGCGGATTAACCGTGGCGGCCTTGGTTGAGACCTTGACCCGCGAAGCGGAGATATCTTCGGCCATAAATGACTCGGCATGGGTGGCAGTTCCAGCAAGAGCGGCCGACAGCTGTTCTTCGCTCTTCTCCCAGGGGGCCGGTGCATTCAGGGTCGGCCAGATCGGGTTATTGACCGTCATGTCCAGCTGTTTGGAAAAAGTCACCATCCCCTCATAACCGGCATAGGGATGGGAGCGGCCATGATTGATATCCATGAAAGGGGTCTTGGTCTTGAGCGCCAGGAACTTGGTCTTGCCGCCCGCCACGATCAGGTCGGGCAGCTTTTCGCGCATGACCGCCAGCAGCCCGGCGGTGGAGGTATCCTCGATGATCTTGGCATCCTTGTGCATCAGACCCTTCATGCGGTAAAAATCCTCCAGGGTCGAGTTCTGCGTCCCGGCCGCCAGCACCTCCACACCCAGTTCGGTCAGGGAATTAACCATCGACCAGGTCTTGACCCCGCCGGTGAACAGCACGGCCGTCTTCCCTTCCAGCCGTGCGCGGTAGGGTGCGATGGCGGCCCGGCATTTTTCTTCCTCCTCCGCAATCAGCCGTTCCACACGGTCCTGCATAGTCCGTTTCTCCAGCCCGTTGACGATGTTATCCAGCTCACGGGCGATGTCGCGCAGCGCCTTGGCGGTGTCGGTCATGCCGTAAAACGATTCCTCCAGATAGGGCATGCCGTAGGTTTTCTGCATCTTCTTGGCCAGGTTGGTCAGGGATTTGGAACAGATGATGATGTTCAGTTTGGCCCGGTGGGCGTAGCGCAACTCCTCGAATTTGGCATCACCGCTGAAACAGGAGAGAACCTGGATTCCCAGCCGGTCAAAGAGCGGCAGCATGCCCCACAGGTCTCCGGCAATGTTGTACTCGCCGATCAGGTTGATCGGATACTCGCCTAGAACCGGCGGCTCGGTGGTGCCGATCACGTACTTGAACATGATTTCACCCGCCAGGCGGTTGCCGATGTTCTTGTCGCCGATAAAACCGGGCGTATTGACCGGGATAATCGGGATGGCGACTTTTGCCGAGGCAGCCGTGCAGACCGCCTCCACATCATCACCGGTCATGGCGGTCACGCAGGTGGCATAGACGAAAATGGCCCGGGCTTGATCCTGATAACGCTCGGCCAGATCGAGGATGGCCTTGTAGAGCTTCTTCTCGCCGCCGAAGATGACGTCGTTTTCCAGCATTTCGGTTGTAAAACCGCGCCGGTAAAGCTGCGAATCGGAAGAGCGTGCCCCGCGGTTATCCCAGGAGTTGCCGGCACAGCCGATCGGGCCATGCACCAGGTGGATCACATCGGTGATCGGCATCAGTACCACGCGGGCGCCGTCATAGGCGCAGGAGCGTTCGGTTCCCTCGCCCGGTTCGGATTTCTTGCAGAACTTGGGTGCGCCCTTGTCGTGGGTTTCGCAGTTGTCGGTGTCGTACCAGTCTGGTTTGGCCATGGTCGTATCCTTTTCGGCTCGTCGCATATCACCCTGCAACGAAAAACGGCGCTCCGTTTCATACATGATGAAAGCGGATGGCGCCGTTGCCAGAGTTTATTCGCAATATAGTTACCGTCAAATAATTAGAGCATGTGGCGTGCCAACTGCACCACATGCTCTATCTAGCTGTTTATATTCAAATACAATTTAATTACCTTGTTCGCCGCGACCGCATATGCCTATATATTAGGCAGCAGCGCCCGACCGGTTAACATCTCATATCAGCCAAGATTCTTTTCTAATATATGACAGCCTTAACCGCTTCCTTCAACACACTCAGCCGGTACGGTTTCTGGATGAAGCCGGACAACCCCTTGCCGACAAATTTTTGGGTGACTTCGTTTTCGTTGTAACCGCTGCTCAGAATCACCTTGACGTCCGGCTTGATCCGGCGCAGTTCGCAGAAGCATTGTTCGCCGTCCATGTGCGGCATGGTCAGGTCCAGAATCACGAAAGCTATGTCGTCCTTGCTTTTGAAAATGTCCAATCCGGCCCGGCCATCGTTGGCGGTAATAACCTCGAAACCCAACTCTTTCAGCATTTCTGTCCCGATACCACGGACGGTTTCTTCGTCATCCACCAGCAGGACCGTGCCGCTTCCGCGCCATTCGTCCCGGTCCGATTCGCCGTTGAAAATTTCCGCCGGTCGGCCGGAGGCGGGAAACAGGATTTTGAAGCTGCTCCCCTTGCCCGGCTCGCTGTAGACTTTGATGGCGCCGTGGTGGCCGCGCACGATGCCGAGTACTGCGGCCATCCCCAGTCCCCGTCCGGTGAATTTGGTGGTGAAGAACGGGTCGAACAGTTTCTCCATAACGTCTTTGTCCATGCCGCAGCCGCTGTCGGCAACTTCCAGGTAGGAGTACAGACCACCGGAAAGATTTTCATCCAGCCAGACATCTTTCAGGTAGCTGTCGTCGCAATCCATGCAGCCGGTGGTGATGGCAATTATGCCGCTTTTGTCGCCGATCGCCTCCGAGGCGTTGATAACCAGGTTCATGATGATCTGGCGTATCTGGGTGGCGTCGGCTTCGACGGCTGGCAGTGGTTTGGTAAAGTTCAGCCGCAGGACCGCCTTTTTGGAAATCGAGACTTCCAGCATATGCAGCATCTCTTCCACCAGCTTGTTGATATCCAGGCTTTCGACCATGAATTTGCCTTTGCCGGAGTAGGCCAGCATCTGTTTGGCCAGGTCGGCGGCCCGCGAAGCGGATTGTTCGATGCGCTGCAGGTTGTCTACGGCGGGGGATTCCTTGTTGAGCCGCATCAGCGCCAGGTCGGCGTTGCCGATGATGGCGGTCAGGATATTGTTGAAGTCGTGGGCGATGCCGCCTGCCAGAACACCCAGGCTTTCCAGCTTCTGGGTATGCAGAAGCTGCTGCTCCATCATCAGGCGCTCTTCTTCAGCCTGTTTGCGTTCCGTAATATTTCTGGCAACACCCATAACCGCCGGTTGTCCATCAAAGTCTACCAGCCGGACATTAACCTCAACCGGAAACTGCGACCCGTCTTTCCGGCGATGGATGGTTTCAAAAGTCATCGCCTTGAATTTCGATAAATTACCGAAATGTTCCGAGATTTTTTCAGGCGTTGTGTGAACGGCATCCAGATCGAGTATTCCCAATGCAAGGAATTCTTCATTCGAGTAGCCCAGTTCCGTTGAAGCTTGCGCATTAGCTGCAACGATTTTTCCGGACATGTCCGAGATGTAAACCGGGTCGGCCAGATTTTCGAACAGGGTCTTGAACCTTTGTTCGCTGGCAACCAGGGCTTCTTCGGAAAGGAGTTTGAGCTGTTGCTCCAACCTGCGGCGTTCCTCCAGTTCCTGCTGCAATGAAAGTGTCCGCTTGCGGACCCTCTTGCGCAACAAATAGTTCCAATACATCGCCAGCACCAGCAGGATCGTTACAAACCAGTAGCCGTATTGCCGCATGACAGATTTAATCGTTATTTTCCCGTAATCCTTGTAGACCCCGATCCGCAGTTCCTTCATCAGCATATGCACCAACTCGTAATCGAGCGGTATCGTCCACCCTTCCAAATGTGCCGCCTTGGAAGCCGGGTCATCTGCGGACTGTTTATAGAGGGCTATTGCAACACTCTCAGCAAGATCGTCGGATGTGTGCCTGACCTTCGCGAAGGGCCATTCCGGGTAGAGCCGCGTGCTGACCGCGAACGGGAATTCACCATCGTCCTTTTGCCGGTTGATGACATAATAATCTTCCCGCTTGATTTTGCCTTCATCCGACATCCGTTCCAGAGTATTGCTGCGAATCGTCCCGACATCTGCTTTCCGGTCCCTGACTGCGTAAACGACATCATCGTGGGTGCCCCCGAAGGTAAGCCCGGCGAAATCCCGGTATGGGTCAAGCCCGGCTGCTTTTATTTCACGCCACGCCATTGTCCAGCCGCCAAGAGAGCTGGCCTCGACAGCCATGACACTTTTCCCTTTCAGGTCATGAATGTCCTTGATGTCCTTACGATCCGCTCTGGTGAATATGACCCCGCCGAATTCTTTATAAGCCCCCTTGGATGTCATGTTTTTCAAAGTGGCAATCCGGCTTACGCGATACTGTGCTTCCAGATTGACGTATATTTCCGGATTGGAGATCACAAAATCAACCTGTCCGCTGCCGACAGCCGGGCCGATCTGGTTGAAGTCGAGCGGAATAATTTCAAAGCGGTGTTCCGGGATTGTTCGGGCGAGATACGCGGCGGTGGGTGTCCACATCCGCAATGCCGTCTCCTTGCCCCGGTGGGCCAGAACGCCGATGTGGATATCATGGGCAACGGCTGCCGTGGAAAATACGGTGGCAAAGGCGATGACGACCAGAAGCAAAACCATGGATAAACGATATGTTCGCAAATAAACCGTCATAAACTTTTCCCTTTTTGATGGGCAGAAACGTTGGGTCAAGTCAGCTTATCCTCTTGACCGCTTCTTTCAGCACACTCAGCCGGTACGGTTTCTGAATGAAGCCGGACAGCCCCTTCCCGGCAAACTTCTGGGTGACTTCCTGTTCGTTGTAGCCACTGCACAAAATCACCTTCACATCCGGCTTGATCCGGCGCAGTTCGCGGAAGCATTGCTCACCATCCATGTGCGGCATGGTCAGATCCAGGATTACGAAGCTGATGTCGCCCCTGGCTTTGAATATCTCCAGCGCTTCGCGGCCGTCGTTGGCTGTGACCGCGCCGAAGCCGAGCTCTTTCAGCATTTCTGTTCCGATGCCACGTATGGTTTCCTCGTCGTCCACCAGCAGGACCGTGCCGCTGCCGCGCCAGTCGTCCTTGTCCGCCTCATTGTTGAAGATTTCAGACGGACGGCCGGAGGCTGGGAGCAGGATTTTGAAGCTGCTCCCCTTGCCCGGTTCGCTGTAGACTTTGATGGCGCCGTGGTGGCCGCGTACGATGCCGAGTACGGCGGCCATCCCCAGTCCCCGCCCGGTGAATTTGGTGGTGAAGAATGGGTCGAACAGCTTCTCCATAACGTCCTTGTCCATGCCGCAGCCGCTGTCGGCGATTTCAAGGTAGACATACAGGCCGTCCTTCAGGTTTTCATCCAGCCAGACCCCTTTCAGGTAGCTGTCGTCGCAATCCATGCAGCCGGTGGTGATGGCGATCACGCCGCTTTTGTCGCCGATCGCCTCCGAGGCGTTGATGACCAGATTCATGATGATCTGGCGCATCTGGGTGGCGTCGGCTTCGACGGCTGGCAGTGGTTTGGTAAAGTTCAGGCGCAGAACCGCCCTTTTGGAGATCGAGACTTCCAGCATATGCAGCATCTCTTCCACCAGCTTGTTGATATCCAGGCTTTCGACCATGAATTTGCCTTTGCCGGAGTAGGCCAGCATCTGTTTGGCCAGGTCGGCGGCCCGCGAAGCGGATTGTTCGATGCGCTGCAGGTTGTCTACGGCGGGGGATTCCTTGTTGAGCCGCATCAGCGCCAGGTCGGCGTTGCCGATGATGGCGGTCAGGATATTGTTGAAGTCGTGGGCGATGCCCCCTGCCAGAACACCCAGGCTTTCCAGCTTCTGGGTATGCAGCAGTTGCTGTTCCAGCTTGAGGCGCTCCTCCACGGCCCGCTTGCCGCTGACAATTTTCCAGACCGCATCCATGAACAGGCTCAGCTGCATTACGTCAGAGTCAAGGTAATCGCTGTCCTTATTGCCAACCCCCACGACCGCCACAACATTTTCATCCACTATTACCGGCACGGTCAGAAAGCGCTTGAGAGACACATGCCCCTCCGGCAGACCTTTCTTGAGCGGATGGGGGGCGGCAAATTCGTTCAGCAGGATCGGCTTCCGCTGGCGGACCGCTTCGCCCCAGATTCCGGTGCTGCCCAGATCGTAAACGGTCTTATGTTCCTGGACCGCACACTCCTTCATCACGCTTTGCGACCAGCTATGCAGGGTAAACTGACGCTTTTGCTCGCTGTAAAAATAAATGTAGCCGATTGCGCTTCCGGTCAGCTTGATGACTTCATCCAGGGCATGATCCAGAAACCCGGCCTCATCGCCGAACGGGTATTGGGAAATGTTATACAGGCTTGACATGCGGCTTTCGCTTTCCCGCAGCACCAGCTCCTGCTGATGGAGCGTATCCCCCATCAACTGGAGATTTCCGGACAACTGATTGAACTCGGCAATCGTGGTCACCGGCCAAACCCCGGATCTGTCCCCATCGGCAAATTTCTGGGCACGGTCGGCAAGGGCGTCGAAACGGGCCGCCAGTTTGCGCGCCAGATAAATGGAAGTCATCACGCCACCCGACAGCGCGAGCAGGATCGCTCCCAGAACGACCAGACTGATGTTCCGGGAGGTGCGGAAGATGGAAATATTCGTCCTGGCTACCAGCACATGCCAATCCACATCCGGAATCTGAATTATGCTGCCGGTCATGGCATACCCTTCGAAACTGAATTGGCCGACAGTCGGCGCATCCGCGACAATTCCGGAACGAACCAGCGGAATATTGCTGATATTGAGTTGTTGAGCCGTATAGCGGCCATTGTTGTCGGCTATGACCTGCCCGTTCTGATCAACGATCATGATCAGCGTGTCCTGATCGGAGCTGATCTGCTTGAGAAATTTTGTCAAAAGCGCCAGATCAACCTCACCGACAAAGAATCCGCCATCTCCAGGCGTCGAATATGCCACGGCCAGCCCGCCATTGATGAGCGAGAGAAAGGTATTTGACCAGCGCGGTTTTCTGTCGTGGGAAATTTTGTGGAAAAACGGATTGCCTGAAATATCCAGACTGTCCAGATCTTTCTGGCGCATTTTCCTGTCCATTCGAAGCGACACGCCGGAGACCTTGCCATCCGTGGCGACCAGATACAGGCTGCTCATGGCATCGGTGGCGCCCAGCAGAGCATCAAGATGCTTCTGAAAGTTATGCCCCACAGTCGGCATGGCAGCGGTGGCCCTGACAACTGCGGCGGCCGTTTCCAGGTGGCTTTCCACCTGCACGCCGACCGCCCGCGCCAGGCGGAGCTGCCGCTCCTGGGCGTCCCTTATGGTTTCGGGATATATCCAGAAAAAGCCGAAGAGCACAACCATGCCGAATGGCAGCACAACCGCCAGCAGGGATTGGAGCGTGAGAACGTTGCGTAAAGAGCGGACAGTCATGGTCACTCCACCGTAATGTATTTATTTCCGCGAATGACCGTAACAAAGGTTTTCCGGTCTGCGTCACCGAAACGGTCGATGGCCAGCTGCTGCTGAACGCCCTGGAATTTCCCTTTTCCGATAATCAACTTTTTAAGGCTTTCACCCTTTTTTCGCGAGGAGTAGGCATCCAGTGCGACCTGCGCCGCATCGTATCCGGCCAATCCTGCAAACCCCGGCTCCTGCCCGAAGCGTGATTTGTATGCCAAATAAAAATCACGGTAACGCTGGGAGGTGTCGTTCCGGTCCAGAAACTGGGCCACCACCACCCCTTCGGCGGCCGGTCCGGTTAATTCTATCAATCGTTCGGTAGCAGCCCATTCCGACATGGCAATCCGCCTTTTCGGATCAAGCTTGCGCACCTGCTGGCAGATCAGGGCCGAATCTACCGAATTGCCGATGATCAGCACGGTATCCGCCTTCGATGAAAGCAGATCCAGCACCAGCGGCTGGAAAACCGTATCCTGGCCGGATTGAAACGATTTGGTCATTACGATCTTTCCACCAAGCGCGGAAAAAGCGACGCGGAAGTCATTCAACCAACTCTCGGTGTAGGAACGGTTGCCGGCATCATAGATAACAGCGACACTGCGTGTGCCAAGTTTATCATACTGATAGCGGGCGCTCTTTGTGGCATATTCGGTTGTCGGGGAAATCACACGCAAAAAGTTGTCATCCAACCCGCTCAGGCTGGTTGTGGTGGCGGTCGGACTCAGCAGGATGCTCCTGGAGGCGTTGATTTGAGGCATAACCGCCATGGCAATACTGCTGGTCATGGGACCGATAATCAGTTCGATTCCCTGCCCGATCAGTTCGCCTGCAACTTTTTTGGCAGTTTCCGGGTTCTGCTCGTCATCCCTCACAACCAGCTCAACCGGCTGGCCATTGAGACCGCCAGCGGCATTGCGCTGTTCCACTGCCAGTTGGACCCCGTTCCTGCCGCTCCCTCCCAGGTCGGACACCCGGCCGGAAAGCCCCCCCAGAAAGCCGATCCGGACCGGTTTCTGTCTCTGGCAGGAAATCAGGGCGGAGATCAGAATGCAGAAAAAAACTAGCTGAAGAAGTGGGGTAATCCGCATGGCATTGCTCCTTATTGTCGGATGGAATCTGGAGTAACTGTACTTTTCACTTATTCAACGTAGTCAGGCAGAGTGCGGCGCATCCCCATGACCCGGTTAAATTCCCCCATCAAACTATCCATCTCGAATGGTTTTGTCAGAGCGCCGCTGAAACCGTGGCTGTAAAAGTCCGACATGACAGCGTCATCGGAATAGCCGCTGGATACAATCATGGCGGCATGGGGATCGATCGCCCTGATCCGGGCGGCCACTTCCCGCCCCCCCATCCCGCCCGGCATGGTCAGGTCGAGGAAAACGACATCGTAGGGGAGTCCCTGTTCAACCGCCATCTGATAGCGCAAAAACGTTTCATCCCCGTCATTGCACGTATCAACCTCACACCCCGCTCCAGTGAGCATCATGGAAACCACATCAATGATTATCTCGTCGTCATCCATCACCAGTACGCGGCCACCGCTGACAGTGACGCCCTGCGGCGCAGCCTGAAGATCCGGTCCGCTCGCCTTCGTCGAACTGGCGGCCGGCAGGCGGATCACGAATTCCGACCCGTAACCGATTTTCGAAGAAACCGTAACCGTTCCCCCATGACGCTTGACGATTGAGTAGACCGAAGACAAGCCAAGCCCGGTGCCCCGCGCTTTGGTGGTGAAATACGGGTCAAAAATCTTTTGAAGAATGTCGGCAGGAATCCCGCTTCCACTGTCACTCACTATCAGGCGCACAAAGCGCTCCGGCTTATCCGATGTCGCTTCTTCGACCAAATTATCCGCGCGGACAGTGACGGTGCCCCCTTCCGGCATGGCCTGGGCGGCGTTGATCAGCAGGTTGTTAAGCACCTGACTGATCTGTCCTTCATCCGCATCGATCGGCCAGAGGTCATCGTTCAAGAGCAGCACAACCTTTGAGCTGGAGCCCCGCAGATTAAATGAAGCCGCCTCGTTGACAAGCCGGGCCAGATCGACGGTTTTTTTGACCGGTTCTCCCCCCCGGGCGAAGGTCAGCAACTGCTGAGTCAGCTGACTGGCCCGCTTGGCAGCCTTTTCACACTCTTCCAGCCGCCCCATGGCGCTATAATCGTTTTCGATCATCATTTTGGCCAGCGACAGATTACCGGCGATGCCGGTCAGGATGTTGTTGAAATCATGGGCTATGCCGCCAGCCAGAAGACCCAATGATTCCAGCCGCTGACCCTTTTCCCGCTCCTGTTCGAGCAGCAGCCGTTCGGTTATATCCGTGTTGGCGCCCTGCAGGCCGAGCAGCGTTCCCTCATCATCAAAGATCGGCGCGCCGCTCGATTCAATAAAGCGCCAGGAACCATCCCGCGCCAGCCAGCGCAGCACAACCCCATTCCAGCCGCATCGCTCCGAAATCGCTTCGTGGACTTTCTTTTTAATCAGATCGTGGTCATCGGCATGCACCAGTTCGAGGATGTTCATGGCACAGAGTTCTCTTGAGGAATAGCCAAGTATTTTCAGGACATTGTCGTTAGAGTATGTGTGCTTAAGAGCGGCATTGGCTGTCCAGATCCAGGCCACGGACTGCTCCACCAACAGCCGGTAACTCTCCTCGCTTTGACTCAGCAGCCCTTCAATGCGTTTTCTTTCGGTGATATCAAAAGCAGATCCGAAAAAATATTCCAGCTCCCCGGCCTGATCAAGGCAGCCCGTGCTCGCGTCATGTACCCAGCAGTACGTCCCATCCGCCCTTCTGAGTCTATACTCCACTTGTATGCAGAAAGTACTTCCAACGCGTCGGGACATCTGCTCATGAATTTGATTTAAAAAGTGCCCCCGATCATCCGGATGTATATATTCGACCAACTTTTCCAGGCTGGTTTGCTTAAACTGGGCGTGAGGATAGCCGGTTTGCGTTTCGATAGTAGGGCTCAGATAATCGTAGCACCCCTTTTTGACATTCAGGCGGTACAGTATGTGACGGGGGCCGTTCAGCGCCTGCTCGAAACACTGATTAGCGTAATCCAGCGCTTTCTGATCGTTTTTGCGCTGGGTGATGTCCACTGTTGTGGAAAGAAGGCAATCCCTTCCCTCAAGATTGATTTTTTCCGCGGAATAGAGGCAGGTGACGGACCGGCCATCCTTTGCCTTAAATACAACTTCCGACTCCGGCACCCTGCCGTCCTGTCTCAGGATTTCCATAAAGCCATCGCAGTCGTCTGGCGACATCCAGCCGATTTCCTTGGAGGTTTTACCGGCAAGCTCGTTATGACTGAATCCGGATACCTCACAGAACTTGTTATTCGCCTCCAGAAATTCACCGCTCTGCAGATCGTTGATCGCCATCAGCAGCGGAGCCTGGCTGAATGCTATGGAAAACTTCTGCTCGATTTGCACCCGCTCGGAAATATCCTTTCCGAAGGCGCAGGAATATTCCCGGCCGTCATGTTGCAGATAGGTGGCCGAAATCTCGATCAGGAGGAATTTCCCGGAGCGGGAACGCTGCCGGACCTCCAGCACCAGCCTCCCGGCCTCCTTGAGCTCCCGCCAATGTTCATCCCAGATCTGCGGTATAAAATCGGGACTGATATCAGCGACGCTCATGGCTAGCAGCTCTTCACGCGTGTATTCCAACATCCGGCAGGCGCTTCCGTTGGCAAAGACGAACCTGCCAGCGGCATCCACCCACAGCACCTGATCCTGCGCCGATTCAAGCGCAAGGCCGGCCAGTGCCGGCATACTGTCATCCAACCCTTCTCCGGATCGTTTTGTGCCGAATTCATCCATGAATCTGCTCCCTTCTATCCCGTAACGCCATAACCCGCTTAAACTCGTCAAACAGACTTTTCATTGCATACGGTTTCATCACCGAACCTGAAAAACCGTGTTCGCGAAAATCCGCCATAACTGCGTCCTGACTATAGCCACTTGAAACAATCAGGGTGGCGCGGGGATCAATTGCCCTGATCCTGCGGCACGCCTCCAGCCCCCCCACGCCACCCGGCACGGTCAGGTCCAGAATAACGATGTCATACGCTTCTCCCCGTTCCAGGGCAGCTTGATAAAGCGAAACAGCTTCACGTCCGTCCCCGCAGGAATCAACCGAACACCCCAGCTCCGCCAGCATCATGCAGACAAGCTCGACGATCATCTGTTCATCATCCATAACCAGCACACGGCCGCCGATGGTAGTTTCGGGCTGATCTTCAAAAATGGTTTCCGGCTCGACCGGATTTTTTGAGCAGATTGCAGGAAGGCAGATCACAAATTCCGCACCGTTACCGACCTCCGAAGAAACAATTATGCTCCCGCCATGCCGCCTGACGATCGAATAGGCCGAAGCCAGGCCGAGGCCGGTTCCCTCGGGCTTGGTTGTGAAATACGGGTCGAAGATCTTTTGCATAATGTCCGGCGAAATCCCGCTGCCGCTGTCACGAATCGACAAACGCACAAAACAGCCCGGCTCTCCGTCCGCTCCCTCCGTAATCAGATTTTCCGCCTTGACCGCAACCTCACCACCATCAGGCATGGCCTGTGTGGCGTTGATCAGTAAATTGTTAAGAACCTGGCTGATCTGTCCTTCATCCACATCCACCGGCCAAAGTTCATCGGAAATCTCCAGAGTCCCCTTGACGTTGGAACCACGCAGTCCGAACGATAGCGACTCGTTGAGGATGCGGGACAACTCGACCGTTTTTTTGACCGGTTCTCCGCCACGGGAAAAAGTCAGCAGCTGCCGGGTCAGTTCGCCAGCCCGCCGGGCCGCCTTTTCGCAATCATCAAGTCGGCCGATCACGCGAAGGTTGTCGTTGACCATCACCCTGATCAGGGAAAGGTTGCCAACGATGCCGGTCAGAATATTGTTAAAATCGTGGGCGATGCCACCGGCCAGCAGTCCCAGTGACTCCAGGCGCTGCCCCTTTTCCTGTTCACGTTCGAGTTGAAGACGGTCCGTGATGTCATTGTTTATTTCGAGCACCTGCACCGTATTATCCAATTCACTCCGTATGCGCGACCAGCGGCTGGAAACGGTAAGTTCCCTGCCGTCGCGCCGCGTATGGACCAATTCACCCTGCCACATGCCGTCCTTAAGCAATAATTTAAAAATTTCCACCAACGGAACAGGGAATCGCGTTTTCAGCAATTCGTGGGAAACCTGACCAAGCGCCTCCTCGCGCTCCCAGCCGTAACAGTCGGCGGCCCCCCTGTTCCAGTAGGTAATTTTGTCATCCAGGTCGCGCACGATGATGCAGTCATGGGCAAACTCAAGCAGCTCCGCCTGCTGCTTCAGCTTTTCCTCGGCCTGTTTGCGTTCGGTGACCTCATAAACGGTACCGAAAATGTACTCCATTTCCCCCTGCTGATCGAGGCAGACCGTACTTGAGTCATGCACCCAGCAGTAGCTGCCGTCCACCTTTCTGAAACGGTACTCCATCTCCATGTCAAAGGACTTGCCGCTGTTTTTAGCCAGTTCCGCCCCGATATATCCCAAAAAACGCTCCCGATCTTCGGGATGGAAATAGTTTGGCAATCCGTCCAGACCGGTCCGCATAAACTGTTCTAAAGGATAACCGGTGATCTGCTCAAAGACCGGACTCATGTAGTCGTAGCACCCTTTTTTCACATTCAGGCGATACAATACATGCTTCGGCCCGTTCAACGCCTGCTGAAAACATTCGTTGGCGTAAGCCAGCGCTTCCCGGTCTTTGTTGTGCCCGGTAACGTCCAGCGCTATGGACAATAGGCGGTCAACACCCTCCACATTGATTATTTCCGCAGAATAAAGGCAGGTGAGCGGAG
Organism: Geobacter sp.; assembly: GCA_009684515.1. Classification (GTDB taxonomy): domain Bacteria; phylum Desulfobacterota; class Desulfuromonadia; order Geobacterales; family Pseudopelobacteraceae; genus JACRCG01. Next base: position 840,921 of record WKKS01000001.1, read on the forward strand.
AGCCATCCTTGGCGGTAACCGATATTTCAAGATCCTGTATCCTGCCGCTCCCCTCCAAAATTCCGATCATGCGGTCGCGTTCGGCTGCCGAAAGCCAGCCGAGTTCGATCGAGGTCCGCCCCACGACCTCACTGTAACTAAAGCCCGATATTTGGGAGAACTTGTTATTAACGTTCAGATACCTGCCTGTCGATATTTCACTGATTGACATCATCAGCGGCGCATGGCTGAAGGCCTTGAAAAATTTCTGTTCACTGATTCTCAGGGCCTCTTCGGCCCGCCTGCGGTCGGTGATATCAACAATATTTCCAACCAGCGAGATCAATACGCCATCCGCATCCTCGTGCCGCCGACCTGACAGGTGCCCCCAGAAATCACCGCCATCCTTGCGGAGATAATGCCGTTCCGTATCAACATGGTCAATCTCGCCCGCAATCAGCATACGCATCATCTGGTCGCCAGTGCTGCGCTGGTCGGGGTGGAGATGGTCCGGATAACTGCTCCGGAGCAATTCCTCCATACTGCAGCCAAACATCTCGGCCATGCGTTTGTTTGCAAGCATTATGGCGCCGGACGGTTCCACCATCACGATGCCAGCCTGGGAAGCATCAAACAGCACCCTCATCTGCTCTTCCCGCTGCACCAGTGCCAGCATCCCTTTTTTCTTCTCGGTGACATCCTCGAACAGCACCACAAACTTTCCCCGTTTGGGGGAATAGGCTCTGCCCCGGTAGTAGCGCCCCAACTCATCCGAGTAGTTCTCAACCTCAACCGCTTCGCCGGTCATGGCCACCTGGCAGTAGGTCTTTATCCAGTATTCTTCCGTCTGGGGCATGATCTCGCGCACCGTTCTTCCTAGCACGGCATCCCGGGAAAGACCGGTCAACCGCTCGAAGGCCGGATTAACTTCGAGAAAGCGGTAATCAACCGGATTGCCGGCGTCATCAAAGACAACCTCATGCAGGGCAAAACCTTCCTGCATGGTCTCGAACAGGCTCCGGAAGCGGACTTCACTGCGACGCAGTTCCCCCTCGGCTCTGACCTGCTCGCTTACATCACTGTAGACAGCGGCGACTTCGGTATCGGATATTTTGCAGACCCGGTTCTGATAGTAACGTGAGAGGCTCTGGTCATCGTAAAGAGCCACGGGCAGGGTTTCTGCCGTCCCGCTGATCCAGACCCGCCGGAGGACATCGTATAGTCCCATTTCAACAACACCCGGGAAAACTTCGCGGATTTCCTTGCCGGCAATATCCTGGATTTTCACCAGACTCAGCTGTTCACCGGCGCTGTTCATGTCTGCGAAGTAGAATTGCTGGCCATCAGTGGATCCATAGATGGCAATTCCATTGACCGTATTATCAAACAAGGCGCGATATCTATTTTCTGACTTGGCACCAAAAAGTGTCATGCAATATCTCCGGATCTCTGCGTTCGGGCTCTGAAAAAGTCAAACAGCTTCTCATTATACCCGAATAGCTCGCTAACTCAAGGTGTTACTATTGATATTACCGGATATGAACACAAAAAAGGCGGCCCGTACAACGGGTCGCCTTTTTTGTGTTGCTGATTTTCTTAAATGATTTCTACCGCATCAATTCAAACTGTTGATCCTCACAGGTCTCGTCCTTGATATCGATAAACTTGTTACAGATCTCGGTCACCATGTTGACGACGCCCTGATAACCAACCAGCGGGTAACGGTGCTTGTTGACCCGGTCCATGATCGGGAAGCCGAAGCGGAACAGGGGAACCTGGGCGTCGCGGGCGGCAAACTTGCCGTGGCTGTCGCCGATGACGGCATCGACCGGATCGGTCACCAGCAGACTGCGCAAATGCCAGAGGTCTTTGTTCATGTGGATTTTGCAGCCTTTGCCGTACATGGAACCGTCCAGCAGCGCCTGCAGATCTTTTTCAATTTTTTTGGTGCCGCGGCTGCAGAGGATGTGGTGTGGTATGGCGCCCATCTCCAGCAGGAACGAGACATAGCCCATCAGGTAATCCGGATCGCCGTAAACAGCGAACTTTTTGCCATGCATGTACTGGTGCGAATCGGTTATGGCATCCACAGCCCGGCCGCGCTCGTTCCTGATCGATTCCGGGATTTCCTTGCCGAACAGGTCGGCCACTTTCATCAGGAAGGCATCAGTCTTGGCGATACCCATCGGCAGCGGCATGGAAACATGCTTGCCGGAGTAGTTGTCCTTGATCCAGGTAAAGGTTTTGGGTGTTGAGTAAGGCCCGAGTGTCATGGTGGCCTTGCCGTTGATCGAGTCGGCGGCGTCTTCCAGCTTGGTTCCGCCGGCGTAGATATGGTAACTGCCGTCACATGGTGAATCAAAGGTATCGGATATGTCAGCCAGAACCGTGACCGGAACTCCCATCTCTTTCAAGAGACGCTTGTATTCGCGATAGTCGCCGGTGTTGAAGTCACAACCGGGGATCAGGTTCAGCTTGCCGGTGCAGCGTCCCTCCACCTGCTTTCCCTCGGTCAGGGTCTGCAGGATCGAGACCAGCATGGAGTCATAACCGTGGATATGAGTGCCGTTGAAGCTGGGTGTATTGGCGTAGGGTGTCGGCAGCTCCGCAGGAACGCATTTCTTCTGCTTGGCATTCTTGATGAAAGCGGTCAGGTCGTCGCCGATAACTTCCGGCATGCAGGAGGTAAAAACTGCAATCATCTTGGGCTTGTAGATAGAGTAGGCATTCTCAAGACCTTCATGCAGGTTGTTCTGTCCGCCGAACACCGCGCCGTCCTCGGTCATCGAATCGGAAACGGCCGGAGCTGGTTCACGGAAATGACGGTTGAGGGTCGAACGGTAGTAGGAAGCGCACCCCTGTGAACCATGTACGAAGGGAAGCGTACCTTCAAAACCGTGAGCGGCCAGCTGCGCGCCCAGCGGCTGGCAGGCGTGGGCCGGGTTGATCACCAGCGCCTGACGGGCAAAGTTCTTCTCTTTGTACTCTTCGGTGTTGATCCAGTTCTTGACGCGCTCGATCTCTTCGGGAGGAGTTTCGACTATTTTTTTGACTTCAAGCTCTAGCAGGTTTGACATGGTTTACTCCTTTTGGGCCGGAAACTCATCCGTTACACAGCCTCGAATATATTTTTGTAGGGGCAACCCCATGTGGTTGCCCAATACGGGCGGCCACATGGGGCCGCCCCTACATCATCAGAACGGTGCCTTGACCAGATTCCAGGTCGGGCTGTTGATCGCCATGTCGATATCGCGGGCAAAAACTTCGAAGCCTTTGTAACCGTGGTAAGGACCGGAATAATCCCAGCTGTGCATTTGACGGAACGGGATGCCCATCTTCTGGAAAACGTATTTTTCCTTGATACCGGAACCGATCAGGTCCGGTTTAAGTGTGTCGGCAAACTTTTCAAACTCGTACTCGGATGGGTCGTCATAAACGACAGTGGCATCCGGCATTTCCGGCGCGGTACGGTCGTAATCGTCAGTATGGGCAAATTCGTAGCCGGAACCGACGCAGTCCATACCCAGATCTTCATAGGCGCCGATGGTGTGGCGCGGACGGAGACCGCCAACCAGCAGCATGACCGTTTTTCCATCCAGACGCGGTTTGTATTCTTCGATGATCCCCTGCATGATCGGGTCGTACTTGGCGATAACCGCCTCGACTTTTGCCTTGATGTTATCATCGAACAGTTCGGCCAGTGCCCGTAGGCTCTGCTTGATCTTGGTCGGCCCGAAGAAGTTCAGTTCGATCCAGGGAATGCCGAACTTTTCTTCCATAACCTTGCACATGTAGTTCATGGAACGGTAGCAGTGAATAACGTTCAGCTTGACCGTATGGGTGGCGGCAATTTTTTCCAGTTCGCCGTCGCCGGTCCAGACCGCCTTGACGTTCAGGCCGCACTCTTCCAGAAGAGGCTTGGTTGACCAGGCATCGCCGCCGATGTTGTACTCACCGATCAGGGCGATGTCATAAGGGCTCTCCGGCTCGGCAAATTCGCGGGTGCCGATGATGTAGTCGCGGATGGTGTCGTTGGAGATGTGGTGGCCCAGCGACTGGGAAACACCGCGGAAGCCTTCGCAGTTGCAAGGAATGATCGGGATATCCAGCTCCTTGGCGGAGGTTTTGGCAACCGAGTTGATATCGTCACCGATCAGACCGACCGGGCATTCGGACAGAACCGAGATACCTTTGGCCAGCGGGAACAGATCATGGGCCTCTGCCAGCAGAGTTTTAAGCTTCTTGTCGCCGCCGTAGACGATGTCTTTTTCCTGGAAATCGGAGGTGAACTGCATGGCGAAGTTGGTAACGCCGGTGATGCCGCTCATCATGTTGCGGCGTGTGCCCCAGGAGTACCAGCCGCAGCCGACCGGGCCGTGGGAAACGTGAACCATGTCGCGGATCGGGCCCCAGACAACCCCTTTGGCGCCGGCATAGGCGCAACCACGGGCACTCATCACGCCTGGAACAGTCTTTTTGTTGGATTTTACCGAAGCGCAACCGGAAGCAGCATCATTGGGCGCCAGGTGCGGTGCGCGTTTCTTTCTGGCTTTCTCGGGATAGACCGACAGCGCCTCATCAATCATGGCCTGGGTCGATTCCTTGGTTATGCCTTCAATTTTTCTTATTTTATCTGACATGGGAAATTCTCCTTATTGTGATGGTCCTTCTGTAGGGGCAACCCCGTGTGGTTGCCCTGTTTCGGGCGGCCACATGGGGCCGCCCCTACACACCAATCTATGCCGCTGCCGCTTCTACCACTCCCACCACGCTCTCATCTTCTGCTTCCATGATGCCGTATTCCATCAGGAGGTCTTCCAGCTCTTCCATCTCCAGCGGGGTCGGGATCACCAACATTTTGTTCTCGGCAATTTTCTGTGCCAGATTGCGGTACTCCTGAGCCTGCGGATGCTCCGGTGAGTATTCGATAACGGTCATGCGGCGCATTTCGGCTCTCTGAACCTGGTTGTCACGTGGCACGAAGTGGATCATCTGGGTGCTCAGTTTGGCTGCCAGAGCGCTGACCAGCTCGAATTCCTTGTCGGTCTTGCGAGCGTTGCAAATCAGACCGGCCAGACGGACTTTGCCGGAAGAAGCGTATTTCAAAATACCTTTGGCGATGTTGTTGGCTGCGTACATGGCCATCATCTCGCCGGAGCAGACAATGTAGATTTCTTCAGCTTTGCCTTCACGGATCGGCATGGCGAAACCGCCGCAAACAACGTCACCCAGAACATCATAGAAAACAAAATCAAGATCGTCTGTATAAGCGCCGTTCTCTTCCAGGAAGTTGATGGCAGTGATAACACCGCGACCGGCACAACCAACACCCGGCTCAGGTCCGCCGGACTCAACGCACTTGGTGTCGCCGTAGCCGACCTTCATGACATCTTCCAGCTCCAGATCCTCAACAGTACCCTTTTCACGAACCAGGTCCATAACCGTATTCTGGGCTTTGGCGTGCAGAATCAGACGGGTGGAGTCAGCCTTGGGGTCGCAGCCGACGATCATGACTTTCTTGCCGAGATAGGCCAGTCCTGCCACCGTGTTTTGTGTTGTGGTTGATTTGCCGATGCCGCCCTTGCCGTAAATTGCGATCTGTCTCATTGTGTTACTCCTTTCGCTCATCAATTAGTGAGCATCTGTGATTGGGGTCCGGGACACAAAAAATGGCGCCCCGGTATTACGGAGGCGCCATTGCCTGAACAAAACTTTTTATTTCAAATATCGTACTGCATGTTGCTTTGATTTTACTTTAGCATATGGCGTGCCAACTATTATTAATCGTGTAAAAACAGTTGTTTATATATTGATGCTCACAATTGAGGCGGGCGATGGGCTAAATTGGAGAGAAGGGATGCGCCAGTGGCGTGGGCAGTTGCTGAAAATTTAATCACTCCGGCAGCATTCGGAAGGCAGAGGCCTTGACTGCGGCATAAACGGTGCTTCCTGGTGTTATATTCAACTCACTGACCGCATCCTGAACAACCTCCGCAATCAGCGTGTTCCCGGCGCAATCCAGCTCCACGCCGATTTTACGGCCGGAGTTGAACAGCAAACGTACCCGGCACTCCAGCAGATTGCGGGCGCTGATCGCCTCCGGGTGCTGCTTGAAGAGGATGATGTCCTTGGAGGAAAGCTCTGCCGTGCAGCTGTCACGCTCGCTGCCGGCCGTAAACAGCAGCCGCGACCCGCCCCAGGGATAGGAAAACAGCCCGGATTCGGGCGATGGGCGTCCCAGCTTCAGCAGATTGATGTAACCGACCTGACTGCTCCCCATGCGGCTTCTGGCCAGCTGCTCGCCGGTCGTCTGTTCCAGCATGACCCCCTTTTCAAAAACCAGGGTTGTCTCGGTCATCAGGCGCATCTCCACCAACGAGTGGGAAATGAACAGATACGGTATCCCGAAATGCTCACTGACGGTTTTCAGATAAGGGATGATCTGGAAGCGCAGGGAATCGTCCAGCGCCGAGAGAGGTTCATCCATCAGCAGCAGGCGCGGGTTGGCCAGTATGGCACGCCCCAGGGCGACCCTCTGTTTTTCCCCCCCCGACAGGTTGGTAACACCGCGGCCAAGCAGCTCTTCCAGCTTCAGCACTCCCACCAGAGCGTCAAAATCAATCGTGCGCAGCTCCGCCGGGCAGCGTTTGAAACCATACAGCAGATTGTTTTTGACGCTCAGATGCGGGAACAGGCAATGCTGTTGAAAAACCATGGCGATCCGCCGCTGTTCCGGCCGCAGGTTAATCCTTTTTGCGCTGCTGTAAAGCGGGAGCCCGTCCAGAATGATCTCGCCGCTGTCCGGCTCCACCAGCCCGGCCAGCATGCTCACCAGAGTTGATTTGCCGCTGCCGGACACGCCGAATACGCCGACCCTCTCGCCGCTGACGGTGAAGTCGGTTGTTAGGGTAAAAGCCCCGAACGTTTTTTTTGTCTTCATCGATAATTGCATATCAGTCTCTTCTCGACATTTTCATGGCATTGGGGCGCCACGTGTATAGGACAAGCAGCACAATGAATGAAAAAATCAGCATGACCGCGGCCATGTTGTGAGCCTGGCCGTACTCCAGCGCCTCCACATGGTCATAAATCTGCACAGAGGCGACCCGGGTGACGCCGGGGATGTTGCCGCCGATCATCAGTACCACGCCAAACTCGCCCACCGTATGGGCAAAGGTCAGAATTGAAGCGGTCAGGAAGCCGGTACGGGTCAGCGGCAGAGCAACCGTGAAGAAAGCATCCAGTTTCGAAGCGCCCAGTGTGGCGGCAACGTCCATGGGTTGCTCGCCGATGGATTCAAAAGCATTCTGAAGCGGCTGAACCATGAACGGCAGCGAGTAAAAGACCGAAGCCACCACCAATCCCCAGAAGGTAAACGGCAAGGCTCCGATTCCAAGGATTGAGGTCAGATGTCCTACCGGCCCACCGGGCCCCATGGCCAGCAGCAGATAAAAACCGAGCACAGACGGCGGAAGCACCAGAGGCAGTGCCACCACAGCCCCCAGTATCCCTTTCAGGCGCGACCGGGTATGGGCCAGCCACCAGGCGACCGGGGTACCAAGTATCAGCAGTATTGCCGTGACAGCCAAGGCCAGCCTGACGGTGAGCCAGATCGACTGAATATCACTGTCTGCCAGGAACATTTCTATATTCCCCCCTTTGCGTCCGGTGGCACAAACCCGTATTTTGTCATGATGCCGCGGACCTGTTTCGATACCATGAAATCGGCAAACTTTTTGGTCAGCGGCTTGTTTGCGCCCTGTTTCGTGATGATGTAGCCCTGCTCCAATGGTGTATGCATAGCTTCAGGTATCAGATAGTAGCCACCTTTTTTCGCCAGCTCGGGGTTAAGCACCAGCGACAAGGCAATGATGCCTACCTGGGCATTGCCGGTCCGTACGAATTGTGCAGTCTGGGAGATATTCTCCCCGAACACCAGCTTCGCTTGCAGCTTTTCCCACAAACCCGCCGAGCGCAGCGCCTCTTCTGCGCGTTTGCCATAGGGGGCATGTTTCGGGTTGGCAATTGCTATCTTTGTGATCCTTGGGTCGGCAAGACTCGCCAGGCTCATTTTTGAGGCATCCATCTCCGCGCTCCAGAGCACGATTCGACCAACGGCATAGGGTTTGACTTCGGATGCAGCCTGACCTTGCCTGACAAGCTCTCGCGGGTAGGCACTATCAGCAGAAAAATAAAGATCATACGGAGCCCCCTGCATGATCTGTGTGTGAAACTTGCCGGAAGAGCCATAGACAACCTGCACCTCGTCACCGGAATGATTCCTGTTAAAACCGCCAACGATCTCGTCCATGGCGAATTTCAGATCAGCGGCAGCAGCAATGGTTATTTTTTCAGCAGATGCGGTTGATGCCACAAGCCCGACAAGAACCAGAATGACCACCAATACGCTTCGCGGTTTCATCATAATTACCTCCTCATACCTTTGCCTGTATAACTCATGCCGATGTTTACCGCAACTGTCATGCCATCAATCGCTTTTCCGGCAACAAAGTTGCATCAGACCGGCAATCACCAGGAGACAGACCATGGAAACACTCGACAGGGAAACCGTAAAGAAACTCTTCGATCATTACCGCAAACATCGCGACGGCATCCGCAACAAACCCGAGATGGCCTCAATCTGCCTGATCTGCGGCTCCATCCATATCCTCCCCAAAGCGGACGACGACCGGAAACTGTTCTGCCGCAGCTGCGGCTTTGCTTTCTACCGTTACAGCTGCTCTGTCTGCGGCAAGACCATCGACGGACGCGATCCGAAAAACCAGGCCTGCGGAGAATGCGGCCTGAGGGTCTGCAGCTGCGGAGCCTGCGACTGCCCATCCAGAGGAGATAAAAACTGATGCAACAAGGGAAAAAACCGGATCGCTACGTATCATTCATCGGGATTGAGGGGGAGAGTAATTCACGCAAGCTGATGGAAATGCTGCGACGGCATATCGACGACCCGCACAAGACCAATCGATATTGGGAATTGTTCAAGGAGAAGCTGGCACGGGTCGGCAAGCCGGAAGAGAACAGCGGCCGCTGCCTGGACGAACTGTTTCTGATCCACGCCTATATCAACAACATCCGGGAACTGTTCGAAGAGCACGATGATCAACCGGCGCTGGCGCTGCTGGAGCAGATCGAGATCGAAAGCTGCTGACACGGCCGGTTTGAGGCTTGAGCAACAAACATCCTCACATCCTCCGGTTGACCCGCAGGATCAGATCACCTTCGAACAGCAGCGGATGGCGGCGGAGGCCGGTCAGCAGCCCGGCCGCTGGCGAGACGACCTTTTCAATAACATTGCCGCTGAAGCTGTCGTAGATAAAACCCAGCTCCTCACCGGCTCGCACCCAGCGCCCGACCTGGCGATCAGAAACAAAGGTGCCCGCTTTTTCGGCATAAACCCGCAAAGCGCTCTCCTTGTCAAAGTGGCAGATATCCTCATCCTCCACCGCAATCCTGACCCCTTCCAGCACCCCGGTTCGCCCCAGGAATGACAGCAGCGCCCGAAAAACCCGCTGGCAGTGATCGAGCTGCACGGTACCGGCCTGCCCTACCCGCAGAACGAAGCTCTGGCCGGGCCAGGCTTTCCAGGAAGACATCATGGTGGTGGTAAAGACCGGGGAAAGCGAGCGTTCCATGATCGCCGGAAGCCCGAACATACGGGCTGTGACACGCTCGGCATCGCTCGGTCCGTGCAGGCGTACCTGGGGCACCTCCTCGAAATCGGCGCTGGCGGTATGGATGTCGATGCGGTAATCGGCCCGCTTGGTCGCCTCCAATACGGCATAGGCGATGCGCTGAGTCGTTTCTCCGATGGTGCTGCCGGGAAACATGCGGTTGATATCGGATTTGTCAAAGGGCCAGGTACGGCTGCGCATATTGACCCCCAGCACGTTGACGGCCGGGATGATCAGCACCCTTTTTATCAGTCTGAGATCCGGGTAGTTGCCGGCCTCGACGCTGTTCAGGAAATCGGCCAGGCGCGACAGGATGAAGACCCCGTTGATCTCGTCGCCATGCAGTCCCGCCACCAGCGCCAGAGCCGGGTGCGACGACTTCGGCCCGATTTCGTGACAGGGTATCTCGAACCCCTCCCGAACCGGGGCGGTCATGCAGAGCAGGTTGCGGATCATGAGCGCCCCCCTTTCCGGGCCATGACCCGCGCCATCAGCGACCCTTCGTAGACCAGCGGATATTCCCGCAGGGTAAAGAGAATGCCGTCCACCGGCGAGCGCACCTCGGAGAGGACGCTGCCGGAGAAAGGGGAGACAATCGTTCCCAGCAGTTCTCCGCGGTGCACATCTGTCCAGTGGGAGGCAGTAGGAACAAACATGCCCGAAGTCTGGGCATTCAGATAATGGACATTGCTGTCATCGGCGATCAGTGCGGTATGGCTTGTTTCAGGCAGAGTCAGATTCCGCGAAAGAATTCCCAGCTTCTGCCAGGTTGACAAAATACCGGCCACCAGTTGATCGCAGTATTCCGGGGTAATCCGCATGCCGACCCCCATCTCCACCACCAGACAGGGGGTGTCGTTGCTGTTGAGGCTATGGGCGACGGTGGTTTCCAGCACCGTCGAAGCTCCATGCAGCCAGATCATGTCCAGATTCATGCTGCGGGCGATCGGCACCAGCAGTTCTTCAAATTCCTGGTTGATGCGCACCTGGGGAATCTCGCGCAGATAGATGTTGCTGGCATGGATATCAACCACCAGTGCCGACCCGCTCAGGGCCGTCATGAGCGCCGCCGCCAGCCGTTCCGGGAGCGGCCCTCCGGCGTTTCCCGGAAAGGCACGATTCAGGTCGGTATCAAACACCGGCAGCCCCCGGGTCAGGGTATCCAGACCGAGTGTGTTGAGCGCCGGATACAGCTCGACGGTTCCCAGCAGCGCTTCCGGTGTTGTCCGCAGCAGCTCTTCCAGCCAGGCCGCCAGGCGGTGGCAGACGTAAAGCCCTTCCAGTTCGTCGCCATGGATACCGGCCACGACCGTGCCACGCGGCCCGTCACCGCCGGTATAAACGGTGCGGCGAAGCTCCATCCGCTCACAGTAGGGCATGTCGATTGTGAAAAATGTTTCTGTTTTCATGGAGGTTATATTGGACATCGTCGTCCTTTCAAATTTTTATTACTGCTCCTGCACTGAGATCTTTACGGTCGGCTGTTCCCCTGCCGAATCCCCCTTGAAGCTGCCCCGCTGAGGAGCTGCATCGTAGGAATCCCTGCCTACAGCGACCGCCACGTAATGGTCATTGGCCAACAGGTTGTGGGTTGCGTCAAATCCGACCCATCCGGCTCCCGGCACCAGGGCTTCGGCCCAGGCGTGGGTGGCCAGTTCCTCACCGGTGGAACAGATCCCTGGATCCAGATAGCCCATGACATAGCGGGCAGGAACACCCCAGGAGCGGGCCACCGTGATGAACAGGTGGGCAAAATCCTGGCAGACACCGTTCCCCTGCTGAAGCGCTGCCGCAAGAGAACCGTGAACTTCAGTCGTACCGGAACGGTATTCAAGGACAGTCGGCACCCAGGCCAGAAGCTCCAGAAGTGAGTCAAGCAGGGGGCGTTCCGGCTGTCGCCGGGGCAACGTGCTTTTGAGTAATTCCATAAGTTTTATTTCGGAGGGAGTTGCCTGACTGCGATGCAGGACAAAATCATTCATGGCCGGTGTGCGGCGAACTGCCTGCCGCAGCCATTCCTGCTCTTCCGCTGGCGGAACCGACTCAAAGTCAAAAGGATTCTCTTTCTGAGTTTCAATCTCGGTTTTCAGGCGGGTCACCAGGCGACTATGGGGTGGAATCACGCAAAAGTAATCAACCCGATTGCCAAAATAGTCGTTGTAGGAAGCAAGCTCTGCTGTCGGTTCAGTTTCAATGCTGCATGACATAACTTTCTGGTGCCCATCGGAGCGGGGAACAAGGCGCAACTCAATATGGTGTTCACGGATCGCCTGGGGATACTCGAGTACCGTTTCATGTTCTATCAGATAACGCATTAAGTCTCCTCCTATTGGAAAAACTCTTCTGCCAGTGCCACATGAAACAGTGTCAGTTTTTCCAGCAGTTGCTCCAGATATTCATGCAATCCGGCATCAAAAATTTCCTGTGAGGTACAACTGACCAATTCGGAAAGGTTGGCAAAGGCCGCCCTGGTAGCTTCCTTCTGCTCCAGACCGATGGCATGCAAAGCCCCGCCCATACGCCCCACAGAAAAAACAACCGAACGTGGAAAATTACGGTTCAGCACCACGAACTCGGCGATATCCGCCGGCATGAACCCGGAATGGTAGCTGCGCCTGAAGGCCTCAAACCCGGAGAGGGATTTAAGCAGTGCCGTCCACTGGTAATAATCCAGAGCCGAGCCGACCATGGAAAGTTCCGGCAGAATGACATGGTACTTAACGTCGAGGGTTCTGGCGGTCATATCAGCCCGTTCGAGGCTGCCGCCCAATTGATAGAAGGCATAGGCCTCACCGCGCATCATGGTCGATGAAGTCAAGCCATTGAAGCGGGCCACCTGGCCGCGCAACTCCACGAACATGGCGCCGGCCCGCTCGGCGGTCAAAGGCCCCTTCAGGCGTTCGTCGAACCTCATCCAGATTTCGTTGACCGCCTCCCACATCTCTTTGGAAATTCGATCCCGCGCTACCCGGGCATTCTCGCGGAACAACCGCAGACAGGTTCTGATGGAGCTGGAATTGGTACGGCCGGCGCTGATAAACTGCAGCACCCGCGGAGTGCTGATGCCGCCGTCGCCGAACTGCTCGTTGTAGAGGGACTCGGACGAGGTTATCTGCAAAATCGGACGCCACTTATCCTCTTCCGTCATATCCTCTTCAGCCTCCACCAGATAAAGCAGGTTGATCTCCATCAGGCGGGCGGTCTCGCCGGCCCGCTCCAGATAGCGGGCCATCCAGTACATTGAATCGGCTATGCGGCTTAGCATGGGTTATCCTTTTTTTGTTTGAATAGTACGTCCCTCCCCTTATTTAAGGGGAGGACAGGAGGGGTTATATTCTGTTTCATAACTCCCCCCGCCCCCTCTTATCTTAAGAGGGGGAAGACTGTCATCCTATTCCGCCAGTACCCAGGTGTCTTTGGAACCCCCACCCTGCGACGAATTGACCACCAGCGAGCCCTTCCTCAATGCGACCCTGGTCAGCCCCCCCGGCACGACCTGGATATCCTCACCATAAATGGTGAAAGGGCGCAGGTCCAGATGCCTCGCCTCCAGCTCGCCGTCCATGTAGCAGACGTGCCGTGACAGGTAAACCACCGGCTGGGCAATGTAGTTGCGGGGATTTTCCTGCACCAAATCCATGAACTCCTTGCGCAGGGCCGGTGTGGAGGAGGGGCCCATCAGCATGCCGTAGCCACCCGACTCGCTGACCGCCTTGATCACCATCCGCTCCATGTTATCGAAAACATACTCGCGGTCCTGCACATTGGTCATCTGATAGGTGGGGACATTATGAAGGATCGGCTCCTGGCCGAGATAGTAGCGGATGATATCCGGCACATAGGGGTAGACCGCTTTATCATCGGCGATGCCGCTCCCTGGGGCATTGACGATGGCAACGTTCCCGGCGCGCCAGGAATTGATCACTCCGGCGATACCGAGGGAAGAATCGGAACGGAACACCAGCGGGTCGAGGAAATCGTCGTCCACCCGGCGATAGATCACATCCACCCGCTGCAGGCCGGTGGTGGTCTTGAGGTAGACAATATCGTTAACCACGACCATATCGCGCCCTTCTGCCAGTTCGACCCCCATCTCCTTGGCCAGGAAGGTATGTTCGAAATAGGCCGAATTGTAGACGCCGGGTGTCAGCAGCACGATTTCGGCGTTCTCCTTGCCTCGCGGTGACAATGAACGCAGCGCCTCCAGCAGCAGCGCCGGGTAGTGCGCTACGCGGCGCACTTTGTATTTATCGAAGAACTCCGGCATGATACGGCGCTCGATGACCCGGTTCTCGATCATGTAGGAAACCCCCGACGGTGTCCGCAGGTTATCCTCCAGGACCAGGAATTCACCCTTCTCATCGCGGATGATGTCAATGCCGCTGATGTGGGTGTAAATGCCGCGCTGCGGCACTATCCCGACAATCTCGCGCCGGAAGTCGCGACCCTGGTAGATCAGCTCCGGCGGGATCAAGCCATCCTTGATGATGCGCTGCTCGCCATACAGATCACCCAGAAAAAGGTTCAGCGCCCGCACCCGCTGTTTGAGACCGGATTCGATCTTGACCCACTCCTGGGCGGTGATGATGCGCGGAATCAGGTCAAAGGGCCAGATTCGCTCAATCCCTTCTTCGCTTTCGCCGTAGACCGTAAAGGTGACCCCTTCGGCCTGCAGCGCCAGTTGGGACTCATGGGCTTTGGCTTCCAGTGCGTTGTTTCCGGTAGCTTTGATATGGTCCCACAGGAGGCGATAGTGATCGCGGGGTGTGAAGTCATCGGCGTAGAACTCATGGTAGGGGGTGCGGGGTTTGCCGTTCGGCATGCCGTTGTACATGGTGGGCACTCCTTTGTGTGGATACTCCGGATCGGCTGCAATGGCTGAAGCACGGCGCCGTCCACGATTACTGCTGGCTTATGACCACAAAGCGCTCATCCAGCCACGGCAAAAGCAGGGGCCGCACATCCCTCCAGGCCAGGCCGCCTCCGCCGCAGCCAGGGCGTGGAACCAGAACCTTCTGCCAGCCGGAGTGATCCGCAAGCTGCCGCAACTCTTGAGCCGAACGGGAGATAATACGCAGGTCAGGCAGCGACCAGGCCGTTTCCTCCACCGGAAAGCTGACGATGCCGCCCCCCAGATCGAAAACATGACTGCCATGTTCCGCAATCTGTCTGCCAAGTATATCAGCAATTTCAGGAAAACGCAGCAGCGCCTGTCTTGCCACGCCACGCCCGATTACCGACCGACCGCCTTTGGTCAGCGAACCGTTGGTAGTGATAACGATGACGGCCGTTTCCGCATAGCCCCAGATATCGCCTACGACCTCAAGCATTCCCGCGCCGAGCCGAGCAGATAACCATAAACTTCTCCGCGAGTGGTAATAAAGCCCGGCATGTCGTTGAGAAAATCTTCGATCATGTTCAATTCCCGGCCGTCGTCACTCCCCAACTCGTTCATGACCGCCTCCATCATCGGCAGAATCTCGTACAGATCGTGGCGATTAAAAGGGGCCGGGTCGGGCAGGCCGCTGAACTTGGGTTCTTCGCGCCGGGCGATATCGCGGGGATACCTGAATTTGAAATCGGATACTTTGATGGTAATGGGCATGGAAACCTCCTGATTAATGTCCGCCGCAGCCATTAGCGCTGCCGCCCCCGCAACCACCGCCGCAGCCGCCCGGCTTGACAATATCGCTGGCTTTCGGCTTCTCGCACAGCTTGAGTGACGAGCGGTCCACGTACCACGCTTCATCCTCCAGCTTACCTTCCAGCTCCTTTTTCTTGAGCATCATCAGCACCCGCATCTCGGTTGTTTCCAGCAGTAGGGCCGCTTCGGCGATCGGTACATAATTTGTTCCTGCTTCACACATGATAATCTCCTTTCAGGCTGCCTCGGGCAGCGTTTCGTAGTCCAGATAGATTCCCATCAACTCGCAGTTTGAAAGATCACGCTTGCGCTTGCAGGACATGGCCCGTGTCGCTTCCAGCAGGGTTTCCGCCCTGGATCGGGTGATGTAGACACCCATGCTGCGGTAGCGCTCGATCAGCCCGCCTGTGCCGGAATGCTTGCCGACCACGATGCTGCGGGTCAGGCCGACTTCGGCCGGGTCGAAACCTTCGTAATTGCGGGGATCCTTGATAACACCATCGGCGTGCAACCCCGATTCGTGGGCAAAGACCCTTGATCCGACCACCGGCTTTGAAACGGAAAGCGGCCGCTGGGAGGCTTTGGCCACAAACATGGACATCTCGCGGAAGCGGTGGGTGTCTATGCCGGTCTCGATACCGCAGGCATGCTTGAGCCCCATGATGACCTCTTCCAGGGCGGCATTGCCGGCCCGTTCCCCCAGGCCGTTGATGGTGGTATTGACAAATCTGGCCCCGGCCCGGATACCGGCAATGGCATTGGCGGTGGCCATTCCCAGGTCGTTGTGGGTATGCACCTCGATATCGACGTCCGGCACCGCACGGCGCAGGAAGGAAACCTTGTCGAACATGCCGAAGGGGTCCATGATCCCCAGCGTATCGCAGAAGCGGAAGCGGTCGCCCCCCATGGAGCGGGTGATCTCCATCAGCTCCACCAGAAAGCCCATATCGGCCCGGCTGGCATCCTCGCCCCCCACCGAGACGTACAGATTGTGCTGCTTGGCGAAACCGAGCGCTACTTTCAGCTGCTCTTTGACCGCCTGGCGATCTTTGCGTAATTTATGGGCAATCATCTGGTCGGAGACCGAGAGCGAAATATCCACAGCCTGCACACCACAGGCGATACTTGCCTCAATTTCAGGCACCAGGGCTCTGTTCCAGGTGATCAGCCGGGCGTTCAACCCCAGATCAACCAGCGCCTTGATGCTGGCCTGCTCCTCATCTCCCATGGCCGGAATGCCGCACTCGATCTCCTGCACCCCGATACTGTCCAGCATGCGGGCGATGGCCAGCTTTTCGCGGCGGGAGAAGACTACACCGGCGGTTTGCTCGCCGTCCCGCAGGGTTGTGTCGTCGATGATGACCTGTTGATTACTGTTATTCACAGATTCCATAACTGCCTCCCGTAGAAAAAAAACGCCGCGCCCCCTTAAGGAGACGCGGCGCCGTTGCCGAAGTCCTGTTGCAATGCATCATCTCAATGCATCGACCATACCAAAACATTCATTTAAAACAGAGAAGGCCACATCCTACCCAGGAGATGGCCTTCTTTATCGATTTAAACATTTAACTGCATCGCCATTGCTAGTGGCACGGGGATAATAGCATTGTCAGTTTTGCTTACCCGCAACTCCCCATGGTAGCCAGCCCGAAGATCTGTTCCGGCCGGTAGTCCGGCTTGACACCGGCGTACATCAATTCATTGCTGCCGGATATCCGCATCCTTCTCCGATTGAATAATCTCAGGGCCGAGCGATTGGAAGCCGGGGCATCCAGGCAGATTTTTGTTCCGGAAGGCACCGACTGCAGGGCCTTTTTCAGCAAGGCATCGGCCGAACTGTAGTTCTGTGCCGAAAACGGACCGATCTGCCTTGCATCCCCGCAAGGCTGCAGTACGGCAAAAGCCGATTCATGCTGCAATATTTTCCCACGGGCAGCAGTTGCCTTCAGAAGATCAGCGCGCCTGTCGCCCCACCCCTGACAATCCATATCGCTCAACAAAAGCTCCACATCCCGGCAGGTTGCTTCTGTGTCAGAGACAACAAGATTCTGACGTCCACTGCCAACCCAGCGAATGATTGTATCGATCCGTCTAAATCCGTATTTCTGGTAGAGCGGCATGCCGGCTTTGGAAGCGGTCAGCCAGACCGTTTCAACGCCGCTCTCAACCAGTGCTTCAAAAGTTGTCCTGAAGAGCGCCTGGCCGATGCCTTTGCCGCGACAATCGGCGACCACGATCAGGTTGCCGATCCAGGCGCTCCGGTCGTGGCGCAGCGAGGTTATGAACCCGACTGCTTCGCCCTTCTCCCCGCGGGCGGCAAAGCACCCCTGGGGAAACTCCGACAACAGAAATTCAAATTCCCAGGGTTCTGCCACCCAGTTTTCCGCTGCCGCCAGCACCAGGAAAAGCTGTATGTCAGCCATGCGGAACGGATCGATCGTCATGCGGTCGGACAGGCCGCTTCCGCGATAGTCAGGTTGAGGTCCTGGCCGATCAGTCCGATGGCGTCGGCCCGGCACTGTTTGCAGTGGGCAAACTGGCCGATGATCCCTTCGTTGGCCTTTCTGATTTCCGCCAGGTATTCCTCGCTTGGTCGGGTGATGTGGGCCAGGTCGGACTGTGGAATGATCGGCATGATGTTCATCACAAAAGCACCCAGTTTCTTTATCCTGGACGCGATCAGCGGTATCTGGCTGTCGTTGATTCCGGGAGTCAGGACGGTGTTGATCTTGATCGTCATCCCCAGCTCGCCGGCTCGCTTGACCCCTTCAAACTGGTTGTCAATCAGGATTTTGGCGCCTTCCACACCGGTGTAATGTTTGCCGTGATAAACAATATTACTGTAAATCTGCGCTCCGACCTCAGGATCAATGGCATTGATCGTCACGGTCAGGCTGTGCAGCCCCATTTCATGCAGACGGTCGATCGACTCCGGCAGCAGCAGGCCGTTGGTGCTCAGGCAGAGCATCAGGTCCGGAAATTCATTCTTGACCATCTGGAAAGTTTCAAAGGTTTCCTCATTGGCCAGCGGGTCGCCCGGTCCGGCGATGCCGATAACCTTGATGATCGGTCCGACGACCGGGCTGGCCATGACTTCCCGCACTTTTTCAATCGCCTCCTGGGGAGTCATGATGCGGCTGGTGACGCCGGGTCGGGATTCGTTGGCGCAATCGTGTTTGCGGGAGCAATAGCCGCACTTGATGTTGCATTTGGGTGCCACAGCCAGATGCATCCGTCCGTTTTTGTGGTGGTTACCGCCAAAGCAGGGATGCCCCTGAATCTTATTTTTCATCTCGCATGCAGTTGCCATGGATCGCTCTCCTTCCGAAAATAAAAACGCCCATGGGAGTTATCCCACGGGCGCCGTTGCCATCGTGATAGTCATAGGCATAATGCGTGCCAGCCCCGCTATTTTTTGATTAAAATCCCCGTAAATGCGGAATGGGCGGGCATTTGAAACAAACGGCAACCAACAGTTCCATCGGAGCCGTCATACTTTAGCCACGCAAACCTGCTCTAAAATTGGGCAGATGATCTGGTTTACGAATTGCATGCCCTCCGTGACCCGTTTTTTCCACGCGTGGACATTTTCAGGAAAGGCTCTCCATGTTCAACCAGTACAACCCTGATGAAATCCGCGATCGCGCCCGGGCAGCCTTTATCGGCATGGCCATCGGCGACGCGCTGGGCGCCACGGTCGAGTTCATGACCACCTCTGAAATTGCCTCAAAATACGGCACATTCAAAGATATTATCGGCGGCGGCTGGCTGAGACTCAAACCGGGACAGGTGACGGACGACACCCAAATGGCTCTCTGCATCGCCCGGGCGGTCGTCAGCAGGCAAACCTGGGCGCTGGAAGCAGTTGCGGATAATTTCGCGGCCTGGCTTAAATCCCGGCCGGTGGATTGCGGCGATACCTGCCGCAAGGGAATCCGGGCTTATATGCTGCACGGCACCCTGGAAATGCCGCTCAATGAGTGGGACGCCGGCAACGGCGCCGCCATGCGGATGCTTCCGGTGGCGCTCTATTCGCTGCCAGACGGAGAACTGCTCAGAAAATATGCAGTTGAGCAGGCCCATCTGACCCACAACAACCCGGTTTCCGATGCGGCCTGCATCTGTCTGGGGGAAATGCTGCACCTGGCAATCTGCGGAGCCGAGAAGAGCCGCCTGCGGCGGCAGGCGGACGGACTGGTGGCCCGCTTCCCGACATTCAACTTTGAGCCGTATCGAGGCCTGGCGACCGGTTATGTGGTCGATACCATGCAGACCGTCTTTCACTGGTTTTTTCGGGGCAGAAGCTTTGAGGAATGTCTGGTCGGAGCGGTCAACCAGGGGGCTGACGCCGATACGACCGGAGCAATTTGCGCGATGCTGGCCGGAGCCTATTACGGCATGGAGGGCATTCCGCAACGCTGGCTTAAAAAAATGGACAAAGGCGTTATCACCGAAATCGAAATTGTGACCGACAAGCTATTGGCGGCCAGCCCGCTTTGGAGAGCTTTCTGAATTTGAGAGCGCTGTTTTTTGTACTGTGCTGCAAATATATAGAAAATGTTTTGCTTTCATGGTCTTTTAACAGGTGCTATTATTCGTACGAACAATAGTTTCAAGGAGGTCTGCATGCCGACAGCCATAAAATTTTCCGAGGACATTGTCCCGTTAAGTGACCTGAAGATAAATCCCGGACGGATTGTGCATCAGGTTGACGCAACCCATCGCCCGGTTTTGCTGACAAACAGGGGACGCGGCGTCGCCGTGGTTCAGTCTCTTAAAGATTATGAGGCTGACACCGAAGAGCGGGCGTTTATGAAAGCGGTGTTGCAAGGTTTTGCGGATATTGATGAAGGCCGGACCGTAAGTCTGGCGGATGCGAAGAAACGTCTCGGACTGGTCTGATTTTGAAGCCGATCGAATTCGCCGAATCCGCGGTATGCGATCTTGAGGAAATTCTTGCCTGGTATTCCGGATTGCAGGTTCCTGAAGTAGGAGAGCGGCTGGTCCGGGAAATCTTCATCAGAACAGAGCAACTGTCCGAGCATCCTGAAAGCGGCCGCATCGTTCCGGAATTTGATGTAAAAACAATCCGCGAGCTGATACATCCCCCGTTTCGTATTGTGTACCGCATGGATTCCTCAAAAATATGGATTATTCGGGTATGGCGGAGTGAGAGGTTTTTGGATCTGCCGTGATGGCGGGTACGCATATTTGAGATATTCTGAGTTATCGAGTGTAACATTATCGAGCAAGGCATATGGCAAAACTGACTGTCACAGAAACCATGAGAAAAGTTCGCTCAAACAACACATTTCCGGAAATTTTATTTCGAAAAAGACTATGGGCGCAAGGCTATCGCTACAACATTCATGTGGATAATTTGCCTGGCAAGCCGGATATTGTTCTGACGTCTCATAGAATTGCGATCTTCATAGATGGAGATTTTTGGCATGGCGGTCAATGGAGAAAAAGAAAACTGTTGGCGCTCAACGATCAATTTTCTAAAACAAGCACAAAAGATTATTGGTTGAAAAAAATCAGGGCTAATATGCGACGGGATTGCCAATCATCATCATTATTGATACAGAATGGTTGGACAGTTCTTCGCTTTTGGGAAAGCCAGATAATCAAGGATGTAGAAGGGTGCATAAACATGACGATCAAGGCTATTTCCGACAAAACAATTTTGAATGCACGATCACTTTTTCCTGAAAAAACCGTTGCCGAATTCTTCTCCGGTATCGGTTTAATGCGAATCGGCCTGGAACGTCATGGGTGGAATTTATGTTTTGCAAATGACATTGATCCTCAAAAATGCAAAATCTACCGTGATCACTTTAGCGATGCCGACAAACACCTTGTAGAAGGCGACATTCATAAACTTGATGTAGAAAACATACCCCGAGTCACATTGGCTACAGCATCTTTTCCATGTAACGATCTTTCTCTCGCTGGCGCTCGAAAGGGCTTAATAGGTGAACACTCATCCGCATTCTGGGGTTTCATAGAAATTCTGGAAAAATGGGGTTACAAAAAACCGCCTCTAGTACTTCTGGAAAATGTTTCCGGATTTTTGACATCTCATGGTGGTGCGGATTTCAAAGACGCTCTCATAGCCTTAAACAAACTAGGATACAGTGTAGATGCCATAATCCTTGATGCCTCACGTTTTGTGCCTCAGAGCAGGCAGAGACTTTTTGTTATTGGAATTGATAACAATTATTTGGATACTGGATCTGTGCATGAACAACTCCAGTTTTTCGAAAGTGATGTCAGGCCAAGAGCACTAGCCGACTTTATTTTGAAGCATAAGGACATTGTCTGGAACAACAGGTCGTTACCTGCACAGCCACTGCGCTCCACTTCACTAACTGATATCTTGGAAGATATTCCACATGACTCTAACCTTTGGTGGAATAAAGAACGTACGGAATACCTCTTTAATCAAATGAGTTCTCGCCATAAAGATATTGCCAACCAAATGATATCTAACTCGGTCTTTTCTTATGGAACTGTTTTCAGACGTGTTCGTAATGGGGCATCAATGGCAGAACTACGAACAGACGGGGTTGCAGGTTGTTTGAGGACACCGCGTGGAGGTAGCGGCAGACAGATTTTGTTTAAAGCAGGAAAAGGTCACTATTACGTGAGGTTACTTACTCCTCGTGAGTGTGCACGATTGATGGGAGCGGATAACTTCACTATTAACGTCCCACAAAATCAAGCCCTATTTGGTTTCGGTGATGCCGTATGTGTTCCCGTAATTGAATGGATTGCAGAAAATTATTTAAATCCGGTAATCAATGAAATGATGAGAGGCAAACCTCTTTATCCTATGCTTGAGGGAGATCTGTATGGATTTGAAAAAGCATACGCTTAACATATTCAATAAGTGGTACGAGAATCTTCCGGTGCACAAATCCAGTGGCGGCCCAGCGAAAGGGACAATTGCGGCAGCATTGGTAGTACTGGAACGCTTGAAATCAGATTGTGCTCTCGACCTTGGAGCGCATAGAGCACCAGGTGGTTCACAGATTAAAGGTGCCAGTGGCCAGGCTGTGAAAAAAATTCTGGAACGACTTGGAGAAAAGCGTCCATTCGCAAAAGAGGGGGGACGAACAAATCGTGGCGGCCCAGGCGATATCAAGCCTCTGTTGGACGCCCTTAAACAATCAGGATTTGATAAGTGCACAACAGAAGAACGAAATGTTGTACTCGATGAACTACAGAAAATTCTTGTTGATAAAGTAATTGAGTTCCACAACAAAGAGCGAATCAAACTCATATATGAACCTTCAAAGACTACATGGCAGGCCATCCAATCACTGATGGCACAGGCAAGAGAAACCGGGAAGGAAGGGCCGTTGGCGCAACATCTGGTCGGCGCAAAACTTGAATTACGCTTTCCGAATATAGTCGTCGGAAATGAATCATATAGTACTGCAGATGATCAATTGGGACGCCCCGGCGACTTCTGCATCGGAGATACCGCATTCCATGTCACAGTTGCGCCAATGCCAGCCCTTTATCAAAAATGCCAGAAAAACGTGGACGATGGATTCAGAGTCTATCTGCTTGTCCCCGACCGCACATTAAATGGAGCACGGCAAAATGCCGATTTGATACTGCCAGGTAAAATTGCAGTTGAGTCAATTGAATCGTTTGTCTCCCAAAACATTGAAGAGCTATCCAATTTCTCCAAGCAAAAGCTGGTCACTGGTTTTAGACAACTTCTTGAAACCTACAACAAACGAGTCGATGTCTGCGAAATTGACAAATCCATGTTGATTGAACTTCCCAAAAACCTCTAAGGCATATCACATACGACAGAGATGTATTTTTAAGCTGATCAAGGGTAAATGTAGTTTCTCATATGTAGTTTCTCAATACTTGTCTAACCAAAGAGATAGTTCCCAATTTTAGCTGTTTAAATTAAACGCTTTATTTTCATTTTAAACGCGTTTTAAACGAGCTACATAAATTGTACACAACTTAACTGTTATAAATAACTCAAATAATACCACTTCTCACAGCGTTTATTATTCATTGAATAATTATCAGAGAGGTTAGCATAAATCAAAAATCTAATCGAGATTCATCAGAAAGCTACCTATGCCGTTCAGTTGCATGTCAGGAAATGAAATTATTTATGCGGAGAAATTTACTGCCTCTGAATGGGAAGACCTCAAGCTTGAAGTCAGAAGCGGCTCGCGCGAACTAAGCCTACCCTGTTGTGACTCAAAGGTTGTTTTGCGTAGTGGTAATAAAGACCGTCATCAATGTTTTGTCCATTTGGTAAGCTGCGACAATGAAGCGTGGAGCGATTATTCAGGCAAACGAACAAATCGTAAAGGAAGAAATTCTGAATCCTTTGACCATCATCTGGTTAAAAAAATTATTAAGGAAGTTGCTGAAAAAACGGGCTGGACAGCTTCAATAGAATATTCGGGCAAAACGCCTGCCGGTCTTGAGTGGAAGGCCGATGTATTTATTAATAAGGGTGAGCAGAAACTTGCGATTGAAGTTCAGGTTTCCCCACAGCAATTTGCAGATTACAGAATACGCCAACAACGGTATAGAGAATCGGGCATACCATGTATCTGGCTTTCGAATTCTCCGCCAGAACTTGAAGATATTGAATTACCCATTTTTGAACTTTCAAAATCAGACGGGGTCTTTGTAGTTGATTTTCCTCAGACTTTCCTTCCAGAACGGCTGAAGCTTCACAAAGACTTCCGTGGAGTTTGCTTGGGTGGATTTATTCAAGGCATGCTCGACCAAGAAATCCCTTGGGAGCAGGACTTGTTAAGTCAAAATGACTTGTTGGCAAGTTTGGCAGACGTGAAGGGTTTCCCCAAATCAAATTTGAATTCAAATGAGGGGGAGACTGAGGATGAACAAACATCTGTTTTTGCATCCGTTAAAGAAAGACCTATCAATGGGAGTACAACTTCACGTTCAGCTTATACTAAGACAACCATAACAGTTCCATCCTTTCATAACTACCAAACTAACCACATCCATGAGCTAATACTAAAACTGCCCAATCCAACTTCAGATCTTCTTAATAACCTCAACCCGCCCCAGAAAGAAGCCGTGCTGCACGGCGAGGGGCCGCTATTGATCCTGGCCGGGGCCGGTTCCGGCAAGACCCGCGTCATTACCAACCGTATCGCCCATCTGATTCGTGAACGGGGGGTGCGCCCCTGGAACATTCTGGCTGTGACTTTCACCAACAAAGCCGCCCGGGAGATGGCCGAGCGCGTTCAGCGGCTGCTGGGAAGCGGCGATACTCCGCTCATATCAACCTTTCACGCCGCCTGCGGACGAATTCTCCGCCGCGATATCCATCAGCTGGGTTTTCAGTCCTCTTTCGCGATTTACGATGACCGCGACAGCGACCGCCTGTTGAAGGATGTCATCAAGGAGCTGGATCTGGACGAGAAACGCTTTGAGGTTAAAGCAGTTTCAGGCCGGATCGATTCGTTCAAAAACCGCGGACTTTTTCCGGAGGATATCGGTTCAATCCCACCTGGCGATGTCTACAACCAACGGGTGGTGGAGATCTACGCCGCTTATCAGGAACGGCTGAAGAAGTGTAACGCTCTCGATTTCGGCGATATGATGATCCAGACCGTGCGCTTGCTGACCCGCTTCCCGGAAGTCTGTAGTTATTACCGGGAGCGTTTCCAGTGGATTCTGGTGGATGAATACCAGGACACCAATCCGGTGCAGTATCATCTGATCCGCCTGCTGGCCGGAGAGCGCCGCAACCTGTGCGTGGTGGGGGATGACGACCAGTCGATCTATTCCTGGCGCGGCGCCGATATCCGCAACATCCTGGAGTTCGAGAAGGATTTTCCCGGTGTGAAGATTGTCCGGCTGGAGCAGAATTACCGCTCCACCGCTACAATTCTGGCGGCGGCCGGGGAGGTGGTCAAACAGAATTTCGGGCGCAAGGGGAAAACGCTCTGGACCGAAAATCCCCAAGGTGAGCCGATCCGCTACGAGCGGGTCGAATCGGACCGGGAGGAAGCGCGCTTTGTCTGCCGCGAAATCGGCCGGTTGCGCGGAGCAGGGATGCCGTTGGAGGAAATGGCGGTTTTTTACCGGACCAATGCCCAGTCACGGCTGATTGAGGAAGCACTGGTTGGCGAGGCGCTTCCTTATCACATCGTCGGTGGCGTACGGTTTTATGCCCGAATGGAGGTCAAGGATATCCTGGCTTATCTGCGGGTGCTGGACAACCCGGCCGACGAGGTTTCGCTGAAGCGGATCATCAATGTTCCTCCCCGCGGAATCGGCAACAGTACCGTTGAAAAGATTTCCCTGCAAGCCGGCAGCCGCAATGTCAGCTTTTTTGAAGCGCTGCAGGATGCCGCCCGGGACGGCCTTTTATCGGCCGGTCCGCGCGGCAAGATATCCTCCTTCGCCGTAATGATGGAGCGTTTCGGGGAGATGCTCGGCTCGGAAAGCCTGGCCGGAGTGACCCGGGCCGTGATGCAGGAAAGCGGTTACCTGACCCGTTTGAAGGAGAGCCGCGATGAGGACGACGCCGAGCGACTGGAGAACCTGGAACAGCTGCTGGCTGCAATCGAGGAATTCAGCGAGAAGAACCCCGAATCGGGCTTGTCTGAATTTTTGGAGCAGGTTTCGCTGGTTTCCGATCTGGAACAGGGTGAGAGCGGCAAGCCATCCATAACCTTGATGACCCTGCATGCCGCCAAGGGACTGGAATACAAAGCGGTTTTCATGATCGGCATGGAAGAGCGGCTATTTCCGCATGCACGCTCGCTGGATGATCTGGACGGCATGGAGGAGGAACGCCGGCTCTGTTACGTCGGCATGACCCGCGCCCGCGAACGGCTTTATCTGCTCAATGCGCGGCGCCGTTACCTGTTCGGCCAGGAACAGTGCAATCCGCCTTCCCGTTTTTTGAAGGATATCCCCAAACAGTTCATTGATGACAGCGGTCTGTCCTCCCCACAGACTTCCGCCCATCAACACCGCAGTGAAGTGCAGAAATATTTTCCCGGCCGCGAACGGGAACAGCAGACAAGCTCCCACAACCTTTCCGCCATCTCGGCGCTGATGGATGATATTGAAATCGTTCCCGAACCACCCGAGGAGCATGGTGATGTCTTTGTCGGCATGCGGGTCCGGCACGCCAAGTTCGGACCCGGCGTCATCCGCAAAATCGAGGGAGAAGATGAAGGACAAAAGGTGATCGTCTGGTTCAACTCGGTCGGCCCCAAAAAACTGCTGCTGCGCTTCGCCGGTTTGGAAAGAGCCTGATTTTTGATCGGCGCAAATTGACAAGCCTTAATAATGAGCTAATATTGATGCTTATTAATGACAGAACCTCCGGATACTTTCGCTCACTCTGGCAGCATCATCGGGAGTTTTTGTGAGTAATCCCAGCAGGCAGGCCGATATTCCGGCCGAAGTAAAGCAGGCCGCTTTTTTTGCGGCAGACCTGATCGTCTGCCGCAGTCAGATACAGTTCTATCCTGATTCCCATCCGGCGGTCGCCGCCGCCCTCGACAAAGCCATCCTGCGTCTTGCACCGCTCCTCGCGGGAGGCAAACCGCTTACGCTCGGCGTCACCAGCCAGGGTTTGCTCCTTTCAGAAAACCTGATTGAACCCCATAATGTCAAGCTGCGCGGTTTTGCCGAACTGCTGGCCTCCTTCGGCATCATCGCCATCTCTTTCAGCGAAGCAACCCGGCCCGAAGATCTGCTCAGATTCAGCCGGATCATCAATTGCCCGAGAAGTGAAATCTGGAATTCGGGCGGCATCATACATGCCTTTGACGTCGCCGGTATCCGCGCCATTGAAGTCCAGGCCATCGACCTTTCCGTTTTTACGCTGACCGGTGAAATCGGTCTGGACAGCGACGGCAGGCCGCTCGACAGCTGGGAGTTTTTTGTGAGAAAGCTGCTTCAGGGATGCTTTCACAGTTCTCCTGAGCAGATGCCGGAACTGCTTGCGGCGTCTCCGGCCCGGATTGCCGGAGAGCTTGCCGCCATGCTGGGGAATGTGCCGGATGAAGCCCGCCAATATACCCTGAAAGCTTTGGCGGAATGTTATGTAGGCCAATCACAACATTCCGATACGGCAGTTATCAATGACGACTCACTGGATAAAATCACCGCCTTTATCTCCTCACTTGAGCCCAAATTGCGTTGCGATTTCATTCTTAACATCTGCAACTCCCCTCAGGCCTCAGCCAACTTCAGCGAACGCCTGCTGCACAACCTTCCTGAAGAGGGGCTGCAGGAGGTGGTTCAGTCGATAACGACCAATGGGATACAAGTCCCCGATATGATTCTGGGCATTCTTCAAAGGCTG
The DNA here is from genome assembly GCA_009684515.1 of Geobacter sp. Classification (GTDB taxonomy): domain Bacteria; phylum Desulfobacterota; class Desulfuromonadia; order Geobacterales; family Pseudopelobacteraceae; genus JACRCG01. The sequence goes on from WKKS01000001.1 coordinate 868,585, forward strand.
GCGTCCCACCCTGATTTAGGCCGGGATCCGGATCTGGATGCAGCGATTTCGTCAACCGGAGTGGGTGACAAGGTCCAGACGCTGATGCGTGAAACAGACCTTGAACAGTACATCCCCACGCGCTATCTGCAGACCCTCGCGGCAATCCTGGCAACGGACAAACTGCCGGATGCTGATTTGAACCTGCTGGCAGAGTTGCGCGGAACACTGGAGCCGAATCAACTGGAAAGCAAGGTCACCGATATCATCGACGAGATTGTCATGGTTGTCCCTCTGTCTGAGCAGGGGGAGGGGATCCGTGACAACCTGCTGCAGCAGGTGGAGTATTTTCTGAGTATGCGTGATTTCGCGTCACTTGGAAAAGTTTGCCGGATTCTCGAGGGTGGTTACGCCGGAGAATCCTCAGGATTTATCAATTCCGATTTTATTCGGCAAACGCTGGACGCCGCTTCCATTCTGGGGCGTGACAGTTACCCGGATATCCGGGAGGTCGTCACAATTATCGGTGTCCCATTCATTGAGCCGCTGATAGATAAACTGGCCACAGAAGAGAATCGCAGCCTGCGCCGCTTCTGGTTCGACTGCCTGGGAGGGTTGGGGGAGATGGTGCGAAGCGCGGCGCTGGCCCGCCTTAAAGATGGAGAGTGGTTTGTGATCCGCAACCTGCTGGTCATGCTGAGAAACTTCAGTGATCCGGAAGTGCTGAGCGAGGTCCGCAAACTGACCGGGCATAAACACCCGAAAGTACGCAGCGAAGCGCTCAGAAGCCTGCTCCATTATCAGGATCCGGCCGCCGACAAGCTGATTCTCTCGGAACTGCAGCAGTCAGATCCGGTCAGAAAACTGGCCGCCATCCAGAGTGCAGAAATGAGCCGGAGCAAAGAGGTCATGCAGCAGCTTTTCAACCTCCTTGAAACAACCGGGATCGGAGATTTTCAGCTCGAACTGAAAAGCGCCGCAGTTCAGACCCTGGCAAATATCGGCAACCCGCTGGCATTGCCCAAGCTGCTGGGCATAATCAGTTCCAATCCGCTGCTGCACCGCAACAAGCATGCCCTGCTCAAAATAGAGGCTATCCGGGCCTTGCCGCTATTCAAGCCGGATTACGTCAGACCGATTTTGCTGAAGATTTCCGGTTTGCCGCAGGATCCGCTTGCGGTGCATGCATTGGAAGCGCTTAAAACCATGGATGGAGCGACCCCATGACCCCTTACGCCAAAGAGCAGCTTGGCATGTTCATCAACAATCTGGTCCAGGCGGCCAAAGCCATGACGCTTTATTCGCCGGAGCACAGGATGACTGCCGCGCACGCATCCAGGGCACTGGAGAACCTGAACCAGATTCTGGCATCCCAGGAGACGCTCAAAATAATCCGGCTGGGGGCCGAACTGTTTGTCGGCGGAATCCCGATCGAGAAAAGCCCGCTCGCCGACCGGCTAAATCAACAGATGTCCAGGTACGGCATCGGGCATATCAGCATTGGCCGGGGCGCCGACAGCGCGGATATTCTGCTGCTGATGCAGATAGTAGCCAACAAGGTCGAACAGAAGTTGCAACCTACGCTGCATCTGCTGTTTGGGACGATCGATCTGGATGACACCCGAATCAGGCCGGACGATGATTCTCAGGCTATCCCGACTTACAGCGCCATACCGAACGAGCTTATGTCCCAGCTCTCCGATGATTTCGAGTCGTGCAGCAGCAGAGAGCACTTTGACCTGCGGGGGGTCATGGCGCTTGTAGCCGGATTTATCACTTCTTTTCGCAGGGAGTCGAATCCGCTCCTGGCGCTGGTTCCACTAAGGGAGATGGATGAATACACCTTCACCCATTCCCTGGATGTCTGCATTCTGAATATTGCTCAGGGAATGTCGCTCGGATATGAAGGTCAGATCCTTCACGATATCGGCATCGCGGCCATGCTGCATGATGTGGGAAAGCAGTTCGTACCGAAAGATGTGCTTAATAAACCGGGTGAGTTGACGGAAGAGGATTGGCAAACCATGCGGATGCACACCGTGAATGGCGCCAACTACCTGCTGAACACCCCCGGCATGCCGCGCATCGCCGTCATGAGCGCCTTTGAGCACCATATGAAGTACGATATGAGCGGCTACCCAAAGGTGCCGCCGGGGTGGCAGATCAACCTTTGCAGCCAGATCACGATGGTTTCGGATTGCTTCGATGCACTTCGTACCAGGCGGGTCTATAAAGATGCCATGGATTTTGAAAAGGTGGCCGGTATCATGCTGGAAGTGGCCGGCACCGGGTTAAATCCGGCCCTGACCCTCAATTTCATCAAGACGTTGAGGAAAATGGGAGAGCAGTAGTTGCGGCATCTTACAGGACGGAACTGTGCAGGTCGCGTCGATGATAGCGCCAGGCGAAAGCCGCCCCCCGGAAATACCAGTCAATCAGGAATACCCCCCAGACCGCATACAGCGACAGATGAAGCCAGTCGGCAGCAAGCCATGACAGCGCCACCCGAATTCCCCACATCGCCACCAGAGTCACAATGAAAACGTAAAAAGTGTCCCCCGCTCCGCGCAGACTGCCGGCATAGACGAACGATATGGCCAGCGGTATCTGGGCAAATGCCACCAGCTTCAAAAAGACGCTTCCTTTTTCGATAACATCAGGGTCGTGCGTGAAGAGTCCGATCAGGTGATGCGGAACAAAGAAGAAAATCAGCGCCATGATCGTCATGACTCCCACCGCCAGCCGCAACGCTTCTTTGTGGCTGATTTTGGCACGCCGGATTTTGCCGGCCCCCAGTGACTGCCCCATCAGCGTGGCGGCGGCGATCCCCATTCCGGCCCCCGGCATGAACGACAACGACTCGATCGACAACCCGATCTGGTGGGCGGCATAGGCGCTGGTGCCGTAGCTGATGATAAAACTGGAGTAAAAAAGCTGTCCGCTCTGCTGTGCGATACGCTCCAGCGCCACCGGCCACCCCACCCGCCAGATGCGGCTGAAGATAGGCAGATCGGGACGGCTGAAGGTGATGTAGCGTTTTCGCAATGCCTGGATCAGCAGATAGCTGAAGCCGACAAATTCGGAGTTGTTGATGGCGATGGCGGCTCCTTTGACTCCCAGGGCCGGCATGCCGATTTTTCCGTAGATCAGCGGCCAGGCCAGCAGGACATGCAGAATATTGACCAGAATGATGGCTTCCATCGGGGTGCGGGTGTCACCGACGCCATGCATGATCGCCGAAAGGACATTCAGGCCGCTGGTCCAGATCAGCCAGAGAAACACCAGGCGGATGTAATCGGCTGCAAAAGCCTGCACATCGGGCGCGGCACCCATCAATCCGGCAATATCAGCACCCCAGGTAGCACCGGTGACAGTGCAGATCACGGTCAGCACCAGACAGGCCAGACAGGATACGTAGGCGGCACGCCCGGCATCGGCCTGTTTACCGGCACCCCACAGGTGGGCGATCACAACCGTGGTACCGGTTGAAAGCCCCCAAAAGACAGTCATGGTAACAAACATCAGCAACTGGCCGAGCCCGGCCGCGGCAATCGCTGCAGCTCCGAGTCCGCCGGTCAGGAAGATATCAACGATTGAAACCAGGCGCTGAAAAAGCGAGGAAAGCAGTACCGGCATGGAGAGACGGAAAACGTCGCGCCTGATTGAAACCGGTTTGCGATGTTTCGGGGAAAAGAGGGCAGATGGAAGATGCATGGCTTTATTTATAAGACCGGGTGGTTGGAAGGTCAACGAATTTAAGAAAAAACGGGACTCCGCCGGAGCCCCGTTTCGAAACTGCTAAAAAGTCTGATCAGGCTGTTACAGGTAGTTGAGCAGCGATAAATCGGATATTTTGGCGGTCGCGGAAAGCGATGCCTCGAAGGCCAGTTTTTGCTGGCTAAGCTCGACACCCAGCTTGGCATAGTCAACACTCTGGACATTGGTAGCCACTGTCAGCAAAGTGTTTTTGGTATTCTCATTCAGCTTGGACATGCTGTCAAGCCTCGTCATTCGTGACAGCGAATCACTGATGGCGGTGCTGATCTGCTTGGCGCCATCCTGAAAATCAATGGCAGCCTGCGAAATTGCCGGCACATTGCTGGGGGTAGTGCTGTCACCCACCGCCGCAATCAGATCGTCAAAAGTTTTCATGAGGTCGATTGAGCCATAGCTCGGATTCGAACCGACACCCTTGAGGACCCGGTCGCCGGTCAGGTTCATGCCCTGGGTGGCGTTTTGGGCAACTTCAATCGAAAGCTGGGTGCCGTCACCGGCAAAGTTGTTGTTGGTATTGTTGAACGGAGCGACGCTGTTATTGGCACCGCCAAAAATGTACTGATCCCCGAATTGGGTATTGGCCATATCCACCAGTTGCTGTTTAAAGTTTACCAGCTGATCGTGCGCATTCTGCCGGATGGTCGGATCATCACTGCCGGTATTGATCGAGCCGGCGATTTTTTTGGCCTGATGAACAATATCCGCCATACCCTCCAGAGCCGTGTTGGTGAACTGCAACCAGGATGTCGCCTTGCTGATGTTTGACGAACGCTGGTCAATCGACCTGAGCCTGTCGCCGATGTCCAGCAGCAACCTGGATGATATCGGATCATCGCTGGGGGTGTTGACATTCTGTCCGGATGCGACCTGGCTCTGCAACCTGTCGAGTCTGGCACGACTCTGTTGCAGGTTATATACTGAGTTGTCCGAGGACATGTTCGATGTAATTCTCATTTGTGTTCTCCTGACTGGGATGAAATGGGCAAGCGCGCCGACCGTCCTTTAACGGATCATTCCGATGACCATATCCATCATTTCGGTAGCTGTCGTAATCAACTTGGACGAAGCCTGGTATGATCGCTGATATTTAATCAGGTTAGTCAGTTCCTCGTCCAGCGAAACGCCCGAGTTGGATTCGCGCAGCGTCGTCAACTGCTTGGTAAAAGCCTCATCCTGGGCTACGGTGGTTTTGCTGGCCTGGACATCCAGACCGACCGTGCTGACCAGAGAGTTGTAATAACTGCTGAAGGTTGAAACCGGCGTGCCGGATGGAACCGTGTTGGAGTTGGCCAGTTGGGCGATCGACAATGCGTTGCTGTTGTCTCCGGGCAACAGGGCGTTTCCCGAGGCGGCTATGGTGGTAATATCCAAACCGGCTGCAATCGAAAAAGCGCCCGCGGAACCGGCGACAGCCCCAGATGGCGTAAAAAAGTTCTGCCCGGTTCCACCGGTCGGACTGAAACCGGCCGAATGCAGGGTATTTACCGAGTCGATAACCGATTTTGCCAGTGTGTCCACCTGTGTGAGATAACCCGGTATGATCGTGTCACGCAAAGCGACCGTCGCCCCCAGTTGGCCGGTGGTTGGCGTGACAGTCGCAAGTGCGCCGCCGGGAGGGGTCAACTGGACGACAAAGCTGTTCGGGTTGGTCTGATCCAAAGAGAAAGCGCCCGCCGACGAACCGGTTACGAGTGCGGCGCCGCCGTCGGCATACTTTATGTCAGTGGTACCGTCCGTATTTTCGGTAAAAGTGATCCCGATCTTCTGGGAAAGGTTCCGCACCAGCAGGTCCCGCTGGTCACGCATTTCGTTGGCGTTGCCGTACAACAGTTCGGTAGTTTTGATCTGGCTGTTTAATTGTGCAATATTGGTCAGCGTACTGTTGATATCACTTGTCAGCGGAACGAGTGAAGCGTTTTGAGTGGATATTGCGTCATTAAGCCCCTTGCTGACGGTTTGGAAATTATCCGACAGAATCTGGCCTCTGGTTATAGCCACCTGGCGTTCGGCGGTCCCCCCCGGATTCAGGGTCATATCCTGCCAGGCGTTGAAAAACTTTGAAATTGCGGTCCCGATGCCATCATTTGTAACTTCATTGAAATACGGCTCAACCTGCTGCAAGGTTGTGGATTTGGACGTATCAAAACCCTGGGTTGTCTGGGCGTTCACGAGTTGCTGCTGAAGAAGTCCGTCATAATATCTTTCAACTGTGGCAATCTGGACTCCGGTCCCCAACGGGAAACCATTCTGCTGAGTCGGCGGAGCCGATTCAAACAGCACCCTTTGGCGCGAGTAACCCTGCGTATTGACATTGGCGATGTTCTCGGACGTCACTTCGGTTGCGACTCTGTAAACGTTGAGCCCGTTTTTGCCAATCTCCATGGTTGCTGAAAGTCCCATGTCATGCCTCCCTGTTGATCATGACAGCACTGGTCCGCTGCTGCTGATACCCGCCCGAGGCGCCGTAAACGTTTGACTGATTGACAAGTCGCGTTATGAGCCCGAGTGACGTTGTGACCATCGCCGCAAACCGTTCGGCAACTTCCTGATTCAAAGCGGCGGCCTGTTTGATTTTATCGGCTGTTTTACTCATTTGTTTCTGAATCAGGAGCAGCTCTTTATTCCCCTTTTTTGAAAAATGCTCGGCCAGTGCCACCAGCGAAGTCGAGGATGGCAACCCTTCCCGCACGGAGCAGGCGGAAACAGCCTGTTGCAGAGAGGGAGAATGTCCGGAAATCTTCCTGATCAGCAGCTCCTTGGCCTGGTTCGACACATCCATACCATTGATATCAATATTGCCAAGTTCAACGGATTCCCGTTCAAGAAGAACAAGCAGATCGTCCAGAAACCCTGCCTCCGTCGCTGCCGTTTCAATCAGTTTTTTAAGTTCCATTATTCTACCCCGCAACAACTGCGCTCTTATTCGTTATGATCGATCTTTGGTGCGACTTTGCGGCTTTCCTGTCGTATGATATCTTTTTCGATCATCTTTGCCAACCCCATGCCGCTTCCCCGCTTTACGGAAACGGCGGCATATTCCTGGTCCAGCATGGATCGGTAGACCTCTTCGCCATGTCCTCCGCCGGTCAGCTTATCCTTGCCGACCGTTTCACGCATCGACTTCAGCATCATGCCAACGACCATCGCCTCAAAATCCTGGGAGATCTTTTTGGCCTGCAGGCGCTGCTTTTCGCTCAGGTTATTACCCGAAACATTCAGCCGCTGAAGCTGACGCGCCTTGGCGGCGGCGTTGTCCGAACTGTCCGGAACTGTTGCGGTGGAAGTAATGTCCATATTCACCTTATCGTCCTGATCTGCCAGGTTTTAAGTTCTAAATAATTGTGAGTTCGGCCTGCAGCGCCCCGGCGGCCTTGACAGCCTGCAAAATACTGATCAGGTCGCGCGGTGTGACCCCCAAAAGATTGAGCGCACGCACCACATCTCCAATGCTGGCCCCCTCCGGCATTACCATCAGCCGGCGGCTTTCCTCTTCAACCTTCAGGTCGGTGCGCGGCACAACTTTGGTTTCGCCGGTCTTGCTGAACGGTGCCGGCTGGGAAACCTGCGGTGTTTCCTTGATAACCAGCGACAGGCTGCCATGGGTAATAGCCACTCGGGAAATACGGACATTTTCCCCCATTACAACCGTGCCGGTGCGTTCATTCAGCACGACTTTAGCCTGAACATCCGGCTTGACTTCCAATGTTTCCAAAGCCGCGACGAATTCAACCGTACGGTTGGCATACGCTTCCGGTATGGTCAGCGTTATGGAACCCGAATCCCTGCTTGCAGCAACCTGGGACTTGAATTTTTCATTTATGGCAGCGACAACTCGGGAAGCGGTCGTGAAATCCGAGATTTCAAGGTTCAGATGCAGCACCGATTTTCCAGCCAGAGCATTCGGCAGCTCGCGCTCAACCAGAGCCCCGTTCGGCACCCCGCCAGCGGTCGGATGGTTCTTCTGGGCCGAGGCCCCCTGTCCGCCAAAGGCAAACGAGTTAGTCAGCACCGACCCTTGTGCCACCGCGTAGACCTGATTGTCGGCGCCCTTCAGCGGCGTCATGATCAGTGTCCCTCCGGCAATGCTTTTGGCGTCTCCCAAGGACGATACCAGCACATCAATGCGGTTGCCCTGCTTGGCAAACGGCGGCAGCGTGGCCGTCACCATAACCGCCGCAACATTTTTGACTTTGATATCGTTGACCGAGGTAGTAATGCCCATTTTTTCCAGCATGTTCACTACCGACTGGATCTGGATCTTGGTCTGGTCGCTGTCGCCGGTTCCATTAAGTCCGACAACTAATCCGTAACCGACCAGCTGGTTGTCACGAACCCCTTCCAGCGAGGCGATATCCTTGATGCGGATAGCGTGGGAAACGGTTGAAAAACATAACAGCAATGCGCAGATAACGAGAGAATTGATAATTTTCATTGTGACACCTTTTTTTCCACATGCGTTGTGCTGATCGACATCAGAACGGCCAGACCTTGTCAATAATGTTCATCAGCCACCCCGGACTCTGACGGTCAGAAATGATGCCGCGCCCCGCATAGCTGATCCGGGCATCGGCAATGTAGATCGAGTTGATCACATTGTCGGCGCCGATATCGCGCGGCCGAACGGTACCTTCCAGAATAATTTCCTGATCCTCGTTATTTACCTTAATGTTGCGGCGCCCCTCGATCAGCATGTTGCCGTTGGGAAGCACGTCAATAACCTTGGCCGTCATGGTTGCCTTGAGGTTTTCAGCCCGCGAAGTCGATCCCGACCCCTTATAGGATGAGTCCACACTGGCACTGATCAGCTTGGAAAGATCTCCGATATTGTTTTTCAACAAACCGGCGGTCTGCAATCCCATGAAGTTCGGAATACCGGCATTAACAGACGACCCGCGGGAAGTATCGGTCTTGGCTTCTTTGGAAGCACTGGCAGTTTCCGTTATGACGATTGTCAGGATATCTCCCCTGCGATGGGCCTTCAGGTCTTCCGTCAACCCTCCGGCCGAAGCCTGCCAGATTGAACCGTTCGAATAATCCGCCGCCGGCTTTGGCAACTGTTCATCGTAACCGGCAGTTTTTACATGCGTTTTCTCTACAGCGCAACCGGTCAGCGCTAACGCCAATGATAATAGGACGATGCGTTTCATTTTTCTTCCTTATCAGGTTTAAGTTCGTTTCCCGCTTTTTTCAGGCAGGACACCGCTTCACCGGCAAACTCAGACCACATGTCACGAAGTGAGCGTGACAACATTAAAATGCCACCTGAACCGTTGTGGCACTGATGACCCGAGCCGGAATCTCCTTGTAGGAACTCTGGCTCTGCACCATGATGATATCGCCTTCCGCCCCCGAACTGCGGGCCTTCCCAGCCACAGACACTTTCATGACTTCGTTTTCGGCAATGATCGTGACCAGCTGGCCGGATTTTATCAGCGGCATTTTTTCAACCTGATCCGCCCGAACCGGCTGATTTGCCTTCAGGGTTGTCCGGCTCTTCTTGCCGGCGATTTCCTCGATCCTGCGTGCCGCTCCTCTGGTATTGTAGGAGATTTCGCGCTGCTGCACGACCAGATCCTCGGCGGAAATCAGCGTGCCATGCTCGATCTGCCGGGTGGCAACCACCATTTCCGACATCGCATCCACATCGACCCGCACCGGGATGTTTCTCAGCAGCCGGTCTTTCTGGCGAGCCAGCACCGCCATGCTCGTATTGCCCCATCCGGGCCACTGCTGGGATGCGACTACTTCATATTCTATCGCTCCTTCCGGAAGCTTCAATGCATCGGAGATCGTTATCCGGCGGATGCGGACATCCCACCCCATGCCGGCTGTCCGTTCATTTACAAATGCGGTGACCACATCACGCACTTCGCGTTCACGATTGACTGCCGCCCCGGCCTGTCCCGGACAAAAAGAGGCCATTGTCAACAGTACCAACAGAATATTCAGTAATAAATGTTTCATAAAACTCCTGCTCCCAACCTATCTGCGCATGTTGTTTGCGGTCTGCAGCATCTCATCCGCAGCCTGCACAGATTTAGAGTTGATCTCGTAGGCCCTCTGGCCGACGATCATATTGACCATTTCTTCAGCCACGTTGACATTGCTCATCTCCAGCAGTCCCTGGGCGACAGAACCAAGCCCGTTCTGCCCGGGAGTTCCGGTGGTGGCGGTTCCCGATGCGTCGGAAGGGAGATAGATGTTTTTCCCCTGGGCGGACAGGCCGGACGGGTTGGAAAACGCTGCCAGCTGGATGCTGCCGACGGTGGTGGCCGAATTCTGGCCAGCCTGCTGAACGGAAACGGTGCCGTCACTGCCGATATTAATCTTGGTGGCATTGCTCGGAATTACAATTTCTGGCAGCAACGGATTACCTTCCGGAGTAACAATTCGCCCCTGGCTGTCTCGCTTGAAAGCGCCAGCCCGGGAATACCCGGTCGTGCCGTCAGGCTGCTGGACCTGGAAAAAACCATCCCCTTCAATGGCAATATCCAGCTCATTGCCGGTCTGGGTAAAATCCCCCGAAGAAAAAATCTTGGTAACCGCCGCCAGTCGTGTGCCGAGTCCAATCTGGATGCCGGTCGGAACCTGGGTGGAGTTGGTGGCAGGTGAGCCGGTTGACTTCAAATTCTGGTAGATCAGGTCTTGAAAATCGGCCCGGCTGCGTTTGAAACCGGTAGTGTTAACGTTGGCCAGGTTGTGGGCGACAACATCGATGTTTTTCTGTTGTGCCTGCATGCCGGAGGCGGCGGTCCATAGTGCTCTGATCATAGTCGGACTCCTTTTGCTGTTTATCTTGTTAGTTTAGAGTTTACCCAGTTCGTTGGCGGCTTTGGAAGCCATGTCATCATAGCCGCGAATGACACGCTGGCAGGCCTCAAAGTAGCGGTTGGTTTCAATCATCTGCACCATCTCTGAGATGCTCTCAACATTGGAACCTTCCAGATGTCCCTGAAGAACCTGGGTAGTTGTATTCTGGCGAGGCGACTGCTGGTCGGCAGGTATAAAAAGTGCGCTGCCTGTTTTGGTCAGGTTGTACGGTTTGTCAAAATCTACCATCGAAATTGTTCCGCTCGGAGTGCCGTCAACCGAAACAACCCCCTTGGCATCGATTTCCACCCGGTTGCCCTGGATGCGGATTGTACCGCCACCCTGTCCCTGCACCGGATAACCATCGGTGGTAACCAGGTTGCCATCGGCAGACAGGTGAAAATTACCCTGGCGTGTATAGGCGGTTCCTTCGGGTGTCGTAACCGCAAAAAAACCATCTCCATCCAGCGCCAGATCCAGGGTGTTGCCGGTCTGGCTGATGGGGCCGCTTGAGTAATCGATGTAGATGTTTTCTTTCTGCAGGATCGGGTCGGCCGTCGTGCCTTGAGGCACAGCCGGTGGATTGGCCGCTCCGGCCAACAATCCCTCGAACGACATTTTATCCTTTTTGAAGCCGGCCGTATTGGCATTGGCCAGATTGTTGCTGATGACATCCAGCCGCCGCATGGCGGCCAGGTTTCCGGAAACAGCTGCATACATTCCACTGTTCATTTTTTATCTCCCCTAAAACCGGCTAGTTCTTGTGCAGTTTCAAACGGCCACGCAGCCGGACCATGGCCTGGCTGATCAACTGGGAGATGCGGGATTCTGTCAATCCCATCGTTTCACCGATCTCTCTCAGATTGAAATCTTCACTGTAATAAAGTGTCACCGCCAGGCGCTCCTTCTCCGGCAAGGCGTCAATGGCCAGGCCAAGCGCCTCGGTCAGCTGTATCATCATAACCTGCTGCTGAGGGCTCTTCGCATCGCTCTCGCAGAGCACATCAGCCAGACAGAGCGGATTTCCATCATCATCCTCCCAGCTGTCATCCAGGCTGATAAAGGTAAGGATGCGTACATCATCCAGCAGTTCGTAATAATCATCCAGATTCAACTCAAGGGCGGCCGCCACCTCTTCGCTGGTCGGGTTCCTTCCGAGTTGATGCTCAAGGGTGCGCAATTCTTTTGCCATCCGCTTGTACTTGTCGCGCATCGAACGGCTGAGGACATCATACGAACGCAATTCATCAAGAATTGTTCCGCGCACATGCTGCTCGGCAAAGGTTTTAAAGAGCACGCCCCTGGCTGGATCAAAGCGGTCAGCCGCATTTATCAGCCCAATCATGGCGGCGCTCGTCAGATCCTGCGGATCAAGATGTTTAGGCAACTGGATCATCATTTTGCTCACCAGATAACCAACCAGCGGAATGTGGTCGACAATCAGCTTCTCGCGTTCCTTGTCCTGGCGCCGGTCTGTCGGAACATCAAGCTGCTTTTGACGCCTGTCGGTTACTGTGATGACATCCGCTGCCATACCCTACTGCGCTCCCTGGCTATCCATCATCCGTCTGAAAAAGAACTGGATATTACCTTTTAATCCACTCTGGCGTTTGTTATCGATCACCCGCCGTGCCAGCGTAGTAAAGCAGGCGGCTGCTTCAGAATCCGGAAACAGTTCCATGACCGCTTTCTGGCGCTTGACCGCTTCGACAACTTTTTCGTCCTTTACCACACACCCCAGATAATCAAGAGAAATATTCAGGAATCGACCCGCCACATTGGCCAATTTGCGGAAGACCTCCAGGGCATCTTCGCTATCTTTCGCCATATTGACCAGCACCTTGAAATGGTGCTCCGAATAGCGGGTTGCCAGGAGTTTGATGAGCGCATAGGCGTCGGTAATGGAGGTCGGTTCAGGCGTCACCACTACAAAAATCTCCTGAGCGGCAACGGTGAAATAGGTGACATTCTCCGAAATTCCCGCTTCGGTGTCGATGATCATGATATCAAACTGCTCTTCCAGCATGTCGAGTTCGTCAAGCAGCTTCAATTTTTCGTGTTGTCCAAGACTGGTCAACTCCTGAACACCGGTGCCGGCCGGTATGATTTTGATGCCGGCCGGGCCATCGATCAATATTTCCAGGACAGTTTTTTCACCGCTCATGACATGGTTGAGATTGTAGGTCGGAGACAGTCCCAATAATACATCCAGATTTCCCAGACCAAGGTCGGCGTCAATCAAAAGCACTTTCTTGCCCTGGGCGGAAAGAGCGATGGCAAGATTGGATACAACATTGCTTTTGCCTACTCCTCCCTTGCCGCTCGTGACAGAAATCACCCGGATACCCTGATGGTCGGACAGGCCACCCTTGGGATTGGTCTCGCTCTGCTGGTTTTTCTTGGCATTGTGAGCCATCTGCCGGAGGGTATCGGCCTGATCCCCTGTTCCTGGAACATTGCCCATTTATGCCTCCTCCCGCAAAATCATGTCAGCCAGCTTGGCGGAAGTCGCCACCTCAATATCCTCCGGCACCCGCTGGCCGTTTGTAAAATATGCAATCGGAAGGTTATCCTTCATCAATAAGTTGACCATATTTCCTAAACTCTCACTTTCATCGATCTTTGTAAAAACGACTTTGCTGATCTGGAAGATACTGAAACGGAGGAGGATTTCTTCCAATTCGCGATCTTTGGTGGTTGCTGAAAGACAGAGGTACACCTCGACCGGTATCTTGTGTTCGAGGAAGCTCTTCATTTCATCCAGTTTTTCCTTGTCCTTGTGGCTCCGGCCGGCGGTGTCGATAAAAATCAGATCACAATCGGAATGTTTTTCAACCGCTTTCTCAAGCTCCTTCGGAGTCGATGCGACTTCCAGGGGAATCCCCATTATGCGGGAGTAAGTCTTGAGCTGCTCTACGGCCCCGACCCTGAAAATGTCCATGGTGATCAGAGCGACTTTGTTGCCTCGATTGAGCGCGTACATGGCGGCCAGCTTGGCGGTGGTGGTAGTCTTGCCGACACCGGTCGGACCGACCAGCGCAATAATGCGGGGAGAATTCTTTTTCAGGCGGAGAGTACCGGCAAATTTGATCAAACGACCGAGCGTCTCACCGAGGCGGATGTTGACGCTCTGATTTTCATCCTGAACCGGGAGCGCATTCAGAGTATCAATGATCTTGCGGATCAATTCTGTTGAAACCCCGTTCCTGGCCAGTTCTCTGGCAAGAGGTGAATCTTCCGGCAAAAGCTGTTCACCGGAAGGCTCCTCCAGCGCTGCCTGCTCATCGGCAGACGGCCATTCAACAGTTTTGACAGCGCCTTCCTGGCTCTTGGTGAGTGTTGCCAGTAACAATTTCTTTATTTCTTCCAAATCAGAGCGTGGAATATTTTTAAGATTGATACTCCCGTCAGCCGAAGCGGGAAGATGCTCGTCAGCGGTGACGTTTTCTTCCTTGCGGAATTCTTCTCCGCGCCGGGCAAGGACTTCCACTTTTTCACGCAGATCTTTCAGTTCCCTGGCCAGGGGAGCCAGCATGGAACTCTCCATCTCTTCTCTGGCCGTGCGCTCACGAACCGGAGCCTCCCGATAGACTGCCGGCGCTGATTGCGGCGGATTCGATTTGCGGGCCGGATCAACAGCAGCCGTCACCCGATAAGCCTGTTTGCTGAAAAAGCCCAGTACGCCGCCGGTTTTCTCTTTCTTTGTGGAAAGAATCATGGCATCCGGACCGAGTTCGGCCTTTACCATACGTAAAGCTTCAGCCATGCTTGGCGCTTGAAAGGTTTTAACCAGCATTGAAAGTTACCACCCCTAGTGACTGGATTTTGACATTTTGCGGTATCTCATTGTGGGACAGCACCGCCATATGCGGGACAAAGCGTTCAATCAGCTTGCGGACATGACGACGGATCGAAGGGGAAGCCAGCAGAACCGGCTGAGCTCCGCTCATGCCGAAACGCTCGGACATATTGCGGATGGCACCGATAATCTGTTGGGCAGCGGCCGGTTCAATGGCCAGATAGCTCCCCTGGTCCGAAGGTTGTATCGCTTCGGCAATCAGATCTTCAACTTCACGATCCAGCGTGATCAGGAACAATGTATCTTCGTCCATTTTGTACTGATCGACAATGAACCTTCCCAGCCCCTGCCGGACGAATTCCGTCAGCACGTCAGGATCCTTGGTAAGCGAGGCATAATCTGCCAGGCACTCCAGGATGGTTCGCATGTCCCGGATGGAAACACCCTCTTTAAGCAGGCTTTTGACAACCCGCAGCACAGTTCCGAGATTAAGCAGCCCCGGTATCAGTTCATCAACAACTTTTGGAGCGCTGACGGCGACATTATCCAGCAATTGCTGCATCTCCTGCCTTCCAACCAGTTCATGTGAATAACGTTTGATAATCTCACTGATATGCGTGGCCACCACGGTTGTGCTGTCAACAACCGTGTAGCCGTTGACCTGGGCCAGGTCACGCTCTTCGCCGCGAATCCAGATCGCAGGCAATCCGAAAACAGGTTCCTTCGTTGTGGCACCCGGCAGGCTGGCGGTGACTCCGCCAGAATCCATGGCCAGATATTGACCGGTCAGTTCACTGCCTCCAACCCTGGCGCCACGGATCAGCAGATTGTATTCATATGGCTTTAGCTGCAGGTTGTCATGGATATGGATCGGCGGAACGACAAAACCCATTTTCTGAGCTGTCTGACGCCTAATGGAGCGGATTCGTTCCAGCAGCTCTCCGTTTTGCGCGGCATCAACCATCGGCACCAGACCGTAACCGACCTCAAGTTCGAGCACATCCAGCGGCCGGATATTTGACGCCTGGTCTATGGACTCTTCACCAGCTGTCGCCTCAGGAAGAGCTGCCGCATCTTCGACAACCTGCGCCTTTTCACGAGCCATTTTTCCAACCATAAAAGAAATTCCGGAAAGCAGTAAAAATGCGAAGTGCGGTAATCCAGGGATCATCGCAAACAGAAACAGGACGCCGGAGGAAACATAAAATGCTTTCGGGTAATTCAGGAACTGACCGGTCAGTTCCTGGCCAAAACTGTTCTCGTCTGCAGACCGGGTAACAAGAACACCGGCCGCAGTGGAGATAATCAGCGCCGGAATCTGGGCCACCAAGCCTTCACCGATGGTCAGCAGGGTATAGTTGGTCAGGGCATTCATCAACGGCATGCCTTGCTGCCAGACCCCGATGATCAAGCCGCCGAAAATGTTGATCAACACGATCATGATGCCAGCCACAGCATCACCGCGGACAAATTTGCTGGCACCGTCCATCGAACCGTAGAAATCCGCCTCGCGGGCGACCTTGAGGCGACGGTTTTTGGCTTCCTTGTCGGTGATCAAGCCGGCCGATAAATCGGCGTCGATGGCCATCTGCTTACCGGGCATGGCATCCAGGGTAAAGCGCGCCGCCACTTCGGCTACGCGTCCGGCACCCTTTGTAATAACCACGAAGTTGATGATGACCAATATCAGGAATATAACCGCGCCAACCACGTAGTTGCCGCCGACCACAAACTGGCCGAACGCCTTAATGACAGCACCGGCTGATTCTGCCCCCTCGCTGCCATGAAGAAGAATCAGACGTGTGGAAGCGATGTTGAGTGAGAGTCTGAAAAGTGTTGTGACAAGCAGTACGGATGGAAAAACTGAAAAATCGAGCGGCTGTTCGGTATAAAGACAAATCATGAGGATCGCCAGAGCGATCGTAATGTTGGCGGCCAGAAATATATCCAGAAAGAAAGCCGGCAACGGTATTATCATCAGCGAAAGGATGCCGATCAACGCCACTGCGACGTAAATGTCCGAGCCCTTGCGAAAACCGCGTAACTCTATTGCTTCTGCAGAACCGTTTGCCATGGATTTATTTTTACAGACCTTCCTGATAGAAGTTAGTGTCAAAAGCAACGTTATCCTGCATTTTTTATGCCGCCACCATGCATTCAACGGACAGCACTCCAGAAGCGCCATATCGACCTTGTGCAGCATCCAGTTGAGATCCATTATGAAACGACTTCACCAAAGCAATGTCAAACGATTGAACGTGTCGAATTATTGACATGAAAAGTTTTGCAAATATGCTGTTACTGTAACTTGCTTTGCTGAAAGGGTTCGTGTATTGTCCGATACAATTTTCAGTGGAGGAATCGTATGACAAAAGCAGATATAGTTGAGAGAGTTTCAGACTCTTGCAAACTTTCAAAAAAAGAGTCGTCGGATCTTGTGGAAAGCTGTTTTGCGCTGATTAAAAGCTGCCTGGAGAACGGTGAAGATCTGAAGATTTCCGGCTTTGGCAAGTTCGAGGTCAAACAGAAAAATCCAC
Organism: Geobacter sp.; assembly: GCA_009684515.1. Taxonomy (GTDB): domain Bacteria; phylum Desulfobacterota; class Desulfuromonadia; order Geobacterales; family Pseudopelobacteraceae; genus JACRCG01. The sequence continues at coordinate 885,487 of WKKS01000001.1, forward strand.
GGCGGGGCAGAAATCCGCAAACCGGAGAAGCCCTTGAAATTTCCGCACGCAGAATCCTGAGCTTTAAGCCGAGCCAGCTGCTTAAAGCAGCTGTCAACGGACAGCAAGCCTGACTTTTATTATTTGAAAATTAAGGAGTTGAATTATGGCCAGCCTGAATAAAGTCATGCTGATAGGAAACCTGGGCAAAGATCCGGAACTTCGCCATACACCGGCCGGCACGGCCGTGGCGACGTTCTCGATTGCAACCAGTGAGCGTTTTAAAAGCAAGCAGACCAACGAATGGGAAGAAAAAACCGAATGGCATAATGTTGTGCTTTGGAGCAAACTGGCTGAGACAGCCGGCCAGTACCTGTCCAAGGGAAAGACCGTATATATTGAAGGACGCCTGCAAACCCGCAAATGGCAGGATCGTGACGGCAACACACGCTATACGACTGAAATCGTCGGTGACACCATGAAAATGCTCTCCCCAAAAGGAGAAGGCAGCAGCCGCGGCGGCGGAGAGTCATCCTACGAACCAAGTGGCGGAGGAAATCACGAAGAGCCTCCATTCCAGGACGATGACATCCCGTTTTAAGATATACCAGCAACGTGATTAATCTATAGCTTCGACAAGCAGAGAGTATAAAGCACCGGTTTTATACTCTCTGCTTATTTGCACTCATTTTTTTTGGGGAATGCCTGAACTTTATGACTGATACCAATGAAAATATGTCGGAATATGGGCCGGCTCTGAAACTGATACGGCGCAGGAGAAGATATTTTTTCGGTGTCATTCTGGTTTACATTCCGGCAATTTGGTTTATCCACGGCATATCGCCAGCCAACAAGACCATGTTCTCCACGATCGGAATCTGGGTAATACTGCTCCTGATTACCTGTTTGGGATCTGCCATTACCAGATGCCCGCGCTGTGGAAACTACTTTCATGTGCATGGCATGTCTATGCTCTATCTGCGACGTTGCCTCCATTGCCAACTCCACATAAATGCAGACAAAGTGCCGTATCGTTCAACTATTATAAAAAACGGGGAATGAGCCGCCTCATTCCCCGTTTGCTGCCTACCGCTGTTTTCAGCATCAGACCCTGACTTCGACCTTGTCTCCCTCAATGACCTTTAGCTTCTTCTCGATACCCGGGCCAACTACGATCGTACCGTCATACTTTTGATCCATATCCTTCATGACCATCACCGGAAAAGTACCGCTGGTGCCGGCAACCGCATTGGCCAGGGTCAGCTTATTGAAAGCAGATTTGTAAAAGTCCGTTATATATTGGGAAGTTGATTGACTTACAGCGATCATGCCAAGCGAATCGAAACTGGCACTGGCCTGTTTGTTGGCCAGATGGCTAACGGGCAGTCGGAGAATACCGTCGGAGGTTTCGGGCAATTCCGCCGGACCACTACCTTTTGCGGTTGAAATAGCCCCGGTTGCCTCATCCGTCACTTGCAGCTTTTTTATCGCCAGATTAAGCGTGATCGCCAAAACATGCAGATTTATATTTTTGGCGCATAACAGAAAGATCAGCGCACCAGGGAACCTTTTTACAACAATTCGACCATCGGAATAGCGCATGTCAAGGATATCCAGCGTTTGGGATATCTGCAAGCCATGGGCGCATTCCAAAGCCAGCTCGGAAGCCTTTTTTAGAGAGGCAGCATCTATCAGTGCAGGAAGGGCGTGTGCAAGCACTTCTCCTTTTTGGCTGAAGATTGCGCTGCCGATCACGCCCTCAACACTGTTTATATGTTGCAGGATATCCTGCATCTGACCATCCCCCCTACTTCCCAGGAATAAGTGCGGACCTGATTTCGCCTTCGACGGCATCCAAGTCACACCCCGGTTTGACAGCTATACTCAAATAGTGCTGCTTGGAGTCGTACATCAATAAGTGATAGTTACAGGTGTGTACTGCGGCAGCCTTGAGCTCGCCCAACCCCATTAAATCCCCCAACTGGTTGCCGGTCTTGGCCAGAAACATGCCCTTGGAGGCCAAAGCAACAGCCTCAATGCTTACGTCCTGGAGCGGCACCCCCTGCTTGTCAAGCAATACTGCGTAAGTGATGCTGTTGATTTCCTGAAGTCGGGCCGCTATTTTGCTCATCGTCCGCCGCGGCGTCACTGACGGGCCGGGTGAAACCTGATTACCGCCAGTTCCGGCATTTTCCTCATCCAGGCGCCTTAACGCTTCGAGAAGCAGATAATCTGTGCGGTAATGAATGGTGCAGACATTGGAAGTCAGTTCTGGGTGAATATTGAAAGTGCCGCCGGGCCATTTAATAATTTCATAGATAGCCTGATCTCCGGTTTCACTGCCCTGTTCGGCATGGATAATCTCACCATCAACAAAGTAAATGACCCCTTTGCGGCGATCATATTCCACAGTGATTGCACCGGTGTATTTATTGTGTCCCTTGAGCTGTATTACGTCCGTCAGGGAAAGCCCGGCGACAGCTCCTTTGAACCCGTTGATGTTATCAGGCATCTTTGCCAACCTGTCAGTGATATGCGGTTTGCATCCACGTCATTAAAAAGCTAGCTATTTAAACCATAACCAAAGTTCAACTTCAAGCATGAAAGTTATTCGACACGCATAATAAAACCCCGCCGGTTTCCCGACGGGGTTTTGTGAATCACTGAATCACTACATAATTACTCGCAGAGGTCTATTTTAACATCCCAGTTTTTCAGCTTCATAGTACCATTCTTCTCAAGATTCAGATGCATCTTGAAAGCACGATCCCACAACTGCGGCTCATGTCCTACCTTGCGTCTGAGGCAGTCGGCTTCCGCGATATTGAGATATTCGGTAAGCTGATCCTTGTAGTCCGGATGCGCGCATTTCTCGATGATTTTGCGCGCACGTTCCTTGGGAGCCAAACCGCGCAAGTCAGCAAGTCCTTGCTCAGTAATAACGCAGTCCAGGTCGTGCTCGGTGTGGTCGATGTGTGAACAGTGCGGTACTACGCAGGAAATACCGGTTGGGTCAGTCTTGCTCGGACGACTTGAAGGAGTGTGCATCATCTTCAAATAGCCGTTGCGCAGGAAGTCTCCGGATCCGCCCAGACCGTTGATCATGCGGGTACCGCCGACCAGAGTCGAGTTGGCATGGGCATAGATGTCTATCTCAACCGGAGTGTTCATGGCGATACAACCCAGACGACGAATCGGCTCCGGGGCATTTGAGATGGAGAGAGGACGAAGGACAATCTTGTCGAAATACTTCTCCATGTTGGCAAAGAATTTAGGGAAGCCAGGCTCAGCTGAAAGTGAAAGCGAGCAGGAAGATGCACAATCCAGCTTGCCGGAGTCGAACAGGTCAAGCATGGTATCCTGAAGAACCTCGGTGAAGACCGACAGATTGTAGAAAGGACCTTTTGCCAGGCCGCCGATAACGGCATTGGCGATGGAACCGACGCCGGACTGGATCGGCAGCAGGTTGTCCGGCAGGCGGCCAGCCTTAACCTCTGCCTGGAAGAAATCGATAACATGGCCGGCAATAGCTTCCGAGGTGTCATCCTGCTCAGCAAAGGCACGCCCCTGGTCACGCAGCTTGGAATCGACAATTGCAACGATCTTCTTGGGGTCGCACGGGATTGAAGTGGAACCGATGCGTGAGTTGGCCTTGACAATATTAAATGGCTGACGGTTAGGAGGAGTTGCCGGTGTCAGCAGGTCGTGAATACCCTCGAAAGATGGTTGTCCTGTATTAACCTCGATAATGATCTTGTCGCAGATCATCAGTATTTCCGGGATAACGCCGCAGGAGGAGGTTGGAACCAGGCCGCCATCTTCAGTAATTGCGGAAACCTCAATGATGGCCAGGTCAAGCTTGCCGCTCTCGCTGTCTTTAGTATAGAAGCCGTAGCCAAGGTCCTGGGCAAACAGCGAAAGGTGCTTGTCGCCCATGCGGATGCGCCCTTCGTTGATGCCGGCAGCAATATTCTTGCCGGTCTGGTAAGGCCAGCGACGGTCGATCATATCCAGTTCAGCCCAACGGTTTTCAGTCTCAGCGCCAACTGAAGCTCCGATGAACAGGTTGAACTTCCACTTGCCCTGAAGGTTGTTCTTCTCGACATGATTAGCAACTGCGATAGGAACTACTTTCGGATAACCGGCCGGAGTAAAGCCTGACCAACCCAGGTTCATACCCGGCTTAAAGAACTGGATTGTCTCTTCTGCCGTCATGACCTTGCTCAAAAGTGATTTGTGACGTACGCGGTCTTGCAGAGTACCGTAATCAGACATCTACTACCTCCTGTTTGTTTATTGTGTTTACAGGTCCTAAACCTGCATTGCTAAATGGTTAGCTAATTCTTTTAATTGGCTGGCATACTACTAATTATAATGAGGACCGGGGCTGGGAAGGATGCCCCAAAGCCAAGTAAAACCGGATTTTACGCATACCGGATTATTTCGTCAAGATAAAAAGTATACAATATACAGTATCAACTTTCGTAGTCTACCGCCGCAATTGAAGAGCAGACCGACTTCATGAAAGGGACGACTTCTCCGGCATGATATGGGTGGATTTGATAAGCTTGCAGATCGTCCAGCGAATCAAAACGCGTAATCAGTGCAACGTCGTAGGAACGTTCCGAGCGGATTACATCCACTCCCGCTTCCAGGTGCCGCAGCAACGGGATCCGCCCCTCCATGCTCAGAAGTTTATCACGGGTGGCAGCCAGATTTTCGGCTGATGGATCGGCAAGCTTGAAAAAAACAAGGTGGGTGATCATTGTGGTGAATCCTTTCAGGCAATCAGATAGTTGTAGGGTTTCTGTATACAACTCCTTTCTCATACTGTCAATGCCGCACATATTATTGGAGTTGCAACATGTTGATTAGCTCTGAATCAGTGATAGAATCGATTGCAGCGGTTCGCATCCAAAACTTCAGGAGGTACTGATCATGCCAGAAAGAGTGTTGATACCTGCAATAGAAGCACGCCTGAGTTCTCTGCTGGAGTTTAACCGCAGAAACGAGGCCGAGAAGTGTTCGCGTTCAATCGCGGAAAAAAGCAGACCGACCATAACTCTGTCGCGCGAGTTCGGTTGTGAAGCTTATCCGGTGGCCGACCGCCTGAAAGCTCTGCTGGAGAAAAAAAGTGGAGAAAGCTGGATCGTAATGGACAAGGGACTGCTGGAGGAGGTCGCCAAAAACCACAATCTGTCTGAGGATCTTTTAAAGGGATTGGGTGAAAAATCTGACTTTCTGAGTGAAATAATGGCCACTTTTTCCCCGCACTGGAAAACCGACAAGGACCATTTCAGGCTGATCTGCAAACATATGGTGTCGCTGGCGGAGAAAGGAAATGTGATTCTGATCGGACGCGGCGGCGCCATAATAACCCAGGAAATGAAGAACTGCTTTCATTTTAGAATCTACGCTTCAAAAAAGTTTAAAATCGCCTCAATCTCGAGACGGCTCGGCATCTCCAAGGAAGAAGCGGATCTGCTGGTTCAGAAAAAACAGAAACAACGGGATACCTTTATTCGAGATTTTCTGAATCGTGACGCACGGGATTTGAACCTGTACAACCTGGTTATTAACAATGACCGCGGCTCAGCAGAAAGAATCGCTAAAACAATCGCTGAATATGTTCCGGTCGGCTAACTTTTTTTGAGCGGTGGTTGGGCAGCACGTAAAAACACGACTAAAGCCCCGCTGCCCCCCATCTCCCGGGGAGCCGGAGCATATTCCACTATCAGTTCGCGCCCGGCCTCCCGCAACCAGGATGCCACCGCCTGATTAAGAACCGGCTCTTCAACAGAGTGATTGCCTTTGCCGGTAATTATCAGCACTGCTTTCTGCCCCTTCTGGCGGGCAGTCAGCAAAAACCGGGGCAGTGCCAGCAAAGCCTCCTCACGGGTCAGACCGTGCAGATCAAGTTGGTACTCAACCGAAACGATGCCTCGCTTGACTTGACGCAACCGATTATTTGAGATCGACTGAATTTCTCCTTCGTCAGGGACGGAATCCGCAAATTTGGAATCCAGTTTCAGACGATTTATCTCCTGAATAAATAGCTGGCTGGCCTGTTCATCAACAGCAGAGGGCACCGGCACTTTTTTTGTTGCCGATTTTTGCAAAACATCCTTTTCTGGCGTCTGCAAACTTTTGGGCCTGAATGGCTTCACATCCGACACAGCCAACAAAAAAGCTTCCAGTTCATCGACGGGGGAGTCTGCTGGTGCTGGTACAGCCGGTTTTTCGACTTTCTGCCTGGGGGTTTCCGGCAGGGCGATCCCTTTCAGTGCACTAAAGGGAGTCGCGTGGAACTCCTTGGGTTTTTCCGGGTTCTGACGATGTTTTTTTGCCATTATTTAATCCTTGGCTACCAAAGTGATTTCAATTCGCCGGTTTTTGGCCTTGCCTTCTTTTGTGCTGTTGTCAGCAACCGGCTTAAATTCGGCGAAGGCCTCGGCCGACAGGTTACGCGGGTCGATCCCTTGCTGCTGCAGGTACTTGGCTACGTTTATGGCACGGGCCGCCGACAGTTCCCAGTTGGTCGGAAAAATGCGCGTCAAACTCCCGCTAATCTGCACGTTGTCAGTGTGCCCTTCAATCCGGATCGCTTTGTCCGAAACACCTTTAAGCGTTTCCACCATTTTGTTCAGAATTGCCAGTCCGTCGCGCTTTACATCGGACCGGCCGGAATCAAACAGAATAGCTGCCTCCATGTTAACCGTCAGCTTCCCTCTTAACTCGGAAATGGTCACCTGACCCTGCGCAATTTCGTTTTTCATATTGGATAACAGTTTCTCATAAGTACTGCTAACCTCTTTAACCTTATCCTCCTTAACCTTTTGCAGCAGACGGATGTCATCTTTCAGCTGAGCGTTTTGGGACTCAAGTTCAGAATTTTTCTGCCTCAACTCCGCAATTGATTTTGAAAGGGTGTCCGACTTGGAATTAAGCACCTCCTCCAACTTGCTTATGTCCGTGCTTAAGGCCTGTTTGTCCCTGGTCAAAGCGGCTGCTTCACTCTTGAGCCTTTCAAAATCCTCTTTGAGCAGCATATTATCCGAAGAGAGCCTGGCATGTTTCTGCCTGAGTTCAGCAAGGTTTCCGGTTAAGACCTCACCCTCTTCAACCTTCTTGATATACGTGCTTTCCGCCACCAGGCAGCCGCTGAGCAAAACCGTTAACAGACCGGTCACGGCAGCGTACGAGATCAACTTGAACATTACTATACCTCCACGCCATTATGGGACATCTATGATCCAGACAGGATTTTTATATACCAAAAAAAATGAATTGTAATGCGTAAGTTGGGACGCGGCCGCTTCTAATCGCCAAAGCAGCTGTGTGGATACAATCCTTTTGACTCACCAACTACTGCATGATAGTTTGCCTGAAACAACTAATAAACAGGAGAAATGCCCATGAGTGTTGTCGTTGTCGGCACAGTAGCCTTTGACACTGTAGAAACACCCTTCGGAAAACAAGAGAACGTGCTGGGTGGTTCCGCCACATATTTTTCCACTTCAGCCAGTTTCTTCACTGACATATCGTTGGTGGCTGTCGTCGGCGAGGATTTCCCGCAAGAGCATGTCAGCTTTCTCAAATCGCGCAATATAGATACCGCTGGGCTACAGCGCATACCGGGCAAGACATTCCACTGGAGCGGCCGCTACGGGTACGATCTGAACGAAGCCCAAACCCTTGACACGCAATTGAACGTCTTAATGGAATTTCAGCCGAACCTGCCCGAAGCTTACCGCGATGCTGAATATCTCTTTTTGGCCAATATCGACCCGGATTTGCAGATGCAGGTACTGGAACAAGTCAAATCACCCAAGCTGGTAGCCTGCGACACAATGAACTTCTGGATCTCGTCCAAGCCTGAGTCGTTAAAAAAAGTCCTTCAGAAAGTTGACATCGTTGTCATAAACGAAGGTGAAGCCCGTCAGTTCACCGGTGAATCTAATCTTGTCAAAGCAGCACGGCAAATCATCGCGCTCGGCTGCAAACGTCTGGTAATCAAGCGCGGCGAGTACGGTGTACTGATGTTCACAGCCGACACGGTGTTCGCAGCGCCCGCCTATCCACTTGAGGACGTTTTCGATCCAACCGGAGCAGGAGATACCTTTGCCGGAGGCTTTATGGGATATCTGGCCAATACCGGCAACCTGTCTGAAGATGGCATTCGTCAGGCGCTCATTTTCGGCAGTGTAATGGCATCTTTTAATGTTGAAGATTTCAGCCTTGATCGAATGAAACGACTGGACTACGGTGAAATTGAAGCCCGCTATAAAAACTTCAAATCGCTGACCAGTTTCCAGGACATCGGCCTCTAGCCAAAAACCTCTGATTTATTGACAATTTCTGATTGTTTTGCTAGCCTCCACGAGCATATCCACGGTCAGATCGGGTGCATGATGAAAATTGGTTTTAACCACATAGTTGTTCTGCTTGCTTTATTAATTGCATCGGGCTGTGTCACGTCCCGCAGCGGTCAGTTTTCAAGACCCAATCCGGCAGCCTATCACTATCAGATGGGACTGTCGTACCTTGGCGAACGAAACTACACCTCAGCACTGTTCGAATTGACGGAAGCAGAAAAACTGGATCCGGATAATCCGGATGTTTTGTACAATCTTGGACTGGCATTTATGGGAAAGAGACGTCCCGACCTTGCAGAGACAAAGCTACAGCGGGCGATTATGTTGAAATCCAATTTCTCAGCTGCCCGCAACGATCTTGGCGTTGCGTATATGGATCTGAAACGGTGGGACAATGCCATTCAACAGTTCAAGATCGTCAAGAACGATCTGTTTTATGCCAACAACGAAAACGCAATTATCAATCTTGCTTTGGCCTATCTCGGGAAGGGTGATTACCAGAAGTCCCTGGCTGAACTGCAACCTTTAACAGCGACAAACCCCCGCAATCCGGTGGTGCGTCTCTCGCTCGGGCGGGTAATGTTCGCGATGGACAAGGTTGAGCAAGCCGTCAATGAATACAACAAAGCCATTGAACTCTACCGGGAATATGGCGCAGCACATTATTTTCTGGGTCAGGCACAGCTAAAACTCAATAACATTGACGCTGCACGGGCAGCATTTAAAGAGACTGTCAAACTTATTCCCGACACAGAACTGGGGCATTCCGCCATTGGTTACCTGGATCTGCTCAAGTAAGTGAGGGCCGTGTGCCGGATATAGCAATAACTCCTCCTGAATCAGCCAGCAATTCCCCCGGCGCAATTTTAAAGCGTTGCCGGGAATATCACGCCTTGTCACTCGAGGATGCGGCTGAAACCACCAAGATCGGTATCTCATATCTCAAAGCCCTGGAAGAGGATCAAACTCAGGAGTTTGCCAATCTGGCTTATCTGAAAGGTTTTCTTCGAATTTATGCAGCATACCTTGGTTTGAACTCCGACGACATGGCCCGGATGTACGATAAACAGGGCGGCGTAAAAAGTGAAGATACCGCCGACCAAGTTTGCGCGACTGATGCCGGACGCCCGGCACGCCGCCTGGTGTCACTCAAAAAACTCGTCCTGCCCGCTTTTTTACTGCTGCTGATTATACTGACAGCCACTTTTTTCAAACCCCAGACTCCTTCCATTGTCCGGCCAGCGCAACCTCAACCCGTTACTGTTCCGGTGGCACCAAGCGCTCCTGTCCAGCAAATTATCTCGTCCGCAAAACCCAAACCGGCACCCGCGAAGATTGCGGAACAACCAACTGCGAGCGAACCGGACACAGCAAAAGTCAATGACAAGCCAGCGCCTCCCAAGCGCCCCGCAGATACAGCTGCCAAAGGCTTCGTGCTTAAGATAAGAGTCATTCAAAATGGCTTCATGACTGTCACAGTTGATGGTTCGTCACCACAGTACTACGACCTTAATGTTGGCGACCTCATCGAATGGAAAGCAGAAAAAGGCGTTGCTATCGACGCGAGCAATGCTGGCGGGATTGAAATTGAATTAAACGGAAAACCATACAAACAGCTCGGCTCACCAGGTAAGCCGGCATATGTGGAGCTTGATGCAGATGGTATTAAGCCCTGAAATCATCATCCTGTAACCAATTCACTGTAAAACAGGTTCTCCCCCAACAAGTACAATTATCAATTTGCAGACCTGATTTATTCGGCTCGCAACTTGACACTCCCCCCCCCGGTGCTAGACTTCATTCACTTGAAGATCTACTACGGGGGCGGATGTGTCGGCAACTAAGCGAATATTGATTGTGGATGACGAGGAGAATGCCCGTGAGGCGCTTTCCAAGATTCTCACTCACGACGGATACGACGTCTACTCGGCGGCCAATGGTGTAGAGGCACTGAATTTCCTTCGGGGTCGGCAGGTAGACCTGATTATTACTGACATCAACATGCCGGAGATGAACGGACTGATGTTCCTGCGTGAACTTAACCGCAGTTACCCTGAAAGCAATGTCATCATGATCACCGCCTACGGAGAGGTCGAATCGTATCTCGAAGCCATGAACCTGGGAGCGTTTGAATATATAAACAAACCGATCAGATACGACGATCTGAAAAAAATCATAAATAAGATCTTAAAAACTGATCAAAATTAATTACATCAGAAGGGGGATCATACCGTGAAACCATTTGAAAAAATTCTTACAGCAATTGATTTTTCTGAAAACTCCGAGTTCGCCTTTGATTACGCGGTAACCATGGCAAAACAGTTTGAATCGGAGCTGACTATCCTGCATGTCATCAATGAACCGGTTGACCTGCGCGGTTTTTATGTGCCGCACATCTCCTTCGAGCAGTTGGAGAAGGAGATCGAAGAAGGGGCTGTCAAGATGATGGAAAACTTCTGCAGCTCCAAACTGGCTTCACTACAGAATTACAAAACGGCTATCGTCTCCGGTATTCCTTACGACGAAATCACCCGAAAGGCCGAAGAGATTGGCGCATCCCTGATAGTTCTGGGCACGCATGGCCGGACCGGACTGGACCATATTCTCTTCGGCAGCACAGCCGAGCGGGTTGTGCGTTCAGCCAGCTGCCCGGTTATGACGATCAGACTGCCATCCGTATAGCGGAAGCCACGGCGCCATCACCAAAGCTGATATTCATCCCATGCCAACGGAAAACCAACAACTCGCCGCAAAGGCGACCGTCATTATTATCGATGACGATCCTAACATTCTGGAACTTACAGAACTGATTCTGTCCCACAGGGGCTTCAGAGTATTTACTGCGCTTTCTGCATCCGAAGGTTTCCTCCTTATTGCCAGGCACTCCCCGGAACTGGTTCTGCTCGATTATATGATGCCGGAGGTGGATGGCTTGTCGGCACTGCAACAGATCAGAGCCAGCTATCCGGCAACATATGTTGTTATATTTACCGGTAAGGGGAGTGAGGAGATCGCCGTTGAGCTGATGAAAAGCGGTGCTTCCGAGTATATCCTCAAGCCTTTCAACAATCGAAATTTGGTTGAACGGCTCGAAAATATTTTGAGGATCCGGGAAATCGAGCTTAACAATCTCGAACTTCGGCAGGAACATGACCGGTTACTGAGAGAAATCGAGCGCTGGAATCAGGATCTTCAAAAACGGGTCCGTGAAAAAACCGTCGCGCTTCAGGCTGCTCAGAATGAAATAGTCCAATCGGAAAAGCTGGCGGCGCTTGGTTATCTCTCAGCCGGAATGGCTCATGAAATCCGCAACCCGCTGAACTCGATCTCCCTGTTTGTCCAACTGATGCGCCAAAACACCCACGATCCGGATCAACTTGAATATCAATCAAAAATTCTGAAAGAGATCGACCGGGTGGATTCCATCGTCCGCAAGCTTCTGGACGCTTCCAAACGTACCCGGACCATAACTTCGGACGTACAGTTGGACCGGGTCATAGATTCTGCTTTGGAAGTATTCGCTCCCCAGATTGAAACCAGGAAGATTCTGGTTGAGCGACGTTATTGCGCCGGACCTTCACCCATAAAAGCCGATTCCTCCGAACTTGAGCAGATTTTTACCAACCTGTTTCTGAACGCTCTGGATGTCATGGCTCAGGGAGGTCGCCTTGACATTGAAATTACTGAAGAAAGCAGGCGGGTTGTCGTCAGGGTTGGCGACAGCGGCAGCGGAATTCCCGAAGAAATACTTCCCAACGTATTCGAGCCGTTTTTCAGCACCAAGTCAAGCGGTACCGGCATGGGACTCCCAGTGGCTCAAAGGATCGCGCACATCTATGACGGCAGCATGCTGGTCGAAAGCACCTCACCGGCCGGGACGGTTTTCCGCCTGGAGTTTCCGATCTTCATTTGAAACTTTTTCTCTCTTTTGTTTATGGATGATGTGGTGTACTATTTTCTAAACTCATTAAAATTCGCACGGGACAACCGCTAATCACCATGGATGAAATTCGTGGAAAAATCCTGATAATTGACGACGATCCGTTTTTTTTGAAGGTGTTGACTGACAACTTCAGGGATAACGGTTTTACCGTTATTAACGCTAATGACGGTGTCGAAGGGGTCAAGGCCTATCTGGAAAACGCCCCGGATGCCGTTATATCCGACCTGGTCATGCCTCGCATGGGTGGCGTCAGCACCTGCATGGAGATCGGCCGACTGGCGGGAGAAACCCCGCCCATTATCGTCCTGTTAACCTCCATGTTTCAGGAGTCGCCCCATGAACACGATACCCCGGAGATGGGGGCTAAGGTCCATATTCCCAAATCCACCCGACCGGTGGACATTGTCATAATCGTCGAACAGCTCCTGGAGCGGAAAAAGTACCAGCAAACCTGATCATATGCCTTTTATCTATCGTAACCTGACACTCTCCCCCAGCGACAATGAAGAATCCCTGCCGGAAATTCTGGCTGCAAAGCTGGCTTTACCGGTCACAGCCCTGCGTGATGTCCACATTATCCGCAAAGCGGTCGATGCCAGAAAGAAGCAAAACATCAAACTGGTTTACACCCTCTCCTTTAACGCCGACAGCAGCCTGCAAAATAGATTTCGCGAAAATGCCTCGCTGGAATGGCAACCGGACGTTTTACAGCAGCCGATAGCTCCGGTAAAGTCGCAAAAGCGTATCGTCGTAGTCGGCAGCGGCCCAGCCGGACTGTTTGCAGCGCTCCGGCTGGCAGAGTATGGCTTGACCGCCACCATCATCGAGAGGGGAGAACCGGTGGAACGCAGGGCGCTGGCTGTCCAGCGCTTCTGGAAAGACGGTATTCTCGACCCGGAAAGCAACGTTCAGTTTGGTGAAGGGGGAGCCGGAACTTTTTCCGACGGCAAGCTGACCTCCCGCTCAAAAGACGGGCTTGTTCCGTGGGTTCTGGAACAGCTGGTCAGATTTGGCGCTCAGCCGGAAATCCGTTATCTGGGCAAACCTCATATCGGCACTGACCGCCTCAGAAACGTCGTCAGCGCCATCCGCCAGTATTTGCTTGGACGAGGCTTCACGATCCGCTTCAACTGCCGCATGACCGATATGAACAGCAGCGGCGGCAAGATTGTGTCGTTAACCGTCAACAACAGTGAAGAGCTGCCCTGCGACCAGTTGATCCTGGCAACCGGACACAGCGCCCGCGATATCTACGAACTGCTCGAACGCCGTCAGGTCCCGTTGCAGAGAAAACCGTTCGCCATGGGCTTGCGGGTGGAGCATCCCCAGGAACTGATCGACCGCATCCAGTATGGCACGGCCAGACATCCCAATCTGCCGGTGGCCGATTATGCGGTCACCTGGAACAACAGCAGCAGCGGGCGCAGCGCCTATTCATTCTGCATGTGCCCGGGCGGGGTCGTTGTGGGCGGGGCATCGGAGCTCGGCGGTGTCGTGACAAACGGCATGAGCGGCCAGCTGCGCAACTCTCCGTTTGCCAACAGCGCCCTGGTGGTAAATATCCGGGAGGAAGATTTCGAGGGAAGCGGCCCGCTGGGGGGGATTCACCTTCAGCGAAGATGGGAACGGAAAGCATTTGAGGCGGGTGGGGGCGGATATCGTGCTCCGGCCCAGAATCTGCTCGATTTCCTTGGGCTCCCCGGAAAAGGGGCTGTCAAAACCAGCTACCGCCCCGGTATCTGCGAGACAGATCTAAGCAAGGTTCTGCCTCCATTTGTAACCGACACCCTGCGGGAGGGCATTAAGGATTTCGAACGCAGAATGAGGGGCTTTGTGACTGCCGAGGCGACACTGGTCGGCATCGAATCACGCACCTCGGCGCCGGTGAGGATTCTTCGTGATGCGAACTCTGAATCACCCTCGCTGAATGGACTCTATCCGGCCGGGGAGGGTGCCGGATATGCCGGAGGGATCATGAGCTCGGCCGTTGACGGCATCAAGATCGCCGATATTATCGCCGGACGGCTGGCAGTTTAAATCGCCAGGTTCTGCTTCTGCATAAAGCGGCTGTAATTCTGATCAGTTCCCTTGATGTGACAAATCAGCCAGTCCACCAGAAAATCCAGTATCGTTTCACTCATCTGGTGCCCATCGATAAACTCGACCTGAATATGCCTCAGACGATCGACAAACTGATCATGCTCCTTACGGTGCGCAATCAGCCTGGGATAGTCGCAGGACATCATCAACTGCTCTTCGGCAGTAAAATGTTCGGTAACATAAGTGATCAGATTCCAGATCACATCGTTCACCGCTTCCGACCCGTCTCCACGTTGGACGGCTTCATTCAGCGTGTTTACCCACTCAAAAAGCGCCTGATGCTGCTTGTCGATTGCCGGAATTCCCAGCTCAATGCTGGCTTCCCATTCAAATTTGACCATTCCTGATCACCTCATTTTGCAGGATTCATCTTCAGATCCAATTCCCTCACGGTTCCTTGCGATGAGAGCGGCTTGTCAAACCTGGCAGCGTCCCCTACCACAACCAGCTTGAACGCTTCCGGTTTCAGATATTTTTGGGCTGCTTTCAGCACATCCTCTTTGGATACCTTGGCTATATTGTCTCGGTATTTATCCAGATAATCTGCCTGATAACCGTAGTATTCCAATCTGGCGCGCTGGGAGACGATCGATGCCGGACTGGTGAATCCGAACATGAACGAATTGATCATGTATTCCTTGGCGGCCTTCAACTCCTGGTCACTGACCGGTTCCTTTGTCATTTTAGTGATGATTTCTTTCATCAGGTTAATGGCCTTGATGGTGGACTCAGCTTTGGTTTCGGTCTCGGCGATAAAGCTGCCGCTGAAGAGGCGGCCGATGTCAAAATGGCTGCCGACGCTGTATGCCAACCCCTGATTGGTGCGGATTTCCGTCGTCAGGCGCGAGGTGAAACCGCCACCCAGTATATAATCCAGGATTCGCACGGCGTAAAGGTCCGGATTATCCTTGGTCAGCCCCAGGTGTCCCATCCGGATCACGCTCTGGTTTACATCTTTTTTCGCATATAAGACTTCCGCCAGAAACTCCTGTTTTGGCTGAGGAATCGTCGGCAAGACCAACGAATCCTTTTTTGATGCTGTCCCAAAGATTGTATTGAGTTCCTTAATCAGAGCATCTCTCTCGAAATCGCCCGAAACAGCCAGAATCATGTTGTCCAGCCGATAGAATCGCCGGTGGAAATCAAGCAGATCCTGGCGCTTGATCGAGGCGACCGACTCAAAGGTAGGGACGACTCCCAGCGGGTGGCCGGCATAGATGGCCCGCCCGAGCTCTCGCCCGGCGATCTCCTTCGGGTCGTCGTTCTGACGCCTCAACCCTTCAATAACCTGCTTGACTGTTATCTCGATCCGCTTTTGATTGAAATCAGGCTTGAGCAGCACATCCCTGAATATTTTGACTGTTCGATCAAAGTTTTTAGTCAAGGAGGTCAGCGAGACCGTGCCCATGTCACTGCTTATGTTGCTTTCCACCGACGACGCCATAAATTCCAGCTCGTCATCCAACTGCTCGGATTTCACGCCGCCGGCCCCGCCGCTCCGCATGACCGTACCTGTGATGCTGGCCAGCCCGGACTTGCCGGCCGGGTCATAAACCGAACCGGTGTGGATCATTGCTGTCATGCTGACAATCGGAAGTTCGGTGTCGCGCAGCAGATAAACCGGCAGCCCGCACTCCAGAACGATGCGCTCGGCCTTCGGAATTTCAAAAGTCAGGGCAGGAAAACTCATGTTGCGGGGGTTGGCCAGTTTTTGTTCTCCGGCGAAAGCCGATGTAATCGCAATCAGGATAAAACAGAGGGAGATAATCAGCCTTTTCATTTACTTTCCCCTCCCTTTTTTGTGATGAATCCGACCGTCCGGTTCTCGCGGGTGAAGTACTCCCTGGCAACCCGCTGAATGTCAGCCGGGGTGACCTTGGTAACCTTGTCTCGGTATTCGGTCATGTAGCGCCAGCTGCCCGCCACCGCTTCATATTCAGTCAGGTTGCGGGCCAGCCCGCCGTTGGTTCCCATGCGGCGGGCCTCTTCATACTCGATTTTGTTGAGAATCCGCTGCAGGTCACGGGCATCGACCGGCTCGTTTTTCAGCAGCTCCAATTCAGCCAGCAGCGCTTCTTCAACTTCCCTGGCCGTATGCGGTGAGCGCGGGGTGGCACTGATCACGAACAGATTGGGAAAGCGGCTGCCGGGAGCATCAAAGGCGCCAATGTCAGTGGCAATCTGCTTTTCAACCACCAGTTTTTTATAGAAGCGTGAAGTGCGGCCGCTCCCCAGAATCATGTTGATCACATCAAATACATAATCATCCGGATTCGAAATGGCCGGTTTATGAAAGCCGATAATCAAGGTCGGTTCGGCCTCGGCCAGCATTTCTATGCGCCGCTCGCCAGCTTGTTGGGGTTCCTCGGCTGTAACCGGCGGCAAAGTTTTACCCGGCTTGATGGCTCCGAAATAACGCTCGACCATCGCAATGGTGGCCTTGCTGTCAATATCTCCCACAATCGCCACAATGGCGTTGTTGGGCGCATAATAGCTGTGAAAGAACTGCTCGGCCTTGGTGCGGGTCAGATTCTGTATGTCAGACATCCAGCCGATGGTCGGCTGCCCGTAGGGATGGGCCAGAAAACTGGACGCCACGAAAGTTTCCCAGAGCTTGCTTTCCGGATCGGCGTCGTAGGAACGGCGGCGTTCCTCCATGACGACCGATCTTTCGGTGTAAAATTCTCGCAACACGGCATTCTGCAGACGGTCTGATTCAATCGCCGCCCACAGTTCCAGCTTGTTGGAGGGGAGGCTGATCAGGTAAGTGGTCCCGTCGCGGCTGGTAAAGGCGTTGTAACCGACCCCGCCGTTCTTTGAATAAAGCTCGAAAAATTCATCTTTAATGACGTATTTGGACGCATCCGTCTCCAGACCAGCCAGTTTTTTCTCCAACTCGGCCACCTTGACCTTGTCCGATTTATCGCGCTTGGTTTTTTCGAGAGTCAACGACTGAGCCGTCTCTTCGATTTTGTCCAGAATCGGCTTTTCTGCAGCATAATCCTTCGTTCCAAGGGTGGTGGTGCCCTTGAACAGCATATGTTCCAGCAGGTGGGCAATCCCGCGCTCATCGCTCCGTTCATCCACGCTGCCAACCTTGAACCTGATCCAGGCCGATACCGTCGGAGAGGTGTGGCGCTCGACCATCAGCAGTTTCATGCCGTTTTTCATGGTATGCTCGACAACCTTGTCCTCCAGCCCTTTTCGAGGCCCGTTCGAAGGTTCTGCTGCATAAAGCCCGGGGGAAAACAGGCAGAGCATTGCTGCAAATAAAATTATACGTCCCATATTGGATGCTGCTCCTTTTAGAAGATGGAAAATTTGATGTACTTTTTGGGATGTGCCTTAAAATCCTTCACCAACGCGTCCAGATCCTCAACCATGCGGTTCGTGCGTTCATACAATTCCTTGTCGTTCACCAGTTTGGCAGCGGTGCCATCACCGTTTTTAACTTTTTCGGTAACATCCTCGATCGCCTTTACCGAATTGTCCGCACGGCTCAGGAGCGCGATTCCCTTGTCATAAAACTCGCGGTCATTCAGCAATAGCCCGATTGTGCCATCCTTGGAAGTCAACTTCTTGTTCAGATTGGTGACAACGTCAGCTGCCTGGTTGCTTTTATCTGCCAGGAGAGTCAGCTTGGTGTAAAGCGCCTTGTCATAAATCAGCTTGTTGAGCGTACCGTCTGAGGCCTGAATATCCTGCAACGTCCGGTCAGCGCGGTTGAGAATGCTGATCATTTTGTTGAATGGCTCCGGATCACGATTGAGTCTGCCAAGGGTCCCCTCACCGCGGTTGATCGTGACCATCAGATCTTTCATCTCGAACGCGAGCCGGGAAACATTGGTGTAAAGGGTATCGTCCTTGTTGAGTTTGCCCAGGGTTCCCTTGCCCTGGTTGACATTGTCGATGATGTCGTTGATCTTTTCGAAGGTGGTGCCGGCCTTCTGGATGACATCGTCCAGTTTGACAACCGGGGTTCCCTTGAGACGATTTACAGGCTGCTCGTGAAAATCCCTGGAGGGGGTTATATCAACGTACTTTTCCCCCATCAGACCACGGGTTTTAATGGTGACGCGTGAATCGCTGCCGACTTTTTTGAGGGCGCCGCTGTCCACCTCCATGGCGATTTCAACCTCGTTAGTGCGTTTCGGGTCCGCAAAGCGAATATCGTTGACGATTCCCACATCCACCCCGGCCAGCCAGACCGGCGCGCCGACCTTGAGTCCGAGTACATCTTCCATGACGACCGTCAGGCTTTTCTTGTCCACAAACATCTTGGTTTTCTGCCCCATCAGGATGATGCCGATCGCCAGCAGCAGCAGCGCCGCAAAGATGAATATGCCGGCCCTGACCTGGGCCCAACCGATTTGATTGCTCCGTTTCATCGAAACTCCTCCATCATACAAACAGCGACTGATCCGTCGGAGACAGGAACTCGCGTACTTCCGGAATGGCACAGGCCCGCATCTCCGCCTCGTTGCCGTCAAACAGCAACCGGCTCTGATGCACGAATGTAAATTTCTGCGATGTGGCAAAAGCGGTTGCCAAATCGTGGGTCACCATCAGGGTGGTTTTACCTTCAGCCTGCAGACGCTGCATCAGACTGCAGATATTATAAACACCGATCGGATCAAGGCCGGTGGTCGGTTCATCGAAAAAGATGTAATCGGGATCGGCGGCCAGGGCGCGCGCGATGGCAACCCGCTTTTTCATCCCTCCCGACAACTCGGATGGATACAGGTCCAGAGCCGGTTCCACCCCTACAAAACGCAGCTTTTCGCGCACGATCTCCTCGATTTCCCTGTCCTTCAAGCGTCCTTCCTCGAACAGCCGGTACCCCACGTTTTCCCCCACGGTCATGGAGTCGAACAGCGCCCCCCCCTGGAAAACAATTGCGATTTTCTTGCGCTGCTGGCGGTAGCTGGCTTCCTTCAAACCGGTGATGGTCAGACCGTTGATGGTGACACTGCCGGAGTCTGGATTCAACAATCCCAGGATCAGCCTGAGGATGGTAGTTTTGCCGGAACCGCTGACCCCCAGGATTGTCCGGTTGACCCCCTGTTCCAGCAGCAGATCAAAATCGGTCAGGATCGTGCGCCCCCCAACCGAATAACAAACCTTGTCCATCCGTATGCATCGATCATCCGTTGTCACGCGGTCAGCCTTCCCATCGACATGATAACCTGCCACTCCACCGCGCTGACCGGCTGGACCGAAAGACGGCTGCGCCTGACCAGCGGCATATCGGCCAACAGCGGATTTTCTTTGATGTCGGCCAGCGAAACCGGCTTCGGCAATTCAGCCCGAAAACGTACATCAACCATATACCAAATCGGATTTGCCGGGGAAGCCTTGGGATCGAAATGCTCTCCGTTCGGATCGAGGGCCGTGAAATCGGGATAACCGGCCCGGACGATATCCACAATGCCGACAACGGCGGGTTCAGCGATATTGCTGTGGTAAAACAGGGCCATGTCGCCAACCTTGATCGAATCGCGCAGAAAGTTGCGGGCCTGGAAATTGCGCACTCCATCCCAATGCTCGGTCATATCGGGCCGTTTCTTCAACAGGTCGAGGGAGAAGCAGCCCGGTTCTGTTTTTATAAGCCAGTAGTTCATTTGCAATCCTTATCTGAAGACTACGATAATTTTGGCAATGAAGAAGTCGGACATCAGGATCATGATTGAAGATGCCACAACAGCCTTCTTGGCGGCACTTCCAACCCCCTCGGCTCCGCCGCTGGTGGCGAGGCCGACGTAACAGCCGGTCATGGAGATCAGGCCGCCAAATACCAGCGGCTTGACCAGACCTTCCAGATAATCCAGCGGCACAATGAACTGGGTAAATGCCGACATGTACATGGTGGGATTGATTCCGTAACCGGCAGCGATCAGGTAGCCTCCCAGCAGGGAGAGCACATCGGTCAGAATGGTCAAAAGCGGCAGGGCCAGCAGCATTGCTTTCAGGCGGGGCGTTACCAGGCGCTGGATGATGTCGGTCCCTTCCACCCGCATGGCATCAACCTGCTCGGTCACGATCATGGTGCCCAACTCGGCGGTAATGGCGGAACCGACCCGGCCGGCCACCATCAGCGAAGCCAGCACCGGCCCCAGTTCCTTGATCATTGTGACCGCCACCATCCCCCCCACATAGCTGGTGGCGGCAAACGGCTTAAGCTGGATGATGAACTGCAGCGCCATGACCATCCCGGTGAAGAGGCCGGTCAAGGCGCAGATGAAGATGGATCCGAATCCCAGTTTGTCGAACTGCACCGCAAATTCCCGATAATAGCCCGGCTTGCGGAAAATCCGGGCCAGAGCACGGCAGGAGAGCGCCCAAAACCCCTGAATGTCGGCGAAAAAGCGCAGCAGCATCCTGTCGATGATGACTATGCTCATCTTCTAAAGCGCCACCGCCAACGCCTCGGCCGCATCGTTGATAAAGGTGAACTGCAGTTCGTTGCGGACCTTGTCGGGGATATCCTCCAGATCGTCACGGTTGCGCTCCGGCGCCACGATCGTACGCACTCCGGCACGGTGGGCCGCCAGCACCTTTTCTTTCAGGCCGCCGATGGCCAGCACCCGGCCGGTCAGGGTGATTTCGCCGGTCATGGCCACATTGCGTTTGGCCGGTTTGTTGGTCAGGAGCGAAACCAGCGCCGTCACCATGGTGACCCCCGCCGAAGGGCCATCCTTGGGGATCGCGCCGGACGGCACATGGATGTGAATGGTGCGATTTTCAAAGGCATCCGGCTGAATCCCGAATTCACTGGCGTGGGCTTCGATATAGGAGAGCGCCGCGCGGGCCGACTCCTTCATCACATCGCCCAGTGAACCGGTCAGAATCAGCTCGGCCTTGCCAGGCATGGTGGTGACTTCCACGAAGAGAATATCGCCGCCGGTCTCGGTCCAGGCCATGCCGGTCACAACACCGATCCGGTCATTTTCGGCCGCCACCTCGTTGTAGAATTTCTTCGGCCCCAGCAATTCGGCCACCGATTCGGGAGTGATTTGCGTGCGCGGATCTTTATTCTGGGTGATTTCTTTCGCCACTTTGCGGCAGATCGAGCCGACCGTTCGCTGCAGGTTACGCACACCCGCCTCACGAGTGTAGTCGCTGACAACCTTCAGAAGCGCCTCGTCACTGAATTCAAGCTCCCGGTCCTTGAGACCGTTCTCTTCCATCTCGCGCCTGACGATGAAATTTTTGGCGATGTTCAGCTTCTCTTCGCTGCTGTAACCGGCCAGCCTGATGACCTCCATGCGGTCTTTGAGCGGGCCGGGAATCGGGTCGAGCTGGTTGGCGGTGGTGATGAACATCACCTTGGAGAGATCGAAGGGGACATCCAGATAATGGTCATTGAAGGAAAAATTCTGTTCCGGGTCCAGCACCTCCAACAGAGCCGAGGCGGGGTCGCCCCGGAAGTCGTTGCCAAGCTTGTCGATCTCGTCCAGCATAAAGATCGGATTGTTGGCTCCGCAACGATACAACTCCTTGATAATCCGCCCCGGCAGAGCGCCGATATAGGTGCGGCGATGGCCGCGAATTTCAGCTTCGTCCCGTACCCCACCCAGCGAGATCCGGACAAACTTGCGCCCCAGGGAGCGGGCGATCGATTTGCCCAGGGAGGTCTTGCCGACGCCGGGCGGTCCGACGAAGCAGAGCACCGGCCCTTTCATATTCTCCTTGAGGGAGCGCACCGCCAGAAATTCCAGAATACGTTCCTTGACCTTTTTCAGATTGTAGTGGTCTTCGTTGAGAATCTCCTCGGCCCTGATGATGTCCAGAGAGTCGGGGGTGCTTATGTCCCAGGGCATCCCGGCCAAATAATCCAGATAGGTGCGTGAAACGTTGTATTCCGGAGAAGCCTGGTTGATCCGTTCCAGACGTTTCAATTCCTTGTCGGCAACTTTTTTGACTTCCTCCGGCAGACCGGCTTCTTCGATCCGCTTGCGCAGATCATTCATGTCCGACGTACGGGGATCCTCATCACCAAGCTCTTCCTGGATATGTTTCATCTGCTCGCGCAGGATGTATTCCTTCTGGTTTTTGCCGACCCGTTTGGTAACTTCGCCGGCCACCTCATTTTTGACCTGCATCCGCTGCACTTCGTTGGTCAGATACAGATAAACCATCTTAAGGCGTTCCAGCGGATCAACGGTTTCCAGCAGCTCTTGCAGGTCGGCCGCCGGGAGGCTCACATAAAGAGCCACCAGATCCGATAATCTCGCCGGATTGTCGATGTAGTCGATCATTTTCATGACATCGTCCGGAAGCGGCTTGCCGTGTGACAGGGCAATTTTCAGCAGCGCATTCAGGCTTTGCACCAAAGCCTCGGAGACCATATTCTTCTCGACGAACTCGCGCACTATTTCACAGTGAGCCAGAGTAACCGAACCTTCTCTTTCGGTATCCAGAATCCGCAGCCTGGTAACACCCTCCAGAGAAATCTTATAGCGGCCGTCCTCCAGTTTTTTAATCTGGTTGACCTTGCATAAAGTCCCGATTTCGCTGCGGCCGCCGGGAAGACCGGCCGGAATGTTTTCCGGCTTCTCAAAAACGAATACCAGATATTTCTCGTAGTTTTCCGTTGCACGGAAAGTTGCCATCTCCTTTTCGGTGACAAACACCGGAAACAGCATGTACGGAAACACGACCATCTCTTGCTGGACGTAGAGCGGGATTTTTTCAGGAATTTCAATCGTTGTGTGCGGCATGAAGACTAATCCTTTTGTTATGTTATGTTTGGTTCGTCGTACCTGTCATAAATTGACATCGGTTTTTTAATAATAGCATACTTCGCGTGGCAATCAAAGCATCAGACCGGCCTGCCTTCGCGCACGTGAACATTGACCACCTTCACACGGGCGCAAGAGCCTGCCAGATCCCGATACAGCAACACCAGAAAACGGACGGTGACCAGACGGTGAATTGCTGCCTGTGTAAACCTGTACAGCCAGAATCTGGCCCGGGAGGGATTCGGACTGCCCAGAATTAACGGGCAGAAATCACTCAGCTGGAGCGATACCTGAACCCCTTCCGGTTGCGGATCGACCATGAAACGCAGCTCGCCGCGGTGGCACTGGCGCGGCTGAACCAGGAACCCGCCGCAGATGCGCAGCACGGCCTCCTCTCCCTCGATGCAAAGAGGAAGAAAACTGATCAGGCTCAAACGACTGCCCAACAGACGGAACTCGATGCCGTTCTCCGTCCGTAGCGGCCGGATTATGGAAAGAGTGCAGCTGCGGATGTAATCAAGGTAACGCGTCAGCAGATTTTCGGACGAAAGAGAATCGCAAATCAGCGCAGGGAAAACGCTCCGCTGCACAGAGAATACCGAAGCGTCGTCAACCAGCACCTGCTGACAGGAAATTTCCTGATGTGAAGATTTTGTCATCATGCCCAACATTCTGCCAGCTGCATGGAATATTGCAATCTAAATTGCTCCCATGTTTTTCTGACTTGACTTGTTCCAGAAATGTATTAAGATAAAAAGCATCCTGTTAGGAATAAAATCACCAACTGAAAGGAGACCCTACCCATGTGGATTGAAAGATTCAGGATTCGTCCGGTGTCCCACTGCAAAGAGGGTTGCCATATTTAGCCCGCGGCCATGACGGCTGCGGGCGGAAAAAGACGAGAAGCCCCGGTCGCAGGACCGGGGCTTTTTTTTTGTCGCACCGTGATTAATCTGTTATTATGCCCGACGCAACAGACTCAATTACTTATCTAAAAAGAGAACGGCATGAAAAAATACCTGATTATCCTGATTGTCATACTGGCAATTGCCGGCGCCGCCGGATTTTTCTTTTTCAAACGTCCCCCCGAAATCAGTTACAAAACCGCTAAAATAGAGCGTGGAACGATCACTTCCACAGTTGCCGCCACCGGCAACCTCTCGGCGGTGACAACTGTCCAGGTTGGAACCCAGGTTTCCGGAACCATACAAAAACTGTACGTTGATTTTAACTCACGGGTTAAAAAGGGGGAGGCCATCGCCGAAATCGATCCATCCCTCTTCAACGCAGCTGTGGAACAGTCGCAGGGCAATTTCCTGAGCGCGGAGGCCAACCTGCAAAAAGCCAAAGTCCTTCAGGCCGATGCAGAACGGACGCTGCTGCGCAACAAAAAACTCCTGGCCGACGGCATTATCTCGCAGGGGGATTACGACGTTGCCGAAACTGCTCTGCAATCGGCCAAAGCTGTTGTAAAAGCGGCCGAGGGGAGCGTCGCCCAGACCCGCGGCGCGCTGATGCAGGCCAAAACCAATCTGCGTTACTCCATTATCCGCTCTCCGGTGGATGGAGTCGTCATTTCCAGAACCATTGACATCGGGCAGACGGTCGCAGCATCTTTCCAGACCCCGACCCTCTTCACCATTGCCAAAGACCTGACCAAAATGCAGATCGAAGTCAGCGTGGATGAAGCCGACATCAGCCGTGTCCGTCTCGACCAGAAAGCAACCTTTACCGTGGATTCCTATCCCGAGCAGACCTTTAGCGGAAAAGTCGTCCAGATCCGCAGCGCCCCGATCATCACCCAGAACGTGGTCACCTACGTGGTCGTTGTCAATGTGGACAACAGCGACCTGAAACTGAAACCGGGCATGACCGCCAATGTTTCGGTCGAAGTGGCAAAAAAAGAGGATGTCCTCAAACTGCCTCCGGCGGCGCTCCGTTTCAAACCCAAAACAAAAGTTGACGAAGCTGGCGCAAAGGTGGGGGGAATGCAGCGTCCGTCCGGCAGCGGCAAGCCTGGCGCGAAAAAAGGGGGCAATGGCCAGCAGGTTTACATCCTCAAGGATGGCAAGCCGTCCGCCGTCCCAATCAAAACCGGCATCGCCAACAACAGCAGCATCGAACTGACAGAAGGCCCCCTCAAGGAAGGTGATGAAGTCGTCATCGAACAGAGCGGCGGCGACAACAGCAAGAAAAAGAGCGGCGGCTCACCGATGGGACGGCCTTTTTAAATGAGCAACGTAATTACCCTGACCAATATCCGTCGGGTTTTTTCGATGGGCGATCAGCAGTTTGAAGCGCTCAAAGGGGTTTCCTACAGCGTGGAAGCGGGCGAATTCGTAGCTATCATGGGTGCCTCCGGCAGTGGAAAATCGACCTGCATGAATATCCTCGGCTGCCTGGACCGCCCCACCTCCGGCCAATACCTGCTGGACGGCCTTGATGTCGGCGCCATGGACCCCAACCAACTGGCCGATATCCGCAACAAAAAACTGGGTTTTGTCTTTCAGGGCTTCAATCTGCTGGCTCGCACGCCTGCCGTTGAAAATGTCGAGCTGCCGCTGGTTTATGCCGGACTCCACTCCAGGGAACGCCGCCAAAGAGCCCTGCAGGCCATGGAACAGGTCGGACTATCCGGCAAGGAGAACAACCACTCCAGCCAGCTCTCCGGCGGCCAGCAGCAGCGAGTCGCCATCGCCCGGGCACTGGTCAACAACCCGGCCGTAATCCTGGCCGACGAGCCGACCGGCAATCTGGACAGTTCCACCTCCGAGGAGATCATGAGCCTCTTCAATTCACTCAATCAGCAGGGCATCACCATCATCATGGTTACCCACGAACATGATGTAGCTGCACATGCCGGGCGGCAGATCACGTTTCGCGACGGGATCATCATCGGGGACACCAAATAATGGATTTCCTGCAGACTCTGAAAATCGCCTTGCGGGCCCTGCGTACCAACAAGATGCGTTCATTTCTGACCATGCTCGGCATCATTATCGGCATCGCCGCCGTGATCGCCATGATGGCGGTCGGCTCCGGAGCCAGTTACGTTATCTCGCAGCAGATCGCCAGTATCGGCAGCAACATCATCCTGGTGCTGCCCGGCTCGACCACCAGCGGCGGCCTGCGCACCGGCAGCGGCGGAGCCCAGACTTTGACCAGCGACGATGTCAGGGCCATCATGGCGGAGTGCCCCTCGGTTGAATTGGCGGCCCCCACCATTCGCAGTTCCGGACTGGTTGTTTACGGCAATATGAACTGGTCCACAGTCCTGATGGGGACGACCCCTGAACTGTTCGAAATCCGTGAATGGGGGGTTGACTCCGGCCGCGGCATCAGCCAGCAGGATGTTGACAGCGCCGCCAAGATTTGCGTGCTGGGGCAGACCGTGGTTGAAAATCTGTTCGGCTCATCCGACCCGCTCGGCAAGATTGTCCGCATCAAAAAAGTCCCTTTCACAGTAGTCGGCGTCCTTAACCGCAAAGGTCAATCGCCGCAGGGCACTGACCAGGACGATTCGGTCTTTGTCCCGCTGCGCACTGCGCAACGCAACCTGTCCCGCTCCCAGACCCTCAATTCGGTCGGCGCGCTGCTGATCAAAGCCAAAAGCGAAGATCTGTTGAGCAAGGCCGAGGAGGAAATCAACAACCTGCTCAGACAGCGCCACCGCATTACCGGAGGGAAAGAGGTCGATTTTTCGACTCGCAACCTGTCCGAAATCCTGGCCGTGGCGGAGCAATCATCCAAAGCCATGTCACTTCTGCTGGGAGCTGTGGCTTCCATCTCGCTGATTGTCGGCGGGATCGGTATTATGAACATCATGCTGGTTTCGGTCACCGAGCGGACCCGCGAGATCGGTATCAGAATGGCAATCGGCGCCAAGAAAAATGACATCCTGCTGCAGTTTATGACCGAAGCGGTACTGTTGACCATGCTGGGGGGGGTAATCGGGATTGCACTTGGCACCGGCGGAGCGACCATCGTATCGCGCATGCTGGATTGGCCGACCCTGATTTCGTTCCAGTCCATCGCCATCGCTTTCATTTTTTCCGGCGCAGTCGGTATCTTCTTCGGCTTTTATCCGGCCAAAAAGGCGGCCGGGCTCAACCCAATCGATGCTCTGAGGTATGAATAATATGAACAACTGTCCCATGTGCCAGCGCTGGAATGATGACGCCGATCTGCGGATCATTGAAATGCCGCACTCATATGCTGTTCTCAATCGCGACCAGTTTTTCCCCGGCTATACACTGCTGTTTACCAAGGAACACGTCACGGAACTGTTTCATCTGGATCCATCGGTGCGATCAGCACTGATGGAAGAGGTCAGCCGGGTTGCAGAGGCTTTGTACGACACATTTTCCCCGGCCAAGATCAATTATGAGTTACTGGGTAATATGGTGCCGCACATCCATTGGCACATTGTGCCGCGTTTTGCATCGGAAGCGCTCTGGCCCCGTCCAATCTGGGCCGAAACGCATAAAGAGCTGATTCTTGCGCCTGACGAATATCAACAACGGATAACCAGGATTCGGAGCGCACTGAAATGATCAAACCATATCTGCATACCTTGCCAAACGGACTGCGGGTGGTCTGTGTCGAAATGCCACATCTGCACTCCGCCGAGCTGGCCATCTACCTGAAAGTCGGTGGTCGCAACGACCCGCCGGAGCGGGGTGGACTGTCGCACTTCCTGGAGCACATCCTGTTTCGCGGAACCGCTGATTTTGGCTCTTCGCTGGCGCTGGAAGCCGCTTTTGAAGCGATTGGCGGAGCTCCCAATGCCGCCACCGACACGGAATCAACCTGCTACTATTCCCGCATCCACCCCGACCATATCAAACGGGGCATGGAGATTTTCGCCTCAATGATGTCGCGCCCGCTCCTGGCCGGCATTGAGACCGAGAAACGCATAATTGCCGAGGAAGCCAGGGAGGATCTCAACGAGCAGGGAGAAGAGATCAATCCGGATACGATTGCCAGCCGGATGCTTTGGCCGCGTCACTCGCTGGGACTGCCGACCATCGGCACCCTGGAGAGCATTGCCGCCACAGAGCGGGCTGATCTGGAGCGACACCTGAAAAGCTTTTATGTGCCGTCGGCGGCCGTCCTGACCATATCGGGACCGGTTCGCAGCCATGAGGTCTTCGAAGCCGCACTTGACTGTTTTGGCAGCTGGCAGGGCGACACTCCCCCTCCGACCAACCTGGTGAATGTGCAGGAACTTAAGCTGACACCGCAGATCCGCTGCGTACAGGATTCAGACAGCCAGATGAGCCTGCAGATCGCTTTTCTGGGCCTGGCACGCGATGACGAGCGATTCATGGCGCTCCGCTTTCTGCGGCGCATCCTGGCAAGCGGCGGCAGTTCACGCATGTATCTGCGGCTGCGGGAAGAACTGGGAATCATCTATTCCGTCGAGGGTTCAATCGGAGCATATGACGAAACCGGCTGCCTGGCATTCGATCTCTCCACATCCCCGGAAACATTGATCCAGGCGGTGGAGGCGACTCTGGAGGAACTCCTTAAAATTGTACGGACTCCGGTCCCAGCGGTGGAGTTGGAGCGCGTGCGCCATTCTTACATTTTTGATCTGGACTACAGCCGGGATTCGGCCTACGAGATGGGGGGACGTTACGGCTGGGGGGAGTTGATGGGGGTCGTGCGGAGTATTGAAGAAGACCAGGCCGAGGCCCGTCAGTTAAATGCCGAACAACTGCTGGAAACAGCCCGCACCCTGTTCGCGCCGGAAAACATGCGTCTGGTTGCGGTCGGACCATGGAAGCGCGGAATGAAGAAGAGGTTACGTGAAGTGGTTGACAGTTATGTCGCCCGTTTTTAACAATTGCAGGCGACCGGATGATTCCATCAAGATAACAATCGATCCCTGTCGAATTCTTTTTGAGACTTGAGCAGATCAGCCAGAACCGATTCAAGCGGCTGATCCAGCCTATTGAAACTGATGCCAATTCCGGGAGCGGACCTCTCCCCCCACGGCTTGATCCAGCGGATAGTGGCTTCAATATCAAGTCCGAATTCCGGCAACCGTAAGATTATTTCTGATTGTTGTGAGTATTTCTCGGGAAAGATATCCACAACAAAAGCCCCGCCCCAAGCCAGGTTCAGCGTAAATCCCCGATACTCCTTACCATTATGGGCAACAACCGTTGAAAGGCAGGCCAAATGCCTTCGATAGGCCCGCAGCGTACGCGGGGTGAAGGCCGGACAGCTTTTGTTCAGAAAGTTGACCAAACTTTTGTCATGCCTCGCACTCCGGGGAATATCCGCAGCTTCCAGCGCCTCCGTTCCGGGAGTCCTGACCCGTAGCGTCGGAAAAAAGTTGGCCAGCGTATAGGCAACATTTTTTTCCTCCCCCTTCGATCTCACAATTGATGAAACGTCCGTCAATAGACCGCTGTAGAACCCCCGCAACGCCAGTTCTTCCGCTTGACAGAACGAGCTGCAGGCGACTGACGCGGCATTGAAGCTGCTCAGCTGCGCCGCAAGCGCGGCCCGCGTATCGTCGCTGTATGAAACAACCAGTATGGGATGGGTCGGTAACGGCATGAGTCGCTCAATATTTCGCTTGCAGCACTTTTATCTTGATCTTGCCGATGATCGAAATAATCGGAGACATATCCTCCGGCAGGTGCCCTTCAAACAGCTTGAGGTGTGTCGGGTCCGACGGCAGCTGGTTGTAAGTGGGATCGACCGGAATCCACCTGTCACCAATAAAACTTTCGGCCCAGCTGTGATAAAGAAAACCCTTTCCTTCCTGATATACCAGTCCTGACACAAACCGGGTCGGCAGTCCGGCTGCCCGTGCCAGTGCGGTATAAAGACGGGCGTGGGTCTGGCAGTTGCCGACGCGTGATTTGAAGCTTTCCACGGCAGCACCGCCGTCATCCACAGTATCCTTGAGCCACTCGGCCGTCCACGAAGCCAGTGCTCTGGCCAGCTCATCCTGGCTTTTTGCAGCGGCGGCAATTTCTTTGGCCTTGGCAACAATTTCCGGAGCGTCGGATTCAATCTTGGCAGCCGGCTTGAGATAAGCATCCAGCGGCTTTGCGGAAACCGGCGCCGAAGCGAGCGATCCGGTCTTGATAACAATATTTCCGGCGCAACGCTGCTCCACCTGCTGCCCTCCATCCTGCGGCAGCGGCAGGGCATCATTCCAGCCGGTGATATCAACCTCAAGCGCGGTCAGTTTTTTTGGCTCTTTGATGGGTGGTTCCACTCGCACCAGACTGAAATCGTAGATCAGATCTTTTTTTGCCAAAGCCAGATTGCCAATGAATGGCCCCAAAAGCTTGGGATCCTCAGCCTTGGTAATTACCAGTCCATCCCGCACCGATTCCATCAGGGTGTTACCTTGGCCATCAATCCAGATGTCGTTATCTACAAACGTGTAGAGATTGTTCTGAAGCTTGATGGCCGGAATCCCTTCGGGAGTTTTTTCCTCCCCCAGCACGGAAATTTTAACTTCTTTAATTTTGAGTTCCTCGGGGTCAAAGGTCAAAAGCTTGTAAACCTTGCCAGGCGACGCGTCACGCATCAGCGGATAGATGTTCAGGGCAGGACCGGGGTAGACTTCACCCTTGAATTTCAGCTGTTTATCGGTTGTCTTGCCGCCAATCCTGGTTTTCATGCGGACGACGCCATCGGCAACCTTGCCGCTGACATGCGAAGATGAATTGTTGATGGTCTGCTCGACATCGAATGACCTTAGAGCCAACCCCTTGGTGACCAGGTATGATTCACGCGTGGACGCATCCTTCGAGAACCCCATGACCTTCATCCGGACACTGCCATAACCTTCCATGCGGTATCCATCCGATGATTCACTGATTGTCTGACGATAAAACCCGACTCTGTCAGCATCAACATAGATGCCGAACCAGCGCTCCGACACCGGAGGTTTGTCAATCTTTTTGGCCGGTTCGGCCGAAACGTTCAGAGCGCTGCAGAGCAGCAGTAGTATTATGACAATCGATTTGCTGAAATTATTCATGAATGTGTCCTTTGTCCGTGGTACGAAAAACGCCACCGAAGCCAGTTTCCTGAGATATTTCGGTGGCGTCTTTGATTCTGATGTGACGTGCTCTATTCTGTAGATGCTGATTCCTTTAAAGCTTCCGGAGCCGGTTGATTTCGTGCAAACCGCATTTGGACGGACTCGCTAAGGTTCATGAAATTCGATCCGGTTCCGGCCGTTATTCTTGGCTCGGTAAAGGGCATCGTCTGTGACCTTGATAAAGTCATCAACCGAGGAAACACCTTCCGACGGATAACAGGCTACCCCCAGGCTTGCGGTTATATTCAGAGGGGAAAGGGCTCCGCTGAACTTGAGAGCCTGCAGTGAGAGTCGGATCCGGTCGGCAACAAAAACAGATTCCTTGAGGGAGGAATCCGGAAGAATGGCGATGAACTCCTCGCCACCGTAACGGGCGGCACAGTCATAATTGCGCAACTCCTTCTGTAGTTGCGAGGCAACTCTTTGCAGAACAATATCACCCTGCAAATGTCCGAAAGTATCGTTAACCTTCTTGAAATGATCAATATCCAGCATGATCAGCGACAGAAATCCGCCATTCCGGGTGCAGCGCTGCACCTCTTTATCCAATGCGTCCATCATGTAGCGCCGATTGAAGAGTCCGGTCAGATGATCCGTATTTGACAACTCCAGAAGCAGTTCATTCGATCGCCTCAACTCGTCCTGCAGCTTTTTGATCTTGAGATGAACCTTGACCCGCGCGACCAGTTCCCCAGGATCGAAAGGCTTGGTGATGTAGTCGCTGGCCCCCTGTTCAAGCCCTTTGATCTTCAGCTCACGATCATCCATGCCGGTCAGAATCAGGATCGGAACATCCTGCAGATCAGGTCGCGACTTGAGCATGCTCAGGAACTTGAAACCGTCGATACGCGGCATTTCCAGATCACACAGGATAATGTCCACCGGTGCGGAGAGCAGCTTCTTGAAGCCCTCAAGACCATCTTCCGCTTCATAGTAGCGCGTAAAGAGGCTAAAAGACTCGAGAACTTTAATGATTCGTTCCCGAACGGTACTGGAATCATCTATGATCAGAACGCTGTTGGACATTTCCGGAAACTCTACCTCAATTGCCTTATAAACTCAATTTTTTATACAGTTATCTCTAAATCAATTTTAAAGAAGCGGCTCCTTGGCAAGCCGTTTCATCTCGGATATCGTCGCGGCATAATCGTTACTTCCAAACACGGCGCTGCCAGCCACGAAAACATTTGCGCCGGCGTGCGCTATGCTGGCGATGTTGGATGCTTTGACACCGCCGTCCACCTCGAGCTCAGCCTCACATCCGCGCCGGTCCAGCATGGCCCGCAATGAATGTATCTTGGGCAGACAAGCCTCGATAAAACTCTGTCCTCCGAAGCCTGGATTAACCGTCATCAGCAGCACCAGATCCAGATCTTCCAGGATGTAATCAAGAACATTGAGCGGTGTGGCCGGGTTGAGCGAAACACCAGCCTTCTTGCCAAGGGATTTGATCAGCTGCACAGTCCGGTGCAGATGGTTGACCGCTTCGGCGTGAATGACGATGATGTCGGCTCCGGCGGCGGCAAAATCCGGAATGTACTGGTCCGGATTTTCGATCATCAGATGCACATCCAGCGGCAACGAAGTAACTTTGCGGGCGGCTTCAACAACCAGAGGACCGATGGTGATATTCGGAACAAAATGGCCATCCATTACATCGATATGGATATAATCGGCGCCAGCCGCTTCAACAGCACGTATTTCATCGCCAAGACGGGAGAAATCGGCGGAAAGGATCGATGGTGCAATTTTTTTCATCTGGTAACTCCGTCTCTTTTCATTTCTTTTTTCGGATGCGGGCTGCAAAAAAACCGTCCATGCCATGCTTGTGGGGCCAGGCCCTGAACATGCCGTAAAACTCAAACAACTCTTTCCAGGCGGGGAATAGCTCGTTGAGGTTTTCTAGCACGAAATCAGGGTGATGCAAAAGGAAATCCTCAACCACTTCTTCGTTTTCTTCGACCGAAGTCGAACAGGTCGAATAAAGCAGCGAGCCACCCGGCTTAAGGAGGGAAGAGGCATTCTTCAGCAACGCTTTCTGAACCGTGGCCAAACGGGTTATATCTCCATAGTTCAAGCGCCACTTAGCTTCCGGGTTGCGGCGGATCACTCCCAGGCCGGAGCAGGGCGCGTCCAGCAGAATACGGTCAAAAAGCCCCTCCGGAAACGTGTCGCATTGGTGCAAATCGGCGACCGCGGTGGAGAGGCAGTTTATTCCGAGACGTCGGGCATTTTCCTGAACGATGGTCAATTTGGATCGGGAGATGTCAGTTGCAATCAACCTGCCCCTGTCATCCATCTGTTGGGCTATGTGGCAGGACTTGCCGCCGGGTGCGGCGCAGGCGTCCCAGACGGTTTCGCCCGGCTTTGCGCCCAAAAGCAATCCGGCCAGCTGCGAGGCCTCGTCCTGAACGGCAAACAGCCCGGACTCAAAGCCGGGGAGGGCGATTATGGCGTGACGCCCCGCAACGGCGATGCCGTCATGAGAATAGCGGCAAGCCATGGCCGACACCCCCACCTTCTCGAATTCCTGGATCAGTTCGTCCCGGGTTGTACGCAGGGTGTTGACCCTCAAAGTCAGTGGCGGCTGCTGCGATGAAGCCTCGGCCAACTTGTCCGCATCCCCGATACCGAGTTGGCCGACCCAATGTTCCGCCAGCCATTCCGGTTGAGAGTGACGGACAGCTATCGACTTGACACCGTCTGTGGCCAGATCCGGAAAAGTGATCGACTCCCGTTGCCTCAAATAATTGCGCAGAACCGCATTTACCAACCCGCTGGTGCGCGGCGCGATTAATTTTGCAAGATTGACCGATTCGTTGACTGCGGCCGATTCAGGGATTCGGTCAAGACAGGTCAGCTGGTAAAGACCAATCCGGAGAATGACCAGCGCATGCGGATCAAGCTCTTTCAACGGTTTTTCCAGCAGTTGGGAAAGAATATGGTCAAGCGTCCCCTGACGCCGCAAAACTCCGAAGACGAGTTCGGCAAACAGGCCGCGGTCGGGGCCGGTCAAGGCACCGCCAGCCAGCTCATTGTCGATCAGGCGATCGGCGAAACCGCCCTGTTTATTGATGCGCAGCAGAGTTTCACATGCTGCCTGGCGAGGATTTGCGGAAGGTTCGGCATTCTGGGCACGTCTTAGAATCATACATCCTCATCGATCAGTTTAGGGTTGCTGAAAACAGCTCCGATCCATCATAGTCACCATGCCTGAAAAGTGCAAGGATGGTGAGTCCGGATAGCCCGGGAAAGTCATAAAATCGGGTATTTCCCTTGCATAGACACCTTCGATTTGCTACATTTCCAGACCTTCCAAATTCCATAAAAGAATCGAACCAGCACCAATGAATCTTCTGGCCGTAGAAAAACCTGCCCGCTACATGGGCGGAGAAATGGGTTCCGTCCGCAAGGAAAGTGCAAATCTGCGCTTTGCCCTGGCATTTCCTGATGTTTATGAAGTCGGCATGAGCCACTTGGGATTGCGCATCCTTTATCATATCCTGAACGGCGCAGATGACATCGCTGCCGAGCGGGTCTTCGCTCCCTGGCCCGATATGGAAACACAACTCAGGGAATCGGGTGATTCACTGGCCACGCTGGAAAGCGGCACGCCCCTGGCGAAGTGCGATATAATCGGATTCACGCTGCAATACGAGCTTTCCTACACCAACATCGTCAATATGCTCAGGCTGTCAGGTATTCCGATCCTGGCAAGCCAGCGCAGCGAGACCCTGCCGCTGATAATTGCCGGCGGCCCCTGCGCCTACAATCCGGAACCGCTGGCGCCTTTTCTCGATGCCGTACTGTTGGGTGACGGCGAAGAAGCTGTGCTGGAAATAGCCCGGGCGGTCTTGGCCGCTAAAGCGGCAAAAGAAAGTAAAGCAGAGCTGCTGGAACGCCTGACCGCCATCGAAGGGGTCTACGTACCTTCGCTGTTTGAACCGCAATACAATTTTGACGGCACCATGTCAGGTATCACTCCTTTGAAGCCGGGATACACCTCCGTCCGCAGGCGCTTTCTGGCAGACCTTGATTCAGCTCCCTACCCCGCCTCTCCGGTTGTTCCTTTCATGAAAACTGTGCATGACCGGGTGGCGGTCGAAATTGCCCGCGGCTGCACCCGCGGCTGCCGCTTCTGCCAGGCTGGATACATCTACCGGCCATTGCGAGAGCGCTCCCCCGAAACGATCCTAAATCTTGTGGAAGATGCTTTGCAGGCGACCGGCTATGATGAAGTGTCACTGCTGTCGCTCTCGACCGGTGATTATTCCTGCGTAGCGCCGCTGATCAGCGAGCTGATGGACCGTTATGCAGAAGCGCGCATTGCAGTTTCGCTCCCCTCGTTGCGCGTCGGCACCCTGACCGATGGATTGATCGAGGACATCAAGAAGGTACGCAAAACCGGCTTTACGCTGGCACCGGAAGCGGGCAGCGAACGGATGCGACGGGTAATTAACAAAGGTATCACCGAAGCGGATCTGGTAGCGGGAGCCGCCAGCATCTACAGCGCCGGATGGCGGCTGATCAAGCTCTATTTCATGATCGGCCTCCCCGGGGAAACGGTCGATGACGTAACCCAAATTTCCACTTTGGCCCGCAAAGTCAAGGATCAGGCCAAAGCGACCGGAAGCAGCGGTGATGTCAACGTGGCCGTCAGCACCTTTGTTCCCAAGGCCCATACGCCGTTTCAATGGGAACCGCAAATCTCGAAACAGGAAACTCTCGACCTGCAATATCAGCTGCATTGCGATCTGAAGAAACGTAAACTCAGGTTCAAGTGGCAGGATGCTTCGCTTTCTTTGATGGAAGGGGTTTTTGCCCGCGGCGACCGTCGCCTGGCACCGGTGCTGGTCCGGGCGGTCGAACTGGGTTGCCGCTTTGACGGCTGGG
The DNA here is from genome assembly GCA_009684515.1 of Geobacter sp. Taxonomy (GTDB): domain Bacteria; phylum Desulfobacterota; class Desulfuromonadia; order Geobacterales; family Pseudopelobacteraceae; genus JACRCG01. The sequence goes on from WKKS01000001.1 coordinate 921,595, forward strand.
GCGATCATTTTTCGCTTGAACGCTGGCTGCAGGCTTTCAAAGAGTGCGAAATCGACCCGGAATGGTATCTGCGGCGGCGCGAACTGGACGAGGTTCTGCCTTGGGATCACCTGGATTGCGGCGTGACACGCGAGTTTCTCCTGAAGGAGCGCGAGCTTGCCATGGGCGAGGCAGCGACCGAGGATTGCCGGAACGGTGCCTGTACAGCCTGCGGTGTCTGTGACTTTGAAGAGATAACGACCAGACTCTCGAAAAAAACCGATTTACCAACCCGGCAAGTCGCTCCGGAAGTTGAACAGCAACCAGCCCGTATGCGCCTTCGCTTCGCAAAAGACGGAGCCATGCGCTATTTGAGTCACCTTGAGCTGATCACTGTTTTTACACGGGCCGTCAGCCGCGCCGGTGTGCCGATCCTTTTTTCACAAGGCTTCCACCCGCATCCCCGTTTTTCTTTCGGTACAGCCACTTCAGTCGGAGTAGAATCCCGGGCAGAATATATGGACATGTTTGTTGCAGATGAAATCACTGCGGCAGAGGTTCAATCACGTCTCAATGCCGTGCTACCCGATGGTTTGCGTATTTTGGAATCAGTTGAGGAAGACGTCAAAGCACCGTCTATCTCGACCATGATTGATGCCACTAGCTACCTTATAACCATAGAATCCATCGCTGCTGAAAGGCTTGCGGAGATGTGTGTGCAGTTTTTGGCACAACCCTCTTTCGTCATTCAACGGATTAAAAAAGGCGATGTGCGCGAAGTCGATCTGCGGGGCGAGACGGTGTCTTTGACGACCGACGGCCAAACGCTGAATCTGGTTGCAAAGCGTGGCAAACCGCTCGAGTTTGCCAGGGCTATTACGGCCAACAACGAGCTCAAGGGCGAAGATATCCGTGTGGAGAAACTGGAAGTCATCTTCGCCCCGTAACGAATATTCACAATTCATTATTTTACATATACGGAGACGACTACCATGGGAGCAGAACTAGTAATTAATGCCGCTTCCCACGAAACCAGGATTGCGTTGATCGAGAACGGCACCATCGCCGAGCTCTATATCGAACGCAGTCGTGAAAAGGGGATCGTGGGCAACATTTACAAAGGGAGAGTTATCCGGGTGCTGCCCGGCATGCAGGCCGCCTTTGTTGACATTGGGCTTGAAAAAGCCGCCTTTTTGTATGTCGCGGACGTCTTCGACGCGATTGAGGAGTATGAATCGCTGCTGGACAGCGGCAACAAGAAAGATGACGAACCTCACGACGAGCAGGAATCGAACGGTCACTCCGAATTTCGCCCGCTCCACCCGATTGAGGACCTGTTGCAGGAGGGACAGGAACTGCTGGTGCAGATCTCCAAGGAACCGCTCGGAACCAAGGGTGCGCGAATCACTTCGCACATCTCGCTTCCCGGTCGGCACCTGGTTTACATGCCGACCGTCGATCATATCGGCATTTCCCGCCGGATCGAAGATGAAGAGGAACGCGAGCGTTTGCGCGAGGTTGTCGAGCGGCTTAAGCAGCCCGGCTCCGGCTATATCGTCAGAACGGTCTCGGAGGGGAAGAGCGAGGAAGACCTGATCGCAGACATTCAGTACCTTTCCACACTCTGGAACGAGATATCCAACCGCAAGGACAAGGCGGCCGTCCCTTCGCTGCTGCACTCCGACCTGGACGTTGTCCAAAAAGTTGTCCGGGACATCGTCACCGAGCAGGTCGACAAGATCGTCGTAGATTCCAAGCCTGATTACGACCGGATCGTGCAGTTTATTTCAACTTTTGCATCCAAGATGAAATACGCCATCGAATTGTACGACGAAGAAGAGCCGATCTTTGATCATTACGGACTCGAGGTGGAGATCAGCCGGGCGTTGGGACGCAAGGTCTGGCTCAAATCCGGCGGATACATTATCATCGAACAGACCGAGGCGCTGACGGCAGTGGACGTAAACACCGGCCGTTTCGTGGGCAAACACAACCTGGAAGACACTATCCTGAAAACCAATCTGGAAGCGGTTAAAGAGATTGCCTACCAACTCCGTCTGCGCAATATTGGCGGGATTATCATCATAGACTTTATCGACATGGAAAAAGAGGTCAATCGAGAAAAGGTTTTTGGCGCTCTGGAAGAAGCCCTCAAGGCGGACAAGTCAAAAACCAACATACTGAAAATATCCGAACTGGGCCTGGTGGAGATGACCAGAAAAAGGGTTCGTGAAAGCATCGGCCGCATGATGTGCGAGCCATGCACCTACTGCGAAGGTCGTGGTTATATCAAATCCAAGACCACCATCTGCCACGAAATCTTCCGCGAATTGCGCCGCGAAATGCTAGACATTCGCGGGACCAAAGCGACCGTCACAGTTCATCCGCTTGTCGCTGACCTGCTGTATGATGAGGAAAGACGGGGGTTGGAAGAGTTGGAAAAGAAGTTTAAAAAGCGGATCACGGTGCGCGCAAAACCTGGCTTCCATCAGGAACAATTTGAAATTCAGATCAACTGACCCTTAACAGAGTGCAACTGCAAAATGTCAAAAGGCGGGGATCATCTCCTCGCCTTTTGTCATAAACGACCTGCAAATTGTGAATTTAAGTTATGCTGCCTTCTGGTTAATGGCATCCTGCTGGTAATGAGCAGTGAAATACTCCATTGCTTCACGCATGATAACCGAAATGCTCTTGTTGGTCGTACTCATCAGACTTTCGAGGTGCTCACGCTCTTCGTCGCTAACCCTCATTGAAATTACATTGTAACGTGGATTCTCTCTCATTCTTCCCATTGTGATCTTCCTCCTTGGCTTTTGTATGGTTTGTATCGTACGTATTCGAACGAATGTACCTTTTACTTAGCCATTATCGTGCCAAATCCACACATTAATAAAATCAGCAATGATTTCGTTTAATTAGAAACACGACCCAAAAGGTCTGCAATCTCAACCACAAATACATGTGTCAAAAATGGCGCACATATGGCCAAAAGTATACACAATTTTATAACATCGCGTTTACCGCCACTAATATCGGCATCTCAGTCAGCATATTTTGAAGATCTGACAACTTCTATGCCATGTTTTTCGAGCATCCGGTAAAATGTGCGGCGCGGAACATTGGCCAGACGGGCAGCTTTGGCCACATTTCCGCCGGTTTCCTCAAGATACCTTGAAATAATATTCTTCTCGGTGCGCCCCACCTGCAACTCACGCTCTGCTTTAAACGAAACCCGCCGTCTGTTGACATCGTCGTCATGACATGACTCGTATGTGTTTCTAAAAATCGTCGGAAGTGTTTCCAAACGGATCAGTCCCTCTTTGGTAAGAACGGCCGCCCGCTCGATTACATTTTGCATCTCACGTATGTTGCCGGGCCATGGATAATGCTGCATGGCCTTGATTGCGCGCTCTTCGATGCCAGCAATCGATTTGTTCAGCTTCTTGCGGGCCTTATCAATGAAATGCAGGGCCAGCTCCGGTATCGACTGCACCCGCTCACGGAGCGGTGGCAGCGCAATGCAAAAAACATTGAGACGGTAGTAAAGATCCTCACGAAACCACCCCTCACGGACGCCAAGCTCAAGATCCTTGTTTGTGGCAGCGATCAGCCTTACATCCACCTTGCGGGCGTTAACGCCGCCAACGGGCCGCACTTCGCCAAGATCAAGAATTCTGAGCAGTTCGGCTTGCAGCTTGGGGGTAATATCTCCGATTTCATCCAGGAAGATTGTGCCGCCGTTGGCCGCTTCGAAAAGACCTTTTTTGTCTGAAACCGCACCGGTAAAGGAACCTTTTTTATGGCCGAACAGCTCGCTTTCCAGCAACGAGTCGGTAATAGTTGTACAGTTGACGGTCATAAGCGGCTTATCGTTTCTCAAGCCCATCCGGTGAATGGCGCGGGCGGTCAGCTCCTTGCCAGTACCGGTTTCACCACGGATCAGCACGGTTGTGGGAGTCGGGCCGACCTGCCTGATCAACCCCATCACCTCTTCGATGCCCGGATCACTGCCAACAATCAGGTCATCACCAGACTGCCGATCAAGCTCCCGTCGCACCAGCTCGTATTTTTGCATCAAATGGCCGCGATCCTCCTCAATCTGCTGCATGTTGTGGGGAAGACACATCTCAATATCCGCCAGACCCTGAAACACGGCAACTGCGTGCTCTCTACAGGAACTGTAACCGCAGGCCCGGCAGTTAAGCTCATCCCCTTGGGTGAACTTGTTGGTGGAATGCAGAATGCGCTTAACATCGTCCTTGCCAGGTGTTGGCAACCTGCGGGATTTATCAGAGTAAGACCTTGTGAGGTCTGGCAGCAGTGATGTGGATCGATAGTGCGGCGCGGTGTCGTACCGCAGCTTACTGTTGCTGTGGCAGACAATCAGCTTGCGTTTGTAAAAATAATTCAGGTTAGTTTCGCGGGTAGGCCCATCGACACATCCGCCATCGCAGAAACGCAAATCCACAAACGATGGAGAAATCCGGCCGGAAGCCAGATCCCGGATTATGCCAATGGTATGGGACTCCCCTTCGGAACTGACCGTTTCCGTATCCAGAAGGTCCGGCTCAAAACCGAAGACGGTCAGCGGAGCTCCGGTCAGGGTAAAAAGTCGCGCATGACCGGGATCAAGCCCGTCGAAAGGTTGCTCCGTCAGCTCTGACGGCGTGATTCTCCGGTTTTTGAAGAGCTTGTCGATCTCCTGATAAGTCAAAACAACATCAATGGCGCCCGACTCCTCGGCCTGGATCTCGAATTTGGCGGCAATGCAACTGCTGACATAAACGACCTTGGTCTCTTCTCCCTGAATGCTTTTTATGAAACGCCCCATGGCGATCATCGGTGAAACGATCGGCATGATGTTCGGAAGCAGCGAAGGATAGTGACGTTCAATAAGGTCTACAACCGCCGGACAATGTGACGAGATCAGCGGCTTATCGGCATTCTGCAGCGCTTCATGGTAGCCGCTGGAAATCATGCGGGCGCCATAAGCCCCCTCGTGCACCTCGCTGAAACCGAGGCTCTTCATGGCCGCTACCAGCTGTCCTGGCAACAGCGAGTGGAAAAAGGCCGGAAAAGAACAGCCCAGAACGGCAACAACCGGCGCCCCGGACGCAAGCATCTCCTGGGTTTTGACCATCCGGTCAACCACCACCTTCGCTTTTTGCGGGCAGCTCAGGCAATTACCGCAACCGATGCAGCGGTCGTAAATAATCTGGGCATATCCCTGGTCAACCTTGATGGCCTTGACCGGACAGCTGCGCACACAGGAATAGCAGCGGCGACATCGTTCTTTATAGGTAACTATCGGCTCCATTACTCACACACCCTTGCAAAACCTGGATTGATTGGCATACAGCCTTCTGATAGTACACATGTTTTCAGATATGTGCAACTATTGGCACACTTATGTTTTTGAATCGGTTTTTTCATTCGTGTGACTACAGGCATAAGTTGTCAACATTGACAACTTACGCCTGCCTGTCTTTCGATTTGATCTGATACAGATTCCGCGCCCATTATCAGCAAACAAAAAACCGGTAAAGACCGGTTTTTTGTTTGCTGATATTTTAAGAGATATCACCTGTTCGCACCCATTTTCTTGAGATACACATCGCCATCCCTTGTACAAAAATACAGTTTCCGCCCCACCACTCCACCGGTATCCGAACGATCAACGTTCAACCCCAAATCTGAAAGGATTTCCTGGGCCTTGGCTACATTCTGCTCTCCGACTGTACGTATTGTGGATCCAGCATCCCGGATGTCCAGCATGCGCGCTCCACCAAACAGTTTCACAATCAAATCGCTTGCAGCCCCGCGCGCAACTGCCTTGCGGTATATATGGAGCACCGCCGCGTCAACATAGCGCAAGTCTTCAGCACAACCGTTATTTTGTGGCAGCATGGCATGACAGATTGCACCAAACCCGCTTTTAGGGGAAAACATTGTTACCGCAATGCAGGAACCAAGTACCGTAGATACCAACACAGGTTTTCGGGCGACAACAACTTCACCCGGCTTAAGATAGATGTTATTGGTATGTGAATCGATCAAAGCTTTCATGGCTTATAGTTTCCGGTTCAAGCAGGGCATCAGATACACAGGCGCAGGACATCGTGGGCAATACTGTTAAGCGGCGTAATTTTACTGACACCGCCCGACTTAACCGCCTCATGCGGCATACCATAAACGACGCAGGTAGCCTCATCCTGGGCTATTGTGACAGCTCCTGCATCGTACATTTCCTTCATGCCTCGAGCTCCATCGTCTCCCATGCCGGTCATGATTACCCCGACCGCGTTTTTCCCCGCATAGCGCGCCGCAGAGCGAAAAAGAACATCCACGGAAGGACGATGACGCGAAACCAGCGGTCCATCTTTGATTTCAACATAATATCTCGCGCCGCTGCGCTTCAGCAGCACATGATGGTTGCCTGGAGCGATCAGCGCCCTCCCCCTGACTATCGTGTCATTGTCCTGGGCTTCTTTGACAGTAACCCGACAGATCGAATCGAGTCTCCTGGCAAAAGCGGCGGTAAAATTTTCCGGCATATGCTGGACGATAACGATTCCTGGTGTATCTTCCGGCAACATTTGCAGAAACACTTTCAGCGCCTCTGTACCTCCCGTGGAAGCGCCGACAACAACCACCTTTTCGGTGGTCTGGATCATCGCTTTCATGTTGGGTTTTTCCATGATTACGTCGGCCGTGTATTTTGGGGACACCTCTTTTGTATTGCGCATCGCCCGCAGAGGGCCGAGTCGTGCGGCGGCAGCTCCTTTGACCGCATCGCAGATGCGCACTCTTGATTCTTCAATAAACTGCTTGGTACCCATTTTGGGCTTTGTAATAATATCTACAGCTCCGTATTCCAGTGCCTTCAAAGCCGTCTCACTGCCGCTTTCGGCCAGACTGGAGCACATAACGACCGGGATGGGATGCTGACTCATCAGCTTCTGCAGAAAAGTCAGTCCATCCATGCGCGGCATTTCAACATCGAGAGTTATAACGTCTGGTATTACGGTTCTCATTCGCTCTGCTGCCAGGATGGGGTCGGCGGCAGTGCCGACAACTTCTATTTCCGGATCAGAATTGAGGATGTCGCACAATGTCTGGCGGACCAGTGCCGAATCATCAACCACCAGCACCTTGATTTTTTTCATGGCAACCTCTCCAATTCACAACGGCTTAATTCTTATGGCAACCCCGGCAGAGTTCCTAACCCGTTTTCCTGTAGACCGTCGAAGCGACCGCTTTGAAATCAACATCCAGGCCGCTAAGCGTCTCTGAATGTCCAATGAACAGGTAGCCGCCCGGTCGCAACTGGCGATGAAATTTTCTCATCAAAGTTTGTTGGGTCGGTTTGTCGAAATAAATCACAACATTGCGACAGAAAATGATGTCCATTTTTTCTGCAATGCCAAAATCATCATCCATAAAATTAATTCTGCGAAATGAGACCAGCGAACGCAGTTTTGGAGATATACGAACAAGAGACCTGTTTTTTTCCCTGCTTCGCAATAAATACTTCTTTTTGAGATTTAACGGAATCGGGTCTGTTCGCTCTTCCGGATAGATTGCTATTTTGGCGGTTTGCAGCACGTGTGTACAAATGTCCGAGGCTGTGATGTTTGTTCTGAATTCGGGACGACCATCCGCAAATTCAGAAAGCACCATTGCCAGGGTATAAGGCTCTTCTCCAGTTGAACAACCGGCACTCCAAATTCGCAGCGGATCGTTGGTCAGGTCGCCACGCCCCCTCATAATTGAGGGGATAGCCGTCTTCACCATAAAATCAAAATGGGCCGGTTCCCGGAAAAAATCAGTCTTGTTGGTGGTTACCACATCAATTAAATGAACCAGTTCACTGTCGTGCCCATCCTGACTGAAAACATAGTCGGCGTATTCTTCAAAAGAGGGGATGGAATTTGCTTTGAGTCGTTTCTGAAGACGTGCTTCAAGCATGGTCTTTTTGGCAAGCGGCATTTTAATGCCGACGCTTTCGTAAATCAGGCCGCTGAATCTGTGAAATTCACGTTCACGAAGCGTAGCCGGAAGATGAGGTCGAACAGTATTGCCGAAAGCGGTCACATCATAATCCTTTCACAGCTTATATGTTTCGACGTGCCAAAAAACATCAGACTGCCGCAGCTTCCAGATTTTCGGCCGATTGAAGAAGTATCGCCATGTCAAGAATCAGAGCCACCGTGCCGTCGCCCAAAATGGTCGCACCGGAAATGCCCTTCACATCGCGGTACATTTTCCCCAGAGATTTAATGACCGTTTGATGTTCTCCCACTACATGATCAACCACAAAGCCCACTTTGGTGCCATGAATATCCGCTATCACAATCTGTTCAATGTCCGGACGCGAATCTTCGATTTTGAAATGCTTGCGCAGCGGAATGTATGGAATGATCGCACCCCTGACGTTGGCGAGATTGCGGCCATGGGAATTTCTGATATCCTCCCGGGTCAACTCGACACATTCTTCGACCGCCGCCAGCGGCAAAACAAAGTGCTCCTTCCCGATCTTAACCAGAAGACTGTCAATGATTGCCAGGGTAAGCGGAATCTTGAGAGTTATTGTAGTGCCTGTGCCGCGAACGCTGTCCACTCCGATTGAGCCACGCAACCCGTCAATACCACGCTTGACCACATCCATTCCAACTCCGCGACCGGAAACATTGGTCACCTTGGCGGCAGTGGAAAAACCGGGAGCGAAGATCTGGGCGTATATTTCCTTGTCTGAAACCTCACTGTTGGCCGGCAACAAGCCACGCTCTATCGCCTTGTTCCGAATCGTGTCCCGGTCCAGACCCGCGCCGTCATCCCGGATGGTAATCAGCACGGAATCACCGGAATGTTCAGCGCCAAGAAAAACCGTACCGACTGACGATTTTCCCGAGGCCGTCCTTACATCCGGCATTTCTATGCCATGATCGATGCTGTTGCGAATGATATGAACCAGCGGGTCATTCAATTTTTCGATGACGGTTTTATCAAGCTCGGTTTCCGCTCCAAATGTTTCCATCTCGATCTCTTTGCCAAGTTCCTGCGACAAATCCCGAACCAGGCGCTTGAACTTGCTAAAAGTACTGCCAATCGGAAGCATGCGGATATTAAGCGCCGTATCACGCAATTCGTTTGTCAGCCTCTCCACTTCCTCAGCGATGGCGATGTAGGTCGAATCTCCTCCGGCCAGCGAAACCTGTGAAAGGTGAGCCTGAACAGTAACCATCTCCCCCACCAGATTTATCAGCTGGTCCAGTTTCTCTGCCGGCACCCGGATGCTGGCGGCGGCTTCCTGCTGTGGCGCTGCGCTCCGTTCCTGGCGAACGCCCTTGACATGCTGCTGTTCCACCAGGGCCGATTGCACCTTTTCCGGCGTTACAATTCCCTGTTCGACCAATAATTCGCCGAATCGCTTCTGGAGCATCAGGATTTTCTGCATCTCTACCGGTGAGAGATCGCCACGCTCTACCAGGATGTCACCCAGTTTTTTGTAGCCCTGATCGCGATCAATCAAACCACTGCTGTCAATCATTTCAATTTTGATTTCGCAATCGTCTTCGATAAAGATGAAGACATCCCTTATGGCGTCCTCACCCCGAGTAGTTGTGAGGATGATGTCCCAGTAAATGTAGCACTGCTCGCCGACGAGATTGTCAATCAATGGAATATCATCAAATTGAGCCACAACGTGACAGGTTCCCAGAGCCCTGAGTTCGTTGATCAGCGAGATCGGGTTTGTACCGCACAGCAATAGTTCGCGGGTTGGACGGAAACGTATGCGCCATGTTATTTCGTCCGCCAGTTCGGATACGGAAACGGGCGGGAGCTGTATTGCCGGAATATCCGACGAGCCTTTCGGAGGGGATTCAGGCTGCGGGAGCAGCTGACGCAAACTTATGATGAGCTCATCACCAATGCTGCGGTCAACCTCTCCCGCTCCGGCTGAGAAATCCAATAGAGCGGAAATATGGTCGCGCGATTTCAGAGTCAGATCCAAAAGTCGTTTGGTGACCGTCATCTTGCCGTTTCGGACCATATCAAAGACCGTTTCAACTTCATGGGTGAAGGCGGCAATTTCATCAAAGCCGAACATGGCGCCAGAGCCCTTGATGGTGTGCATGGCCCGGAAAACTCGATTTATCAGATCCGTGTCCTCCGGAGTCTCTTCCAGGTCAAGCAGTGAGGTTTCCAGCTCGCTTAACAGTTCTCCGGCCTCTTCTCGATAGGTTGCTATGGCTTGCTCCATCATTATGTAGAACCTCGTATGATCAGTTTCCAGATTTATGCCGAATCACCCCAGCACTTTTTTCACAACGGCAATCAGCTGCTCAGGCTTGAACGGCTTGACAATCCAGCCGGTGGCCCCGGCCGATTTACCTTCGGCCTTGCGGGAATCCTGTGATTCGGTCGTCAGCATGACAATCGGAATAAATTTGTTGAGTGTTCCGGCCCGGACCCCCTTGATGAGCCCGATACCATCCATATTCGGCATATTCAGGTCCGTCAGGAGCATATCGACTTTCTGAGCATTCAATTTATTGAGCGCGTCGCGCCCGTCAACGGCCTCGATTACGTCATAACCGTTCTGTTTCAGCGTAAAAGCCACCATTTGCCGGACACTGGCCGAGTCGTCGGCCGTCATGATCAATTTAGCCATTGTTATTACCTCCAAACCAGATGCAGGTCGCATTGTTGTTGTGCTTACAGAGAGCGTGCCGCTCCGCCCCGCTGGTGATTATTAAATCTGCAAGAGCCTGCGGCCGCATACCCAGGTAAGAAAAGGAACTCCCTTTGAGCGCAGCGCTCTTGCAGGCGGAACAAATTATCTGAATTCCGGTGATATCAATTTCCACCGTTGATTCGAATTCGATCGCAACATTTTTTGATGAGCCAAAGGCTTCATGAACGATCCGCGCAAAATCGGCTGCGTTTTCGATTGTCAACCGGTCTCCACTGGAAATAATGATGTCACCGTCTTCCCGGCATGAACTGTTAAGCGGCATGCTTTCCTCCGATCAGAATAAATCTACGTTATCACCAAATTCCGAATCATCCGGCGCACTCGCTCCGGTTGCCAAAGGAGCAGCCAGTGCGGAAAGCCCGCTGCGCTTGCGAGCCAAGGCTTCATGGATATGGCGTTCGCTTTCCATGGTGTAGCGCTGTTCCATATGCTGCAGATTCTGTTTGAACTCATTGCTGGCCGGCTCCATCTGCCGAGCCTGAAAGACTATTCGCTCCAGTCCGGAAATAACTTCAGCCGCCATGCTCTTTGTCCGTTCATGCACGTCAATCCCTTCGGTAACACTCTCCACATCCTCGGTCAGGCTGGCTACGCGCCTGCCCAAGTCGGATAGGACCGCAAACAGTTCCGAGTTCATGTCCCCTAAAGTTCTCAAAATGACATCCAGCTCTTCCTGCATGTTCGAAACGAGTATGCCGGTCTGCTCGTCATCCCCGCTTGTATCGCCTGACAGATGCTCGGTGACGGTTTTGATGCTGTTCAGTATTGATGCAACAGAGTCGGTCTGCCGGACAGCCTCGTCAGAAAGTCGCTTGATAGCCTCGGCCAGCACACCCAGTGCGGCCCCTTCCCGTCCGGTGTGAGCGGCTTTAACCTGGGCATTTAGAGCAATAAGGTCGATCTCGGCGCCGATCTCTTCAATATCGGTTACAAAGGTTGCAATTTCTCCGATGGTCCGGGCGACCTTTCTCATCGTATCGGACATGATCCGGTCAGCTTCCGCGCATGATGCCAAAACCGAAGTGATGGTATTCATCCCCTGACTCATAACATCCACAAAAGATGAACCGGTGCTGTTTGTGGTACCGGTGACACTTTGGGTTTCGTACGCCATAGTCTGCTGCCGGCTGGCTACATCCCGAAGATTTCCCATGATCCCGCAGACCGCCGAGTACAGTTCCGATGAGGAAAATCGCAGCTGAGCCTCCTGCAGTTCGCAAACATCACCGGTTTCCACAATTAAGGATTTCCTGCGCTCTTCATCGATCGACCCGCTGCAGGAGGCGGGTAAATCATCCGAAAGGTGCTCCAACGCCTCCATAATATGCTCTACCTGTTGCCGGGTCATGTCGTGCATCTGCATCGAAGATACGGCTTCGCTGATGCAGCCGGTCACTTCAGATGAGATTGCGGAAACCTTGGCGGCAAAATCAGTGCAGCGTTCATTGACCGATACCAGCTCCCGAAGGCTTTCGGAAGCGTTATTCAGAGAAAATTGGACCTGGGAATCCTGCCGGGATTCGTTTGACCGGACACCTTCCAGATTGGAAGTAATCATTTTTGCCAACAGTTCGCGGTGGGACATAATGGCGACGGACTTGTCATTGACCTGATGGGAAAGTTTTTCAACATCCATCGCCAGATTGACAAACCCGGTTCCAAGCTCACCCAGCCTTGAACTCTCGATTTTGGTGGAAATGCTCAACATGCGGAGAGTTTTGTTCATTTTTTGGAAGCTTCCCAGAGGAGCGGACAGGTTTTCGAGCAAATCCTGGACCTGCTTCAGGGTCTGACAGCTATCGCCACTCCGCTTGCGGGCGCTAGCAAGGTATTCTTCCATCTCGGTTATCATTTGATGCAGACGGGCAGTCAATGATTGGCAGCTGTCCCCGGACACAATTTCAATCAGCCTGTTTGAGATCTGCGCTATTTCTGCCGATCGCTGATAAAACCCCTGCACTTCAGAACCAATCTGCAGAAACTCATTTTCGGTGGTTCCGGCCATGCGGTGCAAGGTGCTCATGGCCGGTGCAAGCATGCTCCTCCATTCGCACAAAGCTTCCAAATCGGGCCGAACATCAGCGGTTTGAGTTTCTCGGGCATTTAAAAATTGCATGGTATTTCCTTTATGCGATCAGCTTCAAATTTTGCAACTCCTTGGCAAGCTTATGTCTGCTCAGCGGTTTTACAATGTAGGAGTCGGCCTCACACTCATTGAAACTCTTAATGACCGTATGCGGGTCGTCAAGAGCTGTTGTCATTATTACTTTGACCGCCAAGGCGGGCGGAATCGACATTTTTTTCTCGAGCGCGCGGATCTGCCTCAATGCCTCCATACCATCCACCTGTGGCATCATGATGTCCATGAAAATCACGTCGTAAGGACGCTTTGATTCATGTGCCAGGACAAAAGAGTCTATCGCCTCCTGACCGTTGACGGCAATATCACAATCCGCTTCGGTTGATAGCAACTCTTTCAGAATTCGCCGGGACATCAAGTGATCTTCTGCAATCAGGCATTTCACAATCATTCTCCTTAAACCTGAAGTTTGAATTTTAAATTGGACTTAATTTGTATTTATAGCACATCCGGCACCCCGGATCAGGTCACGGATCAATAATTTCCAGAACAAATGTGAACCGGCTGCCTCCGTCCGGAATATGCTCGGCCAGCAAGCTGCCGTTCAGATGCCGGACATACTGCTTTGCGATAGAGAGCCCAAGACCCGAACCATCGTGACGCCTGGTCAATGACCCGTCCCCCTGCACAAAAGGCTCAAAGATTCTTTCCAACATCCCTTCCGGAATTCCGATGCCGCTGTCGCTGATGGAAAACTGCAGCGATGCAATATTATTTTCGGATTTGACCGTGGATACTTCCACTGCAGCGCCACCCCTATCGGTGAACTTTAGCGCATTGCCCAGCAAAATTTCCAGCAAACGCTTGAGTTGTTCCCGGTCTGTCCAGATTTTGCCAGGTACATCTTCGGTAATCTGCATGTTTAAAAACAGCCCTTTGCGTTTAAAAGCGTCTGTAAACTCCGCGACACAACCTTCAAGAAGTGCATTCAGGTCAATCAGGTCATAACGGGCATAGGCGCCAGCGCCGCCGACACCATCATTAAAAGTCAACAGTTGGTTAATCATCGCAAGCATACTGTTTGCGGATTGTCTGGCCATTTCAAGATATTCCGCCTGAATTCCGCCAATCCCACCATCGGACAGCAAATCAAGTGCGCCGACGACTCCATTCATGGGTGTCCGCATCTCATGGGAGATATTAGACATAAAATTGCTTTTTTCCTTGGCTGATCTTAACTGTTCGGCACGCAAATAATCCAATTCAATCATGGCGTTTTTCAGTTGCGAGGTACGTTCGGCCACAACTTTCTCAAGCTCGTTGCGATAATTAATTTCCATTTTTTGAAGCTTGGCATAATTAAGTGCGCGTTCGACTATCTTTCTGAGATGATCGAAATCGAACGGTTTGTGGATAAAATCGAAAGCGCCTTTTTTTATGGCATTAACCGCCATTTGCAATTGGGCGTAACCGGTCATGAGAATTACCGGGGTATCCGGCCACGCACAATGTACACGGCCTAAAAAAGTTATGCCATCCTGGCCCGGCATCATCACATCTGTCACAATTGCGTCAAATTCAATCAGCCCGAGCAGCTCAAAAGCCGCTTCGGCGCCACTGGCAACGGTCACGTCATGACCTGCCTTCTGCAAACAGAGTGAAACCATCTGACAGATTTCATTTTCATCGTCCACAACAAGCACATGTGATTTGGGTTGTATCGATTCGGTAATATCATTGGTCATGGCAGATTCCTTACGGAGGTAACAGCGGTAATCAAAGTGAGTGACCGATTACGTCTGCGCCACTTTTTGATCTGACTCCCTTTCGGTATGAGTCAGAGATTGCTTTTGTTTCCTGAAACCAGCTGACAAGCAAGCTGGATTGTCGGCAAGATACTCATGCGACAGTTTCTTTGATAAGACAGCGGCATGCTCGGCTGAAGTGCGAATCAGCGCCAGACATCTCAGCAGGTCGGGGTCGTTGTTACGACCGCTCTCCACCAGCGAGCAGGCGTTAAATATGACTGTAAGGATATTATTGAAATCATCGGATAGCCCGGACGCCAGCGCCACCAATGTTTCATTGCTATCCGCAGATAACGCTATGTCTTTCTGTTTTTTTGGGTTCATGGCTGGCTACCGTTCCTGTAATTAGGCGGACAGAGAACAATTGCTCCCTGTCCGCATCGACGGTCTCTAATACTTTTCGAACTCATCATCCAGATGGTCCGGGCCTGAGTGGCCAAGTTCCAGATGAATGCCGCCTGTTGTTAAACTTTTAGCGGGAATTTTACTTTTGGCGTGTGCAATCTGCACCTTTTTGGCAGTTTTGTGTGCAGTGGAAACGACCGTTTTCCTCCCTGTATTGCCTATATCAAAGAAGCTTATCGAATTCTGCAACTGCTCAGCCTGGCTGGACAATTCTTCCGAGGTGGAGGCCATTTCTTCTGAAGCGGAAGCATTTTGCTGGATAACCTGGTCCAACTGCTGAATCGCCTTGTTGATCTGCTCTGCGCCGGTATCCTGCTCCTTGCTGGAAGCCGTTATTTCCTGAACCAACTCGGCAGTGCGCTGGATATCAGGCACCATCTTTGTCAGCATCTCTCCGGCCTGTTCGGCAACCGCCACACTGCGAGTCGAAAGACCGGAAATTTCACCGGCTGCCGATTGGCTCCGTTCAGCCAGCTTGCGAACCTCTGACGCTACCACGGCAAAACCTTTGCCATGCTCTCCGGCCCTGGCCGCTTCAATGGCCGCGTTCAACGCCAGCAGGTTGGTCTGGCGTGCAATCTCTTCAATTATCGATATTTTGGTTGCTATTTCCTTCATGGCAGTCACGGTTTCTATGACAGCTTTGCCACCTTCCTTGGCATCAACGGAACTTTTTATGGAGATTTTTTCTGTCTGCATGGCGTTGTCCGTATTCTGACGGATACTGGAGGCCATCTCTTCCATGCTGGAGGAAATCTCTTCGGCGCTGGCGGCCTGCTCGGTTGCGCCCTGGCTCATCTGCTGGGCGGTGGCCGAAAGTTCCTGGCTGCCGGATGCAACATTGTCAGAAGCTGTCATGACTTCACTGACGACACTGCCCAGTTTGGTCACCATTTCATTGAGAGCCGTCGCCAGTTGACCAATTTCATCTTTCTGGTCAAGATCAATCTTCTGTGTCAGGTCGCCTGCTGCAACAGCCTGGGCAAAAGTGACTCCCTTGCGGAGTGGGTTACTGATGATGCGGGATATGAAAAGACCAAACAAAACGGCCAATATTACGCCAGCTATCGAGAAACTGATCATAAGGCGAATGGCGGAATTGGCCGTGTTGCTGTTCTCGTCAGAAGTCTGCCTGGCATGCTTGAGCTTGGTTTCCATCAATTTTTCAATGGCATTCTGTTCTTCACGGGAGGCCTTGGCACCGGCACCTTTCATAAGCTCATAAGCCTCGGCTGTTTTATTCTGCAAGGCCAGTTCAACCATTTTATTGATCATCGGTCCGTAAACTTCACGTGTCTTTTTAAACTCATCAAACAGCTTGCGCATTTCGTCCGACATAATTGTCTTTTCGTAGTTTGAGGCTTCTTCATCCAATTTTTTCCTTAATTCGGCTATTCTGTCAGCGTATTTATGTTTCTCTTCCAGGGATGACGCCGAAATAATATCTCTCACATTAACCCTGATGCGTTGAAAAGCGATCGAAAATTCGGCCAACTGACCGATAGGGACCGTTATTTTTTCATACATCTTGGTGTCCGCAACATCAATCTGGCGAATTTTGACGACTCCAATGGTTCCTATTACTCCTGCGATAATTGCCACAAAAATGAAAGCCGACAAAAGTTTCACACTGATTTTGAGATTGTAATACCAGTTCATAAAGCCTCCGTTTCTTTAGTTATTCGAGCTGTAATTAGCAATTATTTATCCCTGGACGGCCACAAGCTCAGCGCCAGAGAAAACCCTGTCGATATCCAGAATCATGACAAAACCGCCATCATGCTTCCCCATGCCCCTGATGAATTCAGTGTTGAGGTGGGTGCCGATATGCGGAGCAGCCTCTATCTGGGAGGACTCCATCTCTATAACCTCCTGCACACTATCGGCTAAAGCCCCCAGGACAATGCTCTCTCCATCCATCTCGACTTCCACCACGATGATGCAGGTATTAACGGTCTGGGCGGTTTCCTGCATGCCGAACTTCAGCCGCAGGTCGATAACCGGCACCACACAGCCGCGCAAGTTGATCACTCCCCGCATGAAATCAGGAACCTGCGGAACCTTTGTGATGTTGTTCAGCTCCAGAATTTCCCGCACTCTGGCCACATCCACGGCAAACACTTCTTCGTCAAGCACAAAAGTCAAATACTGGGTTGCAATTGAGTCCTCGGCCATATACCCCCCTTATTCGTTGTTATTGAATACGTTAATGAAGATATTGATAGCAGTGAACGTGCCAAGGACCATTTTCAATACGGAATCCGCCATTACGGCTCGTATTGACTGTTATAAAGGATGAATTATGAGGGATTAAGTATTACCGGCACAGAAATGAGTGTGACATGGCACAATCGTCGGTGTGACATGTCACAACTGAGGCAGGGTGAGATTATAACTCTTCGAGATGGCGGTAGATTGTTCTGCGGCTTATGCCAAGCAGGCTAGCGGCTCTGGTTTTGTTGCCATTGGAAATGGCGAGCGCCTCCTCCAATGTCAAATCTGGTTTTAATGATTGGTTAACCGGATCGGTTAATAAATCAGGCTTTGAAAAAGTTTTGACCGAATCGAGCAGATCCTGCGGCAAATCCTGAACAGAAATTATATCCGACCTGCAAAGAATGCTGGCATGTTCAATGACATGCTCCAATTCCCGTACATTGCCTGGCCAATTATGGGCACGGAATATTTTAAATACGTCATTGGAGATGTTTTTGATTTCCCGCTTCAACCTGCCGTTACATTTTACAATGAGATGAGATACCAACAGGGCAAGGTCGTCGCTGCGTTCCTTTAACAAAGGCAACACAAGCCTGACAACGTTCAATCTGTATAACAGATCTTGTCTGAAGCTTCCCTGACTGACCTTCTCTGCAAGGTTCTGGTTAGTCGCAGCAATAATCCGCACATCAACCTTGATGGGGGTTGACTCACCAACCCGCTCGAATTCGCTTTCTTGAAGCACCCTAAGCAGCCGCATCTGGATTGCAGGAGATATGTCTCCGATTTCATCCAGAAACAGTGTGCCGCCGTTCGCTTTTTGAAATCGGCCGATCTTGTCGGATATCGCACCGGTAAATGCGCCACGAACATGGCCAAACAATTCGCTTTCCAGCAATGGTTCGGAAAGTGCTGAACAGTTGACTTTGACAAAGGGCTTGCCCGACCGCACTCCACTGTAATGAAGGGCAGCGGCGACCAGCTCCTTGCCCGTACCGCTTTCTCCATTGATCAGCACGGTGGTCGGGACATCCGCCAGAGCTTCAATCAGAGTAAAAACCTTCTGCATGGGCTCGGAAGAGCCTATCAGGCCATGAAATTGGCTGCGTTTTTGTAGTGTGCGCTCCAGGGCAACCAGATGAGTCTCGTCGCGTAGGACAGCCACTGCGCCGCTGACAGTCCCGTCCGGTTCCGTTACCGGGTTTGCATTAATGCTGAAAATGCGGGTCCGGCCATCTCTGGAGTGACATTCGATACGACGGTGCTCTTTTGAAGATTTCGTACGCAGAGCTTCCATCAGGGCATTGCGGCAGACACCGCCACAGCCCATGTTTATGGATAAGGCATCAACTCCGATGAGATTATCTTGATATCCGCAGTGATGTTCAGCCATTGCGTTGAATTGCGCCAGCCTCCCATCCCTGTCAACCATGATGATCGAGTCTGACACGGTGTGGAAAATCGCATCCAGATTGGCCCGGTATTTTTCCTGTTCGTCACGCAGTTTTTTGACGCTGATGGCATGACGCGTCACGGCAATCAATGTCTCATACCTGACAGGCTTGGTGAGATAGTCAAAAGCCCCCAGGCGCACCGCTTCGGCAGCCGACGCGACTTCAGGGCGTCCCGAGAACATGATTACCTGGGTGGCCGGGGATATTGTTTTTATGTCGCGCAGAAGGTCAATGCCGTTTTCTCCGGCAAGCATGATGTCAACAAAAGCCAGGTCGTAGTACGCTGACTGAAAACAGGCGATGGCGTCGGTACGGCTACCGACGGCATCGACCTGGAACCCCTCTTTTTTAAGCAGGCTGCTCAGGGTAAAGCGGATTCCATCTTCGTCATCAACAAGCAGGATATTTTGCTCTGAGATTCCCATAGTCACACACATCCTGAATTTAATTAGAACCAGCTTCTTGAAAGGACTTTACCGGCGGATAAACACAGCCCTATTCTTTGAAATTCAACATTTCCCGAATCATGGTGTTCAATTTAGCCACTTTATACGGTTTATGAATAGTTCCCGTATTTGCATCTGCGCCAACTTGCTCCAGCACTTCCTCTAATCCGTATCCGCTACAGATGATGACCGGAATGTGGGGACTTATTTTTCGCAGCTCGTGATAAGTTTCAATTCCGTCCATTTCCGGCATTATGCGATCCAGCAGTATCAAGTCAATTTTGTCGGCAAACTGACGATAGATCTTGAGTGCTTCGCGGCCGCTGACGGCGGTCATAGCGGTAAAACCCATGGATTCCAGCAACACCGAGCCGATGGTACGCAGAGGTTCCTCGTCATCAACCAGCAGGATGGTTCTGTCACTGACCCTGGATGGAATCTCTATCGCAGGTTCAGCGGTCGCCGGTTCTTCAATCTCATGCCCATTCGGCAGAGGGAAAAAACATGTAATTGATGTGCCCGCGCCCAGGCTGCTTGATAACTGCAATGCGCCGTCATGCGCCTTTATAATACCCAGAATTGCCGACATGCCAAGGCCTCGGCCCGAGAACTTGGTCGTAAAAAATGGCTCAAA
Organism: Geobacter sp.; assembly: GCA_009684515.1. GTDB lineage: Bacteria > Desulfobacterota > Desulfuromonadia > Geobacterales > Pseudopelobacteraceae > JACRCG01. The sequence continues at coordinate 941,380 of WKKS01000001.1, forward strand.
CGCTCGCTGAATCGTTTCATCATCCATACCGCAGCCATTGTCTGTTACTTCCATGCGGGCATATTTGCCCGCATGAATGGAATTGCCCAGAAAGTCTTTCACTGCCTGCTCTGGCAGGATTTCGCTCTTGCTCAGCAGAACCCTTATCACTCCGCCTTTATCTCCGATCGCCTCGGCCGCATTTATGATCAGGTTCATCACAATTTGCTGAATCTGGCTGATATCACCTTTGATGGGCGGCACATCGCGCATCAGGTCAAGTTCAAAGGAAATATTTTTTTTGATGCCGGATTTTAGCATGTTTACAACTTCATCCAACAACAACCACATGTTGACCTGAGCCTGAACCAAAGGACTCTTGCCGGCATATGCCAGCATCTGGCGGCAGAGATCGGCGGCCCGGTTTGCAGCGGCCTCGATATCCAAAACATGGGTTTTGTTGGAAATTTCCGGATCGTCTTTCATCATGAAGCAGTGACCAAGCACTATGGTCAGTATATTGTTGAAGTCATGCGCTATTCCCCCTGCCAGCACGCCAAGGCTTTCAAGCTTCTGCGCCTGGAGAAGTTGCTGTTCCAGTTTTCGGCGCTCTTCCTCAGCGTTTTTTCGTTCGGTAATGTCCCTGGCAACATGAACGCAACCTGTGACTTGTCCCATATCGTCATACAGTGGGGATACCGTTACGTCGAAAAAACCGTTCAGCCTGATTTCACTTATCTCCTCGGCATGCTCTTTCATATTTTGCATCATCAGAACATGAGGGCAGAATGGAGGGGGGGAATCAGAACCATGCACTATTTCATAGCATTTGCGACCCGGGAAATCACTTGGTCTGAGACCACAGCGATCCGCCATGGCGCGGTTGACTCTGGAAATAGTATGGTTAACGTCAATGATGGCAATCAAGTCCGGAACGGCATCAAAAGTCTGCTCCCATTCACGTTTGCCTCGACTTATGGCATCGAAAACTTTTCTGCGTTCCTTTATAAGACTCCATTCTCGCAAAGCCAGTCTTACAATTCGGGACATCGAAGTAAAATTATCCGCCGATTTTACAACGTAGTCCAGGGCACCGGATTTCATTGCCTCCGCGCCTACTTGCTCGTCTCCCTGCGATGTCATCAGAATAACAGGACAGGACGTCTGGGCGGCTAGTATCAATTCCTTGACATCCCCATCCGGAAGCAGACAGGTTGTCAGAATCAGATTTGGTGGTGACAACTTGATGAAATCGCAAGCGACATTAAGTGAGTTAACAACGTGGAGGCGGTATTCTTCGTGAGCAATTTCGAAGGAATGCCGGATCAATTCGGCATGATTTTCATCGTCTTCAACAAGCATTATGAGTGGCGCATCCGGGTTTTGCGTCAACAAGGTAGAATCCTCACTGTTTTTTACTTCTTTAAGATCCAGTATTTCGTCTGCCTGGGTAGTCATAAATCCGGCAATATCAGCTGCGGATCTCTTCATCATTTTATGATTTTATTAGCATATTGTAGTAGTTACATAATAGTGTCAAATTGTCAACATTGACACTTTATGCTAAGTGAGGGATAAGATAAATTCTCTCGGCTGTCTGTTTTTACTTTCCACAAAGGAGCATAATAATGATCCGTTCTTTTCAAGGTATCCACCCCACCATTGACCCAAGCGCTTTTGTTGCCGAAACCGCAGTCATCATTGGCGATGTGGAAATGGGGCCGCACTCCAGCGTCTGGTACAACTGCGTGGTGCGTGGCGATGTCAATTCCATCCGTATCGGTGCCCGCAGCAATGTTCAGGATTTATCCATGCTGCACGTTACTCACAAGAAACACGCCGACGACCCGGGCGCGCCGCTGATCATCGGTGACGATGTGACCATCGGCCACAGTGTGACCCTGCATGGCTGCACGTTGCATGACGGATGTTTTATCGGGATGCAGGCGATGGTGATGGACAATGCCGTGGTGGGAAAAGGGGCCCTGATAGGCGCACGGGCTTTGGTAACCGAAGGGACCATCGTTCCGCCGCACACACTCTGGGTGGGGGCGCCCGCCAAGTATAAACGGGATCTGACGCCGGATGAGGTGGCCTGGCTGAATAAATCGGCCGACAACTACGTCAAGTATTCCTTACAGTACATCAATGATTGATACAAAATAAGTGAAGCCACTTCCATTTCTGGAAGTGGCTTCACTTTATTTAATCCCGGCAGATATGCCGACTTAGTAATATTGCTATTTTCTGGTGGCCACTGTTGATCCGGCCGGTTCTACGGAAAGATCCTTACCCTCTTTGGGTGGCTTGGGAATTACAATTGTGAAGCGCACCGCCTTGCCGGGTGCCACTTCCAGATTTGTCAACGAATCCCCGAACTGATTGGCCATGGAGGCCTCAATTTTATCCAGCGTCATACTGGCGAGCTGCTCTTCCGTCAGCGAATTGCCGCCGTAAGCGGACTTGCTTGCCAGAACCTGCCCCGTTGCATCAAGTATGGCGCCTTTTACCTGAAGCCCCGCCCTGGGTTCCGTGTACTCGTTCAAAGCCTCGCCGGATATAACCAGCAAAGTCCCGATTGAAGCATTCTCAATATATGAAGCCTTGACCGCGCGAACGGTTATTTTTCCGGAGTCCTTTGCAACCAGGCCCGTATCCGGCGAAAACAGTGATAATCCAAGGTACCCAAGCACCCCGACGACAAGTACGGCCGCAGATGCTATCAACCACTTGAAAAAGGAGCCCTGCTTGCGACGGGAAGCGATCGAAAGCGGAGGAAGTTCATCCTGCTCGGTTGAAGCTTCATCGATAACAAACTTGTCAACATCGACCGGCTTTTCCTGGGCCTCGGCCAGCGGCGCAAAAAGAATTTCCTGGGAAGTTTTGAGTTCATCGGGATTGACCTGCTGAACCGCAACGGAAGTAAGCTCATCCCCGAAGTCTATTTCTCCCAGACTGAACGGTGCATCACCGATCGCATCCAACGAGTGTGACGAGCTTGTTTGTCCAAGATCATCGCCGCCAAGCTCCATTGACTCCGCAAAGCTGTCAGTTCCAAAATCGAAGGAGATTGGATCGGCCGGTTCGTCAGCAACCTGTGGCACAACCTCGCCAAACATATCGTCACCGGAAAAGTCGAATCCTTGCGGATCATCCATGTCGGCAGCCATCGGCGCCGCCGGTGGCTGAATCACAGCGTTATCTGCAAAATCAGCGGCAACCGGTACGGAACCGGCCACTGCATCCACTTCCGATTCACTATCGCCAAAATCGAATTCGTCGAAACTTATGTTTTCCTGAGAGTCGACTGTTGTCTCATCCACAGCAGAACCCTTGGCCACCGCCAAGCTGGAAAGACCGAAATCATCCTGTTGCAAAGATGCGCTGCCGGAATCCGCCGGAGCGTACCCAAATTGGGACATTTCATCACTTTCAGCTTTACCTGTGCTCTCTTCCGGTGAATCGTCGCCAAATGAAAACGAAGGCGATGGTTCGTTAATTCCGGCTTCAGCAGGCTTTACAGAATCCTGAATCGGAACGGGGGTCGGAATCGGTTCCGGCGAAGTGGCAAATCCGGTTGTTTCCGGCTCCGGCTGCTCTTTTCGTACAGAAAAAACATGCTTGCATTTAGCGCAGCGGACTTTGACACCCTTGTCGGTGACCTTTGAGTCGTCAAGTCTAAACTTGGTCTGACACTGTTCGCACTTAATTATCATCCGCGACCCCTCGATCAGGATTGTGAGTTACCAATTGCGTAAAAACGGTATAACTGCTTGAAACAACGTTAGTGCTATAACAGAAAGGTTTCTGCGTGTCAAATCATTACACTTTGGTTTTGCCTCTATCGGCGCGGAGTTGCGGGCATATTCCGGCAATTTGACAACTCTGGCAATGCATGCTGTCCTTGCCATCGCACCCCTCGCTTATGCCAAGATGGGCAATCGAAAAATCATATTTGACCGGATCGGCGGGATCAAGCTGCCGCAGCGCGGTCGTTATTTCCCGTGCCATGCGCCAGTCGGCAGATTTTCTGGAGGTGAAGCCGAGATAGCGGCAAATGCGGCTGATGTGGGTATCGACCGGAATCACCAGCTGTGCCGGAGAAACCCCGCGCCACAATCCCAGATCAATGCCGTCATCCGGACGCACCATCCAGCGCAGAAACATGCAGAGACGTTTGCAGGCGCTGCCGGCAGCCGGAGCCGGGAATAAAAACGGAAAGTACGAATCGGCCGGGATTTCCTCACTCCCGAAGACGGGCGCATAATCGATGGCCAACACGGACGATGTGAAACCATTCAGCGCAGCGGTCAGATCCTCGTCGTTTTTATCATAGGAATTGAGAAAAAAGGTTTCGACACTTCCGGCCTGCTTTATCATGCAGCGCAGCGACCAGAACAGGGCAGACAGATCACGGCCATCGTTGAAACGGTGCTTGAATGAGGAAAAAGTCCTCAAACCCTGTTGAGGATCGAAGTTTTCCACATACCGGCGTGGCGACTCGCCCAGTTCCGAAAAAATGGATTCCAGTGTTCGCAGGATAATGGCAACATTTCCGTAAGCGAATGCTGCTGCGATCACGCCAGCCACCTCCTGATCCAGCGGATCGGCAAAGCGGTGGCAGAAAGAAAGCGGATCGTTGGAGAGGTGTTGTGGTGAACGGGCTGCGTAAAGTGCGTCCAGTGTCTGTTTCAGTTCAGACATCCGCATCCCGCAGAAACTGCGCCGCATCTTCAGGCGAAGTCGGATTGATGTAGAACCCGGTGCCCCACTCGAAACCGGCCACCTGGGTCAGGCGCGGCACAAGCTCAATGTGCCAGTGGTAATCATGCTCAAGCGAATTCCAATGTCCGGGCTTACCTGGGCGACGGTGCATCGGCGGGGCGGTATGCAGGATGAAGTTGTAAGGAGCGTCGCGCAGCACGATTTTGATCCGCTGCAGCATATCTTTCATCGCCACCGCCAACTCCGCCAGCTGGGAGTCGTTCATCAGGGCAAAGTCGTGACTATGGCGTTTCGGAAACAACCGCAGCTCAAAGGGAGAACTCGAGGCGTAGGGGGTCATTGTCACAAAATTGGAAAATTCCCTTACAACTCGCACCCCTTCGCGCAGCTCAAAGTCGATCATGTCACAAAAGATGCAACGTTCCTTGATCCCAAAATAGTTGCGGGCCACTTTCAACTGGGTGGTGGCGACCGGCGGTAAAAGCGGCACTGCGATCAGCTGGCTGTGCGAATGGTGCAGCGAAGCACCGGCACGAATACCATGATTTTTGAAGAGCACCATGTATCGGAAGCGGAAGTCTTTGCGCAAGTCCAGGTAACGGTGGCGGTAGGCTGTCAGTACATCAGTGATCTCGCCGGTGGACAGATCCGCCAGCGTGCGATTATGATCAGGCGTTTCGATAATAACTTCGTGGGCGCCGATCCCGTTCATCACATCATACATGCCATAGCCACGGTTATTCAGCTCCCCCTCCACCCTCAAGGCCGGATATTTGTTGGGGATTACCCGTACCCGCCAGTTGGGAGAATTCGGCAGGCCGTTCGGACGGATTGCAAAAATTTCCGGCGGTGTTTTGTCCTCATTGCCGTAACAGAATGGGCAGGAAGTCATGCCGGCATGCTCATCCTCAATCATAAAGTCACGCGGGCGGCGCCCCCGTTCGGTGGCAATGATCACCCAGTGCAGTTTTATCGGATCCCAGCGAAGTTCAGACATTCATTTCTCCTTATTCAAATCAGCCAGTTATCCAGCTCAAGATCCGGTCCGGCGTAATACAGCACCAATGGCGCATCAGACGGCCAGCGGCCGATCTCTTCGTTATCCCGCACCAAAGAAACGCTGGCAAACAGTTTGCTGCCAGCCGTCGGGTTGATGACGTTTAGCGGAACGCTGATTTCGCAGATTTTGGAGACCTTCCAGCTGCAGTAACCGCTGGTAGGCGTCCAGACGCCGTTTTCCTTGACCTGCAGCAACCCCTCATCGTTTTTTATCTGCAACGGCAGTCGATACTCGCGGTCATAGATCAGATGCAGGTTAAGTACGTCAATATCCTTGAGCAGGCGTGAAAGTTCCTGTACGCCGTCGATTCTGAAAAACAGTGATGTTTTGTTATAACCATAATAAAAACTCTGCAGCATCCGGTCGGATGAATGCATGGCCGATCCCTGACGGGTCAGATCGTACAATCCGGCCGCCAGCCACTCAAAATAATCAGTGATCCTGCCGTTAATGTCGGGATCGATAAAGGCCGCCGGTTCACGGATCAGTCCGGCCGGGTTCTTTTTCTTGATCGGCTCAAGCAGTCCACGCGGCGGGTCCTGCCCCAACAGACGGTACACATTCATCAGATGCTGCCGGAAAAGCCGGTCGAAACGGTCGCTATGTGGCGAAAAGTGGTCATCTCCGTACCACCAGAACCAGTCGCTCCCCTCGGCGGCATACAGCGAGCGACAGATCAGCTCGGCTGTAACATCGAAGGACATGGAACCGCTCTCCAGGGCCGCCGCGACCAGAGGATTGGCGGACACCGCGACCTGACGGGCCTCCGCCAGCAGATCCCAGGCCAGGTTTTCCTCCGGATGACCGATCCAGATGCCATAGTTGCCGTTGATCCAGGAACCGGGGTGGATGTCGTGCAAGCGGCCGTCAAAGCGGGTATGTTCCAACACCTGCGAACAGGTCGTCAGATTAAGGCTGGGGGAACCGGCAATGCCGCGATACATCCGCTGCAGGAATTCGTAAGCGTTGTTGGGGTAATATTCCCAGGCATTCTCACCATCCAGAATGATCGAAACGACCCTTCCTTCACCACCGACACGCCCCTTGATCGTATTCAACCGGGCGCACAGATCACCGACGGCCCGGCCGGCATCCCACTGTGAGTAGGTAAAACCGATCAGGTCGGACAACTGGTGGTCGCGGAAGAACATGCCAAGTTCCCCCTTCCCTCCTGAAAACCGCCAGGGGCGATAAAGCCGCTCCTTGTTGTTTCCCAAACCGCCATCCATACTTTTTGCCAGAATCTCCTCATCGGTGGCAACCCAACTGATGCCGCACTCGCTGATGATGCCGAGCGTCTCGTTGCTGACCGACCCTTCCGAAGGCCACATTCCGGAAGGGGTAAATCCGAAGATCTCCTGGAAATAATCAATGCCGCGACGGATCTGGGCGCGGGCATCCTCAGCATGGCGAAAGCTGGCCGTGGGGAGCGAAACACGCGGCATGGCGGTCTGGGCGGTTCGCAGATCGCACAAAAGCGGCAGGATCGGATGATAGTAGGGGGTAACCGACAACTCGATCCGCCCCTCCTCATGCAACCGTTTGTATAATGGAATGATCGCCTGCAACACCTCTCTCTGGGTTGCAAATAAGCGATCCTTGTCGGCAGCGGTGAACTTTTCCCCCTTGGCGACCAACTCGGCAAAGACCGGGTAACGACGGCGGGCGGCTTCACCGGTCCAGGCCAGGAAAAACCAGACCTGCAGATCCAGCAGGTCCTGGTTGGTGAAATGCCTGACCCGTTCGGCGGCACTGCCCGGTTTTCCTTCACCGGCCATGTACAACAGCTCAAGATAGCGCCGTGACGGTTCAATCATATGCTGCCGGTTGGCCGAAAAGAAATTTTCCAGAATGAATATGCGGTCGTCCTGGGAGAGATCGGCCGGGTCGGCCATTCCCTTCTGCAAAAACGGATCGACCGCCATCCCGACCGAATAGTCAAGAATCTGTTCAATCAGCGACGGCACCAGATTGAAGACCGCCTGCGCTCCGGGTGTATCCTCCACGATGGCCGGCATGTCGAAATAATCCTTGATGGCATGCAGATAGGTCCAGGGCAGAGCATATTCATTCTTAAGCGGGTCTTTGTAGTACGGCTGATGCATGTGCCATACGATGACCACGTCGAGAGGTATTGGCATTGGATAATTATTCCTTGAGTACCGGCCCGGAACTGACAGCAGCTCCAACCGGCACCGCTGTTATTGCTAGGTTAACTCTTTCTTCCAGTTTTCAACTTTCTTCTGGCACTCGGACAACAGCTTTTGAGCCGTTTTCTGGTCTTTGGCTTCGGCTACGATATGCACTGTGGGGAGGTACTGATCCGGCAATAAAAGCACCCAGTCTTCTCCAGACTGGACTTTGATCCCGTCAATAAAGGAAGCTTCCTTTTCCAGGCTGTCTTCGCTCATTTTACGCATGAGGCCACCCTTTATCTCCCAGGGGCATGGCAGACTGCTCTGCAGAAAAGCACGGTTCGGGACTGTTAATAGCCCGTGCGAAAGCGGAACACCACAGATGGCGACCAGTTCCATTAATTTTGCGATCGCAAACATGCCGTCAAAAGCGGCCTGAAAGCGGGGAAAGGCAAAACGTCCGTCCGTGGTTCCGGTCAACACGATTTCCGATGATGTGGCAGCTTCCAGCATGGCTCGATCACTGCTTTTGGTACGGGTCACCTGACAACGCTTCTGCCCGGCCATCTGTTCGATTGTGGAAGGGGCCTGTACCGGAACCGCAATTGTTCCCTTCTGCCCGGAGTTCAACAGCATTGCCACCACCAGTGAAAGCAGCTCCACTCCGCTGTAAATCCGGCCGGTTTCGTCCACCAGCGTGATCGCCTCGGCGGTCGGGTCAAGCCAGAAACCGGCCTGGGCCCCCAGCGAGGATACGATTGTGGACAACTGCCTGAGCGCTTCGTTTTTTGATTTGAGCTGCACTCCGCGCCCTTCGTCAACGTAGGCATTCAGGGCAATTACGGAGAAACCAAGTTCATTCAGCAGTTGCGGCAGGGTCTGGCTGGCAGGTGAAAAGCTGAAGTCAACCACAACCGTGCAGGCCGCCTTTTTCAGCACTTCGCGGTCCAGTGCCCGCAGAAAACCTTCGCGGTAAAAATCACCGACATTGTTGATATCGTTCAGCACACCCGGCTCGGTGTGGTGTGCCCGCCGGAAATTTTCCTTAAAAAAGGTGCGCTCGACATTTTTGCCCATGTTGCTGGAAAAATCGAGGCCGTCACCATCCAGAAAAATGATTTCCAGTGATGCCGGGTCATCCTGTGCCTGGCGGAAATGAACCCCCCCCAGCTCGCCGAATGTTTTCAGCTTGTAGCGCAGCAGCGGCAGGGAAGTCATTTTCATGTCGCGCACGTTGACGCCGGCCGACAGCAGGCCGCCGACAAAACAGCGCTTCAGCATCCGAGAAGAGGGGGAAGAATCGCGGCCACCCAGCACGTAACTACCCTTGGGAAGCGATGTGCCGTAAGCGCAGCCCAGTTTGGCAACAAACTCCGGAGTCAGCTCCACATTGGATAGCCCCTTGATGATGGCCCCTTCAAAAAGCGCCTTCTTCCACTTTTCCCCCCAGATCATGTTGGAGGTAACGGTTGCCCCACCCTCGATCAGCTTTTTGGGCCAGATTTTCACGTCCGCCTTAATGACCGCCTCATCACCAATCGCGGTATCCTCGGCAACAATGACCCCCTCCTCCAGAACCGCACCCTGCCCAACCCTGACATTGGAGCAGATGACACTGTCGGTGATTTTGGCCCCTTTCTTGATGTAGGAGTTGTCCCAGATAATGCAGCGGCTGAGTTTGACACCGGCTTCGATCGTACAGTTGCGCCCGATGACCGTATCCTTGATACGCACATCCCCCAGCACCTGGCTGTTATCACCGATGACGACCGTTCCTTCCAGGCCGCCGGCATGTTCCAGCTTGACATCGGCCCCGATCCGCAGATCCTTGCCGACAAAATCCTGTTTCGGCTCATCGATTTTCAGATTCACCTTGCCTCTGAAAATGTCGTGATACGCTTCGCGGTAAGAATCGGTGTTGCCGATATCGCGCCAGTACCCCTTGGCAGTTACCCCAAACAGCGCATCTTTTTTCTTCAGCATCAATGGAAACAGATCCTGCGAAAAATCGAAGTTCTCTCCTTCCGGGATATATTTGAGCACTTCCGGTTCGAGCACGTAAATGCCGGTATTGATCGTATCCGAGATAACCTCGCCCCAGCCCGGCTTTTCCAGAAATTGGGTGATGCGCTTCTCCTTGTCGGTGATTACCACTCCGAACTGGAGCGGATCCTTGACCGACGTCAGGGTTATCGTCGCCTTAGCCTTGTTATCGGCATGAAAATCCATGATTTTCTTCAGATTGAAATCGGTCAGCAGATCGCCGCTGATAACCATAAAACGCTCATCCAGATACTTTTCGGCAGCCTTGACAGCTCCGGCAGTCCCCATATCCTGGAGCGGAGTGACGTAGGTGATCTTTACGCCGAAATCGGCTCCGTCACGGAAGAAGTTTTTGATGTAAAACGGCTGATGGTACAACAGCATCACCAGTTCGGTGATATCGTACTTTTTAAGCAGTTCCACGATATGCAGCATGATTGGCCGATTGAAAAGCGGTATCATCGGCTTGGGAATACTGCCGGTAAGCGGTTGTATGCGGGTGCCGAAACCACCGGCCATAATCACAGCTTTCATAAAGAGCTCCTTGAAAATGGAATTGAATTTCAGGTCCCCATTTTGTAAAGAGGGGAATTACATTGATGTCTTGACTTTCTGGGCTTTCTTGGCCAACACCCGTGCAATCTCATGCTTCAGTTCGGTCAGATCGCCCGATTTCACAATGTAGCCGTCCGCCAGCCAGGCCGAGAAATCGTCTTTGTAGCAGGAAAAGGCCGAACAGAGGATCACCGGCATTTCGTGCCGCTCTTTAACCAACTGCTGCAAAAGCTCTATGCCGCTTTCATTTTTCAGCTTGATATCAAGCACGGCCAGATCAAAAGAGCCCAGTTTCAATTTTTCAGTTGCTTCGGCGATACTGCCGGCCGTGACAACATCATACCCCTCGTCTGTCAGCTCTTCCGAATACAGCAGCCGGATATTCGCTTCGTCGTCCACAACCAGTAGTTTGCTCATTGTTTTTCCTCCTTATGGGTGGGAAGTTTGATGGTATAGATAATGCCCTTTTCCGGAACAGCAAGCGCATCAAACGGGATGTTCTGCTTTTCCAGCATCGTCTTGCATAATGCCAGTCCCAACCCGCTTCCCAGTTCACGGGTTTCTGAAAACGGCACCATTATGTGATCCAGGTCGGCCTGTGGCACGTTCCTGCTATGGTCCACAATGCGGATAACGACGTAATCACCGCTATGTTGGGAGCTGACCGCGATCGTCCGGTCGTCGCCCATGCCGACAATGTCACTCAGGATAACGGTGCGAAGGCAGTAGGAAAGTTGTTTGAAATCGATATATACCGGCGGAAGATCGGGCACGGAACTGTAGCGGCTTGAATATCCCCGTTCAATCAGCACATCCGAGACGTCCCGGAGCGCTGTTTCCACCAGTTGATTTACGTCCCAGAAATCCCTGGTTGGATATAGAGAATCGGAATAATTGAGTATCTCGTCCAGCACCACTTCCAACTGCTGGGTTTCGGAAACAATCGACTCAATGAAATCGCGCTTCGGATCGGAGGCCGGGCTGTTTTTAAGCATTGACCGTGCAAATCCTCCGATTATCATCAGTGGATTGCGGACAGAATGGGCAACAGTTGAGGTAATCCGCCCCACCAGAGCCATATTTTCCATCCTGACGATCAGCTCCTGCTGTTCCTTCAGTTTTTTTCCCGCTTCGGTGACCCGGTTGAGTTCAATCTGCAGCTTGTCATACAAGGATGCGCGTTCGATCGCAAAGGCCACCGGAAAACTGAAGGTTTCCAGCGAATGCATGTCCTCATCGGTAATGCGCCTGTGGGTAATGCAGTTGTCGGCAATTATCAGTCCGACCCGGCGGTTTCTGGAAACAAGCGGCATCAGCAGGAAGGAATCTACTCCCAGAAGAGCCGCAAAACCGGGACTTACTTCCGGATGATGAAAAGCGTCTTCAACAAGTATCGGGTGCTTGCTGTCCAGCGCCTTGATGGCAATGTGATCGTGCTCTGAAAGAGGAACCGTCAGTTGTTCCAGGATGTCGTGGAATTTTGCGCGTTCGGCCGAAAGTTTGTTGTTGCGGAAATTTTGTGCCAGGGTTTGCAGATCCATGTCGTTACAGAGGATTTCGCTCCAGGTCTGGCTGGCCTCCGTAAGATTTCTGGGGCCGATTGCCAGATAACCTTTCAGCAACCCGGCCTCACGGTCGGCCATCAGCAGAAAAGCGCGATTCATTCCGAAACCCTTGCCAGCCGTGATGGCGGTCAGGGCAACTGAAAGCACCTCTTCCAGATCTACCGAACTCTGAAGAACAACTCCAAGTTCATGGATAAAACGAATCTCAAGGGTTTTACTGTCGAGGAAGCTTACCAGGGAGTGGATCTGGTTTTTCTGTCGCAAAAATTCGCTGTGAACAATATTAAAAACGGGGGCCAGTGGATGGTCACTGTCACTAAAACGGTCCAGGTCCCGTCGGAGGTTCTCGCAATCACAGCATTTCTCCAGCACACGGCGGCGCTTGGAGACGAGCAGATCCTCATCGCCCTCATGGATGTTAGGGCAATCCCCCATCTCGATAACGTCTCTGTCCCAACAGCACTCCCAATTCACGACAAACCTCGCCAGATGTAATAGGATGGATTATATCAGTCAAATACCGGTATGCAATCTGGCTGTTGAATCGCCGGAAGCAAAAACCTGGAAATAAGTCGCTGGGAATATCTGGGGCTTATTTCACATTCCAGGTGGTCCCCTGAGCCGAATCCAGCAACTGGATTCCCTTCTCCAGCAGATAATCGCGGATTTCGTCACCACGCTTGAAATTTTTGGCGGCGCGCGCTTCGGTCCGCTCGATAATCAAACGCTCGATTTCATCGGAAGCGATGTCAATCTGATCAGCCTTGGCGCTTTTGATCCCGTCAAGCCATTGGCCGGGATTTAACGTAAACAGGCCAAGAACCGAGCCGACTTCATCAAACAGGTGCTGGACATGAGCGATCAGTGAAAGAGCCACCGGTGAAAATTCTTTTGACTCGGCCAGAAAACGGTTGGTCGCCCGCACCGTTTCAAAGATCCCCCCCAGCGCCTGGGCTGTGTTGAAATCATCATCCATAGCCTCTACAAAACGGGGAATGAACTGTGCAACCTTTTCCTGGAGTTCCAGCCCGATCGCCGACAGGCATTCCACGGCCGGCAACTCGGCTGATGTCGGAATCCGGTTCAGGACTTCGTCAATTGACGCCAGACAGGAATAAATCCTTTCCAGGCCGGTACGGGCTTCCTCCAGGTTCTGGTCGGAAAAATCGATCGGCGAACGGTAATGGGCCGACAGGATGAAAAAACGGAGCGTTTCCGGGTCGAATTTGTCCAGCACTTCACGGATTGTGAAAAAGTTGCCCAGCGACTTGCTCATTTTTTCCGAATTGATGTTAACGAAACCATTGTGCAGCCAGTAACGCACAAAGCGGCAGCCGTTGGCTGCCTCAGACTGGGCGATTTCATTTTCGTGATGCGGGAAGATCAGATCTTTGCCGCCGCCATGGAAGTCAAAGGTCTTGCCCAGAAATTCCATGCTCATGGCCGAACATTCGATATGCCAACCGGGACGCCCCTGTCCCCAGGGAGATTCCCACCACGGCTCGCCCGGCTTGGAACCCTTCCAGAGGGCAAAATCCATCGGATTGCGTTTTTTATCCCCGACCTCGACCCTGGCTCCGGCCTGCATCTCTTCCAGATTGCGTCCGGACAGCTTCAGATACTCCGGAAAGGTATCGACAGCGTAGTAAACGTCGCCATCGGAGGCATAGGCGTGCCCCTTGGCAACCAGCGCCTCTATGATGGCGATAATGCCGCCGATATGATCGGTCGCCTTCGGTTCGACGGTCGGCTTGGCCAAGCCAAGGCGCGCCATATCTTCATCAAAAGCCTTGATGAAGCGCTCGGAAATGACGCTGTAATCGCACCCTTCCTGATTGGCGCGGTTGATGATCTTGTCGTCGATGTCGGTGTAGTTGCGAACGTAAGTCACATCGTAGCCGGCGTATTTCAGGTAGCGGAAAATGATGTCGAAAACCACGTTGGCGCGGGCATGGCCGATGTGGCAATAGTCGTAGACCGTTACCCCGCAAACGTACATGCCGGCTTTGCCGGGCAGCAGCGGGACAAAGGTTTCTTTTTCACCGGAGAGGGTATTGTAGACACGTAATGGCATTAGTCAGGCTCCCATCATAAATTGATGCATTATGCCTGCTTGTGCCCGGTAAGGCAAGGGGGGAATGAGGGGGAAACCGGTTAGAATCTTTCAGAAACGCCCTGTCAGAGCCAGGCCGCCACCGCCGTCCAGGGCGGTCGGAACAACGGCGTACGAACGAAAGCGGGTATGCTGGCTGACGGCTACCCGTCCGGCAAGCTCTCCAATCGCCGCCGCCAGAAGCACGTCGCTGGCCCAATGTTTGTTCTGGTTCATGCGCGAAAAACCGACGAAGGCCGCGGCACAGTAGGACGCCACCGCAACCGGCGTGCTGTCGGAAGTTCTGGCAAGAACCGAGGCGAAAGCAAAGGAGCTGGCGGTATGCATGGAAGGGAAGCCGTCGTAGTCGGATTTGAAGCCGAAGGGGCGAAAATCCCCCTTGCGGTTTGTGACCGTTGGTCGGCCGCGGCCGGTTACCTCTTTCAGGATCAGTGTGGCACCGTCTGCCAGAATCAGGGATTCTCCCAGCATTTCCCCGATATCCTTCCAGCGCGGAGAATCGGCCAGAATTCCGCCGCCATACAGCAGCGCGGCCGCTCCCAGATGCAGAAACGGATCACCGATGACAGCTCCGGCATCAGCGGCATTGTCGAGCCCGCCGGATCTGTTTCTCTGGACACCGTCCCGGATTTCGCTATCGAAGGTGTAAGTCAACCCCACCGCTCCAGCCACACCCAGGGTCAGCAGCAGGTTGCCGTTTTCAATCTGAAAGGGTCTTGTCGCAAAATCCTTTGATTCAGCCAGCAGACGCGCACCGGCTTTGCCAGCCTCGTCAGAAACGGAGAAGCTGCCCGCCTCGGACCCAAAAGCGCCGACCGCAATTGAAATTGTCAAACAGCCTGCCAGTAGTGAAGAAATCAGCCGTCGTTTCATAATCGCTCCCGCTTTTTTTGGACGATGAATATCAGGCACCAGACCAGCCCGGCACCAATCAGATCAGCCAGCATGTCGCCCCATTCGGCAGTTCTGCTAGTCGTAAAGAGCGCCTGGAAGATTTCGATCAAACCGCCCAGGGTGATGCCGTACAAAAAGGCGGCTGGAGCACCCCAACGATTTGACTTGAGACTGAGAAAGGCGAGAAAAGTGACCGCAGCGATTGCGGCGGCATGATTGAGCTTATCCCAGCCCAGCCCAACCGAGGGGACAGAGTCAGAAGGGATCAATGACAGCCAGAGCACCAAAATAGTAAGGCCGACACACAGGGTCGGCCAGACGATTGGAAAGTTTGATGTTTTAGGTTTCAGAAGTTTTACCCTTGACCTTTTTACTTGCCCAGCAACGGGCTCATGACCTGATAGGTCAAATAAGCTACCAGCGCCGAAGCCGGAATGGTCAGTACCCAGGCAATCAGAATCCGCTTGGCAACATTCCAGTTGACTGCGTTGAGTCTCTTGGAAAGTCCGACTCCCAGTATGGTGGAAGTAATAACGTGAGTGGTACTGGTCGGCATACCGAAAGCCGAAGCCCCCAGGATAACACCGGCTGAAGCGGTCTCTACGCAGAAGCCGTGCACCGGCTGCAGCTTGACAAAGTCGCTGCCGACCGTCTTGATGATCCGCCAGCCGCCGGCCGCCGTTCCAAAAGCCATCGCCGTGGCACAGGCCACCATGACTTCCCATGGGACTGCAAAGGTTTTCAGAGTGCCGTAGCTGACCAGGGCCAGGGTAATGACGCCCATCGATTTCTGCGCGTCGGCGGTTCCATGGGAGAAGGCCATCAAGGCCGCCGAAACAACCTGCAGACGGCGGAAGTTTTTGTTAAGTCCACTGGGTGCGCTGTTACGGAAAACCCAGTAAATGATTACCATGAAGATAAAACCGATTGCCGTTCCCAGGATCGGTGAGAGGACCAACGCCAGAATGATCTTGTTCAGGCCGCCCCATTTGATGGCATTGAGACCGGCATGGGCGAAAACCGCTCCGATGATCCCGCCGATAATGGCATGTGACGAAGAAGAGGGGAGACCGTAGTACCAGGTGATCAGATCCCAGACAATCGCGCCGATAATGCCCGCCAGTACAACCATCTGGGTAATGTTGGAGCCGTCTACGATACCCTTTCCGATCGTAGTGGCAACTTTGGTGGAAATCATCGCTCCGGCGAAGTTGAGCGTAGCCGCCATGATAATTGCGGCCTTAACCGAAAGGGCCCGGGTGGAAACACAGGTCGCTATGGCATTGGCGGTGTCGTGGAAGCCATTGATATAGTCAAACACAAGCGCTGCCAATATGACCAGGCAGAGCATGATAAAAGCTGGATCAAGCATTTTTTACCACCACGCTTTCGAGAATATTTGCCGCATCCTCACACTTGTCGGTGGCCCTTTCAAGTGTCTCGTAAATCTCTTTCCACTTGATCAGCTGGATCGGATCCTTCTCTTCGTCAAACAGGCGGCTGATCGCTTCACGCGAAACGCGGTCGGCCTCATTCTCCAGCGCATTGATCTCGACGCAGGCCGCAAAAATCTGCTCGTTGGTCTTTTTGCCCAGCATCGCCACCGCTTTGTCAACCGCATAACAGGACTGCAGAATGATAAAACCGAGTGATTTTGCTTCCGACGGAATACTCTCAACGTTGTACATGATCACCCGCTGCGATGAAGCGTCGATCAGGTCAAGGATATCATCCAGCTTGGAAGCCAATGAATAGATGTCCTCACGATCCAGCGGAGTGACAAAGGTCTTGTTCAAGGTCTGGATGATTTCATGGGTGATGGAATCTCCCTTATGCTCCACATCCTTGATCTTGCGCTGGCTTTCATTAGGGTTCTCGAAATCATCGAGCATCTCCTTGAGCAGCTTGGCCCCTTCGATGATATTTTCTGTCATGTCTTTGAAAAGCTTGAAGAATTTTTCTTCTTTTGGGATAAGTCCGAACATTGTGTATGCCTCCGGGCGCCTTGCTAATTAGTTGAATGAAAACCGGTCACATGTAGCATATTTTTTTAAAACTGCCCACAGAAATGTAATCTTGATGTTACGATCCCGACCAAACCCTCTGCGTAGTTGCCTTTACCAAATAGTTGCAGTATTCTTCCCGCTTCCAATCTGAAAGGAATCGTCCATGAATCTGCTCCACGCCGTTGTCCTCGGCGCCCTGCAAGGCTTTGCCGAAGTGCTCCCCATCAGTAGTTCCGCCCACCTGATCTTGGTACCATGGCTGCTGAACTGGCCCGAATCCGGGCTGACCTTCGATGTTGCCCTCCACCTCGGGACTTTTATTGCCCTGGCGGCTTATTTCCGCCGGGATATCATCGAACTGATCTTCAACACTTATGACGCGATCTCGACCCGCTCGCTGAATACTCCGGCTAAAAGGCTCCCGTTTCTGATCGTGGCCGCCACGGTTCCGGCAGCGGTGGTCGGCAAACTGTTCGAACATCAGGTTGAGGATATCTTCCGCTCCAGCCCCTTGCTGATCGCCTCTTTTCTGGTCATTTTCGGACTGCTTCTGGGGTTGGTCGATATGCTGGGTCGCAAACGACGGGTACTGGATGAAATCAGCAGCGGCAATGCCATGGTGATCGGAGTGCTGCAATGCCTGGCTCTGATCCCGGGCGTATCCCGCTCCGGCATCACCATCACCGCCGGACTGATGCTGGGCTTCACCCGCGAAACCGCCGCCCGCTTCTCTTTTCTGATGTCGCTGCCGATCGTGGCCGGAGCCGCCCTGCTGAAAACCGTGGAGATCGCCAAGCACGGCGTTCCGGCCGGTGAAGGCCTGCCGATGCTGGTAGGAATTATTGTCTCGGCGGTCACCGGCTATATCAGCGTCGCTTTCCTGCTCCGTTATGTTCAAAAGCAGACCCTTTCACCCTTCGTCTGGTACCGCGTAATGGTCGGCGGGGGTCTGGCTATCGCCATTCTGTCCGGATTCAAATCGTAGATTATTCCGGTCAGCAAATTTGGGAGCAGGGGGGATCTGATGAGCGGTGGAATAAAGGAATGGCCGGCTGACGAGCGTCCGCGCGAGAAAATGCAGAAGAGCGGTGCCGGAAGCCTGTCCGACGCCGAATTACTGGCCCTGATCATCAGAACCGGTGATCCAGGCTCCAGACAGAGCGCCATCGACCTGGGGCGCGAGCTGATCAAGCATTTCAGCGGCAACCTGCGCGAACTGGCCAGCGCCGACATCAGCGAAATCTGCGCCATCAAAGGGATGGGACTGGCCAAGGCCACCAGCGTAAAAGCAGCTTTCACATTGGCAGCACGATTCCAGGCCAGAAAACTGGAACGCCTGGACCGCTTTACCTCTCCCCAACAGGTCTTTGACTACTTCCACCATGAATTTCGCGACAGCCGCAAGGAATATTTCCTGACCCTGCTGCTGGACGGAAAGAACCGCATCATCCGCCGCGTACAGGTCTCGGAAGGGAGCCTGAATCAGAGCATCGTCCACCCCAGGGAAGTATTCATACCGGCCGTCAAAGAATCAGCCGCTGCCGTCATCCTGCTTCACAACCATCCTACCGGAGACCCTTCCCCCAGCAACGAAGATATCGCCATTACCCGCCGCCTGAAAGAAGCCGGCGAGATCATGGGGATCAAAGTGCTTGATCACATCATCATCGGCGATGGTGAATACCTGAGTTTTGTCGAGCGCGGACTGATCTAGCCAATCCGCAATTCCTGCCTCACAACCAAAAATCGATGCTGCCACAATACTTTACAACTTGACAATGATGCTTGGGCTGTTAAACCTGTTTTCAGCGATACTGATCTCATGGAGTTAATGAGCCGGGTCACCATTCAGATTGCGGAGGTGTACGTGAATCTTCAGGAACATGACCAGAAAATACGGCGTTGGTGGCAATATCCCTGGGCAGCAGCACTGCTTATGCTGCTGTTGGGTCTGCTGATAAGCGGCACCATGACACAGTTCAATGCCGGACTGCTCAACAGCCTGCTGTTAGCCGGTCTTGCCTGGACCTTTGAGTCAAGGCGGCAGCGAATGGAGCACGGGAACCTGTCTTCTCAGCACGAGATGCATGAACGCGCCAAAACCGAAGAACAACTGCATCTGTCCCAACAAAAGTACCTGAATATTTTTCATCTTCTGCCTGATATGGTCGGTATTACGCGCATGTCGGACGGCAAACTGATTGAAGTTAACAAGGGCTTTGAGGTTTGGACCGGCTGGAAGGCCGCTGAAGCGATTGGCCGGACAACGCTGGAATTGGGACTTTGGGACGCCGAGGCCCGCGCCAGGGCCATGGCAATTGTCAAAGAGAAAGGGCGGCTGGAGGATCTTGAATTTGCGTTGGTCACCAAATCCGGAGAAAAACGCAGTGCCGTGATGTATTTGACGCCAATCAAAGTCGATGGTGAGGATTGCCTGTATTTCATGGTGCACGATATCACCACTCTGAAACGGGCCCAAATCACCATCGAAAACGAGCGCAATCAATTGCGGACCTTGCTGCAAACCATACCTGACCTGGTCTGGATGAAAGATGCCGAGGGCGTCTATCTGGCCTGCAACACCCGTTTTGAGCGCTTTTTCGGCGCGACAGAGGCAGATATTCTGGGCAAAACAGACTATGACTTTGTCGATGCCGAATTGGCCGACTTCTTCCGTAAACACGACCTTATGGCGATTGCCGCGGGCAGTCCGAGCATCAATGAAGAGTGGGTCACCTATGCCGATGATGGTCATCGCGAACTGTTGGAAACCATCAAAACCCCGGTTCATGACGCCGAGGGCCGGTTAATCGGCGTTCTGGGGATTGCTCGCGATATAACCGAACATCGCCAGGCCGAAGACGAACTTAAAAACGAGCGGCTACGCTTCAAGAACCTGGTCGAATCGGTGGACGGCATTGTCTGGGAGGCGGACGCTGAAACCTTTACATTCACCTACGTCAGCCAACAGGCCGAGCGCCTGCTTGGCTACCCTGTGGAGGATTGGTATCAGGCGGGGTTCTGGGCAGGCCACCTGCACCCCGAAGACAGGAAGTGGGCGCCGGCATTTTGCGCCGACCGCACAGCCAGACGCGAGGACCATACCTTTGATTACCGCTTCATCACACTGGATGGCAATATCGTCTGGCTGCATGATATCGTAACGGTTGTGGAAGAAGATGGGCAACCCCGCTGGTTGCGCGGGGTCATGGTGGATACCACCGGCAAAAAATTGGAAGAGGCTGAAAAACAAAAACTTGAAGCCCAGCTGCGCCAGGCGCAGAAAATGGAGGCCGTCGGGCGGCTGGCTGGTGGAGTGGCCCACGATTTCAACAACAAGCTGGCGGTAATACTGGGTTACGCCGAAATGGCACAAAGGGCCGGTATCACCTCTGAACGTTACCTGAACTACCTTGATCAGGTTATGAAGGCCTCTGGTCAGGCCCGGGACATTACCCGGCAGCTGCTGGCTTTTTCCAGACAGGAGGTTATCTCTCCCAGGGTGCTGGACCTGAACGATGTCGTCCGGGATTCCCAGCAAGGCCTGTGTCGCTTTATTGGTGAAGATATCCGCTTTGAAGTCAGGCTGGCTGAAAAACTGTGGCCGGTCAATATGGATCCCAGCCAGATCGACCAGATCATCATGAATCTGGTCGTTAACTCCAGGGATGCAATGGTGGATGGCGGACTTCTGATGGTGGAGACAGGAAATATAACCATCGACAAGGCGTATTCTAATACTAATTCAGACATCACTGCCGGAGATTATGTACAACTGGTTGTGAGCGATACGGGCTGCGGGATGAACCGCGAGACCCAGCAGCATATCTTTGAACCCTTCTATACCACCAAGGATGCCGGCAAAGGGACAGGCCTCGGTCTGGCTACAATCTACGGCATCGTCACCCAGAACAAAGGCTTTGTGAATGTCTACAGCGAGCCGGGCACCGGAACCACCTTCCGGATTTATTTGCCACGCTGTTACGAGCAGCAGAGCAAAATTGAAACTGACGAGCGGCCTATCCACCTTGACCGTCCAACCACGATCCTACTTGTTGAAGACGATCAGTCGGTGCGTGACATGACCGCCGACATACTTGGTGAGATCGGCTACAACATGCTGATTGCAACAAATCCGCAGGAAGCTGTCGCCATCTGCACCCTTGATCAGTGCAAACCTGACCTTCTGCTCACCGATGTCATCATGCCGGACATGAACGGCAGAGAGCTTGCCAGCCGGATTGAGTCATTAAGCCCGGGGATCAGGGTCTTGTTCATGTCGGGATACACCGCCGATGTTATAAGTCAAAAAGGAATCTTGGGTGAAGGGCTTAATTTTATATCGAAACCGTTCGGTCGAGCTGCAATTCACGAAAAGATTCAGCAGATTTTGAAAGAACCTGCAAAATAAAATTTCCTTGCCGCCGCCGGTTGAACGCGAAGAGGCCCGCATCACTGCGGGCCTCTTCGCGTTTCCATCGATTTACGCCTTTCAATTACCTGATCACGATCCTGTCTGCCACAAGCGTCCCCTGCCTGATCGTCAGTGGCGCCGTCACCGCGGTAGTTCCCGCATTGGCGCCATAACCTGCGTCATAACCACCTTTAAGTTTAACGGAAATATTTCTGTTGGCATCCAGAACTCCGGCAACAGTATTGTCCAGCAGCTGGATAAAGGCCCCGTCTGTCGCCGCATTGTAGGCCGCCTGCAGAGACGGGTAGATTGTCCCGTCAATGTGCAGCAAGGGGGCCTGATTGAATGTTGCGGTAACAGTTTTTCCGCCGGTCATGTTGACGCTGCATGCTCCCAGTCCGCTACAGGCTCCGCCCCAACCACCGAACAGCGAATATACGGAAGGGGTGGCATACAGACTGACCGTGCCGGAAAAAGTCTTGTCACAGGTGGCAAGCGTGCCGTTGACTGAATTGGCGCAGGAAATGCCGGACGGAGTGCTGGTAACGGTGCCGCCGGTGCCCGAAGCCAGGGTTCCGTTGGCAGCGACCGCAACGGTCAGGGTAGGGGGATTGATCAGCAGCGTACCGCTGGCACTACCCTGATAGTTTGCATCGCTGATAGTTCCGACAACGGCGTAACTGCCCGCATTGACCGGAGCCGTGCTGCCGCCGTCGTAAGTAATTATGACTGTTTTGCCGGAAGGGCTGGTGGTGGCGGAGGCACTCTTGGCCGTGCCATCGTAGCTCGTGACCAGGTCGCCCAATGTGACCGTTGCGGAGGCCTTGCCGATTACCAGCGTGCCGCTGGCACTCCCCTGGTAATTACCGTCGCTGACCGTGGCAATGACCGCATAACTGCCGGAGTTGGCCGGGGCCGTTGAGCTGCCGTCATAGGTAATGACAACGTTTTTGCCGGATGGAACGGTAGTGGCGCTAATGCCCTTGGCTGTGCCGTCGTAGGTTACGACCAGGCCGCCAAGCGTTATCGTTGCCGTCGCTTTACCGATTACCAGAGTTCCCGATGCACTCCCCTGATAGTTGATGTCATTGATCGTCCCCACCACAGCATAACTGCCGGCATTGACCGGAACCGTACTGCTGCCGTCATAGGTGAATATGACGTTTTTGCCGGCCGGATTGGTGGTGGCGGTGGCGCTCTTGGGTGTTCCATCGTAGGTCACAGCCAGATTGTCCAATGTCACCGTTGCAGCCGCTTTAAGAACCACAAACTGGACGTCGTTGCCATACGCCGTCCCGGCGCTGTTGGTTGCCACCACGCGATAATGGTAAGTCAGGCCGGGGGTCAGGCCGCTGAGGTCGGCAGTGACGGTCGTATTGCCGTTGCCGACGATCACGGTTGCCGGAGCGGCGGCCGTGCTGGCGCCATAGGACGTGGTCAGCCCGTACTCGAAACTGACCGACGCATCGGCATATCTGGCGTTGACGCTGCCGTTCAGAGTGGCGCTGCTGCTGGTGATGGAGGTGGCGGCATTGCTGGCAACCGTTGATAAAGGTGGGACAAATGTGCGCAGCAGTGGGTAGCTCTGACCATTGGTGATGCGCCACAGACTGCTGGAACTGTCACTGGTATCAATGTTCCAACCGGTGAAAGTGGAAAGCTGCTTCATTTCAGCTGAGGTCTTTCCGGAGCCGCCGGCACTGATTGCTTGGCCGGTAGTTTGAGTGTCCCAGAAACTGTTGGTGACAGAGGGTGTGCTGTCATTTAAGCCAACGACTCCACCCGTATCCGTGCCACCGTTTACACTGCCGACAGAGTAGGAATTGATGATGGTGCTGGAATAATAGTTTTCTCCTACCAGACCTCCTACATTTGCGCGGCCATTTATACTGAAATTCACGCTGCCAGCGGCGTAAGCATCTGATATTTTGGCACCAAATACATTAAGCCCAACCAGTCCACCGATATGATCAGAACTACCGCTAACACTTCCTATCGCATAGGAATTACTAAGTGATCCTCCTACGTTATCACCGGCCAGTCCGCCAATGAGAGCAACACCACTCACAGCACCTGTAGCGTATGAACTGTCAATTACAGCACTGTTTTCGCCAACTAATCCACCTACATATTGATCGCCCAGAACCACCCCGCTATTGTAGCAATTGCCTATAACTCCTTGATTTGAACCAGCAAGACCGCCCACATTATATTTGCCCTTCACACTACCACCAACAAGCCCCACGTTGCGAACAGTTGAGTTCAATCCGAAACCAAATAGTCCTACGTCAACTGTGTTCGGCCGATTTATAAAAAGACTGGTGACTGTGTGACCAAGTCCGTCGAAAACACCATTGAAAGAATTTGTATAACTATCCCCTATCGGCATAAAACCGGCAACAATGTTCCATCCACCTGTCATGAATGCATCGATATCCGCACCCAGTGCATATTTTCCGGCCAGGTTTCCATTGATCCCCTGCAGGTCGAGAGCAGTAACGCTGCCCATTTCCCCCAGGCTGTCGATGACGGTGTAATTGTCGCCATTGATTTTCAGGAAACCGATCCCTGACCGGCCCGGAAAATCCACCCGGCCGACAAAACCTTGAGCCTCGCCGGGGGCAAAGCCGACCTTGATGCCACCCTGATTACTGTAGGTTGGGGCAGCCGTATTTCCGTTCCAGCCGTAGTTCATCGCCAGACCGGCCGTATTCGAGGCGCTCATGACGGCATTGATGTTGATGTCGTTATGTGCGGTCAGAGTCAGCGTTCCCGCATTCCAGGAGGTCGCGGCATTGATATTGATATTGCCGGCTTCACTGCCAGCACCAGCTGTTGTAATAACGACACCGGTTCCGCCATTTAACCGTGTCCGGATATCTGCAACAGACAGGTTTGCCCCGGTTCCCGAGGGAGTCCAGACATCCGGAGTTGCCCCGGACCAGACGCCGTTGGCGGTCGGGTCGCCACTGATATTGACGTTGTACGCCGCCAAAACCTGATCAACAGGCAGTGCGAATATAATCAGCAAAAATAGTAATCCGACGATTGGTTTCATTTTGCAAACGCAGTCTAGCCGCCGCATGAGAGTCTCCTTTTCAACCACAAACAGAACCTGTTCACATTTTCATTTTTCTGGACAGCATCAACGAATCCGCTGAACGGTAAAATCCGGTAATGGACTGAAAAACCGGATTGTTATCCCCATCAGGGTAGATTGGAAGCGCTGCA
Source organism: Geobacter sp. (assembly GCA_009684515.1). Taxonomy (GTDB): domain Bacteria; phylum Desulfobacterota; class Desulfuromonadia; order Geobacterales; family Pseudopelobacteraceae; genus JACRCG01. Next base: position 966,100 of record WKKS01000001.1, read on the forward strand.
AAATGCAAGGCAGTATTTTTAATGAGGATAGCTCTTCGATTAATGCAGAAAACATGCCTGAGCTGCAAAGAGCGGCTGGCAGGTTTGAACAATCGTTGGCGTGATACAAAAAAAGGCTCCCGTTAAGGAGCCTTTGGAATTGTCAGCGGTAATTGATCAGCAAAGGACGAGCGCTTCATCGGCCGCCCGCTGGGCGGCGGCCACGCAGTCGTTCAGTCCTATGCCGCGGTAGGAATTGCCGGTCAGAATCAGGCCGGGATGTGATTTCAGCCGGGCGTCCAGAGTCTCCAGACGCTTGCCATGTCCGACCGTGTACTGCGGAATCGCCTGCGGATGCCGGAAAATGCGGACAAAGGAAGGTTCCGCCTCGATCTTCATAATCGCCTTCAGATCTTTTTTGACCCGTGCCGCCACCTCGTCATCACTCAGCTTGACGTATTCCGGAAAACAGGCCCCACCCATCATGCTGCGCAGCAGCACCTTGCCTTCCGGGGCGCGATTCTCGAACATGCTGGAATCCCACAGGGTACCCAGCGTGCTGCGCCCTTCTTTTTTCGGAATCAGATATCCGAAACCATCCAGCGGATGGGCGATGCGGTCACGCTCGTAACCGAAACAGATCACCGTCATGCTGGCATAGGGAATCTGCCGCAAGACGCCCGAAACAGAGGCATCCAGCCCGGCCAGCATCTCAGCCGCCGCAAAGGCCGGCGAGGCCACAATCACCAGATCGGCTTCCTGCTCGGAGCCATCGGAGCATTTTACCCGGTAGCGGGCGCTGCCACCCTTTTCAACCGCAGTGACGGTAATCCCCGGCTTGACAATCCCACCCAATGATTCCGACAACGCGTCCGAAAGAGCCTGGATACCTTCGCGGAACGAGGTCAGCACGCCACCCGGTCCGGCCGCGCTGGAAACAACTTTCCCCGCAGCAACATCCTGCTTCTTCTTTTTGGCCAGCATGATCATGGCCCGCACCAGTCCGCCGTATTCCCGTTCCAGTTCGGCGATGCGCGGAAAACAGGAGACCAGTGACATAGTTTCCGGATCACCGGCAAATATGCCTGAAACCATCGGCGCAATCAGCTTGTCCAGCGCCTCCTTGCCCAGGCGGCGTCGCCCGAAATCTGCCAGCGACTCATCGGTTCCGGACGGCGCGGACGCAATAAAGGGTGTCGGCTCCAGCGCCAGACGCAGTTTGCCGGGCCAGGAGATCAGACCGCTTTTCAGAAAGGATGGTCCCCCCTCCGGCAGGCGATGCAGCTCTCCACCGGAAAAGATAAAGCGCTTGCGGGCGTTGTCGTTGCTGCGGTGCAGCTGACCCTCCACTCCAATCGCCTTGCAAAGATCCAGCGTCTGCGGCTTGCTGTCCAGAAAACCGTTCGGACCCCATTCGCAGGTATAACCATCCGCTTTGATGCTCCAGATTTTGCCACCGACTCGCTGCTCTTTTTCCAGCAGGCTGATCTCCAGCTCTTTTCCGGCCGCTTCTGCCTTGGAACGGAGCAGCCAGGCCGTCGCCAGGCCGGAGATGCCGCCGCCGATAATGATGGCTTTTTTCATAGATTGATTCCTTTCAGGAAATCCTGATGATGAATAAGACAAAATTTAAGGGAATGTACCGCGTGGGTGGTGGTTGTGCAAGGTGTTTTGGCAATAAAGGAAGCCGTTTGCCGTTTACAATTTGTGTCCGTCAGTCTCGCTCGATATATTTCATTCCAGCAACTCCGCCATCTCATCCTTGAGCGCCACCCCGGAAAGAGCGCGCCGTATGGCTTCTCCGGTCAGATATAGCAGTTTTGCGGCAGCGGCCTCGTACCCCAAACCTTCCGGTGGTCGGATGTTGGAGATGCAGTTCCGCTGTGCATCACTGTTTCCCGGTTGAGGCGCAAAGGTCAGATAGATGCCGAGACTGTCGGCAGCACTCAGGCCGGGGCGCTCACCGACGATGATTACCGCCACCCGCGCTCCCAGCAGTCTGCCGATTTCGTCCGACAGTGCCACGCGGCCGTTGGCAACCAGGCAGACCGGGGCAACACGAATCTGCCGCGACCGGTAGCCTTTCAATATGGCCTGCAACAGTGGAAGCCCGTGCTGCCCGACGGCGGTTGAGGAGAGACCGTTCGTGACGATCAGCGCCACGTCCGCATCATCGGCATTATAATTCCTGAGCCGGGATCGGGATTCCTGGCTGAGAATCCGCCCCAGGTCGGGGCGACGGAGATATTCACTGCGATTCGCCACTGGTGTATCCAGGATTAGAACCTCTTCTCCAAGAGTCCGCAGTTGTTCGGCAAAAACCTCGCTAGCCCAGGGAAAGTGCACCGCGTCCCGCGCCCGGGCATGTGCCAGCTGGAAATCCAGCAGTCCCCGGGTCGGAAGAGCATGTCCGACCCGCCCCAATGCAATGCGCGCCTGGGTAAAGCGGCGCAGGGTAACCCACGAATCGCTCATACTGTGCCTCTCGTCAATTCTTTCACGGCTTCCAGCAGACGCGGCGATTTTAGGCCCCGGCTCAAAGCATTACGCCCATCAAATATCCCCATGCGGTTCAGCCAATCCTCGAATTCGGGCGCGGGGCGCAGCCCCATCACCCGGCGCAGGTAAAGTGCGTCATGGAACGAGCTGCTCTGGTAGGCCAGCATGACGTCATCGGCACCGGGAACCCCCATGATGTAACTGCAGCCGGCCACCCCCAGCAGGGTCAGCAGGTTGTCCATATCGTTTTGGTCCGCCTCGGCATGGTTGGTGTAACAGACATCGCACCCCATCGGTAGCCCCAGCAGTTTGCCGCAGAAATGGTCCTCCAGCCCGGCCCGGATGATCTGCTTGCCGTCATACAGGTATTCCGGCCCGATGAAACCGACCACGGTATTGACCAATAGCGGCGAGAACTCGCGCGCCACGGCGTAGGCCCGCGCCTCGCAGGTCTGGGCGTCGATCCCATGATGGGCGTCGGCCGACAGCGCGCTCCCCTGTCCGGTTTCAAAATACATCAGGTTGTCGCCTTGAGTACCGCGCCTCAGGGCCAGGGCCGTCTCGCGGGCTTCCGCCAGCAGCGCCAGGTTGATGCCGAAGCTCTTGTTGGCCGCCTCGGTCCCGGCAATGGATTGGAAGACCAGATCCACGGGAGCGCCGCGACGCATCAGTTCCAGAGTGGTAGTGACATGGGACAGCACACAGGATTGGGTCGGGATTTCATGACGCTGGATGATGTCATCCAGCAGGTGCAGCAGATTTTCCACATTTTTGGGACTGTCCGTGGCCGGGTTGATACCGATAACCGCATCGCCGCTGCCGTATAACAGTCCATCCAGTACGCTGGCGGCGATGCCACGGAGATCGTCGGTGGGATGGTTGGGCTGCAGCCGCGTTGAAAGCCGGCCCGGCAGTCCGATTGTGTTGCGGAAGCGGGTGATCACCGAGCAGCGCCTGGCCACCGCAATCAGATCCTGGTTGCGCATGATCTTGGAGACCGCCGCAACCATTTCCGGCGTAACTCCCCAGCACACCGCAGTGATTTCCTCATCGGAAGTGCTGTCGCTCAACAGCCATTCTCGCAACTCTCCAACAGTTAATGACGAGATCGGGGCAAAAGCGGCCCGGTCGTGTGACTCCTCAATCAGTCGGCTGACCTCGTCAATCTCCGGCGAAATCAGAGGTTTCTCCAGAAAAATCTTCAGCGGCAAATCGGCCAGCAGCCATTGGGCAACAGCCCGTTCTTCTTCCGAGACGGCGGCAATCCCGGCCAGCTCATCCGCCGACCGCAGCGGCGACGCCTTGGCCAGCACGGTTTTAAGATCCGCAAAACCGTAGCTGCGTCCTTTGAAGCTTTTGGTGTATTCCATGATGGTCGATCTCCATCAGCTGAATGCAATGATTTCACTAGGAGCATTATCTCGACGTTTATTGCGCAAGTTTGCGAACTATATCCATTTGCTAATGCTAATACAAGTTGATTCCATTTTATTTATCAGGTACATCCCCGTTGACAGCAGACTCTGCAGAGCTTACAGTTCTTGTTGATTTTTTTTCTGAAAGGAAGTCTGGCATCATGGCACAAATCGATTATTACAAGGCGCTGGGAGTTGAAAAAGGGGCCTCGGCCGACGATATCAAAAAGGCCTTCCGCAAGCTGGCGGTCAAGTATCACCCCGACCGCAATCCGAATGACAAATCCGCCGAGGACAAGTTCAAGGAGATCAACGAGGCCTACGCCGTTCTTTCCGATCCGAAGAAGAAAGAGCAGTACGATACCTTCGGCTCCAGCGGATTCCATCAGCAGTACAGTCAGGAAGACATTTTCCGCGGCTTCGATTTCGGCAATGCTTACAAGGATATGGGTGGTGGTTTTGGAGGCGGCGGGGCCGAGGATATCTTTTCGCGCCTGTTCGGCGGTTCTTTTGGGCGCGGGGGAGGGCGGGGAGGCTTCCGGGCCGGGCCGCAGCGGGGCAGCGACCATGAAATGGAAGTCACCATCAGCTTCCGGGATGCCGCTTTGGGAAACGAAAAGCAGATCGCCTTTAGACGGGACGGCCAACGTGAGGAGTTGAAGGTCAAGATTCCGGCCGGTGTCGATAACGGCAGCAAAATCCGCATCAGCGGCAAGGGAGGGCAGGGTGAAGGCGGCGGTCCGGCCGGCGATCTGTTTTTGATCCTGCGGGTGCAGAACGATCCGGTCTTTACCCGCGACGGCGGTGATCTGCTGGTTGACCGCTCCATCACTTTCAGCGCCGCCTGTCTTGGGACATCGCTGGATGTACCGACTCTGGACGGCGACAAGCGCATCAAGGTTCCGGCCGGAATCCAGCCCGGCACCAAGATCCGCCTGAAAGGGTGCGGCATAAAACCGCTCGGATCAAACAGCAAGGGCGATCTGTATGTAAAAATCGGCGTTCACGTTCCGGAAGCACTCAATGGTGAACAAAAGAAAATTGTGGAGGAGATGGCTGCCAAGGGACTTTAGTGCGGAATTAATACGTTAGAAGGACTGCAAGAACCTCCGGGGCAAAAAACTCCGGAGGTTCTTTGCGTTTATTTGAATGAGGTCATCAGAGCCACTGCATGTGCAGAGATTCCTTCACCACTGCCGGTGAAACCCAGCTCCTCTTCAGTGGTAGCCTTGACGTTAACCTGCCCGACGGTTGTCTTCAATACCCTGGCGATATTCTCCCTCATGGTTGCGATATGCGGCGCCATTTTGGGCCTCTGGGCAATGATGGTGGCATCCAGATTGCCAAGAGTGTATCCGAGTTCGGCAGCAAGCTTGCCGACATGCTCCAATAGTTTCAAGCTGTCGGCCCCTTTGAAAGCCGGATCGGTATCTGGAAAATGCTTGCCGATATCCCCTTCGCCAATCGCTCCCAGAATGGCGTCGGCAATGGCATGCAACAGCACATCAGCATCGGAATGCCCCAGCAGTCCTTTTTCGTAAGGGATATCCACCCCCCCCATGATCAGCTTTCTACCCTCCACCAGCCGGTGAACGTCGTATCCGTGTCCTATGCGCATCATATTTTTTCCTCTCCTATTTAGTCGTCTTCTGATATTCCGTCCGAAAATTCCGCTTCAAGCTCTTCAATGGTTGGCAGACACCCTTTAAGGTTATCCGGGATAGCGGCAACCAGCTGATACTCGGAGACACCCATTGGCTTTGAAATGTCTTTCAGTGCATATTCGGCAATCAAGCCTTTGCGATCTTTACAGAGAATCAAGCCAATTGACGGATTATCGCTTTCATGCCGCATGGTGGCATCCACCGCCGAGAGATAAAAATTTAGTTTTCCGGCATATTCCGGCCTGAACTTGGTTGCTTTCAGTTCTATCACCACGTAACAGCGGAGCTTCAGGTGGTAGAAGAGCAAATCAATGAAAAAATCTTCTCCCTCCACCTCCAGAGGTACCTGTTTGCCAACGTAGGAGAAGCCGGCTCCCAGTTCCAGTAAAAAGCTGGTGATGTGTTTGACCAGTTCGCGTTCGACTTCTCGCTCATTAGCATCATTGCCAAGTCCGAGAAAGTCAAATATATAGGGGTCTTTCAAGGTCTGTTGCGCCAGATCCGATTGCAGAGGTGGTAACGTGTCGGCAAAATTGCTGATGGCTTTACCTTGCCGATAAAAGAGGCGGGATTCAATCTGCATGAGCAGAATGTCGCGCGACCAGCCATGCTCGAATGCCTTGTGAATGTACCATTCGCGTTCTTCTGGTGATTTGACCTTTTGAATTAGACGGACAACATGTCCCCATGGCAATTGTGAAACAAGCTGTTTCACTTTTTGCTCATCCGGATATACATCGGCAAAAGCTCTCATAAACAGTATGTTTCTAGGCGAAAACCCCTTCATATCAGAAAACTCGGCCCGCAGGTCCCTTGCCAGCCGCTCAATGACCTTTGCGCCCCATCCTTCGCGTTCCTGCCGCTCAAGGATATCGCGACCGATCTGCCAGTAGAGCATGATCAGTTCGCGGTTGGCTGAAAGGGCCGCCCGCGTTCTGGAGGTGCGGATGCGGGTTTTCAAATCGTTTAGAAAATGGTTGTAACCGGTTGTGTCAAGGGTAGTCACGGTTTCCTCCAACACTTCAGCTGTCATTTTAGTGATCTGCCCAGACTCATATGGTTTTCTATAGACGACTCGATCGTTCAATAACGAGTTATTTGCGGACATTTTGTCTATAGATAACACTATTTATTTCGAATGGTTATGCAGGGGTGGATAGTTCTATAGATAATTTATTTATTAAATACAGCACGAATTCAGGCTTGTTTTGTCCATAGGTAGCGCGTATGACGCAGCTTACCTATCCACTTTCTTCACCAACATTCAGCAGATAAAACTCATGCAGCTTTGCCTGCAACAGTTGCTTGTCCGGCAACTGGGTTTGATACTCGGCAATCATGGCTGGAGAAAGCGACCGGCTGAGGGCATACTCAACTACCTCGGCATCCTTGCTGGCACAGAGCAACACCCCGATGGCCGGGTTTTCATGCGCCTTTTTCACGTCGCGATCAAGCGCCTCCAGATAAAATCCCAACTTGCCGAGGTATTCCGGCTCAAACCGCCCAACTTTCAACTCAATCGCCACCAGGCAATTCAGCCCGCGATGAAAGAACAGTAAATCCAGAGCAAAGTCGCGCTTGCCGACCTGCACCGGAAACTCGGAACCGACAAAACAGAAATCCCGCCCCAATTCAATGAGGAATTCCTTCAACTTATGCAACAGCCCCTTGTGCAGGTCGGATTCATCATGACCATCCGGCAAACCGAGAAATTCCAGCAGATATGAGTCTTTGAAAACGCTGAGGGCGTCAGGATGAATTTGTGTCACCAGTGGTGACACTTTTGGCGGGTGCAGCACCGTGCGCTCGAACAGAGCGGCTTTGAACTGGCGTTCAAGTTCCCGTTTGCTCCATTTTTCCTGTATCGCCAGACGCAAGTAAAACTCCCGTTCTTCCGGGTGCTTGCTCTGGCTGAGAATGATCAGGTTATGGCTCCAGGATAATTGTCCCACCAGCGGTGAGACTTTTTCGTCCAGGCGGTATGTCTCGTAAAACTGCCGCATCCGGAACAGGTTTCGGCGCGTGAAACCGCGCAGACCAGGTTGGGTGTGGGCAAGGTAGGCGGCAAGCTGCTCTACCACGCCGTCGCCCCATTCGGCGTTTTCAATCTTTCTGCTGATATACTCGCCCACATGCCAGTACAAATCGATCAGGGTGGTGTTGACCGCCTGAAAGGCCTTGTGACGCGCGGCTTGGATCAGGTTTACAACTTCGGCGAATGCGGATTCGGTGTGATCTTTTGTTGTCGGTTTTTTCATGCTCGGCTCTTTTTACTTTTTGATTCCACCACCAGCGGCGCAATCAACTGCTGATACCGCTCAAACAGAAACGCCACCCGCTCGGCTTCGGTTTTGAAGGCGGTTTTGCCATACGCTACATCAACGGCGCGGTCAAGCACCTGATGTGCCTTGACCAGTTCCGGCGGCATGGTCAGGGGATCGTAGAGGTCGGCAAGAGTTGAAGTGGGATATTTGGCGCGGGCATCAAGCCCCCCTTGGGCGGCGGCTTCGATGGCGGCCTGCTGTTTTTCGGTCGGTTCAGACCAGGGGAAGTTGTTGTAGACGATGGAGTTTGAATAGCGATAGTCGCTTTTTAATCGTCCGCAGGTGGTACGCATCCAGGCCATGTGCATGGTTGAGCAGAGTACCCCGAAATGGAAGAGCTTAGCCATGGGAACAAACTGAACAGTGTTGCTACAAATCACCTCGCTGGAGACAAAAGCAATCGGAATGAAGGGGCGGCGTTCGGAGGATACCTCCGGCACTGCCAAGTAATTGCTGGCCGGTTGTGAGATCTGGCGGAACAGCGTCGGATAACGGGCAAAGTCTGAGACCAGCACGCATCGTGGAAGATCACGCTCTTTCAGGCCGGGAAAATAGTCGAACGCCTGACGGGCGGCGCGGTCAAGATCCTTGCCGCGCGACTTGTGTTCGACCAGAAGTACACCTTTCCAGAGCAGGTCAATAAAACCACCGTGGCCATCATCCTTTTTAACCGGAGCTTCAAACGATGCGACCCTTCTACGGGTAATGCCAAAGACGTTGAAGAAATTGTCCCAAAAACTTTTTGCTTCGGCATCTTCCGAACATTCTGTTGCCCATTCGCGGCTGAAGGCCAGAGCGCGGTCACGTATTTCATTCCAGGAAAGGGGCATCAGAGTACCTCAAGAATATTTGGACTTTTTTTGGCTCTGTTACAAAAACAGCACGGTATCTAATGAAGTTGATAACTCGTGCTGTGAATAGTTAGTTGTAAGAATTTTAACGGCAACTCACCGCAAGTCACTCAAACTTCAACCCTCCGCCTTCAAATCCCGCGCCATCAGCTCTGTTACCGCCTGGCGGGCCGGTTTGTCCTCATGCAGAATCTGGTAGGTTTTCTCTACGATCGGCATCTCGACCCCCAGGCGGCGGGAAAGATGATAGACCGATTCGGCGCTCTTGACCCCTTCCGCCACCATACGCATTTCGGCCAGGATTTCGGTCAGACGTTGCCCTTGACCGAGCTTGAAGCCAACGGTGCGGTTGCGGGAAAGGTCGCCGGTACATGTCAGAACCAGATCTCCCATACCGGCCAGACCGGCAAAAGTGGCATGCTGGGCACCCATCGCCAGACCCAGACGGTTCATCTCGGCCAGTCCGCGGGTGATCAGGGCTGCTCTGGCATTGTGACCGAAGCCGAGTCCGTCGCAGATGCCGGCGGCTATGGCGATGACGTTCTTGACGGCACCACCCAGTTCGACGCCGGTCACGTCGCTGTTGGTGTAAACCCGGAGAGCCTGGCAGCTGAAGGCGGCCTGAACCCGTTTTGCGCTGTTTTCATCGCGGGATGCGGCCACAATCAGCGATGGCAGATCTTGGGCAACTTCCCGGGCAAAGGTCGGTCCCGACAGTGCAACGTAACGCGAAAGGGCGTCAGCGCCGAGCAACTCCTGACATATTTGAGACACGGTCTGGAGTGTTTCGAGCTCGATCCCCTTGGAGGCGTTGGCTATCACCGCGTTTGCCGGAATAACCGGCGCCAGCTGTTTCAATACGCCTCGCATCACCTGAACCGGCGTCACCAGCAGTATCATGCTGCGCCCCTCAACCGCACCAGGCAGGTTATTTGTGGCTGTCAATGCCGGATGCAGGCCGATACCGGGCAGGTATGGTGTGTTGGTGTGGCTGGCATTTACCTCGTCAACCAGCTCCGGCTCATAGGCCCACAGCAGTGTGTCGTGGCCGTTGGCCGCCAGACGCGAGGCAAGTGCCGTACCCCAGCTGCCGCCGCCTATAACGGCAATCCGCTCCGGATCAGTCGTCATATTCATCATCATATTGTTCCTCGAGTCGTGGATCGTAACCTTCTGACAATGTTTGGCGCGCTGCATCAATGCTATCCAGCAGCAGGCGCCTGATAAAGGGGTGCCGGCAATCAGGCAGAAAGCCTCCTACCAGACTGAGAGCGGTCGCCAGAGTTTGTTGAACTACGGCTTCATCACAATCTGTCTGCTGCAGGTAATCTGCCGTCAGCAGCAGGTTTTTTATTATTTCCGCACGCCGCGGAGTGATAAGTTCCTCGCAGCAACGCTCTATCTCACTTTCCAGTGATTCCGAGGTGACCGCCTCCGGTCCACCTCCGGCTTCCAGAACGATGAACCTGTCCGCCACATCATAGACAGCCATCTCGGTCAGAACCCATCCTTCCAGGCCCGGTTCATCCAGCAGGTTATCGCTGCTGGCAACATACCCGGGTATCTTGTCCACGATTCCTTCCAGGTTTGCCAGGCTGAAGCGTGGAACGTACAGTTCTGGTTTGAGGCTGTCAGGGCGGAACAGCCGCATGTCTACGTAAAAATCCGGGGGGAGGTAAAAACCTTTTTCGTTGCTGCGGTGAAGGGCGTCGCGAAGTGATGACATGGCGTAGTCCGGATCGACCGGCACCAGCATTTCGCCCCCGGCAACATCCTTCAAGACATGACCGTATTCCTTCTCATCTTTCATGCGATAACTGATCGCATTCAAAAGACCGTCCGATTCTCCTGTCAGGAGTAAAATGGAGGCATACGCTTTGTCGTCCAGTCGCCACGAAAACCAGAGCGACCGGGAGCCATAGAAATCGATTGGTCCGGCATATACTTCGTGGAATGGGAGCGGATACTGAAAGGAGTGCGGCAGTTCGATCGGTTCGCGAATTCCGACAAACGAAAGGCGGCGGATACTGCGTTGAATCAGGGTGGCCATATCCCCTTTATGCCTCGGTTCGGCACGTCCGAGAACATCGAGCGCAAAACCGCTCTTGGCGCGTCCCAAAGCGAGAATTGCCTCCTTGACTATCTCCGGTTTTTCGAAGGAGAGCAGGATTTCCAGAAGGGCCATCGCCTCGGGAGTGCTGTTTTCCGATAACCGGCGCATCATCTTCAGGCGGAACTCGTCGGTCACATCCAGAAAACTGTCGATAAAGCGCACCAGTCCGCGCTCTCCGTCTTTGAGGCAGTCGTCGGTGAAGCCATCCAGCGTCGGTGCGCCATAGCCGGTCATGCCGGCAAAAGGTGGCACAGTGACATCGATACCGCTGTCATGCAACACATCCAGCAGTGCCAGCTTGCCGTCTTCTTCCAAATCCTTGCGCTGCAAGGTGATCTGGATCAGTTGATCCATCCAGGCAGAAGCGTCAAAGAAATCCAGCATGCAGGTGTAACGGTAGATGGCGGTGCCGTTCTGCTCCTGCCACAACTTGCGCACCAACGGCTTCAGCGCCCGCTTGCCTAACTTCTGCAGACGTTTGCCGATTCGTTCCATCTGATCGCCGGTCAGATCCTCCCGCTTGAGAAAATCCAGCAGACGCAGAATCCGCCGACGTTCCCGCAGGGACTTGTCTATTTTCAACGTGAAGGCGCGGTTCATCTAGGCCTCGTTTTCTTCAGCCCCTTCTTCACCTTCTTCGTAAGCCTCATCCTCGTCCTTCTCGGCCAGGCGGGCGACTGCGACAACTTTTTCATTCCCTTCGGTGTTCATCAGTGTGACACCCTGGGTGTTGCGGCCGATCACTGAGAAACCGGATACCGGCACCCGCAGGATCTTGCCCTGATCAGTTATGACCATCAGATCATGATCGTCGGCTACCTGCATGACATTAACCACGCAACCGTTACGCTCGGTGGTCTTGATCGTGATGATGCCCTTGCCGCCGCGAGTCTGGTCGCGATACTCGTCCAGGTCGGTGCGCTTGCCGTAGCCGTTCTCGCAGACCGTGAAGATGGTCGAGCCGACCGCAGCATTGTCTACTATTTCCATGCCGATTACACGATCATCTTCGGAAAGGTTCATACCACGGACACCACGGGTGGCACGTCCCATCGGGCGTGCATCCTCTTCGTTGAAGCGGATCGCCTTGCCGTTGCGCGAAGCCAGGAAGATGTCCTTGGTGCCGTCGGTCAATGCCACCGAGATCAGCCTGTCGCCGTCGTCCAGGTTGACAGCAATGATGCCGCCGCTGCGCACGTTGGAGTAATCCACCAGAGGGGTTTTTTTGACGACGCCATTCTGGGTGGCCATGAACAGGTAGGTGTTCTCGCTGAACTCCTTGACCGGCAGGATCGTAGTGATCTTTTCCCCGGCCGAGACGTTGACCAGATTGACCACCGCTTTGCCCTTGGTGGTGCGATTACCCTCGGGGATTTCGTAAACTTTCAGCCAGTACATGCGACCGGCATCGGTGAAGCAGAGCAGATAGTCTTTGGTGGAGGCGATAAAGAGCTGCTCGACAAAATCCTCCTCTTTGGTCTTCATGCCGGTCTTGCCCTTGCCGCCCCGACGCTGGGAACGGTACAGGTCAACTGCGCTGCGCTTGATGTAGCCGGTGTGGGAAATGGTCACAACCATCTCCTCATCTTCGATGGTATCTTCACGGGAAATATCGGCACTCTTGTCGGCGATTTCGGAGCGACGCTTGTCGCCGAACCGCTCGCGGATTTCACTCAATTCCCCGACGATGATTTTGAGAATCTCTGTGTCGGACGCCAGGATCTCCCGCAGGCGGGCGATCAGTTTCATGATCTCTTCGTATTCGGAGATGATCTTGTCGCGCTCCAGACCGGTCAGACGCTGCAGGCGCATCTCAAGGATGGCCTGGGCCTGGATCTCGGACAGCTGTACCGCATTTTCAAAGCCGGCCGGCCTCGGTAGATTGAGCCGCGTCAGGAATTCGGGATCGGCAAACTTGCCCTCCATCAGCCCCTGCTTTGCCTCGGGCGGGGTCTTGGATTCACGGATCAGCTCGATCACGGCATCCAGCCAGTCCAGCGCGATCTTGAGACCTTCCAGTATATGAGCGCGGGCCAGGGCTTTTTTCAGCTCGAAGTTGGTGCGGCGGGTGACCACCTCACAACGGTGCTCGATGAAACAGTCCATCATCTCCCGCAGCGTCAGAACCCGTGGACGATTGTGGACAATCGCCAGCATGATGATCCCGAAAGAGGTCTGCAGCTGACTCTGCTTGTAGAGCTGATTGAGCAGTACCTCGGCATTTTCGTCTCGCTTGACCTCGATCACGATCCGCATACCCTGGCGATCCGATTCATCACGGATTTCGGTAATGCCCTCGACTTTCTTATCCTTGACCAGTTCGGCGATTTTCTCGATCAGTTTGGCCTTGTTGACCTGGTAGGGGAGTTCGGTGATGATAATTGCCTGGCGCTCGGAGCGCTTCGACGCCTCGACATGGGCCTTGGCGCGGACCTGAATGATGCCGCGACCGGTGGAATATGCGTCTCTGATCCCCTGGCGGCCATAAATAGTTGCGCCGGTCGGAAAGTCCGGGCCGGGAACCATGGTCAGCAACTCTTCAAATGTAATCTCCGGGTTATTAATGATGGCAATGATACCGTCAATCACTTCGCCAAGATTATGGGGCGGTATGTTGGTGGCCATGCCGACCGCGATACCGGTCGAGCCGTTGATCAGCAGGTTGGGAAACTTGGATGGCAGAACAGTCGGCTCCAGCATCTCATCATTGTAGTTGGGAGCCATGTTGACGGTCTCTTTTTCCAGATCGTCCAAAAGTTCGTGGGTCAGCTGGCGCAGACGGATCTCGGTGTAACGCATGGCGGCCGGACGGTCGCCGTCCACAGAACCAAAGTTACCCTGACCGTCAACCAGCATGTAGCGCAGCGAAAAATCCTGGGCCATACGCACGATGGTGTCATAGGCGGCGGTGTCGCCATGCGGATGGTATTTACCGATAACATCACCGACCACACGGGCCGATTTTTTGTAGGGTTTATTATAGTCATTGCCCATGTCGTACATGGCGTACAGGCAGCGGCGGTGAACCGGTTTAAGCCCGTCGCGCACGTCCGGCAAAGCCCGGCCGATGATGACCGACATGGCATAATCCATGTACGAGCGTTTCATCTCATCTTCGATGTTGACCGATATTTTATTGACTGGAATTTCAGTTGGGATCTGCATTGCTACCTCGTATGTGCTGTTCAAATCAGAACTATTGATTAGTTATATTTATTAACGTTTTAGATATCAAGGTTGACTACATTAAGCGCATTGGTCTCAATGAACTCGCGGCGCGGTTCGACCTGGTCACCCATCAGGATCGTAAATATTTCATCCGATTCGACGACATCCTCGATCTTGACCTGTAGCAGTACCCGATTCTCCGGATTCATGGTTGTCTCCCAGAGTTGCTCCGGGTTCATCTCACCGAGACCTTTGTAACGCTGGATTCCCAAACCTTTTTTGGCATTTTCGAGGAAGAAGTTGAGCAGATCCTGGTGATTGGTTGTCTCAAACACAACTTTGCCACCCTCCTGCTCGACGAAAGCCCGGCCATCAGCCATGGTTTCCACTATCCGGCGATGGTTATCCACCAATAGCTCATATTCACGGGTTGAAAGAACAGACAGCGTCTGTTGGTCAATGATCGAGCGGATATTGCCGATGCGGAAGGCAATCCGGTGTTCTTCAACCTCGTACTCGGAGCCGGCAGCCAGCGATTTCATGGCGTCCAGGTACTGCACAATCTGGGACAAATCTTCCATGCCTGACGGAACGTTACTGCGGATGACAATTGAAAGCAGTTCGGGAGAAATGCCCTTCTTGACTACCTTATTGAAGATGGCGCGGTTTTCAATGAACTGTTTGATAACCGGGATGATCTGCTTGCCGTTGTAAGTCCGATCCCCCTTTTCAAGACGCAGGGTCAGATCTTCGGATCCTTCTTCCAGCAGGAATTCCTGCATGGCATGTTCATCGCGCAGATACTGTTCCTTCCGGCCACGTTTGACTTTGTAAAGCGGCGGCTGGGCGATGTAGAGGTGACCGCGTTCGATCAGTTCGCGCATATTGCGGTAGAAAAACGTCAGCAGCAAAGTAAGGATGTGTTGACCGTCAACATCGGCGTCAGTCATCACGATAATGCGATGGTAACGCAGCTTGGAGATATTGAAATCCTCCTTGCCGATGCCGGTGCCGAGTGCCGTGATCAGGGTACGGATTTCCTGGGATGAGATCATTTTGTCGAAACGGGCCTTCTCAACGTTGAGAATCTTGCCCTTGAGAGGCAGAATGGCCATATTCTTCCGGTCTCGTCCCTGTTTGGCAGAACCGCCGGCCGAGTCACCCTCGACCAGGTACAGTTCGCAGAGCGCCGGATCCTTTTCCTGACAATCAGCCAGTTTGCCCGGCAGGCCGCCCATATCCAGGGCACCTTTGCGACGGGTCAGATCGCGGGCCTTGCGGGCCGCTTCGCGGGCACGGGCCGCCTCGATCGATTTGTTGAGAATGTCTTTGGCTACCTTTGGATTTTCTTCCAGATATACCGCCAGACGCTCATTCAAAAGTGATTCGACATACCCCTTGACTTCGGAGTTGCCAAGCTTGGTCTTGGTCTGACCTTCAAACTGCGGCTGCGGAATCTT
Organism: Geobacter sp.; assembly: GCA_009684515.1. GTDB lineage: Bacteria > Desulfobacterota > Desulfuromonadia > Geobacterales > Pseudopelobacteraceae > JACRCG01. Next base: position 981,573 of record WKKS01000001.1, read on the forward strand.
GACCGAGATGACACAGGTCAGGCCTTCGCGCAAATCGTCTCCGGAAACGGTAACCTTCTCGTTTTTGAGCAGGTTGTTGGCCGTTGCGTAGGCGTTCATCGTGCGGGTCAGGGCGGCCTTGAATCCAGCCAGGTGGGTACCACCCTCGTGGGTGTTAATGTTGTTAGCAAAAGCGAAGATCTTTTCGTCATAGGAGTCGTTGTACTGCATCGAGACCTCCATCTCGACGCCTCCTTTTTCGCCTCTGAAATACATCGGTTTGGGGTTGATCGCGGTTTTATTGCGATTCAGGTATTCAACAAAGGAGTTGATGCCCCCCTCATAATGGAATTCGTGGGATTTACCCTCCACCCGCTCGTCGGTAATCTTGATGCGTATTCCGGCGTTAAGGAAAGCCATTTCGCGGATACGCTGGGAAAGGATGTCGAAGGAGAACTCTGTCGTCTCGAAAATATCCTCATCCGGCATGAAGGTGATCTTGGTGCCGCGCTTCTTGGTTTCACCGGTCATCTCCAATGACGCTTGCGGGTCGCCGCGACGGTAGGACTGACGCCAGACCTTGCCGTCACGGCGGATTTCAAGTTCAAGCCATTTTGATAATGCATTAACGACCGAGACACCGACGCCGTGCAGACCGCCGGATACCTTATAGGAATCGTTATCAAACTTGCCGCCGGCGTGCAGTACTGTCAGAACGACTTCGGCAGCCGATTTTCCTTCGTTCGGCATTATATCGGTGGGGATACCGCGACCGTTGTCGACAACCGTGATGGAACCGTCCGTGTTAATGGTGACGCTGACATTATCGCAATGCCCGGCCAGAGCCTCGTCGATTGAGTTATCAACGATTTCGTACACCAGATGATGCAGACCGGCGCTGGAAGTGGATCCGATATACATGGCCGGTCGTTTGCGGACTGCCGACAGACCTTCCAGAATTTTAATATTGTCCGCCCCGTATTCTGCGGAACTTTGTGCAATGTTTTCCTGTTCACTCATGCGGTCAATTTCCCTCAAACGTCAGATTTCCGTCCTCCACTCTAAAAACGGCGCAATTTGGAGCGGCCTTAAACAGAGCTGGAGAGCGTTCAGTGGTTGTTATAAAGACTTGGATATCCCTCGCAATAAGGAATTCCATCAGGTTATTATTTCTACCGGCATCCAGTTCTGAACTCATATCGTCCAGTAGAAGCAAAGGTGATACACCAAATATTTCCTGCAGGTTATCCATCTCAGCCATCTTAAGCGACAGTACAAAACTTTTCTGTTGACCTTGGGAACCGAAAGCCTTCAGTGGTCGCTCATCCAGCAGGAAGTTCAAATCATCCCGGTGAGGTCCGGCTGTTGTCGTTCCGTAGCGCTCATCGGATCGCTCATGACGCTTAAACAAAGATATCAATTCGTTTTTAATTTCTTCCCGCTCCGATGAATGAATCCCGTCCGGACGGTAACTGATTCCACAAACTTCGCTGTGACCTGATATGGTCGCGTAATGCTGCAATAATTTGCCATTTAATATCGACACAAATTTCTGGCGACGTTCGATAACTTCGGCCCCTGCCTCGGCAAGTTTTTCAGTCCAGACTTCCAGTCCGCTTTTATCCGTACTTTTCAACAGGACATTACGCTGTTTGAGAATCCGCTGATAATCGTGCCAACAGTGCAGATAACCAATATCACCCATGTAAACCGCACGATCAAGATAGCGACGCCTTGTTTCAGGTCCCATCCTGACCATACCGGAATCATCTGGTGAAAAAACTACCGTGTTCAGCTTGCCGTGTAAATCTGAGGCTCTGTGAATTGCTTTACCGTCTATCTCTACCCTGCGTCCGCCACTTTCCAATGTCAAACGTAACTCGTTACGAATTCCGTTGGATTCAACGGCTCCGTGAACCTGAGCTCTGAGTTCGCCATGCCTGATTAATTCCGGTAATCTTACGGTTCTGAATGAGCGGACACTCCCCAAAAGATGTATCGCTTCCAGTAAGTTGGTTTTTCCATGCCCGTTCGGGCCATAAAACAGGTTGAACTGTCCACCCGGATCAAAGCGAAGCGTACTCAAGTTTCTGAAATTAGTGACTGCAACGTGTTGAAGGCGCATTGACCGCTATTACAGCCTCATCGGCATAATAACTGCCAAAAAACTTTCCGAGTTTTCCGGAACTATTATTGAGGGTGACAACTCATCCCTGAATCTCATATCGACTCTTTCAGTTTCCGCCACTGAAAGTACATCCAGCAAATAGCGTGCGTTAAACCGGACAGATATCGGGTCTCCATGATATTCAACATCAATCTCCTCCATTGCGTCACCGAGTTCCGGATTGCTGGAGGATATTTTGATACCATTGTCAGATATTTCCAGCATGATACCCTTGAATTTCTCGCTGGATAGAATTGCCATACGTCGCACAGAATGGCTGAAATTTTCTTTGTTTACTGTGACAACCTGATTATTGGCGGTTGGTATGACGCGATTGTAATCTGGAAACTCGCCATCTACCAGGCGCATGACCATGTACGAATCACCCCGTTTTATGACGGCGCTGTTATCCAAAAATCCGAATAACAACATGCCGCCTTCTTCATCGGTGATTTTCTTCATTTCATAGATGCCTTTTTTTGGCAGTATGACACCTTTTAACAGCTCCGGACCTACAGAGCCTTTCAGATTTCCTGAAGCGATCGAAAGCCGATGACCGTCTGTAGAAACCATTTTAAGGCAATTTATACCATCCTGTTTCACTTCCACTTTGGCAAAGATACCGTTTAGATTATATTTTGTTTCATCAGTGCAAATTGCATAAGATGTTTTTTCAATCATTCCCCTTAACAGCGAACTTTCAATTTCAAACAGGCTTTCTTCTTTAACATCTGGAAAATATGGAAACTCATCAGGAGAAAGTCCGACAATATTGAATTGAACTTTTCCACATTTTATTTCTACCCAATCGTTATCCTTGGTTGAGAAAACGATTTGCTGATTAGGCAGTTCCTTGACAATTTCATACAGTTTCTTGGCAGAAACTGTAATTTTACCTGTTGCAACAACCTCGGCGGAATAACTGCTTTTCATACCGACTTCCAGGTCCGTTGCGGTCACAAGCAGCGATGTTTCAGTAGCTTCCAGAAGGACGTTGGATAAAATCGGCATTGAAGTCCGCTTTTCTACAATTCCCTGGATTTTCTGAAGTGCTTTGAGGAACTGCTCTTTGTCTATTCTGAATTCCATTTGTCACCCCTTATTGCCATTAGTATTATAAATATAAAGAATTAAAAACTTTGTAGTACGTTGTAGGTATTGTGGAAACTGGTAACAACTGCGTAACTAGCTGAATAAAAAGTTTTTGTTGTCGGTTGTATCTGTTGATAATTTCAGATGGAATTCTCACTTATGCACAGCCAGGCGAAATATCAACAGTTTTCCACACAGTATTAACAGCTTATCCTTACTTCAAAAGTATATGTTTAATTTCATCAATAATCTTAGCCAGTTTGACATCTTCTACAATGGCTTTATCTATTTTTTTAAACGAATGTATTATTGTGGAGTGATCCTTGCCACCAAATTTAAGACCAATATCAGGGTAGGAAGACTTAGTCATATCCCTGCAAAGCCAGATTGCTATTTGCCTGGCCAGGACAATATTTTTGAGACGTTTTTCAGATTTGAGATCGGTCAGTTTCATGTCGAAATATTCGACAACTGATTTTTGAATCAGTTCTATTGTGACTTCCCTGCGCCTGTCACCCAGAATATCCTTGAGATTATCCTTGGCCATTTCCAATGTTATAGGAATATTTTGAAGGCTGCTGAAAGCGCCCAATCTTATGAGCATACCTTCTAATTCGCGAATATTTCTCGTGTCACTTGATGCTAAAAAATAATAGACATCTTCTGGAAGCTTGATTCGCGTTATCTCAGATTTTTTCTTAAGAATTGCAATTTTTGTTTCCAAATCAGGTGGTTGTATATCGGCTATTAAACCCCATTCAAAACGGGACCTTAAACGTTCTTCAAGGTCTGAAATTTCACGCGGAAACTTGTCTGAAGTAATTACGATCTGTTTATGGGCATCGTGCAGCGCATTGAAAGTATAGAAAAATTCTTCCTGAGTCCCGGTTTTACCGGATATGAACTGTATGTCATCTATCAGCAGCACGTCTACATTTCTGAACCGGTTCCTGAATATATCCATTTTTTTCAATCTGAGATGATTTACCATTTCATACATGAACTTTTCAGCAGAACAGTAGCAGATATTTGCTTCAGGAGAATTAGATTTTATGGTGTGACCTATCGAATTTAACAAATGGCTTTTACCGAGTCCTACCCCTCCGTAGATGAAGAGCGGGTTGTATGTGACCGCCGGATTGTTGGCAACAGCCATAGCGGCAGCGTGGGCAAACTGATTGCCTGTGCCGCTGACGAAAAGGTCGAATGTGTATTTAGGATTAAGATTGGTAAAGGCGGGTTCAGGGTACGTCAGTTGAGTGATTTTTACTTCCTGGTCGTTCTGAGCAGATGATTCGTCCAGAGGCATCTGTAATGACTCTTCCTCATCCCTTATTATGAAATTGACAGTTAGCGCCTGGCCTGATGTGGACGACAGAGCACCAGTAACTACTCCCAGATAATGGTCTTCCAGCCACTCCTTGATAAATGAGTTGGGAACAGTAAGATAAACAGATGAATCCAGCTGGTGGCTGTAACGAACAGGTTTTATCCATGTTACAAAATCACCTTCAGAAAGTATCTTTTCTATATTTTCGGTGGCTTGTTGCCATGCATCAAACATTTATTTAACATTCACATTCTTAGTCAGATTGATTGTTATCAGCAACATTGCTGCATCTAAACATATGTTGTTCATTAGGGTATTTAGTTCATAATCAATAAAAAGCTCAATGAAAGTTATCAACAATTTTTCAACAGCTGTTGAAAACTTTATATGGCTTTAATATCAGCTACTTATGTTTAATTCAGTCTCTAAATGGCCTTATACAGCTTCGGCAGGTTACCAGAGGCCACCCTGTTTTTCAAGTCAAATCAATTTTCACAATCCTGTAAGCAGAATAATAAAAGCCTTGACAGCAGCAGTCACTTGTGTTTAATAACCCATTTCCTGAAAAATAATTGAGTAGAGGTAAACACTGATGAAAAGAACTTTCCAGCCGAGTAATGTATGTCGCAAGCGCACCCATGGTTTTCTGGTAAGAATGGCCACTAAAAACGGACGTTTGGTCATAAAGCGCAGAAGAGCAAAAGGTCGTAAAAACTTGTCGGTAAGAATTGCAACCAAGTAATAATTCTGCGGTGATTGTAAATACCGGATCCGCTGAATTTCCAAAAAAGATTCGTTTAAGGAAGCGGGCTGAGTTTTTGCGACTTGCAAATGCTCAGTCCAAAGCTTCTGTAAATGGGTTTTTGGTAGTGTGGCGGGATAATGAAGGTATGTCAGCACGAATAGGTATTACGGTGAGTAAAAAGATCGGTTGCGCCGTTGTGCGTAATCGTATCAAGCGTTACCTCCGTGAGATATTTAGGCATGATCGCCAGATGCTTCCGCCAGTTGATTTTAATATAATTGCCCGTAGAGAATCAGCATTAATGGATTACTCTGATGTTCACCGGGAAATAACTAAAGCCTTCAGGCTTATAGGCACACCTTCATGTTCAAGAGCATCTTGCTCCTTGTGATCAGGGTCTATCAGAAGTTGATTTCACCACTTCTCCCTCAGTCCTGTCGTTTTTATCCCTCCTGTTCCGAGTATTCCAGAGAATCCATAATTAAGCACGGCCTTATGAGGGGTTTGCTGCTCACCGTAATTCGAATTGGCAAATGTCATCCTTTTCATCCTGGTGGCTATGATCCGGTTCCATGAATACGATATGACTGCATTGCAATATATAACAGCAGAATTCTGATATAAACGCACAGTTCATCTCAGTTATTAAATCAAGTATATAATCAGGAGCTTTTATGGATAAGCGTGCATTTATCGCGGTTGGTCTTTCAATAGCAGTTTTCTACATATTCTCTATGATCTTCGCCCCAGAGAAGAAACCGCTCGAACAGACTGGCAAGCCGGTGTTGGCCTCCATTTCCGGTAATGGCAATGTAGCGACCCAGCAAACACCTCCAATGCAGAACCAGAAGCCGGCAAATGAACAAACTTTGCCAACCACAGTTTCTCAAAAGGATATAAAAGTTGAAACAGACCTTTATTCGGCTGTTTTTTCATCTAAAGGTGCCAGTCTAAAAAGCTTAACGTTGAAGAAGTATCGTGAAGAAAAGTCGCCCTCGGCCAAAAACGTTATTCTGGGAAGTGATGCTGACCCCAACGTTCTGACTTTTTCTACCCGTGCATCCGGTATTGCTCTTAATGAAGGCGCCGTTTTCGTCCCTGATGCCGAAAGCTTGAATGTGAATGATAAAGGATCCAAGGAGCTCACTTTCAGTTATGTGTCGGGGCAGGGGTTCACTGTCAAAAAGACATATACTTTTACAGCAGGGTCCTACGGAATAAATCTTTCTACCCAGGTTATTAACAATTCCGCCGCTCCCATAACCGGTTCTATTCAGCAGGTATTGACATATCCAGCCGAACCCAAAGAAAAAAATAACCGCTATGACACCGCAGGCGCCTACCTTTTCTCAGATAACAGTATCCACTCCAACAAAATTAAAGATGTCGCCGCTTCCTCAAAACGTTATGAAAAAGATGTTATGTGGTCCGGTTTTGCAGACAAGTATTTTCTGCGTGCGATTATTGCCGAGAACAACAGTATCGCCTCTGTTGAGCTGAAGAAAAATGCCTCCGGATACTTTGAATCCATTGCGTCATCCCCCCAGTTTATCGTCAATCCAGGCTTGTCCACTACTGTAAAAGACACTCTTTTTGTTGGACCAAAGGATATCGACATCCTGAAGGCCCAGGGTCATTCATTGGTTCAATCTCTGGATTTGGGCTGGTTTACAGTCATTGCCAAGCCGCTCCTTTATTCCATAAAGTTCTTCTACAGTTACGTTGGTAACTACGGTGTAGCGATCATCATAATCACTGTCATTCTAAAAGCGCTGTTTTTCCCCCTGACCAACAAGAGTTACAAGTCAATGAAGGGGATGCAGAAAATACAGCCTGAGATGGCCAAACTGCGCGAAAAATACAAAGACGACCGTGACACCATGAACAAGGAAGTCATGGCTTTGTACCGCGATCACAAGGTTAATCCGATGGGCGGCTGTTTGCCGATGGTTGTCCAGATTCCGGTGTTTTTTGCCCTGTACAAGTCGCTCATGTTTTCTATAGAACTGCGTCACGCTCCGTTCTTTTTGTGGGTTACTGATCTCGCTGACAAAGATCCCTACTACGTGACTCCTGTTATTATGGGCATAACAATGTTCATCCAGCAGAAGATGACTCCGTCACAGATGGATCCGATGCAGCAGAAGATGATGCTTGCTTTGCCGGTTGTCTTTACTTTTATGTTTCTGAGCTTTCCGTCCGGCCTTGTTCTGTATTGGTTGGTAAACAACGTGTTGACGATAGCTCAGCAGATGTACATTAACAGGCCGGTCGAGGAATAATGATCGGCAGCTGCGGGGTCAAAATCCATGTATATCCGTGACACGATAGCGGCAGTTAGTACTCCGCCTGGCAATGGCGGCATCGGCATTGTTAGGGTGAGTGGCAATCAGGCTGCTGCTATAGGAAATACTGTCTTTAAACCGATTCATGACGGTGGCCTTGCAAGCCACCGTTTTTATTTTGGTTCCATAATCAATCCCGCCAGCGGTGAAGTAGTAGATGAAGCCATGGCGGTTCTGATGCTTGCCCCGCGCTCATTTACTCGCGAAGATGTACTCGAGCTTCATTGTCATGGTGGTTGGCTGGTTGTTGAAACCGTTCTGGCAATTGTCTTGAAGTCTGGCGCCAGGTTGGCAGATCCCGGAGAATTCACCAGGCGAGCATTTCTGAACGGGCGCATAGATCTTGTGCAAGCCGAATCAGTAATGGATATTATCGGATCCAATACGGAAGCCGCCCTGCAATTGGCGCAAAAACAGCGCGAAGGACTTTTGTCCAAACGTATCGATGATATTCGTCTGTTATTGATAAAAGTGCTGGCTTTGGTTGAAGCCTACATCGATTTTCCTGAAGATGATCTAGGTGACACTGATATCAACCTTATACGGAATTCAGCAGGGCAGGCTCTTGACATAGTGAGTCAGCTTCTGGGTACGTTTGAGGAGGGTAGGATTCTGCGTGACGGAGTCTCTGTCTTGATTATTGGCAAGCCGAATGTTGGTAAATCCAGTTTGCTGAATCTGCTGACAAATGAAAACAGAGCCATTGTTACCCATATTCCCGGCACGACGCGTGATATAATCGAGGAAACGGTTATTATTAACGGACTGGCTGTCAAGCTTCTGGATACTGCCGGTATCCGGCACACTGATGATCTAGTTGAACAGGAGGGGATTAACCGGGCCATGGAGAAAATACCATTGGCTGATCTGGTTCTCTTTGTCCTGGACGCTTCGCGCCCTTTTAGTCTTGAAGACCAGCTGATTTATGATGCGCTGTCTGACAGCAGTGTCGTGACTGTGCTAAATAAGTTCGATAAACCTCGTCAGATGGTTGTGCCGGAACATATCATCATTAACAGCCAGGTAGAGATGGCTGCGTGTAGTGCTGTCGGTTTAGATGACCTGAGACAGGCTGTTTGTAATCATTTTAAATCTAAAACCACTGTAGACAATCGTGAGATTGCAGCTATTTCCCGTTCACGCCATCGCGATGCGTTGGTGTCTGCAGAGAGTTCATTGCACAGGTTTGCTGTCGGCCTCGATCATTCAAATCTTGAGTTATTGGCAATTGACATTCGTGATGCACTCGAAGCTGTCGGGTCGGTGACCGGTCAGACTACCACTGATGAGGTTCTCGACAAAATCTTCTCCTCGTTCTGCATTGGCAAATAACCAAACGTTTCACGTGAAACATCAATCCAAGACAGGCATTAAACATGATTACATATGATATGCAATATGACGTAATAGTTGTCGGCGCCGGTCATGCCGGATGTGAGGCTGCTTTGGCCGCTGCTCGCATGGGATGCCGCACCATGCTGTTGACAATCAATCTGGATGCTATAGCCCTGATGTCGTGCAACCCGGCCATCGGAGGATTAGCCAAGGGACATCTGGTTAAGGAGATTGACGCACTTGGTGGCGAGATGGCTAAAAATATCGATGCCACAGGCATTCAATTTCGGATTCTAAATACCCGGAAGGGGCCTGCTGTACGAGCTTCGCGCGCACAGGCCGATAAGCAGCTTTACCGTCTCAGGATGAAGCGTGTCCTTGAACACCAAAATAACCTGGATCTCAAACAGGGCGAGGTTACTGCGCTGTTTCTGGAAGGTGGTCAGCTGCGCGGAGTTGATACGCGTTCAGGAATTCGGTTCATAAGTAAAACAGTTGTTGTCACTACCGGAACTTTCATGCGTGGATTGATTCATATCGGTCTGAATAATTATCCGGGTGGACGGGCAGGAGATCTTCCTTCTGTTGGACTCTCAGATCAGTTGCGCTCGCTTGGCTTTGCAGTTGGACGTCTCAAAACCGGAACTCCTGCCAGACTGGACAGTCGCACAATTGACTTTGCCAAGCTTGAGGCACAGTTTGGTGATGACCCCCCAATTCCATTTTCCTTTTCAACCGAGCGGATTACCATGCCGCAGGTGCCTTGCCATATCGCATACACCAATCCGCTTTCGCACGACATCATCCGTTCTGGTCTGGACCGATCTCCATTGTATGCAGGGGTGATTGAGGGGGTCGGTCCTCGTTATTGTCCATCAATTGAAGACAAGGTAGTCCGCTTTCCTGAAAAAGAGCGTCATCAGACGTTTATCGAGCCAGAAGGTCTGGAAACGGTGGAAGTCTATCCGAGCGGCATGTCAACTTCATTGCCGATCGACATTCAGATTCCGTTTTATCGTTCCATAGTCGGTTTGGAGCGTGTGGAAATCATGCGTCCGGCTTATGCAATCGAATACGATTATGTGGATCCGATTCAGCTGCATTCTTCGCTGGAGACCAAGGACATAGCTAATCTTTTCCATGCCGGCCAGGTCAATGGGACATCAGGATATGAGGAAGCTGCCGGACAGGGACTGCTGGCCGGTATCAATGCCGCACTGAGGGTGAAAGGCGAGGCCCCGCTTGTTCTTGATCGCAGTCAGGCTTACATCGGTGTAATGATCGATGATCTGGTTACGCTAGGTACTAAGGAACCGTACCGCATGTTCACTTCTCGGGCTGAATATCGGCTGCTGTTGCGTGAGGATAATGCCGATTTGCGCCTGCGGGACATAGGCTATAAGCTCGGTCTGGTCTCAGAAGTTGAATATGCCGCATTTAAAAATAAGCGGGAAATGATAGTCAGTGATCTGGATCGTATCTCTTCTACCAGAATCTCCCTATCAGACCAGGAAAATGCGGTGTTGTCCCGCTTGAACATAGAGGACATCCAGAAGGGGACAACGCTAGAGCACCTATTAAAACGTTCGGATATTGTTTATTCCGATCTGGCTGAAATGGATGATGTTTCACGTGAAACACCATTGTTGGTCAGGGAACAGGTTGAAATTCAGACAAAATACCGTGGCTATATTGATCGGCAACTGGATCAGGTGGAAAGAGCCAAGAAGTTGGAGTCTGCCATAATTCCGTCTGAATTGGATTATGCTTCCATTAAAGGTTTAACTACCGAGGTGCGTGAAAAACTGGAAAAGGGGCGACCTGATACACTTGGTCAAGCTTCAAGAATTCCTGGAATTACTCCGGCGGCAGTATCTATCCTTGCCATTGCAATCAAGGCAAATAGCTGGAAAAGTAGTCAAGAGTGTAAATAGGGTTTTGCAAATGATAAGTGATATTCTGAAAACAGAGACCGTCAAAATGGATTTGACACTTTCCGGCGAAAACCTGAAAGCGCTGGAAATATTTGCTGCTGAGCTGATCAAGTGGAACCGTAAGGTTAATCTCACTTCGATCACTTCAGAAAAAGAAGTCGCCGTAAAGCATCTTCTCGATTGTCTGTACCTTGCACAGTTTGTGTTTAAGGAGGACAGTCTGCTTGATATAGGTTCAGGAGGCGGACTTCCTTCAATACCGTTGAAAATTGTTAGACCGGAAACAACTATGTTGTCGGTTGATGCGGTAGGCAAAAAAATAAACTTTCAAAAACACGTAATTCGTCTGCTGGGATTGCAGAAAATTGAAGCCATGCACATGCGTGTTGAAGATCTCAGCAAAACCGAAGCCGGTAAATTCAGTTTGATAACGTCCAGAGCATTTACCAGGCTCGATAACTTTGTCACTTTGGCGGCTCCGTTGCTGACAGGGAACGGCAGAATCATTGCGATGAAAGGTCTGGGGGCTGAAGATGAAATTGCCGTCAGTGATGAAACCTTAAAGTCACTTGGATTCTCTATCGCGTCTCAATGCTCATATGAATTGCCATTTAATATGGGTTCCAGGGCTTTGGTGACCATAATACCGTGCCAACCCGCATAAAAGCTGGGTTTGTGCGCCTCTGTCCGTAAAATCGGCTCTAAGGCTGTTTCGGCCGCTATTGCATGTCTTGGGCTTTCTTTTTTGTGTTATGCGCTTCAGCATGATATTTGATCCTCCTGTGGTTAAAGGGCTGATTTTGACCTGATGATCCGGAGAATGAAGTTGCAGATGAGTGGAATCTGCTCTAAAGTGGTCAATTGTCAGTCACTAAAGGGGATGGAGGAACATATGAAAAAAATGATCTGTATTCTGATTATCGCAGCTCATGTTTCCGCTTGTGCAACATATGAAAACCGGTCTGTCTCCTTCAGGCCTCCACAAGAATATGCCAATTATCAGGACGTCGATGGTTTGATGGTTGGAGCGGAACCTTTTGTCGACAAGAAACAGGCAGAAGACGCCTTTGGTTTTGACATCCGGTCAGCCGGTCTGCTTCCGGTCCAAATTGTGATGGATAATCGCAGCGGGCAGGGGGTGGAAGTTGTCTCGGGTCAAACCTTCCTGGTTGACGGCTCCAACAGGTATTGGAAGATATTGGCAAATAGCGAGGCTGTCGAGCGGGTTGAAAAAGCAACCGAAACAGGAGCCATCGCAAGCGGTGCCGGCAAGGGCGCAGCCTGGGGAGCAGCCGCAGGTGCTGTTCTGGGATTAGCTTTGGGAATCGTTTCCGGTCGGAGCGTCGGTGAATCGGTTGTCAAGGGCGGAGTGCTCGGAGGTGCCGGTGGTGCCGTGATCGGCGGCGCCAACAAGGCTGGAGATGACCAGCGTCGCGAATATAAAATTGCTGACAATATCCGCGATAAGGGACTTGAGGGGAAGGTCATGGCTGCCGACAACCTCGCCAACGGATTTATCTTTTTTCCAGGTGAAGCCGAAACTGTCAAAGATCTGCGACTGCAGCTGAAATACCGCAACAGCGGAATTACCAAAACAATCAACTTGAGGCTGCGCTAGAGGGTGGACGTTCGAATTTATTACGAAGATACTGATGCAGCCGGTGTTGTCTATCACGCCAATTACATCAAATATCTGGAACGTGCCCGGACGGAGTTTTTTCGCGAGCATGGGTTTCTGGTAGCCAAACTTGCGGAAGATGGCTTTATATTTCCGGTTGTAAAAATGGAAGTAAATTTTAAATCCCCAGCGCATCACGATGACCTCCTCTCGGTTGAAACATTGCCAATGCGAACGGGTGGTTCATCGTTTACTCTGCTTCAGAGGATTGTCAGGCATGGCGATGGTCGATTGCTTGTGGAGGGAATTGTGACATTGGCCTGTATCAGCCATGAGCACAAAGCCCGGCGGATTCCCCAGGCGATTCGGCAATTACTGACAACAGAGACGGCGGCGATGACTTGATTGCGACCGATTGAATCCGAGGTAAAGACGTTGCTAATTTCGGTGATGACATGGAACTGAAATACATTGATATGCGGGGGCAGGTTTGTCCCGCTACCCTGATTTCTGCTTTGCGCGAGATTAACAGTCATAAAGACGCCATCAAAGCTGAAACGCTCAAACTGGTATTTATCACCAGCAACCGTGACTCAACCGTGACAATTCCAAAATCCGCAGAAAACATGGGGTATGCCACCAAGGTGTCTGAGGAAGATGCTTCTTACCGGATTGAAATATTCGCCGCCGGACTGTGAACAGGGTCTATAAGCCGATGAGATCAATTATACACAAACTGTTTGGAGAGTCAGAGATTGAGCGTCTGACGGCGGAAAACAGGTCTCTGAGAGAGGCGAACTTTCGTCAGATCGAGTACATTCGCAAAAAAACTAACCAAATGCTTCTGTTGTTCGGGACATTGCCGATCCGTCCGGAAGAACCGGCCGTTGAATCTTTGATTGATTCTGACCCGATTGGAGTTATGACGGAATCATTCATTCAGATACTGGAGCATGAAAAGCATCTTAATGAACGAGTGCGTGCAGCCCACGACGAAACCCAGGCAATACTTGCATCTGTTGGTGTTGGAATAATGGTTCTGGACAGCAACATGAAAATCCAGATTTACAATCAACGTTTGCTTGAGATGTTCAGTGTTGCCGAAGAGGGGCTAACTGAAAAAACCTGTTGTCAGGCAATCTGCCAGACCGACAGTTACCCGGCCAATTGTGCCTTTGAGCGCGTTATGAACACACGCCGTCCAGTCCACCAGGTTGACTGGGTTATGAATAAAAGGCATTTCGAAGTATCTGCAGTTCCGGTCAAAAATCGCTTTGGAGATGTGACCCAGGTTGTGATGGCATACATGGACATCACTAACCGGGTAAAGACCGAATTGCATCTGCGCGAAAAAGAACAGATGTATCTGGACGTTTTTGAAAATGCCGGCGAGATGGTTCAATGCGTTGCTCCGGATGGCAGTTTCATCTTTGTTAATCGCCTTTGGCGCGAGAATCTGGGATATTCATCAGATGAAATCTCAGGTTTGAAAATTTGGAATATCATTGCCCCCGAAAGCCGAAGTGTATGTATGGAACACTTTGGTTCACTGATGAAGGGTGAGCGCTTGTCCGAGGTTGAAACAGTTTTTTTCAGCAAAGAGTGCAAGGAATTGCCGGTAAAGGGACATGTAACGATCAGTTATTCAGACGGTAAACCTCTGGCAACCTTCGGCATGTTTCACGTCACTAATACCTGAAAGAGGCGTCTCTCCAGCAGACAACCGGGAGAAAGGTTTATAATAGATCGTGCCTGTCATTAACAGAAATGAAGCATTGCAGATGCTGCTTGACGGAGACCTGCTGGAAGTTGGAGCTGCTGCTGACAATATACGGAAAAGGATGCATCCCGAGGGTCGGGTTACCTTTGTTGTGGACCGGAATGTCAATTACACCAACATCTGTGAATCGAAATGTTCGTTCTGCGCTTTTTATCGCGACAAACAGGCGGAAGACGCTTATATCCTCTCTTTTGAGCAGATCTTCAACAAGATTGCCGAACTGACCGAACAGGGTGGCACCCAGCTGCTGATGCAGGGGGGGCTTAATCCGGAGCTGAAAATTGATTTCTTTGAAACATTATTCGGAGAGATAAAAGCCCGTTTCCCAACTATTCAAAATCATTCACTTTCTCCGGCGGAAGTAACCTGCATTGCCAGCAACTCCGGGCTGAGCCTGGAGCAGACCTTGGGGCGCCTGAAGGGAGCCGGGCTGGATTCGATCCCAGGTGGTGGCGCCGAGATACTGGTTGATGAAGTGCGTAAAAAGATCTCGCCCAACAAGATCGGATGGCAACAATGGGGTGAAGTAATGTTGAAGGCGGCCGCGATCGGCATGCCGACGACCGCCACTATGATGTTCGGAAGTGATGAAAAGCCGGAAGACATTGTTGAGCATCTTTTCCGGGTGCGCGAGTTGCAGGAGCGGGGTGGCTCTTTTACCGCTTTCATCCCCTGGACATATCAGCCGGGCAATACAGAACTGGGCGGAACCACCGCCACCGGGGTCGATTACCTTAAAGTTCTGGCGCTTTCACGGATCGTGCTGGATAACATTCCGAATATCCAGGCCAGCTGGGTCACACAAGGCGCCAAAATGGCCCAGGTAGCGCTATTTTTCGGAGCCAACGATCTGGGTGGGACCATGCTGGAAGAAAATGTCGTTGCAGCTGCAGGTTGCAGCTTTAGAATGTCGCAAGAAGAGATGATCAACCTTATCCATGGAGCCGGGTTCAGTTCAGCCCAGCGTACCACAACCTATTCTATTGTGCGGGAGTTTGCGGTTTGAGTACCTTATACAGGCAGGCAGGAACCTGCGAAATAATTACGAATGTTGTCAGGCTGGCCGAAGTTGCGCATGTTCTGTCGCAGCAGGTCGAAATCGCGGTTGATCTTGAAATGGATTCGCTGCACCACTACCAGGAAAAAGTATGTCTGATACAGGTCTCCACGCGCCATGAAAACTGGCTGATAGATCCGCTGGCGTGCAAGGATTTGAGTCCGCTGGCCGGCCCGCTTGGCGACCCTGCTATTCTGGTGGTCATGCATGGCGCTGATTACGATATCCGTTCATTGCACCGGGATTTCGGCATTGAGGTTACCAACCTCTTCGATACGATGATTGCGGCGCGTTTTTTGGGCATTTCCGAATTCGGCTTGGCGGCGCTCCTTAATGCGCGTTTTGGGATAGTGCTGGACAAGAAATACCAGAAAGCGGATTGGAGCAAAAGGCCGCTTAGCCAGGAAATGTGCGCTTACGCAGTTGCTGATACGTCGGACCTGCTGCCATTGTATGACCAGTTGCGGGAAGAATTGCAGCAAAAAGGGCGGCTGGCGTGGCTGATGGAGGAGTGCCGGCTTGTTTGCCAGGCGCGGGTGAATGAAAAAGAGGGGCCGCTGTTTCTTTATTGCAAGGGTGCCGGCAAGCTGAAGGGTCGCAGCCTGGCAATTCTGGAAGAGTTGCTGCAACTGAGGGATAAACAGTCTCAATTGCTTGACCGGCCGCCATTCAAGGTTATGTCAGTGGAAACGCTACAGGAAATTGCCGAGATAAGACCGCGCACAATTAACGACCTGGCTACTATCAAGGGTATGAGTCCGGTCCAGCTCAGCCGTCATGGAGAAGCAATCCTGGCCGCAGTTGCCAAGGGTATGAGTCTGCCCGAAGAAGATTTGCCGCGCTTTCCGTATACCCGTAAAAACGACGTGGTGGATGGCGCCAAAGAGCGACTCCGCTCACTTAAAGCATGGCGAGACCGGAAAAGCGCAGCCCTTGGGCTTGAACCGGGAGTTCTGGCGCCCAACTGGATGCTGGAATCGGTGGCGGACGTTGCCGATGCGACGACTGACACATTGAACGACATTGCTGGAATGAGGGATTGGCAAAAGCAGCTCTTCGGAAATGATTTGATCGAAACGGTTGCTTTAGGCAAATAACAAGGGGCATGGAATGGAACAACCCTATTTAAGCATAGTAGTGCCGGTTTACAATGAGGAAGACAACCTTGTACCGCTGATGGAGCGCCTGTATCCGGCCGTTCAGGGAACAGGGCGGCCGTTCGAGATCATTTTCACCAACGATGGGTCCCGTGACCGCTCGCTGGAAATCCTGCGCCGGATGGCGGATGAATTTCCAGGCGTCAAGGTAATCGAGTTCAACGGCAACTTTGGGCAGCATATGGCGATTCTGGCCGCCTTCGAGATGTCCAAGGGAGAGATTGTCATCACGTTGGATGCCGACCTTCAAAATCCGCCGGAAGAGATACCGCGTCTGGTGGCCGAGATCGAAAAAGGGCACGACGTGGTTGGCACGATCCGGCAGCAGCGCCAGGATTCAGTTTTCCGCAAGCTGGCCTCGCGCATTGTCAACATCACCACCAACAAGATTACCGGAATGCAGATGCAGGATTACGGCTGCATGCTGCGGGCTTACCACCGCTATGTGGTTGACAACATCAACCGCTGCCGGGAATCGACTACCTTTATTCCGGCCCTGGCGCAAACATTTGCCTCCAATCCGAGCGAGATCGAAGTCGGTCATGCCGAGCGGGCCATGGGCGAAAGCAAATATTCGTTTTACAACCTGATCCGGCTCAATTTTGACCTGATGACCGGCTTTTCAGTCGTGCCGCTGCAGCTGTTTGCACTGTTCGGCATCCTTACATCCCTGCTGTCAGTGGCTTTCGCGATATTTTTGCTGGTTCGTCGTTTTATCGTCGGCGCCGAGGTGGAAGGGGTTTTCACACTGTTTGCAATTCTGTTCTTCTTTGTCGGCATTATCATTTTAGGGATCGGCATTGTCGGAGAATATGTGGGAAGAATCTACCAGGAAGTCCGCAAGCGACCCAGGTTTGTGGTCAGGAGGACCTACGGATTTGGAGAATAACCGGCTGATTGTCTGTGCTTACCATAATGTCGGCTATCGTTGCATCGAGGAGCTATTGCGCCAGGGTGCCAGGATTGAGCTGATTTACACCCACGAAGATTCGCCCACTGAAGAAATCTGGTTCGCATCGGTGCGTGAACTTGCTGATTCTCATGGCATCCCGTACCTGACTACCGATATCTCTCTTCCTGAAAACGTCGCGTTGGTTCGAAAGATCGCTCCTGATTTTATCTTCTCCTTTTACTATCGCAACATGATCAAGGCGGAAGTGTTGGAAATCCCGCGTTCGGGAGCACTCAATCTGCACGGCTCCTATCTGCCGAAATACCGCGGTCGCGTCCCGGTCAACTGGGCCGTCATCAACGGTGAAACCGAAACCGGCGCGACTCTGCATTATATGGTCGAAAAGCCGGATGCGGGCGACATTGTTTGTCAGGAGAAAGTTGCCATCTCATTCAGTGACACCTCCCATGATGTCTTTGGCAAGGTAACCGATGCTGCTGTAACGGTCATTCGCGCGGCCTGGCCGTTATTGCGTCAGGGCACTGCCCCCCGCATCGCGATGGATCTCAGGAGTGGCAACTACTGCGGCGGCCGCAAGCCGGCTGACGGAGAGATAAACTGGGGCAGGAGCGCGGTGCAGATTTACAACCTGATTCGCGGTGTGACCCACCCATATCCGGGGGCTTTCTCATCTCTGGATGGCCGGAAAGTCATTATCTGGGAGGCCCGGCCGATTCAGGGGCAGGGGGAACCGGGACAGATTGTATCAGCTAACCCAATACTGGTCGGAACCGGCGATGGACTGCTTGAGATTCGTTCACTTCAGTTTGAAGGGGAGCAGGAACAGACGCCGGAACAGTTTGCCAGGCACCATGTTGGCGCAGTAAAAACATTCGCATAGAAAACATTCAGAAAGAACAGGAGCTACAATGAAAGTACTGATTTTGGGCGTCAACGGTTTTATCGGCAATGCATTAACGCACCGTATCCTGACCACTACCGACTGGGAAGTTTACGGCCTCGACATGGCTTGCGATAAACTTGAGCGCTCGCTGGGCGATCCCCGCTTCCATTTTCTGGAAGGCGATATCACCATCAACAAGGAGTGGATCGAATATAACATCAAAAAATGTGACGTCGTGCTGCCGCTGGTGGCGATCGCCACGCCGGTAACCTATGTCAAGGACCCACTCAGGGTTTTTGAGCTGGATTTTGAAGAGAATCTCAAGATCATCCGCCTTTGCCACAAATACAAGAAAAGAGTCATTTTCCCCTCCACCTCCGAGGTGTACGGCATGAGTCCCGATGCCCAGTTCGACGAGGAAAACTCACCGCTGATGCTGGGTCCGATAGCCAAGGAACGCTGGATCTACTCCTGCGCCAAGCAGATGCTGGATCGCGTGATTTATGCTTATGGCAACCATGAAGGGCTTCAATTCACACTATTCCGTCCCTTCAACTGGATCGGTCCAAAACTGGACAGCATTCACACCGCCAAAGAGGGTAGCTCGCGCGTCCTGACCCAGTTCCTTTACAATATTCTGGCAGAAGAGCCGATTCTGTTGGTGGATGGCGGAGAACAGCGCCGTTCCTTTACTTACGTGGAAGACGGAATCGACTGTTTGATGAAGATAATTGCCAATGAGAACGGTTGCGCCAATGGCAAAATCTTCAACATCGGCAACCCGGCCAACGACCTTTCCGTCAAGGAACTGGCCGAAAAGCTGCGGGACATGGTAGCCGAATTCCCACTCTACAAGGACAAGGCTGAAAAATGCCGAATCGTGGAAACCTCCTCCGACTCGTTCTATGGCAAGGGTTATCAGGATATGCTGACCAGAGTGCCGTCAGTCGAGCGGGCCAAGGAATGTCTGGGGTGGGAGCCGGTCACCACCGTCGATGACGCCCTGCGCAAGACGCTGGAATTTTACCTGGTTGATGAACGGGAGAAGCTTTCCGAGTTTCTATGATCTCAAGGAACAAATCCGGATTTACACTGATTGAGTTAATGGTGGTGCTGGTCATCATCGGCATGGTGATCATGCTGGTGATGCCGCGCCTGCCATCCTCCGACAGTGAAAACCTGAAAATATCAGCACGGACCCTGGCTGCAACACTCCGTTATCTGCAAGAGCGGGCCGCCACCACCCGGACCGGCTATTACCTCAATATTGAACCGGGCAGTGACACAATCAAGCTGTTTGAAATTTCCGCAGACGGGAGTGGCAAAGAGCCTGCCGATCCGCTGCTGCAAAAGCCGCCCCTGAAGGCGGGAATACAGGTTGCCGATCTGGTTGTGCCGCGGCTCGGAAAAGTCCGTGACGGCCAGCTGAGGCTGGATGTGGGTCTGGCGGGGCTGAGGGATTTTGTTACGATTCACCTGCAGTCACCGGAAGGAAAATATTGGACCGTAATGGCGTTCCCCGCCGGCGGCAAAGTCAAGTTCTACGAAGGATATCAGGAGGAACCTCAATGATACCAGCCGGTACAAGAGGTTTCACACTGCTTGAAGTGATGATCGCGCTGGCCATTATGGCCGGTGTTGTCCTGACGGTTCTGGGAGCGGTCAACTACCACCTGGGAGTGGTCGCAAACGAACGGGACAGCACAGCCATGACGTTGGTGGCGCGGGCCCGTATGGCGGAGGTCGAGCAGGCACCTGCAAAAGGGGAAGGGAGCTTCGCCCCGTCCCACCCCGAGCTGAAATGGAAAGTGGAGTTGTTGCCGGCAACGATTCCGGGTTTGCAGAAGCTGGTTGTCCGTGTCCAGCGTGCCTCTGACAACAGGGAGGTGGCGCTTGTCCGTTATATCCCGCAATAAGGGCTTTACGCTGCTGGAGATTCTGATTGCAGTGGTCCTGCTGGGAATTCTGGCCGGCGCGCTATACGGAAGCTATTTCGGCGTGGTCCGGGCCCGCGAACGGGCCGCCTCCGGAATGGAGTCGCGCCGCGAACTGGGTGCCACTCTGGACCTGATCCGCCGGGAAGTCTCTTCCGCCATGTACAGCCGCAATGACAAGCGTTTGCGCTTTGTAGTGGAAGACCGCGATAATTTCGGCGTCCCATCGTCAACGCTGGAACTGACGACACTGGCGCCACCGTCAGGACTGTCGCGCAGCGAGTCAGGTATCATGACGGTTCAGTACCGGATGGCGGAAAAAGACAAAAAACGGACTTTGACCCGCCAGGAGCGCGATCTGATTTTTGACGGTCCGACAGCCGTGCCGGCCTACCCGCAGATGGAGCGGATCAGCGCCTTTCTGGTGGAGTGTTATGATGGCTCCAAATGGGTTAAAAGCTGGGACACCGCCATTAACGGCACTCTGCCCAAGTCGCTGAAAGTTACGGTGCAGGTTGAGGAAGAGGGGCGTCCGGTGGAGTTTTCGGTATTTGCCACCCCGCGGATCAGCGGTTCATGAAGCGCAGATTGCAGGATAAATCCGGCTTCGCTTTGGTGCTGACCCTGGTGGTGACGGCGCTGATGGTGGCCGTTGTGGTTGAAATGATCCACCAGGTTTATGTGGATGTTTCCCTCAGCCGCGGCTTCAGGGATGGGCAGCAGGCTTCGATTCTGGCCGAGTCAGGCGTTACCGGCGGCGCCAAGCTGCTTCAGATGGCGCTTTCCAATCGCAGCTACACATCGCTCTCGGACAAATGGGCCGAACCGATCAAGCTGGATGACGAGTCCGGCACAATCACAATTACGATTAGTGAAGAAAGCGGCAAGATCAACCTGAATGATCTGGAGTCCGGTGATAAAAAATTTATTCCGGACGCTTTAAGGCGTCTCGGCCAACGACTTAAACTGACAGATGATCCATGGGGAGCCCTGGGGGATTGGATTGACGCTGATGAACTGCCCCGTTCCGGCGGCGTCGAGAGTTCCTATTACCGCAGTCTGAAACCGGGCTATGACGCGCATAACGGCAAATTGGAGACGCTGGCGGAACTGTCGCTGGTCAAGGGTTTTACTCCCGGACTGGTCCACAAGCTGAGGCCGTTTGTCACTATCTGGTTGGACCAACTAAATGCGCCGTTCTCCAAGATCAACATCAACACCGCTCCGAAAGAAGTTCTTATGGCGCTTGATGCCGCAATCGATGATCGCATGGCGGCGAGCATAATGGAAAGACGCCGGCTGACCCCTTTTAAATCATCGGGTGAAATATCGCAGGTTGCCGGGCTCGATGCCGCTGCGGTCGGCCGCTTGTCAGGTTCGAGCTGGATCACGGTCAAAGGGAACCTGTTCAGAATAACAGCCGTTGCCGAAGTGAAGGAAGCCGGACGCACGGTCGAAGCGGTGGTGCGGTTGGGCGGCTCTGTTCCGGAATATTTGTCATGGCAGGAATATTAACAGCCTAAAGCACTTTCAGTGCGGGTGAGGAAATGTAATTCGATGGATTATCTGATACTTCAGGTCGAAGAAAAACAGGTCGTTGCAGCCAGCTTCAAAATGTCGGGCCGCTCGCCGGAACTGCTCGGCGCAGCCATGTTTGGTCTGGACGAACAACAGTCGCTGGGTGACGTAATCGCCCTCATTGCGGCTGGAGTGGCCGGCAATCCGCGTGTCGTGCTTTGTCTCCCTCCCTCAATGTTTGCGATGCGCACGGTTTCCCTGCCGCTTGAAAACCTGCGCAAAGTAAGGGAGGTGCTCTCGTCCCAGCTCCAGGGCGAGCTGCCGCTGCCGGTAGACGAACTGACGCTGGATGCCGTTTCGATCGGAAATGGCGATTTTCTGGCGCTCTGGGCAAAGAAGAGCGACATCGGCCATGCCATAGAACTCTGCCGCACGGCGGGAATCGAGCCCCAGACCGTCAGTTCGCTTCCCTTGGCAGCGAACTTTATCGAGGGAATTCCGGCCGACTGTGCTTTGTATGATGGAAACGCGCTTACCATAATTATTTCCGGCAAGGTAACCTTCTTCCGTGCCCTGGATTCCTTGACGGCTTCGGCGATGATTCCCGCAACACTTTCCGCGCTGGAGCTTGCCGGAGCACCGCTGCCGCCCCGGATTTGCCTGCTGGGAGCTGAAAACAGTGCGCTTGCCGAAGCCGGTGTCCTGCCGCTCCCGGCCGGGCAACTGCAACAACCACCAGCCAGCGGTCTTCTCTTCAAAAACGAGCAGACCTTCCAGCAACTGGCGGGATTATACGCCGTGGCCAAGGCTTGTCAGGCCGGTCTGCTGCCCGATTTCCGACGAGGTGAGCTGGCCTGGACCGCCGGTGATGTCAAAAACCGTAAAAAACTGCTGTTAACCTGCTTTCTTGCCGCAGTTGTGATCGTTGTGCTGTTTGTCAGCAAGGGGCTTCAGTACCGCTCGGTCAATGCTGATCTGGTTTCAGTCAACAAATCGATTGCCGGATTGTACCATGACGTTTTTCCGAACCGGGCCAAGGCGGTTGATGAACTGTCCGAAGTCAAAGGCGAGATCAGGAAGCTGGCCGGTGCGGAGAGCTCCAGCGGTCATCTGGACCTGCTCAAGAAGCTGGCTGATGCCAAGGGGAATACCATCAACGGTCTGTATGAAGCCGAAGCAGAGGGGCGAAATCTGCGCGTCAAAGGGGATGCCCGTTCCGCCCAGTCGGTTAATGATTTCAAGGCGGCACTTGCCCCGCTGCTGGCAACCGTAGAACTGGGCGAAATTAAAAGCCGCCCGGACGGAACGGTTTCTTTCAGTTTAACCGGAACTCTCAAGGAGGGCTCAAAATGAGATTTCTGGAGCTGATTCGAACAACCTGGGGAGAGCTGAACCAAAGAACGCGCCTCTGGGCCGGTTATGCCATGATTACCATGCTGGTGGCGGCACTGGGGTGGTCGGCCCTGGCCGGCAAGGTGGCCGGACTGGAGAAGAAGCGCAATGCCCGTGAAGGGGTGCTCAAGGAACTGTTGACGCTCAAGGTCGATTATCGGAACGCAAGGCAATCATCCGACAAGCTGATCGGGCGGATGGCGCTGCTGCGACCGGATGACTCGCCGGCTAAAATCCTGGAAGAGATCGGCATCAAAGGGAAGGGAATCAAAATTGCGCCGCTCAAGGGGGAAGCCCGGGGCGCAGTTACGGAAGAAGTTTCCGATGTGCGCGTCGAAGGATTGACCTTTAACGAAGCTGTCAATCTGGTCTACCGCCTCGAAAAGGGAACTCTCCCCCTGGTGATTAAAAAACTGAATATACGAACCCGATTTGACGATCCGTCACGCTGTGATCTGTCAATGATCCTGGCTCTGCTCAAACCCGCGCTGGGACAGGCGAAATGATGAACAAACGCGTGCTGATGCGCGCGACGACAATCCTGTTGGCGACCGGCATTCTGTTCACCGGATTTGTCTACCTGTTTTTTCCTACCAAGCCTGTTGACGATGCGATCGGGCGGCTGCTGGAGCCACAGGGATTGAAAATAGCGCCTGCGGTACATAAGAGTATCCTGCCGGGACTGGCTTGGGACGATCTGCTGCTGTCATCCCCCCAAGGTGGACTGGTGCATTGCGACCGGCTGACCGTCAGGCCGCTCCTGCTGCGACTGTTGACCGGTCAGGCCACCATTTCCACAGCGGCCGATATCGGGGTCGGCCATCTGAATTTCGACTATTCTCTGAACGGTAAAGATGCCCTTGAACTTTCATCTGACGGCATCAATCTGTCCGAGATTCCTTTTTTCAAGAATGTTCTGGGTGCCAAGGCCGCCGGTCTGATCTGGTGCCAGGGGAAACTGCTGCGCGACAAAGGCGGGTTGAGCGGCGATCTGAAGCTGGAGGTGAGACAGCTGGAATTTTCCGGAGTCAAGCTGGGGGCTTTCCCGCTGCCCGATGCCGGCGGGCTGAAAACCCAGGGGATGATCAGGGTCGTCAACAGCAGGGCCCGTCTGGAGAGTTTTACGCTGGAAGGTGACGGCATATACATGCGTCTGTCCGGAGACATTCCAACCGGAGCCAACGCCGGAGTGCTGCCGCTTAATATGATTCTGGAAATAATGCCCAAACCGGAATTTCTGGAAAAGCAGAAGCTGGTATTCATGCTGCTGGCAAAGTTCATGGCTTCACCGGGAGTTTACAAAGTGCCGATCCGTGGAACACTCCTCAAACCGGAGATACTGTAAAGGGAGATCATATGGCCATCAAGCTGGGTGAGCTTTTACTGAAAGAAAAACTGATTACCCCCGAACAGCTGGATGAAGCGCTCAAAAGCCAGGTTATATTCGGCGTTAAACTGGGAAGCAGCCTGGTCGAACTCGGTTACATAACCGATGAGCAGCTCTGCACGTTTTTGAGCCAAAAGCTGGGTGTGCCGTTTGCCGGCCCGCGAGCCCTCTCATCGGTCCCGGCCGATGTACTCGCACTGGTTCCGGCGGAAATGGCTGAAAAATACCGGGTGGTGCCGATCAAGATCGATGGCAAAAAACTGGCGCTGGCCATGTCAGACCCGACCGATTTCAAGGCTATCGACGAAGTCTCGTTTGTAACCGGTTGTGTCATTCACACGTACATCGTCCCGGATGTGCGCATTACATCAGCTCTTTCCAGGCTTTACCACATCCGCGGGGATATCAGGTATGTGCGGATAGAGGCTGAAGTAGCCAGCAAGCGGCGTATCTCGTCAAAAGATGTCGAGATACAACAGCCGGAAATGATCGAAATTCCGATGATGAGTGAGAGCGGAGAACTGCTCAATGTCCAGATTCCGCTCGAATTCGAGGGGTTTGCCCATCTTCCGGAGTATAAAGAAAGTGGTTATAGCGACAGCAACAGCATAGATTGCTACTCGGTGGACCAACTGTCACTTGATTTTGCTTCGGCTAAAAACCGGGATCAGGTTGCCGATGTATTTGTCAAATATCTTGGACAGGAATTTACGGTTTGTGCTCTGTTCATTATCCGTAACAATACGGCTGTCGGTTGGAGGGGGATCAGCTCCGGCAGCAAAATCGAGGATCTGGACAAATTAAGCCTTCTGCTCAGCAAACCATCCGTGCTGCGCGATGTTTTTGAATCACAGCAATTTGAAATCGGGACACTGATCCATACTCCCGAAAATGCCCAGCTCCTAAAAGCTTTATCCATCAGCTCTCAGACCCCGATTTTAGTTGTTCCTGTTGTCATGCATCGCAAGATCGTGGCGGCCGTGGTCGTATCTGCCGATATGGATGCGCTGGGAAAGCGGCTTCAGGAGTTGCAAAAACTGGTCTACAAGGCGTCGCTGGCATTTGAAATGCTGATCATCAAAAGCAAGATCATGGCGACATGAAAATCGGCCTGATGGGAGGGACCTTCAACCCGATCCACAACGCCCACCTGCGGATTGCGGAGGAAGCGCGGATAGCCTGCGCTCTCGACCGGGTAATATTCATTCCGGCCGCCGATCCCCCCCACAAGAAGCTGGCCGGAGATGTCTCATTCGATCTGCGCTGCCAGATGGTGCTGCTGGCAATCAAGGATAATCCGTTTTTCGAATTGTCCCCGTTAGAAGGGGATCGGGGGGGGAAATCATATTCAATCGACACGATCCGGATTTTTCAAAAACAGATGCCGGATGCCGAGCTCTATTTCATCATCGGCGGCGACTCTTTTTTGGAGCTGGGATCGTGGCACCGCTATGCGGATATTTTTAGATCGTGCCATCTGGTTGTTTTTGAACGTCCAGGTTGTATAATAGAGAACCCCCATGACGCGCTGCCGACCATCGTCAAGGGAGAGTTCGGCTATGACGGCGAAACTCGCCGCCTTTCGCATGTATCAGGACATTCTGTGCATTTTGTACCGGGCTTATTGCAGGATATTTCATCCACCGAAATCCGGCGGCTTTTAGCCTCCGGAAGCGGTATCGACACTTTAGTACCACCAGCAGTAGCAGCATACATCTCGCAGCAAAGGATTTATAACGAATGACCACAAAAAAAACCGAACCGGTCGAAAAAACGACCCTGACCGCCAGTGAACGTGCCCTGAAATGTGCTGAACTGGCCTATGACAAAAAAGCCTTTGATATCTGCGTGCGGGATATCTCCAGAGTTTCCTCGATTGCCGATTACATGGTGATCATCTCCGGGTCTTCCGACAAACAGAACCAGGCCATTGCCGACAACATCCGTACCGGACTGAAAAAATACGGCAAGGTTAATGATATCGAGGGTGCCGCCGACGGCAAATGGATCGTGATGGATTACAGCGATGTGCTGGTTCATATCTTCCATGACAACCTGCGTCGCTACTATGACCTGGACGGCTTGTGGGGCCTGGCGCCGGAGATGGAACTGCCGGCGGAGATCAAGGCGGCCCGCAAGGAATCCGATTTTTGATGCGGATTAAGTCCTTAAATGGGGTTGTTGCCCCATGAAGCTGAAGGTGTTGTGGGTCGGCAAGAGCCGCGACCCGTGGGTCAAGGATGCGATCGACGAATATGCCGGTCGCATCCGGCGCTACTGCCCGCTGGAAATGGTAGATATCCGCGATGAAAAGGGGGCCGAAGCCGAAGAGATGCGCCGCCGCGAATGCGAACGTCTGGAGAAGCAGATTCCGCCCAGCGCCACCCTGATCCTGCTGGACGAGCGTGGTGATCAGATGGATTCCCCCGGACTGGCCGCATTGGTCGGCAAGCAGCGCGACAGCGGGGTCGGCGAGATCGTCTTTGCGATCGGCGGAGCCTACGGATTCTCGGAGGAGTTCCGCCGCCGGGGCAAGCTGCTGGCGCTCTCCCGCATGACCTTCACCCACCAGATGGTACGGCCCTTTCTGTTGGAGCAGATTTACCGCGCATTCACGATTCTGAACAAAGAGCCTTATCATCATTGATCCGAAAGGGCGTACCGATGAAAAAACCACTCATGCTGATGATCCTGGATGGCTGGGGGATCAACCCCAACCCCGCCCACAACGCCGTTGCCATGGCGAAAACCCCCAATCTGACAAAATATCTGAGTCAGTATCCGCATGTTCCGATCCGCACTTCCGGCATGGCGGTCGGACTGCCGGAAGGGCAGATGGGAAACTCCGAAGTCGGGCACCTCAATATCGGGGCCGGACGGGTGGTTTATCAGGAGCTGACCCGCGTTACCAAGTCCATTCTGGATGGTGATTTTTTCACCAATCCAACATTGCTTGATTGCATTTCCAAAACCAAGGCGGCCGGTGGACGGCTGCACCTTTCCGGCCTGTTGTCGGATGGCGGGGTGCACTCCCACAACACTCATCTGTATGCGCTGCTGGAGCTGGCCAAACGCGAAGGATTGACCGAAGTCTATATCCATTGCCTGCTGGATGGACGTGACACCCCTCCACAGAGCGGAATCGAATATCTGGCGCAGCTGGAAGCTGAAATTGCGCGGATCGGCGTTGGAAAGATCGCAACCGTGATGGGGCGTTACTATGCCATGGACCGCGACAACCGCTGGGAAAGGGTGGAAAAAGCCTACAACGCCATGGTGCATGGCCTGGGTGAGCTGTCCGTATCCTCCGGGGATGCCATTCAGCAGAGCTACGCCTCCAAGATAAATGACGAATTTGTCGTGCCGACTGTCATCTGCGAGCAGGGCGCTCCGGTCGCTCAGGTGCGGGACGGCGACGGCTTCATTTTCTTCAATTTCCGCTCAGACCGGGCCCGCGAAATAACACGCGCACTCGCCTTGGACGGTTTCGACGGCTTCGAGCGCGGCTGTCGGCCAAAGCTGGCCGGATATGTCTGTTTGACCGAGTATGACGCCACCTTCGGGCTGCCGATCGCTTTTGCTTCCAGTGAGCTGACCAACATCCTGGGTGGGGTGCTGGCCGAAGCCGGGCTGAAACAGCTGCGAATCGCCGAAACAGAGAAGTATGCCCATGTAACTTTCTTCTTCAACGGCGGAGTTGAAACCCCTTTTGCAGGTGAGGATCGCGCCCTGATTCCTTCTCCCAAAGAAGTTGCCACCTACGACCAGAAACCGGAGATGAGCGCCTATCAGGTCACGGACAAACTTCTGAAACTGCTGGATCAGGACCTCTACGACGTGATCATCCTCAATTTCGCCAACTGCGACATGGTTGGCCACACCGGCATCGAGTCTGCGGCGGTCAAAGCGGTTGAGGCGGTCGATGCCTGCGCCGGACGAATTGTAGCCAAGGTTCAGGAGTTGGGTGGCGCGGTGCTGATCACCGCCGATCACGGCAATGCCGAGCAGATGGCCGATGAAAACGGTGAACCTTTCACCGCCCATACTACCAATCCGGTCTGGCTGGTGCTGGTGGATGACAGCCGCAAGAGTTTCAAGCTGCGCGAGGGTGGCCGTTTGGCCGACATCGCGCCGACCATGCTGAAAATGCTGGGAATCGAGCAGCCGATGGAGATGGCCGGCGAGAGTTTGTTTTGATGGCTGGTGAAGTACAGTCTTGGTGAGGTTCAAAACCGCCCGGTTCAGAGTTGTCTGGTCGGGCGGTTTTTTTATTAGATGTTTGAGAAGCATTGTGTGATTGGATAATCGTTCTACTCGGGAAGATCACCGGTTCATGTGCGCGCTTGAACCGACAAATTAAGGCTAGATGAATAAGAGAAGGATATGTCCAAACCGTCACATTCCAGAATATTTATCCTTTATAAAGGCGACATTTGTGATTTCATGTGGGCGGATGTCACCAAGGATGGCACTGTTGTACTCGGGTTGGTTGAGACTGGAAAGAACTCCACACGCGCAATCTGGGACGCAAAAATGGGTGAGTTAAGACCAGGTAATTTTATAGAAGCACAATCAATTGAAAACGCTAAAACAAGTTTTCATGCATCTGGTTTCTATAAAATGACGACACAAATTGGTATCTCATCAAATATGATTGATCGTTGTACAATTGTTGGGCCGCCACTCGAAAAAATTGTTGAACCACGTCTCATGATGGAAGTTCTACTCCCAGACAAATTAAGAGTTTCGAGCAAAAAACCATCTGAACGTGACATTGTACTTGATGCTACCGAATTTCCAAACCGACCACTACGCTGTACAATTTCCTGCATGTCTAAGTTGAAATTTCATGAAATAGTTAGTTTTAAGCAAAGGTTCGTCGGGACATCAAAGGTTGAGTTTACTCATGTACTTGAGTCTAAAACTCAGACTTGGGTGTTTACACTTCGGGTATCAAGAGAAGACAAGTTTATTGCGAGTATTTATCACTTATTCGTCCCTGGTGAAATTAAATGGGGAAATAAACAAAACCTCATCGATCCAAGGGAACATAAGGTCAAAATTTAGAATATAAGAAACTAATTTTTCAAAACGTGACCCCCGTGTGCGTCAGGTGTTCTCCCGCTCTGCTGGAAAAATTCACAATCCCCAGAAAGGTCGAGTTTGTGCTACTTTATAGTATTAATCACTACTGTCCGGTTAATAACTGAATAAATTCAGCTGTTTTTCGTCATCAGTATCGGTTTTTCGCCTTAAAG
>WKKS01000010.1 GCA_009684515.1 Geobacter sp.
TCCGCCTCAAAAGGGACTCGCTTTCTAACACAACAAATCTCATAATGTCAAAATAAAAATGATGGTTGTGCTAAGTATTTTCGTATTCCTACAGATTATTCCTCAAATACCTCATAGAATCCATGAGTTCCCAGCTCGTGCACTTTCATTAAATTTGTAGAGCCTCGCGTTTCGATTGGAATTCCCATTGTGATCACAACCTGATCTCCCTTGTGAAAACCTGAAGCCAGCAGCTTTTTCTCCACAGCCGCAATCTGTTGATCGGTATTTTCCATTATTCCGACACCGGTACAGTGCACTCCCCAGTAGATCGAGAGGCGACGGCGGATTTCCAGTGAAGTTGTAAAAGCAATAATCTGCGTTGACGGACGGAAAGCAGAGATCAAAGTCGCAGTTCCGCCAGATCTTGTAAAAACAACAATTGCCTTCGCCTTTAGGGCGGCAGCGGTACGACAGGATGATTCGGCGACAGCCTGAGCCACCGTAAGGACTGAACCTCCGTGCGGCACACCATCCAGGAAATCCGTACTTTCAACATCTTTGGCAATCCGGACCATTGTTTCCACCGATTCCAGCGGATAATCACCCGAAGCCGTTTCGGCTGACAGCATGATCGCATCAGTACCGTCCAGAATGGCATTGGCAACATCAGATGTCTCCGCCCTGGTCGGCCTCGGATTGCGAATCATGGAATCCAGCATCTGTGTGGCGGTGATGACCGGCTTACCGGCTTCATTGCAGGCCTGAATAATCTTTTTCTGATAAATCGGAACTTTTTCAGGCTCAATCTCGACTCCCAGGTCACCACGAGCCACCATTACGGCGTCAGTCACAGCAAGGATACTCTTGAAATTGCGCAAAGCCTCGGGTTTCTCGATTTTGGCAACGACCGGCGTATCTTTCCCCTTAGCCGCAATAATCTGCTTAATTTCTTCGATATCGCTTGCCGTTCTGACAAATGACAATGCAATAAAGTCAACATCAGCATCCAGGGCAAAATCCAGGTCAATCAAATCCTTTTCCGTGAGACACGGTGCCGATACATTCACACCAGGGAGATTAATGCCCTTATTGTTTTTTAGCAGACCACCGTTGACAACCAGACAGCGCACCCGCCCCCCTTCAAGACCGATAACCTTCAACTCCAACAGGCCGTCGTCCAGCAGAATGCGCGAACCTGGCTGGACATCGTTCGGCAACGAGCGGTAAATGGTCGGAATGATGCCGTCGGCACCAAGCACATCATCGGTGGTGATCAGCACTTCCTGACCCTTTACAAGAGACATCCCCTCTCCCGCCATTTTGCCGGTCCTGATTTTAGGCCCTTGCAGGTCGCCAAGAATACCGACCTGTCGCCCGAGTTTGCCCGACACCTGGCGGATAGTCTGGATCAACTCCAGCTTTTGTGAGTTTTCACCATGAGAAAAATTCAGCCTGAATATATCGACACCTGCCTTGATCAGCTTCTGGATCATTTTCGGCGAAGAGCTCACCGGCCCAACTGTGGCTACAATTTTGGTCTTGCGGGTATTTCTTGTCATCTTGACTCCTTCAGTGTCGGTTTTGTTTTACGTAATTCAGCGTGCCGCCAGCCAAGAGCTCCTGGCGTTGGCGGCTTGATACTTCCAGTAATGTGATAATCTCGCATCCCCCGACCAGCACTGGAATCTCGACGGCTCCATTCTCGATAAGCCGGCGTACATCGGGAAACGAGATTTGCTCGCCCTGTTTGAAAAGCTCGAAATCGGCCGGATTTTTGAAAACCAGCGGAAGTATCCCGAAATTAACCAGATTGGCCTTGTGAATGCGGGCAAAGCTTTTGACAATCTTGGCACGGATGCCCAGATAACGGGGGGCTATGGCGGCATGCTCACGGGATGATCCCTGGCCGTAATTCTCACCCGCAATCACCACACCATTTCCGGCCGCCTGCGCCCGGGCCGGGAACCCGGCATCCACCTGCTCGAAAACATGCTCGCTGATGGCCGGAATATTACTCCGCAGCGGCAGGACCTTGTTGCCGGCCGGCATGATATGATCGGTCGTTATATTATCACCCAGTGCTATGACGACGGTCGCCTGAAGATTGTCCGGCAGCGCTTCGAAATCCGGGAACGGCAATATATTCGGCCCGGTCTTGATTTCTACCGCCGAACCGTCATCCAGTGGAAATATGATACCGGAATCATCCAGCAGGTATTTTACCGGATTCTGCACCGCCGGATACGGCTTGATTTGCCCCAGCTTGCGCGGATCGGTGATTACACCGAAAATCCCTGCCGCCGCCGCGGTTTCCGGCGAGCAGAGATACACCTTATCACCTTTGGTGCCGCTTCTACCCGGAAAATTTCGCGGGAAGGTTCGCAACGATATCTGATCGGTGCCGGGAGCCTGGCCCATGCCGATACACCCAAGACAGCCGGACTGGTGGATACTGACCCCGGCCATCAGCAACATCAGCACACCGCCATCCTGGGCCACATTCTCGAGAGCCTGGCGGCTGCCCGGATTAACGTGGAAATGCACGCCCGGTGCAACCCGTTTCCCCTCCATTATACGACAGACCGTCATCAGGTCGCGGTACGATGAATTCACCGAACTGCCGACAATAACCTGATCGACCTTTACCCCCTCGACTTCGCTGACTTTCACCACGTTATCCGGCGATGACGGACAGGCGATCATCGGCTCAACAGCGGAGAGATCGATTTCGTCATATTCATCATAAACAGCCCCCTCATCAGCTGCCAACGGCTGCCAGCAATCCCCCCTCCCCTGCGAAAACAGAAACTCGCGCGTCCGCTCGTCAGAAGGGAAGATGGATGAGGTCGCTCCCAGCTCGGCCCCCATATTGCCGATGGTGGCACGATCCGTAACCGAAAGCGTCAGCACGCCCGGGCCGAAATACTCGATCACCTTGCCGACGCCACCTTTAACGGTGTGCCGCCGCAGCAACTCCAGAATCACATCCTTGCCCGAAACCCAATCCGGCAGCTTGCCGGTCAACCTGACACCCATAACTTTGGGGCAGGGAAGACTGAAAGAATGCCCGGCCATGGCCAGCGCAACATCCAGCCCACCGGCGCCGATAGCCAGCATGGCGAGGCCGGCCGCAGTGGGCGTATGGGAATCGGCTCCGAGCAGAACCTTGCCCGGCACATCAAAGCGCTCCAGATGCACCTGATGAGACACTCCGTTGCCCGGCTTTGAAAGGTGAACTCCAAACTTCATGGCCGCCGATGTAAGAAAGGCATGGTCATCGGCGTTTTTGTAATCGGTCTGCAGCAGGTTATGGTCGATGGACTGGGCAGCCAACTCGACCTTGACCCGCGGCAGCCCCATCGCGATAAACTCCAGCATCGCCATAGTACCGGTGGCATCCTGCAAAAGAGTATGGTCAACATTGATTGAGATATCCGTGCCTGGGATCAACCTTCCCTCAACCAAATGTGCTTTGAGAATCTTGGTGGTCAGATTTTTTCGCATAGTACGACCTCCGCAACTAAAAGAATCGTGTGAATACCGTCTCTTTAAGTCTAATAGATTGCGAATCATTTGCAACCACAAACCCAGCCCTGCTATTGACCGGATACGAATAAAGGCCACACCCGATTGGACGTGGCCTTCGCCTTAAATGCTGCTTCAAAAACATGAAACCAGACCAATGAAACACTAGATCAGTTGCGAACAGACCCGATGATACTCCCCGCATCAAGATTGAGCCGTTTCAAAACAGAGCCATTTGTTTTCGGGATGACCTTGTGCGGGAAAATAACCCTGCTGCTGTCAGCCTGGCCGGAAAGCATCTGCGATGCGACTTCATCGGCCTGGCGTCCAAGAGTATTCAGATCAAGATCCAGCGCAGCCGCCGCCCCCAAGCCGATATAACTGCCCGAGAAGGAGACAACAGGTATGTAGTTTTCCTGGCCGAAATGGAAATACGTCTCCACCGTGTCGCGGGTTACAGCGGTCGGATCGGGCAGCATCCAGAGCGCATCGACTTTGCCGGCCAGAGTTGCAAGCTGGTGTGGTAACTCATGAGGCGCAGAGATTGTCCGAGCCACCAATTCGATGCCGGCCTGCTGCGCTGCAGTTCGAGCCTGACGAAGATACCAGCCGCTTTTGGCCGGATTATGGATAACACCGACGCGACGGACCTTCATACTCCGGAACATGCTCATATACTGTTCAGGCGCGGCAAACATACTGATACCGGCCAGATTGGACTGATCCGCGCTCTGAGCAGGGATGCCCAACGTCATCACGGCCAGCACCGGAGTGTTCCGGATCTTGCGAGCTTCCTTCAGCGCCGCGTCACCCAGCGCCAGAATCAGGCGGGGATGGTCTTCACGCACGATGCGGATCAAGTCCACCTCGGCATAGTCGGAGATCACCAACATGCGCAGCGAGGATTTCTGTTCGAAGCGGAAACCTTTCAGCACCTCGTCGTAGGCCGGATCGCGACGGCTCTGCAGCACCAGTACGTCATAGGCCTGGGCCAGGGTGGGGAGCAGAGTCGCCAGGGCGATTATGAGGAGAATAAAGCGTCTCATCAGAATTTCACCCTCACTCCGCCTTCGAACCAGCGTGGAGCGTTTGGACGGAAATCAACGATATATTGATCGCCGTTGAAAATATTATGTATCGAGAAGAACAGCTCCGGAGCCAGTTCCTTTTTGGGGAACGGCTTCCAGTTCAGGTGCATGTCCCAGATCATGGCCGACAGGTTGGCATTGTTATAGTCCGGTGATTTCCACCAGACATAGTTGCCGGTCAGGACGCCGCGCAAGCCGATCTCGCTGTTGTAGTAGTTCAGTCCCAGCTTGACGTTCTGTCGCGGGCCGCTCTCGCCGCTGTCCAGCTCCACCTTGGTGGCTTTGTCCCAGGAATCGCTGAAAGTATAGCCGCCGGTCAGGGACAGGCCATAGACTGGGGAAGTGCGCAGCTCCAGTTCGGCACCCTGGCGGACCTGATCGCGCAGGGTTACCGTGGCAGGAGAAACGGAAGTATCAAAACTCTGGATTTTCCAGATGTTGTTGTAGAAGAGGGTGCCCTTCAGCCAGAGGTAGGGAATGGCGGTCGTCTCGATGCCTGCTTGCACGGTCTGGATATTCTGATTCCGGCGCTGGCCGTTCATGATCGCCAGGTTGTTGACGAGCGGCATGCTGTAGCCCCGGGCGGCGTAGCCACGCAGGGTGGTGCTGTCGCTGAGCCGGAAGGTGGCGCCCAGGGTGTAGCTGTAGGCGTCATCCAACAGGTTGGTATGGTCGAAGCGCAAACCGGGCAACAGGCTGAGGCGCCCGATGGACCAGATGCCGTTCAGATGACCCGACCAGCGGTCCAAAGCCAGGTCGTAGTTACTGGCCGGCTCCTGATAGACGGCTTCCCGTCCGCGCAGATCGTGATGCTCGTATTCCAGGCCGGCGGTCACACCGGTGTCAGCGTCGCCCCAGGTAAGTCCCAGTTTGCCCCCCTGGTAGATTTCCCGGTTTGATGAATCAAGGAACAGGTCCGGGCTGGTCAAAGCGCCCCATTTGGCGGTCTGCAACCGGCGGCCGCCATATCCGTTCAGATCCAGGGTGAGACGTTCGGTCAGGGGGTATCGGAAAGCCAGGTAGCCGGAGGCGTAGCGGGAATCACTGGTATCGTGGAAATCGTAGGGTATTGAATCTTCCAGGCCGATGGATTTGTCCCGCAGGTCCAGGCCCAGAGTGATTTTTCCTTTTGAAGGCAGGTCGTAGGTCAGCTTGCCGAAGCCGTGGTTGAAACGGACCTGGGTACCGGGTGTAAGCCCGTCGGAACTCATGTTGCCGCCGGTCAGATAATACCCGAAACGCCCCAGGGTTCCGCTCAGTTCCGCCCTGGTATCGGCGGTGTAGCGGGAACCGATCGAGCCGGAAAGCATCCCGCCCGC
Source organism: Geobacter sp. (assembly GCA_009684515.1). Classification (GTDB taxonomy): domain Bacteria; phylum Desulfobacterota; class Desulfuromonadia; order Geobacterales; family Pseudopelobacteraceae; genus JACRCG01. The sequence continues at coordinate 5,915 of WKKS01000010.1, forward strand.
CTTGCGCTCCGAATCAGGTGCTTTGGTGACGATGTTGACCACCCCGCCCAGGCCCGAGCCCCAGGCAGCCGATGCGCCCCCCTTGATGATCTCAACCCGCTCGATCATCTGCACCGGAATGGAACCCGGATCGGCCGCATTGTCCGAACTGATGAAATTTTGGGGGATGCCGTCGATCTGGACCAGGATATGCCTGTTGGTGTTCCCATGGATGGTAAAAAACGATGTATTACCGGGGGTATGGAGCTGGTCAAGCTGCAGGCCGGGTACGGTCTGCAGCACTTCGGCCAGGGTGTGGGCGTTGAGGCGCTCAATATCGTCGGCGGTAATGACGGAGATGTTTTCGGCTATTTTGGAAACGGGACGGGGAATACTGTAGGTTGTTGCCTGTTTTTCATCGAAGGCATTAAAGAGGTTCAGGCTGTCCGCACTGTCCAGGTCATCGCCCCATGCCAGGCCTGGGATGATGCACAGCCCGAGGCAGAGGGTGATCAGGAATGCCCGAAGGCTATGCAGTGGTTTGATTAAAGTCATGGTATGAAGTCTGCATTCTCATTAACAGATCGAATGCCGGTTTGTCCATATTTATTTTGTATACAAAAGGAGGTGATCGTGATGCGTGAAGAACTGATCGTGCTGGAAGAAGGTGTGACAGCTGGTGTTGTCATGACTTGTTGTACAGGCAGTGTTACAAGATCGTAGAATCCAGTCAAGCGGGGAGGAAACTCCCCGCTACGTTTTTTAACCGGACTAAACAATTAATATCGGCGATATCCCTGCTGTCTATAAGCAACATTCAAGCCGCTTCAGATAGTCTTTAAACCAATCTCGATAAAACCGATTTTACGCTATATAACTGACCCGCTTTATATTCATTCCATCCGCCCAAGGAGCTCCCATGCCACTGACCCGTTATCTGAAAACCTACCCCTGCCCGGAAAAACCGGGGCGCATGCTGCTGATCGCCACCCGACGCTGTGCGGTGCTGGAAATATCCGAAGAGCTGTGGGGGAAAATTTTCCGGGACGAAGGCTTGAGCGAAAATGAGCGCGCCACCCTGACCCGCCTGGGGGTGCTGGTGGCTGACCGGGATGCGGAGCGGGAGCAGATGTTGGCCACCTTTGACACCATCAACGATGCCAGCCGCCACCTGTCCGTCAAAGTAACCCTGACCCTGGAGTGCAACCTGGCCTGTCCCTACTGCTTCGAAGACCCCTTCCGGGGGCATTTCGTGATGAGCGGCGCAACCGCCGATCTGCTGGTGCAGCGCCTGACCGAAAGCATGGCCGGGGGGCTGGACGTGAGCGTGGATTTCTACGGCGGCGAAGCGCTGATACATTTTAAACTGCTGCAGGATATCGCAGCGCGCCTGACCGTGGCTGCCGCAAGGCACTCGGTAACATTTTCCTTCAATCTCTTCTCAAATGGCGTCCTGCTGACGCCGGCTGTTGTTCTGCAACTGCTGCCGATGGGCTTGTCTGCCATAAGCCTGACCATCGACGGCCCGCCTGAGATCCACAACGCCCAACGCCCGTTTGTTTCCGGTGCCGGAAGCTTTGACAGGATTACATCGAACCTGCTGGCAATCCACAGACTGGTGCCGGTGGACCTGGGTGGCAACTATACCCGTCATAACTACCGACGTTTTCCGGAACTGCTGGACCTGCTGATCGAAGAGGGGCTTGACCCGGCCTGCATGAAGGAGGTTTCGTTCTCGCCGGTCATGCCCAAGGCGGACGGCAGCGTGGCCGGTGATCGCGGCTCGGCCTGCGCCTGCAGCGCCGAACCGTGGGCGATCGAAGCGGGTATATTCCTGCGCGGCGAGGTCATCAAGCGCGGCTTCCCGGTGGCCAAGATCAAGCCTGGCGCCTGCATGATCGAGTTCAAAAATGATCTGGTGGTGGGTTACGACGGTAGTCTCTATAAATGTCCGGTCTTCATGGGGCAGGAGGAGTTGCGGGTCGGGACTCTGGCCGAGGGGATCGGCGATTACTGCCAAGCCCATAATCTGGACCTCTGGAAAAACGAGGAGTGCCTTGATTGTGCCTATCTGCCGTTCTGCTTCGGCGGTTGCCGTTTCTTCCGGCGGCTGAAAACCGGCGACATTGACGGCGTGGATTGCCGCAGAGCCATGCTGGATGCGTCATTGGAAACAATCATAAGGCAGGATTTGGGGCTGGAGCGAATGGATTAAATCCTCAACAAAACGTCAAGTCCCCCCTTTACAAAGGGATGATTCAGGTGGATTTGCCATTGACTTTGCCACCCTCCTACCATGGCAAAATGGATGAAAAAAACGGTGCTTGGTAGTTGTTGAAAGACTTGGGAGGACTGTGATACTTTTGCGAATAGAATTTGCCGTAAATATAGCTATTTTATTTAAAACGAGGGACTACGGAATGCCGACAGTTTTAAGATCTGGTCCATACAGAGTTTTACTTCCATAGTCACGAAACAACTGAACCGCCACATATCCATATTGATCGCGACGAACAAACGGCCAAATTCTGGTTATCACCTGTTGCCTTGGCGTCCAGCATCGGCTTCAGTCCCCGTGAGTTACGCACGATACAGATTCTTGTAATTGAACACAGATTAACACTACTGGAGGCTTGGAATGGGTACTTTGGCGCTTAAAGCAGACGAGCGGGTCAAAAACCTGCACATTGACGACGATGTTATTTCCGTTGATCTGATGGACGGAAGAAGCATATCCGTACCATTGATCTGGTATCCAAGGCTTGCTAACGCATCACAAAAAGCTCGTGAAAACTGGCAGACAAGCGGTGGAGGATATGGCATCCACTGGCCGGATATCGATGAAGACCTGAGTACTGAAGGACTATTGCGCGGCGCTCCGGCTCCAATGCCTCCAATACATTTAAAACCCGTTTGCCATTAATAAAAACAAACAAGGGGGACAGTCAGACTGCCCCCCTTTCGCTGCATTTCCCACCTATTGTTCAGTTTTCAATCATCAACCTCAGCCGTGAATCGCCTCTTTATGCAGATCCAACGCCGCTTCCTTGATCGCCTCCGACAGAGTCGGATGGGCATGGCACATCAGGGCTATGTCGCGGGCGGTGCCGCCGAAACACATCACCGTGGCCGCCTCGGCAATCAGATCAGAGGCGCGCGGGCCGAGGATATGCACCCCCAGCACCCGGTCCGTTTCCTGATGGGCCAGAATCTTGACAAAACCTTCGCTTTCATCCATGCAGCGCGCCCGCCCCAGGGCAGAAAAGTTGAAACGTCCGCTGCGATAGGGGATGTTGGCTTTCTTGAGCTGTTCCTCGGTACTTCCCACGCTGGCAGCTTCCGGCCAGGTGTAGCAGACTCCGGGGATAAAGTCGTATTCGACCGTGGAATGCTGGCCGGCCATGCGCTCGACGCAGACGACACCCTCTTCGGATGCCTTGTGAGCCAGCATCGGTCCCGGCACCAGATCGCCAATCGCGTAGATACCGGGTACGGTCGTTTGATAGTTGGCATCCACCACCACCCTCCCCTTCTCATCCAGACCTAATCCAAGTTCATCCAGCCCCAGTCCGGCGGTCATGGGACGTCGACCAATCGCCACCAGCACTTTGTCGCAATCGATCTCTTCGCTGCCGGTGCCGTCGTTGTACTCCACAATAGCCTTGGAGCCGATCCGGCGCACATTATTGATACGGGTGGCAAGTTTGAACTGGATGCCCTGTTTGCGCAGCGAACGATACAGTGCATCAGCCACCTGGCGATCCATGTTCGGCAGAATCTGCGGCAACATCTCAATCACAGTTACCTTGGCGCCCAATCGACGCCAGACCGAACCCATTTCCAGACCGATGTAACCTCCGCCTGCCACGATCAGGTGTTCCGGGAGTTTGTCGAAAGAGAGCGCTTCCCTGGCGCTGACCACAACCTGCCCGTCAAAGGAAATGCCCGGCAGTCCGGCCGCTTCGCTGCCGGTTGCCAGCAGAATCCTGGGAGCGGTCAGCAGCACGGCTTCCGGCGGGGCATCCAGCAGGCTCTGCTGTCCATCCGCCACCGGCGTTACCTCGACCTGATGTTCGCCTTCGGGATTTTTCCCCTTCAGGACCGCCGTACCGTGCAGCCTCCGGATCGCGTTCTTTTTAAACAGATAGGCGATACCGTCGGTCAGCTTCCTGACTACGTCATCCTTGCGCAGCATCATCGACCCCAGATCAAGCCTGGGCGGATCAATGGCGATGCCATGCGAGGCGAATTTGTCCCGCGCCTGTGCAAACAGTTCGCTGGAATCGAGCAGCGCCTTGCTGGGAATACACCCTTCATTCAGGCAGACTCCGCCCAGTGTGGCGCGCTTTTCCACGACAGCCACCTTCATTCCCAGCTGCGTGGCGCGGATGGCAGCCACATAGCCGCCCGGACCGGCGCCGATAACTATCAGATCGAATGTTGTTTCAGACATATTTTACCCTCCGTAGGGGCGGCCCCATGTGGCCGCCCGAATTCAGGGCAAGCACATGGGCTTGCCCCTACATAATTGTTCCATCACCCTTCCAGCAGCAGCTCTTCCGGCTCTTCGATATATTCCTTGACCTTCTTCAGAAAACCGACCGCCTCGCGACCGTCGATGATACGGTGATCATAGGATAATGCCAGATACATCATCGGGCGCACCACAATCTGGCCATCGCGAACCACCGGGCGGTCCTGAATGGCGTGCATGCCGAGCACAGCGCTCTGGGGCGGATTGAGGATCGGCGTCGAAAGCATCGAACCATAGACGCCACCGTTGCTGATGCTGAAGGTGCCGCCTTGCAGATCGGTAATTTCCAGGCGGTTAGTTTTGATTTTTTGGGAATATTCCGCAATTGCCTGATCGATTTCATACAGTTTCATCTGATCGGCGTTGCGCAGGATCGGGACCACCAGTCCCTTTTCGCCGCCGATGGCTATGCCGATGTCGTAGAAATGGTGGAGTACAATATCATCGCCATCGATACTGCCGTTGACATTCGGAAACTCTTTCAGCGCCTCGACGCAGGCTTTGACGAAGAACGGCATAAAACCAAGTGCTATGCCATGGCGCTGCATGAAGTGCTCGCGGTAATTACTGCGCAGCGCCTTGACGCGGGAAAGGTCGGCTTCGTTGAAAGTTGTCAGCATGGCGGTCTGCTGGCGCGCAGCCACCAGACGCTCGGCAATCCGTCTGCGGATCGGCGTCATGGGACGACGCTCCTCGCGACCGGCTGTGTAGGCAGGCGCGGCCTCACTGCTGACGGCATATGTGCTGGCGGCTGGTTCATCAGCCGGAGCAGCAGGTTCCGGCGCGGATGGCGGCAGTGTGGCGGGAGGAACCGGAGGCGTTTCCGGTATCACAACCGGTTGTTGAGCGACGGCAACCGGTCGTGGCGCGGGGGGCTGTTTCGAGCGTTCTTCGATGCGGGCAAACAGGTCATCCAGTGTGATGCGCCCCCCCTTGCCGGTTCCGGGCACTTGATCGGGAGTGATGTCATTTTCAAGCATCTCGCGCCGCACCGTCGGTGACGAAGCCGGAGCAAGCAGTCTGTCTGCCAGCTGAGTAGCCGACAAACTGGGCGGGGCCTCCTGTTTTGCGGCAGCTTCAGCAATTGATCCGATCACGGTTCCAACCGCCACGGTCGTCCCTTCCTGTACAGCAATGGAAAGGACTCCGTCGGCGTCGGCGTTCAGATCCAGCGTAATCTTGTCGGTTTCAATCTCGCAGAGCGGATCGTCTTTCTTTATCGCCGCCCCATCCGCCTTAAACCACTTGGCCAACAGCGCATCCCGTACTGATTCTCCAATTTCCGGTATTTTTATATCCATGGTTGACTCCGTCACTACAGTTTAAATCAATCCGCTACTAAGGATTGATCTGAGACATTCTACCTAATTTTCCCCAATTCTCCAGTTAAAACAAAGGGCGACCCGTTTGGCCGCCCTCATCAAAGCAATATGCTGGAGTTATCCCGAACAGCCCTTAGAGATGTTCCCTTCCAAAGGGGGACATCTGCCGCAGACGGGCAATGATCGGCGGCATCTCGCGGATAACGGTGTCGATCTCGGCATCGGTTGTGTAGCGCGAAAGCGAGAAACGGATCGAACCGTGGGCGCAGGTAAAGGGCACACCCATGGCGCGCAGAACGTGGGACGGTTCCAGCGATCCGGAGGTACAGGCGCTGCCGGAGGAAGCGCAAACTCCCAACTCGGACAACAGGAGAAGGATGGCCTCCCCTTCGACAAATTCAAAGGCGATTGAAGTCGTGTTGGGCAGACGCTCGGCCCCGCCGCCGTTGATACGGGCATTGGGAATGGCCGCCATCAGGGCGTCCTGCAGCCGGTCACGCTGAGCTTTGACGGTTGTATTCTCTGCTTCCATGTACTGGTCGGCCAGCTGGCAGGCTTTGCCCAGGGCGATAATTGCGGCGGCATTCTCAGTCCCCGCCCGGCGACTCTTTTCCTGGTGTCCGCCGACCAGAAAGGGGCGGAAAGGGGTGCCGCGACGCAGGTAAAGCACGCCGATCCCCTTGGGGGCATGCAGTTTGTGGCCGGAAAGCGAGAGCATGTCGATGCAGGAATTGGCCATGTCGATCGGAATTTTGCCGATGGCCTGGACGGCATCGCTATGGAACAGGGCCCCTTTAGACTTGGCGATCGCAGCGGCTTCCTCCACAGGGAAGATCACGCCGGTCTCGTTGTTGGCCCACATCAGCGAGACTATCGCTGTGTCGGAGTCAACGGCTGCTTTGTACTCATCCATATCCAGACGACCGGCACCATCCACGCCGATTTCGGTAACACGGTAACCCTTCTGGGTCAGGTTGCGGCACTGAGTCAGGACAGCGGGATGTTCAACCCGGCTGGTGATAACATGGCGGCGGTCGGGAAAGACCTCCAGCGCCGAGCGGATGGCGGCATTGTCGCTCTCGGTGCCGCAGGCGGTGAAGATGATTTCTTCCGGGGAAGCACCCAGAAGAGCCGCCACACGAGCCCTGGCTTCAGTCACTTTGCCCTGCACCTGGCCACCGAAGAAATGCATCGAACTGGGGTTGCCGTACAACTCGCAGAAATAGGGGCGCATCTCTTCGAAAACCGCTTCATCGACCTTGGTGGTGGCGTTGTTGTCGAGATAGATCTCTTTCATTGAGAGACCTCCTCGACCACGATATCCTCGGCCACCAGATCGCGCAACTTGGCTTCGACCATGCGGGCAGTGTTGCCGGACGAGGCGCAGCCGGCGCAAGCCTTGCGGAAGGCGACCTGAACGTTGGGCCCGTCGATATCGATCAGTTCCAGATCACCGCCATCAGCCCACAATAGCGGCCGGATGTCGCGTTCCAGTACTTCCTGAATCAGCTGCATCTTCTTCATGTTGGAAAGCTTTTCAGGACGCTTGCGCGGTTGAAGTTCGTCACTACCCAGGACCTGGGCGATCAGTTCCTGGATTTTGGGGATGCAGCCGCCGCAGGCGCCACCGGCTTTGGTGAAATGAGTAACCTGCTCGGCGGTCGTCAGGCGGTTGGTCTCGATGACCTTCTTCAGGAAAGTATCGGTAATGCCGAAGCATTTGCAGACGATCTCACCTTCATAATCAGGGTAAGCATGGCCATGGTCATGTTCGCTGTCATGCTCCGGGATCGGCTCGCCGCGGTATTTGGCAATCGCCACTTCCAGAGCTTCCTGTCCCATGACGGAACAGTGCATTTTTTCTTCAGGCAGACCGCCCAGAAAATCGGCGATATCCTGATTGCTGATAGCCAGGGCTTCATCCAGGTTCTTCCCCTTGACCATTTCGGTCAGGGCCGATGAAGAGGCGATGGCGCTGGCGCAGCCGAAGGTCTGGAATTTGGCATCCACGATCTTGTCTTTGTTATCGTCCAGTTTAAGGTAAAGTTTCAGTGCGTCGCCGCAGGCCAGACTGCCGACTTCCCCAACTGCATCGGCATCCGGAATATCTCCCACGTTGCGCGGGTTCAAAAAATGATCTTTAACGATTGGTGTGTAATCCCACATTTAAGTATATCTCCTTAGCTTGATATTATTTTTGTATTCAAGATTTCACTCTGCGAAAATCTCTTCAAGGTTCAGCTCCAACCCTTCCAAAACCGTGCTGGTGGCAAAATCCCCACGTCCATATCCTTGGGGTCTGCCGTACTTTCCGTCCTCACCAATTGCAAATACCATCAGTGACTCCTCTGCGGGATGAATGATCCAGTATTCCCGAACTCCATGACGTTCATAGAGACGAAACTTGGCTCCGATATCCTTCCTGGATGTGGACGGAGAGAGGATCTCCACAACGAGGTCGGGGGCACCGCGGCAACCGCGATCATCCAGTTTTTTCTCATCACAGATGACAACAAGGTCCGGCTGCACCACCGTCGGCACATCGGAATCATTCTGCTCGGAAGAATCCGGGAAACGAACATCGAATGGAGCAAAATAGGCCCGGCAGGGCTTACCAGCCAAAAAATTTCCAACGACAAGCGACACTCGCATCAAAATGCCCTGATGCTTCCGCACAGGAGCTGGCGTCATGTTGTAAGGAACACCATCTATCAGCTCCCAGCGTTCGCCATCATTCCATTGGCAATACTGGCCATAGGTGAAGTGTTCATCAAGTTTTTCCGCCAAATTTGCCGGCCCCATAAAGCCTCCTACCCCAGTATGAACTGCCGGCCGGCGGCCATAACCTCTGCCAGACGAGCTTCGTTGCCCGCCTCACCGTACAGGCGCACAACCGGCTCTGTACCCGACTTGCGGAACAGCATCCAGCTGCCGTCTTCCAGCAATAACTTGGTCCCGTCGATTCTGATAACCTCCTTGACTTTCGTCCCGGCGACCTCGGCGGGAACCGCATTAATCTTTGTACTGTAAGCATTTTCCAGTTCCGGTGACAACTTGAGGTTGTCGCGGCGGGTAACAAAACGCCCCACTTCGCCGTACAGACGTTCCAGCAGCTCACGGACTGTTTTGCCTTCGCGGGCCACCATCTCGGCCACCAGGAAACAGGCCAGAATGCCGTCCTTTTCAGGGACGTGCCCCTTAATCGTCAGGCCGGCGCTCTCTTCCCCGCCGATCACCAGTTTGTCCTGGCTGATCAGTTCGCCGATGTATTTGAAACCGACCGGGGTTTCGTAGACCGGCACGCCATGCTTTTTCGCCACGGCGTCAATCAGGTGAGAAGTAGCGACACTGCGGGCCACCCCTCCTTCCAGTTTGCGGACACGGATCAGGTAATCCAGCAGCAGGGCGATGATGTAATTGGGTTCGATGTAGCTGCCGTCGGCATCAATGATGCCGAAACGGTCGGCATCGCCGTCAGTGGCCAGACCAAGCCGGATATCGGAATCTTTCTTGATCAGCGAAATGAAATCGGGAATGTGAGCTTCGGATGGTTCGGGCGGGTGTCCGCCAAAGTAAGGATCGGGGCGGTCATTGATCATGGCGTATGGTATGCCGCGCTTACGCAGTGGCTCTTCCAGATAACCTCGAGCGGTTCCATACATCGGATTGAGCGCCACCTGCCCCAGCCGGCCGATCACATCAAAATCGACCTTCTTCTCCAGGGCTTTCAGGTACTCTTCGCGCGGATTGATAACTTCAAGCAGACCCTGCTGCTTTGCTGCCTCAAGGGAAAGTTCATTGTAGCAGGCCGTTCCAAGCATCCGGTTGGCACGCTTTTCGATATCGCTGGTGGTTTCAGGAAGGGCCGGACCTCCCCAGGAAGGTGAAAACTTGACGCCGTTGTATTCGGGGGGATTGTGACTGGCGGTGAAGTTGATGCCGCCGGCCGCTCCGCGACGCAGAATTTCAAACGATATGACCGGCGTGGGAACATCCCGTTCACACATATAGGCTTTGATACCGGCCCCGGCCAGGACTCGGGCCGATGCTTCCACAAAACGCTGCCCCATGAAACGGGTATCGCAACCGATCACAACCCCTTTGCCCTGCTCACCGGCCGCTTTGATGTTATCGGCTATGGCCTGAATGACGGTTTTGACATTGTCGTAAGTAAAATCCTCACACAGGATTCCACGCCATCCTGATGTTCCAAAAGCAATTTTGGTCATGTCACCCTCCAGCGGCATAATAGGACAGCTTTAGTCGTGTTAGAATAATACACATGTTGCCGCCCGTCAAGCTAAAGGACGCCGTCCGGATTTGAATTTACAGCGCTTCCAAGTGCAGACTTGACCTGAATCGGACAACAGTAGTATATCTGCAAGTCCAGAATATTTATAAAAAGGATCCTGAATGACCAGAGAACTTGCCAAAGGTTACGAACCACACGACGTTGAAAAAAGATGGTACGGAGAATGGGAGCAGAAAGGTTACTTCCACGCTGCCGCCACTTCCGATAAGAAGCCTTATTCGATTGTCATCCCCCCCCCAAATGTGACCGGCGCACTGCACATGGGGCATGCCCTGAACAATACGCTGCAGGACATCCTCTGCCGCTGGAAGCGGATGCAGGGGTATAACGTGCTCTGGATGCCGGGCACCGACCATGCCGGGATTGCCACCCAGAACGTGGTCGAACGCCAGCTGGCCGCCGACGGCAAGGACCGACACGACCTGGGGCGCGAGGAGTTTATCGAGCGGGTCTGGAAATGGAAAGCCGAGTCGGGCGGCCAGATCATCGGCCAGCTCAAGCGTCTGGGAGCTTCCTGCGACTGGGAGCGCGAGCGCTTCACAATGGACGAAGGGCTCTCCAAGGCGGTCCGCACCGTCTTCGTCAAGCTTTACGAAGACGGACTGATCTACCGTGATAACCGTCTGATCAACTGGTGCCCGCGCTGCCATACCGCCTTGTCGGACATCGAGGTAGAGCATGAGGACAAGAAGGGGCACCTCTGGCATATCCGCTATCCGGTGGCCGGGGAACCGGGCCAGTATGTGGTGGTGGCCACCACCCGCCCCGAAACGATGCTGGGGGACACCGCCGTGGCGGTCCATCCCGAAGACGAGCGTTACAAACATCTGATCGGGAAAAAGGTAATCCTGCCGCTGATCGGCCGTGAAATTCCGGTGGTGGCCGATGACTATGTCGAGCTGGAGTTCGGCACCGGCGTCGTAAAGATCACCCCGGCTCACGATTTCAACGACTTTGAAGTCGGCCTGCGTCACGGCCTGGACAAGATCAACATGCTGGACGAGTCAGGCATCATCAACGCCGCCGGGCATCAGTACGAAGGTTTGGACCGCTTTGCCGCCCGGACGCGGATTGTGTCCGAACTGGAGGAAGCCGGACTGCTGGAAAAGATCGACGATCACGCCATGTCGGTGGGCGGATGCTACCGTTGCAAAACCGTGGTGGAACCGTACCTGTCTCTGCAGTGGTACGTCAAGGTTGCTCCGCTGGCCGAGCGTGCTTTGGACGCAGTAAAAAGCGGCAAGACCCGCATCCTGCCCAAACAGTGGGAAAATACCTATTACGACTGGATGGAGAATATCCGCGACTGGTGCATCTCGCGCCAGATCTGGTGGGGACACCGCATCCCGGCCTGGTTCTGCGACCATTGTGACGGCATCACCGTCACCATGGAGGCGCCAGGCAAATGCAGCAAATGCGGCAGCGACGAAATCCGCCAGGAAACCGACGTTCTGGACACCTGGTTCTCATCGGCGCTGTGGCCCTTTTCGACCATGGGGTGGCCGGATTGTACCGCCGAACTGAAAACCTTCTACCCGACCGCCTGCCTGGTAACCGGCTTTGACATCCTCTTTTTCTGGGTGGCCCGCATGATGATGATGGGTCTGCACTTCATGGACGAGGTGCCCTTCACGGACGTCTACATCCACGCCCTGGTGCGGGATGCCCAAGGGCAGAAGATGTCTAAATCCAAAGGGAATGTCATCGATCCGCTGACCGTGATCGACCAGTACGGCACCGACGCTTTCCGTTTCACGCTGGCCGCTTTCGCGGCCCAGGGGCGCGACATCAAACTGGCCGAGGAGCGCATCGCCGGATACCGCAACTTCTGCAACAAGGTCTGGAACGCGGCCAGATTCACATTGATGAATCTGGAAGGCTTTGATCCGGACTCCGTCAGCTACGACAGCCTGGAGTTTTCCCAGGGTGACAAATGGATCCTGCACCGTTTGAACGAAACCGCCAGGACCCTGGACGAAACCCTGACCGGCTACCGCTACAATGAATGCGCCATGGCACTTTACCAGTTCACCTGGAGCGAATTCTGCGACTGGTATCTGGAGCTTTCCAAGCAGGATCTGTACAACGGCACCCCCGAGCGCAAACAGACCGCCCAGTATGTACTCTGGTACACGCTGGAAAACCTGCTGCGCCTGCTGCATCCCTTCATGCCTTTCATCACCGAGGAAATCTGGCAGGCATTGCCCAAGGCGACCGTAGGGGCGGTCCCATGTGACCGCCCGCCTTTGGGTGGCGATGCCGACAAGGGCGCCCACACGGGGGCGCCCCTACAATCCATCATGCAGGCCCCCTACCCCGAGTATTGCGAACAGCACTCCTTCCCGGAGGCCGCCGCCGATATGGAACGGATCATGGCGGTCATCAGCGGCATCCGCAATATCCGCGGCGAGATGGAAGTTCCGCCATCCAAGCAGATTGCCGTGATCCTTTCCTGCGGATCGGAGGAGAGTCGCCTGCTGATGAAACATAATGAAAACGCCATCATCAGCCTGGCCCGCCTCTCTGACCTGGCCATCGGCGCCGACATTGAAAAACCGGAAGACGCCTCGATCCAGGTTTCCGGCGATGTGCAGATTTTCGTCCCGCTCAAGGGATTGGTCAATGTCGAGGAAGAGGAAAAGCGGCTGCTGAAAGAGATCGGCAAGATTGACAAGGAGATCGAGATGTTCTCCAAAAAGCTGAGCAGCCCGGCCTTTGTGGATCGCGCACCGGCTGATGTCGTGGAAAAAGAGCGCCAGAAGCTGGCCGATGTGACCGGCAAGAAACAGGTTCTGGAAGAGAGTCTGGATAAAATCAGGAACCTGAAGTAGGTACTAGATCTATGCACATGAAAAGTGTCGCCATATTCGCAAAAAGACACGATCCGCGCTGTCAGGTGGTTGCGAATGACCTGATCAAATGGCTGGAGGAGAAGTCTTGCCTGCCGCTGGTCGAGATCCCGCTTGCCAACCTGATCGACTATCCAAATCCGCTGACAGACGAAGAAATCCGCGACCAGGCCGAACTGGTGGTGGTGCTTGGAGGCGACGGCACACTGATTTCGGTGGCACGACTCTTCAGCGGAAGGTCCGTCCCGATTGTGGGGATCAACCTGGGGAGCCTCGGATTTCTGACCGAAGTGACCGTTGAAGAACTCTACCCGCTACTGGAACACTGCCTGAATGGCGAACCGAGGGTTTCCGAGCGGATGATGCTGGAAGTCACTGTCAGCCGTGACGGCCAGGAAATTGAGAAATGCAGCGTTCTGAACGATATGGTCATCAACAAAGGCGCCCTGGCCCGGATCGTTGATTTGGAAACCAAGGTCAACCGCCATTTTCTGACAACCTACAAGGCGGACGGCTTGATCGTTTCCACCCCGACCGGTTCAACCGGCTATTCCATGTCGGCCGGCGGCCCGATCATCCACCCACTGATGAGCTGCATCGTGATTACTCCGATCTGTCCGCACACGTTGACCAACCGCCCGATTGTCGTTACTGACGAATCGATCATATCGATCACGATCGCATCATCCTTCGACGAAAAAGTCTATCTGACCCTGGATGGGCAGGTCGGTTTCAAGCTGCTGCAAGGCGATACGATCGAGGTACGCAAGGCGCTTAAAACCACGGCGCTGGTCATGTCCAAAGAGCGTGATTATTTTGAAGTATTGCGCACCAAGCTCAAATGGGGAGAACGTTAGAAAAAAATGCTGACCGATCTCACCATTAAAAACGTCGCCATTATCGACAATCTGCACATTACGCTCAAAGCGGGACTGACCGTGCTGACCGGAGAAACCGGCGCCGGAAAATCGATCATCATCGATGCGGTCGGGCTGATCATGGGGAGCAGGGCTTCCAGCGAACTGATCCGCTCCGGCGAGGAGGAAGCGGTCGTCGAGGCGCTCTTCGACATATCCTCCCTCCCGGAAATCAGGAATACGCTCTGTGAAGCCGGTTTCGACTGCGACGACGAACTGCTGATCAAGCGCTCCCTTTCCCGCTCCGGCAAAAACAGGATTTTCATCAACGGCAGCATGGCGACCCTGACCCTGTTATCCGAAATTGCACCTCGCCTGATCAACATCTACGGCCAGCACGATTCCCAGACACTGCTCAAACCGGACAATCATCTGCGCCTGCTGGACTCTTTTGCTGCGCTCGACAAACAGCGCCTGGAATTTTCACGCGCATTCGGCCGACTTTCGGAACTTCAGGAGCGAATCACGGCATTGGACTCGGCCGAGCGTGATGCCGAACGGAGATTGGACATACTGACCTACCAATCGGAAGAAATCGCAAAAGCGGAGTTGAAGAGCGGCGAAGAAGAAGAGCTGGAGGAGCGGCGCCAACTTCTGGCCAGTTCCGAAAAACTCGGCTGCGCCACTGCCGAAGCCTATGACCGCCTGTATGACGGTGATGGCGCGATTTTGGGACAATTACGGCGCATAACCGGTTCCGTAACCGAACTGGCGGCCATTGACCACTCCTTGGGAGAGCTGGCCGGCTCCCTGGAGAACGCCTACCTGCAGCTGGAAGATTCCGCCATTACGTTGCGTGATTACTCTTCACGGATTGAGTCTGACCCGGCCGCGCTCCAGCAGTTGGAGGACCGTCTTGACCTGATCGGCCGCCTCAAGAAGAAATATGCTCCGACCGTGACCGGAATACTGGAGTATAAAAGCGGAATTGATCTGGAACTGGAGCTGCTGCTGAACCGGGAGCAGAGTCGGCACGACCTGAAAGCTGAATTGGAACAACTGAGGGGCGAACTGAAGCAACTGGGGAAGAAACTGACGGCAGACCGGGCAGAAGCGGCCGTGAGACTGGAAAAAGCGCTGGAGCGGGAAGCGCACCAGCTTGCCATGAAAGGGGCCGTTATCAAGGCGGCTCTGGACCCGTTGCAGGAGCCGCGATCAAACGGATTTGAAAAGGTGGAATTCCTCTTCTCCCCAAATCCGGGCGAACCACCCCGCCCCATGGCCAAAATTGCCTCCGGCGGCGAGCTTTCCCGCTTGATGCTGGCAATCAAGCAGGTACTCCCGGACAGTGACGTTCCAACCCTGGTATTCGACGAAGTCGACACCGGCATCGGGGGCGCCACTTCCGAACTGGTCGGCAAAAAACTTCAGAATGTCGCCACCCGCCAGCAGGCTCTCTGCATTACTCATCTGCCGCAAGTGGCCGTATGCGCCAATCAGCAGTTGCGGGTAGAAAAACTGATCGAAGGGGGGAGAACCTCCACCCGCATTGTCGAACTGGACCAGATCGGTCGCACCGCCGAAATCGCCCGGATGCTGGCCGGTGCCACCATCACCGAATCGGCTCTGGCGCACGCCGCCGAAATGCTTGCTTCCGCCCATGCCGTACGTTAGCTGATCCCGCCACGCCATTTCTGCTGCAAAACCGACTTCCTCCAAATTACTCCACAGACCTGAAACTGGACCCGCTTCTTTCCCAGGGAGCAGTGATGCGGTTTGTGCCGCAATTTTCACACGATGCCACCGGAATTACCGCTGATATCATGAAGCAAAGACTCAGCAGGTCATCATGCTGCCAACGCCTCTTATCCGACCCGACCCTTTTGGCCGCACCTCCGCATACCGGGCAGCAAAAATCGGCTCCACCCCTGGTCGTAATCTGCAGGCGCAGGCAACGGGCCTTGCTGTCCAGGGCTGCATCAGTGATATGCCATTGCGAAGAGAGCCCAAGAATCGATGAATAAAGTGATGTACCTGGCATGATGTGGGCCGCCAATGAACTCGCACTGTGTTTGGTTAGTGAATAAGTAGCTTCAGACATCGTTAAAGTACAAGAATTGTACCACTCTGGTCACCATCAGCTAAGAGGCTGAATTATCGAAGATTCAATCAGAGTTACAATTAATCCGGCTATTATCGTCTGTATCAATATCTTACAGATATCTATGGTTAAAAACGCTAACAGGCATGTAATCTGACACTTTCTGCAAAAGCAAAATATTTGTATTCCGCAAATTACTTTGCAGAGGCAAAGTATCACGATATAGTACCCGAGTAGCATCATCGGCAATCAAATCAGATACGGAGGAGTTGCCACATGCATCCGGATGTAACAGACCAGCCGCCTTCCTCTTTTAATGAGCGGCATCAGCTGACAAATCGGGAACGCAAGATCGTATTTTCACCGCTGGGATTAGTGCTGACTCTGGCGTTCAGCGTTTTCTTTATTGAATTTTTCGTCATGATTCTGCTTTACATACTGCCAGGCATGCCCGCCCCGATCGAATTTCTGCTCGATTCGACCATTTTAACCCTCGTTCTCAGCCCGATTCTTTATTTCTATCTTTTCAAGCCGCTTCTTCATTTGATCAAAGAACATCGTCAAAATGAAGCCGAACTGCAGGAATCCAAGATCAATCTGGAAGGGAAGATTCTGGAAAGAACCGCCGAACTCGACCTGACAGTTTCACTGCTACAAAATGAAAATGATGCCCGGGCAAAAGTTGAATCGGCGCTGCGTGACAGCGAGATGCGCTTCCGGCAGATTTTCGAGCAGAGCGAAGACGCCATCATACTGATCTCGGCTGAAGACCATTCCTTTCTGGATGCCAACCCGCCTGCCGAGAGACTTTTCGGCAAGGGACGGGACGAGTTGATTACTTCCGGCCTGGCTGGACTGGAACTCCCGCTTGACGACAACAGACTTTCCGAAGCAATCACGAATATTGTTGCAGATAAACTGCTAAGCAACATCGAACGCCTCGAATACCGCACGCCAGATAACGACACTAGGATTTTATCATTTCGCGGCAAGATGATTAAATTGCAGGAAACCGAAACCGTACTTGCAACCTTTCGTGACATTACCAGGCGGGTGAGAATGGAAGAGGATGCCAGAAACCTGCAATCAAGGCTGATCCACGCCAACCGCATGACTTCCCTGGGTTTGCTTGTCAGCAGCGTAGCCCATGAAATCAATAACCCCGCCAACTATATCCTGTCCAATTCCGGACTTATAAAAAAAGCATGGCTTGATATAGAGCCGATTCTGGAGGAACATTTCCAATCCGCAGGCGATTTCCCCATTGGCCAGACAACCTGGAACAATGCCCGTACTTTTCTGCCGGATGCGTTCGACGGTATTCAGGACGGTGCCCGCCGGATAGGGGAAATAGTTGAAAACCTGAAGGGATATGGTCGCGAAGACCAATCGCTCCGCGAAGGTAAAGTTGAGATCAATGAGGTTGTAAGAATTTCAGCATCAATCCTCGGCCACCACATTTCCCGCCTGACCAGTAAATTCAGCACGGAACTGGACGAGGGATTGCCATCAATCACCGGCAACAAGCGCCAACTGGAGCAAGTTGTCACAAACCTGATCCAGAATGCGCTTCAGGCGCTTCCAAATCGGGAATGTGCTGTTCGCGTCTCAACTCATTTCGACAAAACAGATCAAGAAGTTATCGTTCGAGTAACGGATAATGGTTCTGGGATCAGTACAGAGCTGGCAGACCATATTATGGAACCGTTTTTCACCACCCGCCTGGAACAGGGCGGCACCGGCCTCGGACTGGCAATCTGCTCAACTATCGTTAAAGATCATGGCGGGCGCCTTGAATTCAGTTCTGAGCCCGGAATAGGCACTACATTTGCTGTGCATTTGCCGGTCAGCAGAGACTCCAGCAACTCAAATCATACGGAAATGGAGGAAAACCATGACGATATCGTGTAACCAGAGCCGGATTTTGATCGTGGATGATGAATCCAATGTCCTTAAAGCCTGTTCATCAACGCTTAAGATTCACGGATTCAATGACGTTCAGACCGAAGTGGACAGTCGCAAGGTGCTGGCTCTGCTCGAATCTGAAAAATTTGACGTAATCATTCTGGACCTGTACATGCCGCATGTCAGCGGTATGGAGCTGCTGCCGCAGATAGCGGAACTTTACCCCGAAACCCAGATTGTGGTTGTGACAGCCGCCTATGAAATCGAGCGCGCAGTATCCTGCATCAAGCTGGGCGCTTTTGACTATATGGTTAAACCGGTTGAGAATGATCGGCTGGTGACGACTGTCAACAAAGCCATCGAGCATTCTTTTCTGCTCCAGCAGCTAAGATCAATGAGAGACAACCTGCTTTACAAGAAGCAGGAACATCTTGCAGCCTTTGATGAAATAATTACTCAAAACAGTGAGTTGCAGAAACTGTTTCAGTATATCGAAGTGGTGGCCCGCTCGCCCCAGCCGGTTCTGGTATTCGGAGAGTCCGGCACCGGCAAGGAACTTATCGCCAGGGCGCTCCACCGTTTGAGCGGCTGCAAGGGCGATCTGATTTCGGTCAACCTGGCCGGGCTGGATGACAACATGTTTTCCGACACGCTGTTCGGACATCGACGCGGCGCGTTTACCGGCGCCGATTCGGCCCGGGAAGGACTGATTGTCAAAGCCGCCGGGGGGATGCTGTTTCTCGATGAAATCGGAGATTTGAGCCAGGCGTCACAGCTCAAACTGCTCAGATTGATTCAGGAACGGGAATTTTACCCGGTCGGCGCGGACGTGCCGCGAGTTTCGACAGCCCGGATCGTTTGTGCGACCAACCGGGACATCAGGGCCTTGGTTGCAGATGGAAGTTTCCGCAACGACCTTTATTACCGGCTCTGCACACATCTGATTGCCCTCCCGCCTCTAAGGCAACGCAAGGACGACATACCGCTGCTGCTGGCCCATTTCGTTACCCAGGCGGCAGAAAAGCTCGGCAAACGCTCACCCCACTATCCGAAGGAGCTGGGTGATCTGCTGTCAACCTACTCATTTCCCGGAAATATCCGCGAACTCCAGGCATTCGTATTTGATGCGGTTGCACGCTGCACGACCGGAACGCTTTCCCTCGAACCATTCAAAAACATGATCGCAGCAAGCAACGCCACTCCGGTTGTGACACCAGACAACGCCGGTCGGGAGGATAGCGGCCTGGCCCAGCAGTTGGAGAGCATCTGGGGGCACTTTCCAACCTTGCGCGAAGCTGAGGATACCATCGTCCAGGCGGCCATGGAGTCTGCTCGTGACAATCAGGGAATAGCGGCCAGCCTGCTGGGGCTCAAACGTCAGACGCTTAACATGCGCCTGAAAACCATGGCCCAGAGAACTTGATCAAAAATACATACAAACAGAAAAGGGCCATGATATTCGTCATGGCCCTTTTCCGTTTATCTGCCTGCCAGATTAACGAATCTGTCAGTTTTCAACTCTCATTATCCCCCACAGACCATTCAGGAAGTGAATCGGCATCATATCCCGGTAGAGATAATCTCCGGTAACCCTGAACGCGCCTCCGGCTCCGAATTCCGGAACTATGTCAAAATGTTCGGACGGGCCAATCTGGTCCTGCGATCCACGCCAGAATGACTTGGGGTTATTGCCGATCCGGGTTGAGTTATTGTTGTAAGGTTCGCGCTGCCAGACATGGCCGTTCAAGGCAAATACGTGATTCCTGGTATGGCCGCCCGATTCCAGCAGGCGCAGGCGAATTTCATTGCCGGCCTTGACGTTAAATACAGGAGTTACCGGATCAAGCGCATTGGCCGGAATCGGATTGGTCGGGTCAGCTCCAAGTCCTGCCAGACTGTTTGAAAGCGAATTGGTAAAATCCCTGGCCTTGGTCTGTTCCGGAGTTGCAAGCGGATTGATCCCCATCCGGAACCAGAGCGGCTCCGTCCTGTAATTGAACGCCTTGACGCCGGTGTCCTCGGCATCTTCCATGCCCGTTATAAACGGCAATGCGGTTCCGTTGCCGAAACGAAGTGCAACGTCATTCTGGTAAACCAGCACCTGCTCACGGAAGAAACTGCTGTCGGCTTTGGTAACAACCGCTGAAGTACGAGAGAGACGCTGGCCAAGCGGCACCTGGGCATGCGGCGCCGGATAATCTTCTGTCCAGTTTGAACCTTGCGGCTCGATAATGAGCGCCCCGATAGCGCCTTTGCCAGGCTGCTTGATAGGATCGGCCGGCATCAGGTTTGTCGCGCCGAATTCTACCGGCGTTGCAATGCGCTGGTTGTTGACGACCTTGATATCACCGGCGTACCAGCGATAGAGGACCGAGCCGCCCGGCTGGACAGTCTGATCAGGGTTGATTCCGACCCTGGAACCATCCCCGCGGGTTATGTCAAACTCGACAAGCTGTGGATGCAATCCGACAGTTGTGGATGTTTTGACCTGGTTGTAATTGAAGTTATCAATAATCGGCTGTGTGGCGACGAAACCGGGTTGTTCGTTGATCGGTCCGGCAATCCTGTTATTCAAAGTGACTTCGATGCAGTCGCCGGCAGCGGCGCGAAGAACAAGCGGTTCAATCGGAACAGCCGGTTTCAGCTGCGGAGTTGCTCCGGTCAGATCCAGATCCTCGCTGCGAACATAAATAATTGCAGAGGGATCATTCAGCGGACCGGTTCCGAGAGCTCCGGCGCGCGGATTGTAAACCAGTCTGCCACCCGGCAACGAATACTGCGCGGAAATGGCTGAAATATCATACGGAACAACCCGGGCGCTCTTTGGACAGACCCCGTTGTAATCGGCATCGTTAGTGATAACCAGCGGAGTAGATCCAATCGGATTATTGGGAAGCGGCAGCAGATTGTTCTGCTTGGTCGAATAAGCGCGCATCAAACCCCAGGTGCCGCTCCAGAGCCCTTCTACCGAAGAGTTGATCGAATACATGTAGTCGGCCACAGGACCGATCTGTCCTTTATCCGGAATAACCGGCATATCGAAAATGAATTGCTCGGAGATGCCGAGATGCTGCGAATTGCGATAACCGGAGTTGGGAGCGCCAAACTCCTGAAGCCACTTGACGCCGTGAATGGTGGCGTTATGTGATTCTTCCGTAGCTCCGGTCTGCACCCGCACCCGGACTTTGTCCTTGTCGTAAATCTGCACAAGCGGGGTGAACGGATCACGCGGGCCGACATTGGCGGTCAGTGGCGGGTAAAAAGTCGGCTGCACATTCAGCAGGGGATTGGCCCGGACAACCTGGGAAGAATAGGCATAGGCCATGTCTCCGGCCGGTCCGGCTGCCTGTGAATTGGTCAATGGGTCAAGGACGCGCTGACCGACTGACTCATTGCGATAGTTAACGGCGTAGGAGCCGTCATCGGCAGCCGAGATGGCTGTCGGACATGGTGGAGCGCTGCCGTTCGGGCAGATTTGAGGCCTGGCATAGAGAAATGGCAGGCCGACTTCGGCCTTGCCGGGCGGGTTGATCGCCTTGGCCGGACTGGTGCACGGCACGGTGTGACAGGCGCCGTTTTCATAGGCAATCGTGAAGTCAGCCACCTGGAACATGAACTCGCGGAAACTGTCAGCAGGGTTGGCAGTGATGATGTCAGCCCGCCAGCTGGTAGGGCCGCCGTCGAACCGGCCGCCGTAGAATTGGCCGGTTTCCGGATTGCGCCAGCGTGAGCCCTGCGGCTCGGTAATCAGAGTCGCGTAAAGGCCGGCCTGCTGATGGGTGGAAGGTCCGAAATGATCGTGGGTAAACACATTTCCGAGAGTACGGTCTTCACCCTTGTTGTTGAGCAGGTTATCGATGTACCAGCGCTGAACGGTAGTCCTGGCGCCGGTGATATCCCGACCGTTAAAGCTGGAGCCGAAATAGGAATGCGGCTTCGGAGTCAGCATCATCTTGTTGGTGGGGGCATCGGTTGGAAGACCGTCACTATCCGGTTCTTTCAGACCGCCGGTAAAATTGATGGCCAAAATTCGTTCACGGACTTCGTCAGGACTCATGGTGCCATCTTCGTAGTTGAATCCGTTGGCGGAACCGTCAGAAGAGGTCACGTCAAACTTGACCAGGTGGATATGCTGGCCGATGATATCGGTTGGTGTCTTGACCTGAAAATCATCCTGTTCATAGATACTGGGCGCCAGGTTGGTATGATAAAAGTTGACACATTCATTGCTGTTGGCGCGTATAAAAAATGGTTCCGGCGGCTTTGTTCCGGCAACCGTGGCCTGGGCGTCGCCCCACAGAGAAATAATGCGCGACTGCGGGAAATGCTGGCCAAGCTTGTTGAGCTTCATGTCGAACTGGATGACCGCCGCCTTGTAAGTGCGGTTGATGCCGGTTGGCCCGCCGTTGTCAGAACGGCACGGATCGGCAAAGGGCGCGCCCGGAGCGGGGGGCATGCCGTTTGTGGTAAAGATACCGGCGTTGCCATTCGGAAGAAAGGTCGGATGGGTTCTGCGGGCATGGAAAGCCATTCCGGCCCTTTCCGCCCGGTTGCCCGATTCGGGGATCAGGTCCGCCTGAACAGCAAGCAGTTCCTTGTTGAAATCAAGCGGAGTAACGGTGGAGTGGGATGCGGCCGGGTCGGCCGGAATTCCTGTGGCGCTGCCCCGAACGATATGGCGCGGAAGGCCGCCATCCTCTGCGATGTCCAGCGCCGGAGACGCGGGACGGTGACCGGCCTTCATTCCCAGATTGAAAGGATAACCGGCATTCTTGTCCGGTTCATCATAAGCGATCTGCCCGCCCCGGTAACCGGAAGCAGAATCAGAGGCAATATGGACCTTGCCCGGAATCGGGGCCATCGGGTTTGTCGGGATCGGGACAACCGCCGGAATTGGAGTTCCGACGTTGATCTCACCGTCCGGAAGTGCGCGGCTGCCAGGCTTGGGGATTTGATGGCATTGCGGCCCGGCGGGATCATTGGGCGCCTGACAGAGCGGATCAGCCGGATCCGGTATCATTTCCGTTCCGGCTTCAAAAACATCATGATTCCGGTACAGAGCCCACATCCCCTGGGCAAAGTGCGGGTAAAAATGGCAATGAAAAATTGCGTCGCCCTGCTCCTGGTTGCGGTTGCCACTGCCATAAACCATCTCGTAGGTATAGGCCGATCCCGGGCCGATTCCCTGTGCATCCAGGTAGGTCCCGCCGTCATCATCCGGTGAGAAGAGCCATTGCTGGGCATGCAGATGGAAAATATGGAACTCCTTGCCGATGTGCAGATTGCGGATTTTGGTCCGGTCTCCGATGTATGTATGGAAGACGTTGGACGGATCGGCCGGATAAAGCGCCTTGGTGGCCTTTGGCCCGGTGATCAGATTGCCCGCGTTATCGGTTGTATTAGCCGGCACATCAACCAGAATGGCCGGGTCGCTGACCGCCCAGGAGGTCAGGAAAAACTCCTCGAACTTGCACTCGGGGCAATCCCAGGTCGGTCCGACACCCAGGCGGTTGGCCACAACCTCGGTCCCGACTGCGCCGGAACCGTAATTGATCATGAAACCATCTTTCACGCCGGCCAGGGTGTAGCGAAAGGCCGGGTCTGTGAATATCGGAAAAGGCTGAATGGCTTCGGCCTCGTCGTGGAAGACCACGGTAAACTCCCTGAAAGCCTTGTCCCGGTTCGGATATGCCGGATTCCTGGAATACGTCCCGGCCGGAAAATCGCCATGATTTGGGCCGGTGATGACTGCGTTCAGTTCGTTGTGAACGATCCGGTTGGCGGCGTTGGTTATTTTCAGAATCGGCTGCCCGGCAAAGCGGTGCCCAGGCGGGTAAAGGGCGGCATAATCAATGATCGGGTGTTTTCCATCCGCGGCTGTGCCGGTCGTGGCCAGCAGAAGTTCGGCATTGGTAACCTGGGAACGATACCACTCCGCCCCCTTCTTCTCCACATTCAGCGCTCCGAACAGCCCGAAGGAGGTCTGCCCCTGGATGCCCTCCCCGCTCGAGTTATCTGTCTGACTGTGGATGTTATAAGTCCCTTCATGCTCGCCGCGCACGGTATAGGTAATTGTTCCGCCTGGACCAACCAGTCCTGAAGCCGACTTTCCGACATTGACACCCTGATCGGTAATATTGTTAACCAGCGAAACGCCTTTAAATGTGACAGCGACTGAACGGGTAGCGGGCTGCTCGTCAAAATTTGCAGCGGCCAGAGGCGCTGCCGCCAGCAGATTCTGGAAATTAACCTGCAGACAGTCACCCTCGTTGATCCTCAAGGTTAGCGGACGGGGACGCTTGTCGTCACGCAGCTTCACCTGGCCGGCCGCCAGCGAACCGACACAGTTGACGCCAGCCGACGGTGTCGTGACAACCGAACATTCCGGCAGACCGGTGTTGGTATCGACCACGTCGATGCGCAGGGCGAACACTTCACCGATCGGGTTTACCGCGCCCAGCCGGTTGAACATGATCTGCTGGTCAAGCGCGACAACATCGGCGACCACCGTGTTGGAACATACTTCCGCAGCCCGGATCTGTTCGGGAGAAAATACGCCCAAAGCGCCTCCCAGCACCCCTCCTGCCAATATGTATTTCACTATATTTCGCATGACATCCATCCTTTGAAGAGAAAAGTAAACACGAACTTCACTACCTGATGATCAGCTTGTCTACCACAACACTCCCCTTGCCTACGGTAAGTGATCCGGTGACAGTTGTGTAGCCTCCCGTATTAACGGTGTAGGCACCGTTCCAGCCGCCAATCAGGGAAACCGGAACGGCCCGGTCTAGCAGCAGATTCTCAAAGAAGAGATAATTCTGGGCCTTGATGGTGGCGCCGGAAGCTGCTGCGGCATAAGCATCCTGAATGGCCGGATAATCGGGAAGAGCGCCCGGTGTCACCCGCACTTTCAGGGCGGTATTAAAGGCAACGTCGGCGTTTCTGGCGGCACTCAGCGTTGTTGTGCAGGTGCCGGTTGCGCTGCAGGCGCCGCTGATTGTACCGGGCGCTTTCCAGTCATTGGGTGTTGCAATGATCGAAACCAGTGTTCCAACAGGATAAAAGGCGGTGCAGTTCAATCCTGACCCGCTGATGCAGTTCAACACCGGATAACCGGCCGGAGCTGCCGTTACGGCGCCTGCCCCCGCACCGGAGGTGGTGACCGTCAGCGAGAAGCTGGCAGCGGCAGTACCGGTCATCGGCACATTAATGGTAGCCGCTGATTCGCCGTTGGACGGGATTATCAGGACTGAACCGGATGAACCGGCCGCCACTGGCGCATATGTCACTTCCAGGGTGCAGGTTTGCAGAAGCCCCAGCGTTGCGGATGAACAGGTGTCGCTGCTCAGGCTGAAGGCTCCGGTTGGCGGGGTTATGCTGCCGATAACCAGATTTGCCAGCCCCTTGTTGGTGACCGTTATGGTCTGTTTGTAGGTGGCTCCAGCCAGTCCGTTTGCAAAGTCCAGCAGGGTCGGATTGAGAACTATCTGCGGAGCCGGCGGCACCAGCAGATTGGACTGCAGTATTGTGCCATTCGAGCCGACAGCCACGAGTGTGCCGTTACCGACTGCAATTCCGTAGAGCGAGTTATTGATATAATCTGCTCCGGTATTAACCACCCAGTTTCCGGCCGGCATATCCTTTGAGAGGATGAAATCATCGTTGCCAACGGCAACAAACTGGCCATTGAAGTGGATCAACCCCTGGAACTTGTTGGTCAGGGTCGCCGGAACCGGCAGCAGTTCGGATGTCCAGACAGCACCGTTATCCGAGGAGACAAACGATTCGTTGCCAATCCCGACGGCCCGGAAAACGCCGCTGCCGTAGACAACCGAAGTCATGTCGTAACCGTTGATGACCGGGCTGATGACCTCATTCCAGATGACGCCGTCAGCCGAGACCAGCAGCGCGCCCAGTTCACCGGCAGCAACATAACTGTTGTTGCCGAATGCGATGCTGTTCAGCGGCCAGCCGGTGTTGGTGATTTTTTGGACAAATGTCCAGCTGATACCATCGGTGGAGGTCAGAATTGCCGCTCCTTCCGGCAGAGAACCACCGGACTGATTGTAATCACCGACCGCTATGAATTTGCCGTTGGCAAAGGTAATCCCGTTAAGCCCCAGGAAACTGCCGGAACTGCGGCTGGTCCAGACGATGCCGTCCGGTGAGGTCAGAATGGTTGCCTTGCCGCTCGGGTTGACCGCCGCATTGTAGCTGCTTCTGCCGACCGCCACGAAAATCCCGTTGCCGTAGGCTGCCGCGGTCAGATTCTGAATCCCGGCCGGAAGAGTCTGATTGACCCAGGTGATGCCGTTATCAAGCGATGTGACGATTGCCGCGGATGCAGGCCCGGAAATGGTGGCTGGCTCGCCGCCGACCGCTACGAACGTGCCGTTGCCGCGCGCCACGCCTCTAAGTGTTGCACCAGTGACACTTTTGGAGCGGCTGGTCCAGCTTACGGAATCCAGTGATGTGAGAATATTGCCACGTTCACCGGCAACCAGCAGTTGCGGCACATACGGGAGAGCACTTTTGTCAAGCCCGATTACGGCGGTATGAAGCACGGGTCCGCCGCCATTGTTGGCCAGTCCGGTATACTGGTTGCTCCAGTTCGCGCCCAGATTTTCCGATGTCAAAACTTCGCCATCGCTTCCAACCGCCACAAAGATCGCCAGTGGATTCCCCGCCCCGCCGATAGTTCCATAAGTGACGCCGTACAGGTCGGCTACCGAGAATACGCTGACCGGATTCCAGGTGACGCCGTTATCGCTCGAAGTGGTTACCTGACCGAAATCACCAACCGCAACAAAGGTGCTGTTGCCGTACGTTACTGAATTGATGTTGCCGGCACGGTTGACCAGGTCATCCGGAATTCTTGTCCAGGTGACACCATTATCAGCCGAGGTAAAGATGACTCCGCCGGCTCCGACCGCCGCCAGTTTTCCGCCTGCGCCGGTTGCTATGTCAAACAGATCCAGTGTTTCATTGATAGCCAGCAGAGGGCTGCGATCAGTCCAGGTAACGCCGTCAGGCGATGTCAAAACCGTAATTTTAGGCACATAAGGCGGATTCTCGTTGATCTGGCTGTTGCCGACCGCAACGAAGACAGTCCCGTTGAATGTTACGCAGTTAAGATGGCTGGCGGTGCCGGAGCTCTGTTCGTTCCAGGTCGCGCCGCCATCGATTGAAAGCAGTATTCTGCCGCCGTTGCCAACCGCCACATACCTGCCGGCACCGATTGCGACACCATTCAGGTTCATTGTTCCGCTCTGCTGAACAGCCCAGTCAACGCCGTTGGCGGATGTCATGACTATGCCGAATTCACCGACAGCGGCATAATTTCCGGCACCGTCCGTTTCAACGCTCTTGAGCGTCACACCATGCGGAAGCGGATTGCGCCAGTTCCAGGTGCGGATATTGGTCGGTATGAAAGAGGCGGAGATACTGGACCCGTTTACCCTGACATTGTGGAAGGTAAATGACGTTACGGCTCCCAGATGGGTCGTAACCGGGTTGAAAACACCGGTCCCGTTGCCATTTCCATCAAGAGCCTCAACCATTGCGACAACAGTCACGTCGTCGATGGCATAGCCGAAATCGGGAGTGATGATAAAGGTCTTGTTGTCGTTGACATTCAGCTTGACGGTGCCGATCGGGCTCATGGTGCCGCCGACTCCTGCCGAGGCTGTGATCGAAAGGGTGCTGGCGAACCTGGCCACAATTGTATGCGTGGCCTGAACGTTACTGAAGGTATAACTTGCGGAAGCGCCACGGGAGATGCCGTCAACAACCACATCCAGAATACTGTAGCCGGGGTTGGCTGTCAGGACAAAGGTCTGGCTGCCACCCGGGGCAACCGGTACGGCCCCGACCGGGGCAATTGTGCCGCTGTTGAGCGGTGACACCGGATCGACCGACGCATTGACTATGATCGGCAGGTTTGCGGTGCCTGTCAAGCTGACGATGGCCGAAGGCTTCAGAGGCGCATTGGAATTAACCGTCAGAATGGCGCTCTTGGTCCCGGCCGAGGTCGGGGTAAAGGTGACTGTGGCGGTGCATGAATTGCCGACAGCCAGGTTAAAAGGGAGTGATGCGCCGCAGGTGGCGAGATCCAGAGTAAACATGGAATTGTCAATTCCGGTTATGGCGATGGAGTTGACCGTCAGCATTCCGTTGCCGGTATTGCCTATTACCAGCGCCTTGGTTGGAAACGGGCCGACCGAAACGGTTGTCAGGTCGAAGGCTATGGCGGCAGGCAGCGTAATGTTTGATTCGAGCAGCGCAGCCGGGCTGTTTTTGGCGGCAAAGGTGCCGTCTCCCAACTGTCCGAAACTGTTGTCGCCCCAGGCGTCCAGGATTCCAGATGTTTTGATAGCTACCGCATGCTGCCCTCCGACTGAAACGGATGTCCAGTCGGCAGCTGCTGTGACCTCTCTCAACGGAGTCGGGTGCGGAACCGGGTTAAACGGGTCCGGATCGCTGGCTCCGATGCCCAACTGTCCGGCGGTGTTGCTGCCCCAGGACCAGAGCGAACCATCTGTCCGGCGGGCGACTGAAAATGAATCACCGGCGGCGACGCCGACATAGGGCGCTCCGCCCGCGTTGATCACAGAAACCGGCGAAGTCTGGTTGGGCGGGTTTGGCAATGTTGCATCACCATTGCCGAGCTGGCCGGTAAAATTACTGCCCCAGGCCCACAGAGTGCCGTCAGACTGCAGCGCGATGGAGTGCCCCAAACCGGCTGTCACGGCAACCCAGCTGCTGTTGTAGCCTGGTGTCGGAGGAGTCAGGTTCACAATCTGGCTCGGGGCATTTACGCTGCCGACCAGGAACGGGTCGCCGAGCTGGCCGGAACCGTTGTCCCCCCAGGCCCACAGGGTGCCGTCTGCCTGCAGCCCGATCGAATGCGATCCACCTGCGGCGACCGACTTCCAGTTGCGATCAAAATTGCCGGGGTTGCTGGTTACAACCTGTGTCGGCAATCCTTTGCCGGGATCGGCGGTGCCGATTCCAAGCTGTCCGAAAGCGTTGTCGCCCCAGGCCCAGAGTGTGCCGTCAGCTTTGAGCGCCAGAGTGTGAAAATCACCGGCAGCGACCATATTCCAGTTGTTTGATGCTGAAGCGGGCTGCGTGACACTGATCTGCTGTGGTGTTGTATTGTCAACTATGGCAGCATCACCAAGCTGACCGCTGCTGTTGTCGCCCCAGGCCCAGAGCGTGCCGTTGGCCCGGACCGCAATCGTGTGGCTCAAACCGGATGCGGAAGCCAGCCAGTTTTTGGCCGCTCCGGCCACCTCGGCGGCTGTATTCCTCGGGGTGACCAGCGTGCCGTCACCAAGCTGCCCGAAAGCGTTGTCGCCCCAGGCCCACAGGGATCCATTGGAGCGGAGTGCGACAGTGAAGGCATTGCCCGGCTCACTTTTTATCCAACTCACCGAATCAGCGCCGACCAGAAGCGGAAGGGTCGAAGGCAACACGGCGCCATTGCCGAATTGCCCGACACCGTTATCACCCCAGGCATAGATATCGCCATTGGCCAGCAGAGCCAGCGAATGCGCGCCGCCGGCAGAGATGCCGACAATATTGTTGAACTGCACCGGATTGGTAATCGAGGTCGGAACCGTTTTTGCGACCAGAGTCCCGTCACCTAGGCGCCCATTCAGATTTATTCCCCACGATGAAATCAAACCGCTGCGTTTAAGTGCGATGCTGTGAAGTTCTCCGGCGGAGATGGCAACCCAGTCGCTGGCGGTCCCGATTTGAACCGGAGCAGAATGTGCGACCAGATCGGTGGAGCCGTTACCCAGCTGTCCAAAATTATTTCGCCCCCAACTCCAGAGGGTTCCGTCAGCCTTCAGGGCGATCGAATGAGTGCCGCCGGCCGACACCGCTTTCCAGCTGGTGCCGCTTCCAAGCTGCAACGGCACGGAACTGTCAGCGACATTCCCGTTTCCAAGCTGGCCGTACAAGTTGAAACCCCAAACCCAAAGAGTGCCGTCAGCCTGTAGCGCCAAAGTATGTTCACCGCCGGTGGAAACGGCGACATAGCGGCTGGTGCCCGGATTTAAGACCTGTACCGGAGCAGGCTGATCGACCGTATTGCCGTTGCCCAGCAAACCGGCAAGGTTGTGTCCCCAGGACCAGAGTGTGCCGTCGCCCTTCAGGGCAAATGAGGAAGAACCGGAGGCGGAGACGTTCACCCAATCATTGTCTGTGCCGATCCGGACCGGAGCCAACTTATCCACTCCGCTTCCGTCACCCACCTGTCCGAACTGGTTGCTCCCCCAACTCCACAGACTGCCGTCAGCCTTGACCGCCAGAGAATGATTAAAACCCGCCGAAATCTTGCTCCAGCCGCCGTTGGCCACCTGGACGGCGGACGAACGGTTCTGACCGCTGCCGTCGCCAAGCTGCCCGGTCTGATTAGATCCGGAAGCCCAGAGGGTTCCGTCCGAACGCAGCACCAGAGTATGTGATGTCCCGGCGGATATGGCAGGCGTTGCCGCCCAAACCGCAGCCGCGCCACCCGAAACGGCCATCACAAGTACTGCCTGAATTATCAGACCGACTGTTTTTTTAAATAAGCTGAAGCTCTTCATCTGGCTACCCTCCAAACACAAACTGTATAGTTGTCTATCTGTAATCATTCTCAAATGCTGTATTTACCGCTGCTGACAGGTACCTGTTTAGCGCACCGTCACCGTAATATTTTCAAGTTTGTTGCCCAGACTGGTCTGGATGCTGATCCTGCGGGCTGTATTCAGCGCCGGAGTCACCTGCGACAAAGTCCAGGAACCGTTGGCGGCCACTGTGACAGTCGCAATCGGTGATCCGGTGACAGTGGCGCTGTTGTAAATCTGGACTGTTTCACCGTTCACCCTGGCGGTTGTATTGCCGTCTACTCTCCAGGACCCGTTGCTGAGTGTGTATTGAGCTCTGGTAACTGTCAGAGTTTCGCTTACCGGCGGATTGACCGTAATGCTGACGGTTGCGTTGTTGGAAGTCGCGCCCTGGTTATCCTTGACGTTGTAGTTGAATGAATCGGGACCGACATAGCCGACCGCCGGAAAATAGGTAACAGTGCCGTTCAGGTTATTAGTCAGCGTTCCATGCAGCGGTGCCGTGACTATTGCGACCGAAGCGGGATTGATCGTGCCGTCGGGATCGCTGTCATTGGCGATCAGGTTGATCAGGACCGAACTGCCGGTTACGAGTGCGGCCGAATCAGCTCCGGCAACCGGCGGCAGGTTCGGTGCAACTGCGACCACCGTTACGGTGGCAGGATTGGAGGTCAGCGGTGTTCCGGGGAACAGGTCCGAAACCACATACTGGAAGGTGTAAATACCGGGGATATCGGCGGTGAAATTAACTGTTCCGGTACCATTAACAGTTGCCACGACCGAGGCGGCGGTGGAACCGGATGGCACGACCAGATTGCTGACTACGACGGAATCCTTGTTGAGTGTGCTGGTTGCGGAAGTGTCATTGAGCAATACGGCGATATTCTTCAAAGTCCCGGCAATCGCATTGGCCGAATCATTGTTGGCGACCGGCGCCACATCGATCACACTGATGGTGATATTAACGACGGCCACATTGGAGATGATGTTGTTGCTGTCGCGGACATTGTAAGTAAGCGAGTCGCTGGTGGCAGGCCCGACGTTGGGGGTATAGGTGATAACTCCGGTAACCGGGTTGACGGTAGCAACGCCGTTGGCCGGCGACGACACGATCGCAACCTTGGTCGGATCAATTGTAGCGGGAGCTGTAGCCGTATCATTTGCCAGAACGTCAATGGCGAT
The DNA here is from genome assembly GCA_009684515.1 of Geobacter sp. Taxonomy (GTDB): domain Bacteria; phylum Desulfobacterota; class Desulfuromonadia; order Geobacterales; family Pseudopelobacteraceae; genus JACRCG01. The sequence continues at coordinate 37,579 of WKKS01000010.1, forward strand.
GCTGCCGCCTGTAGCGACAGCGGCGCTGTCATCCGCTGCAACCGGCGGAAACAGAGTCCTGACAATCACAGGAGCGGAATTGGAACCGTGGGACGCCGATAAAATCTTGACCGTGGCCGGGGGAACATCGAGAGTCGGGATCGAAAGCAATCCTGCCGTCAAAGGACCAAAACCTTCTGCGGAGAGGATCGGATTGTTGAGCAGGTCGCCTGATGTTGCCCGGATAGTGAGGCTCTTGATATTCGGCTCGTAAATCGCCTCGCCGATCACGACTTCGTCAACCACATCCCCCACAACCGGAACCGGCAGGTTGTCGGCCGTGTTGGTTATGGTCAGCTGAGGCGGAATCTGGCCCGGCAGCAGGCTGGTTATATGTGTGAAAAACTTGCCGTTGGCATTTGATGTCATGACGATCGGGGCCAGGTTGGCGCCGGTAATTGTCAGACTCGAAGGAGTATTCTGGTTGGAAAGCTTGTCCGCAGTCGCAAAAACGTCAATCTGGGAACTAACTGCATCGCGTCGGTAGGTCAGCCGGTCTATGTTCAGTTTGCTGGGAATCGGAGTAGTGTATTTCCACCCTTCCAGCAGGCCGAGATTGGTTTGGACAAAATCGACACCCGGGCCGCCGATGCCGGAACCGACCGGACCATCGCAGCGGAAATAGTTGATGCCGAAAGGACTGCCGGTAAAAGTATGCGGGAAGTTGAAATCACCAATGAATACTTCTCCGTTCGGTAGGTTTGTCGCAGGGTTAAGGGCATTCAATGTGCCGTCAGGATTCTGTATTCCGGCCGTAACCCTGGCCGGATCCACCGTCCAGGTGAAAAATGGTCCCATGTCGCCTGCCAGCGGACCGGTAAAGGCGATGCCGGTCAGGCCGATATCGCGGGTAAAGCGCAGCAAACCGCCGGTGACGGTCAGATTCTCAACTCCATAAGGATGGGTGATTTTGTAATTGCCGTCCGGAACCCCTTTGGTCAGAAAAACACGGACACGCGAGAAAACGACCTGGTCACCTGGAATCGGGTTTCCGACACTGAAGGCCGCTTCCAGCGCAAGCACGATGACTATCTTGCCTTTTCCGGCAGCGAAATCAAAGGTAAGCGGGTCCGGAGAAAGACTGTAGTAGAACCCTTCCGGCGGATAGTTGTAGCCGGTCGGCGGATTCGGAAAGAACGTGATCGGCAGGTTAGGATCGAATGGTGGAATCGAGTTCGGGTCCGGCAGGATATTGCAGATCGGAAGAGCGGACACCGGAGATATTGCCTTTGAAAGGCACTGTTGCAGCGCAAGACCATTGTTGTCCCGATACCAGCTGGGAAATCCGCCAAAATTGAGCGGCCCGAAATCCCTCAGGACGGCTTCCGCCCCCGTGGCACAAACCGACAGCAGCATTATCACCGCCAGCAATAACCCCAAATATTTTCTCGATGTTTTCATGATTCCCCTCCGTAACTTGGTCATTCCGTGATCGTTCCATTGTGCTGTTCAATCAATATCCGTCGCGATTTGCCGGAGCTGGATACAATTTCCGGTTGCCGGCTGAATTCCCGACAACTGCCGTCGAGTACCCAGACCATATCAACAAGCATGCCATCGCGAAATCCAATAACTTAATGAGGATAACTGGCCGATATTAATGAAGATAGCGTTTAGGACTGAAACATGGAGGGGTTGCCAATAATTTGGAGGGAATTAGCGCTTGCAAACCATAACTGACCGTTTTAATTCATGATTGCACCTGTAAGAAAAATCAGCCTTAATCCAAAATTTTGCCATCTTGCATAAAAAACCATTTATGTTTAGTGTGTTAGATGATTCATGTTGATCGGGAATTGCAATATCTCGATATTGTTTTCAACATCACTTCGGAACCTGGAACGAGGCATAGACAATGTTAGCAAACCGTTTTCGAGCAACATGCGCTGCGGCCGGACTGGTTGGGTTGTTTTTTTTCGGGATCGCAACGGCGGCGGAAACCGCTGCAACAGCCGCTCAAAAAGCTGTTACGGGAGGCAAGGAAAAGGCCGGAGCCAGGGAGGCTGTGCGCCAGGGGATCAGGATGGCACTTGATGTGACCGGCATTAAAAGTTCCGGGGAACTACAGGCTGAAGTACTTGAGGGAGAGTATGCCAATGTCAGTCTGAAACTGACCGACGCTTCGACCGGCGCGGCAGTGACTGCCCTCCCCCCTAAAGTCTGGATTGATCTGCAAAAGGAATTTAAAGGGGATAAAAAAGGCCAGCCGTCAATAACCTGTTCCGACAAGGTCCGCAGCTATCTGCAGGGAACGCTCAGTTTCCGTCCGGACATCGACCTGAACAGCTATTACATACTGACCCTCAACAATGACGCCACCATCGGGGTAATTGATCCGATCAAGGGAGTGGCCGGTTATTCCCAGCTTTTCGCGATGATCTCTTTAACACGCCCCGGAGAGGACTGGGTTTACAGCCGCGACGAAAAAACACTTTTTGTGACAATGCCGAAAGCGGACCAGATTGCAGCAATCGATACGGAAAGTTTCAAGGTGATAAAAAACCTGGATGCCGGGAAAAGCCCCTTCAGAATAGCACTGCAGCCGGACGGCAAATATCTCTGGGCCGGCAACAATGCCGAGGGGACATTAAGCGGCGTAACCGTGCTGGATGCCGGAAACGGCAAACAGGTGGCCTGGTTGCCGACCGGAGCCGGTCACCACGAACTCGCCTTCAGTGACGACAGCAATTACGCTTTCGTCAGTAACCGCGATGACGGAACAGTGTCGGTTATCGATATACAGCATCTTCGCAAGGTCAAAGACATCAAAACCGGCAGTCAGCCGGTCAGCATCGCATTTTCGCGCCTGAGCAAAGCCCTGTATGTGGCGCATGAAGGTGATGGGACTGTCGCCGTCATTGACGGCCAAAAGCTTGATGTCACCGGTCGCATTCCACTGGAACCGGGGCTGAAGGCGCTTCGCTTTGGACCGGGGGAGCGTTGGGGGTTCGTGGTTAATGCAAAAAACCGGCAACTGTCGGTCTTTGACGCCTCCAGCGGCGGTATCGCCTATGGCGGTGAAGTAGGAGATGAACCGGAGCAGATTACCTTCACCAGCGAGTTTGCCTACATCCGTTCCCATAAAACAGCTGAAGTCACCATGATAGCACTGGCAAACCTGGGCAAAGGGGACAAGATGACCCCGCTGCGAATTTCGGGCGGAGGCATCGCGCCCAGCGAATCGACAATTCAACCATCTCTGGCGGGTAATATCGTGGCAACACCGGAAGGAAATGCGGTTCTGATCGCCAGCCCCGCCGATGCCACCATCGTCTATTACATGGAGGGAATGGGGGTTCCGGCCGGGAGTTTCCGCACCTACGGGCGCGTCCCGCGGGCCGTCAGCATCGTCAACCGGCAGCTGCGTGAGACGGCCCCCGGAATTTACAGCGCCAAGATCAAAGTGCCCGCCAGCGGACGCTATGATCTGGTCATGCTGCTTGATTCGCCGCGGCTTGTGCAATGCTTTGAATTCGAGGCCGGGGTTAATCCGGTCATGACCAAACTGAAGGCAAACCGCCCGCTTGAAATTGAGTTTTTTGACCGGAATCGCACACTGAAATCAAATACGCCGTACAAGATACGATTTCGTCTGAAAGAGTCAACTAACGGCCAACCGGCAACTGGCATCAGAGATGTCATCGGGCTGGCCACCCTGTCGCCGATGGGCTCCTGGAGGCAGAGCTATACCGCGCTGGCGCTGGATGACGGAACCTACGAAATCGAATTCAAGGCGCCTCGCAAGGGATTATATTCGATCTATTTCTCGATTCCATCGCAACGGGTCAAGGCGAACCAGCTTCAGCGCCTTGACCTGCATGTGCGCTGATTAAGTTAATCGCAGTCGCACTGTCGGAGATTTTATGACATTGAAAAAACTCCTGACATATCTGCTTTTGCAGACCTTTATGATTGTGGCGGTGGAGGGTTATGCAGCTGCTGATGCCAACCTGAGCTTAGTCCCGTCCGGCGGCAATGTATTTGTGCTACAGGGGGCTAATCTCAAGAATCTGGCTGCTCTGGATTTTGAGTTTTCCTACGATCAGCTCAACTTGAAGAATCCGAAGGCCGTGCGGGGCGAAATGACCCCACAGGATGCTATTTTCGATTTCAACCCGACCGTTCCGGGGGAGATTCGCCTGTTCATCCGCATCGGGCGGAAACCGGTCAACGGCAGCGGGACGATTGCAACTTTCAGTTTTGAAGGGATCGATAATGCGGAAGGTCTTATCAGGTCAATGAGCGCCAACCTGGTATCGGTGTCGGCAACACCTGTCATCGCCAGAGTGCAGATCCTGGGCAGACCGCAGCAGCAAACGCCGCAGCCTCAGCAGCCGCCGACACAGGAGAGTGCCCAGATACCTCCACCGGCTGTCCGGGAGCAAACCACCCAGATTGTTCAGTACAATCCGGCGCAAACCATCCAGTCCGGCAGCAAATCCCCAATGAATAACTCATCTGTTTCGGCCACTGCATCGGCTGCCACTTCCCTGGGGGCGGTAACACTCCCCGCAGACCATCCGGCTAAAGAGGCCGAGGCGGCTCAGGCCGCAACATCCCGTGCGGAAAGTCAGCCACCATCACGCCAGGCGGCTGCCGTACCGGCACAACAGGGCGCACCGCCCGAAGCAGCAATTACAGCCCCTTCCAAACCATTCAAAAGCGTGACTTACAAAAGTGTGTTGGAACGCATGAAGGAACGGGCCGGCGCCGGAACGCCGCAGTCGCTGACCGCCCTGTTCAACCCGGAGCCGGGCCAAATAGTTCAGCAGGAACCGGCTATACTTATTGCAGATGGTGAGAGCATTGTTGCGCTGCGGGTGGAACTGCCGTTATCATTAAAAGACACTCCCAGCTTTTCCCTGCGCAAGGCCAGCATGGTGTCGCTCCATCAGAATGACGATGGTAGCTGGCTGATACAGGCCAGGCCGCACAAAAACAGCATGGAAGCGCATCTCTCCGTCAATTGTGACGGAGGGACGGTCCTTTTCCCGCTGGTGGTGGCTCCGCCGATTGATCCGGCGCTTGTCAACCGATACAATCTTCCGGAATCGGCTCTTGCCGGTTATCTGAAGTCGAAGGAGACCGGACCGGAGGGCAGGCTTGATTTGAATGGTGACGGCAAGATTGATTACGTTGACGACTATATTTTTACGGCCAATTTTCTGGCCGGCCAGAAAGATTCAAAACTAAAAGCAACCACGCAGAAGTTGCCGTGACAGCACGTCGGCAGAACTTCGCAAAGGACCAGTGCTATGAAACAGACCATATTGACAGGGATATTGTTCCTGATGTTTGCATGCATCATGCAGCCACCTGTCGTGGCCGCCGCTGCAACGGCCAAGCCCGCCACGGTTCGCGTTCAGCTCCACGACCTGCCGCTGCTGGATCAGAATGGAAAACAGCTTCTCTTCAAAAGTGATGTAATCGGCGACAAACTGGTGGCAATCACCTTCACCTACACCACCTGCACGACAATCTGCCCGATTCTGGACTCGATCTTTGTCAAGCTCCAGGACAAGCTTCCGGGACGCCTTGGCAAGGACGTATTTCTGGTCACCGTCAGCATTGATCCGGTTAACGATATTCCTCCGCGGCTCAAGGCTTATGCCGGTAAATTGAAAGCCAAGCCGGGCTGGAGCTTTCTGACCGGCAACAAGGTTAATGTGGACAAGGTGCTGACCGGATTGGACATGTTCAGCGCCGACATCCTGAACCATACCCCCTCAATGCTGGTGGGAGATGGAAAATCCGGGGTCTGGCGACGTTTCTACGGTTTCCCTTCATCGGACAAACTGTTGGCCGCCCTGAACGAACTATCCGCGGCACGCTCGAGGTAAATCATACAGAGGTGTATTTAATGAATCTGTCAAATGCCATCATTTTTACTGCGTTTATGTTTTCGGCTCTGACCGCCCCCTGCCTGGCGGCGGCCGAACCAACCGCCGCCCGGATGCCGGGGGTTAAAGATAGCGACGCATCCCGGCGCAATTACTTTACCGACCTGAGGGTTACGACCACCGATGGTAAGGAGCAGCGTTTCTATTCCGACATCCTCAAGGACAAAACAGTTCTGATCAGCTTCTATTACATGGATTGCGGCACGGTTTGCCCGCTGCAGAACAAGGTGCTGGCGGAGTTGCAGAATCTGCTGGGAGAGCGGCTGGGCAAGGAGATCCTGCTGTTGTCGATCACCGTCGATCCGGTCCGCGACACACCTGAACTGGTCAAAGCCTACGCCCGGGCCTGGAACGCCAAACCGGGGCGGCTTTTTCTGACCGGCTCGAAGATCAACATTGACTGGATCAATTACAAGCTGGGCTATTATACCGAGGAACCTGCCACCCACAAGACAACCTACCTGCTGGGGAATGTAAAATCGGGGCACTGGATGACTGTGCGCCCTGACACAAAGGCCAGGTCCCTCGCCGACAACCTGATCAAACTGGCGGAGGAGCAGAGTGCGACCCGCTGATTTTCGCAGCAGTCCCATCGCGGCAGCCGGGAGGCGCGTACTCCTTGCAGTGGCTATCCTCGCCCTGATGCCGTTCGCTCCGCCGGTTTTCACAGGCCTGGAAGCTTCTGCCGCACAACTCACCCCCCAGGAAGAACGCGGCAGACAGGTTTACATTACCGGCACAAGCCCCTCCGGCACACCGATTCAGGCTTTTTTCGGCAAAGATCTGCTCGAAGTACCGGGTGAGTCGGCCACCTGCGTCAGTTGTCATGGCTATGATGGCCTGGGACGCACCGAAAGCGGAGTGATCCCCTCCAACATCACCTGGAGCCAGATCATGAAAAGTTATGGGCACATTCACCCAGACGGCCTTGAGCATGGGGCGTTCACGGTGGAAAGCCTGAAAAGTTATATGGAGGACGGTTTTTATCCCGGCCGGAAGCAGGGTGATCCGTCAATGCCGGTTTACTGGTTCGCAAAGCAGGATTTGGACGATCTGGTAGCGTATCTCAAAAAACTCGACAGCTACCTTGATCCCGGTATCAGCGATTCGCAGATCAGAATCGGCACTCTCTTGCCGTCCGATGGGGCATCCGCGGAATTGGGCGAGGTGATGCGACGGACGATCGTTGCCTATTTCAATGATATAAATTCAAGTGGCGGAATTTATGGCCGCAGCCTGACACTGGCTGCTGACAAGCTCCGCACGGCGGCCGACATATCCGGATTTTTACGGAGAGTGGAGCCGGACAAGGGTATTTTCGCACTGGTCAACACCTTCACCCCCGGAATGGAAACAGAGGTTGGACATCTGACGGAGGAACAGCAGATACCGCTGATCGTCCCCTTTTCGCTCATCCCGATCGAAGACCAGCTGCTGCACCGTTACCGTTTCTACCTGTATGCCGGCATGCGGGAGCAGATTTCAGCCCTGGCACTCCATGCCGTCCGGAGCCTCCCCTTGAAAAACCCGCGCATTCGGATTCTGTATCCGGAGCGGGATGGGATCGAACAGGTCATTGCCTCGGCTGAAGCCATCTATCAGGCCAAAGGGTGGCAGAACATCAGCCGGGTCAGTTTTCCATCCGGCGGCGGTATTCCGACGGCAACATTAGCCGGGCTACGCAAAGTGGGTTCCGATCTGATCCTTTTCCTCGGCGGGGAGTCGGAAGCAGAAATGCTGCTGAAGGAACTGGGCGACAGCGGTTGCGATACCACTTTTTTTATGCCGGGAGTGCTGGCGGGAAAGAGCATTTACCAGATTCCCTCATCCTGCAAAGGCAAAGCGTGGCTTTCTTTCCCATCACTCCCCGATGACCGCAAGGAATGGGGCATGAGTGAATTTGAGGCTATGGTTTCCCGGCAGCAGTTGGCGGTGACAAACCCGACCGCCCAACTGGCCGCCTATGCATCGGCTAAAATCCTGGTTGAGGGGTTGCGCCGTTCCGGCCGCAACCTCAGCCGTGAAAGGTTGCTTGAAGCACTGGAGGGGATTTTTGAGTTCGACACCGGACTGTCTCCACTGGTTTCCTATAACAAAAACCGGCGGATCGGAGCATTGGGCTCCCATATTGTGGAAATTGACCCGTTGCAGACTGGAACCGCAGAGTTTGCCATCCGGCGCGGCTGGATCGCGGTTCAATAAACGACTGGAGTGACAGGAAGATCCTGATGAAATTTCGCCCTTCAACTCTGCTTGCATCATATCTGGCAGTGGCACTGCTGCTGGTCGGCATTGCAATCAATGCATCCTTTAACCCGGGAAGCGACCGGCAACAGCAGGAATCCCGCCGCGCGCTCGTAAAACAGCTTGCCCTGACCGATCTGGTTCTGTTTACCGATGCTCGCTACACACGGCATCCGTCGATGGCCGATCGGCATACTCCGTTCCAGGATCATCCGCTCTCGCTGGAGCATTTCCCTTCCGGCTCCCTGATCCCACCGCCGCCACATGTGAGGTCCTATGGCGAACATTGAAAAACAGCGCGCGATTATCGACTTCACCCTGTCATCGCTGATGCGCAGGAAAGGGAAGAATGCGGCGCTGCTAGTGGTTTATACATTGGTTGTGACGGCGCTGGCCTCGGTCATGTTTTTCACCAAAAGCATCAAGACGGAAGCGGCCGCCGTGCTGGCGGATGCGCCGGAGCTGGTTGTGCAGCGACTGGTCGCCGGACGCCATGAAATGATTCCGCTGAGCTACGTCGAAAAAATCAGCTCCATCCGCGGAATCCGGGCGGTCAGGGGAAGATTGTGGGGATACTACTACGACCCGGTCTTCGGTTCCAATTACACCCTGCTGGTTCCGCGTGAATTAACGTTTGGAGATGGCGAAGCCGCCGTCGGTTCGGGTGTTGCCCGCAGCGGACTGGCTGAAGTCGGCAATATCATGCCGTTTCGCACCTACCAGGGGGAACTGTTCACTTTAACGGTTGCCCAGGTTCTGCCATCCTCCACCGAACTGGTCTCCGCCGACCTGGTCCTGCTTTCGTCCGGCGACTTCCGGGCCCTGTTCGGCGTGCCTGAAAACATGGCCACTGATCTGGTGGCGGAAGTTGCCAATCCTTCCGAAATCCCGACCATCACCGCCAAGATCGTAAAGTTGCTCCCCGATACCAGACCGATTGCCAGGGATGAAATTCTGCGGACATACGAAGCGATTTTCAGCTGGCGCAGCGGGATTCTGCTGGCAATTCTGTCCGGCGCCCTGCTGGCCTTTTTCATTTTCGCCTGGGACAAGGCGACCGGCCTGTCTGCCGAAGAGCGCAGGGAAATCGGAATTTTAAAAGCAATCGGCTGGGATGTGGCTGATGTGCTGATGATGAAACTCTGGGAAGGCGCGGCGCTGTCGCTGACCGCATTTGTGACGGGAGTCCTTCTGGCTTACCTGCACGTTTTTGCAGGTGGTGCGAGCTTGATTGTGCCGGTGCTGAAGGGATGGTCGGTGCTCTACCCCTCCTTCCGCCTGACCCCTTCGATCGACTTCATGCAGTTGGGGATTCTGTTCTTTCTGACTGTCATCCCCTACACCGTTGCCACGATTGTTCCATCCTGGCGGGCCGCCATAGCTGCGCCAGACTCGGTCATGAGAGGTTAGGCGATGATCATTCTGAATGGCGTTTCGAAAATTTTCAATCAGGGGCAACAGAACCAGTTTGTTTCACTTCAGGATATCAGCATCACGATTCCACCCCGGCAGGTGACCGTACTGAAAGGGCCGAGCGGCTCCGGGAAAACCACCCTGCTGAGCATCATCGGCGGCATGTCGCGCCCCACTTCCGGCCGTGTTACGATGAACGGACGCGAAGTAACCAGTTTGCCGGAACGTTTTCTTTCAGCGCTCCGCAGGGAAACCTTCGGCTTCATCTTTCAACAGTTCAATCTGATCAACGGCATCAGCATCCTCGAAAACATCATGCTGCCGGCTTACCCCAATGGAGAGCGCCATACGCTCCTCAAAGCTCGTGCGCTGGAGCTGCTGGCGATGTTCGGGCTCGAGGCGCGGGCCGCAACACGGGTCGAACTGCTTTCCGGCGGAGAGGTCCAGCGCGTCGCCATCGCCAGAGCATTAATCAACAATCCGGAAGTCATTATTGCCGACGAACCGACCGCTCACCTCGATTCAAAGCTGTCAGTCGAATTAATGGCAATCATGGAACGTCTCAAGGCTGACGGGAAAACCATCATCATGGCCAGCCACGACCCGCTGGTTTACGATGCCGGAGTGGTTGACAATATTGTGGAGATTCGTGACGGCCGGATTTCCTGTTCCAACCGGCCGCAATGATCCTGCACCCGGCCGTCATAGCGCTCTGCAGCGGTTCCCTGCTGATCAGCGCGATATTGATATACGCCTCCTTTTTCGCAACGCGGATACTCCGGCACTGGAATCTGGCCAGCGGCAGCGAGTTCCAGGTCACCCTGGAACACCGCACCTACCTGATCTCCACGATCATGGCCTGCAGCATGCTCTTCCAGCTCCTGTCCCTGTTCCTTTTCATACATACCGCCGACAGCTTGAGCCCGCTTTTCAAAGGGGCCATGTGCGCTGCCGGAACGCTTAACCTGAACCGGTTCGGTTATCCCGCCCTGCTCCTGAAACTGGCCACTTTCTTTCTGGCCGGGCTTTGGCTGATCATCAATCATCTCGACAATCAAGGTTATGATTATCCGTTGATCCGCATCAAGTACCTGCTGCTGTTGCTCATAACCCCGCTGGTAATGATCGAGTCACTGGCGCAGGGCGTTTATTTTTTCCTGATGAAACCGCACGTTATCACCTCCTGCTGCGGCAGCCTGTTCGGGTCAGGGGCGACAGGGCTGGTTCCGCGACTGGCTCTGATCCCGGAACTACCGCTTCTGTCAATTTTGATTGCCCTGATCATCCTGTTGCTGTCGGCAGGAGTTCACTATTGCCGCACCGGCAGAGGCGCCGGTCTGTTTTCAACCGTCTCGCTGGCCGCTTTTCTGACCGGAACAGCGGCGCTTGTTTCGGCGCTTCCGGTTTATATCTATGCGCTCCCCAGCCACCACTGCCCTTTCTGCATGCTGCATCATGAATACGGTTTTGTGGGGTATCTGTTTTACGCCACATTGCTGGGTGGCGGCATCAGCGGAACCGGAGCAGGTCTTCTGCAACGCTTTCGCACGGTAAACAGTCTGACTGCGCTGCCATCGTTCCAACGCACCCTGGTTATCAGCAGTATGGCCCTGTTCGCTGTTTTCGCGGTTCTGGCGCTTTGGCAGGTATATTTTTCCGAATTGCGGCTGACATGACAGTGCCGCCTGACAAGAACCGCCAACATTTTTCCGGCATGATATCCGGTTGAAATTTACAGATTCGATGTTAGTATCGCGATTATTTTCTGTTATTGATGCGAAGGAACGACGATGATTCCAGAAGTGCAGAACATTTACAGCGACATCCCCGCCGACCTGCCGGAAGAAATATTTCAAATGCTGACAGAACGGGGAAATGTAAAAATCGAGCGAATTGTCTCCGACGGACAGGCAACTCCCGCCGGTATCTGGTATGATCAGGCGTGGGACGAGTGGGTGTTGCTGCTGTCGGGAAGCGCCGGGTTGCGCTTCGAGGAAGATCGGCAGGCGCGGGAACTGCTCCCCGGCGATCATGTAATGATTCCGGCAGGTCACCGCCATCGGGTCGAGTGGACCAATCCGGTGCAAAAAACCGTCTGGCTGGCGGTCCATATTCATAGTTTATAAAACAGGGAATGGAGGGCAATATGAATCGTTTTCTTGCAGCAACGTCAGCAGCATTCGCCATGATACTGCTGTCAACTCTCTTCTGCTTCGCAGCCGAGCCATTTGCGGTCATCACTCCCCAGCAACTGAAAGCTATGTTGGATAATAAAGAGTCCGTGACGGTCGTCATCGACTCCAGGAGCAGAGCTGAATACGATCAGGCGCATATACCTGGCGCAAAGAGTCTGCCACTTCACCGGATGACCGCTGACCTGAGCCAGCTTGGTCCACACAACGATTCAAAGCTGGTTTTCTACTGCAGCGGCTCCACCTGAGGACAGAGCTACCAGGCAGCGCGTGCCGCTGCCAATGCAGGTTATGCATATCTGTTTGTTCTGGAGAACGGTCTGCCGGGGTGGGAAAAGGCCGGAATGCCGACAGAGCGACTGAAGCAGCCTTCCACTCCAAAGATTATTTCTAACGATACAGTCAAATGAAAGACTTCATCAACAGCCGACGCCACTGGATTTTCGATCTGGATGGCACTCTTACCGTCGCAGTCCACGACTTCGCCGCCATCCGCAGGGAACTTTGCATTCCGGACGGTTCCGACATCCTGGGGCACCTGGATTCACTTCCTGGCCGGGAAGCCGCCCCACTCCACCAGCGCCTGCAGGAGATTGAACTGGAACTGTCACACCTGACCGGAGCGGCAACCGGCGCCTTGCGGTTGATCGCGGAGCTTTACGACCGAGGGGCATCGCTGGGAATATTAACCCGCAACACCAGGGAAAATGCCCTTCGTACACTGGAGTTGGTCGGTTTGGGCGGATTTTTCGAAGTTGAATACGTTCTGGGGCGCGACGAAGCCGTTCCAAAACCGGATCCGGACGGAATCCAGAGGCTGGCTGAATTGTGGGAAACGGAACCTTCTGAAGTAGTGATGGTGGGGGATTATCTGTACGACCTGCAGGCCGGACGTTCAGCCGGGGCCATGACGGTTCACATCGATACAGCCGGTGAGTTCCGCTGGCCGGATCTCGCCGATCTTACCATAGAGTCACTGGAAGAAATCATGCTTCATCTTGAATAACCGAATGACCCGAACCTTGTGAAGATCTACAAGTCCACAAAGTAACGGTTTTTACCTCCCTGTTTGGCATATTGCAGCGCATGATCGGCACGCGTGACACATTCGTAGAGCGTCTGTCCATGCCTGAGCTCGCTCAATCCAAGACTGACTGTTATGCGAATCCCGGGTTTGTGGGCCTTGAACTCGGTCATCATGATTGATTCGTGCACCTTTCTGGCAACGGTTTCCGCCCCCTCGATATCAGTCTCCGACAGCAGGAAGAGGAACTCTTCTCCTCCCCAGCGGGCACAGACATCCTCGTTTCGAATGCACCCCATCAGAACCCGCGCCACTTCCACCAGCACATCATCACCGGCGTTGAAACCATACAGATCGTTGACCCGCTTGAAATTATCCAGATCCGCCAGTATGACTGAAAAGGTTCTGCCATGTCGTTCGGCACGACTGTACTCACGCTCGATTTTTTCCATGACGTCGCGACGGCTTGCCAGACCGGTCATCGGGTCAGTCCGCCCGGCCCGCTCAAGCGATCGATTCATCTCGGCCAACTGATCATTCAAGCTGCTTTTTTCTTTTTCCAGCAGATCCAGTCGGCGTTTAACACCGCAGTACTCGTCATACAGTAGCCGGTATTCCGGCATCAGCAAATTTCCGTCTAATCTTCTGTCCGAAGCAATCTGCTCAAAGTGGACACTATGATCACCACGGCGAATTTGCGATTTTTTGTTATGGGTAGTCATGACAGGTTCCTTTGATCTGGCTTCGCTGCCCGGAAACCGGACGATTTATCAAGGTTCACTTATACACCATGAAAACATTATTTTCCACTAACTAGACACTCCCGGTTCAGGCAGAATATCAAATGCTGATGGCCTGGCAATCCGGCTTGACACAGAAAAGCCGCATGAAAGCAGCGCAAACAAACGCTGCTCCATGCGGCTTCAATACTTTCGGACCAATTACTGTCAGCTAGGGGAGTGCCGGTAGTTCGATTCCGGCCATTTTCTGCACCATCCTGACAACCTGGCAGCTGTAGCCGAATTCGTTATCGTACCAGACGTACAGCACGCAACGGTTCCCCTGGGCAATGGTAGCCAGTGAATCGACCACACCCGCATGGCGCGAGCCGACAAAATCGCTGGAGACGACTTCAGGTGAGTTGGTGAAGTCAATCTGATTCTGCAACGGCGAATCAAGCGAAATATTGCGGAGATAGCTGTTAACGGTCTGGACATCGACTTCCTGGCCCAGCTCCAGATTCAGAATCGCCAGCGATACGTTGGGAGTCGGAACACGGATCGCGTTGCCGGTCAGCTTACCGGCCAGGTCGGGAATAACCTTGGAGACCGCTTTGGCGGCGCCGGTTTCGGTGATAACCATGTTCAGAGGGGCACTGCGTCCGCGGCGGGAGGCTTTGTGATAGTTGTCGATCAGGTTCTGGTCGTTGGTATAGGAGTGGCAGGTTTCCATATGGGCGTGGACAATGCCGAAACGGTCATTGATGGCCTTCATCACCGGAACGATGGCGTTGGTAGTGCAGCTGGCAGCCGAGAAGATTTTTTCCTGTGGCGTGATCAGCTCGTTATTGACCCCGGCCACCACGTTGGGGATATCCCCCTTGCCCGGCGCGGTCAGGATAACCTTCGAGATTCCCACTGACTTCAGATGTTTGCCAAGTCCTTCGCGGTCGCGCCATTTGCCGGTGTTGTCGATCAGAATCGCGTCATTGATGCCATACTGGGTGTAATCGACCTGGTCGGGTGCATCGGCATAAATGATCCGGATCATGTTGCCGTTTGCAATAATCGCGTTGGCTTCCTCGTCAACGGTGATAATTCCGTTAAACTGCCCGTGAATCGAATCGCGGCGCAGCAGGCTGGCGCGCTTTTGCAGGTCATCCGCACTACCCTTGCGCACAACAGCCGCCCTGATCCTGATTTTTTCACCGCTGCCGGCTTTTTCAATCAGAATGCGGGCCAACAGGCGGCCGATGCGGCCAAAACCGTAAAGCACGATATCCTGTGGTTCTGTGCGTAATGCGGTGCGCCCTGTGTTGACGTTTGCCAGCTCGTTGCGGACAAACTCGTCAACCGAGAGCTGACCGGCCTGTTTTTTGTATTTAACCGTCAACTTGCCGATATCGACTCTGGCCGGCGCCAGATCGAGCTTGCCCATCACTTCCAGCAACGGAAAGGTTTCCAGAGCCGAAAGTTCCGTATCAAGGATCAGGCGGGCAAAACGGTGGGCCTTGAGAATGTCGATTACGGAACAATGTACCAATGAACGCCCGTAAACGGTCGGAACTATATTGTGATCGCGATAAAGTCTGCCGATGATCGGCAGCATCTGCTCTGCACAAGCCTCATGATTTTTCCACTCGGTCAGGTAACTGGTTTGCTTGTCTACATCCATTTAACATACCTCCACATTATAAATTTAGTGTTCACCAACAAATTGAATTGATGTCAGAGCACCATTGTAAACGATAACTATAATATCAATGGATCTTTTTCACCAGCCTTAAAAGGCCATCCAGGATAGTCAAGGGAGCGGGCGGACAGCCTGGAATATACAGATCGACCGGCAACAGACCGTCAGCGCCGTTATGTACCTCGGCGTGATCCTTGAATGGTCCGCCGTTGATGGCGCAGGCGCCCGCCACGATCACCAGCTTCGGCTCAGGTACGGCGGCGTAGGTATCCAGAAGCGCCAGCCTCATGTTTTCGCTGACCGGTCCGGTCACGAACAGCCCGTCGGCGTGCCGGGGGCTGGCCACAAACTGTATTCCAAATCGCCCCAGGTCCCAGCCTATGGTTGAGAGTACGTTGGTATCGGCCTCGCAGGCATTGCAGCCGCCAGCGCTTACCTCCCGCAACTTTAGTGAACGTCCGAACAGCCGCAATAACTCTCCTTCAAGTCCGCTGGCCGGCTGGAACTCTTTGCCCGATTCAACGATCAACCCCTCACGGCTGCGGCTCGCCAGAACGGCATCATTACTGAAGCTGACAGCGTCATTGGGACAGGCCCGGCTGCAATCGCCGCAGAACAGGCATTTGCCCATATCGAGAGTCAGTTGCCCTTCCGCAGAAATGGCGCCGTAGGGGCAGGCCTCGACGCATGCTTTGCAGCCACCGGCACAGCGACCGCCGTCCAACTGAGGCAGGCCGCGAAACCTGGGGGGGAGCGGTAGCGGTGCATCGGGATAAGCCATGGTGCGATGTCCCTGGCGGTAACGTTCAAGGATGGCTTTTATCATACGGACTCCGGATCAGGCTTCACAGGTCGAAGCCGCAGTACGACAGGTTGAAACTCTTGTTGCAAAGAGGAAAATCGGATATTTGCTGATTGCGCAGCGCCAGGGCCAATCCGGTCCAGTTATGGAATGACGGGTCGGTAATCTTGTAGCATTCGAAGTGCCCCGCATCATCGGTCAGCGCCAGATGGCAGATTTCTCCGCGCCACCCCTCGGTCAGCGCCACGGCACAGCTGTTGGCGGAGAGTTTTCCACCCGACTGGTTACGGTACCCGCCGCCACGGGGCAGATGACTTAGCTGTTCGACGATAAAATCAAGCGAGCGTTCGATCTCCAGCCAGCGCACCATCGCACGGGCGTAGACATCACAGCTGGTTGCGGTTATGACCGGTATCTGACTCATGCGGAAAATCCCGAAGGGGTGGTCGCGGCGCACATCCCGGTTCAGGCCGCAGGCGCGGGCCGCAGGACCGACCAGACCGATTTCGCGGGCATCGGTTTCTTTAAGCTGGCCGACCCCTTCCAGGCGGGCCATGACCGACTGGGTACTCCAGAGCAGTGCAACGGCGCCGGCCAGATCCACCCGCACATTTTCCAGACGTTTCAGAATTTCATCAGCAATGTCCTGGTCACAATCATATCCGAGGCCGCCCGGCCGGAGCAGTCCGCGCCCGAAGCGGCTGCCGCACAGCAATGCCGTCATATTCAGAAAATCGCCCCTGATCCGGCCACAGAACGAGGCTGTCGGCAGATAGCCGACGTCCCCGGCGATTGCTCCCAGATCACCGGTGTGATTGGCCAGCCGTTCCAGTTCCAGCGCAATTCCCCGCACAGCTTCGGCCCGCGGCGGAGCGTAGATTCCCTCCAGCGACTCCATGTTGATGCAGTAGGCCTGGCCATGAGCAATGGTCGTGTCGCCCGCAATCGTCTCCATCAGGTGCATGGTTCGTGGCGAGGGCCCGCCGATCAGGGTCCGCTCGATGCCGCGATGCTGGAAACCCAGTGCTATTTCCAGATGGAAGACCTCTTCACCATGGCACTGAAAACGGAAATGCCCCGGTTCGATAATCCCGGCATGCACCGGACCGACCGCGACTTCATGGACCTCGTCACCCTCAACCCGGTAATAATCCATGACACCTGCCAGCAGGCCGCCGCCATCACTGTCATGCCAGACCCCTTCCCCATCGCATAAAGGTTTCTGAAATCGAACCGGCTTGAACCAGGGATGTCCCTCGGGCCGCACCAGACATTGTTCGGCAATCTCCCTTTCAAAAAGGTGCAGCTGGGGAGAGATTCTGGTCAACGACGGAAAGGTTTTGCCAACCAGAGTCGAGGCGATTCCCAGCACCCCGCTGCTGCCACGGGAGGACATGATGCAGTAGAGCGTGGCACCGCCCGCCGTTGGAACGCCGCAATAGGAGCAAACCCGCCAACCACCCCGGATGGAATCAACAACACCCTGAAAAAAGGTGTCATTGTCCAGCAGCGGTATTTCACTCCGCGCAAACGAGGCGCCGTTATAAAAAGTCTTCATTCCGAAACTCATGGCTGCACCGCCAGCAAGGCCGTCGCTTCATTCAGCAAAGTCAGCAGTGGCGCAGGTATCCAGACTCCCAGCATAAAAACCAGCAGCATCAGACCGAGCGGCGGCCCGACCGTCCAGAGCGAATCACGGTAGGAGGTGGACTCGCAATCCACAGGAACTTCTCCCATAACCATCGGCAGGACGGTCAGGGCCATACCGATAAAGATGATTGCCAGACAGACAATAAAGAACAGGCCGACCATGGCACGCCCCTGGATGAAGGCGCTGCTGACAATCGTAAATTCACTGATGAACAGGGCAAAGGGGGGCGAACCGGTAATGGCGATGAAACCGGCCATAAAAAGCGCGCCGGACCATGGCAGTCGCCTCAGAACTCCCTTGACATGCGCACTGCTTTTGCTGTTGTAGGAACGATGAATATTTCCGGAGGTCAGGAACATGACCCCTTTGGCCAGGCTGTTGGCAAAGATATGAAACAGCGCCCCGAAGACCGCCCTCCCCCCAAGTCCCAGCGCCACCGCCATGATGCCGACATGTTCAACGCTGGAATAGGCCAGCATCCGTTTGAAATCCGCCTGACGGGCCATGAAGATCGCGGCGCAGAGCATCGAGAGCAACCCCATCGCAACCAGGGCATTTTGAAAGAAGATAATTTCCTTTGTGGCAAGGCAGAGTTGATAAACCCGCAGCAGCGCCAGGAACGCCAGATTGACCAATCCCCCGGCCAGCATGGCCCCCACCAGTCCGGGCGCTTCGCCGTAGGCATCCGGCTTCCAGCTGTGCAACGGAGCCAGACCCATCTTTGAACCGAATCCGACCAGCAGAAAAACAAAAGCGGCATGCACCCACCCCGATGAAAGCTGACCAGCATCACGAATCAGATCATCCAGCAGCAGCGACGGCTCCACTTTGGCAACAATCGTGGCATAAGCCAGGAAATATAGGCCGATCAGCGCCAGAGCCACTCCGACCGAGCAGATCAGAAGGTACTTCCAGGTGGCCTCGATCGAACGTGCATTGCGGTTGAAGTAGATCAGCGGCGCCATCGAGATCGTGGTAATTTCCAGCGCCACCCACATCAACCCCAGGTGGTGGGTGATGGTAACCAGCGAGGCTGCCGACAGGCAGATCAGCATGCCGACACAGATCGTGCGGTTGGAGCGCTCACGACGATAGAAGAGATAGCCGATTGAATAAATGGCACAAAACAGGAACAGGACACTGGTGCTGAGAAGGACAATCTTGCCGAGTGCATCCAGAACGAACCAACCGCCTGCCGAAGTGGGGGGAGTGTCGAGCAGCAGTTGCACCGTAATGGCCAGATGCGCAAACGCAAACAGCGAAAAAATCTTGGGGCGGAGCCGGTCAAATGGGATCAGCCAGGTAACGGCGGCACCGACAAGCGGCAGCATTATCAACGCGGCAAGCATGGATCTACTCCTCTTTCAGGGAGGTAAGGCGCGAGGTATCCAGTGATGAAAACTCACGGTTGATCTGGTTCAGAACGATCCCCATTACAAAGGTTCCCACCAGCAGGTCAAGCAGGACACCGGCCTCAACCATGACCGGCATGGCTTCGGCCAGCAGCAGACCGAAGATGAAGATACCGTTTTCCAGCATCAGATAACCGACCACCTGGGTGATCGCCTTGCGGCGGGTCGTCAGAATCAGAAAACCGCTCATCATGGTCGCAATCGATGCCGGTACGAATATGTAATTCTGGTGTTCCGGATAAAGCGGCAGTTTACCGGCAAAGCCGAACGACAGTGCCGTAAAAAGCGCCCCCAATAGCAGTGTCGGCACATAACCCAGAAACGGCTCCATTTCGCGTTTAATCTCGGCTGAGCGGACAGCCCGGTTGAGCAGCAGCGGTATCACAAAACCTTTGGCGGCGATTATTACGACCGTAATTCCGACCAGATGCCACGAAAAGGGGTGAATCAGACCGGGAAGTATTCCCAGGATAACGCCTTGAGCCGCCACGGCCCGAATCGAAAAGACCAGACGGCTGGTCCCCAGCGAGATGAAGTTTATCAGCAGAACCAGCACCAGAAATTGATCGGCCAGAGATATCATGACATCACCGGATTACCAGAAGAGTGGAAAATGCTGCCAGGATGGTGGCGGCCACCAGCAACTGCGGGACGCGAACCAGTCTGAGGCGGGCCATTACGGATTCTACAACGCCAATTGCAACCGCCAATCCCAGCATTGAGGACATGAAGACAACCCAGTCCAGGAGTGTGTTTCCGGTGGCAAACGGCAGCGCCAAACGGACAAAAAATGCCCCCAGCACAAACAGCTTGAGCGCGGCGGCATACTGAACGATCGCAAAGGCAGGTCCGCTATGGTCCAGAACCATAACTTCATGGATCATGGTCAATTCAAGATGAGTATTCGGGTCATCAAAAGGAATCCGGCAGTTTTCGACCAGCAGCACGATGAACATGCCGCCGATCAGCAGCAGGAGGGAAGCACCGGCATACGACCAGACGACCGTGGTAACATTGGAGAGCATTTCCGAGAGCGAGTATGAACCTGACAGGCGCGACAGGGTAATCAGTGCAAAAAACAGGGTTGGTTCCGCCAGGCAGGAATAGGTCGCCTCGCGCGCCGCCCCCATCCCTTCGAAGCTGGAGCCGGTATCCAGGGCGGCCGCCATTGTAAAAAAGCGCCCCAAGGCAAACAGGTAGGCGTACAGGATCATATCGCCGGAAAATGAGATCGGCGCAGAATGATATCCAAGCGGAATCAGGAGTGCCGCAACCGCAGTAGTCGCCAGCGCCACAACCGGGCCGGCCCGGAAAATCCAGGTGGTGGTTGTGCTGAAAACGGTCCCTTTCCTGAGCAGTCGGAGGATATCGTAATACGGCTGCAAAAACGGAGCTCCGACCCGGCCGGCAAAAAGCGCCTTGGTTTTGCCGATCACCCCCAGCAGCAAGGGGGGCATCAGCATTGCCAGAATTATATGTATGAATATATCAGTCATATCCGGTTTCCCCGGCACCCGGTCAGTGTGCCCAAAGCATCAGAATCAAGAGCGTGGCGAAAATGTAAAGCATGTAGAGGTGCATCTGTCCGTTCTGCAGGCGGCGCATGAAAGCAAATGCCCCACCCGTCGCATTAAATACGGGAGTAATGATCTGCTCCAGAACAGTGTCGGACGGGAAATCGAGACAAGCAACCGGTCGCGGAAAAAGCCCCGTCAGGTGTGGACGCTCAACCCGCTGGCGCACAATTCCATCGAAAACAGAAACGGCACTTTCAGAAAAGGAGGTGGCGACATACTGCATTCTGGCCGTAGCTCTCTGGTAGCCGCATCCCCAGGTTGCGCCAAATACAACCGGCTTGCGCCGCAGGCGCCACTGCCAGAAGAAGGTAACCGCAACAATGATCAACAACAGCAGGAAGCCAACCATGGAAAGCCGCCCCAGACCTGAGATGTATCCCGATGGATAGGCTGCGGCAAAATTGACATCCGGCATGAAGGAGACCATGGCGGGAGAAACCAGTCGAAGCGCATATTGCGGAAGCAGTCCGATCAGCAGGCAGGCCATGGCAAAGAAAGCCATCGGCAGCAGCATCGTCCATCCCGGTTCCCGGGCGTGGCTGTTGAAGTGACGGCGGGGTGTACCGAGAAAGACCGCTCCAAACAGCTTGGTGAAGGAGAGCAGTGCCACTCCGCCGACCAATGCCAAAGCCGGGACCAGCATGACGATAAAGATCATTTTTGTGGTCTGCAGTTGGGAAAACAGCCCCAGGTAGAAAAGGAACTCGCTGATGAAACCGTTAAAGGGTGGAATTCCGCAGATGGCAATTACTCCGGCCAAAGACAGGATAGCCGCTTTCGGCATGAGCTTGCCCAACCCTCCCATCAGGTTCATATCACGACCGCCTGAGGCATGGATCACAACCCCGGAGCCGAGAAACAGGAGCGGTTTGAAGAGAGCGTGATTGTAGATGTGCAGTAATGCCGCAGCAAGACAGAGATAGGTCAGGGTCGCATTATTGCTGGCGTGTCCCAACAGGGCAACCCCCAGTGCGGCGGTGATGATCCCGATATTTTCAATACTGCTGTAAGCCAGCAAA
Organism: Geobacter sp.; assembly: GCA_009684515.1. Taxonomy (GTDB): domain Bacteria; phylum Desulfobacterota; class Desulfuromonadia; order Geobacterales; family Pseudopelobacteraceae; genus JACRCG01. The sequence goes on from WKKS01000010.1 coordinate 59,264, forward strand.
CGTTTTAAATCGCGCTGGGCAGCGGCAAAAACAATTCCCGCCAGGGCCGTACTGATTCCGGCGACGGCCAAGGTTGCCCCCCAAAGGAGTGGCGGATCGCTAAAAAAGGTGAGTGTACGAAAAATGCCGTACAGCCCCATTTTGAGCATAACACCCGACATCAGGGCCGATACGTGGCTGGGGGCATTGGCGTGGGTCGCGGGAAGCCAGAGATGAAGCGGCATTATGCCTGCCTTGGAACCAAAGCCGATCAGGGCAGCTGAGGCCAGAAACATCATGACCGGCGACAACGCGGAGAGAGTGCCTGCGGCGGGAAACAGAAATGACCCGCTTCTGGCAGCCAGCAGGGAGAAAAAGATCAGCAGCGCACCGGTGCCGATGTGGGTGGAAATCAGATACAACGTTCCTGCTCGGCGCACCTCTTCCCGTTCATGTTCCGTCACCAGCAGGAAATAGGCCGAAAGTGCCATGATTTCCCAGACCATCAGGAAAAACATGCCGTTGCGGGCCATAACCAGCAGCGCCATTGACGCAGCCAGCAGACCGTAAAAAAAGGTCAGTCCCGGTTCGGTGGAACGGTGTGAAGCCGACGGCCAATATCCGAGCGCAAACAGTGACCCGGCCGCGCCGACTGTAAAGACCGGCAGCAGAAAGAAGGCGGACAGCGGATCTATGGCTAACTCGCAGGAACCGAACGGCAGGCTCCAATCCAGAATATATGTCGCAGCCTTGGAGGCAAACAGAAGCGCCAGAGATGCCGGTATGCCCAGCAACGCAGCCAGCAGGGTCATGGCTGCCGCAATGTACTGTCCCGGACCGCCGGTACGGATAAACAGCCCCGGCACGCCGGCACAACCGGTTATGAGAACGGAAATAATTGCCAATATAGCAGGGTCTGGAAAGACCTGCAGAACCGAAAACATGACAGACCCCTTGAATCGAACTACAAGTGAAACTATAGTGGAGCGGGCGGCATTCTCTGGATAGGGGGATTGTGAACCTCAAGGCCGCTATGCGTCAATAAAAAAATAACAGTGTTTATTTACTTATGTGTTATAACATATTATACGCTATAGCATTCATATACGTTTTGGAGAACGTCATGTCAATAACCAGACTAAATATCACCCTGCCGACTCACATTGTGGATGACATTAAAGCGCTGTATGGCGGTCGCGGCATCAGTCAGTTTCTGGAAGAGGCGGCCAGCGAGAAACTTGCGGTTGTAAAGAGCACCGTTTACAAGGATTTGATCGAAGGGTATCAGGCAACCGCCGAAGAGACAGTGCAGGTATTGAAAAAATTTGAAAATACGGTGACGGAGAAGCGCGATGTTTAAACGGGGCGGAATTTATCCGGTCAATCTTACGCAGAGCGACGGCAGTCATCATGAAAGTTGCCCATGTCTGGTTGTCAGCAATAATATCAGCAATGAATATTCACCGGTCGTGACGATCATCCCTCTTTCAACCGGCAACCTCGACAAGATCTATGAATTCGAGTGTCTCCTCCCGGCTGCCAAATGCGGTCTCCCGCAAGATGCCAAGATCAGCACCCATATCATCATTACCATTGACAAGAGCACGGTCGTCGGAGAGCGGATCGGCTTCGTCAACAAGGGACTGATGGAGCAGGTCGAAAAAGCCTTGCGTTTCCAGTTGTCACTGACCGTAGCCGACAGTTAGAAATAATCAGCCACAAGAAGTACAACCAGGGTCAGCAGTATGTACAGGACATACTGCTGCAGGATTCCGTTCTGCAACCTGCGGATTGGAACGAAACGAGAGTAGAGCTTCTCCAGTGCCGGGATGTAAATCAGTTCCAGCACAGCCTCAGGGACATGGCTCTTAAAAGAGGTAACCGGGGGGGACTGCTCCAAAATTACGGGACGCTGGATGTGAGGCTTGAGGGCGAATGAGAAGAGTGAAGTCAGCATCTGGGCAAACGATGAGGCGCTGTACTGCATGCTCGGAAGCGGACGCTGGTAACCGCATCCCCAGGTGGCTGTTTCGCTCACCGCGGCAGAAAACAGACGACGGCGATAAATGATAGCCAGCAGGGCAATCAGCAGAAGAAGAATAGCGGCGGCCAGCGAAACCATCGGCATTGGAACCAGCGCCGCCAGTGGCAGCAGTTCCGCGGCATATTTTGCTGGAAGCGCCGCCTGGCTGGCTCGTTGCAGCAGGTCAGCCAGCATAGCCGGTGCCAGACCGACGGCAACGCAGACAGCTGCCAGCAGCGCCATCGGCAGCAGCATCGGCCATCCCGCTTCGTGACCTGCAAGATGCCCTTCATGGCGTGGAACACCCAGAAAAACGATCCCGTAAACCTTTACAAAACAGGCCACCGCCAGAGCGCCGATCATGGCCAACGCCGGTGCAGCCAGAGCGGTTGACGCCGCTGCGATCCCCTCCCCCTGCACACCATGAAAAAAGCCCAGGTACACCAACAGTTCACTGACAAATCCGTTCAAGGGGGGCAGGCCGCAGATGGCCACGGCTCCCACGCCGAACAGCAGCGCGGTATAGGGAAGTCGGCGGGCAACGCCTCCCATCAGTTCAATCTCACGGGTACCGGTGGCATGGATAACCGATCCGGCCCCCAGGAAAAGGAGCGCCTTGAAAGTCGCATGATTTAGAACATGCAGCAGCGCCCCACCCATCCCCAGCAGCATCATGGTATTTGATCCGGTCGCCTGACCGATCAGGGCGATCCCGATCCCCATAAAGATGATTCCGATGTTTTCGATACTGTGATACGCCAGCAGGCGTTTCAGGTCATGCTGGCCGATCGCAAAGATCACCCCCAGCAGGCCGGATATTACCCCCAGTGTCAACACGCTGCATCCCCACCACAGCGGAACGTTTTCGAAAAAAGAGATTGTTCTTATCAGCCCGTAGATACCGACTTTGAGTATGACACCTGACATAACTGCCGAAATATGGCTGGGAGCATTGGCATGAGCCGAGGGGAGCCAGACATGCAGCGGCATGATTCCGGCTTTCATCCCGAAGGCAAACAGCGCCGCCAGGAAAACCGCCGAGGCCAGAGGAGTGCTCGCATCCAGCGATCCGGAGGCCGGCAGTAGCCAGGAACCGGAAAGCAGCTTCAGCAACGGGAAAAGCGCAAACAGTCCCAGAGTCCCTATATGGGTGGTGATCATGTAGAGCGTCCCGGCCTGGTTAACTTCGGCCTTGCGGCTCTCGGTGGTTATCAGGAAATAGGCCGATAAGGCCATGATCTCCCAGGCGAACAGGAACGAGATGCCATCGCGGGCAAGCAGCACTGCACTCATCCCGGAAACCATAACCCCGAAGAAGAAAGTCATGGTTCCGGCATTTTCCGGATGCCGGTCGGCAGGCCAGTAGCTGCGGGCGTACAGTGCGGAACAAGCAGGGATCAGGTAGATGGGGAGCAGAAACCAGGCCGACAGAGGGTCAACTCCGAACCTGACTTCCCCGAAAGGGGGACTCCATAACAGGGTGTACAGTTCGGAACGACCGGAAAGCAGAACCAATATCGAACCCGACAAACCAATAAAGGATGATGCCAGCATCAGGATGATGGACAGCAACTGGCCTGAGGAAGCTCTTAAACGAGGCATTGCCAACAGCGGGACGCCCGAAACGGCGGCCAGCAGCGTTGCGGCAATAATCAGCAGACCTGGCGATAAGAACTCGGTCGCCATTGGCAATTACCTCCTGATAATGGTTTCCTCAAGTGCGATGATAGCTGACATTATTTCAGCTTCAGTTCCGGGACGATGCAGCAGTGACTGAAGATTCTGATCATGCAGCAGAAATGCGAGTTTTGCCAGCAGATGCAGGTGCTGTTTTACATTGGCGGTCACAAAAGTAAAGAGGACCGTGACCGGCTTGCCATCTATGGCGTTGAAGTCGATCGGGTTTTTCAGAAAACAGAGGCTGATGGCCGATTCGCCACCCTGTCCGACAATCGGGTTGCGCACGTGCGGGATTGCAATCCCGTTCCCGAAAGCGGTCGAACCGAGCGCTTCACGCGCCAGGAAAGTCTGCAGCAGGAATTCCGGATCCAGACCGGGCGGGAGATTCAGCTGTGAAATCACCTCGCGCAGAGCAGTTTCCGGAGAGTCACCCGGCAGATCATAGTGAATCCCGCCCCGCCCGAGAGCTTCGGAAACAGAAGGGAGCTGCAAAGCATCCTCATTGGACTCAAAAACATTCAGCGGAATGACAATGCCGTTGGCGGTCGCCCACTCCAGCAGGTCAACCCGGTTGATCCGGTAGCGATCATCCTGTTTGTGCGCATGCAGTCCCTGGTGTTTGATCCAGTTCAGCACGGTTCTCTCGTCAACTCCAACTACAGCGGCAACATCCGCAACCTTCAGAAACATTTTCAAATCTCCCTGCTAACTGTTCGTATACCGCCAACTCAACAAATAAGGCTGACTTGCGAAAAACAATATGTTATCAAACATAAAACGTCAATCCGATTCTCCGCCGTTAAAACGGCCTTCCTCTCCCGGCTTCCGGATAAAGATATCAGCATTCCCGCGCAAAAAGAGACCCAGCTAATGAAACGTCATATCCAGGTAGCCTGTGCCATTATTGTAGAAAAAGAAAGGGTTCTGGCTGCCCAGCGCAGTGAAAAAATGGCTCTGCCGCTCAAGTGGGAGTTTCCCGGGGGCAAGCTTGAAGCGGGAGAATCAGCCGCAGAGTGCCTTGCGCGTGAATTGATGGAGGAGCTTGGCATAACGGTCGAAATCGGCGCAGCACTCCAACCGGCCACCCACAGTTATGATGACTTCACCGTCACGCTGCACCCCTTCGTCTGCCGCATGAATGCTGAAACCATCACCCTGCATGAACATAAGGCGATTGCCTGGATAGAACCGCAACGCATGCTGGATCTGGACTGGGCCGCGGCTGATCTGCCGATAATAAACACATTTCTGGCCGCCAGCGCAGCCGAATGCTTTAGAAACTGAGACATATCAATGACTGAATCCGAAAATCCCGCCATGGGGCGGGTCTATTTTTTCCTGGTACTGACTACCTTTTTCTGGGGCGGCAGCTTCCTCTTCACCAAGATCGGGGTTGGCAGTATCCCTCCGCAGCTGTTCGCTTTCACCAGATTCCTGCTGGCGACCCTGATCATGCTGGCCGTCTTTGCGCCGCGCCTGAAAAAAGTGGACAAAGGCACCATCAAACGGGGCGTCATCGTCGGCACAGCCCTTGGACTGACCAACCTCAGTTTCGTCTTCGGCATACAGGGCACCAGCATTTCGCGGGCAGGCATACTCAACAACCTCTTTGTGCTCTTCATTCCACTGATCACCAGACTAATCTGGCGCGACAAAATCGGGCGGGTCAACATTGCCGGAATCATCCTGGCGGTGGCCGGAATCTGGCTGCTGGCGACCGGCGGCGGCCAGGGTTTCAACCGGGGCGACCTGGTCTCGACCTTCTGCGCCTTCATGATCGCCTGCCATATCATCTCCGTCTCCAAAGTACTTAAAAATGATGACGTTTACCTGGTTTCCCTGGTACAGTTCGCAACAGTAACGGTCATTGCCGCGGTCGCCTGCCTGCTGCTGCCGCTTCCAGCTTTCACGGTCACACCGGCCGCAGCCATGTCGGTCGTATACTGCGCCGTATTCCCCACGATCTTCTGCTTTACGCTGCAAAACAGTTATCAACGTTATGTGACACCTACCCGTGCCGGACTGGTTTATACTCTCGATCCGGTCTGGAGTTTAATCGCAGGGTTTCTGGTGCTGGGGGAAAGACTCAATCCAAGGGAATGGCTGGGATGCGGGATGATCTTCCTGGCGGCTCTGGTGCCGCTGCTGTTCCGCCTGGCGATGGAAAACCGCCTGATTGTCAGGTACACCGGCAGAAAAACGGCATAGCAAAGCCTAAACAGGTTTTATGATTTTCACACATAACTACGACCCAAACAAATTGGAGAACCCATGCTTCATGTAGGCAATTACAACAATCTGAAAATCGCCAGAATTAACGCAAAAGGAGCTTTCCTGGCAAGCGACGAGGGCGAAATCCTGCTGCCGGGACGTCTGATGCCCAAAGGCGCCGAACCGGGCAACATGGTGGAAGTATTCATCTACCTTGACTCGGAGGAACGGCTGACCGCAACCACCATCAAACCACGCGCCACTGTCGGTGAATTCGCAATGTTGAGCGTCAAGGACAACGTCTCTGTCGGCACTTTCCTCGATTGGGGTCTGGAAAAAGATCTGCTGCTGCCGTTCGGGGAACAGCTTGCGCCCATGCGAAGAGGTGAGCGGGTGCTGGTGAGGGTTTATCTGCATAGCAGCGGCCGGATTGCCGCCTCGGCCAAACTGGAGAAGTTCATCAGGCCGGCTGATGATTCGCTGGCCGAAGGTGACGAAGTCAAGCTGCTGGTTTATGCCTTCACTGATCTGGGCGCCAAGGTCATCGTCAACGACTCTTTCGGGGGATTGTTATTCAACAGTGAACTTCTGGTCAAACCGAAATGCGGTGACCGCCTGAGAGGGTTTATCAAAAAGATCCGGGAAGACGGCAAACTGGATATCACACTCCGTCAGGGGGGAGCCCAGGAAGCGGCCACTGACCGCGAACAGGTTTTGACCGCCCTGAAAGAACAGGACGGATTTCTGCCGCTGAACGACAAAAGCACACCGGAAGCGATTGCCAACCTGCTGCTGATGAGCAAGAAGAGTTTCAAGAAAGCGATTGGCGGGTTGTACAAGGAAGGCTTGATAAGTATGGCTGCTGACGGAATCAGGCTGAAACCGTAGCGGAGATCTTTCAAATCAGAGTGTGCCCCAGCGGGAAAAGAACTGATCCGTGGACAGCGGCCGGCCGTAGAGATAACCCTGCACGTGACGACACCCTTCCTGTTGCAGAAACTGCGCCTCAGCATCCGTCTCGACCCCCTCTGCGATCGTGTTCAGACCCAAAGCGGTCGCCAGGGCGATGATCGCACGAACGATCGCCTCACGACTTGGCTCGGCAGTTACGTCAGTAATAAAAGAGCGGTCAATTTTCAGCTTTTGGACCGGCAGATTCCGCAGATAGCTCAGAGAAGAGTAGCCGGTCCCGAAATCATCCACCGCCAATTTGACACCAAGCGCATGCAGACCATTCAAAAAATCCAGCGCTCGATCACTCTTCACAATGGCCGACTCGGTCACTTCAATCTCCAGCCGCAAATTGGAAAGTCCGGTTTCATTCAAAACTCGAGTAACAATATCAACTATATCGCCATGTTCCAGCTGCTTGACGGAAAGATTCACTGAAACGCACGGCAGACAAAGGCCGGCCTCGTCCCACTCCTTGATCTGCTGACAGGCGCTGCGCAACACCCATTCACCCAGGATCGAAATAAATCCGATATCTTCGGCAATCGGAATAAAGCGATCCGGTGAAACTGCGCCTAATTCCGGGCTGTTCCAGCAGACCAGAGCTTCAGCCCCCACCAGTCGGCCAGTTACAGTATCAACCTGCGCCTGGTACTGCAGCGCAAGTTCGCCACGTTCGATAGAACGACGCAGCAGAGCCTCAAGTTGAACACGTTCGCGGGCATATTCACTCATTTCCGGAGCGTAGAAGTGATAGGAATTACGGCCATGGGTTTTAGCATGGTACATGGCGGTATCGGCATTTTTAACCAGTGTGGTCACGTCCCCGCCGTCAGTCGGATAAAAACTGACGCCAATGCTTGCTGAAATGATGATTTCGTAACCAGACACCATCATCGAGCGGGTCAGCAGTTCAAGAAACTTTTCAGCGATATATCCGGCATAGCGCGGCGCTTCAATATCATCGAGCAACAGGACAAATTCGTCGCCGCCGATCCTCGCCAGGGTGTCGGATTTCCTAACATGGGTGCCCAGATCCGTGGCGACCCTCTTCAACAACTCGTCGCCAAGATCGTGCCCGAGAGTATCGTTAACGTTCTTAAAGTGGTCAAGATCAATGAAGATTACGGCCAATTGCAAATTGTTGCGTTCCGCCAGTTCAATGCTGTGTTTCAGGCGATGGTTGAAAAGCAGGCGATTCGGCAGATTGGTAAGCAGATCATGGTGAGCCAGAAAGTCCAGCCTTTCCCGTGAACGCTTGATATCGGTGATATCGCTGAAGACTCCCACATAATGCCCGACCCCGCCGGCACTGTCCCTTACAACGCCGATGGTCAGACGTTCCGGATAAATTTCACCGTTCTTGCGTTTGTTCCAGATTTCGCCGACCCACTGCCCGCTCTCTTTCAGCGAACTCCACATATCATTGTAAAACAGGGCATCGTGCCGACCCGACTTCAGAATTCGCGGTTTTTTTTGCAGCACATCTTCGAGAGCATATCCGGTAACGTGGGTAAAAGCCCTGTTAACAGCGAGAATATTCCCTTCGGTGTCAGTGATGATGACCCCTTCCACAGTATTTTCAAAAACCTTGGCAGAAAGTCGCAATCCTTCCTCAGCCCGCTCCCGTTCGGCTATTTCACCCTGCAACGCGCGATTCAGCTCCTGCAGCTCAATTGTGCGCTCATTTACCCGCTGATCCAGTAGCAGGTTATCCTCCTCAATGCGCGCCATGGAACTCTTCAGCTTGGCTTCCTGCTCGCTAATGATCAGCTTGGCCCGGTGCACCACCAGATAAAGAAGGCTGTAGAGCAGGCTCAGCACACCAACCACTGCCAGGGTAACCAGCCATTGGGTACGCTTGACTTTGGCCAGGAAGGGTGTGATATCGGTATACAGCTCGAAGACCCCTTCGACCTGATTGCTGTTCTCCGGTATGAAGGGGATATAGGTAGATAACAGATCGCGCGACTCAAGCACGCGGTCAAAAGCGCTGAACTGGTTGCGGTGGGTCAGCTCGCTCGCCAGCCGCCCCTGAGCGGCAGACAGAAACCCCTCATTGGTGTGCTTGTTCTCCCCGATCTGCTTAGCTTCGGTGGAAAAGACCGTCAGCCCATCCATATTGTATATCTTGACCTTGACGGCGGAAGTATCCTTCATCAGGGCCACAATCCGCTGGCGTAATCGGGCTATTTCCGGGTTGTTCGGGTCAATCGGCCGACTGGCGGAATCCGGCTTGAGTAATGGCGAGAAATGAGGCCAGAGAGCATTGCCGAACACCCGGGTTACAGCCGCATTGCGGTCTTCGGCCATCCTCATCAAAGACTCAATCGACTGGTGGCGGTTAAACGCTCCGAGAATTGCCGCGGCGATTATTATGCAAATCAGGCTGGCTATGGAATAGTAGCGTGTCAGGTTGAACATATCAGTTTCTCATGGTCGGGCGTCGAGCGTTGTTGTCGTGGCAGACAATTGAAATGGAGAGCTGCTTATCGACCGGGTTGACAAAATAATTAAGTTGATGCGACTATCCCGCTTATACATCTTTCCGTGCATGCCTACAATCGGAATCTAATTCACAAAATATCACAGACAAGGCCACGCAACTCATGGAAACGAGTACCGTAATAGAAAAGATAAAAAAACTGTTGGCTCTCTCCAATTCATGCAACGAGCATGAAGCCGCTCTGGCAGCAGCCCACGCCCAACGACTCCTGGCAGAGCATAATCTGGCAATGGAGGACATCGAGACAGCCCGAAAACCGGATAAAGCCGACATGGTTGAAACAACGACGGCCAAAACCATGCCGAAATGGCTGCGGCACCTGACCGCCGGCGTCAGCAAAGCCTTCGACTGCCAGGCCATCCATCACCCGGCAAACGGCAAACTCACTTTCATCGGCGTGGGAGCAGACGTACAGATCGCGGCCTACACCTACAACTACCTGGACAGAAGCGTCAGAAAGCTTTGCGGCAGCTACATGAAGCAGCATGACACAGCCTCAATAACCGGCCGTCACCGTGAACTGATGCGGCAATCCTACTACCTGGGAGCAGTATCAACAATCAGCCGCATGCTGGACGCACAGAAGAAGACAACACCGATCACTCCGGGTGCATTGGTGCCGGTCAAAGAAGGGCTGATCAAACAAGCCATGAGCGAAATCGGCAACATCAGAACAATGCACAGCCGCCGGAGTTACATCAACAGTGGGGCATACGAGCAAGGGCAGACGGACGGCAGGCAGATAGGAATAAAGCCGGGGGTTGAGGGCAGAAACTGCAAACTGCAAATAGATCCCTGATACGAAACCAACACTGACATAGCCACCGTTGCTGCAATAACAAGTAGTGTAGACCTATCTGATGAATTAATTATCCTAATTCGTAGATGCAGGCTCGAACCGGGACGGGGTATATCAGCCGAGGATGCTTTTGGGATCGGTCGTATCGCAGCAGCAGCCCATTCGGATATAACACCTTGGAGTCAATTTGTAGGTGATGCCGATGTAATCTTCAAGTTTAAATACCAGGCACCCAGCTTGTAATATAAAAAGGCCCAGCTACTGGCGGGGCCTTTAATCTTTGGAATTTGAACTATGAATTTAGTTCCCTAATTGCCGACTCAAACCACCACAGCCTGTAATTGAATTCTGTCGGCCGTTGCCCGTACAAATTTCTGCCGACCATGGCCAGGAAGAGGAACTTCTTCAATATTAAGCAGACCAGCAGCAACAAGAATATCTACATCTTTCTTGACTGTACTTCTGTCTCGGTTGAGGCGGTGTGCGATAGCGGTAATTGACGATGGATCTGACTTAGCCGCGCGAAACAGTTCAAGCCGAGCCGGAGACATGACAGCAAACATATCCACTGGATCTTCAAATGTCAGAGTAAATTCCTGTTTTGGTACTTCACCACGATCAAGCTGAATAGCAGTCTCTCGTACCCGTGCAAAATACTCTTCAGTTGTTCCAGTCTTAACGATTACGTTGCGCATTGTATTCCTCCAGTACTGCTGCCCATTCCTGTTCAAAACACCGCTCAATCTCCACGAAGCTTGTCGTATCTACCAGTTCAACAGCCCCTTTGAAATGCCGGTGGTGGCCGTGCCTATTGTCATATCCAATAACCCGGCCATTGTCACCGCTAAATATCAGGTGGTTGATGTACGCCAGATTATAGCGGGTAACGACTCCATTATCCTGCCATACTTCGTATCTGAGTGTGCCATTGCCACGCTTACGAGAAACCATGAAGGATCGGTCTATGATCTTTGTTTCAGCCATGATCTTTTATACCATAGCTGTTGTGCCGTGGCAACAAAAGTTCTGAGTAAAATTCAAATTTACTTTGTACCCATTTTGGAATCTGAGCTCACAAAAAGTCGAAAAAGAATTGAGGGTAAGAGATTATCAGAGAACTGGAGTTTGATGCCTGGAGTTATGACGAGAAAATACGGATGATGAATCAATTTCAGTGGCGGGATCTCCGCTACACTCTGTTGGGTGGAATCCATACCGACAAAGACGGCAACAAGATCATATTTCACAGCAAAGCCCAGTTTAAAAGTTCTGCAGAATAATTAGCCGCATTGAGACATCAGTTCATATTCTGCGTCAGCTGAATAGTGGTGAAAGAGTCTTGCACATGCCTTTGAGAATCAGGGAAGGTTGCTCGGGTATCTGACCATCATCGGTAACAGGGGTGATGTCAGGACTGAGCATGGCTACAGTGTCGAATTCTGTAATGGTGAGACGTATCTGGATTTGCAGCAGTCTGCCAGTTGTTCAGAATTGTATCAAGGATTCCTTACGGTTCGATCTCTCAAGATCGATTTGATGAAGCCCAAACCGATCTTGAGAGATCCGAGTTATGAAAACCGATGTTGAATTTATGAACAGAATAGGTTATAAGGCTAGTTCGAATAAATTGCACCTTTGACAATGCAATACCGATTAAAACAGCCGAAAAAATGGTGCACTCATGGTGCATTAGAGTGCAAAAAACGGCGATAACTGAGAAGCAACAGCAACACACTGCAACAAGTCCACAGAAAGCTAACTATTTGGAATAAAACAACTAAATACAGAGTTTAACCAGCACGGAGAGGTGTCCGAGTGGTCGATGGTGCCTGACTCGAAATCAGGTGTACGGCAACGTACCTAGGGTTCGAATCCCTACCTCTCCGCCACAAAAACAGTGGGTTACAGCGACAAGCTGTAGCCCTTTTTTGTTGCAACCTTAAAAGCGTGAACGTTGTAAGTGTGAACCGAATTTGGTATTTGACCCTTATAGGCGCCGAGGCTGACCCACCTGCAAATTTTAACATACCGATATTTCGTTAAGGGGTGGGTCAATCAGGGCGCCGATTGGGGTTCAAAGTAGGAAGCCGATTGACACGCCATCTATTCTTGTTGATCACGCCTCTGATTTTATCATTGTCAACATAGCAAGCAGCGACCCTTCAGACGCATGTCGATGAATCTGTGAGTTGTCCCGCGCAAACATCACGAACGCACTCACGCAGCCAGCGATGTGCAGGATCTGCATCCATCCGGGGATGCCAGAGCATTGAAACCGTGATCTTTGGCGTGGATACCGGAAGAGAAAAACTATGCATCCCGGCTCGTAGGTTTCCGGTGTGGCGTTCAGGGACACTGGCAATCAGATCAGTAGCTCGAGCTAGAGCTAGCGCTGTCGAAAAACTACCAACGATCGTGACAATCTCACGTTTTAACCCAAACGGTTTTAATGCTTCATCAATCGGCCCCTGGTCGTGTCCTCTCCGAGAGACGTTGATATGTCTACCGTTCGCATATCGGGAGGGCGTAATCTCGCCCTGGCTCAGCGGATGTCCCATTTGCACGACACCAATAAAACGGTCTTGGAACAATGCCTGCGCTCGTAACTCCGGACTTGTCATTTCACCAACAACGCCAGTTTCCAGATCGACGGTCCCATCGCGAAGTGACGCACTATCTTTATTTGGCTTCTGCACGAATCGTAGCTGCACGGCGGGAGCTTCCTCACTAACACGGGCAATAAGTCCCGGTCCGAAGTTCTCCACAAATCCTTCGCTTGTCCTCAGTGTGAACATTCGTACTAGCTGCCGGATGTTAAGCATATTTGCTGGGCGCAAGACCGATTCTGCGTCATGAACCAGTTGACTGACTCGCTCACGAAGCTCGAGCGCTCGGGGTGTGGGAACGAGACCACGTCCTGCTCTGACCAGCAACGGATCGCCCGTAGTCTCCCTCAATCGTGCCAGTGCCCGGCTCATCGCCGACGGGCTAAGCTGCAACCGTTGTGCTGCTCGCGCAACGCTACCTTCCGCAAGAAGCACATCAAGGGTGACGAGAAGGTTTAGATCAGGAATCGACATGGAGAGATTGTAGCACAACTTGGTTTTGATGTGGCGTCAAATGCATTAATAATGTGCAAAGGGTGCGTCTTCCGCTATGTAAGGCACGGGACTATACTCTAGTTATGGTAGTACTCTCTACGTGAGTTGCCGGAAATGGAGTCCACGATGAAAACAATCAATGCAGAACGGTATGAAGAAATTTTTGAAAGTGCGGTAGGTTCGACTTCGGTTCGGTGGGCGCTCGCCAGCCTGTCGCTGTCCATGTTGCTGTCCTCGCTTGATACCAGCATCGCCAATGTTGCTTTGCCGGTTCTGGCACAGGCGTTCACCGCTTCATTCCAGGAAGTCCAGTGGGTTGTCATCGCTTATCTGCTCGCCATTACCACCATGATTGTCAGTGTCGGTCGGCTCGGTGATATCATCGGTCGCCGCCGACTGCTGCTGACCGGAATATTCCTGTTCACGGCGGCCTCGGTTCTGAGCGGCGTCGCGCCCATGCTTTGGCTGTTGATTGCCGCCCGGGCGGTGCAGGGACTGGGAGGGGCCATCATGATGGCTCTTACCATGGCGATCATCGGTGAGACGGTCCCGAAGGAAAAAACCGGCAGCGCCATGGGGCTGCTCGGAACGATGTCTGCGATCGGCACTGCTCTCGGTCCATCGCTCGGCGGCGTTCTGATCGCAGGCTTCGGTTGGCGGACAATCTTCCTCATCAATATACCACTGGGTTTACTGACTTTTATTCTCGCGCAGCGCTACCTGCCCGTTGATCATCAGGAACCGAAGAGTGATTGGGCCGGATTCGACAATTTGGGGACGTTGTTGCTTGCCTTGACGCTCGCGGCATATGCACTGGCCGTGACGATCGGGCGCGGCAGTTTCGGTTCGCTCAACATGGCTCTGCTGTTGGCTGCTGCCTTGGGGTTCGGCCTCTTCGTACTCGCAGAAGCAAGAGCAGCAACGCCTCTGATCCGACTTGCAATATTCCGCGACCCACTTCTGAGCGCGAGCCTCACCATGAGCACGCTCGTGGCGACGGTAGTGACAACGACGCTGGTGGTAGGGCCGTTCTATCTTTCCATTGCACTCGGGCTGGATGCAGCAATGGTTGGATTTGTTTTGTCGGTCGGGCCGCTTGCCGCAGCCCTAACAGCTGTGCCAGCCGGTCGCTTTGCGGATCGCTTTGGCACACACCGCATGACCATCGTTGGGCTTATGATAATGGCGGCCGGTTCCTTCATTTTAGCAATGCTACCGGCGACGCTTGGCATCTCCGGCTTCATCACCCCCATCGCTATCATCACCGGCGGCTATTCTCTGTTCCAGACGGCCAATAACACCGCCGTTATGGCAGATATCAGTCCCGGCCAGCGAGGTGTCATTTCCGGCATGCTTAACCTGTCACGCAATCTTGGACGCCTTACCGGTGCGTCGGTTATGGGCGCCGTGTTCGCGCTCGCGTCAGCAACTAGAAACATCACAAAGGCGCATCCTGCGGTCGTTGCCACCGGCATGCGGACCACATTCGCGGTTGCGACAATTCTGATCGTGGTCGCCCTCACCATCGCAGTTGGAAGCCACGCTCTCGCAAAACGATCTTCGCACTCTGGAGACGTGTTATGAACCAACACATCTTTAATTCAAATGATCATTTAAGCGGGCAAAGATGGCGTTTATCGGATATGCGAGGGTATTGACAGAGGGTCAGCACCTCACGGCCCTGTTTGAGCAACCTAGTTCGGCCGGCTACTAAAGAAGGTCTACAAAAAGAAGGCCGGCGGTTAGTGAGATAGGACGTCAATAGTAGACACCATAAGCTTGATCATGCGGCCTGTTTCATTTTGTAGAATTTCTTCTCAAATCCCGCTGGTAAAATGTTGCCAAGTTTAGCGTGCCTTCTCTGTCTGTTGTAGATGATTTCGATGTATTCTGTGATCTCTTTGAATTGCTTCATTCCACGGTCTGAATAATGGATTAGGCCTCGGTTGCAGCTACCGCCCAGAACAGAGCTCTGTCAACCAGATCGTATGTCATTCGTTCGTTCATGGCATATTTGACAATTCCCTTCGTATAGAGATCCTTGACCGCCGCCAGATACAACCACCCTTCATCAGTCGGGAATGGAGAAGAAGCGCCTACGCGCTTCTTCTCCCCAAACTGTACATGCACCTTTCAGCGCATACGGCTCTCCATTAAAGTTTATCCCATGACCATAGCAACTCACATTGTCAACCATCTGATTGGTGGTAGAATCCTAAATGCGGTTATTGACCGGACTTAGGTTTGGACCCTCAGAAACTGGGTCCGGACATGATATTGGTGTACAATTCCGACTATTTGCAACTCCATGTTCGCGCTATAGCCGAAAAACATATTTATCAGTTGCCGATCAAGATGACGAAGCTTGTGTGATTCCGTTCTCGGCTGAATACAGGCGATAAGCAAACAACAAGAGAACTCCGCAGGTCAAAACAAAGGAGAGCACTATGAGTATAAAGAAAATTTTGATGATCGTTGGTGACTATGTGGAAGACTACGAGGTCATGGTGCCATTCCAGGCGCTCCAGATGGTGGGGCATACCGTTCATGCGATCTGCCCTGGTAAGAAAGCCGGCGAGAAGGTGCGAACTGCAATACATGATTTCGAGGGCGACCAGACCTACAGCGAAAAGCCGGGTCATAATTTTGCGTTGAATGCTACCTTCGCCGAGATCAAGACTGAAGAGTACGACGCGCTGGTTATCCCCGGTGGACGTGCACCGGAATATATTCGCCTGAACAGTGCCGTTCTGAAAATTGTGCAGCACTTTGCAAACGCTCAAAAACCCATTGCATCCATCTGCCACGGTGCACAATTATTGGCCGCGGCCGGTGTCATTAAGGGCAGGTCCTGCTCTGCGTATCCGGCAGTTGGACCGGAAGTAGCTCTTGCCGGCGGCACGTATGTGGATATTCCTATGGATAAGGGCTACGTGGACGGTAATCTGGTCAGTGCCCCGGCGTGGCCTGCCCATCCCGACTGGCTCGCAAAATTCCTGCATATGCTGGGAACAAAGATAGAGCCGTAGTGAGTTGTATCAACATTATCCAGTCCCACAAAATTTTTAATCTAAGAGGAGAAATGCCATGCCGAAGATCGTTCGTTTTTACGAAACAGGAGGAGCCGAAGTACTCAAGATTGAGGAGTCACCTCTTGTAGAGCCGCGTGAGGGAGAGGTTCGGCTGAAGGTAGAGGCCATTGGGCTGAACCGCGCCGAAGTGATGTTCCGGCAGGGACAGTATCTGGAAACTCCGGAGCTACCATCGCGACTCGGCTATGAAGCAGCCGGGATCGTTGACGCAGTGGGACCAGGCACCAGCGACATCAAGATTGGCGACAGGGTGAGCACCATACCCTCATTTTCAATGGGCGCCTATGGTGTCTACGGTGAAAGCGCTGTTGTTCCGGCCTATGCCGTAGCCAAATATCCTGAGCGTCTATCGGCAGTCGAGGGTGCCGCGATCTGGATGCAGTATCTAACCGCTTTCGGTGCACTGATTGAGTTCGGCCAAGTGCAAAAAGATGCCTGGGTATTGATCACTGCGGGGAGCAGCAGCGTGGCACAGGCAGCAATTCAGATCACAAAGTCTGTCGGTGCGCGATCAATCGTCACCACACGCGGCGCCGACAAGAAAGCCTTTCTCATGGGTGCAGGGGCGGATCACGTCATTGTGACTGATGAAGAAGATCTGGCTGAAAGCGTAAAAGACATCACATCTGGCAATGGTGTTAACGTGGTATTTGACCCCATCGCCGGACCTTTGCTTGGAAAACTCGCCGAGGCAGCCGCTCCAGGTGCGACCATTTTCGAATATGGCGCATTGTCGCCGTCACCTGCTGTCTACCCACTGTTTCCGGCACTTGCCAAGGGCCTGACCGTGCGTGGCTATACCCTGTTCGAGATTGTAAAGGCCCCTGACAAGCTTGCCCGCGGCAAACAATTCATTTACAATGGCCTCGAAACCGGTGCCCTGAATCCTGTCATCGACCGAACCTTCGCATTGGAAAACATAGTTGAAGCCCATCGCTACATGGAATCAAACCAACAAAAAGGCAAGATTGTGGTAACGGTCTGAATGACCGCCTGAAAAGGGCATTGGATTCAAATCGCGAAAGGATGTCGATACTTTCAAGACTCGCACTACGATAGCGTTGAGATTCTCTCCTAACAATAACTGTGCTGCATGGATAATTTCACAGAATTCGACACGGTTTCGCTGAAGGTATAGAATAGTTAAAAGGAAACTCGTCTTGGAAGGAGGTTCAACATGAACCGGAGACTTGAACATAAAAGGGCCTTGGTAACCGGCGGCAGTCGTGGCATCGGAGCCGCCATCGCCAAGCGTCTGAGCCAGGATGGTGCACACGTGGCACTGACTTATGTCAGCAACCCGGACCAGGCCGACCAAACGGTACAGGCAATTCAGGGGTCGGGGGTCAGGGGACTGGCAATCCGGACCGACAGTGCCGATGCCGAGTCAGTGATTGCCGCCGTGGAGCGGACAGTGAGCGAACTCGGCGGCATAGACATCCTGGTTAATAACGCCGGCATTGCCGTCGTGGCGCCAATAGAAGATTTCAAGCTTGAGGATTTTGATCGCATCTTGGCGGTGAACGTACGCGCCGTGTTCGTGGCCACACAGGCTGCGGTAAAACATATGCAGACGGGCGGACGCATCATCAATATCGGGAGTTGCAATGCCGAACGGATGCCTTTTGTCGGCGGCAGTGTATATGCCATGAGCAAGGCAGCGCTCGTGGGGTTGGTCAAAGGGCTGGCGCGTGATCTCGGACCGCGCGGTATCACCATCAACAACGTAGCGCCCGGCCCGGTGAATACCGACATGAACCCAGCCACTAGCGACTTCGCCGCGCTGACTGTGGAACGGTTCATGGCCCTTCCCCGTTACGGCACCGTCGATGAGATCGCTTCGCTGGTGGCCTGGCTGGCAAGCCCGGAGGCGTCCTACGTGACAGGCGCCAATCTTTCCATCGACGGCGGATACAGCGCGTGAGGTCGTGGAATTCCCAGGGCAAACAATCAGGATGATGCATGTCGCGTTATCTGCCTCAGCGAAAACAGCTGGAGTGTCGCCACACTTTGGTACGCATATTTAATGTACCAAGGCTCTCACCCTAAGTAGAATGTACATAGTAGAATGTAA
The DNA here is from genome assembly GCA_009684515.1 of Geobacter sp. Classification (GTDB taxonomy): domain Bacteria; phylum Desulfobacterota; class Desulfuromonadia; order Geobacterales; family Pseudopelobacteraceae; genus JACRCG01. The sequence goes on from WKKS01000010.1 coordinate 77,680, forward strand.
CCGGAATTCCGTTTTTCTGTTTCTCTCCAGTTCGCATGATTTGTATGCGATTGTAAGATTTTTGCCCTGCACCGAGCTGTCGAATTATTTTAGGTGAACCAAGCATGTAAGCCAGCACCATTTATCCAACTTTTAAGAGCTAATTACATTATACCGCTGAGAGACTGTTTTTGACTCTACATTATCCTTTAACAAGGCACTTGATTATTAATAGTTAGTGCGTTAATCTTTAATAACATGTTTGACTATTAAAGGATATCGCGATGAAGAAGAACGATCTCAGTCCAACTCGGCAAAAGCAACTTGTTCCGGTAACGACTCATTCAGGAGCATTTGCCGTTGTCCCACCGACTCCCCCACGGTTCATACCATCAAAAGGCATCATAAAGGAAGTCATCCATGCCCATGAGGCTTTGGGTGAACTCCGAGTCTCCACGGCACGACTGCCCAACCCCAATCTCGTAACCAGAACCTTCGACCGACGCGAGGCGGTTCGGAGCAGTCAAATCGAAGGCACCAGTTCGGACATTAATCAGTTGTTCACCTATGAAGCCACCGGTAGCGATGAAGGCTTACCGGCTGATGTGCTTGTAACCCTGAACTACGTCAAGGCCCTTGAAGTCGGTCTGAATTTGGTCAGAGATCGCGGCCAGCTTGCGGTTGATGAAACATTGATTAAAGAGCTGCATCGTAACTTGATGAATGGAACTGATTATCGTGGAGGCATTGGCGAGTATCGGGAGATACAGAACTGGATCGGCGGCAGCAAAATCTACCAGGCCCGTTTTGTCCCTCCCACCGCAGAGCATGTGCCGAACTGCATGAAAGAACTGATCAACTTTCTTCACAATGTACCCGCGGAAGAGGATATGTACGAAGTGCCACTTGTCATCCGCCTGGCAATCGCCCATGCGCAATTTGAGACGATTCATCCATTCGTTGATGGCAATGGCCGTGTCGGTCGTCTGCTGTTGCCGATTATGCTTGCTGCGGAAGGATATCTGCCGGTTTATATTGCCGGGTACTTGAAAAACTACCAGCAGGAATATTACGACCGGCTGGCAGGTGTGCAGTTGCGAGAAGAGTGGCAACTGTGGATTCAGTTCTTCGCTACAGCGGTTGAAGAGTCGGTTAAGGAATCAATCCATACTGCTTCCGCGTTGAAAAACCTGTTGCGACAGTGGGAAGAACGCATAGCAGAGATTAAAGTCCGGTCTGATTCGGCGGTCAACAAGTTGCCGCAGCTACTGATCGGCAGACCAGTCGTTACTGCCCGGCAAGTAGAAGCGGAATTGGGTATTTCGTTTCCAGCAGCCAATAATGCCCTAATCAAGCTGGCAGAAATAGGCATCCTCAACATTCCGTATGAGCAACAGCGTAATCGTACCTTTGTTGCCCTTGAAGCGATTGACATTCTCAACAGCAGATAACTCATTCATACTAAACCCCGCTCAATCGCCCTGGCAAAGCCCCCCATGAACCAGACCGATCATTGTTAACATTACCAATACCCTTCTGTGTCTTCTCCAGAAAGTCGTAATACTTTTCACGTTAGGTCATGATCTGAGTGGAAAGGATATATGTCGCACTCACTGCTTGTCGTCCCGGGCCAGAACCATATCGGTTAGAGCATATTTGCACTTGCACAGTCGAGCCCTCAAACACCATAATGCCCGCATGAATCCAAAGAACAAACACCCCATAGAGCTGTCCCTCGACAAATCCTCCTCCGGAACCTGGAAGATGCCCGGACCTCAAAAGCGACAGTTCAAGCCCTGGCAGCGACTCTGGATTGTTTCAGGGGCAATTTACCTGCTCATGCTGGCGGGCGGTTATCACCTGCTTATGCCTGACCGGGAGAGTATCGAGCGGAGGATGGTTTTTTCCGTAACAGAGGAGGTCCGGCGCTACGATGGCATGGCCTATGCCGGAGAATCTCCACGGAAAATATTCGAGATCGCTCGTTCGCAGGGATATCCCGAATGGATCGCGCAGGTCCGCTCCAGATATCACATCGGACCCGAGGGGAATGCGGGTTTTGTGAAGATCGAGAAAGAGTACCGTGAGGCCATCTCTGATCTTCCGGTGAAACGAGCATTTGGCGCAGTAATCTGCGTTTTCGCCTGGATGGTACCCATGGCCCTGCTGTATGGCATAGGCTACGCGGTTGACTGGATTAAGCGAGGTGCCCGTGAAATCCAGGGGCGATGAAACCAGATATGACACTGTTGAACTGGCTGGCGTCACCCTCTCCTACTGCTGGTGCCATTCACGCCGCAAAACTTTCGGCATAACAGTGCGGCCCGACAAATCGGTATCAGTACGGGTGCCGCTGCGTACACCGCTTAAAGACGTCAGGGCCTTTGTCGCAAGCCGGGCAGAGTGGCTGCAAAAGGTCTGGAAAAAGCTGGACGCCCGCCCGACACAAAGAGTGCAGGAGTACGGTCGCTGTGCCGTTTTCATATTTCAGGGAAAAGCGTATCGTCTGGAGTTTGCGAAGGGACCGCAGCGCTCGCTGCATCTGTACGGGGACTTACTTATTCTGGCTGCACCGGAAATATTGCCGGAAGAGACCGTTCGGAAGCTAATTGACAACTGGTATAGGAAACAGGCGGCTGAAATTGTGAGCAAAAGGTCAATCGAATGCCATCAGCTGATGCGGGGAGAAGGGATTCCTTTGCCACCCATAACCATTCGTGCGATGAAAACACGGTGGGGCAGCTATTCCTACCGAACCCGCCGGATCACCATCAACCTGAGCCTGATCAAGGCTCCGCAAACCTGTCTTGATTATGTAATTATCCACGAACTCGCCCATATCAAGGTTCGACACCACGGTCCCGATTTCTGGAGGATGGTCGGTTGCTACATGCCTGATTATTTGACAATTCGCAAACAACTGAGACAATACATCTGAACCAATATCAGCACAACGGGAGCAAGACATGAAGATCATGGCAATCAACGGTAGTCCCCGCGGAATGAATGGCAACACCGGTCGTCTTTTGGATGAAGTGCTTGCCGGAGTGGAACAATTCGGCGCTGAAGCAGAAATCATCTGCCTGAAAAACCAGAATATTGAACCTTGTGCCGGTTGTGATGCCTGCCACAAAACCGGAATCTGCACCATAAAAGACGACTATGAGGCGATCAAGGAGAAGCTGCTTGCCTGCGACGGATTTATCCTGGCCAGCCCCAACTACATTTTCAGCGTAACCGCCCAGATGAAAGCCCTCTTTGATCGCTGCTGCGGCCTGATCCACTGCATGGCCCTGGAGGGAAAGTACGCCGCAATGGTAGAAACATCCGGAGGTGGCGAGGACGAGGAAGTCCTGAAATATATGAGCCGCTTCGTGAACATCCTCGGGGCGGACTCAGTCGGCGGAATAGGATCGGCAGTAGCTGGAATCAGAACCTTTCCCGATAAAGAAAACCTGTATGCCAAAGCCCGAGCCCTCGGCCTGGAACTCTGCCGGAGCATAGAGGACGAACGGAGCTATCCCGAACAGGAAGTATTCCGTAAGGAGTTCAGTTTGCGAATGTCCGGCCTGGTGGATATGATGAAAGACTATTGGGTTTTTGAACGGGAATTCTGGGCGAATAAGTCTGCATAGGCAGTCGGAGCCGATCCGGCAATTCTTTCCTCAAACTCTCCATCTTCAAAACGATTTGGCCTGGGATATAAATAGCGACTGGAAAGGATCGGGTGATCGAGAAATTTGTCAGCCATAAATGACATGTCTACGACCTCCGTTCTTTACTATATCCGGGCATAATATTAATTTAAACCAGATACTTGAGAGTGAAACAAATCGCATTAAACGCAGAAAGGCCACCCCCAGGGTGGCCTTTCAATTACCTTCATGCTTCATTTATTTCCCCTTTGCTATTTATTTGTTGCCGGTGACATTTTCTCTTTCGCTACGGCGGCAACACCCTTAGCCAGACCAAACATCATCAGAAGCGCTGGAACTACCTGTGCTACAACTATCAGTGCGCAAAACCCAAGAAATACCCATACAAAAATCCCGCTGCTGTCTTCACGTGCTCCCGATGCCGCAAATGCTGTGACCGGAGCCAAGATTCCCATTAACGTAGCTAATACTCTCATGACATCCCCCTTTTATTTTTTGTGGTGATTTAACTGCTTTTGTAAATTGATAATGCACGGCTGATGCCAAGTAGTAATTTAAAATCACCTAACCACCAAACATACTGATATTAAATACATTTTATTTAACAGACTGACTATTTCATTACAAACGGAGGATTTAAATTCTGGCTACTGTATAAAAAAATCATGAAGAATTCCGGGCGGTGAATTGTGATGGCTTTTATAACATGAACAACAATATAATAATTACAAATAGTTATGCTAATAACTTCAATATCCCGGAGTGTATTAAACTCCTATACATGCGTATCAAATTACTCTCTTTATGCGGCCGCACATGGCTAGGGTTCCCTGACTGAGAAGCGATCAATTGCATTGACGCGGCTGATTTCGACCCTGTCGCTTGATCCATCCGAATAGACCTCAGCGGCAAGCCAGGCCAGCTCATCACTTTCAAGAGCAGCGGGAACGCTGATCCACCATGCTTTGCTGCCACCTTGTGATCCATCATTCCAGCGATAACCCCGCTGTTTCAGGATGTCCTTTTTGTCGAACGGTGCTCCGATTGCGCTGATCTTCGAGGTCACTTCTGCATAGTTATCCAGCAAGGCCTTGAATACCGGAGTTTTACTGACGGGCAAATTCCCGAGCAGAATCCCCAGCACCCCTTCGGCATCGTCCAGGGCGCGGTGTGCGTTTATGAACAAGCCGAACTTGAAGAGCAGATATTCCAGAATCCTGTTAGACATTTTTTCAGCCTGCCAGTTTATCTGATTAACTGAACAGGCCCACGGGAGTGCTGCGAAGGCCGGGAAACGGGCTTCAACAAACTTGCGGTCAAAGCCGGCATTATGGGCGATCACTACCGTTGCCTGACCGGCAAGCCGGTTGACCTTTTCGTCGTCCAGCGAGTGCCCCCGAACCATCTCGTCGGTGATTCCGGTGATCTCAATAATCTCTTTCGGGAGTGGAGAACCCGGATCTTCAAAACCATTGTAGCGATCGGTTATCCGAATGATCTCGGCCGTCAGCGGGTTGAATTCAAAAGCGACAATTCCCAATTCGATGATCTTGTCTTCAGCATGGTTAAGACCGGTAGTTTCGGTATCGAGACAAAGAGCAATTTTTGATCCCTGTACAGAGCTGTGTGTAAAGCCCGGCTCCTGATCGAGGTTCAGCTTGCGGAGTACCGAGAATTCACCAGTGGCATGAAGTGCGGTTATGGCGATCTCTGCTTCCAGCGCGTTCATCGGCTCTTCTTGGTAGTTTCTGTTTTTTGATGATTTCATCTGTTTTTTAGGTAAAGACATATTTCCAACCTTTGCATTCAGAATGTGAACAATTTTTCAGCAGAAACAGAGCTTGCGGCCGATCAGTCGCCACTTGAATCAGACAAACCATTCCCGGAATTCGTACCTTGCGGATCAATCAAGACAGACGGCTCGTTCACGATCAGGAGACGCGGCCCGTCCTTCAGACGGTGAAAGCGGCCGTCGTCCTTAACCGGACCCAGCACCCATTCGTAAAGCCTGCGGGCATCTTCCAGAACCGGCCGACGAGGTTCGTGATAATAACGTTTCTGCATTCGCTCGTTGGAGAGGCCGATGCAACCGTGGGAGGCGGCAAAGCCGGGCATATCCCGCCCGTGGATCCAGTAGGCTACATACTTTGAATCGATATAAAAGCGTAAGGCATAGAACATCGGGTAGGGAACATTTAATTCTTCGATGTTGTAGAGGTTTGAACTGTGGTTGCGATCATAGGCATCGATCCTGAACTCGCCGGACGGTGTCTCAATCCCCTCCTGTCCCGTGGCTACAGGCAGAGAAAATGCCAGCCGACCGTATTCGTACGCGCCAAGATACTGTTCGGCCAGATCGAGAAGGATAAACTTCGGCTCACTTTCCGCTTCCGGATAACTGGCAGGCATCGGGATATAGCTGGCAAGTTCTTCCGGATTTACAGGTACTTTCAAGGACATACCTGCGACAAAATGGCGCTGATCCATCCGGTTGAAGCGCAGCCCTTCCTGCCACGAGGCACCGAAAACGCTTTTGGTAGTTTCTCCACGTTCAATGGCCCGGCATTCCCATTCGATCAGCTTATCGCTCGGACGATCAATTGCGCATAGGTTCGGCGGGGTGGCAGGCGCAGCGGAAAAAGGTGAGACGATGAGGCAAAGAAGTGTGATTAACGCTGCAATGCCCCACTGCATAGAGACTCCTTACCATGTGCGTAATTTTCCGGAATCTATGTGAATAAAACCGGTTTCCGGATAGTAGCCGACGCCCCCCTGGCGAAGTGCCAGAGCAGTCCGTCGCACTTTGGAGAGCTTAACAGATGGAATATAAATATCAATCGCCTTTCCTTCAATGTGCAGGCTGCTTTTGGCCACTCCGGAACTCTCCCGGCGCAGCAGCTGGTTGTATTCCGGTGAGCGGTAGCCGGAGATGATGTGGATCTCGTTGTCACCACCCAACCGGTTATCAACCATATTTAGGAATTCCAGTACCCGGATGTCCATATCGGTAACCTCATTGGTATAGTGGCATCTGAGAATCCAATTGATCGAGTTGAGCGCCTCGAGGTCATAATTCCCTTCAGGTGTCCGGTAGTTTGCAGTCAGTCTTTCATCGGTATGAACATTGTAAAGAGACAGGGTGGAGGATGGGTGTTTTTGCTCGACCAGATGCTGTGCGAATCCAGTTCTGCCACTCCCCAGAACAAGGGCTCCGAGAAGCGATGCCTTGAGAAAGGTCCTTCTGCTGAGATAGCTGTTAATCAATAATCTGCTCCTTATAGAGAAAATACTGAAATCATCGGAACAACCATAAGCAACCATCTAAAAGCAGACAGATGACATCTCGAGTCCCCCCAAAGACACCAATGTGACCAGAGAGGCTCCGGCTGCCTGCGACAGGAGCATAATCGACAAAATGCGGATAGATTTCAGGATTGCCGTGAGGATGAAGCTGGACAAGCAGTCGCTTATGATTACAGCAACCAGCCAAAAACCGGGGTGAGTGCAATCACATACGGGCCTGATTTTAATATTCCAATCCAGGGGGGGCTGAATCTGCACTGCGGATGATTTCAGATAGATGTCAAGGCATGGCTGTTGAGAGATGAAACGGACGACCGCTGCTGTTCAGGCCAATCATAGGCCTTGCGTAGGCATCGGAGTTTGACAGGCAAGGGACTATGAAAGCCCGGTGTTAATTATAGTCGTCAATTCACTAACCGGCCGTCATTGACATGAAAAATCCGATCAAAACCTTCGACCATGCGGTGGTCGTGGGTGACGACCAATATGGCCGAATTGTTTTCCACCGCCAGTTTTTTCAGGAGTGCCATGACATTCTTACCATTCTCGGTATCAAGGGCAGCGGTCGGTTCATCAGCCAGAATCACCTTCGGCTTGTTGGCCATGGCCCTGGCAATGGCCACCCGCTGGGCTTCACCGCCGGAAAGGGCTGAAGGGTAGTTATACAGGCGATGCCCGAGATTTAGAGATTCGAGCAACTCAGTCGCACGCACCGTGGCTTCTTTCCGCGTCATGTGGTTGATCTCAAGCGCAATCATGACGTTCTCCAGAGCGGTCAGAAAAGGAATCAGGTTGTGGGCCTGAAAGATGAAGCCGAGCTTTTCACGTCTCAAGCGCTTCAGGTCCAGCCCCGGCACCCAGCCTTCATCGGCGACCATGGTGCCATCAATGACGACCTTGCCGTGGGTCGGCTCGTTGATCAGGCCAATTGAGGTGAGCAGCGTGGTTTTGCCGGAACCCGACGGGCCGAGCAGCGCCACAAGTTCCCCCGGTTTTACCTGCAGGGTGGCATCCGCTATAGCGGTGACTGCCGTCACGCCCTTGCCATAGATTTTTGTCAGGTTTTCCACTTCGATTGCATACTTGATCTCACCCACCCAGAGCCTCCGCCGGTTCAACTTTCAATGCCTTACGTATGCCAACAAAACTCGATCCCATACTAATCACGATGACGATCACAAAGAGCACCTGCAGATCAAATGCCTCCAGAACGATCCGCCGGGGGAATTTTTCGTAGGTAAGCAGGATCAGTCCGTAGCCGATAAAGTAGGCGATCACTCCCATCAGGAGCGACTGCTGGAGAATCATGCCGATGATCACGCGATTCTGTGCGCCGATCAGCTTCAGGGTGGCAATCACCTTGATCTTGTCGATGGTCGAGGTATAGATGATCAACGAAATGATGACCGCCGAGATCACCAGCAGGATGACTCGAAACAGGCCGATCTGCATGCGCGCCTTCTCGATCATCCCCTTGGTCATAATCCGGATCTGTTCTTCCGCAGAGATCGGGTGGAAGTGGTTCCAGCGACTGATCCGTTCCTGGACTTCATGAAGATTTGCTCCCGGCATCAGCCTGGCCACAACCGTGTTGACCGTATGGGTCGATTCCGAGATCGCGGCGATGTTCTGTTTCAGATATTTCGTCTGGACGGGAGACAGGATCCGGATTCCGGCCAGATTGTCACCGATCCGTTCACGGTCGTTCCTGATGGCGTCATTGTCTTTCTTGAACTGGATATCCTGGGCATCGGCAAGGCTTACATACGCCACCGCATCGCCGCCGGACGAGACAACCTTCCCTGTTATCCCCACGATGGTATAATCATGCAGCCCCAGATGAATTTTTTCGCCGATCCCCATCTTCATGGATTTGCCAACGACCATTTCATAGTGTTTTTGACGGATGTCACGACCGGCAAGGATCTCCGACGGACCGCCCAAACCGTTCAGGTCATAGCCGATCAGGAAGAAGCGAAACGGTTTCCCCTGCCGCTCGATCTGGATGGTCTGAAACGAGAGCGGAGAGGCCTCCGCCACGCCCGGCACCGACTTGATGCGGTATTTGCTATCCTCCGGGATGCGCGAACTCTCTGCAAAGGGTCCGTTGGTGTCTTGCTGCACGACCCAGATGTCGGCCCTGGTGGATTCGAGAACAGCCAGGGCATCGGCGGACAGCCCCCGGTAAATTCCTCCCATGCTGATCACCACGCCCAGAAGCAGCCCCAGACCGATTGTGGTCAAAATGAACCTACCCCGGTGATAACGTATGTCCCGAATGGCGAGATTCATTTGAACGCCCTGACCTTCTGGCCTTCTTTGAATTTTGTCATCTCCTGCGGTAAAGCCAAGGCGACCTGTTCGCTGCCATTGAGACCGGTGACGATTTCGGTAACGTTGCTCCGGTCCGTAATGCCGAGAGTAACCTCCTTGAAGCCAAGCTTTCCGTGTGCCACCACCCATACACCGCTTTTTCTGTCTTTAGTCACAATGGAGGCAGATGGGAGGGTCAGCGCGTCTTTTTTCATCCCGGTGGTGATGTAAAGGTCGGACTGTTCCCCAAGCCGTAAGTTTTTAAGCGGCTCGTCGAAGGCCACATCCACCTCCAGTTCCTCGGTTACCCGGTCGCTCTGGCGTCCCAGGCGGGCCACGTGGCCGGGCAACGGCTCGCCGGCGGAGGAGCGGAGGGAGATGAGCGCCTTTTTGCCGACGTCCACACCCTGCAACAAGGATTCATCCACGTTGGCCTTGACCCAGATGGTCCGGGGATCTGCCAGAGTGAAGATCGGCAGCCCCGGCGAAACCGTGGCACCCTTTTCCAGGTCACGGGTGATGATGATTCCATCCTGAGGAGCGTAGATAAGCGTATCTGCCACCCTGCTCCTGGTAACACCGAGACCGGCACTGTTGGCTCGCTGCTCCATGCGTGCCGCTTCAACAGCGGCCGTGCTGCGGGCAACCTCTTCTCGCGCCACCTGACCGGCGGTTTCATACTGCTCGGCCTCCAAGCGTGAGACGAAGTTCTTTTCAGAAAGAATCTTGAAGCGTTGCGCGTTTTTTTCCGCCAGGGCCAGGTTTGAGCGGGCCTTTTGGAGATTGGCCAGTTCAACATTCAAGGAAGCCGCTGAACGGCTCACTCCGGCCTCCGACTGCAGTTGCTGATGACGAAAATCATCGTTTTCCAGTTTCGCGAGGAGTTGCCCGCGTTTCACCTGATCACCCTGATCGGCATATAATTCAACGATTCTGCCGGTGATCTTACTGGAAACGCCAACCACAACTTTGGCTTCAACCGTCCCGTTGCCGTAAACCTGGGCGGTCATGTCCCGTTTCTCTGCAGTCACAACCTTTACCTTGGACGGGGCAAAGAGCGTCATTTTAAGAGCTATGCCAACAGCTACCAAAACAACCAGCCAGATCAGATAGCCTTTCTTTAGTGCCAGACTCTGTAACAGATTCATGTATTACTCCTTCGCGTTGATTATCACTGTTTACCCACAGCCCGGCCAAAGCGTGCCACTGCAGTGTAATAATCATACTTTGCCTGAATATTGGATGTTTGGGCATCAAGGGCCTGAGACTGTGCATCGCTGACTTCGATGATGCTGCCGACCCCTTCCTGATAACGCCCCTCTGCCAACGACTTGCCTTCATTGGCCGCGACTACTTCCTTTTCGGTTGATACCATCCGGGCGGCGGCCTCGTTCACGCCAAGCCGGGCGGACTCGACTTCCTTGCTGATTTGCAGTCTAAGGCTATTTTGTCTGGCTTCAAGGGAATTGACAGCCGCAATGGCCTCACGCACCTGCTCAACCGATGAAAAACCGGAAAAAAGCGGCACGGTCAGGTTCAGTCCAAGTCCCCAGACATTGCCGGCGGGTGGAAAGTCCCGGTCAGCATAACCGACGCTGGCCACACCGGAGAGTATCGGCAGATAACTGCTTTTCGCTGTCTTGAGATTACCGGTCGCAGCCAACTTCAAGGCTGCAAATTGTTGCAGTTCAGGCCGGTTACGCAGAGCATCCTGTTGCGAAGACGTTCTCTCTGGCAAAGAAAGTGACAAGGAAAACGGTTCTACAAGAGTTCGGTCCCCAAGGGATTCCATCCCCATGGCGTTGGCAAGTTCGACCCGGGCCATCTCCCGGTTGTTTTCTGCCCGTATCAAAGAGGTTTTTGCTGCAAACAGAGTCGCTTCAGCTCGGGCAACATCGACTTTAGCCCTGATCCCCTGCTTGAAAAATTCGTCAGCCTGCCTGAACACCCCCTCCCGTGCTGTAACGGTCTCCCTGACGGCCATAACCTGCTTTTCAGTCGCGAGCAGCAGGTAGTAAGCACTCCTGACCCGCAACTTCAGATCCTGCAAAGTTACGGCGAGGGCCTGATCAGTGGCTTCACGATTACCGCGTGCCGTAGCGACCGCCCCGGCCGTGCGCCCGAAATCGTAGATGGTCTGCTTCAGGTACAAGGCTTCCGTATTCACTTCTGTCGTTTTAATACCTTGCAATACCGTCAGGTAGGAACGCCCCCTGCTCCAGTCCGCAGCAATGCTGATTTGTGGGTAATAATTAGATAAGGCCAGTCCGGTTCTGGCATCGACACCGTTCAGGTTTTCTTTGGCTTCAACAATCTGAGGGTTGTTTTTCAGCGCTGTGGTCAGCGCCTCTTCAAGTGTCAGAGTGGGGGCCGCATAGAGCGACTGAGTCGGGATAAGAAGAGCAAGCAGAACAAACATAAATCGTTTCATAATGGCTTCCTTCTACATGTTGAAAAACGAATATTATGCGATTATATATTCACATGCAGTATAAAAAAATCAGCGAACCAGGTGCAGAAAGTTTAACCAGAGCTTTTCTGCCTCCGGCTGTATTTCAAAAGATGAGTTACTCATTGTCCAGCGCAGAGCGGTAAACTGGATCATGCCCAGCAGTGTCAGAGCCGTTTCCCGTGGCAACAAGCCCGCTTTCAACTCACCTTCGGCGATGCCGGCGGCAATGACGCCTGTTATCGTTTCAATATAATTTCCGATGCGTACCGACAAGGTATCTGCCAGATTCCTTTGCCCCAGATGAATATCATCGGAGAATACGAAACGTGGAATTCCGGGATGTTCCATGATCAGGGCGATGTGGGAGAAAAAAATTGTCTCCAGTTTGTCCAGCGGTTTCCGGCTTCCTCCCGCAATGGCGGCGGCGTTGGACACGACCGCAGTCCCGATGAATTCCGCCACAGCGGCAAAGATCTCATCTTTACCGCTGAAGTGCCGATAAATATTGGCCTCACTCATCCCGGCCGAATCAGCGATGGCCGAGATGGTAAGTGCGCGCACCCCTTTGCGGCCGACAACCTCAAGGGCAGCTTGGACGATTTCTTCCTTTCGAACACGCGTACTTTTCTTTTCCAACACTATCACCTCATGTGAATACGTATTTACATAATAGGTACTTTTTATATACGGTCAAGCAGATTTTTGAGTATATTTTTTTGACAAGTGCCTGACCGGAGGCGGGGGTTAAGCTTGAGGTTGTCAGAAGAACTGCTGTTAAATGGGCTACTTGGCTGGCAATTTCAGGATACCGGCAATCTCCTGCTGCATGTTTTTCGCATCGATCTTTGCCCATGACAAGAGCGCACCCCACGTCTTGGCGCCGGACTTAACCTCGAAATAGAGCTGTCTGGCAGGTTGCTTACTCTTGGTGGCAATAATCGTGGCAATGATCAGTTCCTGATTGGTGGCGCCCGCTTTACGCAAAGCGGCTAACTCACCCTCTCCCAGCAAGCGCTCCTTGAGAAAAAGTTCGTCAACCACCGCTTCTGACAAGCGGATGTCTGAGGCATTTGCATTAAGGGCATTCGAAAATCTTACCCCCAGGTTTTTCGGGGAAAGCCTGTATGGCAAAATGGCATTCTTCCAGGAATCACTATTTTGTCTGCCCTGAAGCAGCCTGTCCGGAGTTGCTCCTGCTTTGGAGGCGACCCAATATGCGATCCAAAGATCATCGGATGAAGTACCCTGTTGTTTCTTCATCACGATCGACTTCTTATCAGTGCCAAATACGATGGCAAAGTAGGAGTTTTGGGTCGTGGCCAGAAAATACGGATCGGCCATGGAAGGCTGTGCCGGATCATAGGAGCGGTCGGTAAAGCAATGACAGGTAATGGCAGGTATTGCCAATGCCGGCACTGGAAGCATGAGCAGTATAACAAGGCTGAGTTGGAAGTTTTTACATGTGATAGCTGACATTATGACCATCCTTAGAACATTTAACATATCAGTGAGTTAAATTCGGCAGGAGCGGAATCAGTCTTTGATAGTCGGCATAACTCAACGAGCTCTGCCAGTGACCGCTGACCATTCCGAGCGCGACACCAGAAGTAAAAAGTAACACCACAACTGCCGGAAAAAACCAGACAGGGAGCGGTTTCTTCCAGAAGAAAGGCTGCATGGACAGGACATTTTGCTCCGGACAACGCGCCACACACGTCAGACAACCTGTGCACTCCGGTGAAGAAACGGTATTACAGGCATGCACGCTAAGTGCAGATGGGCAGGCAGCGCTGCAGCTCTGACATCCGGTGCAGCCTGTCAAATCCCGGCGGATTTTAAATGGACTGGCGAGGCTGACCAGACCAAGTAACGCACCATAGGGGCAAAGATACCGGCACCAGAACATTTTATAAAAGAGTGACAACAAGGTCAGGATTGCCAGCACCACAATCGTAGTGACAGACATGTCGGTGAAAAAATGAAGCATCTTGACATCGCTGACCGCCCAGTAGGGGGCATCCAGGAACCCGGCCAGCGCATCGGCAGACATGTCCAGCAGAATGAACTTCATGAAGAGCAGAAGCAGCAGATACTTGAGGCCGCGCAGCGGTATATCCAACCAGCGCCAGACACGAAAATTGCGGCCGAATATTTTGGAACCGAGCTTGTGCGCCACCTCCGAGAGTGTGCCGACCGGGCAGAGCCACGAACAGAAGGATTTCCTGGCAAGCAGGCTCATGATCAGGATTGCCACGAAAATTACCAGAGCAGCCGGATGGACCGGGTGAATTTTTCCGGTAACCAGCCAGTACTTAAAGCTGGTCAGAGCGCCGATTGGGAGGAATCCCTCCACACCCGGAGGGCGCGAAACCAGGGGAACCGCAGCTCCGCTTTCAACGGAGTTTATAAAAAGCCCGAAACGGATGCCGATACCAACCACCCAGAACAGAAAACAGAACTGCACGATTGAACGGATGGTACTTAGAGATTTCACTGAACGTAGATTCATATTATTTGTCTTCTCTCCTGGTAATCAGGCGCACCTGACGTTCATGAAACCAGTAATACCAGACCCAGTTGAGCATGACGACGATGCGATTGCGAAAACCGATCAGGTAGTACAGGTGCAGGAGCAGCCAGATCAGCCAGGCCGGGTATCCCCTGAAATCCATGCCAAAAGCGCTGGCCACTGCCGCATTCCGGCCGATGGTAGCCATGCTCCCCTTGTCGCGGTAGCGGAAAGAGGGAAATGTTATGCCTCTTTCCTTCGCCAGAATTGCTTCACCGGCATAAATTCCCATCTGCATGGCCACAGGCGCAGTCATGGGGAGTGCCGAGCCATCCTGTTCCAAATAAGACATATCGCCGATGACAAAGACTTCCGGGTGGCCTGGCAGGGTTAAATCAGGTTCAACGGCAATCCTGCCGCCTGCCGCGCGGGTGGCATCAAGAGAATCGGCGATAGTCGCCGCCTTCACCCCTGCCGACCAGAAGAGAGTATGCGCCGGAATAACGGCGCCATCGTGCAGAGCAACCCGTTCCGGGCCGGCATCAACCACGCGGGCATTAAGGAGCACTTCCACGGACATGCTGCGCAGTTTTTTAAGTGTGTAGACGCTTAGCTTTTCCGGCATAGACGCCAGCAGCTTATCGGCGGCCTCCACCAGCACTACCCTGGCTGCATGGGTGCTCAGCTCGGGATAATCCTTGGCCAGAACGAAATGAACCAGCTCGATCAGCGCTCCGGCAAACTCGACTCCCGTGGGCCCGCCGCCGACAATAACGAACGTCATCAGCGCACGCTTGCGGGCCGGGTCAGGCTCGACAACCGCCCGCTCGAAAGCGGTCAGTATATGGTTGCGCAATGTCTCCGCATCGGCCAGTTCCTTGAGATCAAAGGCGTGTTCCTCAACCGACTTTAGTCCGAAATAATTCGTTACGCTGCCGGCCCCGATCACGAGATAATCGTACGGGATTGTTCCGGCAGCACTCCTTACTTCACGCGCGGCCAGGTCAACACCGTTCACCTCGGCCAGATGAAAACGCGTGCCAGGCCAGCTGCGGGCCATGGCCCGCACAGAGTGGGCAATCGACTCCTGCTCCAGCCCAGCCGTCGCAACCTGGTAGAGCAGCGGCTGGAACAGGTGATAATTATTGCGATCCACAAGGACAACATCGAAGCCCTTTCCTGCGAGAACCCGTGCCGCCCGAATTCCTCCGAACCCCATGCCTATTATGACAACCCGTTTTTTCAAGATGACACACCCATTATGGTAATTGTATTAACGTCTTAGAAAAACAGCTAGCTATATTTGCTTCGCAAACAGACATGCGCAACCCCAGCTCCTTCTTCGGGTATCAGCACAAAATGTCTCCTGACACACGATACGGTAGTAACCCGAATGTCTGTTTGACCAATGTCAACAAATACCATCTGACTTTTGAAAATATGCACAAGCCAATTCCAGGCACTTCACATCACTGACCATGCTCGCATACCGTCCGTTCCTTCATAATCTGATGTTTTCTCTGTTATCACAAGCATTACCGCCTGACTTTCTCATAATATTGTGATATTAACCGATGAAACAGGTACTTAAACACGACCTGTAAAACCATACAGCAAAGGAGAGTTTATGACGAAAACCGAATTTGTAGCAAAAGTGGCTGAAGAGCTTGAGGTTCCGAAAACTGTTGCAGCCGAAACGGTCGATGCCTTCTTGAAAGTAACAACTGAATTGCTGAAAGCTGGTGACAAAGTCACATTCCCCGGTTTTGGCACGTTTGAAGTCGCACAGCGCGCCGCCCGCAAAGGCCGCAACCCGCAGACAGGCGCCGAGCTGAATATCGCTGCTTCCAAAAGCGGTAAGTTTTCGGCCGGTAAAAACCTCAAGAACTTATAAGCAAAGCGTATAACTCATACAAGTCCATGTAATTGCGTGGAGTTTCTGCCTGTTCTGCAAGCACACTGGCGTGGCCAGATCACCCTTGCAGTTTTACAGCGTCAGAAGCTCCATGCCTGTTTTTACACTCCCCCCGCCCATCAATACCCTTCTGAATTCTTCTGCTTCCAGATTAATAATACTCCCGACCCATTTCGATATAAACCGGTAAACCGGCGCCAGCAAGCCAGCTTCATCAAATATTGCACATCCATCTCAGCCAAACGGGAGTATAATGACCATGTATCTGCAAACCAGCCATATATTCGATATAACAGACAGTTAGCTGACTACAGAATATCTCGCCTGCTGCCTTGACGCAGGTGAAGATTGAAGGAGTTGATTGATATGAAAACGACAGTGAGTGTTCATGAACTGAAGCAGTTGCTCACAACCGGTTCTGTCTGCCTGATAGATGTGCTTCTGCCGGAGGATTTTGCTGATCGGCACATTCCCGGCGCCGGAAGTGCCTGTGTTTATGAAATGGTTTTTCTGGATCGGGTAGCAGAGTGCGTACCTGATCGTGACAGAGCCATAGTTGTCTATGATGAAAGCGGTACAACCCTGACCGCCAGAACCGCCAAAGAAAAGCTGGAAAGCGCCGGCTACGGCAATGTGGCTATTCTGGAAGGCGGACTGCAGGCCTGGCGGGCAGCCGGATATCCGCTTGAACCTGCCGTGTCAACTGACAGATCAGCCGTTGCAGATGACGGTGTTTATATTGTTGACGTGGTAAACAGCGTGGTCGAGTGGAACGGGCGGAATATCAATAACCGCCATCATGGACGGATTCAAATCTCAGAGGGAAAAGTTACCCTGGAGAATGGACGACCGAAATCGGGTCATTTCGTTCTTGATATGAAAACCATCACAAACCTGGATCTCCAGGATGAAACCTGGCGGAATATGCTGCTCCGGCATCTGATGTCAGATGATTTCTTTGACGTGGAACGCTTTCCTTTCGTAACCTTTGAATTGCGCGGTGCGGCAGCAATTGCCGCATGCACGCCTGGAACTCCGAACATGGAAATCGCCGGAGTTCTGACCATCAAGGATTCTGCCCATCCGATCTGCTTTCCAGCCATTTTTGCAATACAAGAAGATGGAAGCTTAAAGGCACAGGCGACATTCGGTTTTGATCGTACCCTCTGGAATGTTTGCTATGGCTCAGGCAAGTTGTACGAGCGACTCGGCATGCACCTGGTAAATGACTTTGTCAGCGTGGATTTGTTCTTGATTGCGCGCAAACCAGGCATAGCAGCGTGCTGAACCGGTTTGATGGAGAGTGCATTATACGAAACAGCACGACAAAGGGGGATGCAGATATTGCATCCCCCTTTTCTGCATTTTCGGCAACGGATATGTTTATTCTTAACTCAAATTGTGACCAGCATTCATAATCGCAGCGGCTGACAGAAAACCATCCCGTTCATGGCAATCAGCAGAACATGGTTGAAGCGTGTTATTAAAGATTTTACCGAGTAACTCTTTGAAATCTTTTTGTTCCAAGGGAACCAAATAACAAATCCCCATAGAAACGGGACCGCCATTCTCACCTATGACATAAACGCACTTTCCGGTTAACCAGAGTTGCACAATCGGCAGTTTGATTTTGATAATGTCATTTTTTCTGGGAACAGTAACCGGAAGTTCCAGTAATTCAAAGACTACCTTCATTCCGTGGGCACAGAAATTAACGACCTCAGCATCAACGGCAGAATTCAGCGCCCATGAAACGGTCACCTTACAGAGGCTGTTCGGTATCAGCTGAGTATCATGCCTGGTCGAACGTCTTTCTTTCATATAGCCACCTTCACCCAGGGCCGGTCAAATGCACGGGCCGCCTCAAAAGCCGTCAGAAACGTTCAACAGCGTCTTATGCTCCGGTTTTGAACCGCCCTCCACGTGCGCCGAGCAAAACTGAGATATTGCAGCGCTTTAAAGTCTGTTCTTTTTGCCCAAAAGCGCATCTGTTTGATGGTCGTCACTCAATCGGCAGCAAGGCAACCATTTCTGCCGTCGTCAGAATCGCATGGGCAAAATTCGGACCGTTCAATGCGTGTGCCGCGTGCATGCGATCCGCTGAAAAAGCTGCGGTTGCGTCCTTCACCAGGGTCACGTGGTAACCGAGTTCCATTGCGTAGCGACCGGTGGCCTCAATGCAGGTGTTGGCCAGCATGCCGGTCATAATCACCTTGTCGATGCCATGTTGTTTGAGCTGGAAGTCGAGATCAGTGCCGGCAAAGCCGTTTTGAGCCCAATGTTCCTTGATGATGATGTCACTCGCCTGAGGCACGAAATCCGGATGCCAGTCGCCACCCCACATCCCTTTTGCAAAAACCTGCTTCCTGCCTACAGCAACCTGATCCGGACTCGGATGAGCCCAACTCTCGTAATCACCCGGTTCCCAGCGATGATGCGGCACGATGAATATCCGGATACCGGCCTTGCGGGCCGCAGCCGTAATGGCCCGCAAATTGTCGAGCAGCCCGACCTCTCTGGCAATGCCCTCGACCAGCGGCCAAAGTTTGCCCCCTTCAGACAGGAAATCATTATAGGGATCGACCAGCAACAGCGCTGTTTGCTCTTTCAAATAGCTGTTATTCTTCATATCAACTCCCCTATCGGTCAGGCGCCCTCTCCCGGCCGTCATGCTACTCGAATATCACGCCACAAATTGCGGACTATTTCAGTCTTATGCTCAACTCTAACCCCATTTAAGAAGAAAGCAAGCGGGGATTCCCGATTGCCTTCTCCGGATAATCCGGCTGCATTATATGCGAGGCACTTTATTGGATGACCTTGTAGACCGCCGCAAAATCACGATCAGCATCTCCTGCGGCACAGGCCTGTTTAAAGGTCTCATTAGCCGCAGCGGAACTATGGAGCGGTTGTCCCAGTTCGTCGCCAAGGGCGACCGCCAGGCGCAAATCCTTCTGCATATGCTTGAGCGGAAAACTGGTGGGAAAATCTCCCGCTAACAGCATGGGACCCTTTCCACTGAACATCGGGTTGGCAAGCGCCCCGGCATCGAGCACCGCCAGGATCTGGCTGCCGTCAAGCCCCCCCTTCTGCCCAAGGGCCATCCCCTCACAGAAGGATATCATCATGCCGCCCATGATCATGTTGACCACCAGTTTCATGCGCGCACCCTGCCCGACAGCGCCGAGATAGAGGCGCAGCTTGCCCATTTTGTCGAGGGCTGCGGCAGCCTCGTCATAGAGGCTCTGTTCGCCGGCGGTCAGGATAATCAGAGTGCCGTCCTCGGCCGGCTTCTTTGTCCCGGAGACCGGCGCTTCCAGAAAACGGCCGCCAGCCTTGGTGATGGCAGTCGCTATGGCGCAGGAGGTCTTGTCGTCCACCGTTGACATATCAATATAGCCACGCCCGTCACCGATCCCTTCCAAAACTCCATCCGCCCCAAAACAGGCAGCATGCGCAGCGTCAGGGTCGGCCAGCATGGCAAAGGTGATTTCGCAACTGGCGGCCACCTGGCGGGGACTTTCTCCCTGACGGGCACCGAGGGATATCAGAGGGACGCATTTGGCCGGTGTGCGATTCCAGACGGTGACATCGAAACCAGCCTTGACGAGATTGGCCGCCATGGGACTCCCCATGATGCCGAGGCCGATAAAACCAATCTTTTTCATATTGATTCTCCTGTTATTTCAAAACGTTCAAGATTGCCGCAAACTCTTCGCCATTGAAATATACCAAAGGCACCAGCATGCACAAGGCCCACATGATAATTCAAATTGGTTTCAATGCCGAAAGTGCAGATTAGTCTCAATGAAAACCCTTGGCCAGACAGATCGGCATCCTTCTCACATAGACAGGCTTCGGAACAGTTGATTGTAAATTCATCTCTTTAAAGAGCTTACACTTGCAGATTACTTTTACAATTGCCAACAGAGTCGGCTCAAACTCCACCCATAATCCGAACATAACAATCACAGCTCCACACAAAGTAATTGGTTCCATCTTCGACCTCCTGATGCTTCTTAAATTTCGGATACCCAGCTGACTCTACATACTGCGGTAAACGCCTATCACCTTGCCGATAATAGTCACTTCTCCATCTTCGGGGTAAATCAGGATTGGATTCATGCTCGGGTTCGCAGGCTGCAGGCGGATGTGATCATGTTCCTTATGGAACCACTTCACCGTCGCTTCGCCTTCAACCATGGCAACCACCGTATCTTTGTTGTTGGCGGTTGGTTGCGGACGCACAAGAGCCAAATCACCGTCTAAAATACCGGCATTGATCATGGAGTCGCCGCTGACTTTCAGGAAAAAGCAATCAGCGCCCTTAACCGCCATTTGATCGACTGAAAAATATCCCTGAATGTCTTCAATGGCAGTGGAAAGTTGACCGGCACGGACAGTGCCGATGATCGGCAGTGACACGGGACGACTGCTCGGCGTCCTGAGCGAGATACCACGGTTCACGCTTTCCCGCTTGAGATACCCCTTACGCTCCAAAGCATCGAGATGCTTCATAACCGGCAAGGTGCCGGACACATTCAGGTGGCCCGCTATCTCCCGCTGGCTGGGCGGATAGCCGTTGCTGTCTGAAAAAACAGTGATGAACTCCAGTACCTGACGCTGGCGCGGGGTAAGTTCATTTTGTGGTTTCACAGCATAGGTAGTCATATGACTACCATACGTATTTTGATCATATCTGTCAATAGGTCAGAATTGAACCAAGATATATTTTCTTACCCGGACCGTCGCCAGAACCAACCCGCTGCCTGCGGATGTTCCCACAAAAAAAGGCTGATCATTAGCTGATCAGCCCGGGTAAATGCTTTAAGATTCTTGCGGAATAAATTATCCGATTTCAGTCATTTTATTAACGACCTTGTCAGCAATCAATTCAGATACTGCCGCAACGTAGGAGAGGAAGTGCCGGGAGTTCATGTGTTGCTCAAAACAGGCCCGGTTCTCCCAGTTTTCATAAAAAACAAAAACTGCCGGATTATCCTTATCCTGATGCAGCCGGTATTCGAGGCACCCCTGCTCCTGACGTGTCGGCGCCAGCATCTTCAGTAGCTCGGCTTTTACCGTTTCAATAGCTTCGCTCTTTGCAGTTAACTTTGCCACAATGGTTACGGTTGACATGATTATCCTCTTTTCTCGTGGGCTTTTTTTCCGTGGACCCGCTCATAGGCCTTGCAAAAAGGGCAGATGCCCTGTTCGATGTTCTTCACAAAATCAAAGACCATCCCCTTCTGATGATAACGGGCGTGAAGACAGACCGGGCAGTGCTCGCACACCTTTGCCAATGATCTGTCCAGGGCTGAAGGTTCCGCACTCATAAAAGCTTCTTCCCGACCGAGAAGGCAGCGCCGAGCAACGGTCCGACGGCATGATATCCCTTGTGGGCAACATCATAGACCAGCGGTTTAATCTTGAGTATGTCGGGGAGACCGTCTTCGCCCAACTTGTCACGGTCCGCCTTCACATCGACGATCTCGCCAATGAACTGGGTATGTATTCCTATCTCCAGGGTATGCAGCAGACGACATTCCAGGACTAGCGGAAACTCCTCGGCATACGGGGCGTCCACAAGTTCACTCCTGACCGGAGTTAATCCGGCAACGGCAAACTTATCACTGTTCCGTCCGGAAGCAATGCCGACGTAGTCCGCTTCCGTCATGTGCGCTTCGTTGGCAATGCCGACGGTAAAGGCTTTGCGCTCCACAATACTGTCATAGGAGTGCCTGGCCTTGCGCAGAGATACCGTCACACATGGCGGATCAGAGCAACAGACCCCTCCCCAGGCTGCGTTCATAAGATTGGGCTTGCCTGCCTGATCATAGGTGCCTACCATCAATACAGGCGTTGGAAAAAGCAGGGTTTTTGCTCCCAATGATTGTTTCATATAACCTCCGATCTCAATTTTTCACCATCTCCAGCGGCAGTTACCGGCAACGCCAGAACCCGCAACCGGACTCAGGACAGTAACTCGAAAAGCGGCATCATTACAAGCCGGTAAAATCCGATCATCCGCTATATGATCCTGTTACTGCGATTTGGCAGGTTTTCAAGCCACTATTACCTGAATTATGATAATTCATTCGAACAAATGACTGAAAAGCTGTAATCTGTCGAAAATGAGAGAGACAGAACCGGGCAGCCCGGAAACTTTGTGATTTCTCAAACAGCCAAACACCTTAATCGCCTTACCAGGAACTCCATGCCTGTTTTTCCACAATCCGGACAAATTGTCGGCCTGACACTGAACTCGTACCTTCGAAACCCGGACACCACTGTCCTGATCGTCCTTGGCGCGATGTTCGTCCTGCCAATGCTGGCACGCTATTTTCGATCCTCGCAAATGTCCCGCAAACAGTGTTGATTCGGCACAAAATACACTTTCAACAGATGCTGTGGATAAACATGCTCCAACTGTGGATAACTCTCAAAATAGTCATGTAATTCCGTATGCTTTTTCGTTTTGCACAATGAATAGGCAGGACCCGTAACTAGCTGTATTTGCGTGTCAATAGTTATTTTGACATGTATACGATCATTCAATAATACAGATGTATACAGTGGCTCATGAAATTGGCATTTAAAAGTGGATAACTCATGAAAATCACGACAAATGATTACCTGCCGGAAAACAGTTTTTCAAAATCTATCCCCGTTTCACCACCACAAAATCAAAGAGGTCGCAGTGACAAACTGCAACCCCTTTAAATCCTCAAACAAATCGCAGGAAAAATCAAATCCGGCAAGTACAGCCCGCACACTATTGATTATCAGGATTTTATCTCTGACTCCGTCTCCATGGCCGCTTCCGCGTTGCAGAGTTCTACCGCCTGCCTGAGCCAGTCGATTTCTTCCGGCAAAAACTGTTTTGAATATTCTGTGCCGACATTCAAGGCCCAGTGCAGTGGCGGACGGGTTGTAGCGGCCAGCACATGGCCCGGCACTTCCACACTTTCCACTTCGGCCTGAGCCCAGGCATGCAGACGTTCTTTGCTGTCGAAGAGCATCAGGTAATCATTCCCACCCGATTCGATCACCAGCGGCAGCACTTCCGCTTCCTTGCTCCCACCGGTTGCGGCAGCCATCTCCTCCTCGTTCAGAGTCGGTACGAAAAACGTTGAGTTAAGAAAAAGGTCAAAATACTTCGATTGGCTCTTGGGGTTTTGCATATCCTTACGGAGAATTTCCAGCGCCTGGTCCAGATCAGTCATCCAAATACCTTTCATTGCGTGATTGTAAACGGGGAGAATACTGGTTAAATGATCTGAATTACAAGCCGGAAAATCACACTCACCCACAATTCATCCGTACATAATTCCAAGATCAATCGCAGAGCTAGTCGTCGTATATGACGAATAATCACCAATTCCACTTGTATATCGTCACTTATTACGATATATATAAAGCATGAAAATACAAAAACAATTAACCGACAAAGCCATACTCGAAGAGATGGGCCGCCGCATAGCCAGACAGAGACTGAATCTTGACCTGACACAAGCAGAAGTGGCAACCAGGTCAGGGCTAGGAAAGAGGACGGTAGAGCGCATTGAAGCCGGCGAATCTGCCCAGATGGAAAGCTTGATCAGAATCATGCGGGCGCTGAACCTGTTGGGACAGCTGGACTCGTTGCTGCCGGAGGATACCGGCCTGCGGCCGCTGGAACTCCTCAAACTCAGAAAGAAAGAGCGTCAGCGGGCTTCTGCCTCGGGCAAATCCGGCCTCGAAGAAAAAAAGGCCGAACCGGGATGGTCCTGGGGGGATGAAAAATGAGCAGCGTGGCTGAGGTCAAATTATGGGGTCGCACCATTGGCGCGGTTGCCCTGACAGACGGTTCGGAGACCGCCACTTTTGAATATGATCCGCGATTCGTCCAGAGCGGAATAGAAATATCTCCACTGATGATGCCTCTTTCACGACAGCTATATTCCTTCCCCTCTTTGGCAAAACAAACTTTTCACGGGCTGCCGGGCATGCTGGCCGACTCCCTTCCGGACAAATTCGGCAACGCGCTGATCAATGCCTGGCTGTCGGCACAAGGACGGACACCGGAGTCGTTTAATGCAGTTGAACGACTCTGCTACACCGGTCCTCGCGGAATGGGAGCGCTGGAATATGCGCCCGCAATCGGTCCCATTTCAAAAAAAGCCTCGCAAATCCAGATAAACAGGCTTGTCGAACTGGCATCGGAAGTCCTGTCGCACCGTAACAGCCTGAGTGTCTCCTTCGGCAGTAAAAGTAGCGAAGCGGCTTTGAAGGAAATACTGAGGGTCGGCACGTCAGCCGGCGGAGCCAGGGCGAAGGCCATCATAGCCTGGAACCCGGTCACCAACGAAGTCAGATCAGGTCAGGTCAAGGCGGACCCGGGCTTCGAGCAGTGGCTGCTGAAATTTGACGGAGTTTCCGGAAACAGGGACAAGGAACTGGAAGATCCCAGAGGTTATGGAGCGATCGAATATGCATATTACCTGATGGCAACCGCTGCCGGCATCTCGATGAGTGAATGCCGGATCCTCGAAGAGAATGGCCGTCGGCATTTCATGACCAGGCGTTTCGACCGGACACCCGACGGGCAGAAGATTCATATGCAATCACTCGGCGCCCTGGCTCACTTCGACTACAATCTGGCGGGAGCTTACTCCTATGAACAGGCACTGATGGTCATCCGCCAATTGGGGCTGCCAATGGCCGCCACGGAGGAAATGTTTCGCAGGATGGTCTTTAATATCGCAGCCCGCAACCAGGATGATCATGTCAAAAACATCGCCTTCCTGATGGACAAAAGCGGGGCCTGGTCACTGGCACCGGCGTTTGACGTTACTTACAGCTACCACCCTTCGGGAGCATGGACTTCTACCCATCAGATAACCATGAACGGCAAACGGGATAATTTCGAGCTGGATGACTTCAGAGAATGTGCCAAAACGTCTTCAATGAAACGGGGACGGGCGGAATCTATCATCAAAGAAGTGCGTAATGTGGTCAAAAACTGGCCCGATTATGCTGAGAAAGCGGGCGTATCTGACGAGTGGATAATTGCCGTACGTGGATCGTTGCGGCTGGGAGAGTAGCGGACATCCCCCCAGCCGGCCAGCGATTCCATTAATCCGCGGTCAAAAGGACACCAGGATTTATTTCGCCAGCTTAGCCGTCAACGCCGGCACAAACTGCATCACATCCGCCACCACCAGCACATC
>WKKS01000011.1 GCA_009684515.1 Geobacter sp.
ATTACAGCACAATATCAGGAGGTTGAAGCAAAATCAAAAGCGCAACCGCTTGTGATAGCATTATATCTTTACCACCACTTTTCTCGTCTTTCAGATTAATGAACGCCCCAACCAGCTTGCATTCACGTGAGACTTCCCCCGTTTTACGTATCGCCTTTTCAGCGGCGGCAGGTATCTTTGAATTGGCTTCTTCTATACAAAACCTCTGAACGGACAACGCGGTTTGAGGTGCGAAAAAAAGCAGCAGAATTAAAACTAAGAGACTTCTTGAGTACATTGAATTTCCCCTTATCTATTTAGACGAATTCACGACGTTACGAAATGAGTGCTATTTGCTGTTCCGTCCACGGAATTACAACAAAGATCTCCTTCCCACCTTCGCCGGCCACACATATCTTGTTTTATCTTTAACATCCTCAATAATTGTTTGTGTAAAGCATGATTCAGTAGCAAAACCCCTCAGGAAATCATCCAGCACTACCCCGAACAGAAACATGCTGCCGAAAGAGCTGAAAGCTTCTTGATTTAGCTTGATCCTGATTTCCCAGCCTCGCAGCATCGATCTTCCGAAAAGCCTGTCAGACGATTTGGTCTGGAAATCCATGATCCCTTGGATTTGAGTTGCGTAAAGCTTGGATGTCGCATAATCACTGTTGTATGTTTGTGAAACCGCCTTAAGCATTGACCGCATACTCATTGCATTGAGCAGTGCGATATTGTGGTTAAAGGAGGAATACAATCTCCAGAGAGTGTTGTTTCCCATGTTGATGTACTCAGACCGCCTAACCGGTTTGCAACTTGTAAATTCGGCAAAATTCGGTGAATTGTCAGTTTCCTTGCAGATATCACCTTCCTGGATCTTATCCGGTATTTTCCCGTTGCTGCATAGTAGGCCAACATTAAGGGTCATCTGCTGGATATTTGTTTTCGGAGGAGCCTTCACAGAAATAAACACGTCAAGCCCTTGATGAATATGTGAGCTCTTTCGACTTATTTGGTATGTTGGAGCCATACTGGAGTGCTGATTGCGTTTGCCGGAAGCAATCTCTATCTTTTGTGCTGTCTTGTCGAATAAGCCCGCTACATCATGGACAGAATAGGTTTGATAATGACTTGGGTTGCCTCCAGCAGGTATGACCGAGTAGTTAGTCTCAGTTGTTTCAAGAATGATCGGCTCCGCCCGATGCTCAAACACATTCACCGCCGGTGTCGCAAACAACACAAAATCCCCTCTGTCCACCTGATGCAGCGCAAAGGGGATCTTATCAAGTTCAAAACGTATCTCGAACTCAGCCCCTTCTCCACGTCCACCCCACTGCTCCCAACCCATCAAATCAACGAACATGAACTTGTCCGGCTGAATGAAATATTCATGCATCAGCTGATGACTGGCAAGGCCTGTGGCAGAGCCGGGAAACAGTGCCTGTGACTCTTCAAAACCTACCGCTTTAAGCTGTGCTGCATCCAGAGTTAGCGACTGCCCGTCCTGGAGCGGGGCGATCACAATTCTTTTCACATAACGCATCAGCACCAGATAGAGATCTGCCGCGTGACCGCCTTCTCCGGCCAGAAAGAAGCGCAGACTCTTCAGATTCTAGTTGGAAAGAGCCATGCCGGTCAGCTTCAGCCTGAGTGTAATCGCAGCCGGTTTGCCGGATGGTTGAGCAAAGACTACATCCGTAATTGCCAGTGGATGAAGCTCAACCGGATAGCGGGTGGTGAAAGTACAGGCTGTGCCGTCCACCGGAACTGATTTAAGCTCTGTCCCGACCGGTATCAACTGCGTTGATGTGCAGTTTTGTTTGGGCGTAAATGCCACAATAGTCGTGGCCGGAATCGGGCGCAGATAGTTGGGCTGGATGGCATCAATGACGTCGTGAATAATCTCCGGAAAATCATCATCCAGCTTCTGTCGCAGGTTGGCATTCAAGAAGGCTACCCCCTCAAAAAGCCGCTCCACACCCGGATCGGCCAGTTGCCCGCTGATCATGGCGGTCAGTTCCGGATGGCTGGCGGCGTAGGTTACGGCCAGGTCGCGCAGTTTTGCCAGTTCCTGCTGGTAGTAGTCGATCAAGGCTGACGGTTCCGTTCTTGAGGATATGCTGCCGTACTGATCCGGAGCAGGGGAGGGGGCTTGTGGCGCCGTCGCTGCAATCGGATAGGTGGCGTTTACCTCTCCCAACGTAGCACCACTGAAGCACCAGCTGTTCCACCCCAGACGGGCACCGTCCCTGTCGCCCAGGCTGATCGGATTGGCCTGCTTGGCCGCCAGGGTTATCTTCAGGTCAAAATCAAAGGGATCCAGGATATACAGCCTGATCAGACCGGCCAGCTTGTCATGCTGCGGCGTGCCGGGCAGAAAAGTGTCGAAGGCCGGTTTCTTCAGCGGCCCGATATGGATGCGGAACTTGCCCATCCGGTCCGGTATCTGGCTCCCCAGCACCGTGCTGGTTCCCAGACTCATGCCGGACAGCCCCAGGCTCATCTGCTGGCCGGCCGGAATCGGCACATGCCGCAGAAGGCACTGTTCCACCTCCAGCTGGCGGATTCCCAGCGCATCCCGCAGCAGGGTCTGCAGTCCGGTCGCCGAACGGGGGAACTGGGTCAGCAGCCCGGCATAACGCACCAGCTGCCAGGGATCGGGCAGCGTGTCGCGCAGCTCCCTCTCACCCAGACCGATCAGACAGAACAGCCGCTCCCGGTCCTGGGGGTTCTGCTCCTCCGCTACCCGGACGAACAGGCGATACTTGCTCCAGCACTGGAAGTAGAGCTGATACAGCCGCTGGTGCAGGATATCCAGAAAGTCACGGCTGACCGAGGAATCGGCGGCGGCCTCGTCAAGCAGATCTTCGGTGTAATGGGTCGGCAGGGGCGAGGAAGAACCGTACAGCCCCAGGAAGGTGGTTGTAACCAGCAGGTCGGCGCCATTCTGCCCTGTCCGCTCCACCCGGGCCACATCGGCCGCCGGAAAGGCCAGGGAGAGCTCGGGGCGGACGCGGAGGCGCTCCTGCCAGGGGATTTCCGGCAGTTCACCGGCACCGCCCGCGCCCAGATGCAGGCGGGCTATGCGCATGACCTGGTCGAAGGAAAACTGCTGCCCGTGGGAGAGCAGGTCGTTGATCAGCGGAGAGTCTGGCTGCCCAGTCGTGTCGGCCATTGCCAGGTACCTCCTCTCAACGTTTCATAAAACTCCAGACGGGTATAGCTGTTGATGGAGGCATAGCGCCCCAGAAATCGGTCCAGCACAGAGCCGAACAGGTACATATCTCCGGCACCGGCAAAATGATCCTGGCGGATCCGGATGCGGATCTCCCGCCCCCGCATGGGAATATCATCCACCAGCAGCTCACCGGCGCGGACCTCAAGCGCCTCGATCCCGGCAATCCGCTTCAGATTGGCGGCGCTCCCGGCTGCGGAACGCTGGTCGGGGAAGACGTACAGCTCCAGCAAGGTCCGCAGATGTTCGACCCGTTCCAGCGAGAGGTGGTTCAGGTAGAGATGGGAGGTGAGCTGCCGCAGCAGTCCGGCGCCCAGCGGAGCAGTCTGGCCCGGATTGACCGGCGTGATGTTGCGGCCCGTAACGGAAGCGGGCAGGGGCGTCAGCGGTTGTGCGATGTCGCCGATGCGCAGGTTTTCGGGCAGGGTGCCGTTACTGCAGGTCAGGGCGATCGAGAGCGTTTCCGAGTCTGGTGTAGGAATCTCCCCCGCAAAGGCCAGCCCCAGATGGAGATCAGGTTCGCTGTGCCGCTGCGACTGCGCCAGCAGAGTGTGGTAGGCCGGTTCCGTTGTGTTGTCGCCGCTGAACAGCTCGAAAGGTTGATACTCCCGTTCCCGGTTGGTTGCGCGCGAGTAGCCGGTTACCTTGTCTACCGAGAAGATCTGGTTGTGGGCCGGGTTTGGACCGGCCGGCCGGACCAGGTAATGACCGGCGCGGTGATTTACTGAAATCGGATCGGCGTCGTGGGCAAACAGGTTGACGGCCGGTACGGCATGCAGGGCAAAGCTCTCGCGCCTGATCCGCAGCGGGCCGGAGGGGAGACTGTCCAGCTCGAAGGTGATGCTGAACTGCGCCCCGTCACCACGCTGCTGCCACTGTTCCCAGCCGCTCAGGTCGAAAAAGAGGAACTTCTCCGGGGTGCTGAAATACTCCTGCAGCATGCGGTAACCGGGAAAGGCCTGGGGCGGATAGGGGAGCAGCTCTTCATCTTCGGCGAAACCGGCCGGGGTGAGGCAGCTGACCGGCAGTTCGCAGGGTGTGCCCCCCTCGGCGGGAGTCAGGATGATGCGGGTCACATGCCGGCTGAGGAGCAGGTACAGTTCGCCGGCGGCGGCATGTTCGCCGGCCAGGAACAGGCGTACTTTTCCCGGCTGCCAGTCGGAGAGCGGCAGGCCATGCAGCAGCAGGGAGAGGCGGATCTCCGCGCCCCGGCCCGATTGCTGCGCAACTGCGGCGCAGGTGATTTCCAGGGGGTGCAGCTCCACATCCGCGCTTGTCCTGAAGCGGCAGGGGGTGCCGTCCACCGGTGCGGAATCAAGCCGGGTACCGGCCGGGATCGTGACAGGGCCTGCCATTGCTGAACGGGGAGTGAAGCCAATAATTGTAGTGGCCGGAATCGGGCGCAGGTAGTGCGGCAGAATCAGCTGTACCAGTTTCTGGATCAGTTCCGGAAAATCACACTCCAGTTTCCGGCGGAGCATGGCGTTCTGGAAGGCCATCGCCTCCAGCAGCCGCTCAACGTCCGGATCGGTCCGGTTGCTGCCGTCCAAAAGCGGCGCCAGGGCCGGGTTGGCCAGGGCGAACTCGCTGGCCAGCTCCTGCAGCAGTTTCAGTTCTGAGTGAAAAAACGGGTTGGTCAAGATGGTGTCCTGTATTTTTTGTTTCTCTAGCTGTAATCAATTCAGAATTCACAGCCACGAATTCATAACCCCACCTGTCCTCCCCTTAATTAAGGGGAGGGACGCTCCGATGCAATTTTCAATTGTGTCACCGACTCGCCATTCACGTCCCCCCTCTTAAGTTAAGAGGGGGATAGGGGGAGTTATGTGGCGGTGCTGCATCTTAAGAAAAGACAGCGTATTACTTGCTAATCCGGATCCGGCCGTCCGTATCGACCACTGTCTCGAAAAAGACCTTGCGGCCGCCCTCCATGGTCAGGCTGGCAATTATCTGGAAGCGCAGCGTGAGTGCATCCTCCTCATCCGGGACGTAGGTTACGCTTGCCCCGGAGAGTCTCGGTTCATATTTGTCAATGGCGTTCCTGATGTTGCGTTCGATTTCATGCACCGACTCCGGATAGGTCTGCAGAAAATCAAGGAAATCAGGGACACCGTAATCGTCGGCGATCGGAACATTCCCCTGGCGGGTGTTGAGTATCCGCTGCAGGTGGGACAACACCGAGTCAATGCAGCGTCGCTGGTTGTCGCCCCCCCGCCGCAACGGCTCGCGTTCCATTGATCGGATCCGTTCCAGTAATCGTTCTTCATGCATGCTGGTTTCCGCTGCCTTTGTACTACCGGTGATATACTGCTTTGGATGCATAAGGGCGGATGCAAGCATCCGCCCCCGCAGGTAAACTACTTGGGTACTGCCCAGAAATCTTCGGATTCGATTCCGTCTGCTTCCCAGGTCCACTTGCGTTTACATCAGGTAACAGCACGAAAATAAATGGTTTATTAATTGATCTCATGTTTACTTAGTTTGCGTCTTAATCTTATGTTGTCGACACACAAAGCCGCCAATACAAAGAAAATAAATGCATCCAAACCGACTTTCCCTACAAAATACCAAAACAACCATGCAACTAACGCTGCACAAGATGCTGTAACTAGGAGTAAAATAGAGTCTTTCATAGGATTATATGTTTCATGATTGTTGCCAGTTTCCGGAAGAAGTCCTCCGAGGTTAGACCTAAAGTGGGCCTACCCTCGGAGGTCTTTCAGTTAAAACATGAAACTACTTGGGTACTGCCCAGGAATCTTCGGATTCGATTCCGTCTGCTTCCCAGGTCCACTTGATCTTCTTGTAAGTGAAGGAGATCTCTTCCATGTGGCGGTAAGGCTCGTTGCTTGCGAGAAGCGTGATCGGCATGGAGGGGCGAATGGAAACTATAATCGCGTCTTCCAGCACATGGGTGAAATAGTGCTCTTCGTTGCCCTGCTTGGTGATGCGGTACCATTTCAGTGTGACGTTCTTCAGGTGCTCACCAGTGCAGAGTGCCTGATAGAGTTTTGGCGAGCTTTTATCAAACTCTTTGGTGATGGTCAGCGGTCCGTGAACGCGCTTGCCGGTTGCCAGTCCGTCAGTCGGGCTGCGGGGGATGGTGACATCGTGACCCATTGCGTAGACGAGAATGGTTCCCTCGCGTCCCTTCATGTCACAGGAACCGTCGATCTTGCCTTGTTTTTCACCTGTCAGGGTGAGGTGTGCGGGCATTGCCATGTTTACTTCCTCCTTTTGTAGTAGTGAGACAGCGCAGGGCGCTGTCTCCTGGTGGTACTGCTTCGATATTCAGAAATAAAATCATTAAATAGACTCAAATCAGGCGTTTGCTTCCTTATCCAGCTTGCCGACCAGCGACAGGGTAAAATAGGCCCCCATGTATTTGAAATGCGGCTTGACCTTCAGGGAGACCCGGTACCAGCCCGGCTCGCCCGGAACTTCCTCGACGCCGATCTGTGCCTGGCGCAGCGGACGGCGGCTTCTGACGCCCGGCATGGGGTTGTCCATGTCCGAGACGTACTGGCGGATCCAGGTGTTCAGTTCCTGCTCCAGGTCGCCGCGCTCTTTCCAGGTACCGATGTGCTCGCGCTGGATGACCTTCAAGTAATGGGCCAGGCGGCTGATGATGAACATGTAGGGGAGCTGCAGGCCGAGTTTGTAGTTCAGTTCGGCTTCCTTGCCTTCAGCGCTGATACCGAAAGATTTCGGCTTCTGGATTGAATTGGCAGAGAAGAAGGCGGCGTTGTCGCTCCCTTTGCGCATGGTCATGGCGATGAAACCCTCTTCGGCCAGCTCGAACTCGCGCCGTTCGGAAACCAGAACCTCGGTCGGGATCTTGGTTTGGATGGCGCCCATGGCTTCGTACTGGTGCAGCGGCAGGTCTTCCACCGCTCCGCCACCCTGGGGGCCGATGATGTTGGCGCACCAGCGGTACTGGGCAAAACTGTCGGCGATGCGTGAGGCGAAGGCAAAGGCGGCGTTGCCCCAGGTGTAATGCTCATGGCTGGACGAGACGTTTTCCTGGTAGTTGAAGCTCTTGACCGGTGTGGTCTCCGGTCCGTAAGGAAGACGCAGCAGGAAGCGCGGCAGGGTCAGGCCGACGTAGCGGGCGTCTTCGGTTTCGCGGAATGACTGCCACTTGGTGTACTGCGGCCCATCCAGGATCGACTTGATGTCTTTCAGGTTGGGCAGGGTGTTGTAATCATCGATGCCGAAAAAGTTGGCCGCCGTGGCTGCAATGAAAGGGGTGTGCGACATGGCCGCCACCGCTGCCGTATGCTGGAGGAGCCTGATATCCTGCGGGCCGGCGTCGAACTGGTAGTTGCCGATGATGGCGCCGTAGGGCTTGCCGCCGAACTGGCCGTATTCGGCGGTGTAGACGGTTTTGTAGAGCCCGGATTTAACCACTTCCGGCGCATCTTCAAAATCTTCCAGCAGTTCGTCTTTTGATACGTTCAGGATTTCAACCTTGATGTTCTCGCGGAAATCGACGCGATCCACCAGGAACTGCAGTGAGCGCCAGCTGGATTCCAGTTTCTGGAATTCGGCGTTATGGAGAATCTCGTCCATCTGCAGACTCAACTTGCGGTCGATTTCGGCGATCATGTCATCCAGGCCGGCCTTGGATACCTTTTCCTGCTCATGCCCCGGCTCCAGCAGCTGGGTAATCAGCGCCTCAACCCCTTTGCGGGTGATGTTGTAGGCTTCGTCGGCCGGTTTCAGGCGGGTGGCCTGAACGATCTCTTCCAACAGGGATTCCTGCAGGAGTGACTGCTCTTCTATGGTTGTTGCGGCTATCTGTTCCGTGCTCATGTCGCCCCCTTAAGCCTCAATTCCGATTTCGGCCAGCAGCCTCATTCGGGTAGTGTCGTCCTTGATCAGATCCTGAATCTTCTTGCGGAATTCGGGAACATTGGCCAGCGGCCCTTTCAAGGCCCGTAGCGCTTCGCGCAGTTCCAAAAGCCGCTTCAGTTCCGGAACCTGCTCCACAATCGCCTCCGGTCCGAAATCCTTCATAGACCCGACCGTGAGTTTCACATTCAGCTCCTGGTCGCGTTCTTCGGACAGCTGGTTGGGGACGCAGACGTTTATGCTGATATTCTGGGCCTTGAGGATGTCGTTGAAGTTGTCCTTGTCCACATTGACCGGTTCGCGCTGCTCTACGGGGCGTCCGTCCGGGCTGCCGGTGAAATCGCCCAGCACCAGCATCTTCAGTGGCAATTCCACCTCTTCCTGTGCTCCGTCCAGTGAAGGGCGGTAGACGATGTTTACGCGTTCCTTCGGTGCAATCGTTGCCTCTTTTGCCATGTTTTAGCTCCTTTTTGATTGATTCGGATTTTATTGCGGCAATTTCTGCTGCATTTCACAACCATTGCTGACGTCTTATTTTATTAAACCTGCCCCTTGGTAAGCCGCACCATTTCCGGCATATCAAAACGCCCGATCTGGTGAAGTACTTCCTGTGCCCGCTCCTTGAATTTCGGTTCCGTTTGACTGTCAAAAGCCAGCCAGGCCAGTTTGAATCCGCGCATGGCCAGGTTCGGGTCATACTCTTCCAGACCGTGTCCGGCGATATCCTGGAGCGCCTGTTCCAGATGCGGAAGCGCCAGTCTGGCTTTGCCGGAATCAACCAGCATCTGTGACAGCGACAAGCGCCAGAGCAGGTTCTCGCGTCGGGAAGTGCTGTCGCGCAGCTTCTGCTGGCCAGCCTCCATCGCCTCAAGCAGTTTTCCCTTGAGAACCAGTTGCTGCAGCTCTCCAATTTTCTTTTCAATGACCGCCTCGCCTCCCGACTCCGAGACGTAATCTGTCGCAGTGAGCGGAGCAGCATCTGACGATGCACCGCGGAAGACGATCCCTTTCAGCCACTGGCGGGTGTCGGGTGTTGCAAAGGGGGTCCCGTCTGAAAAGGAGAGCAGCTCCAGACCTGGCAGGCGGTGCAGCAGGAAAGCGGTTTCCTGGCAGACCGCTTCGTGGGCCTTCTCAAAGCGGCTTCCCAGCCGGGCCAGAGCCTCGGCTGCCAGGCGGTTGAGGTCGATCCAGAAGATGTACTGGGGCAGACGGGTTTCGGCGGCTTTCAGCAGCGCTTCGGAATCGCCGTTGTCGCGCAGGTCGAAGAGCAGGTTTTTTACCTGGAGGGGCGGGGCCTGAATCTTGGTCTGGCCGCTGCTGGCGGGTGGGAGCTCATCCACCGCATACCAGGCGGCTTTGCGCGTCAGCCGGTAGACCTGCGGGGAGGACAAGTCCTGTTGCCAGAGGAAAAAGGATGCTTCACTGATTTTAAGGAGACCGTCGCTGAGCGCTTTGCCGGCCTCTTTCTGGGAGGTGATTTCGTTCAGTGCGGCAACCTCCGGCAAATCCTGTTTATGCTGACGGACCGGTGCGAGCGGTTTTTCTTCGATCTGCTCGGGAATCGCCTGGGTAAGCGTATTCGTTTCCGGAGTTTCGGCTATGCCGGGCGAGAGGTGCTTGAAATAGCTCTTGACCGGAGCCAGGGAGGGACAATTTTCCACATGCTCGCCGAGGAAGTTATCCAAACGGTTCAGGAGATCCTTGATCAGGGCCAGCTGGTCAGGCGGGAAAGATAGGTCGTCGGCCTGTTTCAGGGCCGCTTCGGTTTTTTCCAGCCACCATTCGATGGAACGGACCCGGCCCCGCATCCGTATTTTCTGCGGATACAAATCTTCCCAGAAGCGTTCGACCAGATCCAGGTAGAGTTTCAGGCCGATGGTAAAGCCGTCATTGCGCCGGGTATGGATCAGGGCTACCGCCAGGTAGCTGGCCACCAGCAGATCCTTGGATTTGTTCATCAGGATGTCGGCGGCATAGCGTCCGACCTTTTCCCAGTTGACCGAACCGGCCGCCGCCGGAGAGGAAAGCTTGTCCACTTCGGTCTGCAACTCGTCGTAGGCAGGATCATAACGCACGTCCGAACCGGCCGGTTTTTCCGTGCTGATCGGCTGTTTTCCTGCTGCTGACAAATCCATGGAATACTCCGTTCCGATAACATTCTTCCACGCTCCCGGCGAGGAAACCGACCATAACTGCATGAAATCAGCCGGTTTCAGAGGTCGTTTGATGACAGCCTGGTAGGCTTTGTCCAGCGTTCCCCCCATAAACATGGCGTTGGGGATGGCTTTGACCGTTTCCCGAGACAGCAGATGCCAGAGGCTGACATGCATGATCTTGTCGTCACAGGTGCCGCGGTCAAGGCTGATGAAAACCTCGCTCTTTTCCGCATTGACGGCAGCCAGTTTCTTGAGTTCGCGGATATCCAGAAACGAGGCGTAGGGGTCGAGTGACGACCCGATCCGGTTGAGTTCCTTCCGCTTTTCGGCCTGTTCAGCCCAATTCGCTTCGGGAGGTCGAATGGTGCGGATTTCTTCTTCCAGTTTTTTGAAGTCGGCAAACAGGTTGGCGGCCAGGTATTCAATCTGACGCCAGGTCCGTTCGGCGGCAAAAGGGAGCAGATCCCAGTTGTCCTGCCAGTCCCGCAAGGGACCTGCCCCCATGATCACCAGCGGATAGGGTCTGCCCAGGCTGTCGCTGCTGACCCGTACAACACCGCAGACCAGGGAGTTTTTACCCGCTTCGCGGGCCCAGAAACGCCAGGAGCAGAAGTCCGGTGCGGCGTTTGCGTTGGCGGTCAGGAGTTGGTAGCCGTTCTCCACCCAACCGAAAAGCCCTTCTACAAAGGAGGTTTCCTCCCCCATCCGAAAATAGTCCTTGGCGGCCGGGTGCTTGCCGAATGCTGCCCACTTCCAGTTTTGTCCGTCGTCTAATGTGTCCAACACCGTGCGATGCTCCTTGGCGCCTGTCCCGACAGCGTGGCGGTCTGCTGCAGGATCGCGCCGCTGCCGATAAACTGGTAGTTCACCGTAATGGATTTAACTCCCATGCGTTCCAACGCATTTTTTTCTCCAGGGAATTCCCGGGCCGAAAAGGTGCGCCGCCCACCGCGCAGATCTTTAAGGAAATCGGGGAAACCCTGCTGTCCCATGTAATGCCTGGTCAGTACCACGTCACCGACTTCAATCTGGAAAACCACATCGCTGCAGGCATCCGGAGACCAGGAAAAAGTTTTTCCGGCCGGGTAGTTGTTGTTGACCAGTACCTGGCTGCTGCCGCTGCACTGGATTTCGAGCCGGGTGGAACTGGGCTTGATTCTGGCGTCGGCGTTTGCGTCCGTGGGGAGTCCCTTGATTCCGACGCTGTAGTTCTGGGATTTCCCCATCGCCATGACGGTCGCCTGGGCTTTGGCACCCTTTTCCATGAAAGAGAACAGGCTGTTTTCAAAGGGGATCTTGCTTCCCAGTGCTTCCTTGGCGTGATAACCGGACATGTTGCGGGTCAGGAAAGGTGCCGCCGACCCTTTGACGAAACGCCAGGCCAGGCCGTCCGGTCCAAGCAGGGCGGGAATCGCCTGTTGATTTGTCATCCCCATGGTTCCGGCCAGAACCTGTTCTTCCCACATGGCCTGCAGCTGGGCGGCGCTTTCCTTGCGCATGTACGACCAGAGGAAATCCAGGGGGCCGTACAGCAGCTGGCTGAAAACCGGATTCGGGGATGCTCCCGAAATTTCAGTTTTCAGGCGGGCCGCCGAGTTGGCGGCAGCGTAAAGCGGAGATTTGCCGGTGGCCGGATCTTCGCTGAAAGTCTGGGAAGCCAGTTGGAATACCTGGTTGCGCGAGGCGATTGCCGGAGTAATCGCCGCCAGGGCGGTGCGATAATCCTGACAGGCTTTTGCGGCTGTCATCTGCACTTCCAGTTTGTGCGCCTCGGCTTCCCGTCCGACGTTCTTCTGAATCGAGGTGATTAACTTTTTGCCACCTTCGGCGGCTTTGCTGACAGTGGCGCTGCTCTGTGCCAGGGCCTGTGCCCGTGCTCCCTGGAATTGGTAGATCTGCTGCAGCCAGGGGGGAAGCGAGCCATCCACAGCCAGCGGTTCCAGTTCCAGCGCGATCTTGTTGAGCAGTGCAAAGTACGGCCCCTGCTCGGTTCCCATTTTGGCCGCTGTCTGCTGCCATTCGGTCACACCGCGCAGGCGTTCCTCCCCTTTGGCGAAATCTTCCGCAAAGGTGCGCCAGGCTTCAAAGCCGGCGCCGCGATACCAGCCGGCAAAGCCGGCCTTCTGGGCCGAAACCGGAGCCGGATCGGTCGCGGCCGTTTCCAGCTCCTTGATCAGGGAGTCAATGGTTTCTTTCCCCTTGCGGGTAAAAGCTGGCGCCACAGACTTTTCATCGGCCGCCGTGAGGCTGCCGCCCCAGAAATCCTTGAGGCTGACCGGCGCAACTCCGCTCTGCCGGTCGACCCAGACCGTCACCCATTGCAGGCTGCCACCTTTGGCGGTAATCAGCTGTTTAAGCCAGGATTGGAGTATGGCGGTCCCTTTGCTGATTTCGGCGGCATCTTTTCTCCAGATCAGGGAGGAGAGGTAAAGGGTGCCGAAAACCTTCCTGGTTTCCGGAGTGCTGGCCAGATTAGATGCATTCAGCAATGATATGTAAGCCGGCTGCGGCATTGCCTGCAGTGCGGCCAGGTTCTTGTCATCCAGGCTTGTTTTGAGGATGTTGATGCGGCGCGCCAGATGGACCACGTACTGGCCGTAAACGTCATCGGGTGTGGCCGGGGAGATGGTGGCCATGCTGGCTGCCATCTGCCGGTCAAAGGGGGTCAGGATCATTTCCTGAAACTGCTTGCAGAATTTATCCTTGAGTCCTTTTTCGACCTTGAGGCTTTCGGTGAGCCCGAAACGGGGAATCCACCAATGCCGGTTCTGTTCCTCAACCTTCAGTATGTCCTGGCGGAAACGTTCCATGCTGGTCAGATCGGCCAGCATATCGCCCCGCAGCTGGGCAGTTTTGGAAATTCCGTGTGAAAAATCCCGGATGGTTTTCATGTTTTTGACAAAGGAGAAGCTCAGCAGGCCGCAGAGCGCCACACCCAGGATGATCCAGGATGTCAGGCCCAGGTTGCCGGTCAGGGTCTGCCATTCAATTGACTTGCGGGTCGGGGCCAGCAGTGAACGGTCGCGGGGGAGAATTTTGGCAAAGAAATCATGCAGGAACAAACCCTTGCTGGTGCCGGGCAGAGCCTCTTCAGCCCCGACCAGCCCGATTGTTTTTGAAAAATGGGAGTGGGGATTTCCTTCCTGGCGGCCGCTGCTGAAAAACATGCCACGCATTACCGGCGTTTCCTGGTAGGGGTTTTCTCTGAAGGCGCTGCCCATGAAAGTAGCCAGCCCCCGTTTGAGAGTTTCAAACTCTTCCGGGAAAAGCAGCAGCGCCGGGTCGCCCCCCTTGGCCTCCGGCAGATGCAGAAGCTGCAGGCGCAGATTTTTGAGTCGCTCGTCGATGGTATGCAGGGCGCGCTCTACGAAAGCGTCCACATCGGTTGACAGCTCCTGGTTGATAATCCCCATCGGCTGGTCGAGGCTTTTGGGTGGCAGGTGCTCGCAGAAGCGGTTTACACCCTGGATCAGGTCGCATTTTGTCACCAGAACGTAGACCGGAACTCTGACCCCCAGCGCCCGCATCAGTTCATCAACCCGCTGGCGGATGGTCGCGCCATCTTTTTCAAGCTGTTCCTGGTCCCCTTCCAGCAAGCGATCAGCGGCCACGGTTACGATCAGACCGTTGAGCGGTTCCTTGCGGCGGTACCTGATCAGCAGCGACAGGAATTTCTGCCATTCATCCTTGTCCTGTCCTTCGTTAACCGGCATGGCATAGCGACCGGCTGTGTCGATCACGACCGCCTGCTCGAAGAACCACCACTCGCACTGTTTTGTGCCGGAAATGCCCTGGACCCGGCTGACGTCGCGGATCGGGGAGGCCAGTCGCGCGCTGTTCAGGGAGGTGCTTTTGCCGGATCCGCTCTCGCCGATCACCATGTACCAGGGCAGTACGTAGAGCGGGTTGCCGAGTTTTTTAAGATGTGAGTTGCGCAGGATCTCGATGGCAGATTTCCAGCGTTCCTGCAGACTGTTCAGCTCGTTTTTTTCCTGTTGCGAAAGCATTTTGGCCTTGGCCAGATCCTGTTCGCTGAGGTCGTTAACGAAATTCTGCTCCCGGCGCCTCAGCCAGATTTTACGCAGGAAAAAGCCGCCCAGCGCCAGTCCGGCCAGCAGTAGCGTCAGGAACAGGCCGACCCACCAGGGCCAGTCAAAAACAAGAACCAGGCAGACAACCAGAAGGATAGCCAGGATCGCGGCCGCTATGTAAAAGAAATACTTGAGAATTATATTGAAACTTTCTTTCATCTCAGTTTGTCACCGTCCTTAGAAAGTTTTCGCTGATGCCGCCCAGGGTAAAGCGGTAGATCAGGTACAAAATGCAGAACAGCAACACCGGCGCCGCCAATCCGATGGCGGTTACAATTCGTGAACCGGACCTGACTTTTTGTTTTCCGAGTTCTGCGGTTCCGCTGGGATGGGCTTCGGGGAACAGATCGGCCCGTTCCAGTGAGGGAAGGCCGACCGAGCTTCCCAGAAGGAGTTTGAGGTTGGAGGTCTTGATCTGCTCCAGATGGTACTCGTCGCCCTGGTGGCAATAGCGTCCGGTAAAGCCGAGCGCCAAGCAGAGATAATAAACCTCCCGCACATCCCGCTGGTGCAGGCCGACGCTGTTCAGGCGTTCAAAAAACTCTTCACCGGCGTCGGTGGTGTTGTAGTGGAAGCGTTGCAGCTGGTCGTTCAGCCAGCGGTTTTTATACTGCCAGGCGGAGCTGAGAATCGCCTCGTCAACCCAGGCGCACAGCGCGAAGCGGGCCTGGTCGTAGTCCTCGCGTGGGAAAACGCCACGGGCCACGTATCCTTCGCTTTCCGACAGAAGCCGCCGGATGTCGTTTTTAACTTCTTCATAAGGTGGTTGCTTGCTCTCCACTGATTTTAGCAGGTAGGTGACGTAGGCCATCACATTCACAAAACAGTCGCTCAAGTGCATTATTCTTATCTCCCGACTACCATCAGTTCAATTTCCAGATCAGCCGGCGCGTCGTTCCAATGCAGCGCCAGGCCATGCTGTTTGGTGACCGCCGTCCACTGCTCGTCATGGTGATTAATAGCGAAATATGAGGTGTTGGCCCGGCGGGGAAGTTCCTGGGGCGGAATCTGCAGGAACTGCAATCCGATGCCGGGCAGGGCGCGCGAAACCAGCATGTGCAGATGTTCCCGTGAACTAAGTTTGGCGATGTCTTCCAGGGACCGCAGCACGGTCTTGGGGTCCTCTTCGGTTTTCACAGCCAGGAAAAAGCGGTTGCGACCCTCGAAAATGGCCGGTTTCAGTTCTGCCGAATAATAGGTGCCGTCGTTGGTCAGGCGGATAACGTATTCCGGCCCGGCGGTGATCTCGTCCAGCAGATGGGAAATCATCTCCTGGGCCGCAGAAAAACAACCCCACAGGTCGAGATGATTGTATTCGGGCAGGACTTTTTTCCCATCCGTAAGTTCACCCAGAACGCTGACCCGCTCGGAAAAGGAGGTCAGTTCGCCGATCAGCTGCCGCAGGACGCCGTAGGCGTGCCAGGGATGGAGCTGTTCGGCCTCGGTGTAGTGAAAAAGGAGCGGAACATAGCGGTTGACCGACCTGAGCGCCAGAAAGTAGACCATATCCCGGGAACCGAACTCGGCGGTCTGGATGCCGCGCTTGCTCTTGTGCTCCTCCAGTTGGTAGCCGCGGGCCGTGACCTGATCGCGGATTTCCCTGATAAGTTTATGGAGCGAGGCGGATGCGGAGCAGGAAAGGCTGGGGGGGATAAAATCCTCCGAAAGACGGATTTCAGAGCCGAATCGTTCCAGTTGCGCCAGCGGGATCAGTTCATAATCACCCAGTTGATCCAGCTCGGTTTCCCAGAATATTTTCAGTGCAAAGCGGAGTCTTTTTACCTGGCCTTCCGGGCCTCCGGCATGCAGATCCTTGATCTCGTCATGGCCAGTGGTCGTTACAAAACGGGTCGCTGCCGAGGAAACTTTCTCGAGTGTCGGCAGTACGGTGACGTTTTCTCCGGCTTCGCGCCACTTTTTGAGTCCCAGGAAAACAGTGAACGGCTTGCTTCCCTCCACCCACGCTTCGTCAAAGGCGCGGGCATCGATACAACCGTTCGCCGGGAGAGTTACGAATGTCCCGTCGGGAAACAGGAATTCCCCCTCGATCAGGTTGAACGTTCGTGTTCCGAGGGCGCTTTTTTGGAGTGCCATTGCACCCACCCCCCAAAAGTGTGGCTCCTGGTATTTCTGATAGGGGGAAAGCAGCCCCTGGCAGTTCCGGTCGAGAAGCTGAAAATGCTGCGGCTGCAGCAGAACTCCCTGGTTCCAGAATAGCGGTTTTTGTGCGTTCATTTTTTTTCCTTGCCCTGAATGGTTACGGTGCCTTTTGTGATGTTCTTGAGTTCTATGATCTCCTGTGGCCCCAGGTACAGATCAATGTTGAGCTTTGCGCTCTTCTGGACCAGTGTGGAGCCTTTTCTGACCTCTGTGACCGGAATCGGATAAGAGCGGACGGAGCCTTCCTTATGGAGCGTGTAATAACCCGCCACCACCCCGACGAACTTTGCCCCGTCGGTACGGTCCAGCAGTTCGGTCATCTCCCGCCCGGGTTGGGCCACAATCCTCCTGGAATAGGTGACGCTTGGATCAAAGCGGCTGCATTCCAGCAGTTTCAGTAGCCCACCCTTCTCATCGATCAACTGGTTGAAGCCGTTCGGGTCGCGCAGATGATAAAGGCAGATCATGAGCGAGTGGGCCTGGTTCTGAAAAAGATTCAGTTGCGGGTCGCTGGTGAAGTGCAGCTGAATAGCGTCTTTTTCATAACCCCATTCGGGCGGCAGTTTTACCAGCGGCGCGGAAGAGCATGCCGAGAACAGTGAGGCTACACAAAGATATAATGCTATCCTGATGATCTGGATCATCGAGGCCTCCTTGCCATCGTGATAATCGTCGCAAACAATTTAATTAAACTCAGATGTGAAACTGGATTGGATTTACTGCTTTGCTACCTTGCGTTGAAAATGAGTATATCGTGGTGTTTTTGATTTCATGGGGCGGGAAAATCCTGCACTTGCCGGCCATAACCGGCGGAATATCAAAAAATACCATTTGCCGCTCCCGGCGGGATTGGCAAGCATTGCGCTACGGTCGAAAAGTCAAGCATGTTGATTTGTTTACGATTGTGGATGGTAAAAATATTAGCTCACATATTTAAATGTTTGCTAACGCTGATTAGCGTTACTCTATTAACCGATTATCAGTATGGTTGTCAATTAAAAGGTTGAATTTGAACAACTTCATTGGAGGCGCTGTTTTATTGCGGGGATGATTTTGAAGTGTCGTCGGTTATTGCCATTGCACTGTTAAATGTGATTAACGGTATGCAGGGCGTATAGAGGCGAGGCGAACTGCAAAATGTGGCTGATTCTGCTGGTGGTCTGCAATGAATAGGTGGAAATGTAGGGAGAATACGATACAAACGGTAGAATGAGTGGGACAATCGTGAAATTGTTTTATTGTCCATATCCGGAATTTGTCCGGACGAGTAATCGATAGCGGACTATATTGCTGGCTGACTTAAAAAAAACAGCTGATTTCTTAGGGGCAAGCGCACAACCAGCAACTATTCCTTGATCTGCTCAAGCAGGATCTGAACGTCCGGCAGGGTGGCAATCTCACACTGCTCCTCGAGAACTTTAGCAAGTATTTCTTCGGTGGTCAGGGGGTTGGCCATCACTACGCGGAAGACGGTAATGGTGTCGCCGTTGTAGCGTCCCGGAGCGAGAGTTGTGCGGGAAACGAAGGTCTTACCCGCTTCGCGCTGGCGTTTTTGCATGGTTTCAATGATC
Source organism: Geobacter sp. (assembly GCA_009684515.1). Lineage (GTDB taxonomy): Bacteria > Desulfobacterota > Desulfuromonadia > Geobacterales > Pseudopelobacteraceae > JACRCG01. The sequence goes on from WKKS01000011.1 coordinate 18,050, forward strand.
TTGTCGAGCAGTTTGTTGATGCGGACGGCCCGCTCTGGCGGAGCTTGGGCCAGTATCAATTGCGCCCAGGCCGGAATGTAGCGGTAGGTGAGGATGTTGAGCTCGGGTTCTGACACCAGCTCGAAATCGGGATGGGCGTCTATGCGGCGTGCGAAACGACGGGCGCGTTCGATGCCCTGATCTATAAGAAGCTCGTACCCCTTGCGGCCGATAATGGAGAGTCCGGCGTGAACCAGCATGGCCATGCCGGGGCGCGAACCTTCCAGAGTTCGGCTGCCCAGGTCCCTGGATCCCCGGCGGATGATGTAGGCGGCGTGGTGTTCGATGGAGGAGAGGGTGGCGGGGTCCTTGAACAGCACCATGCCGGCGCCCATCGGGACATAGAGCTGTTTGTGGGCATCGATGGTAACCGAGTCGGCCCGTTCGATGCCACGCAGCAATCCCCGATAAGTATCCGAAAAAAGGGTCGGCCCACCCCAGGCGGCATCCACATGGAAATGGCAGCCCAGCTCTGCGGCCAGATCGGCCAGGGCCTCCAGAGGGTCAACGTTGCCAGTTTCGGTGGTGCCGGCGATTCCGATCAGGCTCAGAGGGCGGATGCCCTCGCCTTGCAGTCTGTTGCACCGTTCACGAAGCAGTTTCATGTCGATACGGTTATTGTCATCCGTTTCAACGGTAATCAGGTTGTCCTGCCCGATGCCCAGCACGTCGGCGGCTTTTCTCAGGGAATAATGCCCGCGACGGGAAACAAAAATAGCCAAGCCTTGACAGTCCAGATGCCGCAGGGCCTTGAAGAGTCCCTCCCTTGCGATGCCCTTGAAATCCCCCGAGGGGCCGCAGAGGCGGTTACGGGCCGCCCACAGGGCGGTGACGTTGGCGATGGTGCCGCCGGAGCAGAAGGCGCCCAGGGAATAGTTGCTGTTCTGAATCCACTGGCTGTAAAAATCGTCGCTGCCGTTGTAGATCAGTCTGTGAAGCATCGCCAGTACCTGCCGCTCCATGGGGGTAAAGGCGCGGGAAGTTTCCACCTTGACCAGATTCTGGTTGAGCGCAGTCAGAATTCGGGAGAGAGGAATCATGAAGTAAGGGAGTGCGGAGGTCATATGCCCGATAAAGCCGGGCGAAGCGGTATGTACGGACTGGGAAACCAGTTTTTCCTTGAGGAATTCGGTGTAGTCTGAAACGTAAGTGGGAGCTTCCGGGATGTGGGAGCTGGAAAAATCCCGCTCAATTTCGTCGAGGTCGCGCTCAACCGCTACGATATGCGCCTGCAAAAAACCGGTCAAATCATCGGATATGGCCTGATCTATGCGGCCCAGAGTTGAGTCAGGAGCTTCGGGGATAGTGAAAATCCGGTAAATATTCTCCAGATTGGCCTGGGCAAGTTCTCTTGATTTGGGCATGGGAGTAGGGCCACCAATTAATTAAAGGGATTAACACCACGGCGAAAATGTGTTTTCGCAAGAGATGTAACGTCAGGATAAAAATAGGTACCCCTGTATACCGAACCGGCCCTCCTTCTGTCAAATTCAAAAAAAGTTAATAGGTGGAACAGCTCGAAAGGGAAAATGTGGACTGGATCGTTGGCTCGACCCATATCGACGCCGAAGGTGACCCACCTGCCATCTGTAACTCACTGATATCTGGTTTAGAGATGGGTCAAGCAGATGCCGGGACAAAATTGGAAGCCGATTCACAATTGACGGATTTGAAGTTCAAAGTGGAACAGCTGGAAGGGGAAAACGAGGGTTGTATTGACAACGGCAAGCGTTTACTCGAACTCGCGCAAAAGGCCGCCAGTCTTTACTCTGCACAGATTCCGGCCGAAAAAAGGAAGTTGCTTAATTTGGTGCACTCGAACTCCACTTGGGCAGGTGGGGAACTGGCCACAAACTACAGAAAACCTTTTGATATGATTGCAGGAAGCAACAGTGAGTGTCAAAGAAAAAAGGCCACTTCTCTTGCGAAAAGTGACCTTTTGGATATTTGGCGTCCCCTACCGGATTTGAACCGGTGTCGCCGCCGTGAAAGGGCGGTGTCCTGGGCCAGGCTAGACGAAGGGGACGTTTGAACTTGCCACGCAGTTCCATTTAAGGAATCAGGCCCATGAGTGCGTGACGAGATGGACTTTATAGACGACTACAAAAAACAAGTCAACTATTTTTTTTGCAGATGCGTTTTTTTGTGAAAATTATCAGCTTTGAACTTTATCCAAAAAACCGCAAATCAATGGTGCAAATGTTTCGTGTTCCAGTAGAAAAGCGTCATGGCCGTAGGCTGACGTTATCAGGTGGTATTCGGATTGTTTTCCAAGATCTTTAAGGCAGGTGGCCATCTCTTCAGTTTGGTATGCCGGATAAAGCCAGTCGGATGTGAAAGCGTAAAACTGAATCGGAGCTTTTACCTGCTCGAAGGCTTCGCTCATCGATTCATAGCCCCAGGCGATATCGTAGAGATCCAGTGATTTTGCCAAATATAGAAAAGAGTTGGCATCAAAACGGTCTACAAAGTTGTAGCCATTATAATTCAGGTAGCGTTCGACCTCAAACTGTCCGAAGAAGTCAAACTTGCCGTCTCGTGCAGAAAATCTGCGTCCGAATTTGGCATTCATTGATTCGTCTGACAGGAAGGTGATATGGCCGATGCCTCGTGCCAATGCGAGTCCGTCTTTTGGGTTGTGTTTGTATTCGCCTTTGCGCCAGGTCGGGTCGTTGAAAATAGCCCACCGGGCTACAGCGTTTAACGATATTGCTTGTGGTGACGGCCGCGGTGTGGAAGCCAGCACGATGGCAGACGCGATATTGTCCGGATACTGGGTCGCCCATTCCAGGGCTTGCATGCCGCCCATGCTGCCGCCCATGACGGTTAGTAACTTGTTGATTCCCATGGAATCAATTAATAGCTTTTGGGCGCGCACCATGTCACGAACAGTTATGACTGGAAATGAAAGGTTGTATCTTTTGCCGGTTTTGGGGTTGATTGATGTTGGGCCTGTTGAGCCGTAGCAGGAGCCAATTACGTTGGAGCAGATTACGAAGTAGCGATTGGTGTCTAATAGTCTTCCGGGGCCGACGATGGCATCCCACCAACCCGGTTTGCTGTCTGAATCGTCATGCTTTCCAGCCAGGTGGGCATCGCCTGTCCACGCATGTTCAACCAGGATTGCGTTGGAGCGGTGTTCGTTAAGAGTACCATATGTTTCATAGGCAAGCGTAATGGGTGCCAGTATGCGCCCGCTGTCCAGTTTTATGCCGGATTCAAAAGTCTTAGATTGTTCAGTGACAATGCCGACAGACATCAAAAAGCCCCTTCGTATTCTAAAGACGAAGGGGCCGGTATTTGTAAATACACAGCACACCCCTCATCGTTGCCTTTCGGCAGGAATTAGCACCTGACGCCTCATTGGCCGGTTGCTGTGGTTTCGCAGGGCCTTTCCCTCCACCACTCTAGATAAGCAGGTTTGTATGGTGAACAATACGAAATTACACGTTCTATTGTCAACAAATTTGAAAGTTGCCTGATCTGTCGCTGCCACCGGTTCGGTGTCAAATTGTCTGGAAAATAAGCGCCCCGTCTGTTATATAACCAGTCAACAAATATAGTGTTAATTATACTCTTCGAAGAGGGGGTTTCATGAAAAGGTTGTTGTTATGCATTCTGGCTGTTGCCATTTTTATGACTGGCTGCGCCAAAAACTATTATAATGTTCCGACGGAAAGTTTTGCGGATAAGGTCAAAGTGCTGGGCATTGCACCTATTTTTGTAGATGCCGATTCCGACATTAAGCATCCCCAGAAGGACCTGTTGATTCAGCTGTTGGCAGATCTGAACCGTAGATACGAGCCGCAATTGGTTCGCAAGTTAAAAGTCACCGGTAACTTCTATACGGTTGCTCTGCTTGATGGTGACCCCGTGCGCTTGTTTGAGTCTCTTATGTTCAGGCGGGAGAAGCGGGATGATGCATCAGTTCAGTATAATAAATATTTTTGGAAGACTGATGAGCTTCGCAATTTCATGCAGAAAAACAGTCTTGATGCCGTCATGCTGCTGACCATTAGTGGTTTGTCTAAAACAGATAAAATATATTCCAGTAACCTGCTTACATCTTTGGAAACAGACTACAATTATCTGACACTGACAGCTCAGATGCTTGATGCAAATGGTACCATCCTGTGGGAATACCCGAATTTCCGTCGTCGTTTGTTGAGCTATTCTCCGCTGATTAATCTGCAGTACCCGGATTTTAGCGAGTCCGATGCCAATTTCTCTAAAAAAACTGAAGTTAAGTTCAAAACTATTGACGGAATTCGCAGGGCACTTGAGCTTAAGCGTAAAGATTGGTTGTTGAGGGAAACCAAGGAGCCTGAATCATATGCCGCACAATTTGACGAGATCGTTTCGCTTATCAAATATGATCTTGGTAAGGACGCTAAAGATGCGCCCCCCGTGGTTGATGTGAATCGACAGCGACCAACGGAAATGCCCAAGCCGGTAGAAGTGAGTCCCAAATCTGCCCCGCCGTCAGCTCCGCCGATCGTCTCTGAACCGGTTCGCAGTCCGTCTGTTCCGGTTGATGCACCGGCAGCCAACAGCGATGAAATAGTTCCGGCAACTGGCAGTACTCGCTAAGAAGCTGTTTGTTGCCGGTTCGCTGTCCTCATCTATTTGTAAGTCTCAAGTTGTGTTGTACCGCTTCATGAACATTTTGTTTGGCCATAGTCAAGAAAAGGTCGGCAATACACCGTTGCTGACCTTTTTTTTTGACATGGTTAGCATATTTTGCGATAATCCGCCGGCTTCACAATCAGTAATGGAGGTACCATGGGAAAACTTCTCGTCATATGCACCGTTTTACTGGCATCACTTTCTTCCGTGCCAGTTTTTGCTGCTCAGTTAAAGGTTTTTGTTTCCGATATGAATGTTGTTGGGGCAGCCGGCAGAGATGAGATGAAAGCCACTCTACAGACACTCCTGGCATCACGTCTTAACAGCGATAAAGTTATGTCGGTGGACAGCGCAGCAGAGGCTGATGTTTTGGTTACCGGAACCTATGTAGCCATTGGCAAGGTGTTCAGCGTTGATGCTCTGGCCAAAACCTCGGGCGGCAAATCTCTTACCCGGGCATTTGTCCAGGGGGAGAGTCAGGATGAATTGATTCCGGCCATAGGTAAGTTGGCTGACAAACTCACTGCGGAATTTTCTCGTCTGTATATGTCTGCCCCTGCAACCGCTGAAGCACCTCTGGTACCTTCTGTCATGCCAGTTCGCAACAAAGAAATTATCAGGGCAGTGAATACTCCGCAGGCAAAAACGCCTGAGTTTATAAAGCCTCTTGTCAGTGAACAGAGTAGTACCGGTAATTGGATTAGCAAACGAATTATCGGTGCGGCCAACCTTTTAACTCAGGGCCGGATATTGCCGGATGGCAGCAGGCAGGTGTTTTTGGCTGAAGATCGTCGGGTTTCCTATTATCTTCAATCCAGTGACATGAAGCTGATCACTGAAATAGAGTTTGCGTCAAACGAAAAAATAGTCTCGCTGGATGCCCTTAAATCCGGAGACGATATTGAACTTTATGTCAGTATCGTTCGCGGTAACGATCTTTCTTCTCAGATATTCCTGCTCAAAGGGGAAAAGCTGGTTAAGATAGCCGATGGTCTCCCCTACTTCTTCAGGGTATTTGCACTTGCCGGGGCAGATCGAAAACTGTATGTCCAGGGAATGGGGCGTGACGCAGATTTTTTTGGTGACGTTTATGAAGCTGTCCGTTCGGGCAGTGCAATCTCCCTGAAAAATCCTATCAAAATGCCCAGATTTGCAAATATTTATGCATTCAACCAGTTTGTTGACTCCTCCGGTGCCAAATTCACTGCTGCATTCAATCCGGATGACTACCTGATCATTTATGACGAAGAACGGAAAGAATTGTGGCGAAGCAACGACAAGTTCGGCGGATCGGAATTGTACTTTCTGAAAGAAGATCTGGACAATGTCCGTGTGACCGGTGATATTAATCGTTGGATCTTCATGAATCAGCGAATTCAGGTGACTGCAAAGGGTGAACTGCTCGTTGGAAAGAATGATGGCTTCTGGGTTTTGGGCAATGCGCGTTCTTATAAGAAGGGTGCTGTATATTGCCTGGTATGGAACGGCTCAAGCCTGGAAGAAAAATGGCACACCCGCGACACACAAAACTATATGCCGGACTACTTTCTGGATGAGGGGCGGAATGAACTGCTGATTCTCCAAACCGTTCAAAGGCCTGGAGTGTCGAATCGTGGCGCTTCTTCCCTGTCAATTAAGAAGGTCGAGTGACGCGCCCGACCCGAGACATATCACTGCCTCGCGGAGTCAGCGACTTACTGCCGGATACCGCCGCTAAAATAGGGTATATCGAAAGTCGATTGCTTCGCGTATTTGAGCTTTGGGGATTTCGTAGAGTAATTACGCCTAATCTCGAATATGAAGATGTGCTTACCATCGGGATGGGTGACGAACTGAAGGGTAAAGCTTACCGTTTTGATGATAGACAAACCGGTCGATTGCTGGCCTTCCCTCCTGATATCACTCCACAGATCGCCAGAATTGTTGCCACACGACTTGCTTCATGGCCTCTGCCCCATCGCATCAGCTACAGCGGTCGTGTATTGCGCCAGACCGAGATGCAGACCGGCCGCAACCGCGAAATGTTTCAAGCTGGAGTTGAACTGATCGGCTTGAACTCTCCAGAAGCAGATGCTGAGATGGTGGTCATGGCGATTGAGGCGATGCAGAAACTCGGCCTTGATGATTTTAAAATTGATCTGGGGCAGGTCGAGTTCTGTCATGGTGTCATGCAGGCGTCTGGACTTAGCGGGGTTGCGCTTCGAGAGCTTCGTGAGGCGGTTTCCAGAAAGGACACCTCTGCTGTTGCTTTAGTACTTAAATCCAACAATGTCTCTCCAGAATCGTCTCGGGAAATAACTGCCCTGCCGCGCTTGTTCGGCGGTTGCAATGTTCTTGAAGACGCCAAGAAAGTTACCTCTAATCCTCGTTCTCTGGCCGCTCTGGAAAATATGCGGCAGGTTCTGGAAATTCTGGAAATACACGGTGTCAGCGATTTTCTGTCGATTGATCTTGGCGAAACCCGTGGACTTGATTACCATACCGGGATTACTTTTGAGGGGTTTGTGTCGGGCATTGGCGAGCCGGTATGCAGCGGTGGACGCTATGATGATTTAACGGCTCGTTACGGATTTGATGCGCCGGCAACCGGTTTTACGTTCAATGTTTTAAATCTGCTTGCGGCTCTTGATCGGCGCCCCGAGTTGGAAGCCAGTGCAACTCGCGATTTTCTGCTGTTCAATGCCCGTGAAGACCGGAGAGTGGTGCTGGAGGTTGCCAAGCTTTTGCGGTTACAGGGATACAGCACCGCCAGAGACATTATCTGCCGTGAATATGAGCAGTCGCTGGAGTATGCCCGCCGTATGAATATCCGATGTATGCTCGTTATCGGCAATGATAATGAGAGCTATCGTGCTGTTAGAATCAGTGATGGTGTTGTTGTACCGGTTGACAAGGCGAAGATCGCGCTTCCGGAACTTATGAAATTCATAGAAGAAAGCCAGGGAGACAGGTAAATATGGCAAACGTAGTCGTAGTAGGCGCCCAGTGGGGCGACGAAGGCAAGGGTAAAGTAGTCGATATCTATACAGAATATGCCGATGATATCGTACGTTACCAAGGTGGCAACAATGCCGGTCATACTCTGGTGGTGGGGGATGAAAAAGTCGTCTTGCATCTGATTCCGTCCGGAATTCTGCACGAAGGCAAGCGTTGCATCATCGGCAATGGCGTCGTTCTTGATCCTGAAGTATTTATCAAGGAAATCACCAAGCTGAAAGAATCCGGCCGAATCAAGGACGACTCCTGTCTGCTTCTTTCCGAGTCTCTTCATGTAATTATGCCCTATCACAAGCGCATTGACATTGCCAGAGAAGCAAAGAGCGGTGACAAGAAGATCGGAACTACCGGGCGCGGTATCGGGCCATGTTATGAGGACAAAATCGGCCGTCGCGGCATACGTCTGATGGATTTGATTGATTCGGAAACCTTTGCCCGCAAACTTAAGGAGTTTCTGGTTGAAAAGAACTTTCTCCTGGAGCAGTTTTTGGGTGAAACTCCCTGTAGCTATGACGAGATTTTTGCCGAATACCAGGGCTATGCAGACGTATTGCGCCGTTATGTGGCCGATACAGCACTGATCCTGAATAATGATCTTGATGCCGGTAAAAAAGCTCTTTTTGAAGGTGCGCAGGGAACTTTGCTGGACGTGGATCACGGTACCTATCCGTTTGTTACTTCATCTTCAACCTGTTCCGGCGGCGCCTGTACCGGAGCCGGTGTCAGTCCGCGGCAGATTCACGAAATTATTGGAATATCGAAGGCATATGTTACCAGGGTGGGCAGTGGCCCCTTTCCAACGGAACTGCTGGAAGAGACTGGCGAAAAACTTCGCCAAATCGGCGGTGAGTTCGGGGCGACTACCGGTCGCCCCCGTCGCTGTGGATGGTTTGACGCGATGGTTATTCGCTATGCCGTAAGGGTAAACGGTTTGACAGGTATCGCTCTGACCAAGTTGGATGTGCTGTCTGGATTTGATACTGTAAAAGTATGCACAGGTTACACATATAATGGGAAAGCATTGGAAACACTTCCCTCCAGTCTGGAGATTTTTGAGAAGTGTCAGCCGGTTTATGAGGAACTTCCAGGATGGAGCCAGGACATCACCGGAGCCGGCAGCTTCGAGGAACTTCCTCCTAACGCGCAATCTTATGTGAGGCGTTTGGAAGAACTTGCCGGGTGTCAGATCGTGATGGTTTCTGTCGGCCCAAGACGCGATCAAAGCATCGTTCTGAGAAACCCTTTCGCATAGATCGATAACAAACCAGATTACTAAATAAGAAAGGCCGACATAGATTGTCGGCCTTTCCTATTTGAAGTGCAAAAAGGAGCTAATGTTTGCGAATAAACGCTTAAGCAGTTCTTTTCTTCACCTTGCTTGAGCTGCCTGTATTATTTCTGGAAATAGTTTTGACGAACAGTGCGGATTTATAACCGACGCTCTTTGCAAGGTCAGTGGCCTTAATGATGACGTTTTCCGCCTTTGCCATACGCGAACAGATAACAGCATGAGATTTTACGGATATGAGGCCGTCGAGCAGCTTCAGAAGAATCGTCCATTCGCATAATTCATCAAATCTTTCCTTGTTGAACCACTCTGTCCCGCCACTTTCGTGAATTAGTAAATAGGAGCGGCACGCTGGAAGTGAGAACATGTTTAATATGTCAGCATGGTCGGTTTGTTTGGCCGTAACACCCTTATCCGCATTTCGCAGTTCAATGAGCGCTGTCAGCAGCTGAACACAGCGGCTATGCAGATCCCGGTCATGGTCTTGCATAAGCAGCTGTTTCAGGACCCAGTCGAGGCCGAAACATTCCGGAGATATTAGTGAGTCTCGCAGAACGAGCCAGGCCAGTACCAGTCTGGTGGCAGCTTGATCCGAAAAACGACTGGCTACTCTGACTTGCAAGTTGGCAGTGTCGTTAGATTTCGGAGTTTGGGCCAGCAGTTTCTGGAGGCTGTCGAAACAGGCTGTCAGCTCCTTGCCTTTACCAGGAGTTCTCTGCTTGCCTGGCCGCCTCAATCCTTTTTGGGGAATATCGGCAGTTTCAAAACGGGCGGACTCTGCCAACAATACTGCTCTGAAATCGTCGATAGCCTGAGGAAGTTCGTCTGCATAGATGCCGGAAATTCGTCTTGCGCCGGATAATGGAATCAATCTGAGGAGATTGCGAAACAAACAGTTAAGTCTGGCGAACTCGAGTTGCTTGCGTTCGTCTTCAAGCGAAACTACCCCGGTCCCGTTCAGATGAGAATGAAGCGAACGCCATGAGTGGTTCGAATCATCCTGTATGAACTTGAAGTCCATGAAAACATGGAACTGATACTCGCTTAATTCAATGTAAAGTCCTTTTTCACGCAGCTCACTGGCTGAACGTACGAATTCAAGTTGTTGCGTCAGGTCTGTGAAGATTACGAAATTGTTTTCACCGTTAATAATTCCAAGTGCTTCGCCCAAAGTAGTTCGTTCAAGTTTCTGTTCAGCACCTGTCTCTGGTCTGGCAAAAAGAGCTGATTCACGTATCCATCCGGAGGTGGTGGAGTGGCAGTTGTTATATAAGACCAGCGCTTTATGCTCTTTTTCGCAGTTAGAGTAGGCAAAAACATTATCATCTATGATGTTGCCCGCGTAAAAGTCATACAAAACAAAATTTTTGGAACCTGAAAACAGCCATCTTCGCTTCAGAAGTGGAAATATCCACATTTCATGCCCGCGTACCAGGCCTTCGTCAACCTGCTCATCCCAATAAGCCCGCTTGTACTCCATTCCATACTTTTCATGAAACCCTTCAATCTGCCCATGACCGATCATTGGTAGGCCCGGCATGGTTGCCAGCAACACACAAGCGCCAAAATACTTGCCTTGCGAGCCAAACTGCGCAACGGCCGTTTTCTCGTCAGGATTATTCATAAAGTTCACAAACCGCTTCAGAACTTCATGGTTGAATTCCAGCACATTCTTTATGGTTTGGCGGTATTTGGCATTTTCCTCATTCTTGAGCATATTCATGAAGGCGCTGTTGTAGACCCGGTGCATCCCCAGCGTTCTAACAAAATACCCTTCCATCATCCAGAAAGCCTCCGCCAGCAGCAGCGTGCCGGGGGACTCTACTGCTACTCTATCCACCACCTCGCGCCAGAATTCTACCGGGAAAACGGTATTGAACTCTTCTTTGCTCATGCCATGTTCTACTCGGGATGGAATACCGCCACCCAGGCCGCGCAATGGGAACCAGAGCCTTTGGTAATGCTTTTTTGCAAGTGTCATGGCCGCGTCAAACCGGATGATCGGGAAGTTGCGGGCTACGTGCAGAATCGTTTGAATAACCGATTCGCGTACTTCCGGGATCAGGTAGTTGAGCTGAGCGGTGTCATTCCAGGGGATACTGGTGCCGTCATTTCCGTGGTAGATGTAACGCGTGCGCCCATCACGACGATCGTGGAGTCTAAAAACAACGGCGGCGTCACTTTTGCTCCAATAGCCATCCTCGATCTGAATGCAGATATTTTCATCTTCAGACAGGTCAGCGCCATTGAACTGGTAGTTTGGAAAGGGAGGGTAGTCGGTTTGGATAAACCAGTCCGGGTGCTGGACCACCCAGCGGGAATAAATGCCGGTATGGTTTGGCACCATGTCGCTGGCCAGTCGGATGCCACGCCTGAGTGCCCTATCTCGCAGGTTGGCCAATGCATCCCAACCGCCCAGGTCTGCAGCGACTTCGTAGTCGTAAAGCGAGTAGGCGGAAGCGATCGCATCCGGGTTGCCGCAAATCTGCTTGATGTGTTGAGATGCAGCCGAGCGTTCCCATAATCCGATCAGCCAGAGGCCAGTGAAACCCCAATTTGCCAATCGATCAAGTTCAGCATCCGGCACCTGATCAAGCCGGGTGATTGGATAGCCGTGCAAACGACTAAGCTGCTCCAGCCAGACATAGACCATTTTGGCCATGAGAACGACATTGGACATCCAGTCCGTGTCTTGGGAAAAATTCTCGTATTCGGGGTAATCAAAACCAGAAAAAACCGATCCGCCACCCGGTCGTTCCCCGTGCCTGTCTGAAGAATCAGACCTGTGGCCGAATTCCAGCACAGGAGCTGGGGGAGGTTCCCCGGTTCCCATTCCGCGCTCCCGATGTTCTTCGTAGAGCATATCAAGGGCGGTTTCTGCTTCATGAATAATATCTGGTGGAAGTATGGCCTGCCAATGGCTGCGGATGTAACCAACCTGTCCGGCCAGAGAGGTGGGTGATGAGTTGACCGCCGATAGCAGTTCGTCAATCAGAGTACGCTGGAGACCTTTCAGGACAGGCCCGTCTTTCAGGGAGTTGTTTAGTGAGTCCAATATGTTTGAGTAATGTGGCGAGGAGGATAATGATTTGTCGTCAATCAGCTCACGAAAGCTGTCAACGGCCGGATTGCCTGAAGCCAGGCGCAACAGGAGCATTTCGCGAAGCAGCAGGTTGGTTCTTTTCTCCTGCAAATCCGAGTTTTGAAGCCATGAGGTTCCATCGGTCATGCCGCATAGGACATCTTCTGGTGGAAACAACTCAACAAAGCGTTGTGTCGCTAGCCTCATCTCATGCCCAGTCGGATCTGTGCCGCCTTGTCTCAAAGCATTTGACAACGCCGGACCTTCAGATGTCTTGTCAATCAGGTGCCGGAATGCACGCAGAAGGGTCGCATACAGGTTCAGCTCTCCCGCATGCACAAAACCGGATTCCTTTGGGCGGATGCTGTTAAGTTTAAAAGCCAGTTGTCGGAAAAACAGAATGCGAGGCAGGCCTCGCTCTTTGATGCTGGCTGAAATCGCACCCAACTCAAGAGAGCGCCAATAGTGAGAGGATATCTGAATATCGTAGGGGAAATAAACGTCTGTACCGGGCTGATAAATCATAAGTATATCCAGTCGCTGAGTTCCGTGGAGTCAGAATTTGGTTGTTTTCGGATTTCAGTTTTGTAGACAGTCTATTCCTGTCCGCCAGCGGTCACTTCTTTTTTGTTTTTTTACCACCGGATGTTTTTTTAGTGGTTTTTGAACTTTTTGACTTTTTAGAACCTTTTTTGGACTTTTTGATCTTGCCTTTTTTGCCTTTGCTGATCTTGTGCGGTTCCGGGTTGAATTCATCACGAATATTATTAAGCAGCACGGAGGTCTCTTCCATTGTGGGGTCCGCTTTTTTTGCAGCCTCAAGCGTTTCCTTGGCCTCGCTCAATTTTCCGGCCTTCATGTAGAGACGACCCAATGCGTTCAGAGAACGGGCATGGTCCGGCTTGATTTCTATCGCTTTCTTGTAGCTTGCTTCGGCGCTTTCATAATCTTTTTTAAAATCATGGATCAAGCCCAGCTTGTAGTGATTATTGGGATCATCAGGATTGATTTCTGCGGCTTCTTTCAGAAGAGCGGTAATCTCGTCGTACTGCTTGTTCTTTACATAAATTGAGACAAGGGCTGTCCGCACTTCGGAATCGTCCTTGTGCAGCGCTAAAACCCTCTTGTAATGGCTGATAGCTTTTTCATTATCACCTTTGGCCTTGTACAAGGCGGCGATCTCACGGTTTGCATCGGCGTCGTTCGGGCTGTAGGCCAGTACTGAATTGTACGATGCAATTGCTAAAGTCGTTTCCTTGCTTTTCGCAAATATGCGGGCTAATTTGAGGTGGATATCCGGGCTCTCAGGTTTTAGTTTGAGAAATTCCGAATAATGTACTGCTGCTTCCGCGAGAACTCCGCGGGAATAGCGTATGTCTCCCAGTCTCAAGTGTGCTTCGGCGTTGCCTGGGTTGACTTTAATGGCGCGTTTATATGCCACCACCGCCTCGTCAAACTGTGACTTCTTTTCGTAGAGAAGGCCAAGGTTAAGATAAACATCGCTCTTGGTACTGTTAAGGTGGGCTGCTTCACGGTATGCGTCAAGCGCTTCGGCATCTTTTCCTGCAGCACGGTAGATGTCGCCGAGCTTTTCGTAGTTGGCGACATCTCCAGGATTCTCTTTGGCTGCCGATTTAAGGTATTCCAGTTCCTTGTTATTTTCGGTTGCGGCTACTTGTTGCGTCGGTTTGACAGGGGCTTCCGGTATAGCTTTGCCCTTGCCCCCCAATAGTTTGTGATACTCGCTTTGCTTGGCATCACCCTTTTTTTCATAAATGTCGGCAAGTAGCAAATGAGCTTCTCGATTTTGAGGATTAGCGGCTTCAACTTTCTTCAGCTGTTCAATTGCCTGGTCAAGGTTATTGCGCTGGATGTAGATGGTTGCGCTGCCGACATATGCTTTTTCGTATCCGGGATTGGCCGTTAACGCCCGGCGGTATTCCTCAAGTGCCTTGTCCGGTTGCCCCATTTCACTGTAGATTTCAGCCAGGCTGGCAAATATGGATGCATCGCGAGTCAGTTCTTTGCCCGCTTCGTTGAAGTGATAGATGGCCAACGGGTAAACTTTGCGTTCGGCAAAAATGCGGGCAATCGCCTTGTGGTAAAGTGGGTTCTGAACTGCAGACAAGCCGCGTGACAACTCAACTGAAGCTTCGTCATTCATTCCTTTCTGCGCATACAGGAGACCCAGGTTGCCGCTGGCGCGAGCGAAGGAACGCTCCTGTCTCAGGGCCTTGCGATACTCTGCCACAGCGCCATCAAGGTTGCCGACTCGCTGCAATTGCAGGGCCGTTACAAAGTGAGCAGCGGCCCCATCAGGGCACATTGCAATAGTATCTGCCTCAGCCTGACGCATCTGCGCGTCATCCTGAATTTCTTCCAGAGAAGCCGCCTTTTCCAATGCCTCCTTGCATGGGTCCGTACCGAATCCCCAACTGAATCCGGTCAAGAGTAGCGTGGCGCACGTCAGTGTAAGGTATGTTCGTAATATATGCATATTTAGAGTATCCCTGGCTTTCAAGAGTAGTGGTGCGCGATTATACACACGAGCAGGCCGGATTTCAATGTTATAGGCTAAATGCTTGATTATTTGATGCGGAATGGGATAATGTCATCGGGATGTGAGTGTGTCAAATGGCAACACCTCGAAAATCAGCAGGGGTTTCTATGAACAGAGAACTTGAAATCATGATCATGACCGCCAGCGATTTGCCGACAATTCCGGTAGTCGCCACCAAGGTCATGCAGCTTATAGAAAGCGAGAACGCGTCCGCTGAAGAACTGGCCAAAGTCGTTGCCACAGATCCGGCCGTTGCAGCCCGTGTGCTCAAAATTTCAAACTCGTCATTTTATGGCTGCCAAAGGCAGATTCAGACACTGTCGCACGCCATAATGGTTCTTGGGTTCAGCACGTTGAAAAGCCTTGTCGTTGCAGCTTCAGTAAAGCAGGTCTACAAACCTTACGGACTTACAGAAAAAATGCTCTGGGAACACTCATTCGGTGCCGGTCTGGCGGCTCGAATAATAGCTAAAGCGACTCGTGCGGCAAATGAGGAAGAAGCTTTTCTTGGAGGGCTTTTCCACGATATCGGCAAAATAATCATGAACACCATGGACAGCCAACAATTTCAGTCCGCCATGCAGAAATGCTACAACGACCAGATATCTTTTGCGGAGGCCGAACGGCAGGTTTATCCATACACGCATTCCGAGGTCGGTGGTCTGGTTATAAAAAAATGGAACTTTCCTGATCTTTTGATGCACGCCGTCTTGAAACATCACACATTTGACTTTGTCGAAGATGAAGACCCTTATCAGGTGCGGTTGGCGTGTGTGGTCGGTCTGGCCAATATGTTTTGCCACAAGGTGGGAGTGGGTACCCGTGAACCGGACGAAGAACTTGAACTCCATGAAACCGAACCGGCAAAACGCCTTGGAATTGGGCAGCAGGATATGGAAATATTGGTGGACAACTTTGTTGCCGCATACGAAAAGGACAAGAGTTTTTTTGGCTGACCCGGCCAAACCCGTTTCATTTCAGCAGCTCCTTCAGGTAGTCCAGGATGCTCTTCCGGGATTTACCTGAGGAGCGGTCTCTGGCCGTTTGGGATATCTCGACCAGGTCCTGCTCCTGCACATTTGGTTTTTTCTTTTTATGCTCATCCGCAGAACGTCCCCCGCTGTAGGTACCCCCAGCAGAAGTATTCTTCGTGCCGCTTATTTCATTGATCGGATCAGTCATGCCCGAACCTCGCTGGTACAGCAAAGATGAAAATTGATTTTATCACTCTGAAATAGTATCATCAGAGTTTAATTACATCAATTAAGGATGAATATGATCCGAACAATTCTCACTTATCCCAATCCCGAACTCAAGAAGAAGTCGGTGCCGGTTACCATAATCAATGATGCGTTGCGTGAACTGGTCCGTGACATGGCGGAAACGATGTACGCAGCTCCCGGAATCGGTCTTGCTGCACCGCAGGTCGGCGTGCATCAGCGTGTTATCGTCATTGATCTGGCTTCCAAGGATGAGCCATCCGAGCTGATAGCAGCCATCAACCCGGTCATTGTCCATGCTGAAGGTGAGGCATACGAAGAAGAAGGTTGTCTTTCCGTGCCCAAATATGCCGCCAATGTCCGTCGCCACGCCCGTGTGGTCGTCAAAGCTCTTGACATTGAAGGCGTTGAACGTACCTGGCAGGCCGATGATCTGCTGGCAATCGCGTTTCAGCATGAAATTGACCACCTGGACGGAATTCTATTTATAGATCACCTTTCAGCTCTCAAGCGCGAGCTGTTTCAGCGCAAAGCACGCAGGGCTGCCGAGGAGAGTCAATGACCGGCTGGCGAATTATTTTTATGGGAACCCCCGATTTTGCTTGCCCGACCTTGCAGAAACTGATTGACCGTAATGAAAACCTGGTGGCTGTGGTAACTCAGCCGGATCGTCCCAAAGGACGGGGACAGAAGCTGATGCCGCCACCAGTCAAGGAACTGGCGGAAAAATTCGATATCCCAGTATTCCAGCCGCAAAAGGTTCGCGAGGCGGCTTTTGTAGATTTGGTTCGGCAGTTGGAGCCGGATGTTATCGTGGTGGTTGCATTCGGTCAGATTCTCCCCAAGGCGCTGCTGGATATTCCGCCGCACGGGTGCATTAACGTCCACGCCTCACTTCTGCCCCGCTATCGGGGTGCCGCTCCGCTCAACTGGTGCATCATCAATGGCGAAACCGAAACCGGAGCTACCACCATGCTGATGGATCCGGGGCTTGATACCGGCCCGATGCTGTTGCAGCGCAAAACAGCTATTGATGAAAACGAGGACATCGTTTCGCTTCATGACCGCATGGCTGCACTGGGAGCGGATCTCCTGGCGGAAACCCTGGAACTGCTGAAGACGGGGAATATCACACCTCAGCCACAAAGTGATGATGATACCTGTTATGCCTCAATGCTAAAGAAAGAGGATGGTTTGATCAACTGGCATCGAAATGCCCGCGCCATACATGACCAGATTCGCGGTATGTCAGTCTGGCCGGGAGCCTTCACTCATCTTGGAGAACAGGTGCTTAAGATATTCCGCACAAAAACCGGCGACGGGGCAGGGCCTCCCGGGACGGTTCTGAAATCATCAAGAGGGCAGCTGGAAGTGGCTTGTCTGTCAGGCAGTCTGCTTATCCAGGAACTGCAGCTGGCTGGCAAAAAAAGACTTGACGTCGGCAGTTTTCTGGCCGGTTTCCCGATTACGGAAGGCGTATTGCTGGGGCGTGAAGAGTGTGGAGAGCCTGGACAATGACAATGGCAGAAGAAAAAACGGCTCCGCCGCGCAAACGGCTGTTTGTTAGTTTGATGGGTTTGACCTGCCTGATTGTGGTGGCGGTGATCTTTCTGATCTGGTGGATCCCCAACCGGGGCCTGGCTAACATCCATCCCAACCTGCCCCATATAGTCGGCATCATAATGATGTCACTTTCCGGCATTGCCATCCTGGGCACCGGACTTCTGGTTCTGACAACGGCGCTTGGCAAGGATATCTTTTTTACCCGATTCATGCGACTGGTCGTGATCAAGTTTCTGCTGCCGGTAATTGAATTTGTCGGCAGGTTACTGGGGGTTGACAAGGATAAGATTCGCCAATCCTTTATTGCAATGAACAACAGCCTGGTCGTTTCCCAACGTCAGAAAGTCAGGCCGGACCGGGTCCTCGTCCTGCTTCCGCATTGCATCCAGCTCTTTGATTGCGAAATCAAAGTCACCGGAGATATAAAAAAATGCGTACAGTGCGGCCGATGTGACATCAAAGGCCTCGTGGACATCAGCCGCAAGTACAAGATTGATATCTCGGTTGCGACGGGCGGCACGCTGGCTCGCAAGGTGATTGTTGAAAAACGCCCGAAGCTGGTTCTGGCGGTCGCCTGTGAGCGTGACCTGACTTCCGGCATCAAGGACTGCTATCCATTGCCGGTGATCGGTATCCTCAATGAACGCCCCTTTGGGCCATGTTTCAATACGATTGTTGATGTGTCAAAGATTGATGCTGCCTTAAGCCAGATTCTACTGTTGGAAGAACCCGCACAAATGTAGCCATCAGACAAAATCGGGCGAGATTCATTATCTCGCCCGGTTTTGTTTACTCGCCGGTTTTAATTTCATTCAGCATTTCCAATCCAAAATTCTTGGCGCGCCCTCCCGGGGCGATCATCCCGTAGGCCACCGCTTCACGCAGTTCGGCATCGTTGGCTCCTTCCGACTTCGCGACCGCGAAGTGTTTCCTGAATCAGGTCGGGCATCCGACCGCAATGGCGCAGCCAACCCGGATAAGTTCGCGAACCCGCCCGTCCAGAACCTCTTCATACTCATAATCGAGAAACTTCTTGCGAATGTTCATGCTGAAATCCTCCTTTAGTCAGTTGCAACACAGAAAACACGCTCATAAACATCCCTGATCTTTCCGGTTGTCTCTTCATAGTCATCTATCAGTACAGTTCCGGGGTTCTTCAGTTTCGGATCATATCCCAATCGTCGGGCCAGCTTGTTCATATAATTCTGAGGTCCGGCCAGATCATTAACCGAATAGTCGTGGATAATACGCAGCCGGTTTTCCATTTTGCGAAGAAACTTGTAGCCGCTCAGCAGTGTTTCCGCATCTCCGTCGGGGAGCAATTTCAGGGAGCGGATCTCCTTGAGTGCCACGATCGTGTTGGTGCTGCGCAATTCCGGGTAGCTGCAGCCATAACGTAACTGAAGATATTGAATGGTGAATTCCACATCCACCATCCCGCCACGTCCCGTTTTGATGTTGTAGCTCCCCTCTTTTTCTTTGGCCAGCTCGTTCTCCATTCGCATTCTCAGGCGATGGATCTCGGCGCGCCCATCATCGTCGATTGTGGCCCCGTAGATGGTGTGGCGGATGACGTCGTTCAGTTGTCCGGCCAGCGTTTGGTCGCCCAGTACGACCCGGGCTTTGGTGAGAGCCTGACGTTCCCAGATCTGGGCCTCCTTGCGATGATATTCCAGGAATGACTCCAGCGAAGTTACGAGCGGGCCGGCATTGCCTGAGGGGCGCAGGCGCGTATCAATTTTATAAACATACCCTTCGCGGGTTTGCATTGTCAGAACCGAGATGATCTTTTGGGCCAGCTTGGCAAAGTACTCGTGATTGGAAATCTGTTTTTCACCATCGGTGTACCCTTTATGATCGTAGACAAAGATGATGTCCAGGTCGGAGTGGTAGTTCAGGTCGCCGCCACCAAGTTTTCCCATGCCGATGATCGCCAGACTTGCTTTGACGGCATGCCCTTCAAACTGGTAGACCGGGTTTCCAAAGCGTTTCAGTTCCGAAACTGCCAGGCGGTAGGCTGCGGCAAGGCAGGTTTCGCCGAGCAGGCTGAGTTGCGATGTTACCTCGCCCTGCAGGAGCTTGCCATGGATGTCGTTCAGGCCGATGCGCAGAAACTCCTCATTTCGAAAGCGTCGCAGCACATCCAGGCGGTCCTCGAAATAATCACTCTGCTCCAGCAGGATGTCCAGTTCTGCTGTCATAACTTCGATCGTTTTGGGGGTCGAGGTGTAAGTGCTGGAGGCCATGCTGTCCAGCAGTTCCGGATGACTGATCAGGATTTTGGAGAGAAATTCGGACATGCCGAATAGCGAAACCAGCAGTTTGCTCGTTTCACGGTTTTCAGCCAGCAGGGCATAATATGAAGGACGGGTAGCGATCTCCGACAGGAAACGCTCCAGATTTACCAGAGCCATGTCCGGATCGGGAGAATCAAATACTTTCTGGAGCAGCAACGGGGTGATTTTTTCCAGATTGCGGCGGCTGCGCTCGGTCAGGTTTCCCTTGGCCGGCCCTCGGCGCAGCAATGCCAGGTTCTCGTAAGCCCGGTCAACATTTTCGAAACGCCTTTCAGCCAGCATATCCTTGACCAAATCGGAGTCGGCCCGCTGGTCAAGAAACAGTAGTGTTTCAGGATTCAAGTCCTGCTGCAGCTTTTCATCTCTTGAATGGAACAGGGTGCCGTAGATGATGGAAACATTGCTGCGGTGATTTTCCAGAACTTGATTGAAACGTTCAAGCCCGCCCGCTCTCAGATATCCGCAGCGCCGGGCCAGCGCCAGCATTTCATCCGGCTTGCCCGGAAGATTGTGGGTCTGGCGCTCCTGGACAACCTGGATGCGGTGCTCGGTGGAACGCAAAAACCGGTAGGCATCCCGCAGCTTGTTGTAATCATTTTCATTGATCAGGCGTGCCTCTAACAGTGTTTTCAGCGCCTTGAGCGAGTTTCGCTCCCGCAAATTCGGATTCTTCCCGGCATAGACCAGCTGTAAGGCCTGGATGAAAAATTCGATCTCGCGGATGCCGCCGCGCCCAAGCTTAAGATTGATTTCTCCCTCCATCGAACGGGCCAGGGAAACGTCGATCTTCTGCTTCATGTTCTTCATATCCTCGATCAGGTTGTAATCGAGATATTTGCGGTAAACGAAAGGCTGCAGCATTTTTAACAGCTGCTCGCCCAGTTCCAGCGAGCCGGCCACCGGCCTGGCCTTGAGCATGGCGGTGCGTTCCCAGGATTGTCCCCAGGATTCGTAATACACTTCGGCCGAACGGAGCGAAACCGCCATATCCCCAGATTTGCCTTCCGGTCGCAGTCCCACATCGACCCTGAAAACAAAGCCGTCTTCAGTTACCTGTGAAAGAGCCTTGCTGATCAATTCTCCCAATTTGTTGAAGAATGTGTGCAGCGAAACGACCCCCTTGCGTGAGCCGGAACCGTTTTCTACACCGGACGTTTCACCCTTGTCCGACTCATAAAAATAAATTATGTCGATATCGGACGAAAAATTCAGCTCCCGCCCCCCCAGTTTACCCATGCCGATAACGGTCATTTCAGCTTCCCGCAATCCGTCCGGAGTGGACAATAAGGGGCAGCCATATTCCTTGACCAGGCAGCGGCGACTAACCAGGTAGGCCATCTGCAGTGAGGCCGCAGCCAGACTTGAAAGCTCGTCGGTGACCTCTTCCATAACCGCCAGGCCGTTCAGGTCACGCGCTGCAATTCTAAGGATTTCAGCTCGCTTGAATAGTCGCAGCTGTTTTTGCAACGACGCATAATCGGTATCGTTATCCACCAAGCTTTCCACGGCGCTCAGCATGCTGGCAAAATTACGTGCTGTGTCGATGCCGTTGTCAAGGAAGAGCATGCGAAGGGTTTCGGGGGTTTTGTAAATCAGATTCACCAGAAACGGTGAAGAGCCACACAACATCAAAAACTGGGCCAGTCGTTTTTTTCGTCCGGCCAGTACGACCATGTCGTCCGGCGAGATCACACCAGTCAGGCGTTCGAAAGCGTTCAGGGCCAGGTCGGGGGAGGGTGTCAAAAGCGAGAGAATTACAATCCGATACAGTTCTTCAGCCGAAAAAAGCGGCTGGAACATCGTGATGTTCTCAGCGGAGCGGGCACCGTATTGATAACCGTGCGACTCCAGAAGCAGGGCCAGTTCCCGCACCCGGTCAGCTTTATCGTCGATGGCGATGATGCGATGGAAATCCTCTGAAAAGCGTTCCTGAGGCATTTTATTTACCCGCAACCCTGCGCAAACCGGCGCGATAATCGTCCTTGACGATGCCGTTCTCGGTGATGATGGCCGTAATGTAGCGGGCCGGTGTCACATCAAAAGCCGGGTTGCGAACCTTGACCCCCTCCGGTGCGATTGCGACCCCCTTGATATGAGTCACCTCGTTGTCCGGCCGTTCCTCGATCGGGATTTTGCTGCCGTCGGACAGAGTCAGGTCCAGGGTCGAAACCGGCGCAGCCACATAAAAGGGGATATTGTTTTCCCTGGCCAATACCGCTACCGAATAGGTGCCGATCTTGTTGGCGGTGTCGCCATTGGCGGCGATCCGGTCGGCACCAACCACGCAGCAGGTGATCTCCCCCTTGCTCATGAAAAAACCGGCCATATTGTCGGAGATCAGTGTCGTTGGTATGCCGTCCTTCATCAATTCCCAGGCGGTCAGGCGGGCGCCTTGCAGCCAGGGGCGGGTTTCATCCGCAAAAACCTTAATGTTTTTTCCGGCCTCCTGGGCGGCACGAATCACACCCAGAGCCGTTCCGTAGCCGGCTGTGGCCAGCCCGCCTGCGTTGCAGTGAGTCAATACGGTCGCTCCTTCCGGGATCAGGGTGGCACCCCACTTGCCGATATTCTTGCAGATGGTCAGGTCTTCCTGCTCAATCTTGATCGCCTCTTTCTTTAATATATCGCGAATTTTATCGAGGCTTTTATCCCGATTTTCCTCTGCGACCCGCTTCATGCGCTCGATGCCCCAGAAGAGATTGACCGCCGTCGGGCGGGTGCGGGCCAGTACGTCGCAGACGTTCTCCAATTGGCGATAGAACGAATCGTAAGTGTCGGCAATGATCTCGCGGGCTCCCAGCGCCACTCCCATGGCGGCAGCCACGCCGATGGCCGGTGCTCCCCGGATGATCATTCCCCGGATGGCGTCGGCCACGGATTTGAAGTCGGTGTAGCTGTTGTAAATTTCTTCGTTTGGCAGACGGGTCTGGTCGATCATGATCACAGCGTCGTCGCGCCATTCGATGGTACGAAAGGACATTATCGGACTCCTCGGTTTGAAATATGCCCCAGCCTTCACAATAAATGGGTGGGGAGCGGATGCCTTTAGATTTTTATTAGTACCACGGAGCGACTGATTCAGGCAATATTTTACCCGTCGTTTTACCTTGCCGCTAAAGAGCCGTAACTGCTATAAACCCGGCATGAATTTGGAGTCACTCATACTTGTTGTTTCAGGGGCGTTACTCCACGCACTATGGAATTATTTTGCCAAGAAGGCATCCGGCGGCCTGACGTTTGTCTGGCTGTTCGGAGTGGTCAGTATTACGGCGGCCTTTCCTTTCGGTGTAATTTCCTGGCTTAACAACTCCCACCAACTCGGCCTGAACGCCTGGATTGCAATTGTTGCCAGTGCTTTGGTGCATGTCGTCTACTCATTGGTTCTTCAGCGCGGTTACCAAGTAAGTGATTTCTCAATTGTCTATCCACTTGCCAGAGGAACCGGTCCGCTCTTTTCAATCGCCGGAGCAATGCTGTTTCTTGCGGAATCTCCAAGTATTATGGGTTGGCTAGGCATTGCACTGGTTGTTTCCGGCATATTCATGATTTCGGGCGGCACAAATCTGCACAGAGCATCCGGGGCGGCTTTGCAGGGCGTAATCTGGGGGTGTCTCACAGGGGTGTTCATCGGTCTTTATACGCTGATAGACGGGTGGGCGGTCAAAACGCTTGCCATGGCACCGGTGCTGTATTATGTGCTCGGCCTGGGATTGCGGACCCTTCTGCTTGCCCCGCAGGCGCTGAGTCAAAGGCCGTTGCTGCTCCGGCAATGGCAGGAGAACAGACGCTATATACTGGCGGTCGGGATATTGTCACCCCTGGCATATACGCTGGTGCTGTTTGCGATGACCAAGGCCAAGCTCAGTTACGTCGCCCCCATCCGAGAAATCTCGATGTTGATCGGAGTGTTTTTCGGCGCCAGAGCGCTGCGGGAGGCGTTCTCCCGGTTGCGATTGATCGGTATGTTTCTGATGTTGACAGGGGTTGTGCTGTTGGCGGTGGCCAAATAGCCGGTTGATAGCAATACGATTCCCGTGGTTTGCGGTAGAGCATTATCTGTAAAATAATGTTGACAACGCACTTGCCCGGATGTTATTGAATTCAAAATTCATTATCACAAGGCGCTGTCAAATAATAACAAAGCGTGTGCCCACCTGAAAAGAGCATCCTGTTTAATATCCGTCCGGATCTAAATCAAACAGACCCATGCAATCGATAATCGGTGACTAACTGTCGTGCAATTCGTGCAGTTGATCTCCGTGTTTTTTTGCCGAGTTACTGATAATAATAATCAAAGTCAAGGTGGCGTTAAGTCACCACATCACAGGAGGTAGGAAATGAAGAAAGTTGGATTGGTAGCATCTTTGTTGGTTGGACTGTTTGCGGTTAACTCTTCCGCCCACGCGGAGACGAGTGTCCCGGATCTGCAAAAGCAGCTGGACGAAATCAACGGCAAGATTCAGAAGCTTCTGGCTGAAAAAGCAGCAGACGAGCAACAGGTCAAGGCAAAAAGCGAACCGGCCGCAAATAACGGCGAGTACCTGAAGAAGCTTTGGGGTAACACCAAAATCAGCGGCTACGGCGAGCTGGAGTACATCTTCAAAAAAGAC
The DNA here is from genome assembly GCA_009684515.1 of Geobacter sp. Classification (GTDB taxonomy): domain Bacteria; phylum Desulfobacterota; class Desulfuromonadia; order Geobacterales; family Pseudopelobacteraceae; genus JACRCG01. Next base: position 42,332 of record WKKS01000011.1, read on the forward strand.
AATGGCAACGGCAAGGGGGGAAATACGCTTGATCCGCATCGCGTCGTACTGAATGTGACATCGCAGCTTTCGGACTGGATCGAATTCAACTCGGAACTGGAATGGGAACATGGCGGCAGTGACGGCGGCGCGGATGGAAGCATTTCTGTGGAGCAGGCCTATCTGACCTTCAAGTTGAACCCGGCCCTGAACGTTAATGCCGGGGTGATGCTGCTCCCGATGGGGGCCATCAACCAAAACCATGAGCCGACCAACTTTTACTCCAGCGCCAGGCCGGCTCTGGATATGTACCTGATTCCAAGCACCTGGCAGGAGATGGGGGTTGGCATCAGCGGTGCGCTTCACAAGAAAGTCGATTACCAGCTGATGGCCGTGTCGGGGCTCGATGGGACCAATTTCGATGCTGCGAAAGGAGTGCGAGAGGGAAGGCAGGGCTTTAAAAAGGATAATAACCGCAACTTCGCAGTGGCCGGTCGCCTGGACCTGCGTCCAGTGGATGGGTTGAGAACCTCACTGTCGCTCTATTCCGGCAACTCGGCTTCCAGCGGCACTTCTACCGCATATACCACTATTGCAGCAGTTGATGGCCGCTATCGCATCAGCGACTTTGAATTGGCCGGCGAATATGTGCATGTTTATCAGGATCGCCCGGAGTCGCTGAATACCGAAATCGGCAGGAACATGTCCGGCTATTGGGTAGAGGGGGCATGGCACGCATTACCTTCAGCCTGGAAACAAGGCAGGCTTTCCAATGCTGATGCAGTGCTCTTCGCCCGCTATTCCGAGCTGAACACACAGCATGGCGGCGCCGCTGACCCAAGCAAAACAAGCGGCAGGTTCGACCGCAATTATACAACAGTGGGAGTATCGTTCCTTCCAATCCCGTCCGTGGCAATCAAGGCTGATTATCAATTCTTCGGTGACCGCCGCGCCGCTGGTGAAGTCCCGCTGGACAACGACAAGTTCCAGGTGACGGTCGGTTTTGTTTTTTAGGAGAAGAACCGGCCTGACTTGCTAAATGATCCAAACGGCCGGGGGTATCCTCCGGCCATTTTAGCTTGGCGCACCGGAAAACTTCCTGCTATAACTCCGGAATGGACAAGAGAACGCAAAATGTGAGTTTGATTGAGATCATTCTGACCTTTGCCAAGATCGGTCTGACCGGTTTTGGCGGCGGTATGGCGATAGTCGCGCTGGTGGAGAGAATCTGCGTAAAAGAGAAAGGGTGGATTACTTCCGAGGAGTTTTTGCACGGATTGGCTTTTGGGCAGATTCTGGGGCCTTTTTCTCTAAACGTCTGCACCTTTACCGGACACCACCTGCGCGGCATCCGGGGCGGGATTACGGCTGCCGTCGGATTTATCACACCCTCGTTTTTGCTGGTTTCGCTGCTCTCCTGGCTTTATTTCACCTACAATAAACTGCCCCAGCTTCAGGCCGCCCTCAAGGGGACCAATCCGGTCGTCATCGGGTTGATCGTGGTGGTGGCGATCGATATGGGACGTAAGCAGATCAAGGGGGGGAGCGGACTCCTGATGGCGCTGGCCGCCTTTGCCGCCACGGTCGTACTCAAGCTGAATGCAGCCTGGGTCCTGCTGGCGGCGGCACTCTGGTCACTGTGCGCCAGTTTCTACCGCCGGAGGTGCAACTGATGGCGTCGCTGTTTTCTCTGGCCTGGATCTATTTCCGGATCGGACTGATTTTTGTGGGTGGCGGTTATGTGCTGATCCCGCTCCTGAACCACATTATGGTTGATCAATACCACTGGCTGACGTTGCGCCAATTCCTGGATGGCCTGGCGCTGTCCCAGCTGACCCCCGGCCCGCTGGCCATGCTGGCCACCTTTACCGGCTTCCGGGCCGGCGGTTTTCTGGGCGGCCTGGTCGCCACGGTATTCATCTTTCTGCCATGCGTTATTTTGATGCTGGTCGTCGGCCGCAACTATGACCGCCTCAAAAACATCGACATCATCAAATCCACCCTGGACGGATTGCTGCCGGCAGTCGTCGGCCTGGTTGCGGCTGCAGCCTGGAACCTGGGCGCCTCCTCACTGACCGGAATAAAGGAATTCATAATTCTGGTGATCGGATTCGTAATATTCAAATGGACCAAAGTCAGTCCGATGGTTGTGATCATCGGGGCGGGGTTGGTAGGGATATTGGTCAACTGAGCAGTAAAACCATCAGAAAAAACAGACAGAGGCACCGGGATTCAACGGTGCCTTTTTTACTGCCCTGTGCTATTGTGGCCAACTTATGGAAACGCACTTTACAGAAGATTGCCGTGCTCTGATGCGGCACGAAATTACCGCCGCCAGCGGCAACGAAGTTTTTTTCATCGGCCGCACCAATGTGGAAGGCGTCGTCTGTGAAGTCGAAGTCATCGCGCGTGGCAGCAAGCAGGCCGTGCCGGCTATTATGGTGCGTGCCTCGACCGGTGATGTTGTCGTTCACAATCACCCGTCCGGTGACCTGACCCCCTCTTCAGCTGATATGGAGATCGCTTCGGTGGCCGGCAACCAGGGTATCGGCTTCTCGATTGTTGATAACGACTGCTTGCGCTGTTACCTGGTCGTGACCCCCCACACCGAAAGAAAAGGCGAATTGCTCTCACTGGAGGAGATTGGCCGGGTCTTCGCCCCTGACGGCATGATGGCCCACCTGAAGGGGTATGAACAGCGCGCCGAACAGGTCCGCATGGCTTTTGCCGTGGCCGAGGCTTTCAACCGTGATGGCGTGGTGCTGGTGGAAGCCGGCACCGGCACCGGCAAGTCGCTGGCCTACCTGGTGCCCTCCATTCTCTGGGCGGTGCGCAACAACGAGCGGGTTGTGATCTCCACCAATACGATCAACCTGCAGGAACAGCTGATCCGCAAAGACCTTCCCTTTCTGGCGCGCAATTCAAAAGTCGAGTTCAAGGCGGCCCTGGTCAAGGGGCGCAGCAATTACGCCTGCCTTCGCAAACTGGAGCATGCCGAGGCCGAACCATCCCTGTTTCCGGATGAATCCTCGGCCGAACTGACCACCATTATCGAGTGGAGTCACGCCAGTCAGGACGGCTGCCGCAGCGACCTGACCTTCACTCCGCGTTACACGGTCTGGGAGGAAGTCTGCTGCGAAGCCGACCAGTGCAGCCGTTCACGCTGCAAGCATTTCAACCGCTGCTTTTTCTATCGGGCCCGGCGCGAGTCGTCGGCCGCCAGGGTGCTGGTGGTCAATCACGCCCTGCTGCTGTCCGACATAGTCCTCAGAAAAGAGACCGGCTACGATGCCACCGCCATTCTGCCCCCCTTCACCCGTCTGGTCTTTGACGAAGGGCACCATCTGGAGGATGTGGCCACCAGCCACCTGTCACTGACCATCGCCCGCAGCGGAATTCTCAAACAGCTGCAGCGGCTGGTGCCGCATAAGACCAACCGGGCCGGTTTGTTGACGATCATCTCTTCGCGCATCACCCGTGACCTGCCTGAGTCGCAGGATGGGCTTTACGCCGAATTGTCCGGCTTGCTGGAAACCCATCTGCTCCCCAAGGCCCATGACCTGTCCGGTCTGACGGAGCAGACCATGGATTGGCTGGCGTTTTCGGTTGAGCATGATGCCGGAGGCCTGGCCGGACGCGAGCAGAAGCTGCGCATTACGCCGGAAGTTGAACGCAGAGCCTTCTGGCCGGAGTGCAGGCAGAGGCTGCAGACACTGGCAGATGGCGTCAACGACTACACCTCGGCCCTGCGTACGCTGCTGCGCCGCTGCGGAGACCTGCCGGAAAAACTGCGGGAGAAGCTGGCCGACCAGCTGCTTGATACGGGAGGCATCGAAGGGCGTTTGCAGGCCATGGCCGACGGGCTTCTCTTTTTTACGACCGATGCGGAAGGATACTGCCGCTGGATCGAAACAAAAAGCGGCATTCGCGGTGTGCAGGCCCGGCTCTGCGCGGCGCCGCTGGATATCTCGGGTCAGCTGAAAGAGACCGTGCTGGATCGTCTCAAGACAATCATCGTTACCTCGGCTACGCTGACCGTGGGAGGCCAGTTCGGTTATCTGAAGAAACGGACCGGTTTTGCCCTGCTCCCCAGGCAGCGCCTGACGGAGCTGCAGCTGGAATCGCCTTTCGACTATGCCAGTCAGGTCTTTGTGGCAATACCGGACAACATGCCGGAGCCGACTGAACCGGGCTACCGCGAGGCGCTGGAAACACATATTCTGAAGGCTGTCACCCTGGCTCGCGGCGGCGCTTTTGTTTTGTTCACCTCCTATGATCTGCTGAACCGGGTCTATACCGTGCTGGCTCCAAAGCTGGCCAAGCTGGGACTGAGCTCGCTCAAGCAGGGCGAGACCGGCCGCCATGCCTTGCTGGCGCAGTTCCGCAAAGAGGGGAACGCGGTGCTGTTCGGCACCGATTCCTTCTGGGAGGGGGTGGATGTCAAAGGTGAGGCGCTGCGGCTGGTGATCATCACCCGTCTCCCTTTTCAGGTGCCGACCGAACCGGTCCAGCAAGCCCGGGCTGAAAAGATCAAGGCCGACGGTGGCGATGCTTTCAGAGACTTTTCCCTGCCGCAGGCGGTGATCAAATTCCGTCAGGGGTTCGGGCGTTTGATCCGCAGCCGCGACGACCGCGGGGCGGTGCTGATTCTGGACCGGCGCGTAATTAACAAGAGCTATGGCAGAACCTTTCTGCGTTCGCTGCCGGACACGGAGATTGTCAAGGGGGATTCGGGGGAGATGTTCGGGAAGATGGAGCGATTCTTCAAGTCAGAATAACAGGTCGGCAGGGGCGCATTCATGCGCCCCCATCGTCAGGCAATATCAGTTCAATGCTTTGATCTGCTTTTTGGCGCTGAAGTTGAAACATTGGAAATACATCAGGCAGGTCAGTAAAAACGAAAAGATGGTTATGGCCAGAAAAAACGAGGAGCCCGCAGATTTCTTGGCATCCGGTATCAATGCGACAAAGACGATGAAAAAAACGACCGAGCAGAACTTCCAGAGGTCGCCGATCAGGCGTTTCTTGCGCAGTGCCGTCAATTGGACATTGGATAATCCGGTGGCGTTTCCTTCAATCTCGATTCCGGCATCGCGCCAGGCGAGTTTGTAGACCGGATAGATCAGCAGCAGTTGAATAATGATGGCGGCCGCAAGGCTGGTGATAAATTGTTCCGGCTTGCCTCGCACCGCAAACAGGCTTTGAAAACTCAATGCCATAAAGACCAGCAGTCCCAGCAGGATGGTTTGCACTATCCGGTATAGCATCATTTGTCGATTAAGTTTCTTGAATTCCACAACAGCCATTGACATACTCTCCATGTTGTATTTATAACTCTGTTCCAAAGTGGGATGTTTATAGCAGAGTGCTGAAAGATTCACAAGTATACAAAATGGTGAGCGTACTCAAAAGCGGTTTTTCAATCATCGGAGTGTGCATGAATCAACAATCAGGATCGGAATAATGAAGCAGCTTCTGCGTCGCATTTTTACGCCGGTTATGACGATGATCGCGATTCAGCTGGTCTGGATCACGCTGGTAGTTTCCTGGATTTACTGGTTCATCGGCAAACATAGAGAATTCATGGCGCTGGCGGAAAAATACCGCCCGGAGCTTATCGGGGGCGGTTTTAACTGGCCGGTCATGGTGGAGGGGATCGGCATGCTGCTGCTGATCCTGATTGGCGCTTATGTGATTTTCGTGTTCTGGAACCGCCAGTCCAACCTGTATGCGCAGCAACGAAATGTTATCGCCCAGGTCACACACGAGTTGAAATCACCGCTGGCATCCATTCAGCTTCACCTTGAGACAATCCGGCTGCGCCGTCCCAACGAAGAGAAACTTGACTCCTTTGTCGGCACAATGCTGTCCGATACAGAACGCCTTCACTACCTGATCAACAACCTGTTGATGGCGGCACGTCTGGAGCAGCGCCGCAAACAGGCTGAAAAGCGCCCGACCGACCTGACGGCACTGGTCAGAGAGCACGTGGAGCGTGAGCGGATCACCCTGCCGCAGGGTGGCAACATTTTCTTCGAAGCCGCAGCAGGCCTGAAGGCGATGGTTGATCCGGAGGAGATGGGAATGGTTATTCGCAATCTGTTTGAAAATGCGATTCTTTACTCGCCCCAGAGCCCCGAAATAAATGTGCGGATCATCAAATCCGGGAACTTTCTGCAACTCTCTGTTCAGGATCAGGGCCGAGGTCTCGAAAGCCGGGAGCTGAAAAAAGTGTTTGACCGTTTCTATCGGGTTCAACCGCCCGGTGAGAATGTGCGCGGCACCGGCCTGGGGCTCTATATTGTTGAATCTGTCATCCGGGGTTACGGCGGCACGGTGAGCGTCTCAAGTGACGGACTCGGCAAAGGCAGCACCTTCACGGTTAAAATTCCGGCAGTATAGGGATCTGATTATGGTAAACGACAAACCACATATCATGCTGGTTGAAGACGAAATCCATCTGGCGCGCGGCATCTGTTACAACCTTGAAGAAGAGGGTTTCCGCATAAGCCACTTTGAAACGGGAGAACGCGCGCTCAAGTCGCTGGAAGTCGAACGATTCGACCTGATAATTCTGGATGTCATGCTACCGGGCATGGATGGCTTTGATGCTTGCAGATTGATCCGGAAGCTCGATCCGAGAGTTCCGATCCTGATGCTGACCGCCCGCTCCGAAGATGCTGACCGGGTGGAGGGGTTGGAAAACGGGGCCGATGATTACCTGACCAAACCGTTCAATCTGGTTGAATTTCTGCTGCGGGTCAAGGGGATGCTGAGGCGCTCCGCCTGGTACAGGCCGGAGCCGGTCGAAGAAGGGTACCGCTTTGGGGATAATGAGGTCTTTCTGCTCTCGTACCGGGCTAAGACAGCTCAGGGTGAAATTGACATGACAGAGATGGAAGTGCGCGTCCTGGCACTTTTCTTTCGCAAGGAAGGAGCCGCTATCCAACGTAGCGAACTGCTTCAGTCGGTCTGGGGCTACAGCAGTGATACCGAAACCAGGACGCTGGATAATTTCATTGTCCGGCTTCGTAAATATTTCGAACCAGACCCGTCTCATCCAAAGCATTTTCTGACAGTCAGGGGTGTCGGCTACCGTTTTAGTCGCAGCGGAAACTGACTATCAACCAGCCATTTTGGAATGGGACATTTAACAATGCAGCAGCATCATTTACGAAGGAGCAGTTGGATGAAAAATCCATGTGAGGAGTTTAAGCGGAATCAGCTTTTCAGGAAGTTGCGTCATGGGACCGGAAAAGCGATCGCCGATTTTGGACTGATAGAAAAGGGCGACCGGATCGCCGTGGCCGTTTCAGGGGGGAAGGATTCATATACGCTGTTGCTGTTGCTGGAGGATTTGCGCCGCAGGGCGCCGGTGCCTTTTGAGCTGGTCGCCATAAACATCGATTCCGGCTATCCGGGTTACCGGACAGAGGTGATTGAAGCATTTCTGCGGGACAATGGCTTCACATACCGAATGGTGCCTACTGAACACTACGATATTATCCAGGAAAAACGTCGTCCCGGATCGTCATATTGCTCAATGTGCTCCCGGCTGAAGCGGGGCGCACTCTACGAAGTGGCACAGGATATGGGCTGCAACAAGCTGGCGTTGGGGCATCATCAGGATGATTTCATCGAAACTCTCCTGCTGAACCAGTTCTTCGTCGGTTCCCTCAAATCCATGGCCGCTTCGATGCTGGCTGATAACGGCGTCACGACCGTTATCCGTCCTTTGGTCTATGTCCTGGAGGAGGATATTATCAGTTTCTCCAGAGAGGCCTCGCTCCCTGTGGTCTGCTGCTGTTGCCCGGTCTGTGGAACGGCAGATATTCAGCGCAAAAAAATGAAGCGGCTGCTCAAAGAGCTGCAAGCCGATATTCCCAATGTGAAAAGCAGTCTGCTGAATGCTCTCTCAAATGTTCACCCCCGCCATCTTCTTGACCCTTCTTTGCGGCGCGTGGATGTCTGAGGAGGAGTGCCTTGTTCTGCTTCTTTCTGCCGGACTCTTTTTAAGCTGAACTCCCAGATCGGCCAGAAAATCCAACGCCGAGTAGTACCCTCCGACAGCAACTACCGCGATTCCGACAATTGTTATAGCTTCCATGATTTTACCCCCTGTTAAGTGTTGATGGAGGGTAACATGATGGTGAGACACAATAAGTCATTTTGCTGCTTGGGTATCGAATGGCCCGACTTCTACACTGTAAATTAAGCAGCTAGAGGGATTCCTGTGAAGAACAAAACTCCTGAAGATGTTATCAAATGGTTGAAGGCGAACCCTTCTCTCAGCGAACTCAGTTCGGCATATCCTGACTTGTGGGAATGCGTGAGGATTGATATTGCGGAGATTGTCAGCGGCGGAACAATGGCCGAGTTGCAGGGGTATCTGAAACAATCGGAGCTGCGCGGCGGTTTGCTGGCGAAAAAATGTCAAAATAGCCGTGGTGACAGTAAAATAATGGAGTCAACCCTACAGCAGTTAATCAGCAGTCGCATGGCTCATCTGGCCGTTAAGCAGCACTGCATTTCCGAGGCTACCGGCATTGAGAAGGGCAAGGTCCGCTTTAATCTGCTAAACGGTTATATTGCGCAGTGGCTCTTGTTCTCCGAGGGGTTGGTGCGCAAGCCGGTATCCATGTTCTGGTTCCGGCTATTGTGGCCCGTTCTGTGGCAGAAAAAAATGCTTATGCCACTGGTTCAGCCCGAGGGGATTTACTGCTTTTATTCAAAGCGGCTGATTGATGAGCTCGCCCGGATGATAGGGTCGCGTTCCTGTCTTGAAATCGCCGCCGGTGATGGGGCGTTGTCGCACTTTTTGGGGAATGCCGGAGTTTCAATAACTGCGACGGATGACTGCAGCTGGAAACTGGCGGCAAGATACCCGGAATGCGTAGTCAAAATGGAGGCGCGCGAGGCGTTGCAGAAATATGCACCGGAAGTTGTGATCTGTTCCTGGCCCCCGGCGGACAACAGCTTTGAACGACAGGTTTTTAGAACCAGGAGCGTGCAGCTCTACATCGTCATCAGCAGCCGACATAAGTTTGCTGCAGGAAACTGGATTGATTACGGGGAACAGGTGCTGTTCGAATTCGGTGAGGATCGGCAGCTGGGACATTTAGTGCTGCCGCCCGAGTTGGATTCTGCGGTTTATCTGTTTGCTAGAAAACGTGTGAATTAAAGCAGATGGGGAGTGGTGTGGACAGGATTGTTATGGCTCACCGCGTTCTGCATCTCCGGAAAGCATGACCAGATCAACGCGGCGGTTTTTGGCGCGTCCTTCAACGGTTGTGTTGTCGGCTATCGGCCGGAATTCTGCGTAACCGGTGGCCGAGATTTTGTCAGGTTCAACATCGAAATTCTTGAGCAGGTATTTCAAGCCGTTTGTTGCGCGGGCGGTGGACAGTTCCCAGTTGGAAGGGAACTGTGCTGTGCTGATCGGTACGTTGTCAGTGTGACCTTCCAGTCGCAGCGGATTATTGTACTGGGTCATGATTTCCGCAATTGTATTGATCAGTTCGTACGCTTCCGGCTTTATGGTCGCCTGGCCGGAGTCAAAGAAACCGGCTTCTTTGAGGCTTACGGTCAAACCACGACGGGTGATCTCAAGCGAAACCTTGTTTTGCGCGCCACGCTTGATCAAATAAGCTTCGACCGATGTCTTGATCTGGCGGAAGTCTTTCTCTTCTGCACGCGCTTTTGCCATTCCGCTTCGCTGACGCCCGGTCGGTGCTATGGATAATTCGGGTTTGAGGGCCGGGATGATTGCGATCGATTTTGAGGGGATTACATTGACTTTTGGAGCCGGAGCGCCGGAGTTGACCATTCCGAATGATTCCTTGAGTGACTGCATGACTTCTTCGACCTTCTTTTTGTCACTCTGTCCCATGGCGTACAAAACAACGAAAACCGCAAACAGAAGTGTGATGAAGTCGGCGTAGGAAACGAGCCAGCGCTCGTGGTTAACATGTTTTTCAGGCTCTTTTTTGAGTGCCATGACTGTTTAATGACCGCCTACGAAAGCTTTGAGCTTCTGTTCAATGAAGTGCGGGTTCTCGCCGTTCTGGATGGCGATCAAGCCCTCCAGAATCATGATCCTTCGCAGCATTTCCTCTTTCATCCGTATTTTAAGTTTTGTTCCGATTGGCAGACAGACAACATTGGCGATGATCAGGCCATAGATGGTGGCAACGAACGCAACGGCGATACCTCCACCCAGTTTGGAAGTATCGGAAAGGTTGCCCATAACGTGGATCAGGCCGAGAACGGCTCCGATGATACCGATAGTTGGTGAAAAGCCGCCGGCCGCTTCATAAAATTCAATCGTGTGTTTGGTATGGTCTTCAAAAGCCATGATGTCGGCTTCAAGGGTTTCCCTGAGTTTTTGGGGATCAATGCCGTCGACCACCAGGGAAATACCTTTTTTGATAAAGGGATCCTTGGCGTTCTGGGCTTCCTGCTCAAGGGATATCAGGCCGTTGCGCCTGGCCTTGGTAGCGTAGTTGATAATATCCTTCACAACCCCTTCGTGATCAACCTTGTTGGGGAGGAACGCGCCTTTGACACCTTTAAGGGCATTTATGATTGCAGGGAGCGGAAAGCAGACAAAGGTGGCGCCAAAGGTGCCGCCCAGAACGATCATGGCTGCAGTCGGCTGTATGAGTGCCGAGATATGCACACCTTCGAGTGCGGCACCGCCAAAAACGGCTCCGAAGGCCATCACCAGCCCTATTATGGTTGCTAAATCCATATGTTAAAAGTCCCTGCTGTGGAATGGAGTGCGATCGAGTGTGCTTCTGGTGGCCGGGCAGATTGCGTCTTTGCCGGTTGCGACCTGTTGAAACAGGTTTTTGCGTTGCCGCTGTAAATACTTCTTGCCACTGGAGCTCTGGGCCCTGCGCATTATTCTGGAGCGGAAGGCCACAACCCTGCTGATGATGCTGTCAGCGCGCTCCATGACAATATAGTGATTGCCGTTGAAAAGTGTAATAACGGTGTCCGGAGTTTCCTCGACGCTGATAATATGGTCCGGATTAATGTACATAAGCTGTTTGTCCATACGCGTCAATGCGATCATGCCAGCCTCTCAAACGGAATAAACAATTTTCTATAAATATTAAAAACTGTGTAAGGTCAAGAGATTTCTGCCGTTTTACAGGTATACATACCATGCCCAGTCAGAGTCTTGAGTCGATTGCATCGAAGTCAATATACTTTTCGGCAATTGAGTTGATAAGTGTAATTTTTTCTAAATCCTCGGCACCGATTTTGGAAACATGTTCACGCAGTTGGTAGAATACTTCCGAAGATGTCTCTGCTATGCGAATATACGGAATGTCGCTGTCGTCCAGTATTCGCCGGGTTATGTCGGAGATGGGAGCATGCCCCCCGATAACGAGTCCAGCCAAAAGTTTTTTGTATTCCGGAATATTATACAAAGAGGATGCGGTCACAATTAACTCATCCCGTGAACTGGTTACAATCAGAAGTGTAGATTCTTCCAGGTTGTCGATCACGCGTTGGGAAGAGGCCGCTCCGAGCTGGATGGTGTGGCAGATGCGGCTCTGCTCCGACAGGTCTCCCCGGAGCGGTCGTTGGAGAAGGTCTGCTATGTGCAGCAGCGTCGGGTCTGCCAACGTCGGAGAATAATCAAACGCTCCGGCCACCAACAGATCATCAGAAGCAAAAGCCTTGTTAAGATAATCCATTGCGTTGGATCGTTTTTCCGGCACAAGCTTGTTGGGCATGATTATTCTGACGCTGGCCTTTTCTCTTTCATACAGGGCCAGGTTGAGTTCCACTGCATCAATCACGTTGCCGATTCCGCCACCTGTTACGAGGAGTGTCGGGGCATTCAGCATGGCTGCCACGCTGGCATTGTTTACGCCGACCACCGAGCCGACACCGCCGTGGCCAGCCCCTTCGATAATCAGGAAATCATATCTGCGTTCCAGTTCGGCACAGGCCGACAGAATGGTTTGGCGCGGGAATGTCATGTCGATGTCGCCATCCAGAAAGCGTCGCGTTGTATCAGCCGAAAGTGTCATCGGTGACATAAGGGCCACATCATCTTCAACGCCGAAAACGGTGGCAAACATTGCGGCATCCTTGTCTACTATACGTCCTTTGAATTCAACGCATTTGGGGCCGACCGGCTTCATGAAGCCGACTCGCGAATATTTTTGGCGGGCCAGATGCATAAGAGACAGGCTGATAGTCGTCTTTCCGCAATGTTGTCCGGTAGCACCTACAAAGATCTTTTTGCATGCCATAATAGCTTCCTCTGCGAGGTCAATTAATCGACAGTAAGCTCACCAAAATAACTGTTAAAATACTCTTCACCGGTATGGAAGCGAAGAAACCGCACACCCATGCCGCTCTTCTTTACCAGATGAAAGAGGTTCTGGGGCACTTTCTTGGCCCACATGACACGTGCCTCTATTTCAATATTCTGGCCTTCAACGAGTGCAAACTTAATTCTGATTTTTGTATTGGGGGGGGCGATATTGGGGGTTTTGATGAACATTCCGGTTGCAGATATGTCTTCTGTGAACGCGATCCGGCTCGCCCCCTCAACTCCGAAATGAATTGAGATGCGTTTTTTGAATCGCTTGAGATCACGCTTTTCACTCATTTCATCAAATCTCCATAAACGTTATCAAGCAAATGCGGTAAATCAACCGCTTGGCACTATGCCAGAAATATACCGTAAATTCAATTTAACTGGCGACCGGCTCAAAAATATATTGCTGATTGCGGTCGGCGACCTTCCCAAAATAGAGTTGACAGAGCAATCCCAATCATCTAGTTTGACAGAAATGCTAGGGGAGTTTCGACTGAGAGCGGATGATTCCGCGACCCTTCGTACCTGATCCGGGTAATGCCGGCGTAGGGAAGCGCGCCGATAGAGTTTCAATAGCCGCTTCTGCGGCTATTTTCATTTGTGGAGAAAAATGTAATGAAGATCCTTCTTAACGGGGAAGATACGGAACAAAGTGACGGCATTACAATTGCCGGGCTTTTGACTCATTTGGGCATCGGACTCGATCGGGTTGCGGTAGAGGTGAATCAGGCCATCGTGCCCAAGACAAAGCATGAAACACACCTGCTTTCTGATGGTGACAGGATAGAAATAGTCCATTTTGTAGGCGGAGGATAGCCATAATGACAAACAAAACTGATAAACTGGTAATTGGCGGGCGTGAATTCAGTTCGCGACTGATGGTGGGAACCGGCAAGTATGCCAGTTTCGAACAGACCGCACAGGCACTGGAAATTTCAGGCGCCGAGATCATTACTGTCGCTGTGCGCAGGGTTAATCTGGATCGCAGCAAGGAATCGCTGTTGGATTACATTGACCTGAAAAAGTACACCTTGCTACCCAATACTGCCGGTTGTTATACCGCCGACGATGCTGTTCGTACCTGTCTGCTGGCACGTGAAGCAGGTATGTCCGATTTTGTAAAGCTGGAGGTGCTGGGAGATGAAAAGACCCTTTTCCCAGACAACGAAGAACTGCTCAAGGCTGCCAAAGTGTTGGTGGGGGAGGGGTTTACGGTTCTGCCCTATTGTAGTGACGATGTGATTCTCTGCAAAAAACTGGAAGATTTGGGGTGCGCGGCAGTCATGCCTTTGGGGGCTCCGATCGGCAGCGGTTTGGGAATCCGTAACCCTTATAACATCAAGATCATTCTTGAGAACGTTAAAGTACCGGTAATCGTGGATGCAGGGGTTGGCTCCGCCTCGGATGCTGCCATCGCCATGGAACTGGGGTGCGACGGGGTCTTGATGAATACCGCTATTGCTTGTGCCCAGGATCCGATTGCAATGGCCGAAGCGATGAAGCTGGCAGTAATTGCCGGCCGCCTTTCCTATAAGGCCGGACGGATTCCCCGCAAGTTGTACGCCAACGCCTCCAGTCCGCTGGAAGGCATGTTTCTATGATTAATTGATGATCGATTTCAATCTTTATCTGATAACTGACCGGACTCAAACGGCAGGGAGGGAACTCCCTGCCGTTGTTGCAGAGGCGCTGGCCGGAGGTGTCCGTTCGGTGCAGTTGCGCGAAAAGGACCTGTCGGCGCGCCAGATGTTTGAGCTGGCATTGCAGCTGAGGATGCTCACCCGCGAATACAGCGCCGCGTTGATGATAAACGACCGCATTGATATCGCTCTGGCTGTCGGCGCCGATGGCGTACAGCTTGGCGTGGGCAGCCTGCCGGTGGTTGATGCCCGCCGGTTGTTGGGACCGGACATGTTGATTGGCTATTCCGCCCATTCGGTGGCCGAAGCTTTGCGGGCGGAGTGTGACGGTGCTGATTTTGTCACCTTTGGGCCGGTTTACCGCACCCCTTCCAAGCTGAAATATGGCGAGCCGCTCGGATTGTCACCTTTGGCCGAGGCTGTCAACGCTCTCCATATTCCACTGTTTGCGCTGGGTGGTGTCAAAAAAACGTCAATTGAGGAAGTTATGGCGACCGGTTGCCACGGAGTTGCCATGATTTCGGAGATCATCGCTGCAACTGACCCTCTGGAGGCAGCCAAATCCCTGCTCGAAAAGATTGAGAAGCATGCCACACAACACTAATCCCGACTTGCACCCCCAACTCCGCATAAATTCCTACGGTCACTATCTGCGCCGCCGTTTCGGCTGTCGGGTCAGCAAAGTCAATGTTGACGCCGGTTTTACCTGCCCCAATCGGGATGGAAGCAAAGGTAGCGGCGGCTGTATATATTGCAACAACGTATCCTTCTCCCCGAAAGACACCCAAGCCGTGATACCGCTGGAAGAGCAGATAGCACATGGTATGGCTTACCATCGCATTCGTCTCGGATCGCAGAAATTTATTATCTACTTTCAGAAATATACCAATACCTATGCCTCGGTCGATCTGCTGGGCGACCTGTATCGGCGTGCCCTGGCTCATCCGGATGTCATCGGCATTTCCGTCGGGACCCGGCCCGATTCGCTGACTGATGAAGCCCTGGAGCTTCTGACCGATATTGCCAGAGAAAAGTACGTCTGTCTGGAGCTGGGTTTGCAGTCAATGGACGACGAAATTCTGACTCGCATCAATCGCGGACATACTCTGGATGATTTTGTTAATGCGGTGGAACGGGCGTCCGGTCGGAATTTTGACATATGTGCCCATCTGATCCATGGATTCCCGGGGGAAGGGGCTGCGGAGTTTCTGAAAAGCGCTGACCTGATTGCGTCGTTGCCGATTGATTCCGTTAAACTGCATCAACTGCACGCGGTCGAAGGTACCGAGTTGGCCGAGATGTATCGGCGGGGAGAGTTTATGCCGCTGACCATGGCCGAGTATGTGAGTGTGGCTGCTGATTTTCTGGAGCTTTTGCCGGCAGATGTCACCGTTCAGCGCTTGTACGGCTCGGCACCACTGTCAATCCGGGTGGCACCCCAGTGGGGGTTGAAGAATAACCAGATGTGGTTTGCGGTCGTTAACGAACTGCATCGGCGAGGAACCTGGCAGGGATGCCGCGCAGTCGGCGGTTCGATGCAAGATACTCCTTGAACGCGTATTATGACCATGTTATTCCAATGATATCGGTTACTCATGACGGTTCAATGATTGCTTGCATTACCAGTTGGCCATTTCAAGGAGAAGAAAATCATGTCTGAATTAAGAGTCCGTTTTGCCCCCAGTCCGACCGGTTACCTGCATGTCGGTGGTGCCCGCACCGCGCTGTTTAACTGGCTTTTGGCCAAAAAGCAGGGTGGCACATTCATTCTGCGCATAGAGGATACCGACGTTGAACGGTCCACCAAGGAGTCGGTCGATGCGATACTGGAGGGAATGAAGTGGCTCGGCCTGGATTGGGACGAAGGTCCTTTTTATCAGTCGGAATGTTTTGATCTTTACAAAGAGTACGTTCAGAAGCTGCTGGATGACGGCAAGGCCTATAGGTGCTACTGCAGCGCAGACGAGTTAAATGCAAAACGTGAACTGGCGATGCAGGAAGGGCGCAAACCCAAATACGATGGGACATGCCGCAATAGAAACGACCATCCCGAAGGGGCGCCGTATGTCGTTCGTTTCGCTGCCCCACAGGGTGGGGAAGTGGCTTTTGATGATCTGATCAAGGGACGCATCGCCTTTCCGTCTGAAGAGTTGGACGACCTGATCATACAGCGTACCGACGGTACGCCGACCTACAATTTCTGTGTCGTAATCGACGATGCCAGCATGCGGATCACCACTGTTATCCGCGGCGACGACCATGTCAACAATACGCCACGCCAGATTCAGCTTTATCAGGCGCTCGGTTTCCCGGTGCCGCAGTTTGCCCATGTGCCGATGATCCTCGGTTCGGACAAAGCCCGCCTCTCCAAGCGTCACGGCGCCACCAGCGTGATCGCATATCGAGATATGGGCTTTTTGCCCGAGGCGCTGATCAACTACCTGGTTCGCCTGGGCTGGAGTCATGGGGATGACGAAATCTTCAGTATGGATGAAATGATTCAAAAATTTGACATAAACAATGTTGGGCGTTCGGCCTCGGTTTTCAATACGGAAAAGCTGCTTTGGCTGAATGCCCATTATATAAAGCAGGGGGATACGGAACGGCTGGCTGACCTGCTGCTGCCGCATCTTTCAAAGCGGGAAGTCACAACGCTTGGCGGCCCAGATCTGATGCTGGTGGTCAATACCTTGAAAGAGCGCGCCCAGACATTGGAAGAGATGGCTGATCGGGCCGTGTTCTATTACAACGCTCCGCAAGCTTATGATGAGGCTGCACTGGCCAAATTCGAGAAGGAACATCTGCTGGCGGTCTTTGAGGCGGTTGCCGAAAAACTATCGGTCACATCTGCCGTTGATGCCGCCGGTTTTGACTTGCTCTTCAAGGAACTCTGCACGGAAAAGGTATGGAAAATGCCGCAGGTGGGACAGCCGGTTCGCATCGCCCTCTCGGGCGGCACCCAGGCTCCCGGCATCGGCGAAATTGTTCAGGCATTAGGGTGTCAAGAAGCAATCCGGCGGATACAAGCGATCAGATCTTTTGTGGCAGCCAGGTAGCAGGGACCGAATATCCGGTTGAACAAAAAGAGGGGAGCGGTTTTCAAACCGGCTCCCCTCTTTATATTTGTTTGCCAGCTATTCCACAAAAACCACTCTGTTTTTTCCGAGCCTCTTGGCCTCGTACATCGCTCCGTCAATCCGCTTGACGAAACAGGTCAGGTCTTCGCCCTGTCGGTAACAACCGCCGCCGATGCTGATGGTCATTTTCACGTAAACTCCATCCTTCGGGGAAAAAATGGTGTTTTCAAAGGTCTCCCGAATCCTTTCGGCAACAATGGCGGCTTCGTCAGGTTCCGTCTCCGGGAAAAGCACGACGAACTCCTCTCCGCCATAGCGGTAGGCGGTGTCAACCCCCCTGATGCCTCCTCTGATGACATTTGCCAGTTCCGCCAATACCCGGTCGCCGTCGATATGGCCGTAGGTGTCGTTGAAGATCTTGAAATTATCAACATCCAGCAATATCAGGGACAACGGCGAGGCGTAACGGTTGCAACGCTCAATCTCGTCACTGGCGCGTCCGAAAAAGTGTCTGGAGTTGTAAAGTTTGGTCAGGCCGTCGGTGATGCTGAGCTCGCGGTACAGCCGCTCGCTTTCCTTGAGCGCCAGTTCTGCCTTTCTGCGATCAGAAACATCTTGCAGCGTTTCAATTGCACCGCAGATATCTCCGTCTGAATCCCGCATCGGAGAGGCGGTAAAATAGATCCATTTTCCGGAGCTGCCGAAGTGCGGGAAAAAATCTTCGGCTTCGAAGGCGCCCTCAATGATTTTTGAGCGGTAAAATTTTCCGCCGTAGTGTTTTGACACCATGTCTTCAATGACGTTGTCCACGATAAGGTCAGCCATGACCGGGCGCTCGGAGCTGTAGAAAGCGCGCCATTGCTGCCGTGTGCCGATGACACTCGAGGCCGGCAGGCCGGTCAGGTTCGCGCAGGCCTGGTTCCAGTGGGTCACAATGTGGTTCTTGTCGATTACGAAGGTCGGGATGGTGATTTCTTCGACAATATGCAGCAATCGGTCCTGTTGTTCCAGTATGGACAGAGTCGAGTTTTCCCGCATGAGTCGTTCACGATGGCTTGTAACAACCCGCTTCAGGATTGATGGAAGAATTTCAAGGTAGGCGTTGTAGGGGTCTTTGATGACGTAGTCGCTTGCTCCGTTATCCAGCGATTCCGCTGCGATCTTTTCAAATCCGCTGCCGGTCAGGATAACCAGCGGCAACGGAACAGAAGCCGCCACCATTTTCTTGCACAATTCAAGAGCATCCAGGCCGGGAGGGTTATGATTGATTGCGACTACGTCGTAAGCAGCATGATTCTTCAACGCATTGGCAAGCGCATCCTGCGGGGAGTCGAACTCCGCAAGCGTGTATTCGGCAGGGTGTTCCCGGGACATCTGCCTGAATGCATGGCGATCATGCTCGCTGCCAACCACAAGCAGTATGTTGAGGCATTGTGCTTTTCCAGATTTATTCAAGATGTCCTCCAGGTTGCAACTCAGCTGCGGCTGATTTTAGATGTCTTGTCACATGAGGAGCCTCGTGTTACCGTTAAGTCACTGATAATGTGACCAACTGTGCCACGCAAGTCGAGTCAGCATACTCAATAATACGGTTATAATCAAATATAGTTTCTCAGGGTGCACCGACATGTCAATCTTCAAACTTGCAACTTCCTACACACCGCGCGGAGACCAGCCCCAGGCCATCATCGAGCTGGTGGAGGGTATTGAGCGTGGCGACCGGCACCAGACCTTGTTGGGGGTCACCGGTTCGGGCAAAACTTTTACCGTAGCCAACGTTATCGCCCAAACCGGCCGTCCGGCGCTGGTGCTGGCCCCAAACAAAACACTGGCGGCCCAGCTATACGGTGAATTCAAGGAGCTTTTCCCGGACAATGCCGTTGAGTATTTTGTTTCCTACTATGACTACTACCAGCCCGAGGCTTATCTTCCGAGCAGCGATACCTTTATCGAAAAAGATTCGGCGATAAACGACGAAATCGATAAAATGCGCCATTCCGCCACCCGCAGTCTGCTGACCCGTCGGGATGTAATTATTGTGGCATCGGTTTCATGTATTTACGGAATCGGTTCACCGGAAGCTTATGCCAGCCTGCACATTTTCTTTCACCAGGGGGAGGAGTATGGTCGCGACACTCTCCTGAGAAAGTTGGTCGAGATTCAGTATGAACGCAATGACCTGGATTTTCACCGTGGTACTTTCCGGGTTCGGGGTGATGTGGTTGAGGTTTTTCCTGCGTATGACAATGACAAGGCTCTGCGAATCGAATTTTTTGGTGATGAGATTGAAGCTGTCAGCGAAATTGATCCGTTGCGCGGCGTCGTGCTGCACAAACTTTCCAAATGCTCTATCTATCCGGCATCCCATTACGTATCCAGCCGTGAAACCTTGGAGCGCGCAGTTGAGCAGATCCGGGTTGATCTGGGAGAGCGCCTCCGCCACTTCCGAGCCGAAAATATGCTGCTGGAGGCTCAACGAATTGAGCAGCGAACTTTTTTTGATATTGAGATGATGGAGGAGATGGGTTTCTGCCAGGGTATCGAAAACTATTCGCGCTATTTTGATGGTCGCCAGCCGGGCGACCCCCCCTACACGCTGATCGACTACTTTCCGGATGACTTCATCCTGTTTGTGGACGAGTCTCACATCACCATCCCCCAGACCGGCGCCATGTACCGTGGCGACCGCTCGCGGAAGGATACGCTGGTCAATTACGGTTTCCGTCTTCCTGCTGCGCTGGATAACCGTCCTCTCAACTTTCAGGAGTTTGAAGCCCGTATCAAACAGGCTATTTATGTGTCTGCGACCCCGTCAGATTATGAACTGGAAAAAAGTTCCGGGGTTTTTGTCGAGCAGGTAATTCGCCCGACCGGACTGGTTGACCCGGTCATAGAAATCAGGCCGGTAACGGCGAAAGATGGTGCTGTTGGCCAGGTAGACGATCTCCTCAACGAAGTTCGTGAAACCGTTGCACGTGGTGAACGGGTGCTCGTCACGACGCTGACCAAGCGCATGTCAGAGGAGTTGACCAACTATTATCGTGAACTGGGAGTCCGCATCAGGTATCTGCATTCGGACATTGATACAATCGAACGCATGCAGATCCTGCGTGACTTGCGGCTGGGTGAGTTTGATGTGCTGGTTGGGATCAATCTGCTGCGGGAGGGGTTGGACTTGCCTGAGGTATCGCTGGTGGCGATTCTGGATGCCGACAAGGAGGGCTTTCTGCGTTCGGCCCGTTCCCTGATCCAGACCTGTGGCCGGGCGGCCCGTAATGTCAACGGTCGCGTGCTGATGTACGGCGACAACATTACGCGCTCCATGCAGAGTTGTATCGATGAGACTGAGCGTCGCCGGACCAAGCAGCTGGCTTACAATCTGGAGCACAACATTACTCCGGAGACTATTAAAAAGGGAATGTCTTCCATACTGGGATCGATTGAGGAAAAGGATTACTACACACCGCCGGGTGTTGTCGCTGAAACGGCGGAAGAGTATGGTGCATCGCTCAAGGATATACCGAAGCAGATCAGGAAATTGCGTAAAGAGATGCTGGCGGCAGCCAAGGAGTTGGATTTCGAGAAGGCGGCGGTTCTGAGGGACCGGGTCAGGAAACTGGAGGCAGTAGAGTTGGCTTTGCGGTGATTTGTCGATTGATTTAATTGAAATAAAAAAGCGGGGGAACGCAGCATTGCGCTCCCCCGCTTTGACTGATCCAGGATCAGGTCAGATTACTTGTGGCATTCCTTGCAGCTGGTAGGCCCTTTTTTCATGTCGGCGTGGCAGCCCTTGCAGGTCTTGTGTGCCCAATCCTTGCCAAAACCTTCGATTTTGCCTGGACCCTTCTCATGGCACTTCTTGCAGTCCTTGAGTGCTTCCTGGTGGGCTTTGTGATTGAACTTAACGCCTTTTTTCAGTTCGATTACGTCGCTGGCAAAAGCGGTTCCGGCAAAAGCTACCATGGCAAGCATTGCTACTAAAGTCTTTTTCATTTGTATCTCCTTGTTATGTTTTATTTCCGCACGGTGAGTGCAAGAAAATGTAATCAGTCAATCGAACGGGTCTGTTTTGTATACTGTATCCAGCCCCTCAACCGTATAACATATCACTGCTGAAAAAGTAAATACCATTTGCAACTGCATGATAAATCTCTAATTGTGGTTTACTGCTTGTGGCAATCCTTGCAACTGGCAGGTCCTTTTTTCATGTCAGTGTGGCAGCCCTTGCAGGTTTTGTGTGCCCAGTCCTTGCCAAAACCCTCGATCTTGCCTGGACCCTTTTCGTGGCACTTTTTGCAATCTTTAAGCATGCTCTGGTGCATTTTATGGGGGAATTTGACACCGCGCTTCAGTTCAATCACATCGGCTGCAAAGGAGGTTCCTGCAAATGCTACCAAGGCAAACATGGCGATAACGGTTTTTTTCATCTGTCATTCTCCTTTTCGATGGTACCGGGATTCAAAATAACTGGATGTGATTTATACTACATTTGACGTGCCAACACACCTGTTTTGTTGATAAACGCAATGATTACATTTGGTTGTGAATAGCAAATGTTTTGCAGATCGCTCCTTATACCCCAATTGCGGTGGTGCGGGTTCCTTTTGCGACATTCGGGTTCGTAATTTCCTTGCCAGAGCCTACTCGCTTTTGTAAAGTTCTGAGACTAATAACAAACAACAAAATGGAGGAACAACTGTATGCAGCAGATCAATAATAAAAAAGGATTTACACTGATCGAAATTATGGTCGTAATCGTTATTTTGGCTCTTCTTGCAGCGCTGGTTGGCCCCAAACTGATGGGGCGTACCGACGATGCCAAAATTACCGATGCCAGAGTCCAGATCAAGAATATTGAAACTGCGCTCAAACTTTACAAGCTGGACAACGGCAATTACCCCAGCACAGAACAGGGACTTGCTGCGCTGGTGAATAAGCCGACAGTCGGTGTTATTCCAAACGGCTATAAAGAGGGTGGGTACCTGGAAAGCAAGAAAGTACCTAAAGACCCATGGAACAACGATTATCTGTATATTTCGCCCGGCGAGCATGGTGATTACGATCTCTTCTCATATGGCGCGGATGGCGCCAAGGGTGGTGAGGGAAAAAACGTCGACATCACCAGTTGGGACACCAAATAAGAAAATATTTCTCATAATATAGTTGATAAATTTCGAAACTGCGCTATAGTCTGATCTTCTAAACTGTTATTTTTATTGTAAATAAACGTTTTTAGCGAGTGTAAATCGCAGGTACGTTAACCACAACAGAGGAGGCAGTACAATGGCGCAGAAGTTCGTGTATTTCTATGGTAATGGTCAGGCGGAAGGTCGGGCCGACATGAAAAATCTGCTGGGGGGCAAAGGGGCCAATCTGGCCGAAATGACCAGCATCGGTCTTCCTGTCCCCCCCGGTTTTACTATCACCACCGAAGTATGCACCGAGTTTTATAAAAACGACAGAAACTATCCCGCCTCACTGGCTGCCGAAGTATCCTCCAACCTGAAACAGGTCGAGGCCTTGATGGGTCGCACTTTCGGTGACCCGCAAAACCCGCTGCTTGTTTCTGTCCGCTCCGGCGCGCGCGCCTCCATGCCTGGCATGATGGACACCATTCTTAATCTGGGACTCAACGACACCACCGTTCAGGGCATTATTGCCCAGAGTGGCGACGAGCGCTTCGCCTACGATGCCTACCGCCGCTTTGTCCAGATGTATTCAGACGTTGTCATGGGAATGGACAAGCACGTTTTGGAAGAGTTGCTGGAAGTTAAGAAAGAAGAAAGAGGGGTGCATCTCGACACCGAACTGACCGCTTCCGACTGGAAAGATCTCGTAGCTGCGTTTAAATCCGCCATCAAGGAAGAGCTGGGAGTCGCGTTTCCGGATGAACCGGCGGACCAGTTGTGGGGCGCCATAGGCGCAGTATTCGGCTCGTGGATGAACCAGCGCGCCATCACCTACCGCCGTCTTAACAATATTCCGGCCGAGTGGGGAACCGCTGTAAATGTACAGTCAATGGTTTATGGCAACATGGGTGACGATTGTGCCACCGGCGTCGCATTCACCCGCGATCCATCGACCGGCGAGAACTATTTCTATGGCGAATACCTCGTTAACGCCCAGGGTGAAGATGTGGTCGCCGGCATCCGCACTCCCCAGCCGATCAATCGTGCCAAAGAGACCAGCCTGCCGCCGATGGAAGAAGTTATGCCGGAATGTTACCAGCAGCTGGCCAGTATCCGCGACATACTTGAAAAACATTACAAGGATATGCAGGACATCGAATTTACCATCGAAAAAAACAAGCTCTTTATGCTCCAGACACGAAACGGCAAGCGGACCGCTCCGGCGGCCATAAAAATCGCCGTCGATATGGTTCGAGAAGGGCTGATAGATGAAAAAACGGCCGTTCTGCGAGTTGCTCCGTCCCAGCTTGACCAATTGCTGCATCCTTCACTTGACCCGAAGGCCAAAAAGGACGTTATCGCTAAAGGGTTGCCGGCTTCTCCGGGTGCAGTCTCCGGCGAAGTGATCTTCACCGCCGATGAGGCAGAATCCGAAGCCAAAACCGGCCGCAGGGTCATCCTGGTCAGAATCGAAACGTCTCCGGAAGACATACACGGCATGCACGCCGCCCAGGGTATTCTGACTGCCCGTGGCGGAATGACTTCACACGCGGCGGTAGTTGCCAGGGGCATGGGCAAATGCTGCGTAGCCGGCTGTGGCGACATCAAAGTTGATTACGCCAACCAATCGTTCACCACCCGCAATGGCACTGTTGTCAAACGGGGCGACATTATTACCCTGGATGGCTCGCTGGGCGAGGTTATTCTTGGAGCGGTGCCGACCGTATCTCCGCAGCTGACCGGCGATTTCGCCCAGTTGATGCAGTGGGCCGACAAATTCCGCACGATGAAGGTGCGCACCAACGCTGACACACCGTACGACTCCAAGGTGGCGCGTGAGTTTGGTGCTGAAGGAATCGGCCTGTGCCGTACCGAACATATGTTTTTCGACGCCGAGCGGATCGCTGCTGTCCGTGAGATGATTCTTTCCGACGACGTCGAGGGACGTGAGCATGCTCTGGCCAAGATCATGCCGATGCAGAAGGGTGACTTCATCGGCCTTTTCCGCGAAATGAAAGGATTGCCGGTCACGATCCGCCTGCTTGATCCCCCGCTGCACGAGTTCCTGCCGCAGGAGGACCGGGATATCGAAGAGTTGTCCAAAACCATGAAAGTTCCGGTCAACGCCATCAAGCACAAGATTGAATCACTGCATGAATTCAACCCGATGCTTGGTCACCGAGGCTGCCGCCTGGGGATTACTTTCCCAGAGGTTTACAACATGCAAGTGCGAGCCATCATGGAGGCGGCCTGCGAACTGGTTAAAAACGAAGGTTTCAGCATCGTGCCGGAAATCATGATCCCGCTGATCGCCACAGTTCAGGAGCTGTCGGTTCTGAAGCGGAATGCCGTCGTGATCTGTGACGAAATTATTGCCCAATATGGCGTCAAGGTCGAATACCTGATCGGTACGATGATCGAACTGCCGCGTGCCGCTCTGACAGCTGACGAGATCGCGGTCGAGGCCGAGTTTTTCTCTTTCGGCACTAACGACCTGACCCAGACCACATTTGGTCTGTCACGCGACGATGCCGGCAAGTTCCTGCCGTTCTATGTCGATAGTGGCATCCTGCCGGAAGACCCGTTTGTTTCACTCGATCAAGCCGGAGTCGGCAAGCTGGTCAAAATGGCCTGCGAATTGGGGCGCTCCACGCGTAAAAATATCAAACTGGGCATCTGTGGCGAGCATGGCGGCGACCCGGCTTCAGTGATCTTCTGTCACAAAATCGGGCTCGATTATGTTTCCTGTTCGCCTTTCCGCGTGCCGGTGGCAAGGTTGGCGGCAGCACATGCCGCGCTGTCCTGACGGCTTGTTAATCTCCTAAACAAAAAGGGGCGTATCCGCACGGATCGCCCCTTTTTGTTTAAACAGTATCCGGCAAAACCTATGACTTTTCCCCGAACACCAGCGCGCTGAAAATATATATTTCACACTCCCCCTGCCAGGCATTTTCCGGCAGACCGGCCTTGATGCAGGTATGACGCAGGAACTCATCTCTGTCCCAACCGTACTCGCTTGCCACCTGCGGCAGCAACACCCCGCGATAGTTCCCTTTGACGATGTAAATTCCATGCGTCCCGACAATTATTTCATAGACAGAAGTTATCCTTTCAAGCGGTGACAACACCGAAATATCGATCTCAAAGTTATCCAGATCATGCGCCTTCATCGGGTAGAAGCGTGGGTCGCGGGTCGCTGCTGACACAGCCATCTCTTGCACAAGCCTGAATAACGGCTGATTGGATACGAAGTTGCCGATGCAGCCTCTCAGTTGGCCATCCTGTTTGACCGTTACAAAACAACCTGCCTCAAGGTTCAGCCCTTTGGAGGTGTTTTCTATGACCGGAACGATTCCGCTGGTAATATAGGCGGAGATCGTTTCGCGAGCAATTCTTAACAGATCTTTCTGTTCTTTCTTAGTCAAGAGTTCCGGCACACTTTCCTCCGTTTCACAAATCCGGTCTAAGAGTAGTTTTTTCTGCGGAACAATCCGGTTTTGATGCTGACTACCCTATCCAGAAACAGGATGCCGTCCAGGTGATCCATTTCGTGCTGGAGTGCCACCGCCTCAAAGCCGCTGGCATTGATTTCGCGCTGCTGGCCATCCAGTTCGCTGAAACGAACCGTGATTTCAGTGGCGCGATCAACGTCACCGGTGTAGTCCGGCACGCTCATGCATCCTTCGCGCATGATGCCGATTCCGCTTCGGGCGGTGATCTCCGGGTTGATCATGCAGAGCAGGCCGTGGTTGTTCTCTTTGCCGAGGCGGTTTTTTGAAACGTCCACCACACAGACGCGCAGAGTGACCCCAATCTGGGAAGCGGCCACGCCGACCGAGCCCGGGCCGGCATGCATCGTATCCACCAGATCCTGGACCAGATCAGCAATGCTCCGATCGAAGCGTTCGACGTTTCTGCAGACTTTTTTCAGTACCGGGTGCGGATATTTTAGAATCGGTTGGACTGGCATAATCAGAAAGCCACCTGTGTAACGACCCGCACGCCAATTTCAACGTTCAGCTCTTTTTTAAGGTTTCCAAGCAGTTTTTCGATTCCTTCAGGGGTTTCCCCCTTCGGAAGTGCAATCTCCAGCATCATGACGTAGACCGGCTCTTCCGGCGTTCCAATCAGCTTGGTGTTGAGGTCCATCACGTTTACATTGCGTCCGGCCAGTTCGCGGGTCACCCGATAGACAATGCCGGGCTGGTCTGCGCCGTAAACCGAGATGATGCAGATCTCACCTTCGGTTTCTTTTCTGGTGATTTCGTCAGCGTGCAGGGTGCGCACTGCCAGCGACATTCCCATTTCGTCACAAATCGGCTTCAATTCGTCATACAGGCGGCTTTTACTGAAGTGGCGCGGATGGGAGACGATCAGGATCATTGCAAACTCACCGCCCAGCATCGTACAGCTGGAGTCGGCCATGTTGCATCCGAGACGAAAAAGTCCTTCGGTGATATTGGCTACGATGCCGGGGCGGTCCTTCCCGACCACCGAAACGGCGTAATGCAGTATTTCCGGTTGAGCTGTCATGATAAACCTCCAGCGTTGATAGTCCGTATGTGGTTATCATCATTCGATTTCATCTGCAAATGTTTTCTGTAATCGTGTATAGTGCCCGGCATCTGCCGCTGGAGGAAACATCATGCCAACAACTTACCGTTCCGTCTGTCCCTTTGATTGCCCCGATGCCTGTGGCCTGCTGGTGGAGGTGGCCGACGGCCGCGTCCTGAAAGTCAGCGGTGATCCGGACCATCCGGTGACCCGTGGCCTGCTTTGTCCCAAGATGCAGAATTATGAGCGGACCGTGCATTCTCCGCGCCGTCTGACTACTCCGTTGCTGCGGAGCGGCACCAAGGGGGTGGGGGAGTTCACTCCGATTTCCTGGCCGGAGGCCATTGAGCGGATCTGCGCGAACTGGAAGAAGATAATTGCGGAGTATGGCGCAGAAAGCATATTACCTTATTCCTACGCTGGAACTATGGGATTGGTGCAGCGCAACAGCGGCCACCCGTTCTTTCACAAACTAGGGGCTTCGCGTCTGGAAAGGACGATCTGCTCTCCGGCCAAGGATGCCGGCTGGAAGGCTCTGATGGGTGATACCGCCGCGATGGAACCGGCCGAGATCATGCGGAGCGACCTGATTATCCTGTGGGGAATAAATGCCGCCGCCACCAGTATCCACTGCATGCGCGATGCCCAGGACGCCAGACGGAAGGGAGCGCGTCTGTGGGCCATTGACACTTACCGCACTCCGACCTGCGCCGCTTCCGACGAAAGTTTTCTGATCCGTCCCGGCAGCGACGGTGCGCTGGCACTCGGGATGATGCACGTTATCGTTCGTGAAAACCTGATTGCCGATGAGTTTATTAGGTCCAACGTTCTTGGCTTTGATGAGTTGTGCAGGAAGGTCCTGCCGGAATGCACTCCTGACAGGATGGCCGCGATATGCGGCCTGCCTTCGGATACCATCGAACGGATGGCGCGGGAATATGCCCGGGCCGGGGCGCCCTTTATCCGCCTCGGAAGCGGACTGACCCGTTATGCCAACGGCGCCATGGCCGTGCGCACGATCAGTTGCCTCCCCGCCCTGACCGGCGCCTGGCAGGCTTCGGGTGGCGGCATACTTCCGGGCACATCGACCGGGGGAGCTTTTCCGCTACATAAAGTTACTCGTGAGGACTTCATCGGCCAGCCGACCAGGATGGTCAGCATGAACCAGCTGGGGGCGGCGCTGACGGAATTGGATGCGCCCCGCGTTATGAGCCTGTACGTCTACCATTCCAACCCGGCCACGATAGCGCCGGACCAGAATGCCATCATCCGCGGGCTATTGCGGGATGATCTGTTTACGGTCGTGCATGAACGCTTCATGACCGACAGCGCCCGCTATGCCGATATTGTACTTCCTGCCACCTCTTCGCTGGAACACCCGGATCTGTACCGCTGCTACGGCAGCTACCAGGCCCAGCGCTGTGACGCGGTTGTGAGGCCGGTCGGAGCGTCGAAAAGCAACTGGGAGGTATTCACTCTGCTGGCAGCCGGAATGGGGTGGGATGAACCGTTCTTCCGACAGTCGGCCGATGACCTGATCGAACAGCTGATAAACTACGAGACCCCCTGGCGGAACAATGCGGTTACGGAGCGACTGCGTCAGGGAGAACCGGTTACTCTGACGCCCGCCAGCGATCCCAAGCGCGACTGGCTGACACCCTCCGGAAAAATAGAGATTCTGAACGAACGGGAGAATGAGCCGCTGCCGCGCCTGCTTCCAACCCACGCGGAAGGCGATGGCTTCCCGTTGCGGCTGCAATCGGCGGTGACTCCGTACGCTCTCAACTCTTCTTTTTATGAACAGGACCAGCTCTGCGATAAACAGGTCTGCATGGAATTGCTGATGAATCATGCTGATGCCGGGCCGCGTTCCCTTTCGTCAGGTGATGCGGTAACAGTTTTCAATCAACTGGGCCAGGTCGAATTTACCCTGCTGGTGACTGAAAAAGTTCCAGCGGGTACGGTGGTGACGGAAGGTGTCTGGTGGAGTGAATTCATCGCCGGCCGGCGTGGGGTTAATGCATTGACATCACAGCGCCTGACCGACGGCGGGCGAGGCAGCACCTTGTATGACGTGGCGGTGGAAGTCAGGAAGAGCTGACAATAACGTCATTTCCACTCTGTCCAGGGTTGTGTCAGGAAGAAAACAGATTGGTTAGAAAGGGTTCTTCTTTTGTTTCCATTATACCTTTGTGACTTGCCGCAACAACCCGGTTGCGGCCATTCTCTTTTGCCCGGTAGAGTGCTTCGTCGGCAGACTTGACTATCGTTGCTTCCGTCGTGCCGTGCAGAGGGTAGATGGCAACTCCGGCCGAAATTGTTACCATTCCCAGAGGGCGGCCGAGATGTTCGACTCTGAAGGACATTAAGCTGATACGCAGTTCTTCGGCGCGTTCCAGTGCTTTTTCAAGAGTTGTCTCTGGAAGAATGCAGATGAATTCTTCACCGCCATAGCGACAGGCAATGTCATATTCACGGATGTTATTAAGCAGAAACCTTCCAAACTCTTTCAGCAGGGTGTCTCCGGCATCATGGCCGTACGTGTCGTTGAAACTTTTAAAATGGTCGATATCCATCATGATGATACCGAGAGTTCTTGATGTGCGCTCTGCCAATACAATTTCCCGCATCAAAGTTTCTTCCATGTGGCGGCGATTGAAAAGAGATGTAAGCGGATCACGAATCGACAGAAAACGCAGAGTTTCCCGGAGTGAAAGGTTTGCCAGCGCCATGGCAATATGTTCGGTCATGGAGACGGCCAGCTGGTATTTCGCCTCATAATCTATAACTGTATCTTCTGCAACTCTATCTCTGCCCGGCTTGTTGCCTGAAGTCAATTCCAGATGGAAGACTCCGATGGTATCCCCCTGCGAAAGCATCGGGATGCAAAAACATTGGTTGTCAATTTCACAGATTTTGTTTGTGCAAACCAGTTTATTGTTCATTGACCAATTTGTGTTGCCCCGGCGTAAAGCCCAGCAGGAATCAGGCGGGAAATTTTGTTCATGTTTGACCCCATTGCCCAATGAACATGCCAATTCCAGCATGTTTCTGGATGAATCCAGGATGTAGAATGCGCCTGAATCTTCGGGGAAAAGCTTTTCCGCCACAACTTCGATGATCCGGTATGCCTCTTCCCGCTCGCGGCAAAGTTGAAACATATCGCTCATTTCGTGTAGAGCGGTAATTTCCAGATTGCGCTGCTCCAGTTGTCTGACCGACTGGTTTAACTCCAGATTGGCTTCATTCAGGGCTTCCTCGGCGTGTCGCTTGTTGGTGATATCAACAAGAACCCCGCGAAGCTGTTTTTCTTTGGCATTCACAGTCACAAGCCTCAAATTGTCCCGAACCCAGATGATCGAGCCGTCTCTGCTGATTCGCCTATATTCCAGTTCGCAGCCTGACCCTTGCTCGGCAGACATCAGGTAGGCCTTGAGCACCCGTTCACGGTCATCAATAAATATCTGCGCGTTGAAAAAGTCGGCTGAGGTCTGCCACTGGTTGATCGGAAAAAGAAACAGATTCTCAGCCTGTTGACTGACGAAAGAGTACCGCCGGTTGTCTGTGTCCGCTTCCCAAACGACAGCATCCAGTCCATCCACAAGATCTCGAAAGCGCTTCTCTGAACTCTGCGCTTCAAGCTTTAGAAGATCACTCTCCTGATAGGCGTCATGAATGTCGCTGAAAAGTTTTTGAAGTTCGGCCTCGAGTTTCTGCACAACTCTGACCGGAAAGTTATAGGAAAGATATGCGAGCAATAAACCGACAACTGTGCAGATCAGAAAAAGAAAAGCTGTTTCGATCAAAAGGTCTTTTTGTGAAACGACAATTTCAACCCGGCCGATTTTCTCATTGTTAAAATAGATGTTTGCAGTGCCTTTGGGACTCGATTTTTTCCACCATGCGCTTGTTTCATCCGGGGATAGATTATAGCTGTAGTTTGGTATCGGCAGATTCTTTGCGTCATAGAGGCGTACGGAAAGCACGTCACTATCCTGGAATAATTCTCTTTTGATCTCCGTAAAAGTGTAGATCTGGTATTTCCAGAGAGTCGGCGCTGTAATTACGACATCTTGAAATTTATCGGCGGTTTTTTGCGCATAATGCACAGCTGTGCGTTCAAATCCCTTGTACTCAAGAATATAATAGGCGGCCGGAAAACAGAGGGCTATCAGCAAACCGATACCGAGCGAGAGCGGGTACAGGCGCTTGGATAGGAACCGCCCCAGATCGATTTGTATTTGTCCGCTATCAGTCATTATTTGTTAAGGCAATACGGAATGTAGTTGTTATGCAGCAGTATTTTCTTTCCTTCTGTGGAACAGACGTACGACATAAATGCCTTCGCATCCGGAGTGAGCCGCTCCGGGCGATACACAAAAGAAAGCGTTTTATAAAGCGGATATGCGCCGCTCTCTACCGTTGCCGGTGACGGGTAGATACCGTTTAATTTCAACATTTTTATCTTCAGTTTCTGGGACGCGATCGCGCCCATATCCGTAAATCCTATCGAGTAGGGCAACGATTCGATCTTTCGGTTCATACCCTCGTCTTTCAGAATGATTGACCAGCGGTTATTCTTGATGCTGTCCGCGTAGACTTCCCGAAATCCCGGAACTTTTTCCTCCAGGACATAGATGCTGCTCTCCCCCGGTTCCCTGTTCAGAACGATAATCTTGTTGCCATCTTTCCAGGTTGTCTTTTCACCCTGGTAGATGCTGTTCAGCTCCTTGAAGGTTATTCCTTCATCCTTGACGGATGGATTAACTCCGATTGCGACGGCGGTTCGGGAATAGGGCGCCACAACCAGGCCAAGCTTGTTCTCGTCGCCGATCAGGGCTCGTGAAACGAGGCCGATCGACACGGCGCTGTTGGCAGTGGCGCGTATCGCCCCGTCCGAGCCGATGTTTGAAGGTTCTGCAAATTGAATTTCCGGGTGATGATGGTTGAAGGCTTTGATCAGTAACCTGATGGCGGGAAGGTTGGTGCCTGAACCGGCAACAACCAGGGTTTCAGCGATGGCGCTCTTGGCAAGAAGGATAGACGCGGACATCATGATTATGCAGCAGATGGCACTCCTTGAAGATTTCCATACAGACACACCAGAGATCCGCATACCCTGCCTCCCGCAAATGTTGTTAACTCATAATTGGAGAATTATTAGCAGATAGGAGTTGCAAACACAAAAAAAATCGTATCGCCTTGAATATAAAATCGGTTGCCATTCTGAAAAAAGTATCAGGCAGGTAGCTACTTACGGCGCAGCACGCGCTTGTCCCCGACTCTGATGGTGACTTTTTCGCTGTCAAAATATTCCAGCAGCGGAATCAAAAATTTACGCGAAAGCCCTGTCAGCTCGCGGTATTCGGGTGGGGTAATCTCTCCCTTTTCCCTCAGCAGGGCCACCAGCTTTTCTCGAAGAACATCCAGAGTCGCGGTGGAGTAGAACAGATCGGATGAGATGCGCGCAACCTGTCCGCTGCGAACCAGCAGCGCCAGATTGTCCCGCACATTCTTCTCGTCGCAGCGAAACCGTTCCATGATCTCTTTAATGGTTGGCGGTTCGTTGCCGGCATCCGCAATGTAGCCGGATATTTTTCCCGCCAGACCATCTGCGGCGGCCGGGCGAGCTGTCTGTGCTGCCGGACGGATAATGTCGCGATCCGGCACGACCAGGCCATCTTTCTCCAAGGCGGTTAACAGCGGCGTGAAGAAGCGTCCGTCGCTCCGTTTGGGGAGGCGGGTTTTCAGCTCTTCCTTGCTGATGCCCTCCTTGAGCGGGTTGGCTGCCAAGAAGTTTGACAGTTCCTGCAGAAGGCCGCGCTTGAGGGTTTCAACGGCGCTTTTTGCCAGGAACAGGCGTGGATCGCGCGCCATCTGCACGATCTCGCCAACTGACAGGAGCGTCGTCAGGATGGATTCAACGATTTTGCGCGGCAGGCCGCTGCGCATCAGGAGGTCTTCAAATGCGATACCCGAAAGCAGGCTTTGGGAAATGATCAGCAGAATTGTGCGCTGTTGGTCGGAGGAACCGAACGCCTCCAGCAGTTGCAGCGCTTCTTCATTGCGCCTCCGGCGGCGGGGAGGAAAAGGGTCGAGCGTAACCCCGCCTCCAACCGTAACCTGAGGAGAAAAAGCCCGCAGGATGTAGCTGTCGCCCGAAAGCAGCAGGGCTGGTTCTTTCAGCCTCAGCTGCGCGTAGGCGCTTTCCCCCGGCTGGAGCGTGTCGCGGTCCAACAGGATGATCTGGGCCGGCACCTCATAAGTGGCCGAATGCAAGCGCACTGTGGCGCGGTGCTTCAACTCGCGGGGTGCCGAGGAGAGGTAGTCGAGTTGCACATCCACCGTTCGGGTGGCATGAAACACGCTGCGGGGTGTCACCACATCCCCCCTGTGAATCTCATTCAGGTCGATCCCTTGCAGATTGACAGCCAGACGCTGGCCAGCCTGTCCTTTATCGCCCTTGATGCCGTGAGCCTGGATGCCGCGCACCCGCCCTTCGTGCCCCGAGGGTAAAATCTCCAGTTCATCTCCAACGGCAATCTCGCCGGAGAGCAGGGTTCCGGTCACAACCGTGCCGAAACCGGGCACTGTGAAAACCCGGTCGACCGGGAGGCGGAAGGAGCCTTCACGGCGTTTCTCGGCAACCTGCCGTGCCAGTCGAGCCAGTTGCTCTTTCAACTCCCCCAAACCTTCGCCGCTGCGGGAAGAAACTGCCACAATCGGCGCCTCTTCCAGAAAGCTGCCGGCTACGAAATCACGGACCTCCTCCGTCACCAGCTCCAGCCACTCCCGCTCGACCGTGTCGCGTTTGGTGAGCGCCACCAGCCCGCTCTTGACCCCCAGCAGGCGCAGGATGTCGAGATGCTCGCGGGTCTGGGGCATGATTCCCTCGTCGGCGGCGATCACCAGCATTACCAGGTCCATGCCGCCCACTCCGGCTACCATGGTGCGGACGAACTTTTCGTGCCCCGGCACGTCTACGATCCCGAAACAGAGTTCCCCCGGCAGTTCCAGATGCGCAAAGCCGAGTTCGATCGTTATGCCGCGCGCCTTCTCTTCCTTGAGGCGATCGGTGTCGATGCCGGTCAGAGCCTTTACCAGCGAAGTCTTGCCGTGGTCGATATGTCCGGCTGTGCCGAGGATCAGGTGCTTCATGTTTTTTTCAGCTGACGCTCGTAATGGTACTTCCCTCCGCAGTCGTCCTGCCCGCCCCGGATTTTTTCCACGGCATGCCCGATGGTCGGCCAGATCGCCCCCAGGTTTTCCACTGCGCCTTTGGGACTGCCGGGGAGGTTGATGATCAGGGATTGCTTGCGGATACCGGCCACGGCTCGCGACAGCGCCGCCATCGGTGTGATTTCGAGGCTTTTCAGGCGCATCAGCTCGCCCAGGCCAGGAATCAGTCGGTCGGCAATCTGCATGGTCGCTTCGGGGGTCACATCGCGCGGGGAAACACCGGTCCCGCCGGTGGTCAAAATCAGGTCAGCAAGGTCGGAGTCGCCCCATTCGGTCAGAACAGCCACGATCTGACTGTATTCGTCGGGAATGACATGGGAATGGACCGTATGCACTCCCCGTTCTGCCAGCCAGGCCGCCAGGGCCGGGCCGCTCTCATCAACCCGCTCGCCACGGGAACCCTTGTCGCTCAATGTCAGAATGGCGGCTCTCACGCTATATCCTCCCGCTGGTAAACTCCGCTCTTGCCGCCCTCTTTGAAGAGCAGCTTGATTTCGCCGATCGTAATCGATTTGTCGCTTCCCTTGCACATGTCGTAGATTGTCAGGGCCGCCAGTGCCGCGCCGGTCATCGCTTCCATCTCCACGCCGGTGCGCTCGAAGGCTCTGACCTTGCACTTTGCCGTCAATCGCCCGGAATCCGGATCCTGCTCGAAATCCACTGTGACATTATGGATGGCCAGCGGGTGGGACAGAGGTATCAAGTCGCAGGTTTTCTTGGCCGCCATGATTCCTGCCAGACGGGCGACACCCAATACATCCCCCTTGGCAACTCCGCCGCTGTTGATGGCTGCCAGCAGTTCCGGCGACATTTGCAGAACAGCTGATGCTATGGCGGTCCGCATGGTCGGTTGTTTGGCGGAAACATCGACCATGATGGCCTGGCCTAATTCGTCGAAATGATTGAAGTTCATCTTTAAGCTCCTGGTCAGGCCGGTGTCAGGTACTGTTCAAACTGTTTTTTGTCAATGGCGCAGCGGTAGGCCTCTTCCGGGTTGACCTTCTTGGTTTTCAGCAGATCCAGCAGATGCTGATCCATCAACTGCATGCCATCCTTTTTGGCGGTCTGCATGATCGATGGGATCTGGAAGGTCTTGCCTTCGCGGATCAGGTTGCCGATGGCCGGGGTGCCAAGCATGATCTCCAATGCCGCCACGCGCCCCTTGCCGTCGGAGGTTTTCAGCAGCTGCTGGCAGACGACCCCTTTCAGGGATTCGGACAGCATGGCGCGGACCTGCTCCTGCTGGTCGGTCGGGAAAACGTCGATGATCCGGTCAACGGTTTTGGCTGCGGTGCTGGTGTGCAGGGTGCCAAAAACAAGATGTCCGGTCTCGGCGGCGCTCATGGCGAGCTGGATCGTGATCAGGTCACGCATTTCGCCGACCAGAATTACGTCCGGATCTTCACGGAGCGCCGCTTTCAGGGCCGAAGCGAAGCTTTCGGTATGCTCGCCGATCTGGCGCTGGTTCATCAGTGACAATTTATTTGGATGGATGAACTCCAGCGGGTCTTCAAAGGTCAGGATATGCTCCTGGCGGGTCGAGTTAATCAGGTCGATCATTCCGGCCAGCGTGGTTGACTTGCCGGAACCGGTCGGGCCGGTCACCAGCACCAGCCCTTTTTTAAAGGCGGTCATGCGCCGGACACCTTCCGGCAGCCCCAGATCGTCGGCCGAAAGGATCTTGGTCGGAATGATCCGGAAAACGGCGGCTATTCCACGGTACTGCATCATGATATTGCCGCGGAAACGGGCCACGTCCGGCACCTCATAGGCAAAGTCGAGGTCCTTGGTCTCCTCGAACTGCGCCTTCTGTTTCTCGCTCAGAATCTCAAACAGGATCGCTTTTATTTCTTCGTGCGAAAGGGTCTTGAAATTGAGCCGCACCATTTCGCCGCGCAGGCGGAAGATGGGCGGGTTGCCGCTGGAAAGGTGCAGGTCGGATGCGCCCTGTTCCTTCATCATGTTGAATAAAGCATCAATGCGTGCCATGCAAAACTCTCCCGTTATTATTTATAGAACAACCGATGCAATATATTCTTCAGGGGAAACTTCCCCGGCCATCAGGAGTTGCAACCCTTCCTCGGCAATCCCGCGGTAACCACCCTTTTCCAGATAATCTTCCAGTGCGGCTGCTTCTGAGGAATTCTCGAAGAGCTGTAGAAAAGCGTCGTTAAAAGTCAGCACATCCAGTAAAAAGCGGCGTTGACTGAAGCCGCTGTGACCGCATGCGTCGCAACCTGTAGTCCGGAAAAACGAAGCGGGCTGCTGCGAAAGGTGCATCGCCATCAGTTCTTCGGCAGGCGGAGCGTATTCCACGCGGCACTCCGGGCAGAGGATCTGGATCCCCTTGAAGGAAACCAGGCCGTTGACAAAGACCGGCAGGAAAAAGTTTTTCTGCTGATACAGCAGCAACTGACGGAGAATATTGCGTGTCCCCCGGATTTCCATTCCGGCCAGAACCAGCTTGCCCCTCATGGCCGCCCGGCAGGCCGCCGAGAACGGCATCGCCTCGGTGGCGTTCTCGATCACCAGAATATCCGGCGCATGGTCAAGGGCGGACATGATCACACCGGCCCGCTCAGTCTCGTTCTGAGGCAGCTGAATCCGTGGGAAACGTTTATTGATCCTGCCGGGGCCTTCACCCAGGATAATGACATTTTTGCCATCCGTGTCGATCTCTTCCAGCATCAGATCGATGAAACGGTCGCGCTCCTGCGTGTTGCGCGAAGCGAAGAAGGTGATGCCCTGTTTTGCGCGTGCCAGATGCGCAAAGCTGTCCTCCTGGTGAGCCGGCAGATGCAGCTCGGATAGCCTGGAAGGAACGCTGGCCGCCACATGCGGTTTGATGGTGATGTAATCTCCGCCATAGCCGGTCATAAATGCAATCTGGAACGTGATCGGATGTGCACGGTAACTGAATTTCAGCAGTCCGCTGTTACAGTGGTCACCGTTTTTGGTGATGCCGACCGCTTTGCGGATCTTCATCGCCACATCCGGAAAATAATCGCTGGCCAGAGTTCCGATCGGGCGGGAAACACCGCTCCGGCGTCCACAGACCGAAACATTGTCACCCAGCGGCTGCAGCGATAATGAGGAAAGCCGGTTCTGGAGGATGAAAATCAGCAGGTAGTCGAGCAGCTTGCCTCCGCTCAAATCGCCATTGATCACTTCCAGCGCCTTCTCGGCAAAAGCGCCTGATTTGAACCCGAGGCTTTCCCGCTCGGCGCTGCCGTAACAGTTCTCGATCATCTCGCGAATCTCGCGAATCAGCGCCACCGAGATGTTTACCGAGCAGCCGCTATGTTGTTGAACCGCCTCAATGGCCGGTTTGTTAAGCGGGTCGGCAATTGCGATGTTCAGCTCGCCGCCGGCCTTGATCAGCGGGATCAGGTTGAACTTTCTGGCCATGTCGGCCGGAATCAGCTTGACCGCATCCGGGTCGATCATATCAGCTTTCAGCCGGATATAGGGGATGTCGAGCTGGTTGGAGAGCGCCCAGTCAATATCCTCCTGGGTGACGATACCCAGATTCACCAGCGCCTCGCCAAAACGGACTCCGCTGCGTTTCTGTTCCTCCAGAGCCAGTGAGATATCAGCATTGCTGATGATCTGCGAGGAGGAAAGTATGTCGCCCAGGGAACCCTTCTTTACTTGATCTGTCATGCTTGGCCTCCGTTGTTGCCGACAATTTGTATGAAAAAAACTACTCGTTGCGGTCGCTCAGGTTTTCGAATCGGGTATGTTCGCCGAAGAAAGCCAGCTGAACGGTCCCCAGGGCGCCGTTTCTCTGTTTGCCGATAATGACTTCCGCGTTGCGGTCATGCCCCTGGGTGCAGGAACCGTCGCGCTTGCGGCAGTTGTCGCAGTAAACCGCTTCGCGGTAAACGAACATGATTACGTCGGCATCCTGCTCGATGGCTCCCGATTCGCGCAAGTCGCTCATCATCGGGCGTTTATCGGCCCGTTTTTCAAGCTCGCGGTTGAGCTGTGACAGGGCGATCACCGGAATGTTCAGCTCTTTGGCCAAAGCCTTGAGCGAGCGGGAAATGTCCGAAATCTCCTGCTGGCGTGATTCGGAATTGGCGCCCCCCCGCATCAGCTGCAGGTAGTCGACGATGATCATGCCGATATCATGTTCACTCTTCAGGCGGCGGGCCTTGGAGCGCAGTTCCAGCACGGTGATGGCCGGTGTGTCGTCGATAAAAATCTTGGAATCGTGCAGAATACCGGCTGCGCGGGTCAAACGCGGCCAGTCCGAATCCTGGAAATGTCCGGTCCGCATCTTGCCGAAATCGATCCGGGCGATTGAGGCGAACAGACGCATCACCAACTGTTCCTTGCCCATCTCCAGCGAGAATACAACGGATGGAACCCGGTTTTTGTTGCGCGGGTCGGCGCTGGCATACTCGGCGATGTTCAGGGCCAGGGTGGTCTTGCCCATCGAAGGGCGAGCCGCGATAATAATCAAGTCGCCCGGCTGAAAACCGGCCGTCATCAAGTCCAGATCCACATAGCCGGTCGGGGCGCCGGTAACCAGCTCCTTCTTGGCGTGCAGGCTCTGCAGGATTTTGAAAGTGTCCTTGATGATATCCTTGACCTGAACGTACTGGGGACGCAGCTTGTTCTCGGAAATCTCGTAAATCTGTTTCTGGGCCATGTCCAGCAGTTCGTTGACATCCGACTTTTCGTCATAACCGCGGGTGGCGATTTCGGTTGCCACGCTGATCAGGCGCCGGTTGACCGATTTTTCCTTCACAATCTTGCAATAGTAGGAAACGTTGGCGGCTGTCGGAACGTAATCCACCAGCGTAATCAGGTAGGAAGCCCCCCCGACCTCTTCCAGCTCGCCCTGCTTGCGAAGCATGGTGCTGAGGGTGATCAGGTCGCACGGTTCACGGACATCCGAAAGCGCCATCATGGCCTGGAAAATCTTGCGGTGGCTCTCGCGATAGAAATCTTCCGCCACCAGAATTTCCAGTACCCGGTTGATGGCGTCATTGTCGATCAGAATCCCGCCCAGGATGGACATTTCGGCATCCAGGTTCTGGGGGGGTAGTTTGTGGTCAGTGTTGCTCATAAAAACATACTCCGTTTAACGTGCATTATCCGTAATGACCTGCTTGACCGCCGCCACTACATCAGCGGCGTCTTCATCGGTCATTTTGGGGAAGAGCGGCAGCGACAGAATCCGCTCCGAGGCGTAGCTGGCATTCGGCAGGTCGCTGTCGGCGATACCGAGCGCCTCCCGGTAATAGCTGTGGTGGTGGATGGCCTTGTAATGCAGGCCGCTGCCGATGTTAAGTTTTTTCAGCTCATCCATGAAGCTGTCACGATTTATAGTCAGCTTTTCGACTTTAACCAGCGGCGTGTAAAGGTGCCAGGCGTGGCGCTGCTGGTAGGGGGCGTAGGTCGGCAGAGCCAGTTCAGCCACATCGGCCAGCTCTCGGTTGTAATACTCGGCGATCTCCTTGCGGCGGTCGATGAAACCGTCCAGCCTGGGGAGCTGGTGGATGCCGATGGCGGCCTGAATGTCCATCATGTTGTATTTAAAGCCGGGCAGCAGGATATCATAGTTGGGTGTGCCGCTGGCGGCAAAACGTTTCCACGCTTCGCGGCTCATGCCATGAAACTTGAGAAGTGAGATTTCTTCTGCCAGAGTTTCGTCAGCGGTGCAGACCATGCCACCCTCACCGGTGGTGATGTTCTTGTTGGGATGGAAGGAAAAAATCGAGATCGAATCCAGCGAGCCGATTCGCTTCCCCTTGTACTCGGTTCCGGCGGCGTGAGCGGCGTCCTCGATAACCGTCAGTCCATGCTCTTTTGCCAAGGCGAAGAGCGGGTCCATATCGCAGGATTGGCCGGCGAAGTGAACCGGAATGACCGCGCGGGTAGCGGGGGTGATCTTCTCGCGTACTTTGGCAACATCAATATTGAGAGTGCCCGGTTCGATGTCGGCCAGCACCGGCGTGCCGCCGCAGAGAATGATCATGCTGACGGTCGAGGCGAAGGTCATCGGCGTAGTGATGATTTCGTCCCCCTCTTTGATGCCCAGAGCCAGCAAAGTCAAATGCAGACCGGCGGTGGCGGAGCTGAGCGGCACGGCGTAGGGTGCGCCGACATAGGCCCTGAAGGCGTCCTCGAAGCGCTTGACCTTGGGGCCGGTCGTGATCCAGCCCGATTTGAGCGAGTCAACGACTTCGTTGATCTCGGCATCTTCGAGGGTGGGGGTGGAGAAGGGAAGAAAAGTGGTGCGCATATTGTGTGCTGCTCCTTTAATATATATTTCCAGCTACAACGGGCCAGCGCTTGACCTACCGGGCAGTCTTGTTGCTCGGTCATGGTCTAAGCGTGTGGTTATGCGAGTTCAACTTTGAGGCTTTTGCCGAGGGCAAGGGCCGCTCTTTCGAGGGTCTGGAGGGTGACGGAAACATTGGCAGGATCAAGGAGTCTGTCCAATGCCGTGCGGCTGGTGTGCATTTTCTCCGCCATGGCGGTTTTTGAAAGATTCGCTTGCTTCATTTCCTTCTCTATCTGGAACGCAATAACCCTTTTGATTGCTGCCGCTTCTGCCTCAGCACGCAATCCTTCCTCTTCAAGAAAATCGTCGAAGCTTGATCCTAAATGTTCGTTTTTCATTTTAAACCTCTTTTGTAGATGCCAAGGCGGCTCAATGCCGTCTTGAGTTCATTTTGTGGGGTTTTATGTGATTTCTTGATGAATCCATGCAACAAAATCATGTACTCGTCATCAACTGTAAAGAAAACCCGTGCAATGCCGTCTGCTAATCTCGTTCGTACTTCCCATAAGTCTTTATCGATTTTTCTGATGAGCGGCATTCCTAATGGCCAACCAAGTTGAGCGGTCTTGATGTCTTCGCCTATTTGACGCTTGTCATCACGATGCAAATCCTTGAGCCATTCGCGCACAGGCTCATTGCCGGCCTCGGAATGATAGAACACAACTTTCAGGATAAATTCAATATCAGCCATTTGAAACCTATTGTACCATTAATGGTACGCATGTCAATTTTTGTTTCATTTTAGTTTGTTCGCATAAACGGACATGGCTTTGACCTGCCGGTTTTGGGCAGGTCGTAAGCCTTGTTGGTACGTACCTGCCAATATTATTCACTTTAGTTTGCAAGAATGCGTGAAATTTTTGATGCCGAAAGGACTGCTTGCTTTGAGTTGTGACGAGCGAGTCGTTCACCTTCCTGCAAAAGCATCTTCAAGTCTTGAGTCAATTTACTGATCCTTCTTGTATTAATTCGCATCCTAATTGCAGTACCAGAAAAAGCGGCTGAGTACATTTTGTTTATATTTTCATTGAGATACAAGCAACTATCCCCACTACATATAGCGAAATCCCCTCCTCTTTGACATATACTGCTAGTCATATACAAGCCATACCCCGTATTGGCCCATTCATCATAAGGATCAATTTTAAGGTGACCTTTCCTAGTTATGCCCGGCTCAATACTAAGGAATAGTGCATCACGATCATTGTTAATTTTAAGTTTAGGATTCCTACTGAGTGTGCATTGTATACCTAGACCTTGATCCATAATTGAAATTTCAACTAAATTATCTGTTGGCCAGTATTGACCTGCGATCCATATACTTTTTGCCTTGCTGTGCTCTACGATATTTCTAATTAACTCCCTAATTGAATATGTAAGATATTCGCACAAATCATCATTTCTCTGCGATAACACAACAGCAAGTTTATAAGCTTCTCTTTCAATATTTTTGATTCTTAACTCTGAGCTTCCTCCTGCTTCTTTCCTCATGTCTTCAACGAGAATTTCAGTGATCGGGATGTAACGGCTACTCCCAGATGCTTCCCCAGGCTTTTTCCCAAAATCTTGCAAAATACTCTGGAAAAATCCCATGTGCCCTGCATACGTATGTTGCCTAAAATTTACGTCCGCATGATTCGCTTCTTCATGGCTCGCAACAAAATCCCGTATTTTAGCACCTGCTAAAAGCATCCCAAATGGCTCGACTCTGCTCAAACGAGCATGGTCAAAAACATACTCACTATCATTTGCAAGCGCCTCAAGTTCAAGAGTCAAGTCAAGTGAACCGAGTAAATCAAGACTGCTTGGCATTGAATATTTCATTATGCCTCCATATGTACCAACTCGTTATTCACCAGACCGCGCCAACATGACTTTTGGGGTGTTGGCCAGTAAGACAGATGTAAGCAGCTGGAAAATGTTATTTTTGGGTTTCTGGCTCTTGCAAGCTTGAACCGGTGATCTACCTGCTATGTGAACATGGAAAAACTATGTTGTTATCGCCTACAGCTTCATATCATGTTCCAGAAACGGAACATACGGCCGTTTGCGATGATTTATGAATTCGTTGTAAGCTTGCTGGAAGTCTGCCATCTGACCTGATGTCGGGGGGTGCTCCCTCCGTTGTCTGGCGCGGTTGATTCGCATGATATCGAAATCCGCGTTCATTTCCTCAGTGGTTGCTTCCGTCAACAAATTAGGAATTTGGCTATTCGGCATGATATCGCTCATTTAATTCGTTGAACAAATCCATCATGGAAAAAAGTGCAAAATATTCCTCTGGATTCCTATGAAAAACAGGCCAGTATAAAAAACATCCTTTTTACTCTCTATCCCTTTTCTTTTTTCGCCAACAAGGCTTTCCCCTGTGTCGTCAAACGGTACTTCTGCAGCCGACTGGTGGGTTTGCCGGGTATAGTCATTTCCAGCAAATCCTGCCCGAGCGCTGGTAAAAGATAAGCAGTCCTGAAATGCTCTTCGTGCCTCAATCCCAGATGCTTCATCAGTTCTTTCCTACTTTTTGGCTCATCGCATAACGCCAGCAACCGCATGACTTCCCCGGTGACTTACCCGGTGATGGACGCGATGCTCTTATACATGGTCACCATAAAGCCGTTGCTGATTTCCTGGAACTTCGGCCCCGGTAGTCCGTATTCGCTGAAGCCTTGAATTCAGCGATTGCTTATCAGCAATCGTCTTCCGGATTCCATTACGGTTTTGGCGCGGGGTTTCAGCTTTGGTGATAATGCTTCAAATTCGTGTTTTTTAAGAATCAGCAGTACCTGGTCCGGTCCGCTCCACATCCGCAGCAGCGCAGTCTGATCGGGGAACCAGGCCGTTTGATCGCCCTGCTTGCTGCCGAATGAAAGTTCGTCGGGGTCACCGGTTACCATTATTCGCCGTCCGGTGTACCAGGAAACCGCCTGCATCGGTCCGAAGGTTACGATGCGGCTCTCCGCTCCGGCCAGTTCGCGAACCTTCAGGGCCAGGTCACGCGGCGATTCGGCACTGGCAATGCTTTCCATAACCAGTCGCGGTATCAGGATTTCCAACAGGAAGGAGGCCAGGCAGAGCACCACCACAATCCGGATCGGGTTCCAGCCGGCCGAGGCCAGCAAAACAGCCCCCTGTAGCAGGAATAAAGCTCCGATTATGATTCCTGCTGTTATGGAGATGGCCGGGGCGTGGGTGACAAACTGTTTGAGATGGTCTGACAGGGCCGGGATCAGTTCCGACAGCAGATCGGCCAGCTGCGCCAGATTGGTGTAGCCGATGGCTCCGCAGCCGAGCAGTATCAATGTTGCGCCGAGCAGTATGGCGGCCAGCTTGATTTCGCGGCCGCGTCCCTCCAGCAGGGCGCAGAGCCGGTTTGAGATCATGATTGCCAGCGGCGGGAAGATCGGCAGCAGGTACGGCACCAGTTTGGAACCGGATTTTGAAAAAAACAGGAAAATCAGCACGCTCCAGATTAATAGAAAAAGCCCCGGCAGGCCTTCATGGTGGCGGTTGCGCCAGGCTCGCCTCAATGCGCCCGGAATGAAGAAGGACCAGGGGAGCATGGTGCCGGCCAGTACCGGGATGAAGAACCAGAGCGGCTGGGAGCGGCCGTGGACGGTGCTGGTAAAGCGCTCGAAATGCTCGTGGATGAAGAAAAATCTGGCGAATTCCGGATTACGGAGCGAAACCGCTATGAACCAGGGGGCTGATACCGCCATAAACAGCAGCAGGCCGCTCAACAGACGCATTCGTTTCAGAACCCGCCACTCGTGCCCCAACAACAGGTAAAAAAAGATGATTCCGGCCGGGAAAACGATTCCTATCAGTCCCTTGGCCAACACCGCCAGTGCAGAAAACAGATAAAATATGTGCCAGGGAAGCGACTTGTCGCGATGCTTTTCCTGGGATGCCGCAATAATAAAGGCTCCCAGGGCGGCCGTAAGGCAAAAGGTCAGCAGCATATCGGTCAGGATGATGCGCGACTGAAGTACAAACCCGGCCGATGTTGCCAGGATCAGGGCCGAAATCAGTGCGGTGCGGCGATCGTAGAGGCGGCGTGCGATGACATAGGTCGCCAGGACCGTTGCCAATCCGCACAGTGCCGACGGCAGGCGGGCGGCAAATTCGTTCTGGCCGAATAGCTGGATCGAGGCGGCATTCAGCCAGTACAGCAGCGGCGGTTTTTCAAAGTAGTGCACGTAGTTGAGGGTCGGGGTGATGAAGTCCCAGCGCTCCAGCATTTCTCTTGGAATTTCCGCATAGCGCCCTTCGTCCGGGTCGATCAGCGGAATTGATCCCAGGAACTGTAGAAACGGGACGCCCAGCAGGATGACAATGAACAGAATGTCCCGCACCCAGCAGTCGTGCCCGTTTTTGACATAGGACTTGAGGTCTCTCATGCAGCCCTCAAGTTTTCGCGCCGGAGCAGGTCTCCGGCTTCTACCCGGAACGGCACTGCCAGGATTATTTGCTGATTCGGATTGGCCGTTTCCGCCGGAATCAGGGC
The DNA here is from genome assembly GCA_009684515.1 of Geobacter sp. Taxonomy (GTDB): domain Bacteria; phylum Desulfobacterota; class Desulfuromonadia; order Geobacterales; family Pseudopelobacteraceae; genus JACRCG01. The sequence continues at coordinate 87,095 of WKKS01000011.1, forward strand.
TCCCCTGTCGGTAACGGTGGAAAAGGATGGGACAATCAACGATTCGGCGCGCATGCCGGGACCGATGAATTCGAGCAGGTCGCCGGTCCGTATCCGGTTTCTGACGCCGATCAGTGCCGTGCCGTCGGGGCGTGCTTCCTCGACTACACCGACGAACTCGTGGCTGCGGATGTAGGCCGATTGATATTCCTGGCCGACATTGCGCGGCTCTCCGAACAGAAAGCCGGTGGTGTAACCGCGATGGCTCAGCTTCGCAAGCTCTTCCAGCCATTCCGGCCGACAGCGCCAGGCATCCGGATCGAGGCAGTATTCATCCAGCGCCTTTCGATAAACGCGCAGCACCGAGGCGACGTAGTTGATCCCCTTCATGCGCCCTTCGATTTTTAGGGAACTGACGCCGCTTTCGACCAGCGCCGGAATATGTTCCAACAGGCAGAGGTCGCGGGAGTTGAAGATGAAGGTGCCGTTTTCATCCTCCATAACCGGGAAATACTCGCCGGGGCGTGATTCTTCCACCAGATGGTAACTCCAGCGGCAGGGGTGGGTGCATTCCCCCTGGTTGGCGTCCCGGCCGGTCAGCATGCTTGAAATCAGGCAGCGACCGGAGTAGGAGATGCAGAGCGCGCCATGCACAAATGCTTCAAATTCCATTCCCGGAACAGACTTGACTGTTTCGCGGATGTTATCAAGGGTCATTTCCCGGGCCATGTTGATCCGGCTGACCCCCTGCTGCTGCCAGAAGCGGGCGCTGCGCCAGTTGATCGTGTTGGCTTGAGTGGACATGTGCAGTTCGCGTTCCGGAGAAATCTGGCGAACCGCGTCAATCACCCCCGGGTCGGCCACGATGTAGGCATCGAACGGTAAAGATGCAATCTGGGCCAGATACTCTTCAAGCTGTGGAAGCGCCTCATTGCGCGGGTAGCTGTTGATTGTCAGGTAGGCCTTGACGCCCAGCTGATGGCAATAATCAAGCGCGGCCGACATCTCTTCAACGGAGAAATTATCCGCCATATTGCGCAATCCAAAGGCCTGTCCACCCATGTAAACTGCGTCGGCGCCGTAGTGGATTGCAATTTTGAGTTTTTCCATGTTGCCGGCCGGAGCCAGCAGTTCGGGTTTGTTCACGGGATATCCGGTTCATTGTGTCGTTGCAGCTGCGGGGAGTCGATGCTAGCACATTCCACTGTCCATTTGAATCTAAAAGGCAGCTTTAGCTTGACAAAGGAACCCATATCGCTTTTATTATGAAAAAGTTCCGTTAAATGGGGGGATTATGCCTTTCTGCATACGTATATTAGCCGGTATTCTCGTCTTTAGCGCCATGACGGGTTGTGCCGCCAATGATCTGATGCTCAAGCGCCAGGGGGAGTCCGAGGCGAAGATAGAGCATCTCATTCAGACCGGTAAAAAAAATGAGCAGCGCCAGAATGAATTTGACGCCCGGTTGTACGACCAGTCCGAGCGCTTGCGAGCAGCAACCGAACAGATAAAAAAGCTGCAGGACATTATCCACGAACTGAGCGTTTCCCAGGATGAGCTGAAAGCCAGAACCGCCCTTCAGGCCCAGCAAGCCGCTTCTCCCAAGATTGAAGTCGTCAACCCGACGTCGCCATCCAGAGGCGGGAAGGATTCCGGGCCGCCTGCCGAATATCTCAAGGCATTCGGATTGTACAGCGCCAACAATTTTGCGGATGCCATCAGAGGGTTCGAATCGTTTCTCAAAACCAATCCGCAAAGTGAGTATGCAGCCAACGCTTTGTACTGGATTGGCGAATGTCACTATACCTTGTCGGACCTGCCCAAGGCCAAAGAAGCTTTTTTCAAGGTTGCCGGCAACTACCCCAATAGCCCCAAAGCGCCGGATGCTCTCCTGAAGCTTGGCTACACGCTGGCGGCAATGAAAGAGAAGGAAAAGTCGCTGGCCATTTTTGAAAGTCTGATTAAGTCGTATCCGAGCAGTCCCGCTGCAATAAAGGCGCGGGAACGTCTGACCGCCAATTGAAAACATGAGCGGTGCCTGCTGTACCTGTTTCAACTCTTCTACCGAATGAAATACGCGAGGTGTTCGATATGAAAATGAGATTATTGATTCTTCTGCTGATACTCTTGCCACTCCCCTGTCTTGCGCTGGCGGCAGAACAGCAGGAACCTACGGTCTACGTCATCAAGCAGGGCGATACCCTCTGGGGGCTTTCGGAGCGGTTCATAAAAGATCCCTACTATTGGCCAAACATGTGGGCAAGGAACAGCCAGGTCACCAATCCGCATTTCATTTATCCCGGTCAGAAGGTGAGAGTGTTCCCTGACCGGTTGGAATTTGTACCAGCGGATAAGGCTCCCGCTACGCAGCTGAAAGCGGTTCCCGCAACTGAAGCTGAGGAGATGCAGGACGTTGCTGCCGAAAAGAGTTTCACGATTATTGGCAATGAAGGTTTTCTGCTGGAAAAGGATGTCAAGCCGGCAGGAATTGTGATCGGGATTCACAATGACCGGATCATGGCCGGCGAAGATGACATCGTTTATACTGACATCGGTACGGAACATGGCGCCAACGGCGGCGAAAAGTATTCAGTTTTTCGCAAGGACAGCACCGTTACCCACCCTGTCACCAACGAAGTAATGGGGACAAAAATCATACCGCTCGGCACTCTCCAACTGACCGATGTCGAACGAAAGTCGTCGCGAGCCGTTATTTCAAGCGTTTCCAAGGAGATAAGCCCTGGCTCGTACCTGCTGCCTTACAAAGGCAACCTCCGTCGCGAGATCAATCTGAAAATGGCGACCAGAGAGCTGAAAGGATATATTCTTGACAGTTACAGTGGAATCAGTGTCATAGCCGCCGGAGATATAGTTTACATTGACCTGGGTGCTGCTCAGGGAGCTGAAGTTGGCAACATGCTTTATATCGTTCGGGATGTGATGCTTGACCAGCGTTATGCTGAAGGCCGTATCGACAAGCTGCCTCAGGAATTGCTGGGTGCGCTGGTTATTCTGGAAACAGGCAAGAAAGTAGCGACCGCACTGGTCGTAAAGAGTATTGATGCCATATATAAGGGTGATCGACTCGTAAGTCTCACAAAATAAAAGGTGTTAAAATTCTGGACCGGCCATTGGCCGGTCCTTTTTTCGTTTGCAGGTAACAGTTATGGAAGAATTTTACTGGATAGGTCTCAAAGCGGTTCCAGGTATCGGAAATGTCCTTTTTCGGCGTCTTCTGGAGCGATTTGAAACTCCCGAAGCGGCCTTGTCGGCATCACGTCCGTCACTGTCCGGCGTCAGGGGAATAACAGCTTCGATCATTGATGAAATCAGTGCCGGTGCCTGGCGGCGCTTTGCCGAGGAAGAATGCCGGCGACTTGAAAACAGTGGGGCCAGGCTGGTCAGGTTCACTTCGGACGACTACCCCAAAGTACTGTTTCAAATTCCCGATCCACCACCGTTCATCTATGTCAAGGGGTCGCTGTTTCCCGGAGATGTTTCGATTGCGGTAGTCGGTTCGCGCCGCGCGACTTCATACGGTATTATGACTACCGGAAAATTGTCCGGAGAGCTTGCATCCCATGGCGTCTGCGTTGTGTCGGGCCTGGCCCGGGGGGTTGATACGGCAGCCCATAAAGGAGCGCTGCAGGCAGGAGGCCGAACCATCGGGGTTCTGGGGTGTGGAATTGATAAGATTTATCCTCCCGAAAACAGGAGCCTCTTCGAGGAAATGGCCCAAAAAGGTTGCCTGATCTCCGAGTATCCGCTCGGGACGATGCCGCTGGCGGAGAACTTCCCGCGCCGCAATCGGATTATCAGCGGGCTTTCCTGTGGAGTGCTGGTGATTGAAGCGGCCGAAAACAGCGGCTCGCTGATTACGGCTCAATATGCTCTTGAGCATGGCCGTGACGTGTTTGCAGTGCCTGGCAATATTTCATTTGCCACCAGCCGCGGCTGCAACCGTTTGATCAAGCAGGGGGCCAAGCTGGTGGATTGTGTGGAAGATATTCTGGAAGAGCTTCCGGGACGCGAGCGCCTGACGTCGGATGCTCCGCTGTTTCAGTCAACACCGCGCAGTTTTGCGCTTTTACCGAAAGAGGCCGCCATTTACGAACTGCTGATCCGTTCACCGCTTCATATCGACGATATCATCTCCCAAACTGAATTGACAGCTGGGGAGGTTTCCTCTATGTTACTGCACCTTGAACTCAAGGGAGCGGTCGTACCGCTTCCCGGCACGCACTATGCTGTCGCCGGATAAACCTATCGTAAGGACTATTTTCTCATGCCGCAGAACCTCGTCATAGTTGAATCCCCCGCCAAGGGGAAAACCATAGAAAAATTTCTGGGGCCGGATTACACGGTTCTGGCTTCATTCGGTCATGTCCGCGCCCTGCCGAGCAAACAGGGGTCGGTCGATATAGAAAAGGGCTTCGAACCGAAATATCACGTTCTGCCGGAAAGCAAGAAGCATCTGGATGCGATCAAAAAAGCTCTCAAAGGTGCCGATAACCTGCTGCTGGCAACTGACCCCGACCGTGAAGGGGAGGCAATTTCCTGGCATCTGCTGGCTGCATTGGGGCTGGACAAAAAGAATCCAGGGATAAACATTCAGCGGGTTGTTTTTCACGAGATAACCAAGGATGCAATTATTCATGCTGTCCAGAATCCCCGTTCGATTGCGGTTGAACTGGTGGATGCCCAGCAGGCCCGCTCAATTCTCGATTACCTGGTTGGTTTTAACCTGTCTCCCTTTCTGTGGAAAAAAATCCGTTACGGTCTTTCCGCCGGCCGGGTTCAGTCGGTGGCGCTACGTCTGGTTTGCGAGCGCGAGAAAGAGATCCAGGCATTTATTGAACAGGAATACTGGACAATTGCCGCGCGTTTGGGAATTGCTCCTGGGCAGGAGTTCAAGGCCGGTCTGGTGGATGTGGGAGGCAAAAAGCTTGGCAAGTTTGATATTCCGGGCGAGGAAGTTGCCACTGCTCTGAAAGCAGCTCTCCAATCCGGCAGCTATCGGGTTGACAAGGTTACAAAAACCGAAAAGAAGCGTAATCCTTCTCCTCCATTTACAACCTCGACTCTCCAGCAGGAAGCTTCCCGCAAGCTTGGTTTTTCCGCCAAAAAAACGATGTCCACCGCACAAAAGCTCTACGAGGGGATTGACATCGGTCAGGAAGGCACGGTCGGTCTGATTACCTATATGCGTACCGACAGCGTCAACCTTTCATCACAGGCACTGAAAGAAGCTCATGATGTTATCTCGGTCGCCTATGGCAAGGAATATGCCCTGGCCAAACCACGTCTTTTCAAAACCAAGACCAAAAACGCCCAGGAGGCGCATGAGGCGGTCCGGCCGACGTATATTGCCAAAACTCCGGCGGAGCTGAAGAAGTATTTGACGCCGGACCTCTTTAAACTATATGAGCTGATCTGGAAAAGGACCGTGGCCTGCCAGATGTCTGAAGCACTGCTGGATCAGACCTCGGTTGATATCGCCGCCGACCTGGCCGCTTCACCGTCTGAAGGCCCGTTTGCCGGTGCCAAGGTTGCAAAGCTCAGGGCGGCGGGAACGGTTATCCGCTTTCCGGGCTTTATGAAGCTGTATATCGAAGGTCTGGACGATCAGGACGAAGAAAAAGAAGGCCTGCTTCCCGCAATGAGTGAAGGGGCTGCCCTGAAACTGCACGAGGTCCTGCCTGAGCAGCACTTTACCCAGCCGCCGCCACGCTATACAGAAGCGACTCTGGTGAAAACCCTCGAAGAGTACGGCATTGGACGCCCTTCAACCTATGCTTCGATCATGAATACCCTGGTTGAACGCAAGTATGCCCGGCTGGACAAGAAACGCTTCTTTCCGGAAGATGTCGGCATGGTGGTCAGCGATCTGCTGACGGCCCATTTTCAGAAGTACGTTGATTATAACTTCACGGCCGGACTGGAAGAGGAGTTGGATCAGGTGTCGCGCGGTGAAAAGGAGTGGAAACCGCTGCTGAAGGAATTCTGGGAGCCGTTCATTGCACTGCTGAAACAAAAAGAGGGTGAGGTCAACAAGTCTGATCTGACGACCGAAGCTACCGAGGAGGCTTGTCCGGAGTGCGGTAAGCATCTGGTGGTTAAGCTCGGCAAGCGCGGCAAGTTCATAGCCTGCTCCGGTTTCCAGGAAGGTTGCAAGTATACCCGCAATGTTGATCAGGAGGGTGGCGCAGAAGTTGCCGAACCGGTCCTTTCCGAGGAAAAATGCGAAAAATGCGGCCAGCTGATGCTGATCAAGGATGGCCGTTTTGGCAAGTACCTGGCCTGTTCCGGTTATCCTGCCTGCAAAAACATTCAGCCCCTGGTCAAGCCCAAGAGTACCGGGGTAGTCTGTCCGGAGTGCAAGGAAGGCGAACTGACCGAGAAAAAATCGCGTTACGGCAAAATGTTTTACTCCTGCAACCGCTATCCGCAATGCAAGTTCGCGCTTTGGGATCTGCCGGTTGAAAGCCCCTGCCCGAAATGCGGTTTTCCGCTGCTCGTAAAAAAAGTCTACAAGCGTAAAGGCGAATTCCTGAAGTGTCCCAAAGAAGGTTGCGATTACACCAGCGAATAACCCCGGTAAGCCAATCCCTCTTCAGCCCCCCCTTTCCAGGGGGGCTGTCCGAATAAAAGTCTAACAATCACAAGGTTCCCATGAATTCAAATATTACCATCATCGGCGGCGGGTTGGCAGGCTGCGAAGCGGCCTGGCAGGCTGCCCGGCGCGGCGTTGCAGTTACGCTTCATGAAATGAAGCCGGAGAAGTTTTCCCCGGCCCACCATCTGCCCGGTCTGGCAGAGCTGGTCTGTTCCAACTCCTTGCGGGGCGATTCACTTGACAATGCGGTCGGCCTGCTTAAAGAAGAGCTGCGCCGTTGCGGATCACTGCTGATGGAGGCTGCCGAAGCCACTCGTGTTCCGGCGGGCGGAGCGCTGGCCGTTGATCGCCAACTGTTTTCCGACTACGTCACCGGAAAAATCAATAGCCATCCCCTGATCCAGCTTGAGCATGGCGAGATAACCGATATCCCGACTGAAGGATATGTAATTATCGCTTCCGGCCCGCTTACCAGCGATGCTTTAGCCGGCTCACTTGGGGGTATGACTGGCGACCGGTTATACTTCTATGACGCCATTGCCCCGATTGTTACTGCTGATTCGCTGGATATGAACAAGGTTTTTGCCGCTTCCCGCTACGGTAAAGGTGACGGGGACGATTATCTCAACTGTCCGCTGAATGAAGATGAATATCTGCGTTTTGTGGATGAACTGGTTCGCGGCGAAAAAGTGCCTTCTAAGGATTTCGAGAAGGTGGTCCATTTCGAAGGTTGTATGCCGGTGGAAGTTTCGGCCGGTCGCGGAGTCGAAACGCTCCGTTTCGGACCGATGAAACCGGTTGGACTGGTCGATCCGCGCAGCGGGGTCGAGCCGCATGCGGTTATCCAGCTGCGGGCTGAAAACCGTGAGAAGACGATGTACAATCTGGTCGGTTTCCAGACCAAGCTGACCTACGGGGAGCAGCGCCGTATTTTCCGGATGATTCCGGGCCTTGAGAATGTGGAGTTTGTAAGGCTTGGTTCGATGCATCGCAATACATTTATCAATTCGCCCACTTTGCTACAGTCTAGCCAGCAGATGAAAAACGACCCCCGCATCATTTTTGCCGGTCAGATCACCGGTGTCGAAGGTTACGTGGAATCGGCCGCCAGTGGATTTCTGGCCGGAGTGACTACAGCCGCGCTTGCACGGGGTGCCGAGGCTGTTATCCCTCCGCCTGAGACGGCTATGGGCGCTTTGATGGCGCACATTACCAATGCCGATGCCCGTCATTTTCAACCCATGAATGTCAACTACGGACTTTTTCCGGAACTGCCGGGACGGGTTAAAAAGAAGGAAAGACGCCAGAAACTGGCGGAGCGGGCACTGCTCGCACTGGAAGATTGGAAGCATGTTTTGGAAATAAATTGTAGATAGCCGACAGAGACACTCAATCCGGTTTGCCGATTAAACAGCTTGTAAAAGCTGGGCCGGTTTGTTTAGTATGGAAGGCAGTATTGCTTCTGTATTTGTTCTATGCATCAAGAAGGATTTTAAAATGGATGACAAAAATCTGGATCCCCTCAAGCGGGTTGAAGATCAGCTTAAAAAATGCGTAAAGTGCGGCGCGTGTCGGACCAACTGTCCGGCATTCGCCACATTCCAGCGGGAACCGGCCGTAGCCCGTGGCAAAGTGGCGCTGGCACAGCATATACTGCAAGACGACATAGAATTGGATGACCAGACATATCTGGCTATGTCCAAATGCCTCTTGTGTGGAAGCTGTGTTGATAAGTGCCCCAATGATGTTCCGACCGACGAGATTGTTGTCGCCGCACGTGAAGCCTTGGCCCGGAAACGCGGTCTGACCACTTTTCATAAAGCGGTCGGTCAGGTTATCAATAACCGCTCCAGGATGAAGATGGGTGCCAAGATGGCTGCTGTCCTGGGGTCGCTGTTTTTTAAAAAAGTTCCTGAAACTTCCGGCCTGAGGCTTCGCTTTCCTCTTCCTTTTGTGGGTAGCCAGCGCTTTATACCGGAAATAGCAAAAAAGCCATTCATCGACCGGCATCCGGAAGTCATCGCGGGAGAGCCTGGCAAACCTCGCATAGTCTTCTTTGTCGGTTGCATGACCAATTTTGTATATACCGAAATCGGGGAGGCAGCGCTTGCTCTCTTTCGCCACCTGGGCTGTACCGTCATTATTCCTAAGGGGCAGCAGTGCTGTGGCTTGCCGGGGATGTCAGGCGGCGACATTAATACGGTGCGTGACCTGGCAGAGAAAAATCTGTCCGAGATGGAGCGTTACGAAGCGGATTTTGTCATGAGCGCGTGCGCCACCTGCAGCGGGGCTTTGCATCGTTTCTATCCGCTGGTGGTAGGCAAGCGTAATCCGGAACTTCGCGAACGCCTTGATGCACTGGCCAAAAAAACAGTAGACGCTTCACAGCTTTTGTATCAGTTGGGACTCGACCCGGTTGCTACCGGAGCGGGTGACCCGATTCGCATCACTTACCATGACCCTTGCCACCTTCGCACCCGGGGAATTGCCAAGCAGCCGCGCGAACTGTTGAAAGCGACTCCCGGCGTGGAGTTGATCGAAATGGAAGGGGCCGACAAATGCTGCGGTCTGGGCGGCACTTTTAATGTTTATCATTATGATTCGTCGATGGCGATTAACGACTTCAAAAGCCGCTCAATCATTGACACGCAAGCAGAGGCGGTTGCCACCGGTTGTCCTGGATGCATGATGCAGCTATCTGATGGTCTTAAGCAACATGGATCGGATGTGGAAGTGCTTCATACGCTGCAATTGCTGGCCCGTTTGTTGAAACAGTGATCTATTTTAGTTTGCCTTAAATATTTTAACTACACTGTAATTCTTTGTTTGTGATAAATATTTTTTATTGACATTATAAGTCAAATTGTATACAAACCCCGCACGAAAACTGAGTTTTATTTTTGTGATCAGGGGGTTGGATGAGCGAATTCAATATCGGAGCAAAGATAAAAAAGCTCCGTCTTGCAAAAAAACTGACTCTCCAGGCAGTTGCGAGGGAGACTGGTTTTTCGCCAGCGCTCATTTCACAGATCGAGAACAACAACGTTTCGCCTCCAATCGCCACCCTTTCCCGAATTGCCAAATTCTTTGACGTAAAAATAGGGCTATTTTTCACCGAAGATGAAGAAGAGTGCCGCTACGAAGTCGTGCGCGCTCACGAGCGCAAAGCGATCCCCCGCGTTATTTCCAAAGCCGGCACCAGCCAAGGCTATTCCTACGAATCCCTCTCTTTTCACAAGCAGAACAAAAAAATGGAGCCGTTTCTTCTCTCAGTGACTGAAAAGGCGCTTGAGGAAAACACTTACAGTCATGATGGCGAGGAATTCCTGTTCATCATGCATGGTACTGCAGAGCTGATTCTGGATGAGAAAAGAATTGTGCTTGATGAAGGTGATTGTGTCTATTTCGATTCATCACTCAAGCACAGACTGCTTTCCAAGGATGGCTCTGAAGTAAAGGTGTTGGCGGTTGTCACCCGTTAATAAGCTGATATGCGGTGCTTGAAAGGCCTTTATCTGCTTTTGATTACGTTGCGGTAGTATCAGCTGTAGAAAACTAACAACCAAAGGATGGTAACGATGTCAAAAACAGCAATCAAACCAGTTTTGAAGAACCCGTTCGATCCACCAGAAACGGTTGAATTCAATATTCCCGGTGAAATTTCAAAAACTGCCGGTGGCTATGAAGATGCCATGAAGGAAGGATACGAGCTGATCCAGAGGCCGATCAAGTCGGTCAAGATCGATCAGATCGAGAAGCAGCACTTCAAAAAACGTATGACTGTCTGGGAGCGTCTGCGCGTTTTGTCCAATAAAGAACCTAATGTGCTTTTTCAAAACTGGGGTAAAAACCTGGACGGCGCATCTCTGGTTACAGCCGTCTTGAATATCGGCGGTCGTGACGTAGCCGTTTATGGACATGATTTCACCGTTCGGGCCGGATCGATTGATGCGACCAACGGCAGCAAGCTTGCCAAGCTGTTCAACATGGCTGCTGACAAGGGCATTCCGGTCATCGGCATGAATGACAGCGCCGGGGCGTTTGTCCCGGCCGGTGTCGGCGGCCTTGATGGATATGCGGAGGCATTTACTGCACTTCGCCGTCTCAGCGGTGTCGTTCCTTCAATCATGTGCATGTTCGGTTTTAACGCCGGCGGAGGTAGTTATCTTCCGCGCCAGGGTAGTTTTGTCATTCAGCCAAACGACACGTTTTTTGGATTGACCGGTCCCGGTGTCGTCAAGTCGGTTCTGGGTGAAGACATTACACCGGAAGAGCTTGGTGGCCCCAAGGTTCACGGACGCTCCGGAGTTGCTGACCTGACCGTAACCGACGAAGTTGCTGCGCTGCGCACCGCCACTCGCCTGCTCTCTTATATCCCGGACAACAACAGCGTCTCTGCTCCTTTTCAGGAAACCAGCGACCCGCTTGATCGCAAAACCTGGGAAATCAATACTCTGCTGAAAAAGGCTTTCAATTCGCCGACCGGCTTCAATACTCCATTCGATGTGTCGATAGTTATTCAGCAAATCTGTGACCATGGCGACTATTTTGAGCTTCAACCTGAACGTGCCAGAGAGGTTATCACTGCTTTCGGTCGTCTCGGCGGCCAGGTGGTCGGTTTTGTCGCCAACAATTCGGCAGTATCATCCGGTCAGATCGATTGCGACTCGGCCGTGAAGATCGCCCGTTTCGTGCGTTTCTGCAATATCTACAATATTCCATTGATTTTCATGGAAGACACCACCGGCTTCCTGCCTGGCCGTGAACAGGAGGCCCGCGGTATCGTGCAGGCTGGACGTTCGATGCTTGATTCCATTGTCGATGTGCGCACACCCCGCATCCTGCTGATACTGCGCAACGCCTTCGGCGGCGCCTATGCCTCCTACAACAACTATCCCACCGGGGCCGATCTGGTTCTGGCGTTGCCTACTACCCGTCTGGCGGTAATGGGGCCTGCCGGCAAAGAGTTCGTCTACAAGGATGAACTGCGCAAAGCGCGCGCCACTGCGGCCGATATGGTCAAAAAGGGTGCGGAAGAGCGCATAAAGGCGGGCATGGATGGCGGATCAGCCAAGAAAGACGCCGAGAGAGAGGCCGCTGATTGGCTGAAGGGACAGGAAGTTTCCCTTAACCAGCGTTACGAAAAAGAACTTATGAACCCCAGAGAGGGTCTGGCGCTCGGATCAATCTCATCAATAGTCATGCCGACCGACCTGCGCAAGGTGTTGGGTGAAAACATTGCATTCCTGATGCGGCACTACAAGCCGGGTCCGATGATGGGACCACAGAGAGAGTTCCATTAAAAACAGAATCGGATCAGGAAAACGGGGCAGCACAGTTATCAGGCGCGTTTGGTTTGAGATTGCGCTTTCCGGTCCCCGTCGCCACAAATAATCTTATTCATAATTTGACATATTGGAGATAGAAACCAATGAACGATCTTTACATGAACAATCCGCTGATTCACCGTGACCGCCGACTTGGGAAATCCGATTCCGAGTGGGTGCGTTCATTTGCCTGTGAGGACCTTAAGCCGTTGATTGTCTGTCGAGGGCCGATACGCAAGGAAGCTATGGATGTCTTTGAGGAAATGGGGATGACTCATTACGGCATTCTTTTGTCCGAAAAAGATTCGATCATCTATCCTAATGCCTTGGCTCCCGAGTTGCGTCAATTGACCGATTCTACCCGGGTGCATCGCGTGCCCGATTATACCGGTGCCAGCAAGGAAGAGCGTGTCGAGCGGATCAATCAAATTATCCAGACTGCCAAGGATAATGGTTACGATTCAATCTTTTCCGGTTACGGTTTCATGGCGGAAGATGAAGAGTTCGTTGCCGCGGTAGAGAAAGCCGGTCTTTCTTTTATTGGCCCCAACTCCCGCACCCAGGCCGATGCAGGCAAGAAGGATGAGGCCAAGCGTACGGCCCTGTCGGTTGGTGTCAGTGTTACTCCGGGCATCAACAACGTCACTGCGCGTACCCTGCTGAAGAAGCATTCGACTCGTGAAAAATTATTGGCTCTGGCCAAGGCTGAGGGATTGGATATTGATCCCAAAATTCTGAAAAATACCAAGTTGCCTCTGGAAGAGCTGGCCGATGAAATTCTCTATGCCTCGTACGAAAAGGGTCTTGACCTTTATTCCATTGAAGAGTTGTGTGCCCAGGTGCAGGTCGAAGTCGAAAATATGTTCAAGGAGTATCCTGCCAGCCGTATCCGAATCAAAGCAATCGGCGGTGGTGGCGGCAAAGGGCAGCGTATTCTGGGCGCTTCTCTGATGACTGTCAAAAACGCTACTGCCAAGCAGATTAAGGAAGCGGCGGCCGAAACACCGACGCTGGTGCGCGAAATTTTGAACGAAGTCAAGGCAAACGGAGTTGGTGACAACAAAAACGTACTGGTAGAACTTAATATTGAACAAACCCGTCATAACGAGATACAGCTGCTGGGTAACGGTGAGTGGTGTGTATCACTGGGTGGGCGTGATTGTTCGCTTCAGATGCATGAGCAGAAACTGCTTGAAATATCAGTTACTCAGGAAAGCCTGAAACTGGCTATCGAAAAGGCAAAAAAAGCCGGTCGCAAGGCCGAGGTGAAGGCGCTTGAGAGCGACTTGAATGTTCTCTGCCGCATGGAAGACGATTCAACCAAGTTTGGTGTTGCGGTAGGACTAGACTCAGCATCCACTTTCGAGTGTATCGTTGACCGTGACCGGTATTTCTTTATGGAAGTCAACACCCGTATTCAGGTAGAACACCGCGTATCCGAACTTTGCTACAGCCTTAAATTCACCAATCCAAAGAACAAAAAAGACTTTTTTGTGGTTGAGTCGCTGGTAGAGGCGATGGCGTTGTTGGCCCGCCACAAGAAACGGCTCCCCAAGCCGGAGCGGATTCCACGTTTCGCCGCTGCCGCCGAGGCTCGCCTTAATGCGACAGATTGTTCCCTCTCCCCGCATGCGGGTGGCATGATCCGTTATTGGTCGCGACCGATAGAAGGTGAAATACGTGATGACCAGGGCATCTGTCTGGTAAATCCGGATACGGGCATGTTCATGCGTTACAAGGTTGCCGGTGCATACGACTCTAACATTGCTCTGCTGCTGACCAAGGGAGAAGACCGTCTTGCCAGTTATGAGCACCTTTCCAAAGTGCTTGGCAAAACCACGCTGCGCGGTTCTGATCTGGCTACCAACCTGGAGTTTCATTATGGTCTGGTGAACTGGTTCCTGGGGCAGAATGTCATGGCCAAGCCAACCACTCGCTTTGTAGTTCCGTATCTGACATTGATAGGTCAGCTTAAGGAAGAATCCAGCAAGCTGGATACGGTATATGCTTTCTTGCAGATGAAGAAAGCCTATGCAAAGAAAATGGCCGAACAGTTCCCGGATGATCCGAAAGCTGGCAAGGAAATGTCTGCCATCCTGGATCGCAAGGGCACCTTGATAACCAGGCCGATGGGTAAGCTGCTGGAGGATCCGCACCTTCTTTCAGGCTGGCTTTCGATAAACAGAAATACATTCAGCATTGAAAACGGAAAGGTCGTGTGGCACGGAAACCCGTTCGTGATACTGGCAGATACCTATGAATATCTGAACATGTCTTATGATCCCGCAGCACCTGCCGCCGAGGTTATTTGGCAGCACGACAACGAACTGCTTCAGAAAGGGCTGCGGTTCTATTCAACTCTTTCGGAACGTTTCAAGTTTGATCTGCGTCAGTTCGACAAACTGACAGCATTGCTGGCCAAAGACAAGCCTCAGGGTGGTTTTGGTGTTGAAGAGTGGGAACAGATCCGGTCCGCCCATGTCGGGTTCGAAGCCGGACTGGAGCTGTTGGGGCTGTTGTTTCAGGTTGCCGGAAATGTCAAATTCTGGGATTTTAAGGTTGAAGACAACCTCGAAGTTACCATCCCCGCTCTGTTGCACGACCCTGAACTGCAGGCACGCATGAAGAAGATTCTGGTCCCCCCTCCATCAACCAAGGCTGATGAAATAGTAGCGGTCTGCGGCGGCATGTATTATGGCCAGGAAGCGCCGGGTCTGCCGACTTTTGTGAGTGAGGGAATGCATTTTGAGAAGGGTCAGGCTCTTTATATTATCGAGGTTATGAAGATGTTTAACACGGTCAGGGCCACGTTCTCCGGTACAATCGACAAAATTGTCATTCAGTCCGGCGACGGCAGTATTGTACAGAAAGGGCAGCAGCTCTTTAAGATCACCCCGGACGAAAAATTCGTCGAAGTTGATCCTAATGTTATAGAAAAGGAAAGGCGTGAAAAAACTGCCAAATATTTGAAGGGTGTGCTTTAGGAATACAAGATTTAATAACAAAATCTGTGTGATCAAGCATTTGTAAAACATGTCACCCCGCCAGAACAGGCGGGGTGACATGTTTTGCATGAGCTAAAAACCTGACTGGTTGTAATCATCCCCTTCTACGCACTCGGTTTGAGCGGCCAGAAATGATTTACCCTGAGTATCTTTGACAACCTCCATAACGCCATGATTAACCGACCAAGTGGTTCCGCAAACACGGCACTCGATCAGATCTTCTTTAAAGCCATCCGCATGAAGGCCGGTGTCAATCAACTCATGATTCTTGCATGAAGGACATTGCATAAATTGATCTCCTTTTGATCTGCCTGAAGGACAGTTAATACAAGCGAACTACATGCGCTGAATAATATCCCATTAACAAGCGTATGCAAGCGCATATTTGGCATATAAATAAATTAAAACAGTATGTTGCGACTGTATTAATTGGGGCTGGCATGCGATTGAATGGCTTTAACCTTGTTTGGGGTGGTTAGTCCGGCTTTTTAACTAATCAAAAAAAATTTAACAAACAGCCAGTGCGCTGACAATCAACCAATATTTTACAATAATGAATCTATGGAGGTTTGCATGACAATCAATGAAAGCAAGCAGAACTGGAATGAAAAAGTCGCCAAAGGTCTTGCCAAATCACCGGAGCGGATGGAAAAATTCCTGA
>WKKS01000012.1 GCA_009684515.1 Geobacter sp.
TGTGATGGGGCTTTTACGTTTGATTGAAATAAATCAAAAAAACTCAAGGTGTAAAAATAACGCTATTCCCTTACATAAGTGTCCTGATCTGATTCATGAACCATTCCCATAATGTGTGCGTATTCAGATTCTATTAACGCATAATGCCCTTCCGTCTCTTTTACCACTCTTTTGAAGACGGCTCTTACATTTGGATCTACCACCCCTTCTGCAAGCTGGGTATATTGACCAATGCAGTCTTTTTCCTCGATTAAAGCTAGTTCGAGCGCTTTTTGCTCCACCATGTCTTCACTAATCGCTTTTTCGAGCTTCATATAAGTAGGGTTCTTTTTGTCTACTGGCGAATTCATATAAGTATTTAAATCTCCAAAATCTCCACCTTTGTAGTGGTCGAAAAAAGCTTTTAGATGCCCAACTTCTTCGTTTGCCAGTAATTCAAAAACTTTCTTGGCCCTTTCATTCTTTGCGACAGAAGCCGCTCTGCGATAAAAATCCATACTGTCTTTTTCTGCTTTGATTGCTAAGCTGATAGCATCATGCAACGTGTATTCCTTACCCATATATCCCCCTGAAATTTAATTTGTATACAGTATAGACATGATTAAAGTTTGGTCAACAAATTTGTGTGGTTGTTGCATTAAAAAACACAAAAATCTCTTGACAAATAATGTACTACAACGTACATTTTCATTAGAATTATTGGTATGCAACTAATTAACGACGTGGGTGGGATGCCGGTGTCATGAAGACCATATATGTCCTTTCAGATTCTACCGGTGAAACAGCGGAACGGGTAATAAGAGCTGCACTTTCTCAGTTTTACGAAGAAGACGTTCGTGTTCAGAGGCTATTCCAGATACGCTCTCAGTCAGATGTGAGTCAGGCCATGTCTATTGTTGTACATCAACCAGGGTTGGTAGTTTACACGTTGGTTGATCCGCACTTGTCTGAGGCGGTAGAGCGAATTGCGGAAGAAAGTGGCATGATAACTGTCGATCTGCTCAGCCCTTTGATTTACAACCTATCGCGATATCTGGGCGCTCCATCCCGAGAGAAACCTGGTCTGCTTCACAGGATTGATACCGACTACTATCGGCGTGTAGAGGCGGTCAATTTTACAGTTAAACATGATGATGGTCAGGAAACACGATATTTGCATAAGGCGGATCTAATCCTGGTTGGGGTGTCAAGATCTTCAAAAACGCCATTATCAATGTATCTTGCACACAAAGGTTATAAAGTTGCGAATGTACCTCTGGTGTTTGGTATCGCGCCTCCAGAGGAGTTGTTTGAAGTTGATCAGAACAAAATCGTTGGGTTATTGATAGATCCCAAAAGGCTTGTCGAGATTAGAACCTCACGTTTGATCAATATGCGTCAAAGTCCACGTGGGAGTTATAATGATCATCAGCAGGTAGAAGAAGAACTAGCTGCTTGCAGGCAACTTTACAGAAAACACCCCGAGTGGTTTGTAATGAACATAACAAATAAATCAGTAGAGGAAGCAGCATCCGAGATTATGCGGCGTATGGATTTCAAGGGCAACCAGTGAGCCCTATACATAGTGTAGGAACTAAACATAAAAAGGAGTTTAGGCATGAAAATTCTAATTGTTGAAGACGAGAAAAAAGTTGCAAGTTTTATCAAGCGCGGACTTGAAGATGATGGTTACCAAGTAACAGTTAGTCATGATGGTGCTGATGGCCTGAAGAAGGCCGTAACTGGGGACTTTAACCTTATTATTCTTGATAACATGCTGCCCAAAAAAGACGGTGTCACAGTTGCGCGGGAGTTGCGCGAAGGTGGAAATCAAGTACCAGTTCTTATGCTCACTGCCAAGGATACTACTGAGGATATCGTGTCAGGCCTGGATGCCGGTTCGGATGACTATCTGACCAAGCCTTTTGCTTTTGCTGAACTTCAGGCAAGGGTTAGAGCTTTGATCAGGCGGGGAGAGCAGGATCGCGGAGCTGAAATCCGTTTTGCAGATTTGAGGATGGATCCTGTAAACCACAAGGTCTGGAGAGGACAAACCGAGATAGTTCTGACTGCCAAGGAATATACTCTGCTGGCATTCATGGTGCGAAATGCCAACACAGTACTTAGTCGTGCAAATATTGCCGATAATGTCTGGGAGTATCCGTTTGAAACATTTACAAATATTATCGACGTATATATCAATTACCTGCGTAAAAAAGTCGATGGCAAGTTTCCGACCAAACTCATACACACTGTACGCGGTCAGGGGTATATATTAAAAGAAGGTTAGCAGGGGTTGATTTTTACGGCCTGATTTATTATCCTACATGGCAGAAACGATCTGGGGCGGTATCGTGACTCTAACGATTCCGCCCCAATCTGTTCCATAACACAAATAAATCGGGAGGTCAGGTTATGTTCAATCCAATCATTTCTTCAGCCAGGTTTTTGATTGTGGGGCTAGTCTGCATGTTGGTATTGCCGGCTATTTCTGTCGCGAAACCATTAGCGCCAGATTTTGTTGAGTTGGCCAAGAAACTTAATCCCACTGTAGTAAATATTCGTACTGCTAAAAATATTAAACCAAAGCAGCGTTCAAAGCGGATCCCACAGCAAAACCCATTTGGAAATAATTTTCTTGATGACTTTTTTAATCGTTTCCTGGATGAAATGCCGCAACAGCGACCCCACCGCGAGCAAAGCCTGGGCACCGGTTTCATAATTAGTGATGATGGTTACATTCTGACTAATAATCACGTTGTCAACGGTGCCGATGAGGTCATGGTTAAGCTCTCCGATGGTCGAGAGCTTAAGGGTGAAATTAAAGGATTGGATGAGAAAGTCGATTTGGCCTTAATCAAAATCAGCGACAAGGGTAAGCTACCGTTTGCAGAACTGGGTGATAGCGATGCCCTTGAGGTGGGTGAGTGGGTGATGGCCATCGGCAACCCATTTGGTCTCTCACACACTGTAACAGCCGGAATTGTGAGTGCCAAAGGACGAGTAATCGGCAGCGGTCCGTATGACGACTATATTCAGACAGATGCTTCAATCAATCCAGGCAATTCAGGTGGGCCTCTCTTTAGTGTGCAGGGGAAAGTTGTTGGCATCAATACCGCCATAATTGCGGGTGGTGGTGGGGGGATCGGATTTGCCATTCCTGTTAGTATTGCAAAGAATGTTGTCAGTCAGTTGCGTGAATCTGGTAAAGTGACCAGAGGATATCTGGGAATCAGATTTCAGCCGTTGACAGCCGACCTTGCCAAGTCCTTCGGTCTTGAATCTGAAAAGGGTGTTCTCATCGCAAGCGTCGAAAAAGATACACCGGCGGAACGTGCAGGACTAAAAGCTGGTGATGTAATTCTCGAATATGATGGAAAAGTGATCAGTGAATTGAACGAACTCCCTCGCTTTGTTGCTGAAACCTCTATCAACAAAAAAGTAAAACTGACAATTATACGCAATGGTAAAAAACAGGATGTGCCGATAATCGTAGGCAAGCTGAAAGATGGAGGTAGTGAGTCCGACTCCGGTGAATTCAAGGATAGCGATAAAGTTGGTATCACTGTTCAGGAACTGAGCAAGGAAACGGCTGATCAATTTGGTTTAAAGGAGACCAAAGGCTTGATTGTGAGGGATGTGAAGCCCGGTTCCGCAGCAGAAGATTCCGGTGTCTCGCCCGGTTCAATCATTATTGAAGTCAATGGAGAACGCCCGGAAACAGTTGCCGCGTACAATGCTGCCGTCGCAAAGTTGGCTAAGGGGGACATTGTTAGATTGCTGCTCCGGCGTCCCGATGGCAGTGTACATTACGTAGCCATAAAGGTGGAGTAGTACTTGCCACCAGTATCAAGTCTGAAGCCTCTCTGGAGAAAAGCATGTCCGCTCGATACATGCAACCATTAAGAATTGCTACACAATTCTGTTTATTGTTTTTCATAATTTGGCTAGGTCTGCGTTTTTACCAGTTTGTCACATATATCCGCGTTGGCGCCGACCACACATTCATTCCACGTCCGGATGGAGTAGATGGTTTTCTGCCGATATCCGGGCTTCTTGGAACCGCCTCCCTGTTCAGGGGTGGCGGCGTCAATTTGGTTCACCCGGCAGCAGTAGTGATGTTTCTGACAGTTCTTGGCGTTGCATTTCTGTTACGCCGTTCCTTCTGTTCCTGGATTTGCCCGGTTGCAACACTGTCTGAGTCTGCCTGGAAATGCGGTTACAAAATCTTCAAACGCAACTTGCGACTCCCAGTCTGGCTGGATATCTCGCTTCGATTTACAAAGTATCTTTTGATGGCTTTCTTTGTCTACTCGATCGCTATTGCAATGTCGCCGGATGCCATGACTGCATTCATTAGCTCCGATTATCACAAAACAGCTGACATCAGAATGCTGGATTTTTTTCTGCAGATATCTCCGCTGGCGCTGGGAGTGCTACTATTTTTGCTGGCTGCGTCGATTGTACTTCGTAATCCCTTCTGTAGATATCTCTGCCCTTATGGAGCATTGTTGGGGTTGATTGCCATGCTTTCACCGTTGCGTGTGACCAGAAACATCGACCGATGCGTTGCATGCGGAGTGTGCAGCCAGGTTTGTCCAACATACATAGATGTTATGCATAAAAAGAGTGTGGCGTCTCCTGAGTGTATCGGTTGTTGGCGTTGTATAAGCCACTGCCGATTTAACGATGCGCTGTCCATGCGTGCCGTTGTTAAGTTTAATGTTCCAGGCATCCTGTTTGCCATCTTGCTGCTTCTTCTTTTCTTGGGAGGTCCGGAAATAGGCAAGTGGGGTGGATACTGGCATACAGCAATATCATTGGAAGAATACACACGCCTGTTAGGCAAGTAACCGAAAGGAAGTACCATATTCATGGGCGTTTATGCCAATACCGTAAGTGTTACGCAATTCTCGATAGCCGGGGATATTCCCAAGGACGATCAGTTTCAATGGTTTTCACAAAAACTTGCAGGACGTGGATTTCAGTCAATTGAAAACTCCTCCGATGAAAGTTCTGAAGGTTGGACTCATGTGGATCGTCCAGATGATGCCCATTTTGAAACTCCTTCAGATTTCTGGCGCGACAATTACGTCGTGTTTTCCCTGCGTAAAGATCAACGAAAAATTCCGGCAGCTGTTCTGAAGTCTCATGCCGCTCGGGAAGAAGGTGCTTTTCTAGCTCAGCACCCTAACCTAAGACGTACTCCCAAGAATAAAAGAGAAGAGATCAAAGAACTGGTTCAGATGCGACTCTTAACCAAATGTCTGCCGGTCCCTTCAAGTGTAGACGTGGTTTGGGATCAGAAGAGCAATATTCTGAATCTATACAGCCTCGGCACCAAAGTGATTGAGCGTTTTGAGGATGTTTTCCGTAAATCATTCGAAGGTTTCAGCCCTTTGATTGTACACCCTTTTGCCAGAGCCAGAATGATGCTGGAAGGAGCAATGCTTGATAAGCTTGAGGCCGCCAATCAGGCTGGTTCTGACGCTGTGCTGGCCATGATCCGTGACAACCAGTGGTTGGGATGGGATTTCATGTTGTGGTTATTGCAGCGCGGCGTGAACGGTGAAGGGGAATTTAAGGTTTGCCGCCCAGGACATTTTACCGCAGGAGAGAGCTTTTCTGCCTGGATTGATGATCGTATACAACTTCAGGGGGGAGGAGAAGAGGGCGGTATTCAGAAGGTCACGGTTTCAGGGTCCCAGGACAGCTATCTGGAGGCGATCTCGGCTCTCAAGGGTGGCAAACGGATCACTAGTGCAACTATCTATATGGAAAAAGACGAGAATCCGTGGAAATTAACACTGAAGGGTGATACCTTTGGACTTGCGTCATTTAAATGTCCGCAAGTACGCATCGAACGCGATGCTACTGTTGAGGAAATGAGCGAGCGCGAATCAGTTTTTTATGAGCGCATGTACTTGATGGAGCAGGGAATACAGCTGTTTGACAGCTTGTTTAAAGAGTTCTTAAATGAGCGCTTGAGCGATGCCTGGAACGTAAGATTACAGACCATACAATTATGGTTAGATGGGAAAGAGACAGAATGAGATTTATCGATGAAGTAACCCTATTTGCCGCATCAGGTCATGGCGGAGCAGGGTGTGTAGCCTTCAGACACGAAAAGTTTATTGAGTTTGGAGGGCCCAGTGGTGGTGACGGAGGTAAAGGTGGTGATGTTATCTTTGTCGCTTCATCCGGACTGTCCACCTTGCTGGAGTTACGTCACAGACCGCACCGCAAGGCTGAGAACGGGCGCAACGGCATGGGCAAAAACAGGCATGGAGCTGCGGGAGCAGATCTGGTGATCAAGGTTCCGGTCGGCACAGTCATAAAAGATGCCGAAACAGGCGATGTTTTGGCCGACCTGACCCAAAACGAACAGCGTGTGACCCTGCTCAAGGGTGGACGTGGAGGTCAGGGGAATGCGCGTTTTGCATCAGCCACCAACAAGGCCCCCAAATTCGCCCAACCAGGCGGAGATTTGGAAGAGTGCAAGATCCGGCTGGAACTGAAGTTAATGGCCGACGTGGGACTTCTGGGCTTACCGAATGCAGGCAAATCCTCCTTAATCAGCAAAGTATCGGCCGCCCGCCCGAAGATTGCCGATTATCCCTTCACCACGATAGCCCCATCTCTGGGGGTTGTCCCTTATAAGAACTACCGCTCATTTGTGATGGCTGATATTCCTGGTATCATCGAGGGTGCTCATGAAGGAGCTGGATTGGGGCATCGTTTTCTCAAACATCTGGAGCGTTCAGGGATTCTGCTGCATCTCGTTGATATATCCTGGATGCCGGAGCGCAATCCGATTGCGGAATATGAATCGATAAGCCGCGAACTGGCACTTTTCAGTCCCGAGTTGGCTGACAAAGAGCAGGTCGTTGTCATAACAAAAATCGACCTTCCGCAAACACAGCAGGAATTCCCTGGAATTAAGGCCTGGTTTGAACAGCAGGGGATTATGGTTTTTCCCGTATCGTCTGCAACCGGAGAAGGCATAGAAGCACTTCTGGACGAAATTGCCCGACGTCTGTGGGGCAAGGCTGAAGAGGTTTGGTAATGCGCAAAGATGTTCTGAAATCTGTCAAGCGTGTAGTCATAAAGATCGGCAGTCGGGTATTGACTGATTCAGACGCTACCCTTGACATGGGTGTAATCGGCAGAATATCCACCGATATTGCCGGTTTGCGCAAACAGGGTATTCAGGTGGTTGTGGTATCTTCTGGTGCCATAGCTGCCGGTAGAAGCGAACTCGGCCTGATTGAAAAGCCCCGGACAATTCCTCACAAACAAGCCGCTGCTGCGGTCGGCCAAAGCCGACTGATGAGGGCTTACGAAGAAGCACTGGCTCCGCATAATCTGAAGGTAGCTCAGTTGTTGCTGACGCATGAAGATCTTGGGAGCCGCCAGCGTTTTTTAAATGCTAGAGCCACGATCGATGCTTTGCTCAGTTTCGGCATTATTCCGGTCATTAACGAGAATGACACTGTTGTTGTCGACGAGATAAAGTTTGGTGACAATGACAATCTGTCGGCATTAGTAACAAATGTGGCGGAAGCACATCTGTTGTTAATCTTGACGGATATAGAGGGGTTCTATGATGCCGACCCAAACAGTAACCCAGAGGCCCGCCTGATCCCGCTGGTCAGAAGTGTTACCCGCGAAGTTGAAAGGGCGGCTGGCGACTCCGGATCCAGTGTCGGAACCGGCGGTATGGCGACCAAGGTTGCTGCCGCCAAAAAAGCTGCCAAGAACGGAGTCCCCACAATTATGCTATCCGGCAAGCGCGAGGGGATCGTTCTTGCCGCCATGCGCGGGGAAGAGGTCGGTACATTGTTCCTGCCTGCTGGCAGCGGTGAAGGACTTAACCGCAGAAAACACTGGATAGCTTACTCCTTGAAACCTTCGGGCAAAGTAATAGTTGATGATGGGGCAAGAAATGTACTCCTGAAAAAAGGAAAAAGTCTGTTGCCATCAGGCGTAACCGGTGTGGAAGGGCGCTTCGAAAGAGGTGCTTGCGTGCGACTCTGCGGGCAGGACGGAATCGAGTTTGCCCGAGGATTATCAGATTACTCAAGTAGTGAAATAACCATGCTGGCTGGATGTAATAGCTCTGAAATTGAATCTATTTTGGGGTTCTACTACGGAGATGTGATTGTGCACAGGGACAATTTTGTGATGATGTGATTAAGCTTGTCGCAGGCATTACGGTTTTAAACTGAGTTGCGCTGTAGATGCTACGATCGAAAAAATTTCTTTTAGCTGCAACTGGTTATTGATGACTTCAACATGACCAACAAGCTTTTTGCCGACCGCAATGTTGTCTCGTGTTTTTACATTCAGGCTGAACTCTTCCAGTTTGCCTGGAGCAACTGGTTCAGCCTTCAAAACGATGATCCCTTCGGCCTCCTGCTTGAATTGTAAGCCGGGGGCATTTAGAAAAT
This sequence comes from Geobacter sp., assembly GCA_009684515.1. Taxonomy (GTDB): domain Bacteria; phylum Desulfobacterota; class Desulfuromonadia; order Geobacterales; family Pseudopelobacteraceae; genus JACRCG01. Next base: position 8,430 of record WKKS01000012.1, read on the forward strand.
CCAGTTGGTCCGGAAGCTTTAATCTGACTGTCAACATTTCTGCTGGTATCGAACCGATGTTAAGAATAGTCACTCGATAATGCAGCTGTTTGTCTGAATTGGTCATCTTGGCCACCACCCGCAATAGGGGTGCTGAGGCGATCACAAGCGCGTTTTCCTGTTGGGAAACATCTTCGTAAGTGGCCGATGAAACCTTGATAACCAGATTAGTACGGTTACCATCCACTTTATTTGGAGGCATCTTGAAGGTGAGGTTGCCCTTAAACGTTTCGCCGCCGGCCAGCTTAACACGATTAACAGCTGTATCAATCCTGTCTGCTGCTGTGATTGCGGAGGCATATTCATTCGGTCCCGCAGTTGCCAGCACAAATTCTTCATTATTTTTACCGCGATTTGAAACCTCAAACGGTATTCTTCCTGTTTGACCCACTGTAACGATCTTTTTGTCATTAACAGTGATGACTATTTTGATGCTTTCTTTGGCAGCCTTTAATGCGGCCGCTTTTTCTGCTGCTACACGCTCGGTCTCAATCTTCTCGCGCTCGACACGTTCACGCTCAGCTCTTTCACTCGCCAATCTTAATTGTTCACGCTTTACTGCCTCGGCTCTCTCCTGCGCCAAGCGTTCTTCACGAACCTTAAGTGCTGCAGTCTGAAGCAGTTTGTTGGAAGGGAGCCGTTCGCCATTTCTGTACCGTTTAAGCAACAACTGCAAATCTTCTTCGATGGTAGTTATGAGTCCGCTTTCAGGGAATTCATCATAAAAAGAAGCCGCTGTTTTAGCAGCCCGTTCATTATTGCCGGACTTAAAACTTGATCTGGCTATCAGGAGCAGTGTCACATCACGAAGTGGAGAGTCCGGAAAAATCTGGTTAAGCTGGTCAGCTTTTTCTATGGCGGTCAGGTAGTCTTTATTCTGGTACGCGGAGAATGCATCAACAAAAACAGCCGCATCGTCAATCTCGGCGGCAAAAACAAAACCGGTTCCTAGCAGCATGACAAGCAGGCTGATAAGAACCGGTATGATGTTTCTGGTCAAATATCTCAAGTATCTAGTCTACAAAACTTTTCAGTTTTTTACTGCGGCTGGGGTGGCGCAATTTGCGCAACGCTTTCGCTTCTATCTGGCGAATACGCTCCCGTGTGACCTCAAAGTCCTGGCCAACCTCTTCCAGTGTATGGTCACTTTTTTCACCGATGCCGAAACGCATCCGTAGAACTTTTTCCTCACGCGGTGTTAAAGTGGCCAATACCCTGGCGGTGCTCTCGGAAAGGTTTGCTTTGATGACCGCATCAATTGGGGAAACAACGCCTTTGTCTTCAATGAAATCGCCGAGGTGTGAATCTTCTTCTTCACCGATCGGAGTTTCGAGAGAAATCGGCTCTTTGGCTATTTTCAAGACTTTGCGCACCTTGTCGAGCGGCAGTTGCATGCGCTCTGCAATCTCTTCCGGTGACGGTTCGCGACCGTTCTCCTGAACCAGTTGGCGGCTGGTTCGGATCAGCTTGTTGATTGTCTCAATCATGTGGACCGGAATGCGGATTGTACGCGCCTGATCGGCGATGGCGCGAGTGATGGCCTGCCTAATCCACCAGGTGGCATAGGTGGAAAACTTGTATCCGCGCTGATATTCAAATTTATCAACAGCTTTCATCAGGCCGATATTTCCTTCCTGGATTAGATCCAGGAACTGAAGTCCACGATTAGTGTATTTCTTCGCAATTGAAACTACCAAGCGAAGATTGGCTTCGATCAGTTCGCTTTTTGCGATCCGGGCCTTGCACTCACCCTCTTCAATAGCCTTGAGGGCAGCTGCAAGATCGCGTGCCTTGAATCCCGATTCCTGTTCTACCTTTAAAAGTTTGCGTGCCGCATTGCGCAAACGTTTTTCCAACTTTGCCGTTTCTTCATCGTCGAGCTTCAGCTTTTTCAGTTCAGTTGTGGCAGTCTCATCTTCGTTTTCAAGCCTGTCAACCAGAGCCTTCAATTTGTCAGACGGAATAAGCGGTTCCAGATCTGCCAACTCGTCCTGCAGTTTATCTACCTTGAGCGACAGTTCCTTGAGACGTTCAGCAACTTTATTGGTGTGACGGTCTTTAAGTCGCAACGATTTAAGCAGATCGGCCTGATGATCTTTGGCCTCACGATATTTCTTTTCAAATTCTTTCTTTTTTGGAGCGGACTTTGCCGCTGTGATCGAAGCAGTTATCTCAGTCAGTAGCTGGTCCTGAGCGGCAATTGAGTCTATGACTTCCAGCAGGCGAATCTGCTGGACATCTTCTTCATCCTCCTCAAGCTGTTCTTCTTCGACCTCTTTACTGATCTCGGATGGATTGATCTGGAATTTGCGGAGTCTGTCTCCCAGAGAAAGCACTTCCTTAACGGTAATCGGAGTATTCAGGATGACTCCTGCAACATCACGTTCACCATCTTCTATGCGTTTGGCAATCTCAACCTCACCCTCTCTGGTTAACAGTGATACCGAGCCCATTTCGCGCAGATACATCCTGACAGGATCGCTGGTGCGTCCAATGGATCCTGGTTCGAACTCGACTTCCTCGGATTCGCCCTCCGATTCCTCGTCCTCTTCCAGTTCAATTTTCATTTTGGGTATTTTGACTTTTTGTGAAGAGTCAACAATTTCTATGTCCATGTCGCCGAACATGCCCATCACATCTTCTATCTGATCGGTAGCAATATCTGGCGGAAGTATATCGTTGACCTCGTCAAAAGTAAGGAATCCCTTTGCCTTGCCGATATCAATCAGTTGTTTAACATCATCCATGTTTTTCTTTGCCATGTATTCACCTCAGTTTTGTCGCTTTGAATGGTCAAAGCGGCTTAAAGCTCTGATTTCCTTTTACGCATGCTGTCCGCCTGCTTCAGCAAGAGCACGTACTCCTCGCTGCTTTCATCAATCACAGCCAAACGTGACGCAATGTCTTTTATTGATCCGAGCGCTTTTTTTTCGCTGCTCCGAGAACATTGATTAAAAACGTTACGCCAATCGATATCGGCCAAAAAAGCGTCCGACACCATAATTCTGGATAATATAGTCCTCTGTTCCAGGTTATCAATCTTGTCAGGAAGAGAGTTTAATGCCTGGGAATTATCAGATTGCGCCATGGTGTCGATCACCAACCGGGCAAGTTCCAGATAGTCTCCGTTAAACAAGATATCTATACCGGCTTTTGCTGCTTCATCCCTTGCTTCTGGATAGTTTATCACTAATGCCAAAAGTGTCTCTTGTGAATTATCAAATCTTTCTGTTTTCTTGATCGAACCGCTTTTTGTGTCCCTTTCGGTCAGGTTCATTCCTCCAAGGCGTTTACGAAATGCATGCGCAGTGATGCCCAGCAACCTGCATATTTCTTTTTCATAAAGGTCCCGTTCTACCGGATCGGATATCTTTTTGAAACGCGGCACTATTTCATCAATTATTCTTACTTTGTTGGCCACGCTGTCTGGTGAAATCTCGGTCAGCAAGGAGCGGATAAAAAAATCAAATGCCGGGCGCGCCTTGTTTTGAAGGTCAGCAAACTGTTCTGCCGGATTGCTGCTCAGGAAACTGTCAGGATCTTCGCCCTTTGGCAGAGTGATGACGTATGCAGGCATGTGTTGCTCAAGAAAAAGCTCCATTGAACGAATGGTCGCTTTTTGCCCGGCGCTGTCTCCATCAAAGAGAAGATGAACCCGTTCTGCGTGTCGTTTGATCTGGCTGGCATGCGTTGTGGTCAGTGCTGTTCCGCAGGTTGCCACCGCGTTGCGAATACCCGCCTTGTACAATGCAAGATGGTCAAAATACCCTTCTACGATAATTATCGAATTGTGGACCCTGACCGCTGGCATCGCCATATCCAGGCCGAAAAGAACCGAGCTTTTATGGTAGACCGGCGATTCGGGAGAGTTTATGTATTTGGGGAGTGATGAGTCCAGCACTCGACCAGCAAATGCAATTACAACTCCCTTGGAGTCGCAAATCGGAAAAAGCAAACGATTTCTGAACAAATCGTACCAACCCGATTCCCCCTTGCGGATAATCCCCAGTTTGAGGGCAAGCTCCAAATCAACGGAATTGTTCTTCAGGTGCCTGACCAAGCCATCGCGGCGGTCTGAAGCAAACCCGAGCCTGTATGCTTCGGATATGTCGTTCCCAACCGAGCGTTGAATCAGATACTGGCGAGCACATTCTCCGTCATCACCGCTTCGAAGGATAGATTGGTAATAGTTGCTTGCCAGTTCGTTGATCTTTAGAAACTGGTGGCGTTCATCCTGCGATTTTATTTCAGCCGGAGTTAGCTGCCGGTCCTCTATCTCAATGCCGGTTTTACGAGCCAGCAGCTTGACCGCTTCGGGGAAGTTGAGCCCTTCCATTTTCATTACGAAAGAGAACGCGTTGCCCCCCTCGCCGCAGCCAAAACAGTGAAATATTTCACGAGCCGGGTTTACGTTGAAAGAGGGGGTCTTTTCGCCGTGGAATGGACACAGGCCAACATAATTGCCGCCGGAACGCCGTAACTGCACGTACTCTGAAACAACCTCAACAATTGAAAGGCGTTCTGCTACTTCCCGTACTTTTTCCTCGGGGATCATGGCTTACTGGCGGGCGTATTACGCCACATCAAAAGTATTTTGTCGCCGGTTACTGCAAACAGGTTTGCTGATTCAGTTGACCGAACTTTGCCTCTGATTTGTTCAGGCATATAACCTGATGAAGCTATACTGAATACCATGCACAACAGTAAGGCCCCCTCTGCGGTACCAATCAGTATGCCGCCCAGTCTGTTGAGGCTGCCCAGCATGACCAGGCGAAGGGCGGCTGTTATTACATTGCCGATTATATGGGCGCAGACTCCCGTCAGGAGCAGGATAATTATGAAAGCCAGGAACGAAGACAGATGTGTCGGCAGATGCAGTATGCTTTTTATTGGAACTGCAAGTAATTGGTGGTACCTGAACGCCAGCCATCCGCCTGCTAAAAGCCCCGCCAGTGACGAGGCTTCGTTAACCAGCCCTCTGACCAGTCCCTTGACAGCAAAAAAGCAGATAACCACCAGAATGATTATGTCGAGATAATTCATCGCATCGCCGTGAAATTATTACAAAGAAGGGGCCATCTTCAAGAAAGCCCCTCGACTGTGTGCGAAAATAATGCAGTGTATTCTTGCTTTATCGGATGACTCAGGCAAGCTTGATCTTGACAACTTCACTGACAACTCTGCCATCTGCCTTGCCGGCAGTCAGGGGTGCAACAGCCTTCATGACCCGGCCCATATCTTTAGGGCCAACCGCATTCAAGTCGCTGATGACTTTTGAAACCAGCTCTTCTATATCTTCGTGGCTCAACTGGACGGGGAGGAAGCCAAGCAGTATGTCAAGCTCGGCCCCTTCTTTTTCGGCCAGTTCCGGCCTGTTTCCTTCGCGATACATCCGGATCGATTCACGGCGTTGTTTGACCAGGGTCGAGACTACATCCATTATGCCCTGGTCATCCATTTCTTTTCTCTGGTCGATTTCGCGGTTTTTAATCGACGAAAGGACCATGCGCACAGCCGAAAGGCGCAGGTTATCCCGCGCCTTCATGGCTGCTTTCATCGCATCGTTTAATTGTTCTTTCAACTTCATTTGGATGTTCCTGAACCCACAATGCGACTATTGCGCTGTGCTTTTTAATCCATCATTTTACGCTGTTTCTTGAGGGCACGCTTGCGGGCCGCGATGGCCTTCTTCTTGCGCTTGATGCTTGGTTTCTCAAAATGCTCGCGCTTGCGCACTTCTGAGAGGATGCCAGCTTTCTCGCACTGTTTTTTGAACTTCTTCAGTGCCAGTTCAAACGGTTCACTTTCCTTGATCTTTACTCCCGGCATATTAAATCACCCCCCATCTGTTGCAAGTCGTCATTGTCCCACTAATGTGAGAACAAATATGTGAGTTGACTACAGTAGCATACTGCACGGTATTGTCAACAAACAAATATATAAGTCAATGATTTGTGGTTGAAATGCGGGACGCCTTTTCTTCGATGCCGGAGGTTCCGAAACGACGCCTAAGCTCACTGTAAACCTCTTCCGGCTGGATTCCTTTGAACCCCAGCATCACTAGCAGATGAAAAAAAAGGTCTGCAGTTTCATAGATGATTTCACTTCGCTCTCCGCCCTTTGCGGCGATTACAACTTCAGTGGCCTCTTCCCCAACCTTTTTGAGAATCTTGTCAATTCCCTTTTGCATCAAGGATGCAGTATATGAGCTTTCTGCAGGCTGCCCTTTGCGGTCAAGAATGACTTGATAAATGGCTTGTAAAATATCGCTGTTATTCATCGTCTTACCGCGACCCCTTTCTCATGCAGGTAATCTTTAGCCTGTCCGATCGTATATTCCCTGTAATGGAAAATAGATGCCGCCAGGCAGGCGCTTGCTCCGGCAGTTGTAAACCCCTCGTAAAGGTGCTCCAAATTGCCGACGCCTCCGGAAGCGATGACCGGAATCGAAACCGCATCAACCACGGCACGTGTCAGTTTCAGATCGTAACCATCCTTGGTGCCGTCGCAGTCCATGCTGGTCAACAGGATTTCTCCGGAACCGTACTGTTCCATTTTTACAGCCCACTCTACAACGTCAATGCCGGTCGGATTGCGGCCGCCGTGGGTATATACTTCCCAGCGCTCTTCGCCCGGTACTCGTCGGGCATCGATGGCAACGACAGTGCATTGCGAACCAAAGCGCTCGGCCGCCTCTTTCACAAACTCGGGACGATGAACTGCGGCGGTGTTGATCGATGTCTTGTCAGCTCCGGCGTTCAGCATGCGGCGGATGTCCTCTACGCAGCGGATGCCTCCACCAACCGTCAGCGGCATGAAGACCCGCTCGGCAGTGCGGCGAACCACGTCGATGATCGTGTCGCGCTGGTCGCTGGAGGCGGTGATGTCCAGAAAAGTCAGTTCGTCAGCGCCCTGCTGGTCGTACATTTCGGCGATCTCGACCGGATCACCCGCATCGCGCAATTCCAGAAACTGGACCCCTTTGACGACGCGGCCACCCTTGACATCCAGGCATGGAATAATACGTTTGGTCAGCATTTCAGGAACGTCCCTTCGTCAATGCGATAGCTTCATTCAGGTTGATAGCTCCGGTATAGACCGCCTTGCCGGTGATAACACCGGTGACGCCGGATGCTTCAATCTCCATCAGGTTCTCGATGTCTTTAAGGCCAGATACGCCGCCCGATGCGATAATCGGAATGTTAACCGCTTCGGCCAACGCTCTGGTGGCTTCGAGATTGGGTCCCTGTAGCATGCCATCGCGGGCGATGTCGGTGTAAATGATAGCCGCCACCCCGCAGTCTTCGAATTTTTTGGCAAGTTCGACGGCGGTTATGTCCGTCACCTCGGCCCACCCCTGGACTGCCACCATGCCATCCTTGGCGTCGATGCCGACCACGATCCTGCCGGGAAACTTGGCGCAGGCTTCACGCACCAGTTCCGGGTTGCGCTGGGCGGCTGTTCCGATGATGACACGGGAAAGGCCGAGTGACAGGTAAGCTTCAATAGTGGCAATATCACGGATACCGCCACCAAGTTGAGCCGGGATTGTTATAGCCCTGATGATGGATTCTATGGCCGACCTGTTCTTCGGCTCACCGGCAAAAGCGCCGTCCAGATCGACGATATGCAGCAATTCGGCTCCCTGATCCTGCCAGGCGCGGGCCTGGGCACCGGGATCGTCATTGAAAACCGTATCTTTGTCCATCAGTCCCTGTTCCAGGCGGACGCATTTTCCTTCTTTCAAATCTATGGCAGGTATAACGATCATTTCAGCTCCGCAAAATTCTTAAGTATACGCAGTCCGACATCCTGCGATTTTTCAGGGTGGAATTGGGTGGCGACAATATTATCCTTCCAGACCGACGAGCAGAAATCTATGCCGTAGTCAGTCGTGGTTGCTATGACAGCGGAATCGTCCGGTTCGACATAGTAGGAATGAACAAAATAGACGTTGCTGCCATCCTCGATTCCAACAAAGGCTGGAGGATGCTTTTTAAAGGTCAGCTGATTCCAGCCCATCTGGGGTACCGGCAGACGCTCCCCGGCAACGCTCATCTGGTCGGGAAAACGGAGGACATGCCCCGGGATGACGTTCAGTCCGCTGTAAAGTCCGAACTCGACACTGTCGGTAAACAGCAGCTGCATGCCGACGCAGATTCCCAGAAACGGCCGTCCTTCTGCAATGACTTTCAGCAAAGGATCTACAAAACCAGCTTCTTCAAGGTTGCGCATGCAGTCACGAAAAGCGCCAACCCCAGGAAGGACAACCCTGTCGGCTTCAAGCACAACCAGTGGATCGGATGTCACAACCGCCTCGGCGCCGATCTTTTCAAAAGCTTTTTGTACGGAACGGAGGTTGCCCATGCCGTAGTCAACGATAGCTATCATTTGATTCCATTCTTGTTCAGATGCGGGCCGTATTTTTTGTCGGATCCCTTGATGTGGTTGATCAGCCAGTCTTGTAGAAAGTTGATAACTTCCTGAGTCAGAAGCGTTTCACCGGAGTTGAATTTGCCAATCAGTTCAACAACCTGATCAACCAGTTTCTTATGAAGTGTCTTATGTTCGTTTTCATCAGGGTAGCGGGACTGAGCAAAACTGCGCTCTTCATCGGCAAAATGGTTGACAGTGTATTCAGCCAGTCCGTTCAGTACGCGGCCGATGGCTTCCTTGCTTCTTTTCTGCTGCATGGCGTCGGCCAATTCATTTACCATATCAAACAGTTTCTTATGCTGTTCATCAAATTTAGAAACGCCGGTCGAGAAGGAAGCATCCCATTCCAGAGCTTTGGCCAGCCTGAACTTCCCTACCAGTTCGTGAAGATCGTCAACCTGTTTGGCCAGAACACCGGTGGCCTGGGTTGTGCTGCGGGCGTTGTCAACATTGCGGTTGACAACATCGGTTATCATCTGAATGTTGTTGGTGATTTCATGCGTCGTGGCGGTCTGTTCTTCAGCAGCCGTTGCAACCTGGCTGATCTGCATCGTCAGCTCATTGATCTTTGACAGTATATCTTCAAGCGCTTCGCCGGAACGGCTTGTTTCCGAAGTGCCGCGTCGAACCTCCTGTACACCTTCCGCCATTGAATCAACTGCGCTTTGAGTCTCAGCCTGGATCGATTTTATCATTGAGGCAATTTCTTTGGTGGCTTTGGTTGTGCGCTCGGCCAGTGCCCGCACTTCATCTGCAACAACGGCAAAGCCGCGACCCTGCTCTCCGGCCCTGGCAGCCTCGATGGCAGCATTCAGGGCCAGCAGGTTGGTCTGGTCGGCGATGTCCTGGATGGTATTGACGATGGCTCCGATCTGGTCCGAACGCTGTCCCAGACCTTCGACGGTCTTGGAAGTGGCATTTACGCGCTGGGCAATGTTTTCCATTAGACGGGCGCTGCCTTGGACCAGGTCTGAACCGCTGTGAGTCTGTTCGGTGGCTTTTTGGGCGCTTTCAGCGGCATACAGGCAATTGCGTGCAATGTCGCCGGAAGTGGCTGACATCTCTTCACTGGCGGTTGCGATCGTACCGGCCTGCATGGCCACATCTTCAGCGGCGGATGCCATTGCATCGGTGGTAGAACGGACCAGTCCGACTGAATCACGAACCGTGTCAGCTACCGAGAAAAACTGGCGCATGGCTTTATTCATATCAGCCATCATCGTATTGAAGGATGTTGCCAGTCGCGCGAACTCACCATTGCCGGAAACATCGGCCCGGACCGACAGGTCTCCTCCGGCTGCTTTTTCAAGTGCCGCCACAATCCCTGCAAGTGGCCTGAAAGCCGCATTGCCGAGGATTCCGATGACTATGGACATCACAGCCATGACACCGAATGCAATCGCTGCATCGGCCAGTAAGTCGCCCTTGGGATTGATGAAAGCCGTTGCCGCAACGGCTAATAAAATTCCGACTGCATTTCCGGCAATTATTCTGGCTACAAACGACATTGATGCTCTCCTTTGCCTATTCGTTCAGCAGTGGTAGTGCAGACTAATCCAATATGGAGCTTCAGGCGATTTTCGAAAAATCGGCAATTTTATCAAATACGCGGGCAATACCGGTCAGCAGGGCCAGGCGGTTTTCACGCACTTTCGGGTCTTCAGCCATGACCATGACCTTTTCAAAAAAGGTGTCTACCGGCCCGCGCAGGGTTGCAAGTTCGGTCAGGGCGTCCAGCCACTCTCCTGAAACAACCCTTATATCCACGGTCTTCCTGGCGGATATAAAAGCCTCGTAAAGGCAGTTTTCTGACGGATCAAGGAGCAGATCCGGATTGATGGCAACGTCGCACCCCTCTTTGATAATATTCCCGACCCGTTTAAATGCACCGGCCAGAGGTTCAAAGTCGGGATGCGATTTGAACTCGGTCAGTGCGGATATGCGGGCCTTGACATTGACCAGATCCCCAAACTGCGCTGAAACGGCGGCGTCTACAACGTCTGTAGCAAAGTCGCTTGACAGCAGATTCACAAAGCGGCCCCGGAAAAACTCCAGTACTTCAGCGGCTACCTGCTCTTGCGGACGGGTGAGCTTGCTCGCCAGAAGTTTAAGCGATTCTTCGATCAGGCTCTGGAGCGACAGGCGATAGCCTTTGTCAAGGATGATGCTGATAATTCCAATTGTAGCGCGACGCAATGCGTAAGGGTCGGCAGCGCCGGTCGGTATCAGGCCTACTCCAAAACATCCGCAGATTGTGTCGAGCTTGTCGGAGATTGAGACGAAAGCGCCGATGTCGGATGCCGGCAGTTCGCCGCCGGCCTGGATCGGAAGATAATGCTCGGCAATGGCATTGGCAACGGCCGGTTTTTCACCTTCCAACAGAGCGTACTCGCGTCCCATGACACCCTGGACTTCCGGGAACTCGCCAACCATCCCGGAAACAAGATCGGCCTTGCAGAGTGTGGCTGCGCGAGCGGTCTCCGCTTTAACGACCGGATTGAGCTGTTCCGCCAGGCCTTCGGCAAGTGATCTGAAGCGTTCCATCTTCTCGAAAGATGTGCCCAGTTTTTGCTGGTACACGACCTTCTTGAGCGACTCGACCCGCTCGTCAAGTTTTACCTTCTGGTCTTCCTCGAAGAAGAATCTGGCATCGGAGAGGCGGGCACGCAGGACGCGCTCATTGCCTTTAACGACCACCGATGGATCTTCGGTCAGCGTATTGTTGATCGTGATAAAGCCGGGCAACAGTTTGCCTTCCGCATCCACGATGGAGAAGTAGCGCTGGTGGCTGCGCATGGAGGTGATCAGAACTTCCTTGGGAACTTTCAGAAATTCTGCCGAAAAAGTGCCATGTACGGCGCTGGGATATTCTACCAGATAAGCGACCTGGTCCAGCAAATCTTCATCGGGCAGCAGGTGCCCGCCGGCCGCAGCCGCGACCCGGTGCGTTTCGCGGCGGATGATTTCTTTGCGCCGTTCCGGATCGACGATCACAAAGTGCCGCTCGCACTCTTCCTGATAATGGGCGAAATCCCGGACAGGAAAGGAGGTGTTGGCCATGAAACGATGCCCTCTTGAAATCGTGCCGCTTTCAATATTGCCAAAGGAGAAAGGGATCACAATGCCGTCGAACAGTGCCACGATCCAGTGGATCGGGCGAGCGAAGCGGACATCCAGGTTGCCCCAGCGCATGGATTTTTTGAAGGGAATGTTTGACACCAGCCTGGGGAGGATTTCGGCCAGAAGCTCATGGGTCGGCCGTCCGGTTTCCTGTTTGGTGACCGCCAGATATTCACCTTTTTCGGTGGTGATGATCTGCAGTGCGGAAACATCAACGCCCTGCCCGCGGGCAAAGCCTTCGGCAGCCTTGGTCGGTTTGCCGTCGGCATCGTAGGCGGCTTTTTTTGATGGCCCGCTGGCGGTGATCTCGGCATCGGGCTGGACAGACGGAATATTTTTTACAACCATTGCCAGGCGGCGGGGAGTGGCCAGAGTTTTGATCTCGCCGAAAGAGAGGCGGGCAGTCGCCAGTTCCCGTACGATCATTGCTTCCATCTCAGCCAGGGCGCGGGGGATAAAGCCGGCCGGGATCTCTTCGGTGCCTATTTCTAGAAACAGTTCTTTGGTACTCATCGCGCAGCACCTCCTTTCAACAGCGGAAAGCCGAGACGTTCGCGCATTTGCAGATAACCTTCGGCGCAGATTCGGGCCACGTTGCGCACTCGGCCGATGTAGGATGCACGTTCCGTAACAGAGATCGCACCCCGGGCATCCAGCAGGTTAAAGGTGTGGGAACACTTCATTACATAGTCGTAGGCCGGCAGCACCAGATCTTTTGCAGCCAGTCGCAGGCATTCCTTTTCGTACATCCCGAAGAGCTGCAGCAGCATATCCACGTCGGCTTCTTCGAAGTTGTGGCGCGAGAACTCCACTTCACTTTCATGGTGAATATCGCCGTATTTGATTCCCTTGACCCATTCCAGATCGTAAACGTTGTCAACGCCCTGGATATACATGGCGATACGCTCGCAACCGTAGGTGATCTCGGATGAGACCGGCTTCAGGTCGATGCCGCCCGCCTGCTGGAAATAGGTGAACTGGGTAATCTCCATGCCGTCCAGCCAGACTTCCCACCCCAAGCCCCAGGCTCCCAGAGTCGGTGATTCCCAATCGTCTTCGACAAAGCGGATGTCGTGTTTGGCCGGGTCAAGTCCGAAGGCGCGCAAAGAATCCAGGTACAGATCCAGGATATTCATCGGCGACGGCTTCATGATGACCTGAAACTGGTAATAATGCTGCAGGCGGTTGGGGTTCTCACCATAACGGCCATCGGTTGGGCGGCGGGACGGTTCCACATAAGCCACGTTCCAGGGTTCCGGGCCGAGTACTCGTAGGAAAGTGGCGGGATTGAAAGTTCCGGCACCCTTTTCAGTATCGTAGGGTTGCTGGATGATGCACCCCTGTTTGGCCCAGTAGCCTTGCAGGGAGAGGATAAGATCCTGGAATGTCACGGTGATACCTCCGGTGGGGAGTATGGGGAATTATTGATCGGAAACGGATGTACTTAATAGCAGGAATAGCAAGTGCGGTCAAGGTTGCGCTTGATTTGAAGCTGTAATTTCACGGGGTGGGAATATTGCAGGTATTGCTGATGAATACGGACGGCCAAACAGTCTGAGGCCGTGTCTGAAAATGCCGAAAATAAATAAGGGGGACGGTCTAGTCAGAGCCATCCCCCTTATTTCGTTGCAATGCTTATTAAAGCATATTCGGATCGTATCATTTGTTGGCCACCACCTCCCTCTTTGCCATTTTGGCTGACAGCCCTTTTGCAAAACCCATCATCAGGATGATTGCCGGCATAACCTGAACTACCACGATCAGGGCACAGAACCCTAAAAATACCCATACGAAAATCCCGCTGTTATCTTCGTGCAAAGTTGTAGCTGCAAATGCTGTTGCGGGGGCCAGGGTTGCGATTAACGCTGCGAGTGCTTTCATGACATCCTCCCTTATTGTTGTGTGCGTTGCTGTTTAGATATCTTAATTACGCTTTTATTTGTTGGTTGCTGTTTCAGGAGCATCTTTGTGACCCAGTGACAAGAGGCCTTTCAGCATTCCGGCGATCAGCAAGAGCCCGGGGATAAACTGGAACAGGACTATCATTGCTCCGAAGCCGATGAAACATGCTGTTAAAATACCGATTCCTTCACTTTCCACTGCTCCACCTGCTGCCAAAGCCTGGCTGGCGGTTATCATTAATGTTGTGAGGATTGTTGATATGGTTCTCATGGCTATCTCCTCTCTCGCTTCGTTTGTTTTCTGCTTGCTTGTTTATTACTAGAGCATCTAGCGTGCCATAATTCTAAAAATAAATTTAGTATTACGTAACATGCTTAAATTACTGCTGTAATTAATGGAGATGTGGTTTGGTGAATGAGTTTGTGGCAGGAAGTGGGGAAAACAGATGTATTTGGAATGTATACGCCAATCAGGCTCTGATCTGGATTAAAAACAGTATTAGTCGCTGATATAAAAGGAGTTTTTGTGAATGTTCGGCAAGTGGTGGGTGTACAATGGTTCTATACATGTATAAACGACAGGGGGTAAGGCATATTTAGGGATTGTTTTTCAGCGGATACCTGTGAAAATTAATGGAGACCAGCCCCGAGATTTGCCCCGGAGCGAATCAAGGCGGGCAGTTGGCGCAGACTGATTTGAAAAGGTTGGTACTCAGGTAACGATCTCCCCGGTCGGGGATGATCACCACGATACAGCCAGACTCCAATTCAGCGGCCAGCTTCAGCGCACCGGCCACCGCCGCACCGCCGGACATGCCGCAGAAGATGCCTTCACGAACGGCAAGCTGCCGCGAGGTTTCAAATGCCAGGTCGTCTTCGACTACGATTTTGCGTGTCAGTGCCGTTTCGTCATAAATGGGAGGGACGATAGCTTCGCGCATGTTCTTTAAACCCTGAATCTTATGTCCCAGAACCGGCTCAATGCCCACGATCTGTACATCCGGTTTTGCATTGCCGAAGTAGAGCGCGGCCCCCATCAAGGTTCCACTGGTACCCATTCCCGCGACAAAGTGGGTGATGCGCCCATTGGTCTGGTTCATCGCTTCCGGTCCGGTTGTTTCGTAATGGGCGAGCACGTTGTTCCGGTTCGCATACTGATTCGGCATGTAGTAAATTTCCGGTGATTCGTCGTTGATTTTGTGCGCCAGACGAATGGCGCCATCGGTCGCTTCGCATCCGGGTGACAGGACGATTTCGGCGCCATAGGCCTCCAGCACACTGCGCCGTTCGATGCTGACACAGGCCGGCATGACCAGCTTGATCCGATAGCCGCGGGCGGCTGCAATCATTGCCAGTGCTATGCCGGTGTTGCCGGAAGTCGGCTCTAGGATAATCTTGTCAGCAGTCAGTTCGCCGCTGGCTTCCGCAGCCAGAATCATCTGCCGGGCGGGACGGTCCTTGATCGAACCACCCGGGTTGTTCCCCTCAAGTTTGGCGAAGATTGATACATTTGGATATGCATTGATTGATGACAACTGGACAAGGGGGGTGTTGCCGATGGCTTCAAGCAGGTTTTGGCCGCGCATGAGAGTACCTTTCACTACACTTTGGTATTCGAACTTTATAGCGTTACGCTGCTTTAACGGTCAAGCTAAATAACAGGAACTGCAACCGTGTCCGGTGCCGCAAAACGAAGCTGTAGCGGGCTTTTTTATTGTCAATTGCCGGCCGTTCTGCTAGCGTTCCCGGGTAATTTATATCCGAACAAAAGGTTGTCAAATGAATGATTCCTGGCTCGAAATCGCCTGCGATGTGCCGTCTGAACTGGCCGATGTAGTGGCGGAGTATCTGACCACCCTTTCCGGAAATGGTGTCTGTGTCGAAAACCTTTCCGTAGATGCTTTCTCACCCAGTGAAATTCCGCTCTCCCGGCGGATGACGGTCAAAGCATATCTCCCGGCTGATCTGGACCCGACTTCCAAAATGGCTGAACTGGAAATGTATCTGTCGGAACTGGCGGCACGCCAGCCAGGTTCCTGTCTGTCAAGCCCCACGATCTCTCCGGTCCGGTCAGAAGATTGGAGCACCAGCTGGAAGGTCCATTTCAAGCCGCTACGGGTTGGCAGCCGCTTGTTGATTGTGCCGACCTGGGAGGAGGCAGCATCGCAGCCGGAGGATTTGGTGCTGCGGATTGACCCCGGAATGGCCTTCGGCACCGGCGGTCACGAAACCACAAGGCTCTGTCTGGAGTTGCTGGAAAAAATAATGGATGCTGGTCCGGAGGGTGCCGCCCCTTCGCTGCTGGATTTGGGCACCGGGTCCGGAATTCTGGCCATGGCGGCCAGTCTGCTGGGATGCGGCAGGATACTGGCACTGGACATAGATCCGGAAGCGGTCGATGTGGCCCGGGAAAACCTGGCTCTGAACAATCTCTCCGAAAAGGTTGATTGCGGGACGGATCCTCTGGAGTCGCTGGAGGAAGGTTTCGACATCATTCTGGCCAACATACTGGCTGAGGAGTTGGTGCGGTTGGCCCCCGGTCTGGCTGCACGTCTGAATCCGGGTGGAGCATTGATCCTGTCCGGAATCCTGGCTGAAAAGGAAGAGCTTGTGCGAAACGGCTTTGCCGGGCAGCCGTTGCTGTACGAAGAGACCAACAAGGCCGGCGAGTGGGTTGCAATGCTGTACCGCAGAGCGCATCAGCAATGAGTACGCGCCGCTTCATTGTAAACTCGAACTGCATTCGTGACGGTCGGGCTGTCTTGGAGGGAGAAGTTTATAAGCATATTGTGAGGGTACTACGGCTTGCGACCGGCGATCAGGTGACTCTGGTAGATGAAAGCGGGACCGCCTACGATGGCGTGATCGGAGTTGTGTCAAAAAAATGTGCTGAAATAGCTGTTGCTGTAAAGCAGGTTGTCATTGAAAGCAACTCGTCATCGCCAAAGATCACGATTTGCCAGGCGCTCCCCAAGGGAGACAAGATTGATCTGATCCTGCAGAAATGCACCGAGCTGGGTGCCCACGATTTCCGGCTGTTTGGAGGTCTTCGCTCAATCGCCAAAGTTCGTGAAGAGCAGCTGGCCGGAAAGCTGGAACGCTGGAACAGGATTACATCCGAGGCTGCGCGGCAGTGCGGACGAAATGATCCTCCGCAGGTATCCTGGTGGCCAACAGCGCAGGCTGTAGCCGGTGGCGCCGATCAGGAGCTGCGCCTGATCTTGTGGGAGGATGAGCGGGAGCATTCTCTCAAGAAGGCGTTGTCGTCATTGGAGTCCCCAGCCTCGGCGATTGTTGTAATCGGCCCGGAAGGGGGGCTTGATCCTCAGGAGGTGAAGCAGTTTTCGCAGAACGGTTTTCAGCCGGTTTCGCTCGGATCCAGGATACTGCGCACCGAGACGGCGGGTATTGCTATTCTGGCCATAATGCAGTATATGTGGGAAGTAATGTGATCAGATCGCATCCAAGGAGCCGCCCATGAAATGCCCAAAGTGCGGATACAACAGTTTCGAGTTCCATGACAGCTGTAAAAAGTGCTCCAGCGACCTGAGCGGACACAAGATGACCTACGGCATAACCCCGATTGTGCTTCCGATTGAAGTCCGAGAGGTTATGGCCAGTGAGTTTCTGGCTGCTTCCGCCGCGACCGGGCAGCTTTCGGAAACAGTGGAAACCCATGAGGACATGTTTGCGTTTGATTTGCCGGAAGAAGCTATTACTACTTCCTCCACCGTCCCCACTTACAATGAAGATCCCTTCAATTTTGATGATGAACCATCGATTGCCACGCAGGTGTCGGCTCAAAGCGAGGAAGACCCGTTTGCCGATCTGCTGGAAACAACGCCGCAATCGGACAGCAGCCCCTTCGGTGCTTCGCCGGACAGCACACAGTCAGCCGCAAAACCGGCTGCATCGGATCCAACCGGTGAATTCGATCTGGAAAACTTTTCATGGGATGATACGCCAGAAGCTGCCACCACCATTGGAAAAGATGCAGAAGATGACTTTGACAGCCTGTTTGGTGATGCGACCGAAAGCACCCATAAATAGTTTCCAGTATAATCACATACATCACAACCCAGAAAGAGCGGAATGTCCCGCTCTTTTTTTGTAATTGCACGGAGCAGCCATGTCACAGCGCATCTCGATACTGCCGGAGAACCTCACCAACAAAATTGCTGCCGGCGAGGTTGTCGAACGTCCATCCTCGGTTATCAAGGAGTTGGTTGAAAATTCCCTTGATGCGGGGGCGACAGAAGTCTCTGTCGAGATAGCCGTCGGTGGTCGCCGACTTATCCGTGTTACCGATAACGGTCATGGCATGTCGCGTGAGGACGCATTGCTGTCTCTTGAGCGCCACGCCACCAGCAAAATCAAGTGTGACAGTGACTTGGACGGCATCCTGACACTCGGTTTTCGCGGGGAGGCACTCCCCTCGATCGCCTCTGTCTCGCGCTTCTGTCTCGCCACGCGTGAACAGGGCTCTCTGGAAGGAACCGAAATCATTGTTGAGGGTGGAAAGGTGCGTGAGGTCAAGGCCTGCGGCATGGCTTCCGGTACGGTTATCACGGTCGAACAGATTTTTTTCAATACTCCCGCCCGCCTGAAATTCATGAAGAGTTCCGAAACCGAGACCGGCCATGTTGGGGATGTGATGGCACGACTGGCGGTCTCACGCCCGGATGCATCATTCAGTTGTACCAGCGACGGTCGGGAGCTTCTTCGTGTGCAGCGCAGTGACCTGCTGCGGCGGCTGTCACAGGTGGTTGGGAAAGAGAGCGCTTCACATCTGCACCTGGTTGAAAATAACAGCGAATACGTAACCGTCGGCGGATTTGTTTCCGGGCCGTCATTAACGCGTTCAGGTCCGCAGGCGATGTACACCTATATCAACGGCCGCTTCGTGCGTGACAAGGTTGTGCAGCACGCTATCCTGCAGGCTTACCGGGGGGTGATAGATCGTGGCCGTTATCCGGTTGTGGCGCTTTTTATACAGCTTCCGGCGGGGGAGGTGGATGTCAACGTCCATCCAACCAAACATGAAGTGCGCTTCCGGCGTCAATCCGTCGTACATGACTCCATTCAGGCGTCAGTGGAAGAGGTGTTGAGACTCTCTCCCTGGCTGGCCAAAAAAACGGAAACATCGCCAGCAAAAGCATCGGCCGCACCGACCGGACAGGCTTATCGCGAACGGATCGCCGCCGCTGCCCAGGCTTCGCTGACGCTGCCGCATCGCGAGCAACATTATTCCCAATCTTTGTCCCGCTCTGCCGTCCTCGAGGCAACGACAACTGCGGCCTCCGATGCAGCGGCAGAAGCTGTTGCCGTCGCCGTCGCTGAGCCGGTCACACCCTTTCAGTCCAAACAGGAAAGTTCCCCTTCCGGCTATTTTTTGTCCCTGAACATTATCGGCCAGTTCCATAGCGAATACATTCTGTGCCAGTCCGGAACGGATCTTGTCATTATCGACCAGCATGCCGCCAGTGAGCGGGTCGCATTCCAGCGTTTGAAACAGCAGTTTCTGGCTGGTGGTGTTGAATCCCAGCGTTTGCTCTTTCCAGAGACGATTGAGTTGTCCTTCGGTGAGGTGGCAGTTGCCGGGCGTTTCAGCCCGGAGCTGGCCGGCATCGGTTTCGAACTGGAGCCGTTTGGGGGAAACACGTTGATGGTCGCCGCCGTTCCACGCCTGGCGGCTGAAAAAGATGCCATCCGTCTGGTGCGGGACATTCTGGCTGATCTGGCCCAACTTGGCGCCAGCGCCGCTTTTCAGGATGCTTTGGATGAGCTCCTTTCCAGGGTCGCCTGCCACTCGGTCGTGCGCGGTGTCCATGCCCTGGAAATCCGCCAGATGCGCGAACTGTTGCGCAGTATGGACGAGACCGAATTTGCCGCCAGCTGTCCGCATGGCCGCCCTGTTTCCCATGTTGTAACTCTGGCTGAGCTGGAAAAAATCTTCAAAAGAACATGAATCATTCCTTGCCCCTCCCCAAAATATTGGTGATCTGCGGCCCGACCGCTTCCGGAAAAAGTGACCTGGCTCTGCGATTGGCCCGCGAACTGGATGCCGAGATCGTCAACGCGGATTCAATGCAGGTCTACCGCAGGCTGGACATCGGCACCGCCAAGCCGGGCCCGGAACAGCAGGCGGAAATCCCCCATCATCTGATTGACATTGCTGAACCGGACGAGCTTTTTTCTGCGGCCGATTACGCAGTGGCGGCCGATGCGGCAATCCGGGATATAACCGGCCGGGGCAAACGGGTGGTTATCGTCGGTGGCACCGGTCTGTACATCCGCGCTCTGTTGAAGGGTCTGGTGGATTCACCTGGAGATACCGGTGAAATCAGGGCTGCCCTGCGGGAAGAGGCCGATCGGATCGGTAATATTGCAATGTTGGAAAAGTTGCGTCTGGTGGATCCTGAGTTGGCGGCAAACCTGCATCCCAACAACCTGGTGCGCATCATCCGTGCCCTGGAAGTGCAACAGTTGACCGGCATACCGCTTTCACGCTACCAGAAGGAACATGCTTTTTCCGAAAAACGCTACGACACACTGCAGATCGGCATTTCGGTGGCGAGGCCGGTGCTGTACGAGCGTATCGAGCGGCGGGTTGATCAGATGCTGGCGGACGGACTCCTGGCGGAAGTTGAAGCTCTGTTGTCAGCCGGCTTTGGAGATGGACTGAAATCCATGCGTTCGATCGGCTACAAGGAATCGGCAGCACACCTTCTGGGGAAACTCTCCCTGGAGGAGGCTGTGACTCTCATAAAACGAGACACACGCCATTATGCCAAGCGTCAGTTGACCTGGTTCAAGGCCGATCCAGACATATTATGGTTTGAATATCCGGAAAAGTTTGCTACTATTTTGCAGCATGTAATTGAATTTTTTGAAAGACGGGAGGCGTAAACTGATGGCTAAGGCACCTTTCAATATTCAGGACCAGTATCTCAACCAGGCCCGCAAGGAACGGGTGCGCGTGGCAATTCTCATGATGTCGGGCGATAAGCTGGAGGGGCATATCAAGTCGTTTGACAACTTTTCCGTATTGCTTGATTCCAGCGGTGATATCCTCATTTACAAACACGCCATCTCCACGATTACCTCGGCGGATGGTTCCTTCCGGCTACATCAGTAGTCTCATCCAGTGAGTCCCCCGAGCATTCAGCCGGGGGGCTTTTCGGTGAAATACAAATCCATGCAAAAAAGTTCAAAAGTTCTCCTGACATTCGCTTCGCTGCTGCTGGTTTTGACCGCAGCGGCGATCTACTTTTCGTCTACCGTCTTTTTACAATTATTGATCGCTTTCGCTCTGGCTTATATCCTGAATCCAGCGGTGGCTTTTCTGGAACTTAGGGGGATCAAGCGGCTCTACGGCATTCTGATTGTCTTTACTGCCGCAATGGTTGTCTGTGCCGGTTTTGCCGTTTTCATGATCACGTCGATCAGTGGTGAATTCTCCAATATGCAGCTGAATCTGCCTGCTTATGCCCAGCATCTGTACGAAATTACGCCGTCGGCCATCAAGGAATACCTCAGCATTGAAACCCCTGACAAACTCGCGTTGCGGATGAGTGAACTGCTGCAGCAGGCGCGCACGGCCGCGCCCGATCTATTAAAGCCTGTGCTGGCTTTTCTGCAGAAGGCGCTTACCTCGACCATCTCCGTTATTCTGGCCCTGCTTGGTTATCTGATCATTCCAATTTATCTGTTTTATATGCTTTTTGACCTGCCTCAGTTAAAGGTTTTCGTCGAATCATTCATACCTGAGCGCTTCCGCTCAGCTTACACTGAAAAAATGGCAGAGGTGGACACCGTTCTTTCCGGCTTTGTGCGAGGTCAGCTTTCGGTCTGCGCCATTCTGGCCCTGCTTTACAGTGTCGGCCTGTATTTCATCGGGATCGATCTGGCGATAGCAATCGGCACTCTGGCGGGTGTTGCCTTCATCATTCCTTACGTAGGAACAATTATCGGTATCTGTCTTTCGGTCGTGATGGCTCTGCTCAAGTTCAACGACATTCTGCATCCGCTGCTTTGTCTGGGGTGGTTCGGGCTGGTGCAGGCGCTGGAGGGAATGATCATAACTCCCAAGGTGGTTGGCAATACTGTTGGTCTGCATCCGCTGGTGGCAATTGTGGCGCTTCTGATCGGCGGCCAACTATTCGGAATCATCGGCATGCTGCTGGCTGTGCCGGTAACGGCGGTAATGCAGGTCTTTCTCAGGTCTCTGGCTGATTACTACCGTGGTTCAGAATTTTTCCGCGGTGCCTGATGAAGGGGCTTGTCGTAGAACAGGTCGTTTCCGGCTCAATTGCCGAAGAGCTGGAAATACAGCCCGGCGACCGCCTTTTGGCTGTCAATGGCCAGCCGCTGCGGGATATTATCGACTACAGCTACTTCACCGCCTCATACGACGAGTTGTTGCTGGAAATCGAAAAGCCGGACGGCGAACTATGGGAGCTGGAGGTCGAGCGGGAAGCGGGCGAACCGCTGGGGCTTACTTTCCCGCCCCCCAAGCCGGCCAGCTGTTCCAACAACTGCCTGTTCTGCTTTGTTCACCAACTCCCCAAAGGGCTTAGAAAACCGCTCTACGTCAAGGATGAGGATTACCGCCTCTCATTTTTGAACGGCAACTACGTCACCCTGGCCAACCTGAAGCCCCCGGCCCTGTCCCGCATTATCGAACAGCGCCTTTCCCCGCTCTACATTTCGGTGCATGCCACTAATCCGATTCTGCGTGAGAAGCTATTGGGCAAGCGCGGGATTCCGCCGGTCATGGAACAGATGCGGCAACTGGCCGAGGCCCGCATCGCCATGCACACCCAGATTGTGCTTTGTCCGGGGCTCAATGATGGCGCGGAGCTGGAGCGTACCGTCACCGAACTGGCCGGCCTGTATCCGGCGGTGCAGTCGCTGGCGATCGTTCCGCTGGGAGTGACCGCTCACCGTCAGAACCTTCCGCAGTTGGAGGCGGTCGATGGCGTTTACGCCCGTGAATTCATCGCAGCCTGGGGGCCCAGGTCGAAAAAACTGCGCAAGGAGTTGGGAGAACCGTTCCTTTTTCTGGCGGACGAGTTTTATCTCAAGGGAGGAGTGCCGTTTCCTCCGATCGGTGAATACGGTGATTTCCCGCAGATTGAGAACGGGGTCGGCATGGTGCCGCTTTTCAACCGTGAAGCGGGGCAGGCGCTGCGTCGCGCCCGTCCGGTCGGCTCCTTCCGGGCAACCGTTGCCACCGGTGTTTCGGCCGCCGGGTTCGTGGGTGATTATCTGGAAAAGCTGGGTCAAAAAACCGGCCTGGAGTTGGCCTTGCTGGCGGTGGAAAATAAACTGTTCGGGGCGACAGTCACGGTTGCGGGTCTGGTATCCGGCAATGATATTCTTGCGGCGCTGGCTGGTCACGATATCGGCGCGGCGCTGCTGATACCGGATGTCATGCTGAAGGAGGGGGAGGGGCTCTTTCTGGATGATCTCTCACTGGAAGAACTGCAGCGGCGCATCGGCCGTCCGGTACTGTCCTTCGACTCCACTCCAAGCGGCTGCTATCGTACTCTGGTGGCGCTTCAAAAGGTTATGAAAAAGAAAAAACCGCGACAGTTTCAAGAAGAGAGCGGATGCTCCTGATTTTATCCTCGCCGGTAGTTATCCCCAGCGCCAGATTGCAAGAATGAGAATGATGACGAAGACAAAGGTCAGATTCATGTACGCCATGAAGTAAAACACCCGCTCGTGCAGTTCCCTTTTTCTGGGGCCGTCCGCAATAAGTACACCCACCTCCCTCATTGCAGATATTTTATCCTGACCGTGCGGCGCAAGCTTCAGTGCCTCTGTCAAGTCCGTCCCCGCATTGTGCCGTCCCATGTGCAGACCCATTTTCCATAAACGGCTTTCGGTTGCATCATAGATTTTTCCGGCAAAGGCAAAATAGGCCGGTCGCCCATATTTTCCGTCATACGCCGAAAGTCCATCAAGCGTCAGATCGCCGCTTGTGGACGCGGGTTGCTGCGGCTCTTTTCTCTTCTGCTTGAGGCGGGGGCCGATCACGGTGATAACTATTACCGCCGACAAAACCATCACCAGGTAAATGGCCACCTTGGCTAACAGCAGGATGCCAAAGCGGGAGTGAAGCAGGGTGTCTAATGAACTGATCCGGTAAAAAGTCAGGATGGCGCCGGTCACTCCCATAACAACCATCGATATTACGCCGACTCTCAATTCACCGCGCGGAAGACCGCTGGCCGCATAGGCCGGTTTGAGAACCAGATGCACATACAGGATTGTTCCGAACCAGAAGATTGCCGTCAGGAAGTGGATGTAGCCGGTCAGCAGACGGAAAAGCCTGGAAGTAACGCCGGTTGCCGGATTTCCCGCCTTGGAGTGGAGGGTGGCTTCAAATGCTTTGCCGGCCGCCGTCAGCTCGCCGCCGCCTCCAGGGTCAAGATGGCAGGCCGAGCACTCCCGCCCGGTCTGCTTGGCATATTCTTCGGTGGCCCGGGCGGGTTGCGACGAACAAATCATAACTGCCACTAAAAGAATTGCTGCTGCCAATAACTTTGAAATCACTTTAAACATATGATCCTCTACTGCTGTAGTGTGTTTTTTCCCTCGAGGTCGTGGTTATAGTACCTCTGGGTCGGATAGGCAAAGTCGATGTCCTGATGTCCGGCAAATTCATCCAGGATCGCTTCCCAGATTTTCTGGCTGCTGTCCCTCCTGTTACGAGGCTCGCATAGATGCCGCATGGTCAGCAGAATCCCGCTGGCTTCAACTGAGGTAAAAACCTCGGGGTTCAAGTTCGGGGTCAGGATGACGAATTCCCGGGAGGATTCTTTTAATTTCTGCTCCGCGAGCGGGATCAGATGGTCTGAATGTGATGCGGCAATCGCCTGCAGGATCTGCTTGGCTTTTCTCCAGTCGCTTTCAAACGTCACGAGCACCGGAATCTCGTTCCAGATGTAGTCGAACCATCCTTTGGTGTAATTTGTCTGTGAATCCACGAATACCTTGCCGTTGGGTATGTGTATGATTCTCCCGGTGCTCTGGTCCGCCTTGACCCAGTTGCCGATTTCCATCAGGGTGAACTGAAAGACGCGCAGATCAATCACATCACCGGCATGCACGCCGATCTGAATGCGGTCACCCACATCGAAAGGGCGTCGCCAGACAATGAAGAGCCAGCCGGCCACGTTTACCAAAGGGTCTTTCATGGCAATCGCCAGGCCGGCCGACGCCAGCCCCAGAAAAGTGGCTACGGTCTGAAATCCTTCCAGCCAGACCCGTCCAAGCAGCAGGACGGCGATCGTAAATGCCACATAATCAGACGTTTTTCGCCACTGGTAGCGGGTACGCGAATTTTCAGTGCGCCGCCAGACCCCTTTTAAAATCATTCGGCGTATGAACCAGATAATCAGGATGCAGGCCAGTGATGTTAGTAGCTTGTCGTAAAGAACACCCGGTACGCCGGTGTTGTTTTGAAGCCATTCTGTCAGGAGTTTCACGCGTCATCTCCAGTTGGATTTTGGTCGCCAATTGTCGAGCCCATTCCCAAAACCATAGCACTAAAATATGCTGCGGCAATCGGATTGCCTGGTTGCCGACTACAATTCTCCATTACCGTACCTTTCTATCCCGATTGCACTGCTGTTGCAAGTTTCTGTTTGCGACAGGCGAGCCTGCCCATGATTTTGCTTTGAGGTATTTTAAGCTTCGTGTTAACTGTTGCCACGTAGTAACTAATCAGCCAGTGGGGATAAAAATGAAAATAGCTATTGTCGGATCGGGAGCATTGGGGTTGTACTACGGCGGGCTGCTTCAGAGAGGCGGGAATGAAGTCCACTTTCTGCTGCGCAGTGATTATGAAGCAATTATCCGCTCCGGCCTGACCGTTCATTCGATCAATGGTGATTTCCATCTTCCAACCGTAAATGGGCATAAGGATCCGGCAGAAATCGGTGACGTCGATCTCGTGCTGGTCGGTCTCAAAACTTTTGCCAACAGTCGTTTCGAGGAATTGCTGACACCGTTACTTGCGCCGCGGACGCAGATTCTCACGCTGCAAAACGGTTTGGGTAACGAGGAAACTCTTGCGGAATTGTTCGGTGCGGAGCGGGTTATCGGAGGAGTTGCCTTTCTCTGCTCCAATCGTGGCGAGCCGGGGCATGTCCATCATCTGGCAGCCGGCAGGGTCATCATTGGCGAATATCTTAACAGCGACCAGGGGCGTCTGGAGTCGTTGTCAGAGAGTTTCAGATCAGCTGGAATCGACTGCCGGACTACCCCAGATCTGAAGAGGACCCGCTGGGAAAAACTGGTCTGGAATATCCCGTACAATGGCTTGTGCGCCCTGTTGCAGCAATCCGTCGATTTGTTGATGATGGTTCCTGCCAGCAGAAAACTGGTGCGGGAGTTGATGGTAGAAGTGATTGATGCCGCCAATCTTCAGGGATTGACAAAGCCGATTCCGGAGGGGTATGCCGACAGTATGCTTGATTTTACGGATGGCATGGGTGTTTACAAACCGTCAATGCAGATCGACCGCGAAGAGGGGCGGGAGCTGGAGATCCCGGCCATTTTCAGGACACCGCTCGAATATGGCCGGAAGCAGGGAATCGCTATGCCGCGGGTCGAAATGCTGACGGCGCTGCTGGAACAATGCGGGGTTTCATAGTCAGCTCTTGAATCGTCAATAAATGATGATGTATCCATGCTGTTCGGCTATTTTGCGAACTTCATCCTTATCTTTGATGGTGTAGATCTTTCCCTCCAGTTTGAAAGTATAGCCGCCCAGTCCATCCGGTACCGCATCTTCCAGCAATGCCTCAAAAGTTGCCGTTTTAATCATAATCGCCCCCGCCTGATTTAAATTGTTCCGCTGCTGGCTTTTTTGACAGCCTCTGCCAACTGCATTACATCTTTCGTGGATGTTTGCCAGGAACACATGAATCTGGCTCCTCCGGACCCGATAAACGAGTAAAACCGCCAGCCGGCCGCTCGCAGCTTCTCCGCGACCTCTCCCGGCATCTCGATAAAGACCGAGTTGGCCTGACGCGGGTACAGGATCCGGACGCCTTCGATCGCGGTCAGCTCCGCCGCAAGCAGGGCGGCACAGTCATTTGCATGCCGGGCGTTTTTAAGCCAGGTGTCACCCTCCAGCATTCCGATCCAGGGTGCTGAAATGAAGCGCATTTTGGAAGCCAGTTGTCCGGCCTGCTTGCAGCGGTATTCAAATTCATGGGCCAGTTCCTTGTCGAAGAAAACAACCACCTCGCCAAGCGCCATGCCATTTTTTGCGCCACCCAGGCAAAGCACATCAACCCCGGCCCGCCAGCTTATATCGGCGGGCGCCACTCCCAGCGAGGCAACTGCGTTTGCAAAGCGGGCTCCGTCCATGTGCACCCGCAGACCGTAACTGTGGGCCAGTTCGCTGGCCGCGTTTATTTCTCCGGGAGTGTAGACCGTTCCGACTTCGGTTGCCTGGGTAAGGCTCAGTACCTTGGGTCTCGGATAATGAATGTCACTGCGACGGGTAATCGTGCGTTCGACCTCCGTCAGATCGAATTTGCCCATCGGGCCCTGTATATGAAGCAGTTTGGTGCCGTTCGAAAAAAACTCCGGCGCGCCGCATTCGTCTGTTTCCACGTGGGCCAGATCGTGGCAGATGACGCTGTGGTATGAACGGCAGAGCGAAGCCAGTGCCAGCGAGTTGGCGGCCGTGCCGTTAAAAACAAAAAACACCTGGCAATCGGTTTCAAATATTCTGCGAAGCTGTTCGCAAGCGCGTTCCGTCCAGAAATCGTCTCCGTAAGAAGGGGTAAAGCCCGTATTGGCAGCCTGCATGGCCTGCATGGCTTCCGGACAGATTCCGGCATAGTTGTCGCTGGCAAACTGGTTGAACATGATTTGTGCTGATGTGTTGTCTGATGCTGGCATTATTCCTCCGGAGCCCCGAATAGGATATCTGTCATGAGCTGGTGTAAATTACCATCAGTTTTAATAGGTGGCCAGACTTTTTAGAACCAGCTTTATTACAACAGTTGAATAGTCTCTGACAAATAGTTATGATGGGCAGTTAGGGAACTTACGTTTAACTTACGTTTAAGAGGAAGAATGATCATGCATTACAGCCGGATGCGGCTTTCACACAGGTTCGCCCTGGTCGTTTTGTTTACCGCGGTTTTGATCGGTTTCACTGTGCTGCGTACGCCGTCGGTTACCGGCGAACCGGCCGCATCGCCCGCTGATCCGGCGATTGAGGACCTTTCCAGGGTGGAGTACCCCAGTTTGGCAAGCATCAAATGGCATGCCCACTTCGTAGAACCTCATCAAACACTTGAATCGCTCTTCGGAGATGATTGGGTCTGGGTCGCACGATTTAACCGGATCGACCGACGGCACGTTTACCCCGGGATGACCATTAAAGTCCCTGATAATATTGCTGATATTCGCAATTATTCGCCATTGCCGAAGTTTTACGAACCGGCTGCCAGACGTGGCAAGTACATACTGGTTGATATAACTGAACAGTGGCTGGGCGCATACGAAAACGGCAAACTCGTTTTTTCCGCACCGGCAGCCACCGGCAAGGCCACGACGGAAACGCCGACCGGCATGTTCCGGATCGATGCGCGTCATCTGACGCATACATCATCGCTTTACAAAACAGCCAACGATGAAGAACAGTATCCGATGGATAACGCCCTTCGCTTTCACATCGGTCAGGATAACGTTTCCTACTGGATTCATGCGCGCGACCTTCCAGGGCGGCCGGCATCGCATGGCTGTATCGGGCTGTTTGACGAGGAAATGCAAAACCGGGTTTTCGGGACTCCGGCCAAACCGGTTTTGCTTGATTCGCAAAAGCTTTATGAGTGGGCGGCCGGTGAAAATGAGTATGAAGACGATTATGGCGACCTGGACGAGTTGGAAGATGGACCGGAGGTTGAAGTGCGCGGCACACTGCCCCGTTATCTTGGCGAACCTCCGAAACGTTAGCCTTTAGGTACGAACCTGAATAGGGGAGGGGATTTATGAAAAAACTGTTGCTGGTTGCTCTTGCACTCTGTTTGTCTGCGACTCCGGTTATGGCCGCACAGTTGGTTTATCTAAAGGAAGGCGGCGTGATCAAGGCAAAGTCGGTCTGGCGGACAAAGGGCAAAGTGCATGTCCTGGTCAACCGAGACACGCTGGCAGAATTTTCCACGGCAGAAATCGACATGAAACGGACTTTTGCGCGTAAGCATCGCAAGATCCGGAAACAGCCCGCAGCGGCAGTGCCGCAAAATGCGGTTCCTGCCGAAGCGGCTGTTGCTAAATAGCCAGGTAAATAAATGGTCTAATGAAAGAAATGGCGAAGCAGGAAATATCCGCTTCGCCATTTCTTTCTGACGGTTAATGTTTTCTATTTGGCCAGCCAGCGCGCCACATCCTTGGCATGGTAGGTAATGATAATATCCGCTCCAGCCCTTTTAAAGCCCAGCATTGTTTCCATTACAACCCGCTCCTCATCGATCCAGCCCCGCTCGGCCGCTCCTTTGACCATGCTGTATTCACCCGAAACGTTGTAGACCGCCAGCGGCATGTTGTACTCATTGCGCAAATCTCTCAGGATATCCAGGTAAGGGAGGCCCGGTTTGACCATGATTATGTCGGCCCCTTCCTCAATATCTGCTGCGGCTTCACGCAACGCCTCCAGGCGGTTGGCCGGATCCATCTGGTAGCTGCGGCGGTCGCCGAACTGCGGTGTTGATTCGGCCGCCTCACGGAACGGTCCGTAATAACCGGAAGCGTATTTGACCGCATAGCTCATGATTGGAATTGAATCGTAGCCATGCTCGTCCAGCATTTCCCGTATCGCCGCCACCCTCCCATCCATCATGTCAGACGGCGCGACCATGTCGGCGCCGGCTTTCACGTGCGAAAGAGCTTCCCTCGCCAGCAGTTCCAAAGTTGAATCATTATCCACATCACCATTTTTAATAATTCCGCAATGCCCATGATCGGTGTATTCACACATGCAGACATCGGTGACGACCGCCAACTCCGGCACCTCCTTTTTCAAGGCCCTGATCGTTTCCTGGATTATTCCGGTTTCCGAATAGGCATCGCTGCCGACCGCATCCTTGGTTTCCGGAATACCAAACAGCAGCACCGCCAGGATCCCGAGATCACGAACTTCTTTTGCCTCAGCAACTATATGCTCGATAGATTGCTGATAAATGCCGGGCATGGAGGATATTTCTTTCCTGATGCCACTGCCGAAAGCTGAGAACATTGGATAAATCAGGTCGCTGGCAGAAAGGGTGGTTTCACTGACCATCTTGCGAAATGTTTGATTGCCTCTGATTCTGCGGGCGCGGAACTGCGGGAAAAACATGGGAAAACCTCCTTGATATACAGTAGCTGGCTGTTCTGGCGCCTCAGTGATTATGCAAAAAGATTAAAGCAGGCCGACTAAAAAAGCAAGAATTACCCCAATTGCTTGCATTGCCATGTTGTTGTGTTAATATGTATTAAACTTGTGTTATGAAACGATTGTGCTTGCGAGTAATAAGACTTAAATGGTATAGAACTAATATCTCATAGCAGTAGATCAACTAAAAAAGGAGGGTTTATAATGAAAAAACAGTTAAGCGGGATTGTTGCAGCAGCCCTGGTCGTGTCGGCAACCGCCGCGTTCGGAGCTGTAAAGGAGGGGCAGTTCTCAATTTCCCCAGTGGTCGGCGGCTACACTTTTGACCACAGGCAGGATCTGGAAACCTCAATGGTTTACGGTATCCGTGGAGGCTACAACTTCACAAAGCGGTTTGGCATTGAGGCACTCTTCGACTACGCAAATTCGAAGCCGGACAACGCTCCTAAAAAAGATGTCGGCATGTTCCGCTACGGCGGGGAGCTACTCTACCACATGTGGCCGGATAACAACTTTGTACCCTACCTGGCTGCAGGCTACTCTGCGATGAATATCAAAGGGGACGTCTACGGCAACAAACAGCGCGGCGCGTTTGATTACGGCTTGGGAGCGAAGTATTTCCTGAATGACAGCTTTGCTCTGCGCGGCGACGTTCGTCACATTCTTTACAGCATCAGTGACAGGTTTAATAACAACTTTGAGTACACTCTGGGTGCATACATTCCGTTTGGCGGGGCTGCACCTGCTGTCCAGCCGGTCGCAATGCCGGTAGTCGCACCGGTCGTTCCACCACCTGCTCCGATGCCAGAACCGGCTAAAATTGTGCCTCCGGCACCAGTTGCTCCAACCGCAAACCTGTCGGTGTCACCTGTAACTATCGTAAAGACCAATGATGCCGCCGCTACCCTGAGCTGGGCATCCAGCAACGCCGACAAATGCTCCATCCAACCAGGTATCGGTTCCGTTGAAACTCAAGGGTCTCGTTCTATTTCTCCGTCGGTAGACACAGCTTACACACTGACATGCAGCGGCCCCGGCGGTGAAGCGACCAGTAGCGCGAACCTTGGTGTAACTCTGCCTCCTCCGCCAGCTCCGGTTGTGACACCCAAGCAAGCTGCGGCAATAGAGCGTTTCTGTAACAAGCCGGCTGTCGTCACAGTCCTTTTTGATACTGACAAATCTGAAATTAAGCCCAAGTATCTCGATGACCTCAATAGCCTGGGAGAATTCCTGAAAGATTTCCCTAAGGCCAAGGGCGAAATCTCTGGGCATACCGACAATGTTGGTAGCGCCAAATACAACTTGAAACTTTCCCAGCGTCGTGCGGAAGCCGTCGAAAAGTACATCGAGAAAACTTTTGCTGTTGTTTCCGACAGAGTTACTACGAAGGGATTCGGTGAGACCAAGCCGGTTGCCAGCAACAAGACAAAAGAAGGGCGACAACTGAATCGCCGTATTGAAACAAACTTTACTTGCGAATAAGCCTTAGCTGGAACAAGTAATACAAAAGCCCTTCCAAGATGTTTCGGAAGGGCTTTTGTTTTGAGTATTACTTGCGGTGCGATTATTTTTTTCTGCGGTCGCTGAGCGAGATCACCTTTGGTGCCCCACCTTCCTGGCGCATTTTGGCCAGGCGCTCCTTTTCTTCATTCTCTTTCTCAACTTTTTCCTGCTCCACCGGAGACACTACATCTTCCAGCATTAACGGCGTGCCTCCCATTGTGAATGGAGCGCCTTCCAGCTGAAACTCGTCGAGAATCCAAGTGAATACCTGTAAGGGAAACGTCAGAACCAGCAGCTTAACCTGCCACCAGCCCGGTTTTACGTCCGGTTCGATCTCTTCAATGCGGGCATAAAAACCCGGTTTGTTGTCAACATGAATAAGGACGATATCGTTGATTACAGCCATTTATATCCCTCTTTTAGTTTTGTATTCTAATTGTTGGGTTCTTTTTCTGCCCACAGCAGCAAAGGTTTTGAAACGGATATGCCCAGCATCTGGGACGCTGAGGAAAGACATCCTCTGAGGGTTTTTTCACAGGCTTCAAGTTTATTCCTGTCTGTCACCGACAGACAATGGTCAATTGCAGAACATACGAAAAAGACGCAGTCAGCCGGTCGAAAAGCCGGCTCTAATTTGCATCCGGTTGCCGTGCTGCAGGGGCAGAGCGGTTTCTGTGAAAAATCTGGTGATATCTTTATGTCAGAGACTTGCAGGGATAGTGCGTCAAGAACATTCATTCGGTATTTGCCGTTCAGGCAGCATTGCCCTGCGCACTCACGGCATATAGATTCAGAATTTATCGCCTGGGTAATGGCAACCAGAAGTTCTTTCCCCCGGTTGTATTTGGTCAGCAACTCCATTAGTTGCAGTTTCTTGGCTGGAGTGCTGATTTGCAACTGTTCGTTGAGGGCTTGCAGCCCATGTTGCCACAATTGTTGGTCGTTCACATGGTTCCTGTTAATAAATTGGTTGAAGCAGTCCGTAAGCCGGGTTCTGTTCCCGGACAGGGTTACCCCTGGCCGGGCGATGGTCATTCATCTGGGTCTGCCGTTACCGACAGCCTCAAGCAGCCAACCCGGAGGCACGGACGGGTCGCCCTTAACGCCTCCCTATTTGGCCTTGCTCCTGACGGGGTTTACCTGGCATCCGACGTCGCCGCCGGACCCGGTGAGCTCTTACCTCACCCTTTCACCCTTACCTGCCTAAGCAGGCGGACTTCTCTCTGTGGCACTTTTCCCTGGGGTCACCCCCGCTGGACGTTATCCAGCGTCATGCCCTGTGGAGCCCGGACTTTCCTCCACCGGCAAAGCCGGCAGCGGCCATCTGGACTACTTCAACCAAACTCCAGTCCCGGCAAATCTTGATTCCTCTGCCAAGGCACTAATTGCTGCTACTGCAGTTTCAGAATCAAAATACGTTGGCAATGCGGGCAGGTCAACAGCTCCTCATATTTGAAGAGATTGTTGTAAAGCTGCGGTGGCAGGTGCATATTGCACCCTAGGCAGTGCCCATTGCGAGCGATTGCGACGGCCTGGCCGCGGCGCTGTTCACGCAGGGCTGAAAACCGCTTTACCAAGCTGGCTGGCATTTCTTTTGTCAATGTTTCCCGGCGGGCAACATCAGCATCTATATCATTTTGGATATTTTTGATTTCCAGCTCTTTTTCAGCAGTGCGCTGGGACGAGTTGCCGGTAAGTTCATCAAGCAGAGATTTCTTGCCAGCAACGTCAGCGGACAGGGTTTCTATCTGTGCTATCTTTTGAAGTACCAGTTCTTCTATATCCGATACCTGCTTCTTGGCAGCGGTAATTTCTCTGCCAACCGCCTGGAACTCTTTGTTAGTCTTGATTTCCTTCATGTTTGTTTCTGCCCGCAGGATGTTTTCCAGCTCTGCGGCATGATTGACTTCCAACTCACCTTTTTCCAATTCAAGCTGAGAAAGATCCGCCTGCATGGCAGCCAATTCTTCACGGGCAGCATCAACGGATTGGGCAATTTCATTCAGTTCGTCGTGCAGGCCGTTTTGCTTGACCTTCAGGCTGTCAATTAATTGATCGACTTCCTGCAATTCCTCCAGCATTTCCAGTTTCTTTTTCAAAACAAATCCCCCTTTGTTGCAATTTTTATTTAAACTCGACTTCGGTTCACATTCTGAACGGATCGGATTCGATACTGCATGGCACAACCTGACAATTATTGTATCCGGCACCGGTCAGCGCGTGACTGACGCGTTCCACAATCTCATGTACCATGATTATTTCTGTCGGGAAGTGTCCTGCGTCAATCAGAGCAATTCCAAGGTCTAATGCTTCGCGGGCATCATGATATTTTACGTCGCCGGTAACCAATACGTCGGCGCCGGCACGAGCTGCTTCATGCAATAAAGATGCGCCGCTGCCGCTGCAAAGGGCGACTTTTGAAACACTGGCTGCCGATTCGCCGACATAACGAAGGGCAGGAGAAGATAACGCTTCGCTGATCTGTCTGGCATACTCTGTCAGCGAAATCTGTTTTGTCAGTCGCCCAACTCGCCCCAATCCCAGCTTTTCGCCTTCATTCAGCAATGGATACAGGTCATATGCCGGTTCTTCGTATGGGTGCGAAGCGAACAGTGCTTTCAAGGCACGTGACAGGTTTGATCGCTCAACAAGCAATTCGAGCCGTTTTTCGGAAACTTGTTGTCGCTTGCCGACAGTGCCTGTGAACGGTTTGGCGCCCGCCTGAGGAAGGAAAGTCCCTTCGCCGCTTGCGGCGTAGGAACATTCCAGGTAATTGCCCTGCGACTGAATATGCGGGAAAAGTTCGTTGCGAACAGCTTCCAGGTGGCTGTCCGGGACAAACACAACCAGTTTGACCAGTTCGCAGCATGTAGTAATCTGGAGCGGGCGGCATTCGGAAAGCCCGATCTTTTGTGCCAGAAGGTCATTCAGGCCGCCAGTGGCGATGTCATAATTGGTGTGCATGCATATGATGGAAAGGCCGTTCTTTATTGCGGTTTGTATCAGGCGGCCATTTGGCGTAGCGGTTGAGATTGATTTGAGCGGTTTGAAAATGAGGGGGTGGTGGGTAATGAGAAGTTGGCAGGAGGATTCTATGGCAGATTTGACAGCGTCCTGTGTCGGATCCAGCGCCACCATTATCCGTGTCACTTCTGCGCCGGGATCGCCCACCTGGAGCCCAGGGTTGTCCCATGCTTCGGCCAAGGCTGTTGGGGCTATTTTGTTAATGATTCCAGCTATGTCAGAGATTTTTGGAGTTTTCATAGGTTACAAATAAAAAGAGTGCAACCTTGCGGTGTGCACTCTCGTGTTGAGGTATGGAAGCGGGATAACCCTTGTTCTCGTGCCGACATCCGGCGCATGTTCCTCGCGATATGAAATGGTGGGCCCACCAGGACTCGAACCTGGGACCAACCGGTTATGAGCCGGTGGCTCTAGCCAACTGAGCTATAGGCCCGTGAAGGGAAGGGTCATACTAGAGGACGAAATAGTTGTTGTCAAGCACTATTAAAGCAGTATTCGGCAGTTAAGCTCTTGAGAGGAAACGCCCGTCACGGGTGTCAACCTTGACCTTCTCGCCGGATTCCAGATATGGCGGCACTTTGATCTTCAAGCCGGTTTCCAGTATTGCATCCTTGGTCTCGGCCGTGGCAGTCGCATTTTTCAGAACCGGCGCGGTTTCAGTGACCAATAGCTCGACACTCAGCGGCAGATCCACATTCACCATCCTGCCTTCGAACAATCCCAGGACAACTTCGGTTCCGTCCAGAAGGTACATTGAAAGCGGCTCGAAATTGTCCGCCTCCATTTCGAACTGCTCGTAATTCTCGAGATCCATGAAAACTCCGCAGCCGCCATCGGCATACAGAAACTGCCCCTTATGGCGTTCAAAATCGGCTTCATCGACTTTGTCGCCGGAGCGGAATGTTTTATCGAAGACCTGGCCGGTGATCAGGTTGCGATAGCGGGTTTTGACCATCGTGTTGGCGCCACGTGCAGTCGGCGATTGGGTTGTGACATCGGTAATGATGCAGGGTGCGCCGTCAAGCTGAATGACAAGACCTTTTTTAAAGTCGGATGTTGTGAACATAAAAAAACGTTTTCTCCTTGAAGATTAATTATGCTTTCCTGCGATATTCAGCCGTGGGCCAGAAGGGGATGCCGCCGCGAGGGGTGAACTCTCCGCGCACCGTCAGCCAGGCCGGAGCGAGCAGTTTCGCGAGATCATTGCAGATGCGATTGACGCCGGCTTCGTGGAATTCCCCGTGCATTCTGAACGAACCCAGATATAGCTTGAGGCTTTTGCTTTCGACGCACAGGTTTTCCGGTTGGTAGTCGATGATGATTTTTCCGAAATCCGGTTGTCCGGTCATAGGGCAGAGGCAGGTGAACTCGGGACATTCGATATGCAGTGTTCCAATCGCCCCGACCGGGTTCATTTCCGGATTGGCAAAAGGGCTTGGAAACGCTTCCAGAAGGGTTGCGTCCGGCTTGTCGTAGCAGTAGGAAGTGGCTCCGGAGCC
The DNA here is from genome assembly GCA_009684515.1 of Geobacter sp. Taxonomy (GTDB): domain Bacteria; phylum Desulfobacterota; class Desulfuromonadia; order Geobacterales; family Pseudopelobacteraceae; genus JACRCG01. The sequence continues at coordinate 44,360 of WKKS01000012.1, forward strand.
AAGAGATTTCAACTGTTCATGCAGTTCCATATTCACATCCAGGTCAGGTTTAGTTAAAAAGCGCGACAGCATAACAATGAAGCCGCCGCCAGGCAACCTTTTTCAGTCAGGCTGGTCCGCTCGGCAGCACGCTTCCGGCTTCAGGCATCAGAAAGGCCTGCCAATCGCGGGGGAGCAGGCCGTTAGCCAATGCCATCGCTTCATCCAGCGTACCGGCAGGAAGCATCCCCATTTCCCTGACCTGCGGAGCTGGAAACTGCGAAACCAGGATGACCTGGAAACGTTGTGCTTTTTGCAGCAGAGAATAAGCGGTCTGACCGTTGATTTCATAATGTTCACGAAGTGCCGTTTCAAAATCGCCCAGCTGCTTGTGGCGGAACCAGCTGAAAAATGTCCCGTTTCCGAATCCGTCGCGACATTCCGCCAGCAGGATCAAGACTCCGCCGTCGCAGATCGCCTGGGAAGCATACTCCATCGATTTATGGGCCTGTATCAGATTGATATCTTTGGGGAAACCGCCGCAGGAAGCGATCACCATGTCAGCTTTTTTGTGGAGCGGGTAGGCAAATCGCCCGGAATAGTAACGGCAGCCCTCTTCGTGCGCCGTGCGCCAATCACCTGCAAAAGCGGCTATAATCTCTTTGCCTGGAGTCAGCACCGTGTTGAGGATAAAGTCCGGCTCTGCCATGGCACACCCTTCCAGCATGGCCTGATGCACAGGGTTGCCTTCCAGATTGCCGGTGGTCGCCAGCGGATTCCTGCCACTGCCGGTTTCGGGATTCAAAACCGCAAAGTGGCTGGCCATACAAGCCTGGCGGCTGGCTATTCCAGGGAGAATGCTCTTGCGCCCCCCACCAAAACCTGCGAAATAGTGGAAACCAATCGTGCCGGTTAGTATCAGGCGGTCAGCCTCGACCGCCTTGCGATTGATGCTGACTTTGATGCCGTTTGAAGTTGTTCCGAGTTGGGTGAGCTGGTCCGACTCGTCACATTCATGATCGGTTACGCGAATCCGTCCGTATAATGGCCCGGCTATCTTTTGGTGCTCGTGCTCGGTCTGTTTGCGGTGGATTCCAAGCGCGATCAGGATTTCTATATCCTGGTCGGCTATCCCCTGGCGATTCAAGCGATCAACCAAAAGAGGCAGATATATCTCGCTACCGGTGTAGCGTGTGATGTCAGAGGTTATAATGACGACCTTTTCGCCGGTTTTAAAGCTGGACAAGGTCGGTTGGCAACAGTCAAGCGCCGCATTGATAATGTCTTCCGGGAATCCGGTCGGTGGGGGTAGTGACGGGGTGATGACTCCCGCCAGATGTTCCGGCGGGAGTTCCAAGGCAAAGGATGTTGAACCGTATTTCAGCTCCATCAGGCGTGGACCGCTAGATCCAGGCGTCTCCGCCGTCATATTCATAGCTGCCGCCTTTGGACTTGGGTGCCACTTTGAACTTTGCTTCACGGGCAAGCCGTTTTACGCGCTCAGCGGCGGTTTCTCCCAGACCGGAAAGTTTTTCGCGCGTTTCGCAGCCCGGTGCAGGAGCAAGCAGGAGAGCGGCGGCCGCCCCGATTACGGCTCCGGAAATAAAGGCAATCACAGCTGCTGCAGCGTTATCGTTGTTGCATGACATGGTAGACTCCTTTTATCGTGGTTTCTAAAAGTTAATGTGGACAGGCTTCATTTTTAGCACAGCGCTCAGTCGGAATCAAAACAAAATTCACTCGCATTATCACGGAAACGGCCGCCGGGCACGATCAGCATAGGCCATGTTTGACGAGCAGGTCATCAAAGTTTTTCTGCATGAGCGGTTTGGTTAGATAGTCATCGCAACCTCCGCTGATCAGCGCGTCAAACATGTCGTCGGGAGAGCTGCTGCCGGTCACCATGAAGGCGGTTGCCCGCAAGCCGTGTACATCTTCGATTTCTCTGATCTTTTTAAGTGTTTCGTGACCATCCATGCCGGGCATCAGTATGTCCATGCAGATCAGGTCAAAGTAGCTCCCGGAGCTGATAGCATCCTCGACCAATTGCAGAGCATCCTCGCCACTTTCCGCGAATTCGATCTTGGCTCGTCCTTCGAGAAAAATTGCGAGCAATTCGCGATTCATTTCCACATCATCAACAATTAAGGCTTTCACGCACCATCCTCCTGGATATTAGAGCGATTTCTTTGCTCTTCAAGCATATGCTGTTGCACAAAGGTTTGTTCAATCATCTGGGCTTTGAATGAAAGCGGTGTCATTCCGAGAAAGCGAAATCCGCCCTCAATGCTGTTTTCAATAACACTGAGCGGCCCTTTGCGCTCCTCGCTGATATTTTCACTGAGTGCTCCAAGCGTTATGTTGACGCCTTCAAAGAGCTTCTTTTTTACATTAACTTTTGGATTGCTTGCCTCATGCGACCTGGAGCGCACCTCCTGGGTCCGCCCCGTGATAGCTGCCCGTCTTTTTGAAAATTCCTTCAGGTCTACCGTATCTTTGGGTGCGGCACCGAATTCGGCAACCATCTGCTTCAACTCGCTGAAGAGGGCGTTAAGTTCTTCGAGGTCGCCATAGTGAACGCCGGTAATCACGCGGGTGCGAAGTGAAGTCACGCAGCCCAGATTGCCGGATTCTATTCCAGCCAGCGCAAGATACTCGCCGCCGACCAGTCCGCCCTTGTTGACAATTATCGATCCAAGGCACTTGATATGGGCGTTGCGAATTTCGGTGTCCACCACAACATCGCCTGCACATTCGATGACCGCTTCATAGATGAAGTTGGCGGAGATTGAGCCGCCGCACTTTATTGTCCCGGTTCCCTGGCCGTTCATGCCGCAAAAGGAAATGTTGCCCTCCGACTCGATTGCGCAGACGCCGATATTCCCGTGGATTTTAATCCCCTTGCTGGCCTTGACGAAAAAACCGTCCAGCACGTCACCCTTGATCTCGACGCATCCCTTGAAAGAGATGTTGCCGACTTTGAAATCCACATCCCCATCGATTTCGTAGACATCTTCGACGGAGATGGCATTTCCCCTGAAACAAACGCGTCCGGAGGCCACTGCCAAGAGGTTCTGCCGGTCATCACTCAGCCGGATGTTCTGCCCGAGTTCAAGCTTGACCGGAGCTCCACCCTGCGGCGGGATGATCTTGCCGGTTACGGTGATTCCCGGTGTCCCGGAACCGGGCGGGCGGATCGAGGCAACCAGGTCACCGGCATCAACGTTCAGGAACGTTTGCACATGGCGGAAATCCATGGTTTCAGCAGCTCCACCCTCCGGTTTTACTTCCGCAAGATCGTCCGCTACGGCCAGTATCACTTGGCCATCCTCACCGGGGATCATGGCGGTTCCGCGCGCCAGCAGCAGTCCTGATACGGACTGGGCTGTCGCGGCGAAATTAAGCAGCGATGCCAGCGCCTCCGGAATGATTCCCTCCTTGATTTTGAACTGAGCCAAGTACCCCAGCAGTTCGGGTTCGGTGAGAGGTGTACCGCCGGTAGTGGCTGGTTCGTAAAAACAGCGGCATTCAACCTCTTCCGGGTTGATTTCTAGCGCAAGGCCATAGCCGTAACGCTTGATTTCAAAGCGGCTGATCGAAACTGCCCCCTTTATGAATTTCTCTTCGGCCATCTCGGAATCCGGTTTTCAGGTTTATTTCAGGCAGGTCATCCAGCGCCAGGCCTTGAACTGCCCGCAATAGTAAGCGCAAAACTAGCCGGTTTCGACAAAAAATCCCAAAGTTCCCACCGCATCAATGAAAGCCTTATATTCCAGCTGCAGGGCGGCAAGCGACTGCGGCGCCTGGGATAAATCGCCCTCTTTGGCCGCTTTTTCCATCATGGCCGCCGTCTGTTGCATGCGCTGCGCGGCAATATTGCCGGCCGAACCCTTGATGGCGTGGGCGTGGCGTCGCACCCCGTCCGCATCTTCTTCCGCCAGGGCTGAAATCAGGCCTTCCAGCTGTGGTAAAACTCCCTTGCAAAAAAGAGCCACAAAGCGGGGAATCATCTCTGCGCGTCCCCCAAGTCGTTCCAATAGCTCGTGTTGGGCAAACACGGCAACAGCATCATCCTGTTCCTGGGGAGCTGCCTGTGGCGCCGTTTTTACCTCATCTGGTCCGGGTTCGATCTGTTGTGCGACTGTCCGGTTATTACAGAACTTGCTTAGAATAAGCAGTAACTGTGCCGGTTTGATCGGTTTGGTAAGATAATCGTTCATGCCGGCATCTATGCAGATCTGACGATCTTCGCTGCCGGCAAAGGCGGTCATGGCAATAACCGGCACCGGCGCGGTCCGGCCCATGGAGCGTTCATACTCGCGGATTGCCCGGGTTGCCTGCAATCCATCCATCTCCGGCATCTGTATGTCCATCAGTACAATGTCAAACTGATTGGACTTGAACGCCTCAAGCGCCTTTAGCCCATCTACGGCAAAAGTAAGCCGGTGCCCCTGAGGTTCCAGGATGGCTTGCGCCAAAGCGCGGTTTATTTCCACGTCATCAGCCAAAAGAATGGTCAGGGGCGTCTGTTGATGTTGGCCGGAAACTGTGCCCATTTCCTGATCCGCCAGCAGAAGTTCTTCATTTCCCAGCAGCAGGCGAGCCGTGAAATGAAAGCAGCTTCCCACCCCCAACCGGCTCTCTACCCAGATTTTTCCATCCATCAGCTCGACCAGTTTTTTACAGATGGCCAGGCCGAGCCCGGTCCCGCCGAATTTCCTCGTGGTTGAACTGTCGGCCTGCTCAAACTGGTTGAAGATTCGCTGACAGGCTTCTTCGGCAATGCCGATGCCGGTGTCGCTGACGCGGACATGCAGGACGATTTCGTCTTCTTCTCGTGATGCCAAGCCGACATCGACAGAGATCTGCCCCTCCTGGCAGAATTTGATCGCGTTGCCAACCAGATTGATCAAAACCTGGCGCAAGCGCCCCTGGTCGCCTATCAGGCAGGCCGGCACGGCCGGATCAACCTGGTGAAGCAGTTTGAGGCCCTTCTCTTCGGTTTTTATCCGCAACATACTCAGGCAGCGCTCCAGCAGATCCCGCAGCCCGAACGGAATCTTCTCCAGAGTGAATTTGCCAGCCTCGATCTTTGAAAAGTCCAGGATGTCATTAATTATCAGCATCAGGCTGTCGGCGGAATCTTTGATAGCGTGCAGATAGAGATTTTCCTTCTGGGGCGTCAGCCCCCCCTGAAGCAGCAGTTCCGTCATCCCCATGACACCGTTCATCGGGGTGCGGATTTCATGGCTCATGTTGGCCAGAAAATCGCTTTTGGCCAGGCTGGCAGCTTCCGCCTGTCTGCGGGCTTCTTCCAGGTCACGGGTCCTCAGCAGCACCCGCTCTTCCAGGTGCTGGGCGTGATCATGCAGCATTCCGTACAAAATGGTGCTTTCCAGGGCATAGGCGCAGGTGTACAGCACTATCGAGAGGGCGTTCAGCGAGGGAGCATCCAGTGTGGCCGAATGGCCGGGCAACATCCCTGCAAACATTCCCCGGACGCAGGACTGGGTGGCCACAACCTGCAGCACAAGGGTTTCCCCCTTGTCGGTCGGAACCAGAACGGCCTGGTTGCGGTTGAGGGCCCAAGCAAAGGTGCCATCCATCATGCGGGCATCGATCAGGGTTTGCAGGGTGTCGTGCGTATCGGTCGGGTCGGCGACTACAAGTTCAAAACTGCCGTCCGACTGGCTGTCAAGAAAACCCATTGTCTGGAACGGAAAGAGTCGCCGCAGCTGATTGGCGGTTGCCTTGAAAATCCCAGCCTGGTCCTTGGCGCGACTGAGATCTCCCTGGAATTCACTGCTGGAGGCCAGCATTTCCAGGATCGACATGAAGCGTTGGTTGGACTCCTCCAGGTAGCTGACCCGTTCTTCCAGGAACTCCGCAGATCTTGTCATGTCTTGCTCAGTCATCCATTCCTCCCGAGAGAATGGAGAAGGTCTCCGAGATCTGGGATTCAGACTGTTTCAGGACCGCATCCAGCATGTGGGGCGACAATCCCAGCCGTTCCCAGGCCCGTTCATCCAAGGGCGGCACGCCGCGCTCGGCGCCCTGGCCAAGTTCCATCGCCTGACAGATGATATCCGCCAGGTGGATCAGGGCTGTCTCAAGGTGGAACTGCTCGGCCGTTCCGGGATTATGATGACATGTGACCGGTTCGCCTATGCTGGCCGGGATTTTCCATTTTTTCAAGAGTGCTCCGCCCAGTTCGGCGTGGTCGAAGCCAAGCTTTTCCCGTTCCAGATCGATGTAAAGTTTTCCTGTGTCGCGCTGTTCCTCCAGAAGCTCCCGGATCAATTCCGGTCTGGCGGCGGCCAGCACAACCTGTCCCACATCATGAAGCATACCGGCGACAAAGAGCCGTTCAACATTGGATTCGCGCCGGTAGACCGCCAGGCTGCGGGCAATTATGCCGCAGGCGATGCAGTGCTTCCAGAATGTGGTCATGTTCAGCAGCTCTTCAGGGATCCCCTTGAAAACCCCCATGACCGAAGCAGCCAAAGCCAGATCACGAAGCTGCTGGGTCCCGATAATAGTGACCGCCTTTGTAATCGAATCAACCCGGGCATAACAACCGAACATGGGGCTGTTGGCCAGGCGTAGCATGCGTGCCGTCAGGCCCTGGTCTTCCGTGATGATTTTGGAAATGTCTTCTATGGAGCTGCGGGGATGATTGATCGTTTCATTCAGGCGCTCGTAGAACAGAGGCAGGGAATAGATCGTGCTGGTTTCATCCACCAGGCGGTCGAGGGTCGTGGGCGGATAATCAGACAGTGCCATGTTGAACCTTCCTTAGCGCGGCAAGCCGCATCAATTCCATGATGACAGGATGGCTCGTATTCGTGTGCCTGAAGAGCGGCAGCAGCGCCTGCTCGGCCGCCGCCAGCTCAAGGGGGTCCACATCGGCTGGAATCGGCTCGGCGCTGTCATCATCACCCTGACCGGCAATGTCCGCTTCAAGGACACCCCAGGTGCGGAAAATCATCAGGTGCTTCTGTGTCAGCTCCGCCCCCGCTCCCAGGAGCATGCGTCCCGACCGGTCATGGACATCATTGGCCAGGACCATGCCCGCCTCCAAATTATCTACGGCAACTTTTCCCATCGACCCTCCCGCGAGACCGCTCCTGCCGAACCGCCATCAAGGTCGGCGCGACAATAATCAACTGCATCTTCCTGCATATCACAATCAACAACGCTTTCCAAAGCCTGTTGTTTACAAATGGCTGACAAAATTTCAGGCCGAATCACAATACCCGTGCCAGATGCCGCCGTACCATTTCCTCAAAGTCTGTTTCACGGCTGCCGCTGTAAACCAGAGACGAGCCGATCTCAGCTGCCAGGATAGCGCAGAGGAATTTTTGAGGAAGTTTCCTGACTCTCTGGCGGTAGACGGGGGTTTCTCTCAGCATGCGCGGCAGATGGCTCATGAGCGCCTGGCGGAAAGGAGCTTGCAGACAGAGTTCCGCGTGTGACGAGAAAAAATCGAACAGGCGGGTGTAGAGGCTGTTGATGTTCTTGCTGATGGTTTCGGAAATGTCGCTGTACAGCAATGTTCCCCCCGCTTCCTTGTGCCGTTGCAGAATCAGGCGGGCTTCGTCGGCGGCCCGTTTTTCGAGGATGTCCAGCACATCTCCGGCGTAGCGATCTTTCTGCTCCATGAATTCACGTTCAGAGAGCAGCAGATTGGCGATGATTTCGTAGGATGAGGAGATCACCCCGCACTTGTTGGCCGAGGCATCCCGCATCAGCACCACGCCGCTTTCCTGTAGTGAAACACGCGCCTCGGGAGTGATGTAGGAGTTGGCCCCCTCCACGATTACCTTCGATGTCGGTACGCCATTTTCGTCCAGAAAGGAGCGCCAGTTGTGGCCGTCAATCGTCTCGGGACGGCCGCCGGCCGGTATGAACAGATCGGCCTTTACCTCGAAAACCAGGCGGTTGTAGAGGTGGTTGAAGTCATCTATATCCAGCCACTCCTCTATAATTCCGTCAGCTCTGCGCGTGACCATGCGGTGAGATTCCTTCAGCCCTTCCACCCGCCGCCCGGTCCGGAAGATGATAAAAGCGCCAACTCCGAGATGCTCGATATCAAAGGCATTCAGGTCGTGTGTCAGCGTAATGCGCCGCAGTTCGTCGCGGCTGATGCCGTTCGGGTCGTGCAGAGCCGCCGTTCCATCCAGGATCAGGCGGACCTGCAGGCCGGGGCAGCGTTCCAGCATGATCCGCAGGCAATTGCCGGCCACGTCGCCGTTTGGTCCGCCGGTCATCTTGAGCGAAAACTGGTCGCGACGGATGTCAATGCCGGTCGCTTCAGCCATGGTGATTTCGGCGAATTTGACGACACCGGTTGATGTGACCCCATACTCCTTGTGGTTGATGCCGAAGCGTTTGCTGGACATGATTCCGACGCCGAGGATATAGCCCCGCTTTTTCGACAGGGCGGCAATGGCCTCGATCATGCCGTCATGCATATTTTCGTCCGGCCCGATTTCAATCGCCTCGTCATCCCGATAGTAATCAACCACCCGGCGGTTTTTGACTACTCCGTTTTCAGTGACGAAGATATCCAGGAAAGCGTTGGCGATGCCGTATTGAAGTTTGTAGAGCCGGAATGTTTCCGCCTCACTCCCGGCTTGTTCAAGGTCGGACGCATTCAGGACCAGCGCCAGCTTTGAGCCGCCTTCGTAGATATCCTTGTTCTTCAGTTGTTGGGTATTGGCCAGAACGTACACTTCGCGAAAGATGGTGTTGGCCGAGGTGATGTAGTCATCGGCACTGCGGGCGATGACTGTGCGCCAGCCGCCGCGGGCGATATCCGAGAAGCCGACATGGTAGCCGGCTCCGAAGCGGCTGAAGAAAAATGTTATGCGGAAAGGGAGCGCTTCCGGGAGGTCTGCGGTGAATTCCCGGCCAAGCTGCCGCAGGTATTCGGGGTCGAGCCGGAAGGCCAGCGCCTGCTTCTCAACCACGAAAAAGTTGGTCTTGAGTGTGTGGGTGATCAGCAGCATGCAGCAGTGATAAACGGAGCGCCGGATATCATCCAGCCAGCGGTGTCCGGTGTTGTAGCCGGTTACGGCATCCTGCACTTCGGCCAGCGCCTCATTGTAAAGCTGTTCCCGTTCAGCCAGATCCGGGTCGAAGCGCAAACGGAACAGGCGGATCAGCAGATGCGCGATTTCGGGGTGGTCATAAAATGCGCTCTGAACATCTTCCAGTCCAAAGCGGTCCGGCTGGCCGTGGGCCAGGCTGGTGTGGCAGAAGGAAATATAGGCGTTGACCAGTGCGGCGTCTTCACCGGAGAGGAGCCCTTCGACAACGTACTGGCGGTAGGCCTGTGATGTCATCGAGAGTATCTGGGTTGTGCAGAGTTCCCGTTTCAAGCGGGCGGCCAGCGGGCTTTCAGGTGAAATATCCTCCCCCTGGCGGCTGATAACCAGGAACGACCCCAGAAAATAGGGATGAACGCCATTTGATATTGTCAGGCAATAAGCCCTGCGGATGCCTATGTCCAGACGATTGAAGACTTCCAGGGTCTGGAGCAGAAAATCTTTCTGGGGCGGATTGCCGACGGCGAACAACACCCGTGTCTCGCTGCGTCCTTCCCGTTCAACCTGTGTGATATCGAGAAAGAGGCCGCCGGAGGAGTTGGCGCTGTCAAACAGCCAGATCATGTAAGCGATCCGGGTGGGAGGTGACATCCGGATGTAGTTTTCGTTGTTGAGCCAGAGGATTTTCAGGAGCCGGTCGAGCTTTTTGAGGTTGAATTCCGGAAACGATGAACGCAGTTCCGCGCGCACTTTCCTGACCAGCGCCACCGGGATTTCAACCGCTCGTTGCAGGTCGATGTCATGATTGGAGCGGCGATCGAACTCAAAACGCTGGACTTCCAGCTCCTGGTTGATACCAGGCATGTCGGCGTTGGAGTGGGAAAACATGGCGTATGAAATTTCACGTTCCCCGATTCGCCGGAGAGTCCCATATAGAGAACCGGGGCGATTAACGCAGGCAATCACCAGCCGATCGTCCTGGTCGGTCAGGATCAGGTGGCGGTTCTGCTGCAGACGCCCCATTTCCCTCGCCAGCAGAGCCAGGGCATCTTCTTCGTCCGCCATGGCTTGGAAAAAGTAGGAGCTCATATGCTGTTGGAGCCAGGCGGCATTCTCTTCTGCGGCGATTTGGGATTTGCGGGCGCTGCGGCGGACAAGTGAAGGCAGATTCATTGAAATAACTCCTTGAGCGGAATTAGGTAACGTGTGAGTATAACCCAAAAAAACGACATCAGGAAAGCATTACCGCCCATAGTAGCCAGACAAAGCTTTTCTTGACCGTATACAGTCGAATTGCTATAGTCTCCGATCTTTAAAAGCACGCCATTCACAAACAGTAATCGCCTGTGCCGGAGAGGCTTTGCGGTTTATGAACGACCCTGCTTCACGGGCTTCGATCAGAGCGATGGAACGATGGTTTTTTCTGGAAATACATGTTCAGATCAGGTGAGGTGTCAAATGGAGCTTGAAAGAGGCTGTACGCAGGTTTACACCGGCAACGGCAAAGGCAAGACGACCGCTTCCCTCGGTTTGGCCCTGCGGGCAGTGGGACGAGGCTTGCGGGTCTGTATTTTCCAGTTCATCAAAGGGGGCGGCCCGTACGGTGAACATTTGATCGCCGAAAAGCTGGCCCCGCTTTACCGAATCATCCAGACCGGTCGTCCCGGGTGGGTCAATACCAAGGATATTGCAGAAGACCGCCGTCTGGCACAGGAAGCGGTCGTCCAGGCCAGGGAGCTGCTGACCTCCGGTGAGTACGACCTCTTTATCTGCGACGAGATCAACGGTGCGGTCGGGTTCGGCCTGATAGATGTTGAGCAGGTTCTGGAGCTGATAGCAATCCGACCGGAAAAAACAGAACTGGTTCTGACCGGTCGCAACGCCCACGAAAAGGTTATGGAAGCCGCCGACCTGGTGACCGAGATGCGGGAAATCAAGCATTATTACAAGGCGGGGGTCCCCGCCAGAACCGGAATAGAAATGTAATTTGGATTTTAACAATACAGAAGGAGGAATTGAACATGTCTGAAAGAACTTTACGCGTACTGGTAGGAAAGCCGGGCCTTGACGGCCACGACCGTGGTGCCAAGATTATCGCCCGCGCTTTTCGGGATGCCGGCTTCGAGGTCATCTACACCGGGCTGCACCAAACTCCGGAGCAGATCGTTTCGGCTGCAATTCAGGAAGATGTGGACTGTGTTGGCCTCTCAATCTTGTCCGGCGCGCACAACACCCTGCTCCCCAGGGTCACTCAGCTCTTCAGGGAGAAGGGCGCAGGCGATATCAAGGTTTTCGGCGGCGGGGTGATACCGGAGGATGACATCCCTTCTTTGAAAGCGGCCGGTATCAGTGAAGTGTTTACCCCCGGAACCTCGACCGAAGAGATTGTCGGCTGGGTCAAGAGCAACGTGCAGCCCAGAGCTTAGAAAGTGGTTGAGCCCGGTTGCTTGCTCTTTGTTGAAACTCCGCAGTGATAGTGCGGACCGGCTCGGGTCTGTTCTGCCCGATATCGGTCCGCGCTTCAGCGCTTGTCCAAAACCACCCGCTACCCACGGTATTAATCACCGGTCAGGCAACCACACGATCCATTGAAGTGCGAAGGATGGAACAAACGCCAGGCTTTTGAACGGCTTGACAAAAACAGCGCCACTCTGTAAGAGTGGTACAGTCACTATTAACGGATGGAAGCGTGGAAGAGGGGTGCAAAGCCCCCGCTGCCCCGCAGCCGTAAAGGGAACGAAAGCCCGATCGCCAAACAGCGATAGCGCCACTGGGAACACCTGGGAAGGCGGGCAAGTAGGTCGCCCTGAGTCGGAATACCGCTCCATTCGCACGCTTCGGGGGAAGCATTTCTTTGTTTGCATACCTGATCCAATCTCCTGCCGCAGACACATCTCCCGATTACCGGGTTTATTTTGGATAAGCCCCTGATTGCCGTTTAGGGAGGTATCATCATGCATATAATGGAAGGCTTTCTGCCCGCCGGTCATGCCGCCGCCTGGGGAGCCGCCTCAACCGTCTGCGTCGCCGCTGGTTTGCGCTCGATCGCCAAAGCGGTCAAAGCCAATCCTGAGCTGAAGATGCTTCTGGGTGTATCCACCGCTTTCACCTTTGTTCTGTCTGCCCTGAAACTCCCTTCGGTGACCGGCAGCTGTTCACACCCGACCGGAACCGGTTTGGGAGCGATTCTGTTCGGACCGCTGGCCATGGCGCCGGTTTCCCTGATTGTCCTGCTGTTCCAGGCAATATTGCTGGCCCACGGCGGGGTGACGACCCTGGGGGCCAACGTTTTTTCGATGGGTGTCGTTGGACCGCTGGCCGGCTACGGCATTTACCGCCTGACCAAAGCGGTCGGCTTGCCGTCCAACCTGACTATATTTCTGGCCGCATCCCTGGCCGATCTGGCTACCTACGTTACAACCGCCACCCAGCTTGCAATAGCTTTTCCGGATCCGACCGGCGGTTTCGCCGTTTCCCTGGCCAAATTTCTGGGCATCTTCGCCGTTACCCAGATTCCGCTGGCGATCAGCGAGGGACTTCTGACGGTGCTGATTTACTCATTCATTCAAAAGTACAGCAGTCAGGAACTTAGCACTCTCGGTTTTGCCCTGACCGGCGAAGAGGAGCGGATATGACCTCGCGAGTCAAGAACAGCCTCCTGATCATATCTGTTGCCGCTTTGGCGATTTTTCCCCTGATGGTTGTAAAAAAGCCGGTCGGCGGGCCGGGCGGCAATCAGGCCGAGATATTTAAAGGTTCCGATGATCAGGCCTCCGCGGCCATCAAGGCAATCGCTCCCGAGTACAAACCGTGGTTCCAATCCCTCTACAAAACCCCCAGCTCGGAGATAGATACTCTCCTGTTTGCCCTGCAGGCCGCCATCGGTGCCGGTTTTATCGGCTATTACGTCGGATATTCCCGGGGACGGGCCAAGCAAAACCAAGCAAAACCGGATGCCAAACTTGAAAATTGACACCTTTGCCTATAGCAACCGCTGGCGTCACGTACATCCGGGGGAAAAAGGGCTGCTGGTTCTCTCCTGCCTGACCGCCGCGCTGCTCAGCCGGACGGTTTTGATCCCGCTTGTCATCGCCGTTGCCATGTCCTCCATGACGGTCCTGGGCGCGGGAATTCCATGCCGCGAGTATCTGCGTCTGGCCGCCCTGCCGGCACTGTTCCTGTTTTGGAGCTGTCTGGCGCTGGCAGTCAGTTTCACCGGCGGCGACCTGCCGCTGGCGCACTTTCCGGCCCTGTCGCTGACAATCGGTCTCAGTCGCCAAGGGATGGGTCAGGCCCAACTGGCGTTGACCCGCTCGCTAGGGGCAACCTTCAGCCTGCTGTTTCTGGCGCTGACGACACCGATGACCGAGATTATGGCGCTGCTGCGCTCGCTCGGCACCCCCAGGCTTTTGATCGAATTGATGACAATTACCTACCGCCAAATCTTCATTTTCCTGGAAATTGCCGGCCAGATCCGGTCCGCGCAGGAAGCCCGCCTCGGCTACAGCTCTGCCAGAAATGCCATGAAATCTTTAGCGGCCATGGCTGGCAACATCTTGCTCAGCACACTGACCCGCGCACGCCATAATCACCAGGGGTTGCTGGCTCGCGGATACGGAGACGAGTTGTTGTTTCTGTCGCCGCGACGCAGTTGGAATGTCTTCAACCTGATCGGGGCGAGCGCCGCCGGTCTTGTGCTGATTGTGTCGGCATTGGCGATCCGTCCATGACTTCTGCCGTAATCGAACTGCAGGGAATATCATTCAGTTATCCCGGCGCAATCAAGGCTCTTGACCGTTTTTCGGCCTCTTTTCTCCGGGGACGGCGCACAGCCGTTCTGGGTCGCAACGGTTCCGGTAAGACCACCCTGTTTTCGCTGTTGAACGGCCTGCAGCATCCCCAAAGCGGACAGATCCTGTTTGATGGCAGAAGGATTGCCTACGACCGGCAAAGCCTCCTCAATCTCCGGCAGGAGGTCGGGATGGTTTTTCAGGACCCGGACAGCCAGCTGTTCTCGGCCTGCATTTATGAAGATATCTCATTCGGTCCGATGAACCTCGGCCTGCCGGAAAAAGAGGTCCGTATTCGCGTTGAGCACGCCCTGGCACAGATGAAACTGGCCGGCTTGGAAAACAGGCCGACTCATTCGCTTTCGTTCGGCCAGAAAAAACGGGCTTGTATCGCGGGGGTGCTGGCGATGCAGCCGAAGGTTCTGGTTCTGGATGAACCGTTTGCTGGCCTCGATCCGGTCATGGCCGCCGAATTCAGTGCAATTCTGGATGAACTGCACCGGAGCGGCACAACTTTGATCATTGCCACACACGATCTTGACCTGGCATATTCCTGGGCGGATGAAGTGATAGTGCTGAAAGAGGGGACGCTGCTGGCTGAAGGGACTGCCGGTGAAACGTTGATGCGGGCCGACGTGCATGCCGAACTGGGCGCCTCGCCGGTTGTGGCGGAAATAGCCGCGGCCATCGCCTTGACCGGTGTGGAGGTGTATGCTAATGGATATCTGCCTCGCAGCAAGGACGATCTGGTTAAAATCATTACAGCAAACATCAATAAGGAGAACGTCAGATGATCATCGTAACCGGTGGAGCAGGACTGATCGGAAGCGCCGTAATTCAGCGCCTGAACCAGATCGGAAGAGAAGATATTCTGGTTGTTGACCACCTCGGCCTGACCGATAAATGGCGCAACCTGTCGCCGCTGCGCTTTATGGATTATCTGGAAAAGGATGCCTTCGAACGGCTGTTGGACAGCAGTTCTTTGGCAGGCCGCCTGCCGGGCGGCAAGCTGGATGCGGTCATCCATCTGGGAGCCTGCTCCGCCACAACAGAGCCGGACGCCACCTACCTGATCAACAACAATTTCGAATACTCCCGCAAGCTGGCCCTGGCCGCCCTGTCCAATGATGCCCGTTTCATCTACGCCTCCAGCGCCGCGACCTACGGCGACGGCGAGAACGGCTTTGCCGATGATGAGGAGCAACTGCCGCTGTTGAGGCCGATGAACATGTACGGCTACTCCAAGCAGCTATTCGACCTGTGGGCACTGCGCCAGAGACTGCTGGACAAAATCGTCGGAATCAAATACTTCAACGTCTACGGTCCCAACGAACAGCACAAAGGGGAGATGCGTTCGCTGGTGCTGAAGGCTTACGAGCAGATCGGCGCCACCGGCACGCTGAAGCTGTTCAAATCGCACCGCCCGGAGTACGGCGACGGCGAGCAGCTGCGCGACTTCGTCTATGTCAAGGACGCCGCAGCCATGACACTTCATTTTCTCAAAAGCTACCGGACCGGCGGCATCTTCAACGTCGGCGGCGGCACGACCGTCAGCTGGAACCGGCTGGCGAAGGCCGTTTTCGATGCGATGGATAAACCGGTCAGCATCGAATACATCGACATGCCCGAATCAATCCGCAACACCTATCAATACCGTACCTGTGCCGATACCTCAAAAATCCGGGCGGCCGGTTATACGGATGCGGTCAGTTCAGTAGAAGAAGCGGTCGGAGATTACATCAGGAATTATCTTGTTCCAGGGAAACGACTGGGGGATTGAGAAATCTAATCCGAAAACACTTTTTCTTCATCTATTCTCCCATTGACACGATAGTATCACATTGATATCATATTTCTATGCCACCCAAACTGAGAGAGATTATAAAGCTCCTGAAGCAAGCCGGATTTACCGACAGGGGTGGCAAGGGCAGCCACCGCAATTTCACACATCCAAATTGCCCTATGCCGGTAACCATTTCCGGTAATCCCGGTGATGATGCAAAGCCATATCAGGAAAAATTGGTGCAGAAAGTGATTGAGGAGAGCAAGCGATGAAACCGGCTGATAAATATTTAAAGATCGTGGAATGGTCCGAAGAAGACGCCTGTTATATCGGGACCTGTCCGGGCCTTATTCATGGCGGGGTTCACGGCGAAAACGAAGCGAAGGTATACGAAGAGTTGTGCCAGGTTGTTTCCGAAGCTGTCGAACTATATCAAGCGGATGGCAAGCCTCTACCACCTGCCACTGCCAACAAACAATATTCCGGGCGCTTTGTCCTGCGAGTTGGCTCAGACCTGCACAAAGAAGTATCAATCAGAGCAGCGCGAGTTGGCGAGAGCCTGAACAGCTATTGCCAGAAGGTTTTGCAGAATGCCGTGCGTTGCGGATAGCCATAGTCTACGCCCCTCTTTTCATCTAAATTTCAAATAATCAGGGAGGCCCTCTATAGTATTCTCCCATTCTTGACCATCCACCGCTTCCATTGTATCATCCCTCCAGCTGTCCACCTTCCCGCAGGAGCCTTCCATGCTATTAGAACCCTACTCCGTAATTTTCCCCGAAAAAGACGAACCGGTCATGGCACTGCAGCTTGATCGCAAGTCAGGAAAGATTCCCAAAGGTGACTACGGGTTTATTGAGTTTTACTGCACCGACAAGGGTTGCGACTGCCGCCGCACAACCCTGTTCGTGCTGAATGAAAAAATGAAGGAAAAGGCGGTCATCAGCATGGGTTTCGATCCTGATGATGATCTGGCCGGACCGTTTCTGGACGAGTTCCACAAACAGTCACCCTATGCCGGGGAACTTCTGGAAATTTTTGTTGAGCTGATCAACGAGTATCCCGAGTTTCTTGAGGCTATGCATCGCCACTATCGTGAAGTCCGCTCAAAGGTCGAAGGGAAAAAATACCGCGGCAAAGCTTTTCCAAAACCGGGATCATTTGAGCTATATGTCAACGATCCGTCGGAATTGCCAAGCGGTTTCATGGACATCATGAAGGCGATAGGGGCGGCAGACGCATTTACTCCCCCAAAAGCCGGCAAAACTAAAGACAGGGCCGGATCCGCAAGCACCATTCGCACACTCGCTGACCGCTATTACTCAACATACTGCAAGCCGGACATTGCGATTCACCAATTTTTGCAGGACGAACTGCGGGCCTACATCCTGGAACACGACACGTTTGCCCTGGAAATCTGCTCCCTGCTGGTGGAACTATGCGATAGTGAAGTGGATGAAGACAGGATAGACGCCTCACTGCGGCTGCTGTCCGACATGCTTGACATTCTTAGGGTGGAGCTGGAACGTGGCCGCCCTGCCGCCAAAGAGCACATGGGACGCCTGCAAAGCACTCTGGCTCAAAAGATTTACGTGGAATGTGGCGCCGCCAATCTTTGTGCCGCCGTATCGCACCTTCTGCTGAGCAGCCGGGTCGAGCTACTGCCGGTTCTGCATCACGCCAACGATCAGAGGCTGCTGCTTGACGCCCACCACAACGGGCTGCGCGACACTCCTCCGGAAGAGGTCATGGCCGGAGTTTTCAGGGGAATAGAGGAGATGGGCACTTCTCCCTTTGAAGCGCTGGAGAATATGCTGCAAATCCTGGCGCTGGGCAATCCGGACATGCAAATAGACCTGTGCGGCAGGATGCTGCATGCTGAAAGCAGGCTGGTACGGGACACAGCAGCCCTGATGCTGCTTCATCCCATGCCGGACGTGCGGCTTGGCGTATCGCAATTATTGGCTGCTGACTCCTCGAATGTCACCCCGGAGACCCTGAGGCGCATGATCATTACCCGCAACTGGTTCCCGGAAGAGATCCGCAAAAACATTGATCAGGCCGTCAGCAATGCCCGCCGCGCCCGCATCGAGTGCGCCTCGCTGCCCAACACTCCCGCTGCCACCGTCTATGCATCGCCGGTTGACGGTGCCTTTGCCCAGTCCTTTATGACAATTGTTCCCGACGGTAAAAATAATATCAGCTGTTCGGTCCTGCTCAAGCGCGGAGCCGGGGTGGCCGATAGCTTTATTATTCCGCTTCCCACAAAAAAGGAGCTGAAAAACTTCCTGGACATGATGAAACAGGAAGGCGCTTTTCTTGAAACATCCACGGAGTATCTGGATCAACGGGTTTGCCACAGCCTTGCCGAAGGTGCCGCGCTGGGCAGTGCCCCCAGCTATTGGCTGGCCCATGTTGCCGAACTGTTGGGAAAAGACCAGTGGAAATCAACCGCCTTTGACGCACGACGCGAACTTGCCTTTATGCGGGCAGAACTGGAGCGCAGCGCGCCGGAACTGCTGGCTGACAAATCACGCAAAAAAGCTCTGAAAGACTCTGCCGATTGGTGCTACGAACATCATTTTGCCGACTCATGGTTCGAAGATGACGCCGAGTTGGACAAGGTTGTTGCGGCCGTCCTTAAAAAGAAGCGCAACAACCATGATGTTGAATTTTTGGCCGTGTCTGCCGTTATCGATAAAATTCTTGAAAAACGCCGTCAAATCTGGCTCGAACGGCTGACACTCAATGCCCTGTGGCTCAAAGCTGCAAAAAAATCGCCTCTCCCCTGGCATCAGATGTTTCATCTGGCCGAAATTGTTGCCGATACTAAGATTCCGCTTGCAGATATCCCGCTGATGGAATCAATTGCCATTCAAAGTCTGGGTGCCCATCTAAGCCGCAGGTAGTATGAGGCGTTCTGACCTGCGCACTCTTCGCCACCGGTTGAATTGCCGCTGATATCGTGCTATAGAATCAGCTCGCCCCACCAAATCTTCAACGACAGGTATTCTACAATGACACTTGCAGAGCAGGTAGTACTAGGCGACATCCGCGCGGCAGCCCGGCTGATGCGCGACATCGACGACAATCGCCCCAATGCGGTTCAGGAACTGAAACAGCTTTATCCCCACACCGGCAAGGCTTATATCATTGGTATCACCGGCCCTCCGGGAGCCGGCAAATCGACTCTGGTGGATCAACTGACCGCTTCATTCCGCAAAAGAGGAAAAAAAGTCGGTGTGGTTGCCATTGACCCGACCAGTCCCTTCACCGGTGGCGCCATACTGGGCGACCGTATTCGGATGAATCGTCACTCTTGCGATGAGGGGGTCTTTATCCGCAGTCTGGCCACTCGCGGGGCGTTGGGCGGCCTTTCACGCTCCACAACAGATGTGGGTATGGTCATGGATGCTTTGGGTATGGATATTGTCATTATCGAAACCGTCGGTGTCGGTCAGGATGAAGTTGATATCGTCAAGGCCGCCCATACAACTTGCGTGGTGATGGTGCCGGGGTTGGGGGATGACATCCAGGCCATCAAGGCCGGGATTCTGGAAATCGGCGACGTATTCGTGGTCAACAAGGCTGACCGCGACGGAGCCGACCGCACCGCCCGCGAGTTGTCAACCATGTTGGAGATGCGAAATGCGCCGGAGGGGGGGTGGAATCCTCAGGTTATGAAAGCTGAGGCGCAGCGCGGGGTTGGCATAGAAGAGCTGACCGTCGAAATTCTTGCCCACCGTGATTTTTTGTTTAACAGCGGGACGATAAATGATTTTCTGAAAGAACGTAATCGGCGTCATTTCATGGATATTTTGCGCGATTCCCTGTTTCGAAGCGCCATCGATTTTATGGCTGCCGACAATACTTTGGACAGGGTTGTTGATGGGATGTGGAGCCATAGTGTTGACCCCTATTCAGCCGCTGAAGTTGTATTGTCGAAGATGCTCACGAAAAAAATGAAAGCGTAACGGTTTGTTGTAGATTCTTTATTCGATTGAATTAATTGCGTTTTGCACTATACTAGCAAATCAGCTGAACTGACCAAGATAATGGAGAATAGAAATGACCCTGACCGGAATTGCTCTCATAATCATAACCATTGCAATCTGTATATTGGTATTGGTACTGATCCCGACCATACTGACTGTAAAGCGAACCTTTGAGTCGGTTGGGGCTTTGAGTGAAATGGTTCAGACAGAGCTTAAGCCGACTATCCAGGAACTTACCAGCGTTCTGGGTGAGCTTAAAACGGTCGGAGGAGGAGTTGTGGAGCACACGGCTGATGTTAAGCGCTTCATGTCTGCGTTGGGTGAAACCGGTGATAACCTTCATACGATCAACCGATCAGTTGGTTTGGTTACAAATGTTCTCAGCACGACTTCGGTCTGGGCGACCGGTGCCAAAGTCGCGGGAAAATATGTATTAGAACGTTATCTAAAAAAACGGGGAGGAATCTAGCCATGTCTGATGAGCAAGGAGTATCCGCAGGAACCGTATTGGTGTCTTTTGTTGCCGGAGCAGCAATTGGTGCAGGACTGGCATTGTTGTATGCGCCCAAAAGTGGTCGCGAAATGCGAGAAAATATCGCTGATCTGACAGAAGATGCTGTGGACAAGATTAAAGAGTACGCTAAAGAAGCACAGGATAAGATCAAAACAGTTATTGAAGAGGGTAAAGAAACGATCGTGGAGAAAAAATCGGTTCTGGCATCGGCTATCGAAGCCGGACGCGAAGCGATGCAGAAAGAGCGCAGCTCTGTACAGTAAACCGCAAATTCAGATTCTCTAAGAAGCCCACTTTGGTGGGCTTCTTAGTTTAAACTGCGTACGCTTTGTTGAAACTGATACAATTGGTATGGAAAAGGTTATGCTTATCAATCACCGTCTTCATATGATCGGCCGCACAGCCAGGGTGTTGTTCCTGAAATTTATCGGTGACCGTTGCCCCATGTCCGCTTCGGCGCTCTCATTTTCCAGCATGCTCTCGATAGTGCCATTTCTGGCAATCGTCTTTACTATTTTGAAGCTGTTAAACGTGCATACCAGTCTGGCGCCGGTCATCATCTCAAATGTTACGGCCGGCTCTCAGGAATTTGTTGCCCGTATTCTGCAATACATCCACAGTACCAAGGTCGGTTCGCTAGGTGTGGTCGGTTTTGCCACGCTGCTTCTCTCTATCATGGCGACCCTCGACATGGTTGAAGACGTTTTTAACCAGATTTGCGAACTTGATCGCGGTAAGGCTTATCACCACAAGCTTCGCGATTACCTGTTCGTAATTTTCAGCATCCCGCTGCTGCTGGCTTTGTCGATCTCCATAACCGCCAGTCTGCGGCACCATGAGGTGCTGGTGTGGTTCTTCAGGTTGCCAGGCTTCGGCTACCTGTTGTTGACTCTGTTCCGCCTGACCCCCTACCTGAGTGTCTGGATCGCTCTCTTCTGCTTGTACAAAATTATCCCGAATACCCGTATCAGCTTCAAAAATGCGCTGATCGGCAGTCTTACCGCCGGAACGACAATGCAGTTGGCACAGTGGCTCTATATCTATTTTCAGTTCGGAGTCTCGCGCTACAATGCAATTTACGGAACGATGGCTTTGCTGCCGGTTTTTATGTTTTGGGTTTTCACCAGTTGGGTGATTGTGCTGGCCGGAATGGAATTAGTCTGGTATCTGCAAAAGAAAACGATTCAGTAATACCGCAAAGAGATGGCTCTGGAGGCGACTGGCAACCGCAAGGCCACGTTTGACGCGGGTTTCAGCGACGTTGACTTTCTGGAGAGCTTCCTTTATACTCCCCCGACTTATGAAGAAGTGTAGCCATTTTACATCTGTTGCCATTGCCGCCGCACTGCTGCTTTATGCGCTTCCTGTCTTGGCAATCGAACCGATTCAGCCGCTTTTGGCCGAATTGATTCGCCCCAATGCTCCAATGCTAGCGTCCAACAGCCAACCGGCCCTGGTCCCGGCAGATGAGACTGTTGCGAATGCAATCGGAGCGAGCGCCTCGGTCGCTGATCTTTTCTCCCTTGAGGAACTCCGTGATAAAGCAAACGATGACGGTGAGTTAGCACCGCCCGATATAGACCTCCCGATTTCCGATATTCCCCTGGCACTGAACAGCAAAGTCGAATACTTCCTCTACTATTTCCAGAACAAGGGCGAACAGGCTTTTTCGCACTGGCTTTCGCGCTCATCACGTTATATCCCGATGATGAAGGAAATATTAAAGCGTGAAGGAATGCCGGAAGATCTTGTTTATGTTGCCATGATCGAGAGCGGATTTCAGCTGCATGCCAAATCATGGGCCAGTGCAGTTGGCCCATGGCAGTTCATGTCCGAAACAGGCCGAAGATACTCTCTGCGAATCGATCAATGGATAGACGAACGCAAGGATCCGGTCAAGGCTACCACCGCAGCCGCAATGTATCTGAAAGAACTGTACGGCATATTCAAAGGCGACTGGTACCTGGCCGCCGCCGGTTATAACGCGGGTGAAAACAAAATATTGCGTGCCATAAGCATGTACGACACCAGCGATTTCTGGGAGATATCCCAGGGATCGTACCTTAAACGTGAAACCAAGGAATACGTACCCAAGTTGCTGGCCGCAGCAATTATTGCCAAAGACCCGGCACGCTATGGATTCTCTGATGTCGCCTATCTGCCGCCGATTGAGTTTGACACAGTCACTATCCCGTCACGTACGGACCTCGACCTGGCAGCCAAGCTTTGCGGAACAACTTATGAGACGATCAAAGAACTGAATCCGGATTTGCGCCACTGGTGTACTCCACCTAACTACACCGATTACCAGCTCAAAATACCCAAAGGGACCAAACAGCAATTTGAGTTGGAATTTGCCAAAATCCCGGAAGGCAAACGCTTCACCGAAAAAGTTCTGTATACCCGCTATAAAGCCGGCAAAAGAGATTCCCTCAGAAGTGTCGCCCGTCGATTCGGGACAACTCCGACCGTGCTGGCCGAGTTGAACGGCCTGAACTCCAGGAGTCGTCTGTCCGGCAAAACCCTGATTATACCAGCCAAACAAACCGTGGATTTTGGCAGCGAAGGACTCACTGCCAAAGCCGTTGTAAGCAAGGGGCAATACTCCAAGTTCTATACCGTCAAAAGAGGCGATACCATCAGCACACTTTCCAAACGCTTCAATGTGTCGGCCAAGCTTCTGGCCGCCTGGAATAATCTGAAAGCCACTGTGGCACTCAAGCCCGGTCGTCGCATTATCATTGCCAAGTTTACCGAAAAAAACGGAGAGATGGTTCCGGCTGCGGCCAAGGGCTGACTCCCGCTTACCCCCATAGAGTTACCGACGAAAGGAATTACCCGATGTATAACATCCTCATCTCCGCCGGCGCTGCCGCTGCGGTGCTCCTGATTGTGATCTTTGTTCTGAAGCTGGCCTGGTGGGTCGGCCTGATGATTGCCCTGATTGTCTTTGCAATCATCTTCGTTCTGTTTTCCCGCATCACGATGAAGAAGGTCATGGCGTCGATAGAAACAGCCGGCAGGGACCTTCAAGCTCAACCGCCGCGTTTTGAAAAAGCGATCCGCGAACTGAAAGATGCCCTACAGTACAGCAAATGGCAGTTATACGTCGATGGCCAGATCAACTCACAGATCGGTATGATTTATTACATGAAGCGTGATTTCGCCAACGCCTTCCCGCATCTTGAGAAGTCGTTCTTCAAAAACTGGGCAGCCACTGCGATGCTGGCCGTTTCCTACATGAAACGCCAAAAAAAGGAGCTGATGATCAGTACCTTTGATAAGGCTGTTCAATGGAACGGCAAGGAATCGATGCTTTGGAGTCTATATGCCTACTGCATGAACGAAAGCGGCGAAACGGTCAAGGCCAAGGAAATCCTGGCTAAAGGTCTGAAAAAACTGCCCGGTGACGAGAAGATCAAGGACAATCTTGAGGCGCTGGAAAAAGGCAAGAAAATGAACATGCGTGCTTACGGCGATCTCTGGTTCCAGTTCCACCTGGAAAGTCTGGGAGCTCTCCAGAAGCATCAAATGGCATCCATGGGTGGCCGCATGCAGCGCCGCATGGTCGTTAGAAAATAGAATTAAGACATCGTTAAATATTCAAACAGCAAAGCCGTCGAAAGACGGCTTTGCTGTTTTCAGGGTCATGGTTGCGGTGTCCGGGGTGATTAACCGTTCTGGCGATAGTTTAGGCTGGGTTGCGATCCTCGCACAGTTAAAGCCGCACAGTTGCCGCGCGGAACGTTGAGATCAAGCATTGACCAGTTGAAGAGCTGTTCCGGCTCGGTTCGATGTGCCAGCAGAGCGGGCGGTTGGCCGGGAAGCAGAGATACGTCAAAGTTGTCGGAAGGGTGGGTAAAACCGCTGCTGCAAGCTTTTAGATAGGATTCCTTGCGAGTCCAGCAGCGATAAAAAGCGTCTAGCTGCTGCTCAAGCGGAAGAGAGAACAGATCGGACTGCTCGCGATTTGAAAAGAATTGCTGTGCTATCTTCTGGTATGGCAGATCCTCCCGTACCTGTTCCAGGTCTATTCCCAGTTGGCATTGCGAGGCTACAGCCAGAATTGCGAGATTTCCACTGTGTGACAGGTTGAAATCCAGCTCATGACAACCACTTTTACGGGACAAATGTGGCTTTCCACCTGGAGTGGTCGATAGAATGATGCGACTTGCTTCCAGATCCAGATATTTGGCGAGGTTTTCGCGGAGAAGGCCGCGCCCGGCGATGAATCGGTTGCGGAGTTGGCGAGTAAGCAGACGGTTTGCACGTTTTAGTTCATCCGGGGCCAACAGCCGTTCGAGTTCAATCAGTTCAGCTTCGGGCAAATCCAGATTGAACAGTATAATCTGAACCTCCCCCGGTTTTGGATGGGACAAACTCATGATCCGGCTGTTGCCAGCCATTGCCTGAGATGCCGCAGCCCTTCTGCTATCGATATCTGCGGCGCGTAGCCGAGATCGCTGCGGGCGGCATTAATGTTGAACCAGTGGGCGGTGGACAACTCTTTTGCAACGAAGCGAGTCATGGGCGGTTCTCCCGACAGGCGCAATAAGTTCCAGAGACCTTCGCAGATTGCACCGGCCGTGTATGCCAATTGCGGGGGGATGCTGCGCGTTTCCGGAGGCAGCCCGGCGGCGGCCAGAATATGGTTGACCATCTCCCAGAGTGGCAGTGGTTCGTCATTAGTGATGAAGTACGATTTGCCTGCCACCGATCCGCCCGGTTCAAGCCGGTCGGCCGCCAGCAGATGAGCCTGGGCGGCATTGTCCACATATACCGTATCCACCAGGCAGGGTTTGGTGCCGATCCGCCGCAGTTTGCCGGCCCTGGCTTTGGCGATGATGCGCGGAACCAGATGGTTGTCACCCGGTCCCCAGATCAGGTGCGGACGGAGTGAAACCGTGGCCAGGCTGGATGAATCGGCGTCAAGCACGATTTGCTCCGCCATGGCTTTGGTTTGCGGATAATGTGCTTCGTAATGGAGCGGGTAGGGGAGCGATTCGTCGCCCCCTTCCAGATCGTTTCCATCAAAGACAACACTGGGAGAGCCGGTGTAGACCAGGCGGCTGATGTCGTTCGCCCGGCAGGCCGCCAGGACATTGACCGTGCCGGTTACATTAGCGTTGTAAAAATCGTCGTAGCCGCCCCAGATGCCCGCTTTAGCCGCAACATGAAAGATAATGTCACACCCTTCGGCTGCCTTTATCAGTTGATCCCGTTTCGCCAGGTCGCCCCTGATCTGCTCCACGCCCAGCTGGGACAGTGAAGGATGTGCCCCGCGCGAGAAACTCTTGACCTCGTCGCCGCGCTCACGCAGCATCCGCACGATTACTCCCCCCAGAAAGCCGCCTCCGCCTGTTACCAGTGCCTTCATTGAATTTTCCCTTCTGCCCATACCGCCAGTTTTTCCCTGAAGATCTTGGCATTGTGGCGGATATCGACCGGGAAAGCCGGGTGGAACAGAAAGGTGGATATGCCGAGTGTGTGAACATGGGCCTTGGCGATCTCCAGTAACTCATTTCTGATCTGTTCCCGATCGGCACCGGCTTCTTTTTCCAGTTCTACACAAAGCACCGGTCTCTGGCTGCCAAATATTCCGATTCCGACCAGAGCGGTGCGGAAAACGGCCGGGTGGGTGTTGAAAACCCCTTCCACCGGAATCGTGAAGAGCGGTCCATCCGCTGTCTCCACCCGATGTGACTTACGGCCGCAGAACCAGAGCCGTCCTTTCTCATCAAAACCTCCCAGATCTCCCATGCGATGAAGGAATCCGCCGTCCGGATCGGAAATTTTGGATAGCCGGTTGGCTTCGGACCGGTTGTAATAACCACGTGTGACCTGTCCACCCTGCACAACAATCTCGCCGATCCTGCCGGGCGGGACACGCAAGGAATCTTTCCAGACTGGGATCGCTTCATCAGTGATCTCAATTACCTCTAGCCGGATGCCGGGCACCGGTTTGCCGATGCAGACGCCCCCACCTGCATCGGTGATGGCGCGTGTCTCTCCCAATATCTCATTGCTGCCGATTGAACAGACCGGCAAGGCTTCGGTTGCCCCATAGGGGGTGAAAATCTCGGCATCTGGCCCCAGCATTCTGCTGAAACGTTCCAGAGTCGCCGCCGGTACCGGCGCCCCAGCCGAGATGACCCGCTTGAGCGTGGTGAGTTTCGTGCCGTGCTCGGCGCCGTGGCGGCTGACCCGGTTGATCAAAGCCGGTGATCCGAACATGGTCGTCGCCCCATATTCATTGATGGCGGAGATAATCTTGCAAGGATCCACCGAGCCGGGGCGGGTGAAATCCATCTCGGGGATGACGGCGGTCATGCCGAGCGCCGGAGCAAACAGGGCGAACAGTGGAAAAGTGGGCAGGTCGATCTCACCCGGTTTGATGTCATAAACCTCTCGCAGCGCTTCAACCTGTGCCGAAAAGTTGCCGTGGCTGTAGACGGCCCCCTTGGGTGGGCCGGTGCTGCCGCTGGTGAAGAGGATCGCGGCGGTGTCGTCGCGGTCGGTCGGGGCCGGCGAAAAGGAAATGTCCACTTCCTCGTGTTTCAGGAGATCTGCCAGGGTGAAGCCGCGCCAGAACAGGCGACGACCGACAGTCACGTATGTTTTTAGAGTGGATTTGCCCCAGCCGAACAGGATGCGGGCAATGTGCGCTTTGGGGATGCCGATGAAGGCCTGTGGCTCCGCTTCGGCCAGACAGGTTTTCAGATTCTTAATCCCCAGGCCGGGATCGATCAGTACCGGTATGGCTCCGGCTTTGAACAGGGCAAAAGTCAGTGCGAAAAGATCAGGGCCGGGCGGCACCATCAGGGCTGTGCGAACTCCGCGTCCGATACCGTTTCTGACCAATCCATGGGCAATCCGGTCGGAAAGGGCGTTTAACTCATCAAACGAAAGGCGGATATTTCCCTTGGGGAATATGATGGCCGGTGTATCCGGTTGCAGGCGGGCCATTTCCGGCAGGTGAGCAGCAATGTTGATGAAGCGTTGAGGGTTCATGGTGTTATGACGATACCTAGCTAAGTTTATGTTTCTGATCAATACACCGTATCGTGGTCGCCAACGTTCACCGGGACAATATCCTGGCCGTCAATCAGAAACTCGAGGGTGATACGATAGGAAAGGTTGATTGAAACCGAGTGTAAACCGGAAAGTCGCCCGGACAGCGGATGCAGACGTAACGAGGGATGGAATGGGTTGGCCTCCAGTAGCTGCAAGGTTTTCAGGTACTGCTTTTCAAGCTCCGGATGGCGTTTCAGAAAACGCAGGGCACGTTTTTCGTATTGATCGGTAAAAACCAGAGACCAGCTCATCAAGCGGCTTTCAGACGGGCCAAGTGAGCTTCCGCACTCTCTTTGATAAAGCGTCCTTCGGCAAGATCGGCACGGGTCTGAGCCAGGGCCGATTCCAGTTCGCATTCGCGCAGGTAATGATAATGGTCCATATCCATAACCACAAAACGCTCCTTGCCGCGAACCGAAATGACCGCTTCCGGTTGGGTCGCCAACAGTGCTTCAATAGCGGAAACGCCTTTTATCTTAAGATCATTTGCAGATATATGTGGCATTACGAACCTCCTCGATGTTGATCATGATGTATTTGATCACACCGAAAAGAGTGCTGTCAAGCGTGTTGTTTGTGGTGCTGTCAAATGCGCGCTTGTTATTTGTGCAAATATGCTCCCTGCTACTACATATGTTTCCGTCTCACGCTTTTTTGACAAACCCCGATTTCAACTGCATGGCGCCGATGCCGTCGATCTTGCAGTCGATATCATGGTCTCCCGAGACGATGCGGATGTTCCTGACCTTGGTGCCGACCTTGACCACTGATGACGAACCTTTGATTTTCAAATCCTTAATGACGGTGACCGAGTCGCCATCATTAAGCATGCTGCCGAAGGCGTCACGTACGACGCTACCGACTTCTGCGATCTCCGCTGCTGCCATGGGCCACTCATGGGCGCATTCCGGGCAGACGAACATCTCGCCGTCTTCGTAGGTGTATTCTGAACTGCATGTGGGGCATTTGGGGAGGGTGGTCATGTGGTGTCCTTTATGTGGGTATGAAACCTGGCTCAACAGGTCTGTTTATCCCTGCTGAAAAAAATAAATTTATAGCGAAGTTCGCTCCAGAAAAGAAGAAATCAACGGTATGACCGTCTCTTTGGCGTCTTCCAGGATATAGTGGCCGCAATCAGGATAGCTGTGAACCTCTGCTTCCGGGAAGCGGCGTTGCCATTCAGCCAGGAAGTGGCGGTCGAAGACAAAATCCTTTTCCCCCCAGCAGATCAGCATCGGCAGGTTGCGGAACTGGTTGATTCCCTCTGACACAGAGCTGATCAGGTCATAATTGCGATCGCCGGGAGTCAGCGGGATATCCTGCACAAAGCGCAGGGTGGCGATGCGGTTTTTCCAGGAATCATAGGGGAGTTGATAGAGCTTGCGCAGTCCGGACGGCATCGGGTTCTGCTTGCAGCCGACCCAGGAAGCCCCGCGGCTGAAGGCGTTTGCGCCGCGCACCAGCAGGGTGCCCAACTGTGTGTCGCGGCAGATTCTGAGGCCGAGCGGGAAAGGTTTTGCTGTCGGAAGGTGGAAGGCGCCGGTATTCAAAATCACCAGCCGTTTGATCCGCTCCGGATGGCGGACTGCGTAAGCCATGCCGATCATGCCGCCCCAGTCGTGCACGACCAGTGTGATCTTTTCGGTCAGTCCAAGATGTTCCAGCAGGCGTTCCAGATCATCCACCCGGCGGGGCAGGGTGTAGTCGTAACGGTCGTCGCCCGGCTTGTCCGAAAAACCGCAGCCGATGTGATCCGGGACGATGCAGCGGTAGCGGTCGCGCAGGGCCAGCACCAGATTGCGGTAATAGAAAGACCAGGAAGGGTTGCCGTGAACCATTACCGCCGGATCGCCTTTTCCCTCGTCCAGATAATGGTATTTCAGGCCGTCCAGGTTTAGTTTATGCCCGGTAAAGGGATATTCCTTGCTCAGAGAGTCGGTCACCATTCCACTCCCAGCATCAGGCAGTTCAGGCCGCTGCCGATGCCGAGCAGGGCCACCTTGTCGCCCGCCTCCAGCATGTCGCGCTCGGCGGCCAGGGCGGCGGTCAGCGGCAGCGAGACGGTGCCCATGTTGCCGAGGAATTCGAATGTTGTGAAATCCTTGTCGGCCGGTATGCCGAGCGTCTTGAGGATCGCGCTCTGGTGAGCCGAGCCGACCTGATGGCAGACCACCCGATCAACATCTTCGGCGCGCCACCCCACCTGGGGCAGGAAGGCTTCCCATGTGCGGCGTCCCAGTTCGACGCCGTAGTTCATGACGTTGACGCCGTCGGTGCTCATGGATTGGAGGTAGCCCCCCTTGCCATCAGGGGTAATGCCCCACAGGCAGAGCCGGTGGTGCTCAGGGGCGGCCTGAGTCGTGCCGCCCAGCAGGCGGCGTCGCTCTGAACCGGAAAAGGAGCCGTCGGTCAGCAGTACGGCCACAGCGCCGGATCCGCCGGTCAGGGTCGCCAGCGAGGCGGCGAAGTGCTGCATGTTGCGCTCTTCCAGCATGCGGGCAATCATGATCTCGTTGATCTCGCGGGCGCTTTCGCAGGAAACCACCAGCCCGGCCCGGATCTGCCCCAGCTCGATGCGATTGGCCACATCCAGAATGCCGTTCAGCACCCCCAGACAGGCGTTGGAGAGATCGAAGACCGCGGCGTTGCCGCCGATTCCCAGTCCGGCAGCCACGCGACAGGCGGTGGCCGGTTCGAACTGCTCGCGGCAGACGCCGGTGTAGATCAGCGCACCGATATCACCGGCGGAAATACCGCTGGCGGCCAGTGCTTTTTTGCCGGCGGCAATGGCACCCTGGGAGAGCGGATAGCCCGGTTCCCACCAGCGCCGTTCGCGAATTCCGGTCAGGGCCTGCAGTTGGCCCTGGGCAATGTGCAGCTGGCGGTATAGCGGTTCCAGGCGTGATTCCAGTTCGGTTGAGGAAACAACTACCGGCGCCAGCTGGTAGTCAAGGGCTTCAATGATTACTTTGGTGTACTTCATCTATTTGCTACTCCATCCGTACTGAAAAATCGTTCATTTGGTAAATAATCTTGCCATCCACCGACAAGAAACCGTCGGCGATCAGGGTGCGTTCCTTTTCATCCACGGCGGTGATCCAGGCTTCCACCGTTACCATGCTGTTGGCCGGCACAATCTGCCCGCGATAGAGCCAGCTGTGGCGTTTTTCAAGGGCGACTGCGGCCAGAGTGCCGCCCGGGCTCCAGCCCCATCGCTCCACGGCGGCAAATTTGACCAGCTGCAGGAACGATTCCAGTCCCAACGAGCCGGGCGTAACCGGGTCCTCGTAAAAATGGGCCTTGAAGAACCATTCCTCCGGATCCACATCTTTGACGCCGCGCAGGTAGCCGAGGCCGGCCGGGCCGCCATCGGCCACAAACAACTCGATCCGGTCGATCATCCGCAGCTGTTTGTCCGGGAATGGTGCTGTCTGCGGGTAGGACAGGCTGCGCCCTCGCTCAATTTCCAGATCGCTCGGCTGGTACGGTTTTGCGTCGCGGATTCCAACCTGGGCCGCCAGTGCTTCTTTGGAGAAGAAGCCGAACATGGTGTCCCCTTCATAGAGAATTCCGTGTCGGTCTGACACCGAGAAATCGAATTCCTGGATGATCATGCCGCCGCTGGTGGCAACCTTGGTCATGGTTGCTGTGCAGGTCAGAGTGCCGCTTTCCGGTGTGACCGGACGGTGCTGGATTGCCTTGCCTCCCAGATTGCGGAAGGAGATATCGGTCGGACTGGTCAGGGCTGAGCCGACATAGGCCGCCAGCCAGCCGCAGGGTTGCAGGGCCGCTTCCAGAAGAACCGCGAAGGGCATGCGCGGCTGGCGCTCAACTGCGAAATACCAGGCATCAAGCGGGATGTCGTACTGTGCTTCGGCCATGGCCCCGGCGGTCATCTGCCACGGCTCGCCCTTGAGGGCGGTAACCCGGTCCATGAACTGGAAAGGGGGGCCGGGCAGGCGGGCGATCTTGCGGCCGCTGTCGAAGATCCGATACGGTTCGCCGAATCCTTCCGATGGGTTGCCGTTACTGTAGGCCATGATCTGCTGCTTGGTGTAGATGGCCGGTTTTATCCCCTCACCCCGGCCCTCTCCCAGGGGGAGAGGGGGAGAAACAGACCAGAGGGCTTCAAGTTTCTTCCGGTTTGTGCCGGTCAGGCGCACCGACATGTTGCTGATTTCCACGATCGGCTTGCCGTCGGCGTACATAAGCGCATCGACGATGCAGTACGGTTCCGGGGCATAGCCCAGTTCGCGGATGCTGACTTCATAGGTCACGACCTGGGTGGTTTCCAGTACCTGACCACGACAGCAGAGTTTGCTGGCGATTCCGGGCAGCGGTTCCCAGGCGGCAACATCCGTCTCGGCCACCCAACCCATGCGCAGCAGGAAGATGCGCAGGGTGTGCATGCAGCATTCGTACATCAGTGTGCCGGGCATGACCCGGTCGTCGACGAAGTGGCAGGTGATGAACCAGTCGTCCGGATGAATGTCGGCTTCGGCGCGGATCTGCCCCAGTCCGTAGCGGCCGCCGGCCGGATCGATCCCGATTACGCGGTGCACCAGCTCCATCCTGCCGCCCGGAACCGTCAACGGACGTTTCAGGTTCAGTCTGGCGAACAACTCGCCAAAGCAACCTTCCAGATCTCCGCCCCGCAGTTTGTCCAGCTGGGCGGAACTATAGCTCTCGAGACCCATCGGCACCAGCTCCTGCCAGTCGGTAGGACGGATGCCGATGGTCGGGCGCAGGTCGATGGCCGGCCGCACGATCCCCTTGCCTGCCTCCAGCGCGGAGCTGGTGAAAAACCCGGCGCAGCCGTCGCGCATGCTTAACAGCGGCTGGCCGTTGACAGTCGCTTCAAAGTGGAAGCGGAACAGGTGGGTGTCACCCTGGCGGAAGAAACGCTCGATATGGATGTCGTAATGGATCGTTTCGCCCGGACCGGGCAGGCCGCGGTGGAAAGTTACAACCGCATCCAGCAGGCGGTAGACCGCCAGGCCGCGTGTTATGAAATCGATCCCCAGGTAGCCGGAAAGAAACAGGTCGGCCTGGCCGGCTTCAACTGCAATGCAGGTAGGGATGCGGCCGCCGTCCAGATACCAGGCGTCGGCATGGATATCGTGTTCGGTGACGACCCGGCCGCTGGCCATGGAGCGGGCTTCTCCCTCCAGCGCCACGATGCGGTCCACCAGCATCAGCGGCTGGTCCGGCAGACGCACTCTGGTCGGGAAACTGTCCGCTTCGGCAAAATCGGGACCAAGCATGCGGGCGACGCTGCCGATGGCGAATTCCATGCACATTTCGCGGTTGAAGACGCAGGGTTTCTCGGTCTCTAGCGATGGGTGCGCAGTGACTGGAAGAGCCTGTGGAAGTTCTTCGTATCCAAGCGCCTGCTGGAGCGAAGCCTGCAGTGCCAGGGCCTGGGCCATGGAGTTGGTAAAGGTGTCGGCCACCCGCAGATAGGCTTCGTGAGCCTTGAGGCGTGCCTCCTGGGCTGCGGCAAATTCCCGTATAACCGGTTCGACCGGGATTTGTCCGGTGGCTGTTGTGTTTGTCGCTGTGGTTCCATCCATTAAAGCGGGTAATGCTGGCGCTGCAACAGGGATTGCTGCCGTCGCCGGATGTGAGCGGCGCGGAGGATGCGACGGTTGAAACGGTGCGCCGCCAGACGGTACGCGGACTTTGATCCCCTTGCCGCTTGCCTGAAGCCGGGCCGCTGGCGAAACATACAGGGATGACAGATCCAGATGTACCCGTTCGGCCACCAGCTGGGCCAACAGCCGCAAAAGACCTGAGTTCGGGTCCTGGCCGGAATGGCAGGCCGATCTGGCCAGATGGGGACGATCCTGGAGAATGCTGCCGATCATCCGGCTGCAGGAGCTGCCCGGACCCATCTCCAGAAACAGGCGCACGCCGTCGGCGTAGGCATGTTCGATGACGTTCGGGAAGTTGATCCCGTTCAGCGCCTGGGCCAGGATCGAATCTGCGGCGCTTTCGCGGTTGACTTCGTAAGTATTTCCGCTGGCGCCGCTGTAGAAGCGGGTTCCGGGGGGCGGAGTAGTCGGGAAGAGGTGTAGCTGGCGATAGGGTGTGGCCACTTCCCCGGCCACTTCGCAGTGGACCGTGGTAACGCCTTGGAGCGGGAAGAAGCGGCAGTCGAGCTTTTTCACCACCTCTGACACCTGAGCGGCTTCGCCGCCGATCACGCATTCATCGGGGGTGTTGACGATCAGCAGGTAAGCCCGTTCGAATCCCTGCAAGGCTGCCAGAACATTCTGCGACGGGGCGGCGGCAACGCCGATGCTCCATTCCACTTTGCTGCCCGGCTCAAGCCCCCAGGCCCGTTGTGCGGCCCGGCATTCTCCGGCCAGATCGCTGGTGAAAAGGGTCGAGTTGCGCATGCGGGTCAGCATGCCGTCCCGGTCATGCCAGGCGCCCAGTGCGAACAGACCGGCCGATTCACCCAGGCTGTAGCCGATCACCGTTTGGGGCTGAACGGCAAAACTCCGCACCACATCGCTGACGGCGCAACCGGTGGCCACCTGGCCGAAAATTACGGCCCGGTGATTTTGATTGATTTCGGCCAGCGGGGCGCCGTTCCAGAAACGTTCCGGCTGGAACTGGCTGCGCAGGTAAAGATTCTCAGCGTCCTGGCGCCGGAAAATCTCAGGCCAGCGGCAGGAAAGTTCGATCCCCATGCCGGGGTAGTGATTGCCGGAACCGGGGAAGACGAAGGCGACTTTGCCTTCCCGGCCGAGCGGCGCCGGTGAGTAAAAAAGCCGGTCGTGCAGTGATGGATGGGAAAGCAGGCCCGGTTCATTACCGTTGTTGGCAAGAACCTGTTTGCCATGCTCGATCAGGGCGGCCAACTCGTCGCGGTTGCGTGCTACCAGCGCAATTGCGCATGGTTTTTCGTTGGGCGCTTCCGTGCGGAGGTGCCATTCCAGAGCCAGCGCCTCCAGGCCGTTGTCCGACATCTGGGTTGAACGGAGCTGCAGCAGGTCCAGCCCGCGGGCCAGCTCAGCCCGGTTTTCACCGGTCACGGAGAAGAGGCATTCAGCTCCGGCGCCCAGCGGTGCAATCCGCTCGGTTTCCAGACGGGGCGGGATGCTGTCCCATCCCTCCAGGACGACATGGCTGCAGCTGCCATCCACACCGAAAACGCTGACACCGGCCCGGCGTGGTCCCTCGGCCCGGTTGCGGAGCCAGTAACGCGGGGTGCGGGGCAGATACAGCGGCCCGGAACCGGAAAACTCCGGGCGGGGTGTTTCGATCCCGCGACAATGGGGGATGATCTGCTGGTAAAGAGCCAGACAGCCACGCACGAAGGAGGCCAGTCCCGAGGCCGCGCCGGTATGGCCGATGTCGCCGGCGATACTTGAAACCGCGCAGGAACGCTCCTTGCGGGGAGCGGAATCTTCAGTCAGGGCGTTGCCGAAGAAAGATTCCAGCGCGGCGGCTTCCATGCGGTCCTCGGCCTGGTGGCCGCTGCCGTGCGCTTCCAGATATGACACCGTGGCCGGGTTGACGCCCGCGTCGCTGTAAGCCCGTTCCAAAGCCTGGAGATAGGCGGCTCCGTCCGGTATGATGGTTTCTCCGCCGGCGCTGCCGATTCCGCGCACAACTGCGTAAATCCGGTCGCCGTCGCGCTCGGCGTCGTCGAGCCGTTTCAGGACTACGGAACAGGCCCCTTCGCCGACTACGGCGCCGTCCGCCCGCTGATCAAACGGCAGGCTTCGTCCGGAGGGGGAATACTTTCTCCCGGCATGCTGTCCCAGTACCGCCCGCAGGTCGCCGGCCAGATCCACCGCCCCCACCAGCGCTTTGTCTATTTCACCGTTCTGCAGCAGGCGCACAGCCGTTTCCAGGGAGCGGATGCCGGAACTCTCCTCGCTGGAGAGTGTAAAGCTGGGGCCACCGCAGCGAAATTCCCGGGCGATCCTGCTGGCAACGATGTTGCCCAGGGCGCCCATGGTGCGGTTGGCGGTCAGGGGCGGCCCGGCGTCGTCGCGCAGTTGGGAGATCCAGGCAGCCAGTTCTTCGGGTGACAGCTCCCGCCCCAACTCCTTTGCCCAGGCAGCAGCCTGCTGCTCCAGTGACCAGCGGAAGCTGAAATTGGTGCTGCTCATGTCGAAGGCGATGCCGATAAAGACCCCGGCCCGCAGGTTGTCTTCCCGGTCCAGACCGGCATCTGCCATGGCTCCGGCGGCGGTTTTGAGCATCAGGATCTGCTGTGGAAGCATCTCCTCGATTTCGCGGGGCGGGATGCGGAACTGCTCGGCGGCAACTTCCACCTCATCCAGGTAATAACCATTGAAGGGGGTTTCGTTCAGTCCTTCATCCCTGAACCAGGCGCTTTCTTCGGCTCCCCACCATTTGCGGGGCGGGGTGGGGGCATTGTGGGAAATTCCCCCCAGGACCCGTTCCTGACAAGCCCGCAGCGATTTCCACGGTCCGAAATTGGCATCCATGCCGACAACTGCAATTTCCGTCTGCAATTTTGCTTTCGGCTCATTTCTGGCTGCTTTGGGCGAGCCATTCTTCGGGAGCCACTCCTCGACCAGCAGATGGGCGTTGATCCCTCCAAAACCGAAAGCGCTGACAGCCGCCCTCCGGGGAGTGCCGTCGGAGCGGCGCCGCCAGGGGCGGACCTGGCTCAATACGCGAAAGGGAGAGTTGTCCAGATCCATGCCCGGTTGAGGCGCGCTGAAGTTGGCGGTGGGGGGGAGTTCACCTTCGCCCATGGCCAGCAGTACCTTGGTCAGCGCCGCGGCTCCGGCGGCGGTCAGCAGATGGCCGATGTTGGATTTGATCGATCCGATTGTGCAGGGGGTCTCGTTTGGCCGCACGTCGCCCCACAACTCACGCAGGGAGGCGACTTCGGTAGCATCGCCGACCTGGGTGCCGGTGGCGTGGCACTCGATCAGGTCCACATCCTGCGGCTCCCAGCCGGCCTTGGCGTAGGCGGAACGCATGGCGCGCAGCTGCCCTTCGGAAAGCGGTGCCAGCAGGCTGCCGCCGACGTCGTTGGCCAGGCCGATGCCCCGGATGACGCCGTAAATCCGGTCGTCCTGGGCCACGGCATCTTCGGTGCGTTTAAGGAGGAAGAGCCCGGCTCCTTCGCCGACTACCAGGCCATCTCCGGAAGCGTCGAAAGGGGAGCAGATTCCACGGCGTGACAGGGCGCGCAGCTGCGAGAAGCCCATTTGGGTATAAAGGGGATCTGGGCGGGAAAGTCCGCCGGTCAGCATGGCATCGGCGCGTCCGGAAAGGAGTTCATCGACCGCCAGTTTGATGGCGTAGAGCGAAGAGGCGCAGGCGGCGTCCAGAGTGCAGCTGCCCCCCCCCAGACCCAGTGCGGCCGCCAGCATTCCGGCCGGCAGACCGGCTACATAGCGGTTGATCGGGTCGGTGACGGAGCGGATACCGGAGTGTCCCAGCAGCTTTTCCTCATAGGTTTTACCCAGCAGTTCTCGCGACAGTCGGGCGGAGCTCTCGCTGGGGAGGGCCAGATTGCCGATGATGACACCGATCCGCGAGCGATCCAGCGGTTCCGTGATGCCATCGTCAAAGGCGCGTTTGCCGGCATGGATCAAGAGGTGGAACAGGGGATCCAGACCGTCCAGCTTTTCGGGTGGAATAGCCAGACCGGAGAGCGAACTGAGGGGGGGGATCTCTTCGATGAAACAGCCGGAGCGGGAATAAACGTGGTCCGCTTTGCCGACTTCCGGGTTGAAAGCCGCTTCGACCGGCATGTGCCATCTTTCAGCCGGTACATCTTGCGCGGAACTGTGCCCCAGGCGGATGTTGTCCCAGAAGCGGCCCAAATTGGGGGCATCGGGAAAGATGCCGCCGATCCCGACAATTGAAACTGACGATGCTAACTGCATCTCAGGCGGCTCTCAGTTCGTTCTGGCCCGCCTGCGGCAATTGATTGAGTTGAAAGGCCCGTCCCAGTGACGGATCTATGACGCATTCGTACCCTTCCAGGCGTGCGACCAGCTTGCCGTTCTGCCGGTCGAGGAACTCCATGTCGGCGGTGGCGCCATGCTCACGCTCGGCGGTGACGCGAATTACGATCTGGACGCCGTCGCGTGGGAAGGTGTCATGGTACTGGCGGTAGCGTCCGGCAAAACAGGGCAGGGAGCCGGAGCCGAAGCGTTCGAAGCACCACAGGATCATCATCTGAAAGGCGCAATCGATTACGAGCGGATCTGAGAGCCAGTCGCTGCGGAATGGCTGTTTGATCCAGGCGGCCGGTTGTGGAGCGGTATTGACGGTGGCCGTAATCCCTTTCGGAGAACAGCTGTCAACCTGCTGGATACCCTGCAGTTCGGGGCCGTGGAACAGACGCTGGGAGTTGTAAAGCTGTCCGTCCAGCGGAGTGTAAGGCGTGGCAGGCAGGTCGGGAATCGAACGGATCCCCTCCGGGAGCCGTTTGGCCAGAACGATCTCACCGCGGGCATGCAGAATAGAGCGTCCTTCGATTCCACTGCCGATCAGTTCGACCGTCACAATGTGGAGCGAATCCCTTTTTTCGGCCCGTCCGGCCATGATCTGCACACTGTAGGGGCGATTTGCTTCAAAGATGACCCCCTTGCAGACCCGCAGGTCATTGAAGCCATGGAAGCGGAATCCGGGATTGCCGTGCAGTGCGCCGTGGGAGAGCCATTCCACGATCATTGCCATCGGCAGGACCGCTTTGCCGTCCATGACGTGGGAACGCAGAAAAGGATAGTCAGCCACTCCCAGGGTCAGGCTGAAGGTTTCAGCGAGCTTCTTTGCAGGCGCCGAAGCTGTTGAAATCCCGGCTTTGGCCGGTTTTCCGGCCAGTGCCACAACTTCGACCGGGCCTTCCGGAGCGCCGATTTCCCTGATCAGCAGTTCGCTTCCGGCGGCAAGGCTGATCAGGCCGATACCTTCACCGGCGAAGACTTTCTTCAGGGCGGGAGTGACCATGCCGCCGTCCCACGGTCCCCAGTTGATGCTGATTGCCCGGCAGGCCGGTCTGCAGCGTGCCTCGCTCTGGGCCAGCTTGTTGAGGACTTCGTTGGCCACGGCGTAATCCACCTGACCGGTGCGTCCGAAACGACCGGTGGTGGAGGCGAACAGGGCGATGAAGCTCAGCTCGTCTCCGGCGGTGGCGGCCAGCAGGGTACGCAGTCCGGTTACTTTGGTACCGTAAACCTGGGCAAACTGCTCGCGGGTTTTGTCAACGATCAGGCGGTCGGCCAGAACCCCGGCGCCATGTATGATGCCTCGAATCGGGCCGTGCTCACGGCGGATTTCAGTCAGCAGAGTGCCGACGGCATCACTGTTGCGGATGTCAACCGAGCGGTACAGGGCTTTTCCTCCGGCCGCTTCGACACGTGCCAGAGTGGTGCGCAGTTCACGTCCGGCCAGGATGGCCTGGTACTGTTCCTCAATCGCTTTGGGGTGCATCTTTTCCGTGGCGTGGTCGAGGATGGCGCGCTTGATGGCGCTTTCTTCGGTCAGCGATTCCAGCCAGGCCGGTTCGGGAGTCAACTCGGGACTCCGTCCCAGCAGGACCAGTAGCGGCCGGTAGGCTTCCGCCAGGGCGACCGCCACGGCTGCCGTTACCCCGCGGCCGCCGCCGGTTGCCACGATCACATCACCGGCCTGAACCGGCGCCGATTGCGGGTGCGGCAGTTCAGGCAGGTCTGTCAGAGCCAGCCCGGTCCGCCCATCGGAATTCAGTCCAACTTCAACCGGTCCGACGCGGAATAGTTCTTCGGCCACGGCGCGAGCCGAAGCGGCCGGGTCGGCAAAGGCTCCCAGGTCAATCGCTTTGCAGGTTACGTCCGGCCATTCACGTGCGGCGGTCTTGGCCAGACCAGCCAGGCCGCCCGAGAGAGGGTCGTTGAGAAGCGTGCCTTCACCGCAGCCGAAGGCGCCATCCAGGCGCGAGACAGTTGTGAAAAGAGCGCCGCCGGTTCCCCCCGCCCGGCGCAGGGCAGGCGCAGCGCCTTTCAGAAGCAGGAAGGCCTTTTCGAGGAAATCGTCGTCGGTACCGGCCAAAGGTGCGACTATCACCAGCGCCGCCATATCAACCGTGGCTGCAATCCGATCCGACTCAGCCATCTCCACCAGGCGGACGGTGCGGCCACCGGCCCTGAGCTGCAGGCAGAGTTCATTTGAAAAGGCCGAGCCATCGTCGGTTACCCAGAGTTCACCCTTTGCCGCAATAGTTATCTTGCCGGCCGACATCTCCAAGGCGCAGGGAACGACCGTGCTGCGATTTACGCTGGACGTATCGGCCGCAGGTGAATTGCTTGGCTGGGGTGCTGCTGGAGTCGGCTGTGTTGTGATTGTTGACGGTGCTGCCGAACCTCTCAGGAAATTTGCAATTTCGCCCAGTGTGCGCAGTGTGCCGAGATGTTCGGGGTCGATCACCGGCGAGCCTGGAATCCGCTCCTGAAGAGCCGAGAGAATCTCGACCCGCTTGATCGAATCGATTCCCAGATCCGAATCCATTCCCATCTCCAGTTCCAGCATTTCGACCGGATAGCCGGTTTTTTCAGCCACAACCGCCAGCAGGGTTTCGGTGATATTGTTGGATGGTACTGCCGTCACTGCTGCCGGAGTTGACGTAGCTGCCCCTGCACCCAGGAAAGCGGCAATCTCACCCAGTGTGCGCAGCGTGCCGAGCTGTTCGGGTCCGATCACCGGTGAACCGGGGATCCGCTCCTGAAGAGCCGAGAGGATTTCGACCCGTTTGATCGAATCGATTCCCAGATCCGAATCCATCCCCATCTCCAGCTCCAGCATCTCGACCGGATAGCCGGTCTTCTCGGCCACAACCGCCAGCAGGGTTTCGGTAATTTGGTTCGATGCTGGCAATGCCGCGACGGCTGCTATCGGTGCTGCCGGTGCTGCCGGTGTTGGAATGGTGGCCGCTACAACCGGAGTTGACTGAGGAACAACAGTTGCTTGGGGTGCGGTCGGGGCGGAGAAGGAGCGCAAGCTGACACTGCCTCCCTGGAGCAGCGACTGCTGCTGTTCCAGGAGGGTCTGAATCGTGCGGCTGGCGGTTTCCTGCCCTTCCAGAAAGCGGCGGTGCAGCTGGGCGGTTTTTTCCTGCATCTTCTGCAGTACCGCCATCCCTTCCCTGGTCACGCGCAGCGATTCAGCCAGCGTATCCCGTGAAACCGGAGCCTGGGCTGTTGCCTGCGGTGCGGCATACTGATCAGGGAGTGTCGTCCGTGGCGCAGAAGGCGGTGCTGCCGTCGGACGGGGAATGGCTGCAACGGCCGGTCTTGCCGGTTTGGGTTTGACATAGTTGGCTCCGCAGATCGGAACTGTCATGAGCGGTTTTTTGCCGGTTCCGGTTGCTGGCCGGTAGTCGCCGTCCCAGGCGGTCAGCTGCAGATCGCAGCCGATGGCTGCCAGCCGGGCCAGGACACGGGCCAGGTCGGTCATGCCGGAGCGTTTCCCTCCCGATGCGTCAAGGGCGATGGCGACGTGTTCACGCTGTCCCAGGATGGCCGAAACCAGGCCGGTCAGTCTGGCGCCCGGACCCGCTTCCAGAAACAGCCTTACCCCGGCGGCATACATCGCTTCAATCTCGGCCACGAACTCGACCGGTTTGGCCAGCTGCCCGGCCAGCAGTTTTTTGGCGGCGGCCATGTCGGCCGGATATTCGGCCGCGCTGCTGTTGGCATAGACCGGGATCTTGGGCGTATTGAATTCGACCTTCTCAACCGCTGCCAGAAACGGCACTGCGGCATCGGCCACCAGCGGGCTGTGGAAAGCGGCCGCCACCGGCAGGCGTTTGCAGGCAAGTTTGCGCTCCGTAAATACCTTTGCAGCCCGTTCGATCTCAGCGCTGCTTCCCGACAGAATCGCCTGGGAAGGGGCGTTGCGGTTGGCGATTACCAGATCGAGACTTTCTTCAGCGATGATCTGCTCGACGGTCGCCAGCGCCGCCGGGACCGCCAGCATGCTTCCCTTGTCGCCGGAGCCCGCTCCCATCAGTGAGCCGCGCAAGCGAGACAGCTCCTGGAAAACCTGCTCGTCAAACACTCCGGCAGCACAGAGGGCGGTCAGTTCGCCGTAGCTGTGACCGGCTGCCGCTTCCGGAACTATGCCGAAGGATTCAAAAATTTTCAGTGCAGCCAGGCTGACTGCGCCGATGGCCGGTTGGGCCGTTTCGGTTGCCCGCAACTCCACTTCCTGGCGTTCTTTGCTGTCGTTATCGAAGGCTGAGGCCGGGTAGATCAGGTCAGACAACAGCTTGCCATCTGCAGTGCCGTAACCTTTGTCGGCGGCGGCCAGTGTCGTCAGCGCCTGGGGGAAACGGCAGGTAAGATCCCTGAGCATGCCGGTGTACTGCGCCCCCTGTCCCGGGAACAGCATCCCCAATGCGCCGGTTTTTTCTCCGCAGGCGTAGCAGGTGCCGTCGGGGGTGTTCCAGGCACTTTGGGAGTTTTTCTGCAGCATGTTGCGGGCGTTGGAAAACAGGGCCGCAGGCTGGGTCAGGTTGCGTTCCACCACCAGTGTCAGGCGGCAGTGCGCTTTGTTGTTGAAAGAGGAGCGTGA
Organism: Geobacter sp.; assembly: GCA_009684515.1. Classification (GTDB taxonomy): domain Bacteria; phylum Desulfobacterota; class Desulfuromonadia; order Geobacterales; family Pseudopelobacteraceae; genus JACRCG01. The sequence continues at coordinate 86,104 of WKKS01000012.1, forward strand.
AGCCGCCGCAGCAGTTCTCAGCTCATTCCAGGAGCCCTGAACAGGAACTGCCGCCAAGGCTGTCTCAAGTTCGTCGGCATTGGCCCCGGAAAACGCGAAAATCTGGATATTGCTGTTCCACTCCACCGCTGCTTTCTCAGCCCGGTACTCTTCCAGCACCAGGTGGAAATTGGAACCGCCGAAGCCGAAGGCGCTGACCGCAGCACGGCGCGGCGTGTTTCCGCGGGGCAGCCAGGGGCGTTTTTCAGTTGTCAGGTAGAAAGGGGTGCGGCCGGAGGTAACTTCATCCAGAGGTTTTTTGACCTTGATGGTGGGAGGCAGGACTTTGTGATGCAGTGCCAGGGCGGCCTTGATCATGCCGGCTGCTCCGGCGGAAGCTTTGGTGTGACCGATCTGGGATTTGACCGAGCCGAGCGAACACCAGGGTGTGTCGGCTTCGCCGTAGACATCGCGCAGGGCGCTGACCTCGACCGCATCGCCGACCTTGGTGCCGGTGCCGTGCGCTTCCACCAGCCCGATGCTCTCCGGAGTCACTCCGGCGCGGTCGTAGGCGTCCAGCAGGGCTTTTTTCTGGCCGGCGGCGCTGGGGGCGTAGATGGCATCTCCCTTGCCGTCGCTGGAGGAGCCGACGCCGCGGATTACCGCATAAATCTTATCTCCGTCGCGCTCGGCATCGGCCAGGCGTTTGAGAACGACTATTCCCAGCCCCTCGCCCAGAATCGTGCCGTCAGCGGCCGCATCGAACGGTTTGGCGTTGCCGGTCGGGGAGAGGGCCGGAGTCTTGCTGAAACACATGTACATGAAAATGTCGTTGAAAGTGTCGATGCCGCCGGTGACGACAATGTCGGACTTGCCGGTGGCCAGTTCCATGCTGGCCAGGTGCAGGGCGCTGAAAGAGCTGGCGCAGGCGGCGTCCACGACGCAGTTGGTCCCGCCCAGGTCGAACTGCTTGCTGATCCGTCCGGCGACCACATTGCCGAGCAGGCCGGGGAAGGAGTTCTCCTGCCATGGGACATAGGCTTCGGAGATGCGCTGAACCACATCTTCGCTGATATTTTCGTCAACACCGGCATCCTTGAGCGCTTTGCGCCAGATCGGGTGACCCAGTCGCGCTCCCAGAGGGATGACCAGTTCCAGCGTGCCGGTCACGCCCAGTATAACGCTGGCCTTGCTCCGGTCATATTCCCTTTCCGGCCCGTAACCGGCATCCTTCAGTGCCTGTCCGGCCGCCACCAGTCCCAGCAGTTGGGAGGTGTCGATCGCCTCAAGCACATTTGGAGGGATGTTGAACTCCATCGGGTTGAAGTCAACCGGGGAGATGAAGCCGCCCCGCTGGCCGTAGGTGCGGTCGGGGCTCTTCTGGTCCTGATCGTAGTAATCGGCCACCTTCCAGTGGGTATCGGGGATATCTGAAATGGAGTCTATTCCGTCGGCGATGTTGGACCAGTAGGATTGCTGGTCATCCGCCTGGGGAAAGAGACAGCCGATGCCGATAATGGCCAGTGGTGCGGAAATGTTGGGGGTTGCCGGTTTCTGATCGTGCGTTTTCACCTAAAGGTACTCCTTGATCTGTGCGAGTTCGAGCGGTTCCATGCGCAGGGCTTCTGGCGGGATCGGGATCCCCTGGCAGCGAAGAAAGTTGGCGCGGGTCAGGACCGCAGCGCCAAATAGAATGTTGAGAGCGACCGTTACGGCGGTCCGGTTGGCAGGTGCTTCCAGGAACGAACCGGCGGCCCATTCGTTGAAGGCGCCCATGGCCGGACCGCACCAGACCTGATAATCGATCTTGCGCGTAGGTTCGCCGTCCTTGGCCCAGTGGGCGGCCTGTCCCAGATACCAGCGGAAAACCAGCGCCATGCGATGCTTGGGTTCCTGTTCGCCCCGTCGTGCCTGGTGCGGATCACGGGTCAGAAAATAGCTGTGGGTCGCCTTCCAGACCTCTTCCAGCGATGAACGGAAAACCGTCTTTTCCAGTTTTTCCCGTTCTGCGACAGGAATCTCGTCGATGCTGTTGTGGGCGCGATAGAGTTCGTACAGTTTTGCTGCGCGCATCGGGAACATTGTCCCGCGTTTCAAAACCTGGACATCAACTCCCATTTCAAACATGTCGGCCGCCGGGGCCATGGTTACGTCGGCCTGACGGGTTTCGGCCAGCATGACGCGAACTTCGTCGGAGGTGCCTGACTCAACGCAGGCCTGATGGGCCGATCCGACCATGATGAAGGCCGCTCCCATCGTAAATGCGGCGGCTGCCGCGGCAGGTGTGGAAATGCCGCCGGCCAGCCCGACATGCAGTCCAGATTTATAGCCATGTTCTCTCTGCAGCCGGTTTGCCAGCGAGAGGATGGTCGGGAAGAGGGTGCATGCCGGCCGGTTGTCGGTGTGTCCGCCGGAATCGGCCTCGGCGGTTATATATTGGGCCATCGGTATTCCGGCGGCCAGTTCGGCCTGCTCGGCGGTTATATCGCCGCTGGCCAGCAACTCGCGCAGGAAAGACTCGGGCGGCGGCGCAAAGAACCGGGTGGCCAGCTCTTCACGCGAAACTTTGGCGATGATCCGGTTGGGGGCAACGACCGTGCCGTCAGCTTGGCGGTGAATGCCGTGAACCCGGTAGCGAACCAGCGGCAGGGTCAGTTTCAGGAAGGCGGAGGCCTCCACCAGGCGGACCTCTTTTTTGATGAACAGCTCGGCCAGCGCCTTTTCCAGTTCCGGCTCATGGGGAGAGTGAATCAGGTTGCAGCCGAACGGGATATCTTTGCTGTTCAGCTCTTCAATGGCGGCTTCCACTGTGGCAAGGGGCAGTCCGGCAGCGCCGAAGAATCCGAGCATACCGGCTTTACCCAGTTCCACGGCCAAAGCGACCGAGCTGATTCCCTTGGCCATCGAACCGCCGATATAGGGGTAACGCAGCCCCAACTCTGCGCAAAAGGACGGGCTGCCCAGGTTTTCAAGCCGACAGGGGGGGGCGTACCCCGTCAAAGGGATGGCTTCGGCTGACGGTTTCCCTGTGCCAAACAGTCCGCAGCAATCTGGTGTGTTTCCCATGGCTTCGCCACGACCGGTCACAAAGATCGGCAAGCGGAGTGAACGAAGCATCTCGATGGATCCCCCGGTCTGCTTTTCATCCGGCAACGAATCTGGGCACGACCATGCAAGTGCTCTGTTTTCAGTCATTTTACCACCATATCCGTTCTTTTCCTGAAGCTTCATCGGATTTTGAATCTCCCGGCATCGATACATTCTCTGTGACTGGCTATCGACGGCAAACGTCACAATTAATGGTCAGGTTAAAAGGTCAATTATTAACTGAAAACTTCAAATAATACAAGACAAGTCTGTATATTTACCTTCCGGTTAACCGCCGGAATCTGAATAATAATTATTTGTGTTGTTAAGTAAAGTATGATTGATTTTGCTCCTGAAGCCTAAAATGGCCCGTCTCCACTGTCTGGAAACGGGCCATTGTTTGGTGTTGCCGCTGTTTAAAATCTGGTTCCGACCCCGCCAGCCAATATATCCAGCCTGTCGTCAAGCTGGCGTCGGTACTCCGCATTCAAAAAAAACGGCCCAATCGGAATGTCCACGCCGGCTAGTCCGACCACGCTTCCCTTTGTTCCGCGATCATTGTGGAAAATCAGCGCCTGTCCTAGTCCTGCATACGGCTTTATGACCGGAAACGGTGCATGTGCCTTGAAAAGGGCGGTGATTGGTACCGCTTCGTCTCTCTTGACGCTCTGTTTGTTGTCTCTGTCGATGATTGTGTAGCCAAGGGTCGCACCGATCGAAACCAGGCGATTCAGATACAGTTCACCAAAAACTTCGGTGCTGTAGCTGCTGCGACCGGCGGCGCCCCCCGCACGAATACCGACAGCTATCGAGTCGTCAGCACAGACAGGTGCCGCCGCACTCAGCAGCGCAATAATGAAGAGAATGTGTTGCTTCATGGTAAATCTCCTTTTGGGGTTTTGTGAGCGGAATGTTAGCTTTTAAATCCGGATGATTCAAGATAGTTGTCTGAACTGATTGCCATACTCTTGAATCGTATTATAATGAAAATCCAGGTGTGCTGAAATCTACACCGCTATTCCAGAGTCGGACGGGGTTCAAGAAGATGGCAGAGCTGATTCATACTCGAAGGTGGTCCCTGCACTCTTCCTTGCTGCTGGCGGCCCTGACTGTACTTGGTTTTGTCGGCAATTATTTTGCGTTGCATCTGTTTACCGGTTTTAACTACCTGTTTGGCAGTATTGCAGTCATGCTGATCCTGCGTCTGTTTGGTGTGTGGTGGGCGTTGTTGGCGGCTTTGGCTGCGTCATCCTGGACGTTCGTCCTGTTCGGGCATCCGTACGCAATGGTCTGGTTGTGCGGCGAAGTGCTCTTTGTCGGATTGCTTGTAAACCGGCAGGCCACAAAAAACCTGATACTGTATGATGCCATTTACTGGCCGCTGCTTGGCGGGCCGCTGGTATGGCTGTTTTTCAGGTATGTCATGCTTGTTCCGGTGCAGGGCACCATAGCGGCCATACTGATGTACTGGGTCATCGGAATCACCAACACGCTTGTAGCCAATTTACTCCTGATGTTTTTCTCTCCTAGAACCGTTGGTGAAGCGGTAAAATACTCTCCTGATTCGATCCCGATCCAAAGTCTCATTTTTAATGTATTACTGGCAATTGTTGCGGTTCCGGCAGTATTTGCCATGATATTTCATGCCAGAAGCACGGAAAAATTTTACCTGCACGAACTATACGACAATCTTTCGGACACTTCCCGGGTCACCTGCTACGAGTTGCGACTTGTGCTTCTCAATCAACCGGTCATACCGAATTCAGATCTTCATGCCATACTCTTAAAAGCACGTATCAGGCCGTACCATCGGTTGATATTGACTGATCGTTCCGGGAAGGTGCTGGCTGCGACGGACAGCACGCATGCTGTCGGGACTTCCTATGATCCATTCAAAGCCGGTGTTATTCGTTCCGGTTTTGAATACGGGATTGTTCAAAGGCTGCCGGTGCCCGCATCGCCGCTGCCGCTTTGGCAAAGGGCATCGCTGTCAGAGTATGTTATGAAAGCCGATCTTGGCCGAGATGCGCCATGGACCGTTATTACGGAGACCCCCTTTGCCCCCTACCAGAGTGTAATTATCCGGGATCAGATAAATACATTGCTTTTATTGCTGCTATTTAACCTGTTGGCGCTTGTGATTTCGATCGTCACATCGCGTCGGCTGACCTTGCCGCTCCGGATTCTGTCCCAGGTTACCACCGACCTTCCGGAGCGTCTGACGCGGGAAAAAATAACTTCCTGGCCGGTTAGCAGAATTGCTGAAATTGATCAACTGATCGCAAATTTCAGGGATATGTCCAAGGCACTTGGTCACCGTTTTCAGGAAATAACATACAGCAATGAAAATCTTGAGATGCGGGTCGGAGAGCGTACCAGCCAGCTGTCAAAGGCCAACGCAGAGCTGAAAAAGGAGGTCTTGGACCGGCAAAGGACGGAACGGCAGCGTGATCATTTGATGGATGAGTTGATTAGTCAGGTCCATTTTCTGCAAACAATAATAGATGCGATCCCCAATCCGATCTTCTACAAGGATACAAGCGGCTTGTACCAGGGGTGCAACCGCTCTTTTGAAGAAAAGTGGGGCTTGTCCCGCGAGGAAATAGTTGGAAAGTCGGTTTACGAGCTGTTCCCTCGTCAGGCGGCGGACGTTTTCGATAAAGCCGACCGCCAGTTATTTGAAACAGGGGGCGTTCAGGTCTATGAAACACAGCTTCGTTATGTCGATAACCTTCTGCACTCAGTAATATTCTATAAAGCTGCCTATCTGGATACATCGGGCAATACGGGCGGACTGGTCGGTACAATAATCGACATAACTGACCGCAAAACAATCGAAACTGAGCGGGACCGCTTGATGATTGAGCTGCGGCAGAAAAACAAGGAGTTGGAGGGGATTGTTTATGTGGCTTCTCACGATCTGCGGTCGCCGCTGGTAAATGTCCAGGGTTTCAGCCGCAGGCTGGCCAACGGTTGCGCTGAAATTGATTCGATTCTTTCCGGTTTGGATCTTTCTGGCGAAATCAGGGAAAAACTGCATCCGATTCTTTCCGTTAATATTCCAAGATCACTTGGCTATATCACCAGCAGCATTGAAAAAATGGAAAGCTTGCTGGGCGGCCTGTTGCGGCTGTCCCGCCTGGGGCGCTCTGCAATCTGTTTCGAGCAGCTCGATATGCAGATGATAGTTTCGAAAATAATCGAATCCATGGCCTTTCAAATCGAGACCGCCTCGGCCACAATCAATGTGGGGAAAATGGCGGGATGTCTGGCCGACAGCGTGCAAATCAACCAGGTCTTCAGCAATTTGATTGATAACGCCCTCAAATACCGTTCCGCCGAGCGACCATTGATCATTACCCTGTCGAGTGAAGATTTTGAGGAAGGGGTCCGTTATTGTGTTGAAGATAATGGCATCGGTATTCCGGCTGATCAACAGGACAAAATCTGGGAAATATTCAACCGCCTCAACCCGGACACTGTTTCGGGGGAAGGGCTTGGTCTTACGATGGCCCGCAGGATGATCGACCGGATGGGCGGCTCTGTCTGGGTTGAATCTGAACCGGATGTCGGCAGCCGGTTTTACGTCATTCTGCCAACAATGCAGGGTGCCGATCGGGTAGAATCGTGTTGAGTGAGGGAGAGCGAAATGCAGAACGGATTTGAAAAAAAAGTCACAATACTGATTGCCGAGGATGATGATGGGCATGCGATGCTCATCGAGGAAAACCTGAGGGATTCCGGTCTGAAAAATGTGATTATCCGTTTCAAGGATGGACAGGAGGTGTTGGATTTTCTTTTCGCCGGTCCGTCAAAAACAGCACCTCGTCGAGCGCCGGGAGGCGCTTACGTGTTGCTGCTGGATATTCGCATGCCTAAAGTTGACGGTGTTGAGGTGCTCAGGCAGCTGAAACAGAGTCCGGAGCTTGGGGGCATGCCGGTTATCATGTTGACAACAACCGATGATCCGCAGGAAATCCAAAGCTGTTACACGCTGGGATGCAGCTGTTACATCACCAAGCCGATTGATTATCAAAAATTCTCAGAGGTACTCACCAGGCTCGGTCTGTTTTTGCTCGTGGTGCAGGTGCCGTGTATTGATGGGTAGCTTGTTTAAAACAAAGGCAGATATGTAAAATGGTATGACAGCTTTTGAATTATCCTAAATATTATACCCATGCAAAATATGGCTTGCATTTTACAGAGCTATTGTGTAGACAATCAAAAATAACATCGTCTAAAATCAAGCGGTTTTGATACCATGATCTGCCGGTATTATTTTCTCCATCACCCAATGTTTGTGTGATGGAATTTTAGTTTGAGTAAAAAGGTGCTCGCGTGAAAAAGAAAAAGATGATCATCTCTTCTGAGACGATGGACGTGGACTTCGTACGCAAGGTCGAAGCGCTGTCCG
>WKKS01000013.1 GCA_009684515.1 Geobacter sp.
TTGCTATCCGCGAAGGTGGCCGTACCGTTGGCGCAGGTGTTGTTAGCTCCATTATCGAATAAATCAGAAACGTACGAGGATATCAATGCAGAGCCAGAAAATCAGAATTCGCCTAAAGGCATATGACCATAAACTGCTGGATGTATCAGTAGGTGAGATTGTCGAAACTGCAAAAAGAACTGGTGCTCGTGTTGCAGGACCGATACCCCTTCCAACAGTTATTAACAAGTACTGTGTTCTGCGTGGACCGCACGTAGATAAGAAGTCTCGGGATCAGTTTGAGATCAGAACTCATAAGCGCCTGATTGATATACTTGACCCGACTCAGCAGACGGTCGACGCACTGATGAAACTGGATCTTTCTGCTGGTGTTGACGTAGAAATCAAACTGTAACTGTTACTACGACTGAATAGGATTATCTATGATGAAAGGTATCATCGGAAAAAAACTGGGTATGACCCAGATATTCTTGGAAGACGGAACTCGTGTACCTGTCACCGTCGTTCAGGCGGGCCCATGTTACGTGGTTCAGAAAAAAACTGCAGAAACAGACGGTTATTCGGCCATACAAGTTGGTTTTGAATCGGTTGCTTCTTCAACTGCAAACAAGCCAGAGCTGGGTCATTGTACGAAATCAGGTCAGGGCGTTTTTAGGTACCTGCGTGAATTCAGATTGGCTACTGCGTCTGAAATGAGTGTTGGAGATTCAATAACTGTTGATCAGTTTTCACCTGACGACTTGATTGATGTTACTGGAACCAGTATTGGTAAAGGTTTTCAGGGTGTTATTAAGCGCTGGAACTTCAAGGGAGGACGTGCTTCCCATGGATCGCGCTTCCACCGTGCTCCTGGCTCAATCGGTGCATCTGCAACTCCATCACGCGTCTTCAAAAACAAGAAGATGCCTGGTCAAATGGGCAATTGCAAGGTTACAGTTCAAAGACTAAAGGTGGTCCGTGTTGATGCGGCAGATAACCTTCTATTAATAAAAGGTGCTGTACCTGGTCATAAGAACTCAATTGTGATGATTAAACAGAGTGTAAAAGCATAGTAATTTCTTGGGAGTATGAGTATGCCTTCAATCGCTGTCTACAATATGAATAGGCAAAAAACCGGTGAAATTGAGCTGTCAGATGACGTTTTCAACGTAGAAGTAAGGGAAAGCCTTATTCATCAAGCACTCAAAATCCAACTTGCCAACAGGAGAGCTGGTACAGTTGCCGTCAAGAACCGCTCAGCTGTGTCTGGTGGTGGTAAAAAGCCATTTAAACAAAAAGGTACTGGTAATGCGCGACAGGGTTGCAGTCGGGCTCCTCAGTATCCAGGTGGTGGTGTTGCATTTGGCCCTCAGCCAAAGACATATAATCTGAGCATGAATAAGAAAGCTCGTGCCGCCGCCCTTTGTTCAGTACTTACTTATAAGCTTAATAACGAAGGTATAACTGTTATAGACAAGCTTGAGTTTGATAAAGTATCAACTAAAGACTTTGTCGGTTTTATGAAGCGTTTTGAGCAGGATCGCTTGTTGATAGTGACAGATGATTTTAATAATAATCTGGTGCTGTCGGGCCGCAATGTCCAGTATGTTAAAATGTTGAAGCATGATGCTCTTAATGTATACGATATGCTGAAATACAAACATATCATCTTTACTCAAGGGTCGGTGCTGTCAGCAGAAGGAGCATTGCAAAAATGAATATTTACTCTGTAATTAAGAAACCACATGTCACCGAAAAAACATCACTCGGTGCAGATTCATCTAATACGGTTGCAATCGTAGTAGATAAAGATTCAAACAAGATCGAAATTAAGCAGGCCGTAGAAACTTTGTTCAAAGTTAAGGTGGCCAATGTACGTACGGTGACAGTAGCTGGCAAGGTTAAACGCTCTGGCAAAACTTTTGGCAAACGGTCTAACTGGAAAAAAGCATATGTAACACTCCAGGAAGGGCAATCAATAGATTTCTTTGAAGTCTAACTAATACGTTTGGGGTTCAAGATGGCAATTAAAAGCTATAATCCAACTTCAGCAGGGCGCAGACATCAAACCTGTTCTGCTTTCGATGAAATTACGAAGTCTACTCCTGAGAAATCCTTACTAGTGACTCTTAAAAAGAGCGGTGGAAGGAACTCAAACGGTCGTATCACGTCAAGGCATCAAGGCGGCGGTCATAAGCAGAAGTATCGCATCATTGACTTTCGACGTGATAAAAGAAGTATTCCTGCTACTGTTGCCAGTATAGAATACGATCCTAATCGTAGCGCTAGAATTGCTCTTCTCAACTATGCTGATGGCGAGAAAAGATATATCCTTGCACCACTTGATCTTAAAGTTGGTGATGTGATTATAAGTGGTCCTGAGGCTGACATTAAGCCAGGGAACTCACTGCCTCTCCGTTCCATTCCTTTGGGAACAATTATACATAATATTGAGCTCAAAATTGGTAAAGGCGCTCAGCTTGCGCGCAGCGCTGGAACTTTTGCTCAGTTAATGTCAAAAGAGGGTAAGTACTCACAGATTAAGTTGCCTTCTGGCGAAGTTCGTCTTATACTGCTCGATTGTTACGCGACTATTGGTCAGGTAGGAAACACAGACCATGAGAACGTTAATATTGGTAAGGCCGGTCGTTCACGTTGGCTGGGCAGACGTCCTAAAGTGCGTGGTGTTGCTATGAACCCGGTTGACCACCCACATGGTGGTGGCGAGGGTCGTACGTCGGGTGGTCGTCACCCGGTTACACCTTGGGGCATCCCGACCAAAGGCTACAAAACTCGTACTAACAAAACATCTGACCGTTTCATTGTTAAGAAACGTAGCAAATAATCTGTTGAGAGGCTGATACTATGGCACGTTCGATAAAAAAAGGACCTTTTATAGATGGACACCTGATAAAAAAGGTTCTCGCTGAAGGCCCGAATTCAAAGAAAATTATAAAAACATGGTCGCGTCGCTCTACTATCAGCCCTGATTTTATAGGTTGTAGTTTTGCAGTTCACAATGGTCGTAAGTTCATCCCAGTTTTTGTAACTGAAAACATGGTTGGACATAAAATGGGTGAATTCGCTCCGACCAGAACATTTCACGGCCATGCCGCAGACAAAAAGAGCAAAGTCAAGAAGTAGTAAGGGAGCTTGATATGGAATCCAGTGCAAAACTCGCATCTGTTCGTCTGTCGCCTCGCAAGACACGTCTAGTTGTAGATCTAGTCCGCGGGAAAGCAATACAGGATGCACTTAATACCTTGCGTTTTATGCCTCAACCATCTGCTAAGCTTGTTTCTAAGCTGCTTAAATCTGCAGTAGCAAATGCTGAGCAAAAAGGTGTTTCAGATGTTGATCGTCTGTTTGTTAAAACAATATTCGTGGATGGCGGTGCCGTACTGAAGCGTTTTACCCCGCGTGCAATGGGACGTGCCAGCAAAATTCGTAAGCCGACTAGTCATATAGCCGTAACTCTGTCGGACTCAAAATAGTTTTTAATACCTGGAGGTGTAGTTTGGGACAAAAAATAAATCCGATAGGCTTCCGGCTTGGTGTAACTAAGACTTGGGATTCTAAGTGGTATGCTGAGGCTGATTACGCCAAGTTATTGCATGAGGACCTGGCAATCAGGAAGTTCTTGAAAAAACGTTTATATAGTTCCGGTGTATCTAAGATCGAGATCGAGCGCGCTGCGAATAAGTGCAAGATCAACATCTTCACTGCTCGTCCAGGCCTTATAATAGGTAAAAAAGGTTCGGAAGTCGAAACTATTAAAAAAGATCTGGCTCTTATAACTTCAAAAGAAGTATTTATTACAATCAATGAAGTACGTAAGCCTGAGCTCGATGCTCAATTAGTTGCAGAAAATGTTGCATTGCAGCTCGAAAGACGCATAGCTTTCCGTAGAGCAATGAAGAAAAGTGTTACCTCAACCTTAAAGTTTGGTGCCAAGGGAATCAGGATTACATGTTCCGGACGTCTTGGTGGGGCAGAAATGTCACGAACTGAGTGGTATCGTGAAGGTCGTGTTCCACTTCACACACTTAGAGCCGATATAGATTATGGTTTTGCTGAAGCAAAAACGACTTACGGACTTATTGGCGTTAAAGTTCTTATTTTTAAGGGTGAAATTCTACCTGGCAAGTAAATTTTTATTTTGTACAACAGGAGCACGCATAAATGTTAATGCCGAAACGGGTAAAACATAGAAAACAGATGAAGGGTCGCATGTCTGGTAAGCCTTGTCGTGGAATTGAACTTGCTTTTGGTGAGTTTGGGCTTCAGGCAACTGAGTGCGGCTGGCTTGATTCGAGACAGATTGAAGCAGCTCGTATCGCTATGACACGCTACATTAAAAGGGGTGGTAAAATCTGGATTCGTGTTTTCCCAGATAAGCCATTGACTGCTAAACCTGCAGAGACACGCATGGGTAAAGGTAAGGGTTCTCCTGATTCTTGGGTATGCGTAGTCAAGCCAGGCGTTATTTTATATGAAATGGAAGGTGTGACAGAAGAGATCGCTCGCGAAGCTCTTAGGCTAGCTGCACATAAGCTTCCTCTTTCTACAAAGTTTATATCGAGGGGAGAACTTCATGAAGCCCAGTGATTTGAGAAAAATGACTTCAGAAGACTTGCTTAAAAAGCAGACTGAGAGTACACAGGAACTTTTTAACCTTAAATTTCAGCTGCACACCGGCAGACTTGAGAATTCTTCAAAACTTAAAGCAATCCGTAAGGATATTGCTAGAATCAATACTATTCTCACTGAGATTAAGGCATAGGGAGCTTCGATATGAGTGAACGGGGTCACAGAAAAACTCAAGTGGGTGTTGTTATCAGTGACAAGATGGAGAAAACCGTTGTAGTTAGGGTTGATCGACTTGTTAAACACAGCATTTACAATAAATATATTAAACGTAGTGTAAATTACAAGGTTCACGACGAACAAAATAGCTCAAAAACTGGCGATAGAGTTCAGATAATTGAATGCCGTCCGTTGAGTAAAGATAAACGTTGGAGCCTTAAACAGATAATCTAAAAGTATCTCTTAGTACAGGGAGTGTCGTGTAATGATTCAAATGCAGACAATACTGGATGTAGCCGACAATTCGGGCGCAAAGAAACTATTTTGCATTAAGGTCCTTGGCGGTTCCAAAAGAAAATACGCGGGTGTTGGCGATATCATTGTTGCTTCTGTACGCGAAGCACTGCCCAACTCCAAAGTTAAAAAAGGCGATGTTGTAAAAGCCGTTGTCGTTAGAACTGCAAAGTCACTGGGTCGTCCAGATGGATCTTACATCCGTTTTGATGATAACTCCGGGGTGGTTATAAACAATGCTAAGGAACCGGTTGGCTCGCGTATCTTCGGCCCGGTTGCCAGAGAACTGCGTGCTAAGAAGTTTATGAAAATTATTTCTCTTGCACCGGAAGTACTATAAAAGAAATCGGAGAGTTGAAGATGCAAGCCATTAAATCCCATGTTAACAAGGGCGATACGGTTATGGTTATTGCCGGTAAGGAAAAGAGCAAGACTGGTAAAGTTCTGCAGATTCTTCCTAAAAAGAACGGCGTAATCGTTGAAGGTCTCAATATTGTCAAGCGTCATGTGAAAGCTCGTGGTAATGAGGCAGGCGGGATAAAGGAGAAAGAAGCTAGAATCCATATCTCCAATGTCATGCCATATTGTTCAAAGTGTGCTAAGCCTGTTCGGACCAGTAAAAAAGTCCTGGAAAACGGCGAAAAACAGCGTATTTGTGTCAAGTGTGGCAACTCGCTTTAGAATTACTTCGGAGGAATCAATATAATGACGCGTTTACAAGAAATTTATAATAAAGAAGTTGTTCCAAAACTTCTAAATGACTTTACCTATAAGTCCTCAATGCAAGTTCCTCGAATAGAGAAGATTGTTGTTAATATGGGCTTGGGAGAAGCAATACAGAATGTTAAGATTCTTGATTCTGCTACTGCTGAACTAAATGCCATCACTGGTCAAAAATCAGTAATTACAAAAGCTAAGAAATCAATTGCAACGTTCAAGCTTCGTGAAGGTATGCCAATTGGTTGCATGGTAACTTTACGCAGGGAGCGTATGTATGAGTTCCTTGATCGCCTCATGAACGTATCGCTGGCAAGGGTTCGAGATTTCAAGGGTGTTTCAGGCAAAGCGTTTGATGGCAAAGGTAATTATACACTTGGTATCAAAGAGCAGCTTATATTTCCTGAGATAAACTATGATAATGTTGATAAAATTAAAGGCATGAATATAACTATAGTTACAAGTGCCAAGACTGATGAGGAAGGTAAAGCTCTTCTCAAGTACCTGGGCATGCCGTTCAGGAACTAAGATATCTGGAGGATTCTGTGGCAAAAGTTTCAATGATAATCAAGTCCCAGCGCAAACCTAAATTTAAGGTTCGCCAACACAATCGTTGCCCGGTCTGCGGGAGACCTAAAGCTTTCTACCGGAAATTCGAAATGTGCAGGATTTGTCTGCGCAAGTACGCCTCCTCTGGCCAGATTCCCGGCGTGATTAAATCCAGCTGGTAACTAAAAGCCCATATAAGAACGAGACAGGAGCAGACTCACAATGTCCATGACAGATCCTATTGCTGACATGCTTACCAGAATTAGAAATGCTAACATGGTAAAGCATCAGAAAGTTGACATTCCTTCTTCTAACATGAAAGTCAGTGTAGCTAGTGTGTTAAAGCAGGAAGGTTTTATTAAAAACTATAAAGTCATCTCTGATAACCTTCAAGGTGTACTGCGTGTATACCTGAAGTATATCGATGAAAAAGATAGCGTTATCAACGAGATTAAGCGTATCAGTAAACCCGGTGGTAGGGTTTATGTGAACTCTGATAATATTCCTCTGGTTAAAAGTGGGCTAGGCATTGCGATTCTATCCACCTCCAAAGGAATTATAACTGATAGCGCTGCACGTAAAGCCGGAGTAGGCGGCGAACTTATCTGCTCTGTATGGTAATCATTGCGACAAGGAGTACATTTAGATGTCAAGAATAGGCAAACTCCCCATAGAAGTTCCAAAAGGTGTCAAGATTGGTTTTACTGACTCAGTGTTATCTGTGCAGGGGCCTAACGGGAACCTCACTCGCCAGATAATGGCAAATGTCACGCTGGACATCACTGAGTCAGCAATCGTGGTGTCACGTATTGATGAAACTAATCAGTCCAGAGCTGCACATGGTCTGACACGCACGTTAATAAATAATATGGTTGTTGGAGTCACTAAAGGATTCCAGACAAACCTTGAAATTAATGGGGTCGGTTACAGGGCTGAGGTTAAGGGCAATGAGCTTGTGTTAAGCCTTGGTTACTCTCATCCAGTTAACTTCCTAATTCCAGGCGGAATATCCATTGATGTCGAAAAAATGACCAAACTCTCTGTCAAGGGATTTGATAAGGAACTGGTTGGACAGACTGCTGCTAAAATCAGATCATTCCGTAGTCCTGAGCCTTATAAAGGTAAAGGCATCAAGTACGCTGACGAGACTATCCTAAGAAAAGCTGGTAAAACCGGCAAGAAATAGTCTTTATAAGGAGATTTACGTGGCTAAAACAGCTATAAAAACTATTACCCGTATGAAACGTAAGGTACGGGTTAGAAAAAAAGTGTATGGTACTACAGAGCGTCCTAGATTGAATGTGTTTAAGAGTGCTCGACACATTTATGCTCAAATTATTGATGATACAAAAGGATGTACAATCGTATCTACTTCGACTTTGTCAGGGATAGCTGATGATGTCTCTAATGGTGGGAATGCAGCAGCTGCATCTTTCGTCGGCAAAGAAGTAGCTCGTCTGGCACTTGAAAAAGGTGTTTCAACTGTCGTTTTTGACCGAAATGGTTTTCTATATCACGGTAGAATCAAAGCGCTTGCCGAAGCAGCCCGCGAAGCCGGGTTGAACTTTTAAGCGTACGGGGAGGTTTTCTTTGAGTAGGATTAATGCTGCAGAACTTAATCTTAATGATCGCGTCGTACACATCAGCCGTGTAGCAAAGGTTGTTAAAGGTGGCCGCCGATTTAGTTTTTCCGCTCTTATAGTTGTAGGAGACGGTAATGGACATGTAGGTTATGGTCTTGGTAAAGCAAATGAAGTTCCTGAAGCAATTAGGAAGGGCGTTGAGCAGGCCAAGAAAAACCTTATAAAGGTTCCAGTTAATCAGAACCAGACAATACCTTTTGAAATTGAAGGCAAGTTTGGTGCAGGCAGGCTTCTTATGAAACCCGCTTCAGCAGGTACTGGTGTTATTGCTGGAGGTGCTGCACGAGCCATATTCGAAGCAGCTGGAATTAACAATATACTTTCGAAGTGTCTAGGTTCAAATAATCCACATAATGTTATCAAGGCTGCATTTAACGGACTCATGAGGTTGAAAACACCTGAAGAGATCGCTGCGCGCCGAGGTATTGCAGAATAAATAATCACGTGAGGAATTATCATGAGCACTATGCTTAAGATTACACTTGTAAAAAGCACTATTTGCACTCCCAAAAAGCATCGTGATGTTGTTTCTGGTCTAGGCTTGACTAAACTCAACCAGTCAGTTCAGCGTATTGACAGTCCGGAAATCCGAGGAATGATCAACAAAGTTTCTCATCTGCTTTCTGTAGAATAAATAAAGGGGTTGAATGTATGGAACTGAATAGCCTTAAACCATCACTAGGATCAACAAAAAATAGAAAACGTATTGGACGCGGTACTGGTTCTGGTCACGGTAAAACAGCCACTAAAGGCCATAAAGGTCAAAAGGCACGTTCAGGTGGCAGCATAAAGGCTGGATTTGAAGGCGGCCAAATGCCGTTGCAACGTAGATTGCCTAAACGCGGGTTCACACCCCTTGACCGTATCGAATATGCACTTGTAAATCTGAGTCAATTAGATGTATTCGAATCAGGGGCTGTTGTAGATGTTATTGCACTAGTAGACAAAGGTATAGTTAAATCTACACGTTCTGCAGTTAAAGTACTTGCTAATGGCGAGTTAACCAAGAATCTAAAGATTATTGCCAACAAGTTTAGCCAAGCTGCCAAGGACAAAATCATAGCAGTTGGTGGAACTGTTGAGGAGATCATCTAGTGTTTGAAGCCTTCCAGAATATATTCAAAATTCCAGAGCTTAAAAAAAGAGTTTTGTATTCATTAGGAATGCTTGCAGTATATCGCGTCGGTTGCCATATTCCAACTCCAGGTATTGATAGAATCGCTCTATCTCACTTTTTTAAACAATCACAAGGAACGCTACTTGGTCTCTTTGATATGTTTTCTGGTGGTGCTTTAGAGCGTTTAACAGTCTTCGCACTTGGAATAATGCCATACATTTCTTCGTCAATTATATTTCAATTGCTCACCGTAGTTGTACCAGCTATTGAAAAACTGTCTAAGGATGGTGAGTCTGGCAGAAAAAAAATCATTCAATATACACGTTATGGCACAGTTTTGCTGAGTGTAGTTCAGGGAATGGGTGTTGCAGTTGGCCTTGAAAGTATGCGGGGCCCAGCCGGTGAGCTTGTTGTCCCAAGCCCAGGTTGGGGATTTCGTCTTCTTACCGTTATAACACTTACTGCTGGAACTGCCTTCGTAATGTGGATTGGTGAGCAGATGTCTGAGAAGGGAATCGGAAACGGCATCTCGTTAATCATTTTTGCTGGTATTGTTGTTAATATTCCTAACGCACTGGTAAAAACATTCAAGCTTATGAACGCAGGTCAGCTTACACTTTTTGTGCTGATCTTTATTCTCGCTCTTATGTTTGCTGTCATAGCGGCTATAGTTTTTGTTGAGCGAGGACAAAGACGCTTACCGATTCATTATGCTAAACGAGTTGTCGGACTGAAAACATTCAACGCACAAACATCTCATTTGCCACTTAAAATTAATATGGCAGGCGTTATTCCGCCGATTTTTGCTTCATCCATAATTATGTTTCCTGCTACCATAGCTAACTTTATAAATGTCCCTTGGGTACAGAATGCTGCAAAAAGCCTTTCACCCGGTCATTTGATTTACAATATCTTTTTTGTTGCATTCATCGTCTTCTTCTGCTACTTCTATACAGCTGTGACATTTAATCCACACGACGTTGCGGAAAACATAAAGAAGCAGGGTGGCTATATTCCTGGTATACGTCCCGGAAAAGAAACATCCGAATTTATGGATAGCGTCCTGTCACGCCTGACTTTTGCTGGTGCAATTTACATATCAATTGTTTGCGTTCTGCCCACAATACTAATAGGTAAGTTTAATCTTCCCTTTTATTTTGGCGGGACTGCTCTGTTGATTGCTGTCGGCGTTGGGATGGATACTGTCGCCCAGATCGAGTCACACCTTATAACCCGAAATTACGAGGGCTTCTTAAAGGGTGTTAAGATCAAGGGGAGGAAGTAGTGTTGAATCTGATTTTGTTTGGGCCACCTGGAGCTGGAAAGGGGACTCAGGCTCAATTTTTAGTGGAACGCTATAGTATCCCACAGATATCAACGGGTGATATGTTGCGTTCAGCAGTTAAAGCGGGCTCTGATTTGGGAATTAGGGCCAAGTTGATCATGGACACCGGTGGTTTGGTCTCTGATGAAATAGTGCTTGCTTTGGTTAGAGAGCGACTATCCTTGCCGGATTGTAGTGCAGGTTTCGTACTGGATGGTTTTCCTCGTACTTTGCCGCAAGCAGACGGTTTGATGAGTGTTCTTCAGGCTATTGATAAATCAATTGATCATGTCATTTCTCTTGATGTTGACAATGCTGAAATTGTAAGAAGATTGTCCGGTAGAAGGACCTGTTCTTCCTGTGGCAAGGGATATCACGTGTTGTATGACCCACCTAAGGATTCCAAAGTGTGTGATATATGTGGATCATTGCTGGTTCAGCGTGATGATGACTCAGAGTCTACGGTTAAGAATAGATTAGCTGTCTATGAACAACAAACGTCCCCACTGAAGGAATATTACGAATCCATAGGTTTGTTGAGACATATTAGTGGTCAGGGAACAATTTCTGATATTCAAGCCCAAATCAGTAAGAGTATAGGCATTTCTTGTGATCATTCTTAAATCTCCACTTGAGATTGAGAGAATGAGAGTTGCTTGTAAGACCGCTTATGAAATATTGACAATTGTAAGTGAGTTTGTTGAGCCTGGTATATCAACCTTTGAGTTAGATCGTATTGCCGCTTTCGAAGCGTCCAAGCGTAAAGCCAAGTGTGCATTCAAAGGTTATCACGGTTATCCGAGTTCGCTATGTTGTTCTCCAAATAGTCAGGTTGTCCATGGGCTCCCAACTAAAGATGCATTGAAGTCAGGTGATATTCTAAGTCTTGATTTTGGCGTCTTTATTGATGACTTTTATGGTGATGCGGCTGTTACTGTTCCTGTCGGTCACGTTTCATCCGCTGCGGAACGTCTGATGTCTGTGACGAAACAGTCTTTGCATGCCGGTATAGAAAAAGCCGTTCCTGGAAATAGGCTGGGAGATATTTCATTTGCTGTACAGTCTTTTGTTGAAGGATATGGTTATTCTGTAGTAAGAGATTTCGTTGGTCATGGTATTGGCCGCAACTTACACGAAGATCCACAGATTCCAAATTATGGATCTCCAGGAAAAGGTTTAAAACTAAAAGCAGGAATGGTTTTTGCCATTGAACCAATGATTAATGAAAAGTCGCATGAGGTAATTGTTCTTGATGACCATTGGACAGTAGTTACATCTGACGGCGGACTTTCCGCGCATTTCGAGCATACTGTTGCGATTACAGATAAGGGACCAGAAATATTGACACACATCTGAGATTCGTGTGTGAAGGGGAGATACATGAAAGTACGTGCTTCAGTTAAAAAAATCTGCGACAAATGTAAGATAATCAAACGCAAGGGTGTAGTTCGTGTTATCTGCGACATCCCTAAACATTCACAGCGTCAGGGATGAGTAATTAAAGGAGGAATTTCCATTGGCACGTATTGCAGGTATTGACTTACCAAAAAACAAACGAATTGTAATTGCACTGACGTATATTTATGGAATCGGTAATTCAGCCGCAGAGAATATTCTCTCGGTAACTAAAATCGATCCTGATACGCGAACTGATAAACTAACCGAACCTGAAGTTGCTCTTCTTCGCGAAGAGATAGACCGTAACTGCAAGGTGGAGGGTGATCTGCGTCGTGAAATATCTATGAATATCAAGCGTCTCATGGATCTTGGTTGCTATCGCGGCCTTCGCCATAGAAAAGGTCTCCCAGTAAATGGTCAGCGTACAAAGACTAATGCACGCACTAGAAAAGGTCCTGCCCGTACTGTTGCTGGCAAGAAGAAATAATAAAAACTAGCTCTGGAGAATTCGAATGGCAAGTCCTTCCAAAAAGGTAGTTCGTAAGAAAAAAGAACGCAAAAATATTTCTAATGGTGTTGCTCATATACAGGCAACATTCAACAACACTATTATAACTATCACAGATCCGGTTGGTAATGTAATTGCCTGGTCGACTGCTGGTGCCAAGGGTTTTAAAGGCTCGCGCAAGAGTACACCTTTTGCGGCACAGATAGCTGCGGAAGATTGCGTTAAAAAGGCCCAAGAGCACGGTCTTCGTAGCGTAGAAGTGTATGTTAAAGGTCCTGGTTCCGGTCGTGAATCCGCCCTGCGTGCGCTTCAAGCCGCCGGTCTGGTTATCAGTTTTATAAAGGATGTGACACCGATTCCTCATAATGGATGTCGCCCACCAAAAAGAAGAAGAGTCTGATTTAGCTTTACCCATATTAAGGAGGTTTTCATTGGCTCGTTATACAGGACCTTCATGCCGTTTGTGCAGAAGAGAAAACACAGAATTATTTCTTAAAGGCGATCGTTGCTATAGTGATAAGTGCGCGATTAAGCGCCGCAACTACCCTCCAGGTCAGCATGGTCAAGGTCGTACAAAGGTCTCTGCTTACGGTACTCAGTTACGTGAAAAGCAAAAAGTACGTCGTATATACGGAATTCTCGAAAAACAGTTCCGCGGGTACTTTCATTTGGCAGATCGCATGAAGGGTGTGACCGGTGAAAACTTACTAACATTGTTGGAGCGTAGACTGGACAACGTCGCTTATCGTCTTGGCTTTGCGGCTTCGCGTTCTGAATCTCGTCAACTAGTTCGTCATGGCCATTTTACAATCAATGGCAGAAAAGTAAACATTCCTTCAATTCAACTTAAAGCAGGTGATGTTGTTGAGTTAAGAGAAAAAAGCAGAAAGATTACCGCCGTAAATGATGCTCTGGAAGCGGTTGTGCGTCGTGGAATTCCGCAGTGGCTTGAGCTTGATCGCGATACTTTTAGAGGAACCCTGAAAGGTGTTCCAGTTCGCGAAGATATTACTACTCCGATTCAGGAGCAGTTAATTGTTGAGCTTTATTCCAAGTAATCTCCGGATACTGCTGATTCATGTTGTAAATGACAACCGGGCTATTATTTCTGGAGGAGGTACTAATGTATAAAAACTGGCGGGATCTTATTAAGCCTAAACAACTTCAGGTTGAAAAAGACTCACTTACAGATACCTATGGTAAATTTTATGCAGAACCGTTTGAGCGTGGTTTTGGAACAACTCTCGGTAACTCGCTGAGAAGGATCTTACTCTCCTCTCTTCAAGGAGCTGCAATAACTTCAGTCCGAATTAAAGGTGTGCTGCACGAGTTTTCTGCTATTCAAGGCGTTACTGAAGATGTTACAGATATAATTCTTAATCTTAAAGGTGTTAGATTAAAACTACACTCTTCAGATCAAGCTATAATCCACATTAAGCATAAAGGTGTCGGTGTCATAACTGCTGGTTCAATAGTCGTCGGTCATAACGTAGAGGTAATGAACCCCGAACATTTTATTGCAACTTGTGGTAAAGATGCTAATTTTGAAGTAGAAATGACAGTTAAGATGGGCAAAGGTTATGTGTCTGCCGACCGTAACAGGGATGAAAGTGCACCTATTGGAACTATTCCAATCGATGCAATCTATACCCCAATAAAGAAGGTCAATTTTTCAGTTTCTAACGCACGTGTTGGTCAAATGACAGATTATGACAAACTTAATCTTGAAGTCTGGACTGATGGAAGTGTAAAACCTGAGGATGCAGTGGCTTATTCTGCGAAAATCATGAAGGAACAGCTGTCAATCTTTATTAACTTTGATGAAGAAGCTGAGCCACTCATTGATGAAGAATCCCAGGAAGACAAAGACAAGGTAAATGAGAACCTTTACAGGACTGTTGATGAGTTGGAACTATCCGTACGCTCTGCTAACTGTCTCAAAAATGCTGGTATTAAACTTATTGGTGAACTCGTTACTAAGTCAGAGTCAGAAATGCTCAAAACTCAGAACTTTGGACGTAAGTCTTTGAATGAAATCAAAGATATTCTTACTGATATGGGTCTGACATTTGGTATGAAAATAGATGGTTTTCCTGACCCGGAGCTTATGAGCCGTTTGCGTGGCGAGCAACAAGAAGAAGAATAAACACGATTAATCGTATTAGCCTTAGAAAGGAATTGATATATGCGTCATGGTAAAGCAGGTAGAAGATTAGGTAGAAAGACTAGCCATAGAGAGGCTATGTTCAGGAATATGGTGACCTCATTGCTTAATCATGAGAAAATCACTACAACCGATGCTAAGGCTAAAGAGATTCGTGTCGTTGCTGAGAGAATGATTACACTTGGTAAGCGTGGTGATCTTCATTCTATGCGTCTTGCTGCAGCTGTAATACGTGAAAAGTCTGTAGTTAGTAAGCTATTTTCTACAATCGCCCCACGTTATAAGGACCGCCCTGGTGGTTATACTCGTATTGTTAAATTAGGTGTGCGTCAAGGTGATGCAGCACCCACTTCTTTGATAGAACTGGTTGAAGAAGAAATGAAGCCGTCAAAGGTTAAGCAAACTCCTGTAAAGACAGTTTCTAAACCAGTTGCACTTGCTCCGGTTACTGTTACAGTTGCTGACGAACCGGTTGTTGACTCTGTTGAGACTATCGCACCTGCAGAGGAAAAGACGGAGTAATAATACTCACATTGCATTTATGATGGCACGAAGTTAATCTTCGTGCCATTTTTTTTACGTAACACCACCAGGCTTAAATTGTCCTTCTAAACAAATGCAAATATATCTATAACCTTCACTTAACTCCAGTTTATTAAGATAAAGGAACAGATTCTATGTCATATATCATAATTGATAATGAACGTTGCAAGGGGTGTGGTCTTTGTACCATTGCTTGCAGCAGAAAACTTGTCACAATGAGTGATACTCCGAACAGCGTTGGATTTACAGTCGCTTTGTTTGCGGAACCTGAAAAATGTACTGGTTGCTCGATGTGCGCCGAAATGTGCCCTGATGTTGCAATCTGCGTTATTAAGGAGTGATATCATGAGTGTTAATGAGACTGGCAAGGTTTTTATCAAGGGGAACGAGGCGGTCGCGATGGCTGCACTTGAAGCTGGTTGCAAGTGCTATTTTGGTTATCCGATAACTCCACAGAGTGATATACCTGAATACCTTTCTAGAGAACTGGTAAAGCGTGGTGGTGTTTTTATCCAGGCAGAAAGCGAAATTGGAGCTATAAATATGCTGCTGGGTGCGTCGGCCACCGGTGTGCGAGCTATGACGTCTTCTTCAGGCCCTGGGATATCACTGAAACAAGAAGGTATCTCATACATGGCTGGGGCCGAGCTTCCCGGTGTGATTGTTGATATTATGCGCGCTGGCCCTGGCCTGGGTGGAATTGATGCGTCTCAGGCTGATTATTTTCAGGCTACTCGAGGTGGAGGTCATGGCGGTTATAGAATCATAGTCCTTGCTCCAGCGTCTGTTCAGGAAATGTATGACCTTACAATGCTTGCTTTCGATCTCTCTGATCAATATCGCATTCCGGCATTGGTGTTGGCGGATTCAGCGATTGGCCAGATGAAGGAATCAATAGTACTGAATGCCAGAAAGCAAATCTCGTTGCCTGACAAGTCATGGGCGGTGCGCGGTCGGGCTGGCGATGATCAACAGAACGTCGTTAAGTCGTTATACCTAGGTGATGGTGAGATGGAGGCGTTTCACTGGAAGATGCACGCTCGCTACCAGACATTATCTGATTACGAGTGTCGTTGGGAGGAAGTGATGACAACCGATGCAAAGTTAATTGTTACTGCATTTGGTTCAACATCCCGTATTGCTAAGACAGCGATAACCATGGCACGCGAAGAGGGTTTAAAAGTTGGTTTGATGAGGCCAATAAGTCTGTTTCCGTTTCCTAAGAAAGCCTATGCGCAGCTTTCCGATCATTGCAAATACTTTCTTGATATTGAACTTTCAACCGGTCAAATGATTGATGATGTTCGCCTCTCTGTTGCGCGGGATGCCGAAGTGTTCTTTTATGGACGACCGCCAGGTGCCGGATCTCTGCCCACTCCGGAGGAGTTGCTGGAGCAGATCAAAAAGTTTTATCAGACTGTTATTAGCCATCAGGGAGATTAACAATATGAAAACGGTTTTTAAACGTCCAGATAGTCTGAAAAACGTTCAGACACATTTTTGTCCTGGCTGCCATCATGGTTCTGTCCACAGACTTGTGGCTGAAGCGTTGGATGAACACAAAATCAGAAGTGAAACAATCGGTGTTGCTTCCGTCGGTTGCTCTGTTTTTTTGTATGGTTATTTTGATGTCGATGTTATTGAATCACCTCACGGACGCGCTCCTGCAGTTGCTACCGGTGCCAAACGTGCCCGTCCGGACCGGATCGTATTTACTTATCAGGGCGACGGTGATCTTGCAGCAATCGGCATGTCTGAGATAATTCATGCTGCTAATCGAGGCGAAGACTTTACGGTCATCTTTGTTAACAACACAACTTATGGCATGACTGGTGGGCAGATGGCACCTACGACCTTACCAGGTCAAAAAACTTCCACATCGCCATATGGACGAGATGTCAAGAATGATGGTGCTCCATTTAAGATGGCTGAGTTGCTTGCTCAATTAGAGGGTGTCGCATTTACTGCCCGTGTTGCGGTCAACAACCCCAAAAATGTACTACAAGCAAAAAAGATGATCAGTACTGCTTTCAGATATCAAGTAGAAAAGAAAGGTTTTTCATTCATAGAAGTTCTAGCATCATGCCCGACAAACTGGGGTATGCAGCCGTTGGCAGCTAATCAAAGAGTTTCTGATGAAATGATTCCCTACTTTCCTTTGGGAATATATCGAAATACCGCCAATTTATAATCTGGAGTTTTATATGCGCTATGATGTTTTTATTGCGGGATATGGTGGGCAGGGAGTGTTACTGGCTGGAAACCTGATATCCTATGCTGCTATACTTGAAGGCAAAAATGTATCATTCTTCCCTGCTTATGGGGTGGAAAAACGTGGTGGTGCAGCCATGTGTACGATCGTATTTGCAGATGGTGATACCGGTTCGCCTATCGTTGGCAACCCTTCAGTCGCTATTTGTCTAAATCAACTGTCATTCGATAAATATTCTTCCAAAGTTAAGGCCGGAGGCGTCTGTATCGTTAATTTAAGCCTTGTAAATACTGATGGATTTAGTGATTCGGATGTCTTCCTAATACCGATACCGATGAATCAGATTGCTCAAGATCTTGGTGATATACGTATGGTCAATATGGTAGCGTGCGGGGCTTATGCATCAATTTCCGGTTCGCTTGGAATTGATACTCTAGGAGAAGCCCTCAAGAAAGCAATTCCGGAAAAAAATCATGCTTTGATACCAGCTAATATCAGAGCCCTGGAAGCCGGTGCCGAGGCGGCTAATGCCCGAAGAAAGGCTTGACGCGCTCGGCCTGATTTGTTACAAAGGCAGTCCACTTATTGGGGTATCGCCAAATGGTAAGGCAACGGCCTCTGACGCCGTCACTCTTGGTTCGAATCCAGGTACCCCAGCCATAAAATAACTAGCTATGCTAGTAGCTTAATAATTAAAGCCCCACACCCGTTACTGTGATATGCATACAGCGGGTGAGGGGCTTTTTGTATTCAAAGTAAGTTGTGCTTGAATATAATACATCTTCATTGCTCTTGCCACATCTTCACCAGTCAGAGAATGGTTATCTCATCGTTTTGTAATAACTTTACAAAAAACATTTATAATTGTATTGTGCCAATTCTAATTTTGATGAACGCTGCATAATCAGTTTTCAAGTAATTTGCTTTTACCATTGTGAGTCGGGGGCTGAATGAAAAAACTTTGCTTGGCATTAGTAATGCTGTTTGTTTGTTCTGCTTGTATTAGCAAATCTAAGGAAGATTTGTATACAGAAGGAATTAAACAGTTGAATTCTGCAAATGCCAGCGGTGCCGTTGTACTGTTCAAAAGCGCCTTGGAAAAGGATGAAAATTTCATTGATGCCCGTTTTCAGCTGGCTAAGGCTTATGCAAAACTCGGGAAACTTGAGCAGGCTGAAAAAGAGTTTACGAAAGTTCTAAAACAAAATCCATCTCGTGATGACGTACTTCCGGAGTTGGCTGATGTTTATAATGCATCTAAGAGGCCTGATGATGCATTTAAGCTGGGAGAACAATATCTCGCAAAGCATCCCGGAAGCGTTGAAGGACTGGAAATACTTGGAATATCCAGCGCTGTAAACGGTAAATATGTTGATGCCGAGAACTACTTTATTAAAGCATTGGCGGTTGACCCCGCACGTGTAAAAACAAAGTATGAGTTTGCAACCGTACTTGTCGCTGGCGGCAAGGAACAAAAGGCTATAACCTTGTTGGAAGATTTGGTTCTAGCCGACTCTAAAAATGCTAAGGCGCTATATATGCTGGCTACTTTGGAGAAAAAGCTTGGTAATAATGATAGGGCGTTGGAGATATATAATCGGATCGTTGCAAACAACTCTTCTGAAACGTTGGCATCATATAAGGCTGGCCTTATACATATTGAAAGAGGAGAGCTGGACAAGGCCGATAAGATAGCTGATGATTTGAAATCAAGTAATCCCAGGCGTGCTGATGGACATCGTCTGAAAGGTTTGGTCAACTTCTATCGCAAGAACTATGCAGATGCTTTAACCAATCTACAGAATGCCAACAAAATCACACCATCGCTGGAAGGGTTTCACTTTCTGGGTCTTTGCTACTATAACCGGGGAGAGTTGGAAACCGCTCTCAGCCAGTTCCGAAAAATCCTTGATAACGTTCCAGAGTCTCGCCAGGCACGCTTGATGACAGGCACCATCCTTCTGGCCCAGAAGAGAACAGATGATGCCATCACAGAAATCCAGAAAGTATTGCAAAATAATGATGAAGATGCGGCAGCTCATAACCTGCTGGGCAATGCCTATATGGCAAAAGGAATGTTCGATGAGGGAATGCGAGAGTTCAACCGGGCTACAAAAATAGATCCTAAGATAGTAGATGCCTATCTCAAAAAAGGATATTACTATTTCAGCAGAGGAAAGAATGCCGAGGGGGAGTCGGAACTTGTAACGGCGGTACATGCTGCACCAGATGCTATTAATAGCAGGCTGATCCTAGCTTCGTTTCACCAAAGAAGTGGCAACAGTGCTAAGGCCCTGTCAGTGCTCAGAGCCGGTTTGACTGGCAAGAAAAGCGATGCGGTGATTTACAACAGTATCGCAGCCGTGCTTTTATCAACAAACAAGCTTGATGAAGGAATGAAAAATATACAAAAAGCCAAAGAAATTGATCCAGCCTTTGCCGCATCTTATCAAAACCTGGTCACAATCTATGCTGCCACAGGCAAATATGATAAGGCAATCGAAGAATACGTTACTTTGCTTCGTATAGACCCCAAAAATACTCGCGCAATGCTGGGACTGGCTGCTCTTTATGAAATAAAAGGCCTGGACAGTGAAGCCCAGGCACAATACATAAAAGCAACGGAGACAAAGCAGCCTGAAACTTACATGGCTTTTGCCGGTTATTATAAGAAAAAGAACGATTCCAGCAAAGCGTTGAATATTCTTGAGGAAGCATTGAAAAATGATTCACGCAATGTGGCCGTACTGGAAATGAAGGGTCGCTTGCTCGTCTCAGAAAATAAATATAAAGAAGCTCTAAGGGTGTTTGATGAAATAGAGCTTTTGAACCCGGAGGCGGGTGTCTCATTGAAAATTGGTGCCTATGTGACAATGAAAGATACTGCAAAGGCCTTAGAACAGGCCCGTAAAATCGTAGAAAAATATCCATCGTCAGCACGTGGCTACATGGTGCTTGCCTCGATATATGAAAGCCAGAAAAACTTTGCCAGCGCAATAAGTGAAGCAAAAAACGGTGTAAAAGTAGATGGCAATAATCCCAAGGCAATTCTGTACCTTGGTAATCTGTTTGAAGCCAGTAAGGATTATAGCCAGGCCATGTTGCAATATACTGAAGCAGTGCGAAAAAAGCCTGATTTTGTACCGGCATTATTTGCCCAGGGCGCTCTGCTAGATTCAACCGGTAAGAAAAAAGAGGCTATAGCCAAGTACCGTGCGGTGCTGGAAAAAGCAGACAATTACGTACCCGCACTTAATAATCTTGCCTATCTTTGTGCAGCAGGCTACGGAAGCAAGGAAGAGGCACTCCGATTAGCAATATCTGCATACAAACAGGAACCGGGAAATGCAGGAATATTGGATACTCTGGGGTTTGCGTTACTTAAAAACCATCACCCAGATGACGCAAAAAAAGTTTTGGAGAAATCTGCAATCATGCTGACTAATAATCCGACTGTTCACTACCATCTTGCGCTTGCTTATAAGGAAGCCGGTGATAAAATCAGTGCTAAGCGTACCTTGCAAAAAGCTCTTTCATTGGGCGAATTTCCTGATTCAGGGGCAGCTGAACTTCTGGCGACGGAACTGAAAAAGTAGAGAGGCTGCAATGGTTTTCCGTAGGGTGATACTTATTGTCGGTGATGCTGCATTGGCAGTTGCTTCCCTTTACTTAGCCGTCACGGTGAGGTTGGGGGCTTCTGAGGTTGCAGCTAAGCTTTATGGCTTTGCAGCCTTGTATACAAGCTGCATTTTTATCATTATTTTGTTGTTCTCCGCACACTTGATGGAAGTCTACAAGTTTGCCCGAAATATTAAAAAGATGGAAAAACTAATCAATGTTTTGTTTGGTGCGGCCACGTCATTTTCTCTGCTCTCGATCGTATATTACTTAGAACCAAACGTAATATTAGGAAGAGGCGTTCTGGTGATCTCGCTTTGTATTTTCGTCTTGTTTCAATTCTGCTGGCATTTGCTCTATATGATTGGAAACAATTACCCACAGTTTAGCCCTAGAGTTCTAATTCTTGGTACTGGTATACTGGCTGCTAAAATGGGTGAATTGATATCGTCAGACAGAAGCAACTACGACCTGGCTGGTTACGCTGACTGTGACGTGAATGAAACTCACGGGAATGAGCCTGATACCTGCCCCGTTGTTCCATTAAACTCCATTATCGGAGATTCCAAAGATTTATTAGCTACGTCCATTAAGGCAAGAGCCGAGATAATTGTCATCGCACTTTCAGAGAGGCGTGGAAACTTTCCTCTAAGAGATGTTTTGAGGTGCAAGTTGAACAGTATACAAATTGTTGATGCCCCAACGATATACGAGCGGGTACAGGGTAAGCTGATGCTGGAATCAATAACCCCTAGTTGGTTTATTTTTTCAGACGGCTTTCACAGGTCTATTTTATTCAGTATAGGCAAACGTGCAATTGACATTGTCCTTTCAGTTTTGGGGCTATCGATGATGCTCCCTTTTTTTCCATTAATTGCGTTTGCCATTAAACTTGATTCAAAGGGGCCGGTGTTGTTTCGTCAATTGCGTGTTGGGAACCGGGAAAAGCATTTTATGCTATATAAATTCAGGTCTATGCGCCAGGATGCAGAGCAGTATTCGGGAGCTGTGTGGGCAGAAAAAAACGATGCTCGCGTGACAACTCTTGGGCGTTTTCTAAGGAATTCACGAGTAGATGAGATACCACAACTGATTAACGTGTTATTAGGCGACATGAGTTTAGTTGGACCTCGTCCAGAGCGTCCTGAGTTTGTTGAGAAACTGAAGCAGATTATCCCCTATTATTCTAAACGGCATTTTATTCATCCTGGATTAACCGGTTGGGCTCAAGTGCGCTACCCCTACGGGGCATCCGTTGATGACGCTGTAGAAAAACTTCGCTATGATCTGTACTACATCAAAAACATGAATCCTTTTTTGGACACACTTATTTTCTTTGAAACCATAAAGGTGGTGCTTTTTGGACGAGGAGTGAGATAGAGATGATTTACATTATGCGTTCACTGATTCTTTGATGGATAGTTAGATAATTTAATGCTGGGAGTCGAATCCATGAAGACCAGATCCATGTTGTTAATTTTAACCATGTTACTAGTTCTACCATTTACCATACATGCAGGGGATTATGTCATCGGTGAAGGTGATACCCTTGATATTGCTGTCTGGGGTGTGAAAGAGTTGTCGTTTCCCGCCAAAGTTAGACCGGATGGCAAAATTACTGTCCCTGGTTTAGGTGACGTGGCGGCCAGTGGACAAACCCCTACTGCTCTGCAAGCGTCTTTGACTGCTAGGATTAAAGAACTTGTTAAAAACCCTATCGTTACTGTAGCGGTCACGGGCATTACTAACAGCAAGGTCTATATTTTTGGCGGTGGAGTGAAAGCTGGCGTTTTTGACTTGCTCCAGCGCTCGACTCTTCTTCAACTGCTCTGCACGGTTGGAGAAGTGAAAACTGCTGACCTCAAAAAATCTTACCTACTCAGGAAAGGCGTCAAAATCAAAGAAGATTTTTATGCATTGTTTATAAGTGGCGATACTAATGGGGATATTCAGCTTGAATCCGGAGATTCGATATTTATACCTCTTCTAATCGACAAAAATGTCTATGTCTTGGGTGCCGTCAACACGCCAAAAGCCATTGAGTACCATGATGGTATGACGGTTATGGAAGCGATACTGGAATCGGGCGGCTTTACGAAATTTGCCAGCCAAAACGATACTCAGATTTACAGAAAGGATAGGAAGGGCGTAGAGTCAATCCCTGTAAAGGCGAAGGAGATTATACAGGGAGGCAACATGTCTCAGAATACCAAGCTAAAACCTGGCGATTATATTGTCGTCAAGGAAAGTCTGTTTTGATAAATATTATTCAGCACCAATGCCATAACGTAATCGGAGAATTCACATGACACCAGACGAATTTGATTACAATAAATATTTAAACCTCGTTAAGAGAAATAAAGTCCTGTGCCTGGTGCCTGCGCTGGCAATCATGACAGTCATAACTGTGGCGAGTTATCTGATACCAAACCAATACGAAGCCAAGTGTACTGTGTTTGTCGAAAAAAGTGTTATTTCAGAGCTGTTGAAAGGTCTGGCATTTTCTCCCTCTGCAGATGACAAGATTAAGGTTCTATCGTACGCACTGAGTAGCCGGACTTTGATATCTAAAGTGCTGGACGAGCTAGATCTTGAAAAAAACAATGGATACGAGCAGGAAAAGCTGATTAAGAAATATCAGGACAAAACACAAATAAAGATCAAGGACAGAGAAGAGCTTTTTGTCGTTTCATTCCAGGATAAAAATCCTAAAATTGCTCGTGATTATGTTAATGCGCTGGTACGACGCTACATTGATGAAAACACTTCCAGCAAAAGAGAAGAATCATACGGAGCCAACAAATTTGTTTCTGAGCAGTTAACTACATTTAGGGAAAAACTGGATAAATCAGAAGAAGCGGCCAACGCCTTTAAAAGTGGTTCTGGCTCTATTGCCAGCATGGACCCCTCGTTACTGCTCAAGGATATCAATGATTCTCAGCAGAGACTTGACGAACTCAGAATACGACGAACCCAGTTGGAAACTGCTCTATCTGGCTTAAGTAGGGTCAGTTCAGCTCAGTCAAACATGCCGACACTGCAAAAGAGACTGCAGGAACTGCAATTGCAATATACCGATAGTTACCCAGAAATTCAGCGGGTAAAAGAAGATATCCGGGCATTGAATGAGCAGCTTAAGAGCGGCCAGAGAATTGACACGCCGGTCGATTCGCCTGAATATGCTAAAATTAATTCAGAGCTTAGAGCACTTCGACAAGCTGAAACCAATCTAGCGAATAACATCACCAAAAATCGCAGCCTGCTTCACAATATCCCCGCAGCGAAAGCAACACTAGACAGCCTTGAGCGCGAAAAGAACTCGCAAAAAAATCTATACGAGGCACTTCTGGCCCGGCAAGGACAGTCCGAGGTCTCAAAACAGATGGAAGTTCAGGATAAATCCACAGTTTTCAGGGTGGTGGATCCTGCTGTACTGCCGTACAGACCGGTCGGTCCGGATCGTGCCAGAATCATTTTGATGGGTATTTTGGCAGGGATAGGGGGTGGCCTGGGTCTTGTGCTTTTGAAAGATCAGATGGATGGTTCGATAAAAAATATAGATATGGCTAAACAACTTGGGTTTCCAGTACTTGCAGTAATTCCCAGGATTGAAGACCCGCAGCGACTGGCTCAGCAGGCCAAAAGTGACCGTAGGTTGTATGTTGCTGCAGGAGTATATTTTACGATTATACTTTTAGTGCTTGCAACTGAGGTTGCCGGTGTAACGGTAATATCAAAGGCTATTACTAGGCTGACAAGTTAAGAATTACAATAGTTGATTTTATTATGAATTGGACAGGAATAATAAATGAGTAGAATCGAGAGAGCCCTGGAAAGGGCCGCGCAAATTAGGAACAGCTCACCGGTCGCAGTTGTTGCAGAAAACCCGCAGAATGAAGGAACTCCTCCGACAAGAGAGAGTTCGTCACGGACAATTACAATTAATTCTGATGATCGTCTGCTGGTAACGTTGACAGAACCGCATTCAGCTGTTTCTGAACAATATCGCAAGTTGAAAAGCAGTCTTGTGCGCCTGGCCAATGAAGGTGGGTTTCGTAACCTTTTGATGGTGACCAGCGCCGTAGCGGGCGAAGGGAAAAGTCTTACCGCTGCTAATCTTGCCGTATCCATGGCCCAGGAATATGATCTTACTGTGCTGCTTATAGATGCCGATCTGCGGAGACCAAGCATACACGAGTACCTTGGTTTTGAGCAGACCATAGGACTGTCTGACTGTCTGCAAGATGGAATCGACATTGGTGATGCGATCATTAAGACCAGCATCAGCAAGCTTTCAGTTATTTCCGCAGGCCGTGAGGTGGAGAAGCCGCTGGAGTTGTTTGCCTCTAAAAAAATGCAAAAAACGATGGCTGAAATTAAGCACCGTTATAATGACCGCTACGTAATCATCGATACCCCTCCATTGCTGCCATTTGCCGAGACGCGTTCCTTGGCGCATTTAGTTGATGGGATTGTGCTCGTGATTCAAGAGGGAGTTACATCTCAAGAAAGTGTTTTTGAAGCCAAGGAAATTTTAAATGGGTGTCCGATTTTGGGTGTGGTACTAAACTACTCAACAGCTGTCAATACCGGAAACTCTCATTATTCCAGCTATTATTGCAGACAAGCAGTCTAGTGAAGTATTGGTCCGGAGCATAAGTCAATGTACCGATCATTTTTCAATTTAAAATGCAAACCGTTTGACCTGATTCCGAATCCGGAATTCATGTTCTTAAGTAGAACACACAAAAAGGCCATAACCTACCTGGATTACGGTATTCGCGAACGGGCCGGTTTTATTTTACTTACGGGCGAGGTTGGCTCCGGCAAGACAACCATAATCAGAGAGCTGATCAATAAGCACCTTGAAAGGGTTGTTCTTGCAAAGGTATTTAATACCAAAGTTAACTCGGAACAGTTGTTGGCCATGATTAATGACGATTTTGACCTTCCGGTTCAGGGTAAGGACAAGATAGAGTTGCTACGGGATCTTAATCGTTTTCTGGTTGAGCAGTATGAAAAGGGAAATCAACCGTTGCTGATCATTGACGAGGCTCAGAACCTAAGCCCTGAAACGCTGGAAGAAATTCGGATGTTGTCAAACCTGGAGACAGCCGACTCCAAGTTGCTGCAAATAATTCTTGTCGGGCAGCCGGAATTGCGAACTTTGCTGGCCAAGCCGGAACTGCGCCAGTTGAGGCAACGGATTAGTATTCAATGTAACCTGCAGCCTCTCAACCGTCAGGAAACTGAAGAATATATTCTTCATCGCCTGCAAGTGGCAGGGAATCGTGATGCTCTTCACTTCTCGCATGAAGCACTTGATATGATATTTGTATACTGCAATGGTATCCCCAGATTGATAAACATAATCTGTGATTTTTTGCTCTTGGCGGCCTTTGCTGAAGAGAACTGTGATGTTGATGAAGAGATGATTCGCGATATTGTCGGCGACCTTGATTTAGATAATAGCTGCTGGATACACGAAAAGTCGCCACAAGACGGTGATAAGGCAATTTCAAACATTGCTAACAACCGATCTGGCTTAAATTGGTCTGAAAGCCGGATTGAAGCTCTTTTTGATAGACTTAACCAGCGTATAGAAGAGTACGAAAATAAAACGCTCGTTGCAACTCAGGCTCCACTCAAAAAAATAAATGAGCGTTTGGACCAAATACAGGATGATTTTATTCTTCAAATAAACAGTACAAATGCCGTCGTTGCCAAAATTAGCAAAAAAATTGAGGGACAATCGGAAAACTTGCCACTGACTCGGGAACCTTTCGGCGATAGCATTGTAGAAAAGGCAAGTCTGATTAGAAGAATTTTCGGCTAATGCGGGCAAAATAGAGAACTACAGGGGAAAAATGCTGCTTATGGCTAAGGAAAAGATAATTAAATTGTCATACTTTACCACTACGATGAGCACGTTATTGCTTATTGCCTCAAATTCACAGGGTGCAGATTTTAGTTTTAAGCCTTCGCTAGCGATCAGCGAAGAGATTTCTGATAACATATATCAAGATGCAAATAATAGGCGTACTGAGTTCACCACTAAGGTTCAACCCGCCTTTACTTCGAGTTACAAAGCGCCCCTGTGGCACTGGGACGCCGCATATACGTTTGATTTTAAAAACTTTGCGCGGAAAAGTGGTGCTGACGAGTACAATCACAATGCCGAATTGAAGGGAAACATATATTCACAAGACAATTTTTTGCATCTTGATGTTAGCGAAAAGTACGAACAGATATTTACTAATATATCGCGAGATCAAACAACACAGAGCAGTCTCAACATCGATCAAACCAAACAAAACGCTGCCGTAGTTTCTCCTTATTTGCTGTGGCGTTTGAAGGAAAGAAACTCACTCAAATCTGGCTACCGCTATAGCGACATACGCTACTGGGGAGTCGGAAGCGATAAGGGTCAACATGATGCCTTTGCAGATTTTACCCATGAATTTACGCCTAAGCTTAGTATTTCCACAGGATACCAGTTTAGATTCACTCAAATAACCCCTGACTTGTCTATTAGAAATGCTTCCAACCAAATTACAACACACAGAGTTTCCGGGGGTTTTCAATATTTATATGCTGACATGTCGTCCATTTTTGCAACGATCGGAGGCAATTGGCAAAAATATAGCAATGGCAGCCACCCAACGTTTATTACATGGGACGTTGGGATAATTCATGATTTTAACTTTGCAGTGGCAAAGCTTCAAACCTCTTCCCAAATTACTGAAGACCCCTTGGCGGTCTCTACTACAGTAACCACTTACAGCTTTAATCTCGACAAGACAATGCCGCGTGGCGTCATCGGATTTTCCAGTGTGTATACAGAGTATACCGATACGCAACTTAGCGTAAATAATCAGCGGAAACTTGCTTTTTCCGGATCTGGACGCTATGAAGTCCTCCCTAACCTCACTCCAGATCTTAGTGTTATTGTCGAACGTTTCTATCAGATTTTGGGCACTGGAAACACTGGAACTAACTTTCCCTATCACCTAAGCGCAACGGCCGGGCTGAGTTATGCTCTAAATTACGATATTAAATTGAGTCTGAGATATACCTATGACACATACAGAAATGATCTGGAAAATGCCAAAGGTTCAAATGATATCAATCGTGGATATGTGGAAGTAAAGAAGGTGTTTTGACGATGCTTAACGCGTTAACTATTGATGTTGAGGACTATTTTCAAGTCAATGCTTTTGCTAAGTACGTGCGTCACGATCAATGGGGGACTTTCCCCCTGCGTGTGGACCGAAATACACGGCGAATTCTGGATAATCTTGATGCTTTCAACATCAAGGCAACTTTCTTCGTTCTTGGCTGGGTAGCTGAACGTTTGCCCGAATTGGTGCGCGAAATCCATCAACGTGGGCACGAGGTCGCCTGCCATGGTTATGGACACGAACTGATTTACGCAATAGGCCCCGAGCGATTTCGAGATGATATCAGACGATCAAAGGCAATATTGGAAGATCAGTGCGGTGTGCGAGTAAATGGCTACCGTGCTCCCAGTTATTCAATTACAAAAAAATCATCCTGGGCGCTGGAAATTCTGATAGAGGAAGGTTTTAGCTACGATTCGAGTATTTTCCCGGTCCTGCATGATACTTACGGCATCCCGGATGCCAAACGGTTTCCCCATGAAATTGAAACTCAATCAGGAATAATTAAGGAATTACCCCTTTCCACTCTGCCTCTAAAGTTCGGGAAGTGGAGATATAATCTGCCGATTGCGGGCGGCGGGTATCTTCGTTTGTTGCCTGCTCCATTGGTTGCCCAGGCGATTCATTATGTAAATGACTGTGAGAAACAACCGGTAATAATCTACTTTCACCCTTGGGAAATTGACCCGGCGCAACCGCGTATTCGATCTTGCATAAAGTCGCGTTTTAGGCACTATTTGAATCTGGGACGGATGGAACTTAAAATTAATTATTTGTTGAAAAAAATTAACTTTGGTAGTATCCAAGAATTATTTACATAGACCTTAAAATATCGCTGTGAGTATCACATTTAAGTGACAGTTATTCGTGGCTCACAATAACCAACCCAAATCAATACTGACCTTATTCAGACCTAACACTAATTACAATCTGCACACATCCGTTTCAACGGAGTTGATGCTTTTAAAAAGCCG
This sequence comes from Geobacter sp., assembly GCA_009684515.1. Taxonomy (GTDB): domain Bacteria; phylum Desulfobacterota; class Desulfuromonadia; order Geobacterales; family Pseudopelobacteraceae; genus JACRCG01. The sequence goes on from WKKS01000013.1 coordinate 29,028, forward strand.
AAACACAAGCTGAAGCTTGAAAAATGCTTATTTTCAAAAGCACAAAAAGCAAGTTGGCATCAGAATTGACTTTGCCGTTCTGTCTGTAACAAGTATTCATCTGTTCTACCGAAGTTGACAATTGCGATCAAATCACGCAAAAAGTACGATCTCGCAGTTTCCCCGGGTTACAGCAGGTATTATGGGATTACAGAAGCAGTTACTTGCTCTTATCTCCGGACTTCATTTCATAGACCGCTACAGTACTCGAAAAGTAACGCGGGCTATTCCCATGGTAGTTTTGATTACCCAATTTGGATTTTTTCATAAGAAAACGAATGATTTGGTTTGCGAAGTCGGCGAATAATAAATTTACCTGAAATAAGGAGGTCAGCAGATATGGTTAATATCGCAGTCGTCGGATACGGTTATTGGGGCCCGAATCTTGTTCGTAATTTCCAAGAATTGGCAGATGCAAATGTTACTTCCTGCTGTGATATGAACCCTGAGCGACTTGCACAGGTAAAGTCGAAGTTTCCCGCGATTAATACAACCGCTAATTACGATGACATATTGAACGATCCATTGGTTGACGCGGTTGTTATTTCGACACCGGTATCGACCCACTATGAGTTAGCGCGCAAAGCATTTGAACATGGAAAACACGTGCTACTGGAAAAGCCTGCTACCGCGTCAGTGGCTGAGGCAGAAAAACTGGTAGAAATGGCAGATAAACAGAAACTTACCTTTATGGTTGACCATACTTTTATTTATACGGGAGCCGTGAGTAAGATGAAGGAGATAATAGATCGTGGCGACCTGGGCGATCTCTATTACTTCGATTCGGTACGAATCAATCTCGGATTGATTCAGCGGGATGTGAACGTGTTATGGGATCTTGCGCCGCACGATCTTGCGATCATGGATTATCTTGTCAAGGAAAAGCCGGTCAGCGTGTGCGCTACCGGTGTCTGTCATGTAGGTAACGGACATGAGAATGTGGCATATCTCACAGTGTATTTCGACAGCGGTTTGATTGCACATTTTCATAATAATTGGCTTTCGCCCGTAAAGATTCGCACCATGCTCGTCGGTGGGAGTAAAAAGACAATCCATTATGATGACATGGAGGTGAGTGAAAAAATTAAGGTTTACGACCGCGGGGTAGACGTCTCAACTGCTGAAGGAATTCGTGACGTCCTCGTTTCCTATCGTCTTGGGGATATGTGGGCGCCTCGATTGGACGTAACAGAGGCATTGCGGGTAATGGCTGGAGAATTTGTAGGGTGCATAAAGACAGGACGTCGCCCTCTCACTGATGGAGTCAGCGGTTTGAATGTTGTGAAGATTTTGGAAGCATCAGAGTTGTCCATCAAACAACGTGGTAAGGAGATCAAATTATGAGCGAAAATTCCAAACAGAGCATCAACAACGTAAAACTGGGCGAGAATATAAGACTTTCAGATTTCATCAATCTTTACGGATGTGAAATTGGCGATAACTCACGGGTAGGCGCATTTGTGGAGATCCAGAAAAATGCAAAGATCGGCAGGAATGTCAAAGTTTCCAGCCATACATTTATCTGTGAAGGTGTGACAATAGAGGATGACGTATTTGTCGGCCATAATGTTTCCTTTATCAATGACAAGTATCCACGCGCTACTGCAAACGGAGCCCCGCAAACAGAGGCTGATTGGATCTGCGTCCCAACTCTGGTAAAGAAAGGCGCCTCGATCGGCACAAGTTCCACGATCCTGTGTGGTATCACGATTGGTGAGAATGCTATCATTGGTTCGGGAAGTGTCGTTACTAAAGACGTCCCGGCAAATTCAGTTGTAGCTGGAATTCCAGCACGTTTTATACGTGCCGTAGAGAGTGACAAGTCTGACAAAGAAGATGGTTTAAAGCCAGTTCCGTTTTTGGATTTGAAGGCGCAATATCAGTCAATCAAAACAGAAATCCAACCAGCAGTGAACAAAATTCTGGAGAGTTGTGCGTTTGTCTTGGGTGAAGAAGTCGCTGCTTTCGAACGGGAGTTTGCAGCCTATCAGAACGCCAGCAATGGCATCGCTGTTAACACTGGAACCAGCGCCTTGCATCTTGCGTTGCTGGCGGCGGGAGTCGGGCCTGGCGACGAAGTGATTACGGTTTCTTTTACTTTTGTGGCCACGGTTGCGGCAATCGTGTATACGGGGGCCAGGCCAGTTTTTGTGGATATCGAGCCAAAATCCCTGACTATGGACACTACCGCAATCGAGGCTGCGATAACACCTCAAACAAAAGTTATTCTGCCCGTGCATATTCATGGACAGTCCGCAGACATGGACTCCATTATGGAAATCGCCAGGCGGCATAATCTCATTGTCATTGAGGACGCCTGTCAAGCACATGGAGCTGAATACAAAGGCCGTAGAGTTGGAAGTATCGGAGATATGGGGTGCTTCAGTTTCTACCCGGGCAAGAACTTGGGTGCGTACGGCGAGGGCGGGATGGTGGTTACAAATAATCAGGAACATGCTCACACCATTCGCAAGCTGCGAGATTGGGGGGCAGAAAGTAAATACGTTCACACTTTGAAAGGTTATAACTATCGTATGGAGGGCGTGCAGGGAGCGATACTGCGTGTAAAGCTGCGGCACTTGGAAAAGTGGACAAATGCCCGGCGCAGTCATGCGTCGCGATATGATGTCCTTTTCGCAGACGCCGGAGTGAAAACGCCGTATGAGATGGCCTCCAATCGTCATGTTTATCATATTTACGCAATTCGAGTGGCTAAGCGTGATGAATTCCAGAAAGCATTGATGGCTCATGGCGTTCATTCTGGCATCCATTATCCGATTCCAGTGCATCTGCAGCCGGCACATGCTGATCTCGGATACAAGGCTGGAGATTTCCCTCAAACAGAAGCGGCTTCCAACGAAGTGCTTTCTCTTCCGATGTTTGCAGAATTAACTTCAGCTCAACAAGACAGGGTTGTTAAGGCCGTTTGCGAAGTACTCAAGTCTCTTTGAAATGTAATACTAAAATGCGTGAGGAGTGATGAATGAAAATCAGCGGAAATAAGTTTTTGGTGACCGGTGGCGCCGGTTTAATGGGATCTCATATTGCGGACCGGCTTTTGGCAGGGGGCGCCGCCGAAATAATTCTGCTGGATAATTTTGTACGCGGAAGCATGCACAATATCGAGGAAACCTTGAAGGATCCGAGGGTGCAGCTCGTGAAGGGCGATATCCGGGACCTCGAACTGCTTATGAAATTGGCTACCGGCATGGATGGTATATTTCATATGGCAGCCATACGAATTACGGCCTGCGCCGACAACCCCCGCGAAGCCATGGAAGTGATGCTGATGGGAACCCATAACGTGCTCCAGGCGGCTGTTGAAAAGAAGGTGGGTAAATTGTTATATGCTTCATCAGCTTCAGTTTATGGACTTGCCGATTCTTTCCCCACTGATGAAAACCACCACCCATACAACAATCGCACTTATTATGGGGCAGCAAAAATAGCAGGTGAAGGGATGGTACGTTCATTTGCAGAGATGTACGGACTTCAGTATGTCGCCTTGCGCTACTTTAATGTCTATGGGCCACGCATGGACATTGATGGAAAGTACACAGAAGTTCTGGTCCGTTGGCTTGACCGGATCGATAGCGGACAGACTCCGCTGATTTTTGGTGACGGCTCCCAAACCATGGATCTGATAAATATCGATGATATAACCGACGCCAATATCCTTGCAATGGAATCTGACGTTACGGACCAGGTTTTTAACGTAGCAAGTGGTGCAGAAACAAGTTTATTGGGCCTTCTCAAAGCGGTGCTCAAAGTTACGGGATCAAATCTCGTACCGGATTTCTTGCCAGAACGTTCTGTGAACCCGGTGCCCCGACGATTGGCCGACACAACGAAGGCAACGGAGCTTTTGGGGTTCAAGGCAAAGGTAAGTGTGGAAGAAGGCTTGAGACGCCTTGTCGCTTGGCGGAAGGAAGTGATTCTCCGAAATAATTCTGCTTCGTGAAATTCAATAGATCTGAAAAATGGTCTGAGTCAATAAACACACAAGGAGACATGCTGATGCGTGTAAAAAAAGCAGTTTTCCCGGTAGCCGGGCTTGGCACTAGATTCCTCCCAGCGACCAAGTCTTCACCCAAGGAAATGCTGCCGCTCATTGACAAGCCACTGGTCCACTATGTCGTGGAAGAGGCGGTTGCCGCAGGGATTGAGCAGATTCTCTTCGTTACGGGTCGTGGCAAAAGGTCTATTGAGGATTATTTCGACATCGCATTCGAGCTGGAGGCGATGCTTTACGAAAAAGGCAAGGACGCCGAGCTTTCTCAGGTTCGTAAAATAGCTGAAATGGTAAAAATATTCTATGTTCGTCAGCAACACGCCCTTGGCCTTGGTCACGCAATACTCTGCGCAAGGGAGTTCGTTGGTGACGAGCCGTTTGCCGTCCTGCTTGGCGATGACATCATTGACGCCGAACGCCCATGCCTTAGCCAACTCCTGGACGTTTACAACAAATACTGCGGTACAGTGCTTGCGCTGGAACAGGTTCCAATGGAAAACATCTCCGCTTATGGTTGCGTAAAGGCAAATCTGATTTCCGGCCAAACCTTCGAAGTAGTCGACATGGTTGAAAAACCAAAGCAAGAAGAGGCACCTTCGGACCTAGCTATTATCGGTAGATATGTTCTGACGCCAGACATCTTTCCAATTCTGGAAAATCAAGAACCGGGTCGGGGGGGGGAGATCCAGCTTACCGATGCCATCCACAAACTATTGGCTGAAAAAGCTGTTTACGGCTGCCTGTTCAATGGGATCCGCCATGACTGCGGCGATAAATTTGGCTTCCTGAAAGCCACTGTGGACATGGCGCTCAAGCGGAAAGAGTTCAACGGCAAGTTCAGGTCGTTCCTAAAACAGCGGATAGGGGAGTGTGAACAATGATCCCAATAGCCAAACCTTGTTTAGGGGAAGAGGAAGCGGCCGCAGCAAAAGAAGTAATTCTTTCGGGTTGGCTTACGCAAGGGCCTAAAGTTAAACAATTTGAAGAAGATTTTGCCTCCTATGTTGGTTCGCCATTCGCCTGCGCCGTTTCAAGCTGTACGACAGCTCTGCACCTGGCGCTGCTTGCAGTTGGCGTGAAGCCTGGCGATGTCGTCATTACGGTGAGTCACTCATTCATCGCAACAGCCAACTCGATTAGGTATTGCTTCGCCGAACCGGTTTTTGTAGATATCGACCCGAATAGCTTTAATATGTCTCCGCAGAGTTTAAGACAGTGTCTTTACGAGCAATGCGATACGCGTGATGGTGAGCTGTATTATCGGTATGCTGAACGTCTTGCGGTCGGTGAATCCCCTTTATGCGCATTCGGTGGTGGAAACGTTGGGGCTTCTGGACGCACAATTGGCAGAGTAGCCGCAGTCATGCCGGTCCATCAAATGGGGATGCCGTGTGACATGGGGGCAATTCTCTCTCTCGCGTCAGAGTTCCACCTTCCTGTCGTAGAAGATGCCGCTTGTGCGGCCGGCAGCGAAATCAATATTGCAGATGGATGGGAAAAAATCGGAAGACCTCATGGCGATATCGCCTGTTTTTCGTTTCATCCGCGCAAAATTGTCGCTACGGGTGACGGAGGAATGATAACAACAAACAATCCCGAGTACGATCAGAAGTTTCGTCTTCTTAGGCAGCATGGCATGTCAATCCCAGATACTGTGAGACATGGCGCCAATCGGGTAATGTTTGAAGATTATGTTACCACTGGATTCAATTACCGGATGACAGATGTACAGGCAGCCATAGGTATTGAGCAGCTTAAAAAACTGCCAGGTTTTCTGGTGGAGCGGAAAAGGATTGCAGCCTTGTACGATGAAAAGCTGAAGGGTGTTAGCTGGCTTAAACCGCCTCGGAATCCGGATTGTTGCCGTTCAAATTGGCAAAGTTACCCGGTGAGGATCCGAAATGATTCACCTGTCAGTCGTAACGTTCTGATGCAACATTTGCTCGACCTGGGGATTTCAACTCGCAGGGGTATCATGAACACACATCAGGAACCGGCATACGCTTCGATAACATCGTTGCCACACTCTGAGCAAGCGAGAGATTCCGTTATTCTCATGCCTCTCTTCAATGGCATGAGAGAGGAAGAAGTCGAAGAAGTCGTTAAAGGAGTAATTAATGTCCAATAAACTCTTGTTGTTTCCATTCGGTGGCAATGCCAGAGAAGCACTTATGTCCGTTTTTGCAATAAATGCAAAAAGTAAAGAATGGGATATCCTGGGCTTCATTGATGACGATTCGTCGAGGCATGATAGCGAATGTTGTGGAGTTAAGGTTATAGGGGGGAGGGATGTGCTGACAAAAATACCTGATGCACTTGTCCTCGCCGTGCCAGGTAGTCCCACAAGCTATCCAAGGCGTAAAGAGATTATAGGGAGTCTTAACCTGGATGAGTCGCGCTTTGCTAATATCATTCATCCTTCGGTTGTAATAGCTCCGGACGCAAAAATCGGATACAACACGGTCATAATGCCTAATGTTGTTATAAGCTGCGGAGTCAGGATTGGAAACCATTGCATTATTTTGCCGAACACGGTCATTTCCCATGACAGTATTGTCGATGACTTCTGTTGCTTTGGATCTAATATATCAGTTTCTGGATCAGTTCGGATTGGATCAAGCTGTTACATAGGTTCTGGTTCAAAGATGCGTGAGAATATTACAATTGGAGAACGGACACTCATAGGGTTGGGCTCAAATGTAATTTCAGATATAGAAAAAAGCGTTGTGGCTGCCGGAAGCCCCGCAAAGGTTATCAGGAAAATCGGGTGATATTTTGTCGAGTAATTTTACAAAACTGGTAGAGTACTTATAGTCAGGCGGAAACATCCGTGTTTTCAATTTGTTGCAGGTGGGCTCAGAAATTGCAGATTTATAATAACTACAAATTATCTCTATATTTAATAGGAGGTTTGTTGGTAAAATGACTCGAAACTAATTATCATCGAGGAGGTGCCAAAATGAAATTTAATGTGAGAATATACACTGTGATGGTGTTAGCTCTGTTAATAATAATTGGTATTACCTCACTGATGAATCCGCTGGTGGCGTTTAGTTCTTGCGCATCACCGGCGAACTCTATTGAATCTGAGAACTGCAAGATTGGGAATCCCGCCAGTGAATGGGATATAGCCGGGGCGGGAGACACCAGTATACAGGGCTTTGCAACCGACATCAGTGTGAACCGGGGCGCAACCGTCTACTTCAAAGTAAATACTCCAGCAACCGCCTGGCGACTCGATATTTACCGCATGGGATATTATGGTGGTAACGGGGCGCGTAAGGTGGCCACGTTGAATCCATCAATACCTCTGCCACAAAGCCAACCTGCCTGCCTGTATAACTCGGCAACCGGACTCACGGACTGCGGCAACTGGTCTGTTTCGGCCTCTTGGACCGTGCCATCCAACGCCACATCAGGGATATACTTTGCCAAGATTATCCGGACGGATAACGGAGGGGCGAGTCACATTATATTTATTGTGCGAGACGACTCCAACCACTCAGATATACTTTTCCAGGCATCCGATACAACATGGCAGGCTTACAATACCTACTCACAGAACTTCTATGGCTGTCCCAGCGGTGTTTGGAATTCGAACTGCCGTGCCTACAAGGTCAGCTACAACCGTCCCTTTTACACGCGATCCTTTGAACCCCAAACCTGGGTTTTCAACGCCGAGTACCCAATGGTACGCTGGCTTGAGGCCAACGGTTATGATGTTACCTACTTTACTGCGACCGACACAGACCGAAACGGTTCGCTTATTCTTAACCACAAGCTATGGATGTCGAACGGCCATGATGAATACTGGTCTGGGAACCAGCGGACTAATGTGGAAACGGCCAGGGCCGCCGGAGTTAATCTGGCGTTTTTCAGCGGAAACAGTATCTATTGGAAAACCCGTTGGGAAAGCAGTGTCGATGGTTCCAGTACGCCCAACCGCACTCTGGTCAGCTACAAGGAAACATGGGCCAATGCCGTTATTGATCCTGCGGACCCGCCAGTCTGGACAGGGACGTGGCGGGATCCGCGTTTCAGCCCACCTGCCGACGGAGGCCGCCCGGAGAACGCTCTTGCAGGCAGTCTGACACTGATTGCCGGCAGCTACACTGGTACTATCACTGTCCCTCGAGAAGACGGGCGAATGCGTTTCTGGCGCAGCACGGATATTGCGTCGCTGCCACTTGGGCAAAGCGCCACTCTTGCGCCTGGAAGCTTGGGTGATGAGTTGGATGTAGACGAAGATAATGGCTTTCGTCCAGGCGGCATTCTCCACCTCACTACCACCCCCATTTCCACAACTAACGCCTGCCTGCTTGACTACGGCAACACTGTGGGCTCATGCAATGCCATTCACAACCTGACACTGTACCGCCACGCAAGCGGTGCGCTGGTATTCGGAACAGGCACATACAATTGGGCCTGGGGGCTGGATGCTAATCATGATCGCTCCAATTTGGGTTCGACCACCGACTCGCGGATGCAGCAGGCCACCGTAAATCTTTTCGCTGACATGGGTGTGCAACCAGTGTCTCTACAGTCCGGGCTATTGGCAGCCACTCCATCTTTTGACCATATTTCTCCAACCTCCATAATAACCTCGCCATCGTCTGGGGTTGCTCTGCCAGCTGGCGTCACGCTAACAATCGCTGGAAACGCGACCGACTCGGGTGGAGGTGTGGTCGGCGGTGTAGAGGTCTCCACTGACAGTGGCGTTACCTGGCACCCTGCCACAGGCCGGGAGAGCTGGAGCTATGCCTGGACTCCGGCAGCAGCGGGACCTGCTACCATCCTCAGCCGGGCGGTCGATGACAGTGCCAATCTTGAAACTCCCTCATCTGGTGTCAATGTTACAGTCAGTGGTTCTGTCGTGTGCTCAACGAATTGCACCACCTGGCCCGCAACAGCTGTCCCTGTCATTTCTGACTCTGGTCCGGACAACCCTGTAGAACTGGGGGTAAAGTTTCGTGCCGACTCGAATGGATTCATAACCGGCGTACGTTTCTACAAGGCAGCCGCCAATACCGGGGCTCACGTCGGGAATCTCTGGACAAGTACGGGAACTCTGCTTGCGACCGCCCCCTTCTCCAATGAGAGCGCCTCCGGTTGGCAGCAAGTCAACTTCTCCAATCCGGTGGCTGTCACCGCCAATACGGTATACGTAGCCTCCTACCATAGTACTGTTGGCCACTACAGCGGTGATCTGAACTACTTTACGGGCAAGGGAATGGATAGCCCTCCATTGCATGCCCTTGCCAATGGGGTATCCGGCTTCAACGGTGTCTTTGCTTACGGCTCCGCCAGCAACTTCCCCAGCCAGGGGTGGAATGCGTCCAATTACTGGGTGGACGTGGTCTTTAATTCGACCGCGCCGCCACCGCCGGTATTGTCAGCTATAACGGTGACTCCGGTCAATCCAGCGATCTCGACCGGTGCAACACAACAGTTCACCGCCACCGGAACCTACTCTGACGGCAGCACTCAGAACATAAGCAGCCAGACGGTTTGGGCTTCCTCAAACGACAGCACAGCCACCATCAGCAGCACCGGTCTTGCCACGGGCATAAAAGCAGGCAGTGCGACAATCTCGGCGACACAGGGTGGTGTCACCGGAAGTAGCGCATTAACTGTGCAGTCAACTCCATTGACGATCACAACTGCATCGCTTCCCGGCGGCACGCGGAACGTTTCTTACTCGGCCTCGCTGACAGCCGTTGGTGGCGCTTTGCCATACGTTTGGACGCTGGCCAGCGGCACACTGCCGGCTGGACTTACACTCAAAAGTGGTACAGGTGTTGTTTCAGGTACGCCAACGACCAAAGGTACCTTCAGCTTTTCGGTCAAAGTGAGTGATTCAGGCAATCCGGTGCAAAACAGCACCAAAGCGTTCAGCATAAGAGTCCGTTAAGTATTGATTTCAAGTTTGGTTTAAGATTTTGGGGGGGATGTATGTCAGTTAATAAATTTCGCAACTTCATAATGTTCGTAAATATGCTGTTGCTGGTTTTTGTTGTTTCAATTATTAATCCGTCGGTGGCATTGAGTTCTTGCGTATCTCCAGCAAATGCGATTGAGGCGGAGAATTGCAAAGCTGGCAACCCGGCGGGAGAATGGGATATCAGTGGGGCGGGTGATTCCAGTATTCAGGGATTCGCCACTGATATCAGCGTCAACAAAGGCGAGGCTGTTCACTTTAAAATTCAGACGGACGCGCTCGACTACCGTCTTGATATTTACCGGATCGGATACTACGGAGGGAACGGCGCCCGCAAGATTGCCACTGTCCATCCGGCGGTCTCCTTGCCTCAACTGCAACCTGCATGCCTTAACGACGCTACTACCAAACTCACTGACTGCGGAAACTGGGCCGAATCTGCCTCGTGGACGGTTCCTGCGGATGCTACGTCAGGGGTTTACATAGCTAAACTCGTGCGCTCGGATACCGGTGGATCAAGCCATATTATTTTTATTGTCAGGGATGATGCTGGCGGTTCAGACGTGCTCTTTAAAACCTCGGACACGACCTGGCAGGCTTATAATACGTACGGCCTGGGATATATCGAATACCCAGATTACGGTTATCCAAGTCAAAAGGCCACCAAGTCCAGCTACAACCGGCCCTTTATGACTCGCGCTGTTAACAGTGGTTTGGGCGCCTACAACTGGTTTTTCCAAGCAGAATATCCCATGATCCGATGGCTGGAAGCCAACGGCTACAACGTCAGTTACTTCACCTCCGTTGACACTGACCGCAGAGGGGCTGAACTTCTTGAACACAAAGTTTTTCTGTCAGTCGGACATGACGAGTACTGGTCCGGACAGGAGCGCTCAAATGTAGAAACAGCCCGGGACTTTGGAGTTAATGTGGCCTTCTTTAGCGGTAATGAAATCTACCGCAAGATCCGCTGGGAAAACAGCATAGATGGTTCTGGCACCCCTCACCGTACCATGGTCTGCTACAACGAGAGCAACGCGCCGATACCGACCGATCCCGCTGACCCACCAATTTGGACCGGTACCTGGCGTAACCCGACATTCAGTCCGCCAGCGGATGGCGGACGCCCAGAGAATGCGCTTAGCGGAACACTTTTCACAGTTTCTGACGGTCCAAACGAACTAGGGATTTCATTGGAAGTTCCTCAAGCGAACGGCCGGATGAGATTTTGGAGAAATACTGCCGTAGCGTCGCTTGCCGAGGGTCAGAAGGCGGTACTTGGGGACAGGGTGGTTGGTTATGAGTTTGATGAGGATATTGATAACGGTTTCCGGCCTGCCGGTCTGATTCAAATGTCTTCAACTACGACTCCGGTAGCTGCCAAACTATTGGGGAACAATATAAATGTTGCCGCCGACATCTACCTTCCGGGAACCGCGACTCATGTCATGACCCTTTACCGCGCCCCCAGCAAGGCGCTGGTGTTTTCGGCAGGGACGGTCCACTGGTCATGGGGGTTGGATAGCCAGCATGACAATGGCCCATCTGTACCTGACTCAAACATGCAGCAGGCCACTGTAAATCTATTCGCCGACATGGGGGTTCAGCCGGTGTCGTTGCAGCCAGGGTTAGTTGTCGCTACTGCTTCCGTTGACCGAACTTCCCCGTCCTCCATTATCACCTTTCCACTGTCCGGATCATCTCTGCCGGTTGATATTTCTGTCACAATAACCGGCACAGCGTCCGACAACGGCGGCGGAACTGTGGGAGCCGTGGAAGTCTCGACTGATGGTGGCACTACATGGCACCCCGCAACTGGCCGGGAAAACTGGAGTTATTCCTGGACACCGACGGTTTCAGGTTCGGCAGTTGTCCTTAGCAGAGCAGTTGACGACAGTGGCAATCTTGAAACACCGTTGCCGGGCACTAACGTTACGATCATCAGTACGCCGAGTTTAACAATCTGGCCCGCGACGGCAATCCCGGTTTTGACTGATGCCGGGCCTGACAACCCAGTGGAACTGGGGGTGAAATTTCGCTCCGATTCGAACGGTTATGTTACCGGTATTCGTTTTTACAAGGCGAACACAAATACTGGAACCCATGTTGGCAATCTATGGACAAGCTCTGGCACTCTTCTGGCTACAGCCACTTTCAGTAACGAGAGCACTTCCGGTTGGCAGCAACTCAACTTTTCCGCACCGGTGGCTGTTTCCGCTAACACTGTCTACGTAGCGTCCTACCACACCAATGTGGGACATTACAGTGATGATCTGAACTACTTCGTGAACAAGGGAGTTGACAGCTCACAACTTCATGCCTTGGCTGACGGTGTGTCAGGTGTCAACGGTGTTTTTGCATATGGAGCCACAAGCAATTTTCCCAATCAAGGATGGAAAGGATCTAACTACTGGGTGGATGTTGTGTTCAATACAGCCAAGCCTGCCCTGTCGTCTATCTCTGTGACACCGTATAATCAGGTAGTCCCGACCGGGACCAGCCTGCAGTTCACTGCCACCGGTATTTATTCAGACGGCAGCACGCAGAACCTGACCAGTCAGGTGATTTGGGCTTCATCAGTGACGAGCGTAGCCACTATTAACAACGCCGGGCTTGCTACGACTCTCAGTGCCGGAAGTACTGCGGTTTCAGCAAAGTCAGGCAGTGTCACTGGCAGCGCAAACCTGACAGCGCAGGCCACCCCACTTGTGATCACTACCTCATCACTCCCAGCCGCAAGGCAATACATTTTCTACTCAGCTTCACTGACTGGTAGTGGTGGCACTCCTTCTTATGCCTGGTCAATCGAGGGTGGCTCGCTGCCGCCCGGTCTTACTATTAATGCCGCAACTGGGGTTATATCTGGAATTCCCACAATTACCGGCAACTACAGCTTCACAGTCCGTATTACAGATTTCGCCAATCCGGGACAAATCTACACCAAGTCTTTAAGCATAGTTGTAGCGGCACTCGCAAATTTCACAATCTGGCCCGCCACGGCCGTTCCCGCTGTTGCGGATGCAGGGCCTGACAACCCGGTGGAATTGGGAGTGAAATTCCGTGCCGATTCTGATGGATTTATAACCGGTATCCGCTTCTACAAGGCGGGCGCCAATACAGGCGCGCACGTTGGCAACCTTTGGTCGAGCTCCGGTACTCTGTTGTCCACCGCCAATTTCAATAATGAGAGCGCGTCCGGGTGGCAGGAGGTTAATTTCTCAACCCCGGTGGCTGTTACCTCAAACACGGTCTACGTTGCCTCCTATCACACCAATGTGGGGCACTATAGTGTTGACCTGAACTATTTTGCCGGCAATGGAATGGACAGCCCGCCGCTTCATGCCCTGGCAGATGGCCTGTCCGGCGCAAATGGTGTGTTTGCCTACGGTACAACAAGCAGTTTTCCCAATCAGAGTTGGAAGGCATCCAACTACTGGGTCGACGTGATGATCAGTACGACTGCGCCGACGCCCCTGACCCTATCCTCGATCACGGTGACGCCGGCTAACCAGACGATATCGACCGGCTCCGGTCGGCAGTTTGGAGCCACCGGAATTTATTCCGATGGAAGTACACAGGACTTGACAGGTCAAGCGACCTGGGCTTCATCGGCCACTGGCGTAGCTACAATTACCAGCGCCGGGCTTGCCACTGCTCTCAGTGCGGGCAGTACCACAATCTCGGCGAAGTCAGGCAGTGTCACCGGCAGCACGAATTTAACCGTGCAGGCAACCCCACTGGCGATCACGACGGCATCACTCTCCGCCGCTACGCAGAACATTTCCTATTCGGCTACTTTGGCTGGCAACGGCGGCACTCCACCTTATAACTGGTCGATAGTGAGCGGTTCACTGCCGGTGGGACTCACGCTCAACAGCAGTACTGGAATAATCTCCGGAACGCCATCAGCTACCGGTGCCTCCAGCTTCATAATCCGGGTAACCGATTCCGGTAACCCCGGGCAGACCGCCACAAGGACACTGGGTGTTGCGGTTGTCGCACTTGCAAATTACACCATTTGGCCAGCTACAGCTGTCCCAGGGTTAACGGATGCAGGATCAGACAGTCCGGTGGAGTTGGGTGTAAAATTTCGCGCGGATTCGGACGGATTCATAACGGGTCTCCGTTTCTACAAGGCAAACACAAATATTGGGACCCACGTGGGCAACCTTTGGTCGAACTCAGGTGCCCTCTTGGCCACCGCTACCTTCGTTAATGAGAGCGCGTCCGGGTGGCAGGAGGTAAGTTTCCCCACCCCGGTGGCTGTCACTGCCAATACTGTCTACGTGGCCTCCTATCACGCCAACCTGGGTCACTACAGCGCGGATTTGAACTACTTTACCGGAAAAGGGATGGACAGCCCGCCGCTTCATGCGCTGGCAGACGGAGTTTTTGGAGTCAACGGAGTGTTTTCATACGGGGCCTCAAGCTTGTTTCCTAACCAGAGCTGGAAGGGCGCCAACTACTGGGTAGATGTAGTATTCAACATGACTAAGCCGACTCTTTCTTCAATGTTTGTTACGCCATCCAATCAGTCGATACCGACCGGAACTGGATTGCAGTTTACAGTCACTGGAACTTATTCCGACGGCAGCACGCAGAACCTTACCAGCCAGGCAATTTGGGAGTCATCAGTCACCGGTATCGCTACCATAACCGGCAGCGGGTTCGCTACAGCCCTCAAAGCCGGTGTTACCACCCTTTCTGCGACTGTGGCTGGTGTCACTGCCAGCACGAATTTGACTGTGCAGTCAACACCTGCAACGATTACTACATTGTCATTTGCAGGTGCTACGCAAAACATCCCGTATTCGGTCGCTTTGGCCGGCAGCGGCGGTATTCCGCCGTATCTCTGGTCGATTGCGGGTGGTTCACTGCCGTCTGGTTTATCGCTCAACAGTGTTACAGGTGTTGTTGCCGGAACTCCTACCGCTACTGGAACCTCAAATTTCACGGTCCAGATTACCGATTCCAGTAATCCTGCGCAAACTTCAGCCAAGAATTTAAGTATCACCACTGGTTCAGGCGGCCCGGTTCTGGTTGTTACTTCAGCGTCGAATCCTTTTAGCGGCTACTATGCTGAGATCCTCCGAGCGGAAGGATTTAACGAATTCGCCGTGAGTGACATCTTATCAATATCGCCCGCGTTGCTCTCATCTTACGATGTTGTCATACTTGGCGAGATGCCAATGACCGATTCTCAGGTTGCGATATTTAGTGACTGGGTAGTCTCCGGAGGAAAGCTTATTGCCATGCGTCCCGACAAAAAGCTCGCCGGTCTGCTTGGACTGTCCGATAAGTCATCAACTCTATCCAATGGATATCTTCTGGTTGACACAACCGGAGGGGCCGGTTTTGGTATTGTCAGCCAGAGTATGCAGTTTCATGGTGTAGCTGACCGCTATACCCTGAGTGGCGCTTCGAGTCTGGCAACACTTTATGCCGACGCAAATACTACAACTTCCGATCCGGCTGTTACGTTGACCAGCGTAGGGTTAAACGGGGGGCAAGCTGCCGCATTCACTTATGATCTTGCCCGTTCCGTGGTCTATACGCGCCAAGGCAATCCAGATTGGGCCGGACAGCCCAGAGACGGAATTTCTCCAGTCCGTTCCGATGATCTTTTCTTTGGCAATGCAACCTTCGACCCTAAACCGGATTGGGTCGATGTGAATAAAATTGCGATTCCGCAGGCTGACGAACAGCAGCGCCTGCTGGCAAACCTTATCATCCGAATGAATTTAAACCGGAAACCTCTGCCGCGTTTCTGGTACTTCCCGCGTAATTTGCCCGCGGTAGTAGTTATGACAGGTGATGACCACTCCAATGGTGGCACGATCGGCCGGTTCGATTCGTATCTTGCCTTAAGTCCCGCAGGTTGTTCTGTGGAAAATTGGGAATGCATCAGAGGCACTTCGTACATCTATCCGGACATACCTGCCAGCAATTCTATCACCTATTACAGTTATCCCAATGTTCCTATCAATAATGCACAGGCTTCTGCGTATAATTCCGCCGGTTTCGAGGTTGCCCTCCACGTATTTACAAACTGCGCCGATTATACGCCGTTTTCACTGGAAGGTTTCTTTGTCGACCAGCTGAATACCTGGAATAATAACTACCCTGGCCTTCCGTTGCCGGTGACAAATCGGACACACTGCATTCCGTGGAGCGACTTTGCGACTCAACCAGCTGTTGAGTTAGCTCATGGCATACGTCTCGATACAACTTATTACTATTATCCTTCAACGTGGGTCGGTGACCGGCCGGGTTTATTCACCGGTTCCGGAATGCCAATGAGGTTTGCTGATTCTAGCGGCAATCTAATTGATGTTTATCAGGCTGTCACACAATTGACGGATGAGTCTGGCCAGTCGTACCCCTTTACAATTGATACTCTACTCGATAGAGCAATCGGGCCTGAGGGATATTACGGTGCCTTTGTAGTTAACGCTCACACCGACACTGCTGAGTCCAGCGTATCTGATGCCATCATTAACTCTGCAATCGCTCGCGGAGTTCCGGTTATCTCTGCCAAACAGCTGCTGAAATGGCTTGATGCCCGCAACAGTTCTGCTATCAGTTCACTTTCCTGGAACGGCAGCAACCTGAATTTCTCGATCAATGCCTCTCAAGATGCGAATGGTCTGGTGGCAATGGTGCCGGTGGCTCTTGGACAAACCGTTACCAGCATAACGAATAACGGAGCTTCGGTGCTCTATACGTTAACTGCCGTCAAGGGTATTCAATATGCCCGCTTCCTGGCGACAAGCGGAACTTACAGCGTCATTTATGCTCCTGATGTCACATCGCCTGAAGTAAACAATGTCACTCCTGCCAACGGAATGTCCGGAATTATTGCAACGACTGATGTTTCAGCTACTTTCAGCAAAATGATGGATCCTGCGACCATCGGTGCCGGTACTTTTGTAATACACGATCCGTCGAACACCCTGGTTCCAGCTACTGTTGTGTACAATCCCGCTACTCAAACCGCGGTGTTGTCTCCCTCAATTACTTTAGCTAATTTGACAGCATATACTGCAACGCTCAAAGGAGCTGCGGGAGGTGTTAAGGACGTTGCCGGGAATCCTCTTGTCACAGATTTTACCTGGACGTTCACCACTGCTGCGGCGCCAGTCGGATCACACTCGATCTGGCCCGCCGATACTATTCCTGGAGTCGTGGACGCTGGTCCGGATGGTTCGGTGGAACTGGGGGTCAAGTTCCGCGTTGATAGTGCCGGCTACATCACCGGTCTTCGATTCTACAAGTCGAGCGCAAATATCGGCACCCACGTAGGCAACCTCTGGACGAATACCGGCACATTGCTCGCATCGGCTGTTTTCGACAATGAGACCGCTTCCGGATGGCAGCAGGTTGACTTGTCGCCCCCGGTGGCAGTTGCGGCAAATTCGGTCTATGTTGCCTCTTACCACGCCAATGTGGGCCATTACAGCGATGATCAAAGCTATTTCTCAGGTAAGGGGGTGGACAATGTCCCGCTTCACGCCCTGGCAGACGGTGTTTCCGGCTTCAACGGTGTGTACGCCTATGGCTCAGTCAGCAGTTTTCCTAACCAGAGCTGGAATAGTTCCAATTACTGGGTGGATGTGGTGTTTCAGCAGTAACACCAATTTCCAGTTTTTTTCTCTAGAACAGTTGACTTGTGCATACTAAAAAGATCTTGAAATTTGTGTGTAAAGTGGAAGTTGATTAATATTTTCAGGCAGAGGTTTGTTTCTACGCAGTATTTCGATAGATGAACCGGATCAGTCAGGTGAAACGGAGAAAACAATGAACCGCAGTGAGTTTTTGAATGAGTAGATCGGCCACACTTCTCCGTAACATTACCAGCAATTGGATTGGTTTCGTTGTGAATGCGGCAGTGACTTTAGCGCTGACGCCCTATGTGCTTCATGAACTGGGTACGGCGCGGTATGGAATCTGGATTTTAACCTCGAGTTTTATTGGATACTACGGGTTTCTGGACTTGGGGTTTCGCGCCGGGGTTACCCAGTACCTGACTCGCTATCTTGCGTTACGGGATTATGAGAGGGCCAGTGATTGTCTCAGCAGTTCGGTAGTTGTTCTTACGCTGTTGGGGTTAGTGATGACCGCGCTCAGTATTGTCGGCGCCTATACTGCACCGCATCTCTTCAGTATTCCATCAGGTATGGTTGGTGAGGCTTTCTGGTGCATATTAATAGTTGGTCTCAGCAGCGCTGTGCAATGTGTTTTTTCCCCATTTGCTGCAATGTTTACCTCCTTGCAACGCTTTGATATATCGAATTTGATCGGAATTGGCTCTAGGTTACTGACAGCGGCCGGTATTTTTGCCGCGCTCAAAACGGGTCATGGACTTATAGGGGTAAGTATCGCTTCCTGCGGAGCAAACGTGATCGAATTTCTGATCCGTTGGCGAGTGGCACTACGGCTTGCGCCCGAGTTAGATGTCACATGGCGACGGGCGAAACTTATCCGGCTGCGCGAAATTGCCTCATTCGGTGGATGGAATTTCCTTATATCGGTCAACTTCTTCATTTACCAGTATGTGCCCAATATATTAATCGGCGCATTCATGCCGATTGCTGCAGTAGGGCATTATGCACTGGCTACGGGTCTTTCGCGACAGGTCAATTCTGTCCTGAGTCCAGTCCCTCAAGTCGTCTATCCAGCAGCTACAGAACTACATGTCCAGAATGATTTGAAAACACTCGAAAACCTGTATCACAAAGCTTCACGATTAATGATTCTGGTCATGATCCCAGTTGTTTTGATCGCTGCATTTTGGGCCGATGATTTTTACCGTTTGTGGATAGGGGAAAAGTATCTGAGCGGCGTCCCTTTTCAATCAGTTGCTGTAATATTCCAAATTCTGTTGATCAGCACCGTAACATGCTTTTCTTCCAGTGTTGCCCAGCAGATTATAATGGGAACCGGTCGTGTGCGGCTGGTCTCGACATTATTGATAATCGGGTCAGTAATAAATCTGTCATTCAGCGTTATTCTGATTCGGCCTTATGGATTGGCCGGAGTCGCAGTGGCGACAGTTATAGCATCCGTACTGATTGACATGATTGCCATGCCTTTTATGCTGCAACGCGTTCTTGGCCTTTCTGCGAGCGCCTTCATTCTCAACTCTTGTATACGACCAGCGGCCGCGGGATTATTACAAGCAGTAATAATGTACTGCATCAAGCTTGCAGGTCCTGCCGGAAACTTTACCTATTTGATTCTCCAGGGAACACTGGCAGCGGTGGGGGCTGCCGCGATTTTCCTTGTAATAGGACTAACCAAGGAAGAACGACACCGGTTTCTGTTTGAACCGTTGCGCCGAATAAGAAAAAATAGACTAGCCATTGAGTCTGTCGAACCTTGAAATATTTACAGTTTATTTTAAACAACATGAGAGAGATAAAATCATGAGTAGCGTTGATATAGTTATACCTTGTTACAATTATGCCCGTTATCTCCCTCAGAGTGTCGCGAGTGCCCTTGATCAGGAAGACGTGGATGTTCGTATTCTTGTCATCGATGACTGCTCCAGCGACGACACCGAAAAAATCGGCCGACAACTGGCGGAGCAGGATAGCCGTGTGGAATTTCGCCGACATTCAGAGAACCGCGGTCACATCGCAACATACAACGAGGGGCTTCTTGACTGGGCGAAGTCGGACTACGCCGTCTTGCTGTCTGCTGATGATGCGCTGGCGCCTGGAGCTCTTGCTCGAGCGGCTCAGATCATGGACCGGCAACCCGGGGTGGTCATGACGTGCGGGATGGGCCGTGTGCTCTGGGATGAAGAGAATTATGCCAGTAAAACCGAAACAATTTCGCCAGAATTCTGCTTAGTTCCAAGTAGGATTTTTCTTGAGCGGTGTTTCCTGATGGGAAATCCAGTCTGTACTCCCACTGCGGTGGTTCGTACCGAGCTCCAGCATCGTTTGGGAGGATATCGTGCGGATCTTCCACACAGCGGCGACATGGAAATGTGGATGAGGTTTGCTGTGCATGGCTCCATAGGTGTCCATGGAGCTGTACAGGCGTATTACAGAAGACACAGCGCAAACATGAGTATTCACTACGATAGCCAGTTGCTGGGAGACGTCAAGGAGGTTCTTCAGGCTTGTGAACTAATCCTTGCCCAGTGGGGCGATCAATTTCCGGAGTCTTCTCAATGGCGTGAGTCGATGTTACAGCGTGTCAGCGAAGGTTGTTGCTGGCTGGCGAGCACTGCTTTTGACAGAGGAGACAGTGTGGGGGGGCAGGCCTGCTTAGAATTCGCCGAGCAGGTTTATCCCGTGATCAGGGATTCACACCAGTGGAGAAAAATCCGAGCTAAAATGTTCCTGGGAAAAACCTGTTGGCAGCTAATCAGGCCAGCATGGGAGCGCATTCGTGAATATCGCAAATCGTTATCAGGATTTGAGGCACGGCCCACTTCTCAATCGGACCAATTGACCGGATGGTGGCCTGAACCCCATGGTCGCTGATTTGAATGGTATCAGGGTTGATCCAGTCTTATCAGTCTGTTAAAAACCCAGAGTCTCGCTCCAAATAAGCGGATAAGTACAAATTTGGCAAAATGATCACAAATACGCCAGGAGTTGTGAGTGAAAAACATTCTTTTTATTAACTACGGAGAGAACTGGATAAGAGGCCAAGAACTCTGTTTAATCAGTTTGCTAAAGAACATCGACAAAGCAAAATACAATCCGATAGCCATATGCAATGCTGATCAATTAAAAAACGAATTAAGTAAGTCAGGAATAAATACATACCTGACCGATATTCCGCAAATTTCTTATGAAGGCAAATATAGTAAATACGAAATATTGTCATACATAAAGGCTCTCTTCTTTTTTAGATCAGTGATAAAAAAACATCGGATTGATCTTATTTATTCAAATTCCGGACTGCCATCCCAGCTTGGCTATCCCATGGCCAGGCTGTTTTCAATTCCATTGATTACTCACATCCATGCGCCTTACA
This sequence comes from Geobacter sp., assembly GCA_009684515.1. GTDB lineage: Bacteria > Desulfobacterota > Desulfuromonadia > Geobacterales > Pseudopelobacteraceae > JACRCG01. The sequence goes on from WKKS01000013.1 coordinate 50,012, forward strand.
CCAAAAGATATGCGTGGATGTGGTTTTTCAAGTTTGCTGACAGAGTTATCTTTGTAAGTGACACAACCAGAAAGTTTATGGAGAAAAAAGTTAGGTTCAAAAAAACGGAAATGATTTACAACGGGGTTGATATCGAAAGATTTAAACCTGTTTCAGTGAAAAATGTATTCTTTAGAAAATCTCATGGAATTAACGATGATGATATCGTAATAGGTCAGACAGGAAGCCTCATAAACAGAAAGGGGGTCGATCTGTTATTAGAAGCATTCGCAAGTTTGACTAAAAACTATAATAATCTAATACTCGTAATTGTCGGGGATGGCTCTGAAAAAAATGAGTTGATTGAGTTGAGCCATAAGCTAGGTGTTTCTGACAGGATCCGTTTTGTTGGTGATGTAAAAAACTCGGAAATGTTTTATTCCCATCTTTTCGATATTAACGTTCTAGCCTCAAGAGAAGAGGCTTTTCCACTTACCCTGCTAGAGGGTGCCGCATGTGCCTTGCCCAATGTTGGATCCAACGTTGGGGGGATTCCAGAAATCATTGATGATGGAATAAATGGCTATCTCTTTGAGAAAGAAAGTGTACCGCAGTTAATCGAAAAGCTGGCTTTTCTGATAAATGATCAAACTCTGAGAAAAAACATGGGAGAATCAGGTCGGGAAAAAATGGAAAAAAACTTCAGCCTGGAAAAATATTCGAACAATATATCAAATGTTATCGATAAATGCTTGCCGGTCTAATTTGATGTCTAGCGTTAGTGGGAAAATTGAATGGAATTGAACATTCAACTTTATAACGATGAAGGAACGGAATGGGATGACTTTGTCACTTCCCAACTTGAAAGCACAAACTATCATCAATATGGGTGGCGTAAAGTCGTTGAACAGAGTTTTGGACACAAAACCTTTTACCTTGAGGCGCGGAACGCAGGCAATGACATATGTGGCGTATTACCGTTGGTTCATATGAAGAGTAGGCTGTTCGGTAATTTTCTTGTTTCACTACCCTTTTTCAATTATGGGGGAGTGTTGTTTAATGAAAGCAAGTTTGGGGATGCCCTGCTGAAACATGCAGAAACTATTTTGGACAAGATTGGCGCCGACCATGTAGAACTCAGGCACATTTATAATCAGCAACATGATCTTGCGACTAAACAACACAAAGTGACCATGATTCTCGATCTGATGAATGATGTGGAAACACAGTGGAAGGCGCTGGACGCCAAGGTGCGCAATCAGGTTCGCAAAGCCGAAAAAAGCGGATTGACGACCGTAATGGGCCACCTGGAATTGCTGGACGGATTTTACGAGGTTTTTTGCCGGAACATGAGAGATCTTGGTACTCCGGTTTATGGCAAAGAGTTTTTTCGGAATATCCTTGAGACTTTTCCAGATACTACCCGTATCATTTCGGTTACCTTGGAAGGCAAACCGGTCGCTTCGGGTCTGTTGACGTGGTTCAAAGATGTCCTGGAGGTTCCCTGGGCATCATCGATAAGTGACTACCGGGAAATGTGCCCGAACAATCTTCTTTATTGGGATGCAATCAAATTCGCAATAGGGAACGGCGCCCGCAAATTTGACTTCGGGAGATCCACGCCAGGGGAGGGAACATTCCGTTTCAAAAAACAGTGGGGAGCGAAACCGGTGCAACTTTATTGGCAGTACTTGCTAAAAGACGGTGAGAAATTGCCGGAATTGAACCCCAAAAACCCGAAGTATGATTTGGCCATTAAGATCTGGCAGAGGTTGCCACTGGCAGTTGCGAACACATTTGGGCCTAGAATTGTTAAAGACATTCCATGACTACTCAATGTGTATTCATTCTCAAGTTCAAATTCAGACTATTGAGTAATCAACCGAGTAGCTGTAGATGCACAGGTTTATAAAACTAAAATCGAGTGATACATGAACGTTCTATTTATTGAAGTAGCTTCTGATGGCACTGTAGGTGGGTCTCATACATGTCTGTATAACTTGGTAGGACATCTTGATGTGAATAGATATAAAATCCATGTTGGATTTTATCAAGCTAACTCTTATGTTGATAAGTGTAAAGATATTGGTGCTTCTATTCATTTAATTAATAGAAAGCCAGTAGTACATGGGAATATACTGATTCGTAAATTCCGCAACTGGTATAGATTGATTTATATGCACAGGCAGGAATTGTCACATATCGTTGAGAGAAATAACATAGAATTGGTCATTTTAAATAATTCAGTCAAGTCATCAAATGACATCGTGAACATATGTAATAAAAAAAGCATTCCGATAATATCATATGAAAGGGGGCATCTCGAATATTCTGTTCTGGATATCAGGAATACTAAAGATATAGTAGCTTCCATTGCTGTTTCAAAGTCCATAGAAAGCAACATGAAGAAGCAAAATTATCATGCTGAAACTCATGTTATTTATGATGGTCTGCCAATACATGACAACGAAGAATATTGTGTTAATGTAAATGATGTTCGAATTAAGCATGAGATTGGTCTTCCTGAGGATAGTATTGTCGTTGGCATCATTGGCAATATCAGGGAGTGGAAGGGACAGGAGTATTTTGTAAAGGCCTTCATGTTACTAGGTGAAAAATACAAAAACTTGTATGGGCTTGTAGTGGGTGGCCACGCGGCTGAGGACGAAGAATATTTAGAATCTATTAAAAATATCTCAAGAAGTTCCGAAGTAGGACTACGACTAAAATATCTAGGGTTCAGAAATGATGTTCCAGATCTTCTCAAGATATTTGATGTATTCATACACGCATCCATCACACCAGAACCGTTTGGTATGGTGCTTCTGGAAGCTATGTTCAATAAAGTACCTGTAATCGCAACCAATTTGGGCGGTCCAGTTGAAATTCTTGTCAACGGTGACTGCGGTATATTGGTTCCGCCGCGTAACGAAAAAGCCATTGTTGAGGGAGTTGAAAAGTACCTTGATGATCCACAGTTTCGCAGTGAAATGGTAAACAGGGCATATAAAAGAGTTATAGATGAGTTTGATCTGCGAAAAACAGTCAATTTAATTGATGATCTGTTTCAAGACGTTGTTAGTAGAGCAAAAACCTGAAAAACATTGATCGTGCGGAGTATTCCTTGATGCGAATCGGCAGATGTTTACCTCCAGCGGCAGCTCCGTTAACTGCGAAAGATATCCTTCACGGTCTGGTTGGAATGTGTAGAGGAAAATCGGAGCTCAACCGGTTCGAGAATGAACTTAACTCATATTTCGGCATGAAACACTCTTATCTCGTTTCATCCGGCAAGACGGCCTTGACTGCGATACTTCAGGCCCTGAAAGAAATTTCACCCGGCCGCGACGAAGTGTTAATCCCCGCTTTTACCTGTTATTCGATCCCCTCCGCGATCATCAGGGCTGGGCTCAAGGTAAGATTATGCGATCTGGCTCCTGGCACTTTTGACTTCAATTATCAACAGCTTTCGGAAATCATCCGCACGCACAATAATCAGCTTCTCTGTGTTGTCCCGGTCCATCTTTTTGGTTTTCCAGCTGATGTGGAGCGAACCAGAAAGATAATAGATGATGACTCAATTTTTATTGTAGAAGATGCGGCACAGGCGATGGGTGGGGGGGGGCACGGGGAAAAACTGGGTACTGTTGGAGATGTGGGATTATTCAGTCTTGGGCGAGGTAAAGCACTCTCCACCGTCGAAGGAGGGGTAATAGTTACAAGTCGCGACGATATTGCATGCCATCTCGACAAAACCGTGAATGCCCTCCCTGATTACAGCGTCTCCGATCAATTAGCCTTGTCCCTCTATGGATTAGCCCTGAGCATTCTTTCTAAGCCATCGATGTTTTGGCTCCCTAAATCCTTGCCTTTTCTGAGGCTTGGGGAAACCATTTATGACCCTTATTTCAAAATGAAAAAAATGTCACCGTTCCAAGCGGGGTTGGCCCGCGAATGGAAGCGAAAGTTACTGCGATTTGGGCAGGTTAGATTGGGAAATGTGCAGGGGATACTGATTGAGCTGGAAAAACTCGGACTAAAACCTTCGTGGGGCAACCAACGTAACATACCCGACCTGATCCGTTTGCCTCTATGGATTGAATCAGCGGCGGTGAGGGAAGCCGTCTTACTGGCTAGTGAAAAGATGGGACTGGGCGTCGCTCGCACATATCCCACTTCGGTTGAACAAATTCCGGAGTTGAGCTCTGGTTTTGGGGCACAAAATTTTCCAGTTGCAAGCGAGTGTGCCGAGAAACTTGTGACACTGCCGATTCATCCTCATGTAAATTGTACGAATAGGGTTAAAATCATGGATATGCTAGAGCGAGAAAGTCGGATATGAAATCCAATTCAATCAAATTACCAATATTATTAATTCTCCTGGCTGCGATATTCTACCCGGTTTACCCGGACTTATATACAGCGTGGGTCGGAACATCAAACTCAGATAATTCATATGGAATACTTGTTCCTTTCATTTCACTGTATTTTGTCTGGAATAAGAAAGAAGAGTTAAAGCGCACTGTAATGATACCCTCCACTTCTGGTCTTGCCTTGTTAACGATAAGCCTATTGATCTATCTGGTAGGATATGCAGGCGGAGTTGTTTTTCTGCAACGTATGATGATCGTTCTTTCGTTAAACGGCCTTATATTGTATGTTCTGGGAAGGGAGACATACAAACAGTTGTCATTTCCCTTGCTGTTTCTGTTCTTCATGGTACCGATCCCGGAATCTGTGGTTAATACGGTCTCCTTTCCGCTACAAACTTACGCCACAATCCTTTCAACCAAAATCATCCAGTGGTGCGGAATACCGGTTTACAGAGAAGGACATATGCTTTACTTCAGCCAGACCCAACTGGAGGTGGCTGAAGCATGTAGCGGCATCCGATCCATATCGGCCCTGGTTATGCTGTCGGTTATATTTATGAGCCAGTGCAAAAACAATAAACTACTGAAGGCGATCATTGTCTTGTCATCGGTACTCATAGCATTTGTAGCCAATTTATTGCGAGTAAGTGGCACGGGAATATTGGCACATTTTTTCGGTGCAGTAGTGGCTCGTGGATTTCTGCATGAATTTTCGGGGATAGCGGTTTTTGCATTCGGTCTCGTAGTGATGTTTATAGAATACAAAGTTCTTAACCGGATATGGTCCCAAAAGAATTGAAATCCTTGATTTAAGGATTTTATTACCAACTAAGTAATGGATTCAAAATATATGAAAACAAGAACTGAAAAATCGAATCGTTCCTTCGTGATAGCAATGTCTGTGCTTTTATTGACTCTGCTCTTGACGGTTGGAATCTCAACACGCGGGAAACCGGTTGTGGTGGCTATAAACCTTGATAAACTGCCAATGGAGATTAATGGCATGCGGGGAGTCGATGATTCCTTTTCTGACTCGGTCTATGACGAACTGAATGCAGACAAAAATATCTACCGCCATTATCATTCTCAAGATGGTGGACAGGTGGACCTTTATATTGGCTATTACGGAACTGCCAAGGGGGGACGGACCGCTCATAATCCAATTGGTTGCCTGCCCAGTCAGGGATGGGGCCTTAAGGATTCGCACGAAATTATACTAAAATCTAGTTATTATCCAAACGGCGTGCCGGTGAATTACCTTTTTTCGACAAAGGGAGATTCAAGTATCACCACCGTATACTGGTACCAATCTGCCGGGAAAAAAGTGTTGTCAAACGGGATAAAGCAAAACATTCAGAGGTTTCGGGATATGATTTTTAGAAACAGAAATGACGGTGCTTTTGTTCGGGTAACCATCATCTCTGACAAAGAAAATGCGGGTGCCGCAAAGGTAATTGCCACATCTTTCTCAGAGCGGATACTTGATTTGTTGCCAACATATTGGCCGGTCGAAAAATAAGGGGTAATGAATGGGGTTTATACGAAATATATATCATCGCCTGCTCCTTGTGCCTGCATTGCCTTCTATTTTCAGTTTTGCTCGTAGCAGTTGTGCGACCATATTTATGATGCACAGGTTCACGCATAAAGACCGGGGCATAGATGGTTTTGATCCGGAACAGTTACGAAAAGGGCTTGATTATCTTCGGCGTAATAACTACGAGTTCATCTCTCTAACAGAACTTTTTGCCAGATTGAATGGAAACGGAGTTGGGCTGAATGGCGCTGTTGTTTTTACTATCGACGATGGATATGTCGACCACGCGGAAATAGCAGCGCCAATCTTTGCCGAGTACGACTGTCCTGTGACAACATTTGCCACCACCGGTTTTCTGGATGGAAAATTATGGATGTGGTGGAACAAGATTGAATTCATTTTTAAGACCAGCGCACGACAGTCGGTGGAGATTGATATAGCGGGGAAAAAAGTACTTTATAACTTGAATGGAAATGGGAATGCCATGTCTGTCCAGGATGATTTTGTTGAAAGATGTAAGTTTCTGGATAACGAAGATAAACTTCTACTTATTGCCTCGCTTGCTGAGAAAGCCGAGGTTATTCTGCCTGACAGCCCGCCAGTCATGTATGCTCCTATGACATGGGGTGATGCACGAAACTGTGAGAAGGGAGGCATGACCTTTGGTCCGCACACTGTTACTCATCCCATCTTGAGCCGTTCGACTACTGAGGTGGCGGAATGGGAAATTACCGAATCATGGAGCCGACTTTGCGCGGAATTACAAAACCCAGTTCCGGTATTTTGCTACCCCAATGGACAATTCTCCGATTTTGGTCCCAGAGAGATTGGAGTATTCAAGAAGTTAGGTTTATCGGGTGCAGTTGTAGGCGCGCCCGGTTTTGCCGACCTGCAATCCAAAACGGACAACGACTGGTCGTTCAAGATCCGCCGTTTCTCATTCCCGGAGAAGCTCCCAGCTCTCATTCAATATGTCAGCGGTATTGAACGCTGTAAATTGATGGTGCGGAGTCGACTATGAGTTTATTGGATAGTGTGCTTAATAGTTACCGACGATTGCGGTCTAAGCTCAACCAACTGCGCCGTGAACGGCGCTGGGAACATTTGAGAGCCCAAGGGATGCGGTTAGGAGCAGACGTCTGGCTTCCGGACTCTACTTGGATAGACCCTGATTACTGCTTTTTAATTACAATTGGAGATCACTGCGGATTTGGATCGGATTGTCTCATTCTGGCGCATGATGCTCAGATGGATGAGTTTCTGGATGCGGGACGCATCGGCAGAGTAGTGATACACGAATCCTGCCACATTGGTGCACGAACTACTATTCTTCCTGGAGTCGAAATTGGTCCGCGAACAATAGTTGGGGCAAATTCAACCGTAAGCAGGACACTTCCTCCTAATACTGTCTGCGCCGGGAACCCGGCCAAGGTAATTTGTTCACTGGACGATTATCTGTCCAAGCACAGCAAGAAAATCGCAGAAAGAGATTCCTTTCCATATGAGAATGTAGCGCCGTCGCTGAAGTTGCGTGAGAGGATGATCGTTGCCACTAAATACCATGATGCCTACGTTACAGGTGGGCGTTCCGCCGAACTTCGCGGCGAGGGTGGGACACCTAGAACGCCGTCAGGTCGAACCGGAACATGACCCGTACTGCAAATGCTTTGTCCATAAATAGCAAAGTCGAAAAGACTTTGATTGGGGGGGATTGCTATTAATAATGCGTCCATGTCAGAGTTTGTGACTCCAAATAATCGGCAAATAAATTCCGGACTATTATTCGCAATGTTCAGTGTCTGGTCATTCGTTCTTTTGTGTCGCCCGCAGGATTACCTCTCATTCCTTGGCGTATTGAGGCCTGGAGTGTCACTTGGTCTGATTACCATGTGCATCTATTTTTTTAGCGCCAAAAAAAACGAAAAAATATCCAACAACATACAATTCAGGCTGTATATATTTTTGATCATGGTAATGTTCATAGGAGTGCCTTTTTCATATTACAGAAGCGCGTCATTAAAGGATGTGTTTGACTACGCCAGTGTCATAACTATATTCTTTTTACTGTTTTATCAGATAGTTAATACAATATCTAAGCTTCGCCGTCTGTTGTTTGTCTATTCTCTTGGGGTTGCTCTCTACTGCATATATATATTGAATTACGGAGACTTCTCTGGCGAAAGGATAGCCTTTGGTAGCATGTTTGATGCAAACGACACGGCATTTTATATCATTGCTTTTTTACCATTTAACTTACTATTCATATCAAAAGACAATAAAGGCATTACAAGAATAGTTGCTGTTATAAATATTATATTAAGCCTTATTGTAATGTTAAAAACCGGATCTCGCGGTGGTTTGTTAGCATTAATATCTATTTCATTTTATCTTCTGTCTGTTAAAACCATTTCTGTTAGACTATCTTTTATTAAAAAAACAGCATTAGTGCTTGTCGCCATTATGGCTCTTCAATTTGTTAATATGAACTCTGAACGGTATAAAACTCTTCTGGACATGAAGGGTGATTACAATGTGACGGATGAGGAGGGGCGATTGGCAATATGGAAAATGGGGATGAGGATGATGCTGTCACACCCCCTGACGGGGGTCGGTGTGAACCGTTTTAACGAAGGCGTTGGATACGACAGAGAAAGGCGTGGCGTTGCCGTAGTAAAGTGGCAAACTGCCCACAACAGCCTTGTACAGATTGGAGCTGAAACCGGGGTATTGGGATTGATTCTTTTTTGTATGATGAGTCTCAATGTATTCAAAATCACGAGACTAACAATTGATAAATCACGATCTGAAGAATTGGTCAAGATAGCTGAGATTGTGAGAGTCGGTTTTATAGGCCTTTTCATTAGTATAATGTTTATTAGTCAAGCATATTCGATCTATTGGGCATTTTATATTGTACTTTCATCCGTTCTGAAATATAGCTTTGACAAAGAAAGTAATAGTGACGTCATAGACACTTATAGTTCTAATTGAATTACATGCTTAAATATTCTCTCTCTCTGTCTAGCTTGTCTGATGCAATGTTATAATTGTAAATAATCAATATTAAACATAGCATTTAACATAAATAAATTATTACATCTAGTATAAGTATTTGAATATAAAACACTTCAAAAAACTATTGCATTTGTAAATATGGCTATATGCTAACATCAAATCTTTAACTGTAATAAATAGGAATGAATATGTCGATATCAAGCTTTATACAACAATGTAGACACTTAAGAAACACAGTTATATCTACTTATGGAAAAGGAGTGAGATCTTGGTTTAACTATATCTATTACGCCTTATTTAGAATAAATAAATTTAAAATATTGATGGCGAGTCTTGAGATCCCTTTAGAAGATGGAATAGTGCCTTTCGGGATTGATTTGCTTAACCCACCAATAAATGAACTTGAATGTTTGCGGTCCAAAGATAAGTTCCCGCGCGAGTTTTTTTGTGACCAATTTCAAAAAGTTAAGAATTGCATGATTGCACTTATAGATGGTGAACTAGCCTATATTCATTGGGTTTATTATAAGGGAGATTTCAGTAGATTTCTAAGTATCGGATCAGATTCTGCGGAAATAAATTATGTAATTACCATGCCTAAACATCGCGGACGAGGAATTTCAACTGCAGCATTTATGATTACGCTGCAAAATCTGAAAAAACAGGGCCTAAAAAAAGTCTATGCAGTGGTTCACGAGGAAAATATTGCATCAATCAAGTCATTTACACGTGCTGGCTTTGTTGAAGTAGGAACTACCGTTTCGCTTGGTCCGTTCAATAGAAAAGTGTCTGTCTAGTCGTAGTCACAAACCGACCTTGAAAAAATACAAAACCAGAAGTCAAAATAGGATGGTTAACGGCGTGAGTAAAAAAATGAAAATTGCCTATGTTGCGACACCTATAACCTTTGGTGGCACTGAAAAAGTAAATTTAAATTTTCTTAAATATGTCAATAGAGACCAATTTGCAATAGAACCGATTCTTTTTTTGCGGCCATGGGAATCTGAAAAAATATTTGAATCTGAACTAAAGAAACTTGGATTTAAGCACTATTCAATATCTGTAGCAAAATCGACTAATCCCGAGCTATTTCGTGTTTTACGGTGTTTATTTGATCTTTTGAAAGTGATTCGCGGAAATTCTTATGATCTTATTCATACTCATGGCTACTTGGCAGACTTACTGGGAGTCTTGGTTTCTAAAATATGCAAAATCCCAATAATATCTACTTGCCATGGGTTTATATACGAAGGATCTAAATTGACTTTTTACAATAATCTGGATTGCTTTGCATTGAAGCACTTTGACAAAATAATATCAGTTTCTGATCCCTTAAAGTATGACTTGATAAACAAAAAAATATCCAAGGACAAGATCACAGTAATAGAAAACACTCCTGATTCAAATCACGGTAAAAATGACATTTCTGAAAGTCGAAACCAGCTGAGAAATAATATTAGAGTTGAGTCAAGTGATATCCTAATTGGGTTCATTGGAAGACTAAGTTCCGAAAAGGGCTTAAAGTACCTTCTGGAAGCAATCAAGTTACTCGGCAATTCTCCACAATCATTTAAATTGGTTTTAATTGGCGAAGGTCCTCAAGAGGTCGAACTTAGGGCAATGGTAGATGACAATGGATTGACGTCAGTAGTAGTATTCGCAGGCTTTCAGAAAAATATCGATGAATGGTTGACAGCAATCGATATTTTTGTTTTACCGTCGTTGACTGAGGGGACTCCTATGGTGCTCCTAGAAGCAATGGCTCATGGTGTGCCTTGTATTGCAACTTCAGTTGGTGGAATACCGCAGGTAATTGAATCTGGAATAGATGGTATACTAGTGCAACCTGCAAAGCCTGAAGAGATCAGTAATGCAGTATCCGGACTGGCTACAGACTTACTAAAAAGAGAGAAGCTAACTACTAACGCCAGAAATAAAATTCGTAACCAGTACAACATAAAAGATTGGGCTGTAAAGATAGAAAATGAATATATCAATGTAGCTAATTCTAGTTATAAATCAAAATATTCTACTAGCAACGTGTCTGCATTATGACGATTCCAAAAGATAAAATTAATGTTATGCATCTGGTTTTAAGCCTCGAAACCGGCGGTTTGGAACGAATCGTTGCGGATAGTGTATTGGCTATAGATGATAGACTATTCAATGCTGAAGTGTGTTGTCTTGACAGGCTGGGATGTTTTGCCGAGACGCTTATTGAAGATGGTAAATGTGTTACATTGCTACAGAGAAATCAATCTCGATATGATTATTTATTCCCTCTAAAGTTGAGAAAGTTTTTGATTGAAAAACAAGTCCACGTTCTTCATATCCATAGTGGAACATTTTTTCTCGCAACACAGGCAGGTGTTCTGGCCAGGACACCTGCCATGATCTACACGGATCATGGCAGACCATTGGTTGAAACGAAGATAGATGTATTGATGGATCGTTTTTCCGGATGTTTTGTTGATAAAATTGTTGCTGTGTCAAATGAGCTTGAGGATTATCTTGTAAATGAAATAAAGCTCCCAAAGAGAAAAACAACCACATTAATAAATGGAATAAATACAAGTAAATATTGTTTTCGCGAGAAGTCGCAAGTTTTGATGCAAGAATTTGATATCACAAGTAAGGACCAAGTTATCGGCACAGTTGGGAGATTAGCCGAAGTCAAGGACCAAATCAGTCTGATAGAAGCTTTCAGCCTTGTTCAAGAAAAATTACCCAATTCTGTTTTAATGCTGGTTGGTGATGGACCAATGAAGGAGAAAATAAACAATAAAATCACAGAATTAAACTTGGGTGATCGAGTCAGAATCACAGGCAATAGAAACGATGTCCCACTGTTATTGAACCTAATGGATGTTTTTGTGCTGTCGTCACTGTCTGAAGGTACATCTGTGGCTCTATTAGAGGCCATGTCGTCGGGAATCGCACCAATTGTTACAAATGTTGGAGGTAACCCGTCATTAGTTGATGACAAAGTTAATGGCATGCTTACATCTCCAAAAAATATCGATGAGTTGTCAGGAAAGCTGATTTATTTGTTACAAAATGAGGATGAAAGGAAAGAGTATGGCGAGAAAGCCTCACAAAAAGTAAGGAATAAGTACAGCATTGCAAAGATGGTAAAAGAATATGAAATGCTGTATTTAGGGACTCTTGATAAAAAACAGAAGTGTTCGATTCTTGTCGCAACTGGCAGCAGTTAAGCCTTGTGATGAATGGCATCCATTACCGATAGAGTCTTGTTACATCCAGTTTTGTTGGGTGGGTGAATGCTGGATATCGGCTGAACTGTGGAGTCGATTCCGCGATAAATGTCAATAATAAATGCTTTTGTGATGAACATCACACCATCCAACCGTTGTTTTAACGATAGTGAACCTAGCATAAATAAATACGTAGACGATAATACTAAACCATTCGCGAGAATGGGACGGAAAGCCCATAGGGTCTCACAGAGACAGCCGGGTCGCCGAAATACTGTTAAAGTATAAGGCGTCCGGCTTTTTTGTATTTTAGTATATGTGTTTATTTAATTGTTGGTAGTAAGTAATATTGCGAACATTAACAAGAGTAGTAACTCAAAGGAGTAAATAGTATGAGGAAATTTCTAGTTATTTTGGCGTTTAGTTCTGTTTCAAGCTTTGCAAATGCAGCAACGCCGAGCATAAGCAATGTAACCGGAACAATTGCTACCGGACAGGTGCTTACAATCACCGGTACAAACATGGTGCAAGAGGATAATACAAACTGGTTGAACCTTTCTTCCAATAACAAGTCACCCAACTTTAAGGGCACTGCATATGGATTTGAAGGCACCCGTTCAGCGGACGGATATTGTGCTGCGGGTTTGTGTGATGGAGTCTACGATGCCAATACGAAGCTGATGGGTAACCAGAGTGTCAAGTATAATACTCGCGGGGCATCGCAATGGCCTGGCTCGGGTTATATTACATCAAATGATGGTTTTTACAGTCCCACGAGCCCTTATTATTTTCGAGCATACTACAGATACCACAACCAAGGTAGCGGAGCGTGGCCAACTTCGGATATGAAATTGTTTATTCAGCAATGTAGCAGTTCAAATGCTTATTGGCAGGCGGGGATGAATAACGGAAATGCTCCAAATAACATGTTAATATTTTCCCAAGTTGGCGGGACAACATCTAGTTCATCGTACTCATTTCCAATGGCTTTAGATGTGTGGTATGAAATCGAGGGGTCTTACAGCCAATCAACTAAAAAAATGGAGCTTTGGTTGAATGGAGTTTATAAGGGGTCAAGGACGATAGATGCCACCACACCGAATTATTTTGTCATGGGACAACCTACGACTTGGAATACCAACAGCACATTTAGCTTGGACGTAAATATCGATAATTTAGCGATGTCTACAACAAGAGTATATCCTTCATGTCTTGTAGAAATATCAGGTGACAATGGTTCAACATGGAGAATACAAAACTTTGTCAACATAGGAAGTAATGCTGCATTAAGTGACACTGTTGCTACTATTCTGGCCGACTTACCTGCCAAATCAGCGTCAGATTATCTGGTAAGAGTGACAAATAATCAGCAACAAGTCAGTTCAGTTTATAACCTGAGCGGTGGCGGTGGTGGGGGTGTTTCCGACACACAAGCTCCAAGTGTGCCGTCCAATCTGATATCAACTGCGACGACCGCGAACCAGATAAATCTTTCCTGGTCATCCTCAACGGATAATACTGCCGTGGCCGGCTACAAAATTTATCGGGACGGTACTTATGTCACGACTGTAAATGGTGCCCAATATATTGACAGCGGGTTGTCGGCATCTACCTCGTACTCCTACAAAGTATCTGCCATTGATGCAGTTGGCAACGAATCCGGTCAATCTTCTTCATCTACCGCCACAACCCTTGCTGCTGTAATTACAGACATGACAGCTCCTTCAGTGCCTACTGGGTTGTCCGCAAGCTCTATATCTGCCTCACAAATTAACCTTTTATGGACAGCATCAACAGACAATGTTGGGGTAACTGGTTACAAGATATACAGGGGAGGCGTTTACGTCGCTACGGCCACTGGTACCTCATATCCTGACAGTGGGTTGACGGCATCAACTTCGTACTCCTACAGGGTGTCTGCAATCGACGCAGCTGGCAATGAATCCAGTCAATCATCTTCGATAAGCACATCGACTCAAGCTGATTCTGTCCAGGGAACACAGGGTACAACTCTTTTTAAGGAAAGTTTTGAGGATAGTAATTTCAGTTCAAGGGGATGGTACGATAACACTAGTCACGGTACAATAGTCACAGGTGGGCAATCTGGCAATTGTCTGCAATGGGCTTGGGCTAAAGGCGCAACTAGTGCGACAAACGGTGCCTCAATGAGAATGAAGTTTGCGCCCACGGACAGCCTTTATCTGTCGTTTTACGTGAAATTTCAAACTGGATGGAGGGGGTCGCAACAGACTTATCATCCCCATATGCTCTATTTTTTATCCAATCTTGACAGTGATTATAGCGCATTGGCTAATAATTATCTGGACACTTACATAGAGTTTTTATCCGATGTGGGTAGTCCTTACGCTATCAGACCCCAGATTGCAATTCAGGATAACTTGCGAGTTAATTCGAGTCTAGGGACTCCGCCAAACAATCTTACCGCAACTACGGAAAACAGAAGCGTTGCATCTTGTAATACTCCAACGTCATCAGGAGCTACGGGGACTTGTTACAATAGTGGTGGCTGGTACAGTGCAAATACCTGGTTAGCTTCTAACGCTTCAGTTTCGACTAATGACTGGCACCGTGTGGAAGTTTATTTTAAGATGAATACGATAAGTGGCGGTAAGGGTCAATCTGACGGAATAATGCAGCAGTGGATAGATGGCGTAAAGGTTATGGACAATAGCGATGTTTTGTACCGTACAAATCAGGATGCTACAAAAAAGTGGGCTCAGTTTGTTCTTGCACCATTTATGGGCGATGGCGCCCCAATTGCCGAAACAATGTGGATTGATGAATTGTCAGTATCGACTTCATCGCCGTATGTTTCAGTTGTCAGCGCTCCAACAGTCACCATAAAATCGGTGAGTTCCAACTGATTTATTAGCACCTATACCGATAATAAAGAAACTCCAGATCATCTTTCAGCATGGTCTGGAGTTTCTTTATTATTTGTTAGTAAATTTCTGGAATCAACCTTTCCAGTAAAAATAGAGTCCAATTTTAATTCTAATGATTTTAGTAAGATAAAGATTTTGATTCGATGGTATTATTGTCGTATAATCAAACTGGATTTTGTGATTGAAGTATATCGGCCCATGTTGAATACAAATCTAGGAATGGAGAAACCGAAAATGAAAAATTTATCTATAGGTTTCATGTTCACTTTATTAATCTTTCTTCCAGTCAAGTCATTCGCTACACTTTACAATTATAGCGTGTCGGGCTCGGTTTATAGTGGCAACTATACTTTTGACGGGCAGTTTGTCCAGAATGTTTATGAGGGTATTGTAACGGGTAATATGCTGATTTCTGATCAGCTTCAAGCCAGATATAACAGTAATAATAAATATATTGGACTTTTTTTTAATGTTGCAAGTTTTAACTTGATAATCAGCAACGGCGCCACAGGAACTTCTGCTTTTTCGAGTGATCCCGGATCGAATGGTAGTGTCTTAGGGTGGTGGCAACCACCCTTCCTTCAGACAACGTTTGCGATAGCAAATGCTTCTGATTCCTGGGTACCGGGATTTGGTGCTAATATAACATTTTTGAATAACCTTATGGTTCCTTACGATCCTTTGGCTTCTGCCTCGGGTGAGTTAGCGCCGTTTATGCGAATTGTAGCTGGTGGTCTGAAAATGTCACAATTTTCAAACGATTATGGAAGTTGTGACTTATTCTTGTCTCGATTGTCTAACTCAGCACCTGTTCCTGAACCGAGTGTCATGCTCTTGCTGGGTGGTGGATTTGTGGTAGCGTTCTTTATGAGAAAAAAGAACAAGAGCCGAATTTAACTAAGAGTTTAGCGGTTAAGAGGCTTCCAGGTTCGTTTAGGCCATTTTAGGGTTGTTTACGATATGGTGTCCAGATCACGGATAATAAGTGGTCTGGATTTTTATTTTCTAAACGGCTATTTTCAGATATCTATTGACTTGGAAATTTACTTATGTGATGAAAGTCCAATTATTATGAAGACTTCTATTTGCATATTGACATACAACAGATGTGAAAGCATATCCGCACTTCTGAAAAGTATTTATCACCTATTGGATGACAATACGGAAATTATAGTAGTTGATAATCATTCCTCTGACGATACCCCAAACTCTATTCCCTCCAAATTTCCTAATATTAGCTACTTGAGAACTGATAAAAACGTCGGCGCTTCTGGAAGAAATGTTGCCTTTTCACATGCTTCTGGAGAGATTGTCATTTGCTTGGACGATGATGTTTTCGGGCTTACCAGCGAAATGATATCTTCATTGGGCGACAAGTTTCGAAACAATCCAAACATTGGAGCTATCAATTTTAAGGTTTTGAATGCATTTACAGGAGACATTTGTAACTGGGTCCACCACTGCTTGCCGGAAAAGTATTCAGAGAAAGAAATTTTGACCTATGAACTGACCGAGGGTGCTGTCGCATTTAAAAAAGAGGTTCTGGATAAGTCCGGATATTATGATGATATGTATTTCATCAGTCACGAAGGACCGGACTTGGCCTTTAGAATCATGTGCGCCGGATATGACTGTATATATTGGCCTGATGTTGTAGTGAAACACCGCCATGAGAACACAGGCCGTGTGTCGTGGCTGAATTACTATTATGACACTCGTAACCATATATATATAACTGTAAAAAACTTTCCGTTCTGGTATGGAGTTGTATACCTTTTTGTGGGGCTTTCATCAATGTTTGTCTATTCAATCCGTGACGGCTTTTTTGGATACTGGCTCAAAGCGGTTTTTGATGGTCTCGTGAAACTGCCAAATATATGGTCAAAGCGAAGTGTATTGCCTGATCATGTGATGGGAAAAATCAGAACTATTGACCAGAATAAAGCTCCATTGATCTATAAAATAAAGTCGAGACTGTTCAAAAAAGGCGCGAGATTGTAAAGCTGATTATTTATGTGTTTTGTAACTCGAGGATCAATTGATCCGGATTATATAATAGCCAATAAGGTGTAAATAATGTGCGGTATTTTCGGCATAGTCGCTCCCAATGTTGATCGCAGTTTCCTGGAAAGGGCTACCAATACCCTGGCCCATCGTGGCCCGGATGACGCCGGATATTATCTGGATGCTCATGCCGGGTTGGGGCATCGGCGTTTGAGTATTATTGATGTTGCCGGCGGGCATCAACCGATTTTCAATGAGGATCGTACTAAAAGCATAGTCTTTAACGGTGAGATCTACAATTTCGCTGAGCTTCGCGACCGTCTGATCGCCTTGGGGCATCGTTTTGAAACTCATGGTGATACGGAAACCATACTGCATGCCTATGAAGAATGGGGTGAGTCGTGCGTCGAACATCTACGGGGGATGTTTGCCTTGGCTATTTGGGATGCAACGGAACAGACGCTGTTTGTCAGTCGTGACAGATTCGGCATCAAACCGCTTTTCTACGGTGAGTATCAGGGCGGTTTCTGCTTTGCTTCGGAAATGAAGGCGCTTTTGGCAGATGATCGTTTTCCCAGGGAAATTGATGAGCGCGCCCTGGCGAGTTACTTCACTTTGTCGTACATTCCGGGTGAAATGACCATCTATAAGGATATCCGAAAACTGCTGCCCGGTCATAACCTTACATGGCGTGATGGCAAGTTTACCATCAGAAAATATTGGGATTTGACCTTCAATCCGGATAGCGGCAAAAGCGAAGAATATTTTATTCAGGGCGCGATGGAACTGCTGCGGGAGTCGGTAGGAATGCATCTGGTGAGCGAGGTTCCTTTGGGGGCATTCCTCAGCGGCGGCGTCGATTCAAGTGCCATTGTGGCCCTGATGAGTGAATTCTCCAATACGCCGGTCAATACCATCTGCATGGGCTTTGGAGGTGAAGTCGGCGGTTATCTCGATGAAAGGGGATATGCCAGACAGGTTGCCGAGCGCTATGGAACCTGCCATCGGGAATTTGAAATTCTTCCGAGCATCGAGGGCTTGATAGAAACCATCGTACGGGCTTTTGACGAACCTTTTGCGGACGATTCGGCGATTCCGTCGTACTTTGTCTGCAAAACTGCCCGGGAAAACGTCACCGTGGCTTTGTCCGGTTTGGGTGGGGATGAAGTTTTCGCAGGTTACGAGAGATATCTCGGTTTTGCCCTCAGTGGCTGGTTCAGACGATTGCCTTCATTTGTCCGCGAAGGGATGATCCAGCCCCTGATTGAACGGTTTCCTGAGAGGACGGACGGGCACTATACGGTGAACCACATGAAACGGTTTGTCCGTTCATCTTCGCTGACGCCGGATGAATGCTACCTTGGTTTTATCGATAAAGTGAAGCAGGGCATCAAGAAAAACTTCTTTACCGAACCGGGGCATTTTCAACTTCATCGCTCATTTTGTCAGGACTTGGTGCTTGGTAATTTTAATTCCGCAAATGTCCACGGAAACGCTGATTCTCTTAATCGGGCATTGTTCAGTGATATTAAAACCTACCTGCCGGAGGACATTCTTGCCGTTACCGACCGGATGAGCATGCAGCACAGCCTGGAAGTGCGGGTTCCGTTTCTGGATCATAAATTCATGGAGTTCTGTGCCACCATACCAGCCGGTATGAAGATGAAATGGCTGCAGAAAAAATATCTTCTGAAAAAAGCGGTCCGCGATCTGCTTCCCAAGGAGGTTGTTGATCACCGTAAACAGGGTTTTGTCGGTCCGATGACCAGTTGGCTGAAAAACGACTTGAAACCTTTTGTTATCGAAACTCTGTCAGAAACAAATCTGCGCAAGCATAATCTGCTGAACCATAACACCGTGCAAAAGATTCTTGAGGAACATTTTTCCGGTAGGGAAATCCATGACACACTGATCTGGTCGATAGTCATATTTCAAACCTGGTACGATATTTACATAGACAAACATAAAGCGAGAGCATGATGGTTACATCATTTATTATTCTGTTATTCATGGTTGTCTATCCCTATGTCCTGTTTCCGCTGTTAATGTTTGTGTTGTCTCGTGTTATTGGCAAAACCTGGGTGCGGGGCGACTCAAATCTAAAAATCTCGGTTATAATATCCGTCTTCAATGAAGAAGCGGTGATACGGGAAAAAATTGAGAATACATTGAAGCTGATCTATCCCCACGAGCTGTTGGAAATTCTGGTTGTATCCGACGGTTCAACAGATCAGACCAATCAAATTGTCAGCTCTTTTGCAGATTCACGCATAAAACTAGCGGCTTTTCCCGATAGAAAAGGGAAAACGGCTTGTTTGAATCAGGTCGTACCTGAGGCCAAAGGTGACATTATTGTCTTCACTGATGCGAATTCGATGTTTCCGGCAGATGCTCTGCTGAAATTTTCACGTAATTTTGCCTGTGAAGAAATCGGTCTGGTCACCGGCTGGACGAAATATCGTAAACCGGGCGGCGGAGAGGAATCGGTAGGACTTTACGCTCGCCTTGAGATGGTCACTAAAATGGCGGAAAGCCTGGTTTCTTCATGTGTAGGGGCTGATGGGGCCGTATTCGCCATCAGAAAGAACCTTTATCGCCCTCTGCAGGATTATGACATCAACGATTTCGTTATTCCTTTAAACGTGATCGGGCAGGGCAAAAGGGTCGTGCTGGACAGGGATGTGTTTTGCATTGAGCAGCCGGGCGACAATGAATCCAAGGAGTTTAGCAGGCAGGTGCGAATTACCAACAGAACTCTGGGGGCGATTGGGAGGAATATTCGTTTTCTGAACCCCTTTCTTTATGGTTCATTTGCATTTTTTCTGGTTTCCCATAAAGTGGTTCGTTTTCTGGTTCCATTTTCTTTTGCGGGGACTCTCATAACAGCTGCTTTACTCTCAAACGAGTCGCTTTATTTCGCAGGATTTGTGATAGTTCAGCTGTTTTTTATCTGTTTCGGCATTGCAGGAATAGTTAAGATTATCAACGGTCAGCTCACCCAGCTCTGTTCTTTTTTCCTTATAACCATTGCCGCGCAACTGGTCGGCTGGCTACGGTGGGCTACCGGAAAAGCCGATGTTATGTGGAAACCGGCAAGGTGAAGTGTTGTTTCATATATCCAATCCCGAATTAGCTTAAATCTTTGTTTCTATCTGTGTACTCAGTAATTTACGTGCAGTTGCCGCTTTGTAAACGACCCGTCACATCCCCGATAAAGAACCAGTTTGTCATCCGATTTTAAGAGCTAAGTCTAGCGGTCGGCGTTCGATTGCGGCTTTACGGATTTCGGCCGCCATAGACTTCTGCAACCGCAGTTGTTTTCTCTGACAGGAGTTTAAGGGCAATCGCCATGCCTTCCGAAAATAACCAACAAT
>WKKS01000014.1 GCA_009684515.1 Geobacter sp.
ACCCTGACCTGCCTTTTTGTCAGGCTTTAATAAATTTACAGAAAGAACGATACGCTAACTCACCATCGGATCCCGTTCAACAGGTTGCCAACTCTCCGCGAATGTCCCGGGAATCAAGCTGCAAACGAGAGTGTTGCGCCTCTACTTGCTATCAGGCTTATGGTGACAACGGGTACAGTTACCCTTGATCAGGAAAGCTTTATTGCCGTCATGACACCTTCCGCAATACTTACCTGCATACAGGTCGTTCATGGTGATTTTTACGGTACCCTGTTTCATTTTGGTAAACATTTCTGGATTGTGACAGTCGGAACAGGTCAACCCGGCGTTTTTATGCGCACTCCCCTCGAAAACCACCGTTCCCATCGGACTCTCCTTGAATTCGAGGGTCTTGCCGG
This sequence comes from Geobacter sp., assembly GCA_009684515.1. Taxonomy (GTDB): domain Bacteria; phylum Desulfobacterota; class Desulfuromonadia; order Geobacterales; family Pseudopelobacteraceae; genus JACRCG01. Next base: position 399 of record WKKS01000014.1, read on the forward strand.
GGCCTACGGCAAGTGCATTGCCGCTCGCCATGGATACAAGAATAAAGCTGATTACAGTTAGTTGCTTTTTCATTAAGTCCCCCCTTGTTATGGTGTTGAATACTGAATCTAACATTCTTACTTGGTTATTAAGTGTAGCTTATATTATTGATCGTGCAACCTGGTATTTTTGCCTCCGAGTTGATTTAAATTAAATGAAGGGGGGGATGTTTTTGGGCGGGTGCCGTAAAGTCTACAGCTCAAAAAAGAAACTGAGTACCACTTGCGAAGTACTCAGTTCCAACGTAGGTGTGGACTGGATAGTTGACGTGACCCACATAGGCTTTGAAGTTGACCCATCTGCCATTTGTAACTAGCTGATATTTAGTTTAGAGGTGGGTCAAGCCAGGTGCCGATGCCGGGTCAATATTGGATGCCGATTCACACCATTTCACTAAAAAGCCGTTTCCGTCGCATAAGGCTGAGAGCCTTCTTTGCCTGCTTGGTACTGAATTCGTTGGGCTTTATCTTTTCAGTTAACTTCGTGATGTCACTGAATCGGTACTCGGCAATTGCACACTCAAGCTCTTTAAGATAATCTTCAGGGTTCATTTTTACTCCTCACGACAGCACAAAAGACGTAGGTGCTTCCTCAGCTTTGGTCTCTTGAAGTATTTGGTTGCCGAATGACGCCACGTCCCCCAATTTTCTTCAGCGACGTCAATTATGGTTTCGACTCCCTCTTTTTTGAAATCGTTAGCCAATTTCGGATCAGGACGCGCTACGGCGTCGAATGGATCATACACATTTATCCAATCTCCAATGAGTTTGTTCGGGAAGGTAGTGCTTTCCAGTCGGTCCTGTACTTCATCTAGGCCCAAAGGACTTCCTAATGTAAGGAAGCCATCTATCTATTTACAACCGGCCACCCCGGTCAGAACATCATAAGCAATAAACGTCCCCTGGCTATGTCCGACGAGTACATGTCGGCTCCCCGCTGGCACTTGACTGAAATCCTCTATGACCCTTGCGCGAATAGTGTCGCGGATGCCATTGATGTTAAAAAGGTAAACATGTGCCTCCTTGACAAAGTGACGCATAAGCTGCTTTTTCAGAATCCATGGGAGAGGAATTCGTTCATAGCCGTGTGTATTAGCGTCAACCGGCGCATCTTCAAACTCAGCACCTTCTTCTCCTCCCATTCTTTGGAGCAAATTGTCTGTCCATCTGTCATGTTCCGGCTCAAATTCTTTCTGAACACTGTTTTCAAGCCCATCATTTCGGCTTTCATATTCAGAAGCAGGAATCGGAGCATCATAGAAAAGATCTGCCCAATAAACGAAAGAATCGGTAACTCCAGCTGCGCCTAAATCAAAACCTGGAACATCAGACATAGGCACCTTCAAGGCATCAAGCCAGATTCTAAAACGTCAGTCATTCATATTCCTGAATTGTCACGAGATCGCTGCCATGGCAAGGCCTGTCATCTAACTTCAGGGATATCCGCCCTTGCCACTGAATATGAATGCCCCTGAACAATTTTCCAGCATTCCGGTTTTTTGGCCCACTCTGAGATCATTTTCCCACCTGATGACTGATGCAGCACTTCATTAACCTCGGTCGCCCAAATTTTTAATTGCTCTTTCATCTGAAACGATAGTTCCTGTTGGATCCAGATTTTATCAAGATCCAGATTTTCTCCAATAAGCTTTGCAGTCAGAGAGACCAGATAAACTGCAACATTTCCCTGGAAAGCTGGAAACATCGGACGAACCAGTTTCTGTACCGTTTTGAACAGAATTGCCTTGGCAATCAACCTCTTATAGAAAAGCAAGTCAGGGAGAGCGTTCTGGGGTTCTCTGTCTTCAACCGACTCCATAAATCGTTCAAAATTCTTCTGAGAGCCAAGGCTGACAAGATCAGGTTTCTGATCCCAGGCATTGAGGTATTTAGCCAGATCCGTCTTAATAATCTTCCTGGATGTAGGTATTGCATCCTTCAACTGCCTGAGACGAGCCGGTGTAGTCCCCTCTCTTGCCAACAGGACATTGTAGTTGTCGGCAGCCCTTTCATAGAACCATCTCCAGACTCCATCCGGGCAATATGTTGTATTTGCAAGTTTCTCGATTTGTACATGAAATGGCTTGTTTGCAGACAGGTCAGCCTGTCGTACTGCATTTTGGCTGTTTGCAAACTTGGATATCGAGGAGATGAGAACTTCTTCCGCTTCCATGTCAGCCGAGTGGAGAATAAGAACTTTTGCCGGAACCCTGACCCTGCTCAGATCGATCTCCGGGGACTTTTTCTTTGTGAAATAGATTGATGCGGTCGTCTGTCCGCCATTCACCACCTGCATGCCTTTCAGCCAGAGGATTGCCGGAGTACCGTCCTGAGTTTTCCCAAGACGAACTTCATCGGCTATCACGACAATTCCATTATTATATGCCATGAATCTTTCAGGGGCATCCTTGAGTGTATCTCGAATGCCCTTGTTGACTTTGCCGGTGGTGCTGAGAAATGACCGGACATTGGCTTCCAAAAGTCTGGGGCCGAATTTTTCATAGACAAAACGAAGAGTTTCAGCAGGAAAGACTGTCTGGGCCGAGTCATAATCCTCTTTTATTAAGATAAAAGTCTTTTCACAGAGCCAAGTTACCCTCCCCGGCGATTATCCTCAAACATCTCCACCGGCATGGCATACCTGAGCCGCCAGACCATCTTGATCGGCCGCTCGCTCTCGTAACTCACCATATCCACCGGCCCCAGGTAGGTGAACGGCACAGTGACATTATTCCGCTTCTTCTGGCCACGGGTAAAGACCAGAACTGTATAGCCCCGCTCATGGTGGTCAATCAGATTCTGGCCGTCAGTATGATGCTGGGCAGTGTTGGCCTGGGACTCCCAGTGCAGCAGTTCCCGGCTGATGGGGTAATCCACATACATGGTACTGGGGGAGAACTCCTTTTCTGTCTTCTGGAAGGTCACCAGCAGAGCGTAGGTTTTTATGTCGGCAAAATGAAACAAGCCGACCCCGGTCTGTCCGGCACTCTCCAGGTTGGCCCGACCAAAGGCTGCCTGGATTTCCTTGTTGCCGTACTGGGCGTGCAGTTCCAGCGGCACTGTAAACGGCAGCTCCGGAGCGGTTCCGGCAACCTCAGTGCTATCCAGCGACCAGGCCAGTATCTCCTCCAGATCGGTGCAGATTGTGTGATTAGCGGCCAGCCGCTGGAAGGCATCTGTCAACGACGTTACCCCGACCCGCTCCGCCTTGTCCCCCCAGATGCGGTAATAGAGCAGCATGGTGGATGAACCAGCCAGGGTAAGCGCCTCAGCCACCTGCCCGGCCGCGAGCGTGGCTAAAAGACGACGCAGCAGTGCCGCTTCCTGCGGGCCATTGATGAAGGCTGCCTGGATCAGGGCTTTCTTCAGCCGCGCCAGATCGGGATCGACCGGAATCGGCGCCAATTGAGCCTTGGCTTTCCACTCGCTCCACGACTCCTTGGCCAGCAGCACTTCCGGCTCGTAATCGTGGTAGCGGATAAAGTTGCCAAAGGTCAACTCCTGCCCGGTTTCGCTGGTAAAGGTCTGGAGCCGGTCCGGCACCTGCACCGCCAGCCGGCCGAGATTTTCCCGGATGTTCTCCAACACGTACTGGCGGGAAAGCCGATCAAGCTGGATGGCGCAGCCGGCCGGAAGATGGGGGAAATCCTGCTCTACTTCCCTGTCGATAGAGAAGCGATGCCGGGGGAGCAGCGCTTTCAGTTTGGTGTCGATGCGGTAGCGGCGATGGGCCTGACCAACAAAATCGAGCACGGTAAGGCAGTCCTTCTCCGGGGCATGGCGCAGGCCGCGGCCGAGCTGCTGGAGAAAGACCGTCAGGCTCTCGGTGGGGCGAAGGAAGAGGACGGTGTTGATCTCCGGCACGTCCACCCCTTCACTCAGCTTGTCCACGGTGAAGAGGAAGGTGAGCTGGCCGTCTCTCAACCGGGACAGCAGGTCGGCGCACTGGTTGGTGTAGATGCCGGAAACAAAGGGGGCTGACGTGATGCCCCGCTGGGTGAACTGTTCGGCCATGTATTCGGCATGGCGGATGGTGACGCAGAAGCCGATCCCCTTGAGGCTCGCCACGTCCGGCTCGTAGCGGTGCAAGGCGGTGATGATTGCCTGCACCCGCTGGCTGGCGCGGGCCGAGTCCAGCACGTAGACATTCTCCAGCGCGGCGGCATCGTACTTGCCATTACGCCAGAATTGGTCACTATTGATGGCGATGGGGTCTGCTATGCCGAAATAATGGAACGGGCAGAGGAGTTTTTCTTCCAGCGCTTCGGGGAGGCGGATTTCAGCGGCAAAGCGATTGCCGAAATCGGCGGCCACGTTGTCGCCGTCCATCCGCTCCGGGGTGGCGGTGAGGCCCAGGAGAATCTGCGGGGTAAAGTAGTCGAAGATGGGGCGGTAGCTGCTGGCGGTGCCGTGGTGGGCCTCGTCAACCACGATGTAATCGTAGAAGCCGCTCCCCACCTGCTCCCAGAGCCGGCGGGAGGCGAGCATGCCGACGGAGCAGAACAGATGTTCCAGGCGGGTGGCCTCGTAGGGGCCGACCTGCAATTCGCCGAAATTCTGATCCCGCAGAATGTTGCGGAAGGTGCCGAGCGCCTGCTGAAGAATCTCCTGTCGGTGGGCCAGGAAGAGGAGCCGCGCCTGCCGCTTTCGCCGGTCAAAGAAGCGCTTGAAGTCGAAGGCCGCCACCACGGTTTTGCCGGTGCCGGTGGCGGCGATGACCAGATTGCGCCAGCGGTCGTGGGCACTCCGCTCGCGCTCCAGCGCTTCCAGAATCCGCTCCTGAAATGGATGGGGGGTGAGGTCGAAGAATACCGCAGGGCCGCTTGCTCCTTTGTCCTTGGCGCGGGCCAGGGCGCTGCGGAACTGTTCCGGCCGCTCCGGATCAAAGGGGACGAACTCCCGGCTGTTCCAGTAGGTTTCGAATTCAACACTGAACTTGTCCAGCACATGGGCCATGTCCTGGGCAGTGACTTTTAGGTTCCACTCCAGCCCACTGGTAATGGCAGCCTGGGACATGTTAGCCGAACCGATGTAGGCGGTGGAGAAGCCGCTCTGCCGCCTGAAATGATAGGCCTTGGCGTGCAGTCGAGTCCGCTCGGTATCGTAAGAAACCCGCACCTGCACGTTTGGAAGCTGGGCCAGCCACTCCACTGCCGGGGCATCGGACGCTCCCATGTAGGAAGTGGTAATCAGCCGTACCTGTACCTTCCGGTCGCGCAGATCCTCAAAGGCCGGCATCAGCAACCGCAGACCCGACCATTTGATGAACGACACTAGAATGTCAACCCCATCGGAGGAGCGCATCTCTTCCAGCAGTTCGTGGGCCAGTTGCGGTTCCTTGGGAGAACCGGTAAAGAGACTGCTTTCAGCGAGGGAGGTAAGGGGCCGGGGTAGGCCGGATTGATTGTAATTGGGCGGGGTGATTTCCAGCAGTAGCGGCTTGGCTTCCGAGACAAGCCGGCGCTGGTTCAGATGTCCTTGTCCCGGCTCGGCAGCTACTGTGCCGAGAATTCGATTACAGAGCGCCAGCCGCAGCGCCGGATCGCTCTCTTCCCGCAGCGCCTGTTTCAGCACCTTGGCCACGAAACTGGCATAGAGTGCCGGTTCTTCTTCGGGTTCAATTTTGCCGAAGACGCGCCGCAGCTCCGGCCGCCTGGCCAGCGCTTCCTGCAAGGCTTCATCAAGTAATGCTTCATATATTCCGTGATGCAGCAATTTCATCAGGTGGCCCTGCATTCATCAAGGTAGGATTGGATTACCGGCAAGTCAGCCTCAGCCCAATTGAGGGTGTGCAATTTATCTGGTGGTAGCCAAGCTACAGCGGCATGTTCATGAAGTACAATATCTCCTGATTCAATGGCACAGACAAATGGATGGAGCGTGATTGAAAACGTTGGGTAATCGTGAGTATTGGCGGAAAGACTTTTATCGACGTTCACCTGAATGCCCATCTCTTCTATTAATTCTCGCCGAAGACACTCTTTTGGGGTCTCTCCGTGATTGATCTTCCCGCCGGGGAACTCCCACTTGAGCGGCAGGCTCATGGTGGCGCTTCGCTGGGCGGCAAGAACGAGGCCATCACGCTCGATGATCGCACAGGCTACATGTAGATGCTTTGGGATTTTCACGAGTTACATTGTCATCTCAAAGAGTCGTCCAGATACCGTCTTGCAGGTACTTGATTTCAACGCAACCCGCAAAACCACCTCCGAAATCATCAAGTGGAGCGAACGCCTTTTCCGAATCGCAATCATCAGAAAGACCTTCATAATAGACTTCATTGTCCGCATCAAGAAGCCGGAAGCAATGAGTCAGTTTATCTCTCATGCTCTCGTCGTAATCGTGCGAACGGACGTCGACACTTTTTCCACTGTCCTCAAAATCTTTGGTAATTATCCACATTGGTTACCTCGATCAACTGCAATCTCCATAATCCCGCCAGTCATCTTTCTGCTCTTATTCATATATACAACAGGAGTAGGACAGAATATGTCGTTTACAATTTTACTTTCCCTGCCAAGGCTCTCCCGGCAAACAGGCCACCAGAGAATCCATTACAAAATTAGCAGCTTTATGAAAATCCCACCCGCTGTTCTTCATAAGAAGCGGCCCTATATCCTCAAGAAAACGGGGATCATTGAATTTTTCTCTGAGGTTCTTTTCGAACTCTGCACGGGAAACCCGGTGCCCTTCGTGCTCCATGTACTTTAGAAAGCAGCTGACAATCTGTTCCGGCATTAATTCGGCACAGGTAAAGGCTTTCCAGAGATCGAAAAGATCACGACCTTTCTTCCGTTGGTATAACGCTCTGACCTTGGTCCCCAATAATTCCCCAAGCTGATACGTCAGGATCGTGGTAGACCCTCTGAACCAGCGTGATTCAACAGAAAACTCTCGTCGGTCGAATCCAAGCACAGAGAAGTGTTCTCGGGAGTTGATCTCCACCTTGAGCTTTAATGGCAGGCCTTCTTCCGACTCCATCCGGTAAGTGAGGGTAACCCTCCCCTCGGACTGTTTCCGCTTCGGAATACCCAGCCAAGGATTGAGCTTTTCCTGTAACGCATCCATTACAGGACCGATTGGGCCCGCCTGGACTTGAACCAGATCGATATCTTCGGAATAGCGGGCTGGTGGAAGATGGAGCTTGAACAAGGCGGTTCCACCACGAAACGCCAATTGTTCAGCAAGCAGGGGATGGTTGAATATTTCAACCAACGCCCGACAGATGACAAGGTCCTGCTCCACCTGGTAACGTTGCGGCCACGGGGCTGTCTGTTGCCATTCGGTAATATAGGCGCGATCAATCAAATGTCCGGCTCCACTTCGCTATTTATAAATACCTGCCATCGTGAGTTTTTCTTTGCTCCCTTGATACTGGTTCCTGGCACCAGGGGAGTCGGCATGAAATGTAAGCCATGCAGAGAATCAGCAAGCACATTGGCTTTGTCGTTTTCCCCCAAAAGTTCAAGGATATAACCAAGGCGCTGCGCCCAGGCAACTGGTGACAGTGCAGCGACTTCAGCCAGTTGCCTGACATCGATCTTTTCAACAAGTTCTGCCAGCACGGTGGCGACGTTATCCAGACCGGCGCAATGACGAACATATCCTATCAAGTCAAGTGCCGTTGCTTCTGGAGTTGATATTTGTATTATTCCGGCGCTGGTGTTTCTTGGTTCAGTTGGGATGACGGCGGCATTTTTTCTAAAGATGAACTCTACCCTGACCTGGCCGCACTCAATCGGACGACGAGCTTTTGCTACAACGACCTGAAAAACCTGTGGACGGTGATGGGCCGCTCCATGAAACTCGGCAGCGCTCAACAGGCCGGTATAATAAACTTCACCAAGGTGGTGCATAAGATGAGGAATAAATTGCTGGGGAGGCAGACAGCCGCGTACACGATGTTCGGGTGGGAGGATAACGTAGAACTCTTGATAGGGTACTGCCAGCTCGCCTTTCTTCTTTAATCGATTCAGCGCAGATTTAATTGCCACCGGGGAAGCATCAAGCTTCTCTGCGATTTCGTTAAAAGAAAAGCAGTAACGTCCCTTGGCGGCAAATTCATCGATGAGTTCCAAGTACATTGACTCACTCCATTATTATCATGCGCAATATATACCTTGAAATGCTCATTTTTGCAAATACAAACTATAAGCCGCGATTCATATATGACGCCTGCAACATATCAATAAGTCACGATGCAAAATACACCATCACCAGTGCGACCGATCATGATCCAGAACTGATGGAGGACTGTTCTTCAGCGGATCCATCCGGTCTGCCTGAAGGCTTGCCCAGACAAGCCACTTCGCAAAGGGGCTTTCCGGATCAAATGGCCCCGCTTCATACGCGGCACGAATGTAAGCCCTAAGCCTTTGGCTTTCATGCCAAGCAGCACATTCTTTCTTCAGAGCCTCGACTTTCTCCTTTTCTTTGCGAATTAGAGAGTCCATTTCCCAACGCTTCTGTTCTCTGGCCCGACGAATTTCTTCTTCCCTGGCTCGGCGGGTGCGATCATCCTTCACTTGGAGAGCCCGTTTGATCATTGCGATAATGAAAAAATTCAGCTTCTCCTCGATTTTCCCTTTTTTGTCGTCCTTGCAGATCTTTTCGTATTGATATGCCCCGGAAATTTTCAAGGAGAATTCACCGGTTGCTATGTAATCATACGTCGGATAATGACGGTATGAGTGTTTCTTCTCATCCAGCAACTCAGCCGGAGTCGGAACATGCCGAATCTGGCGCGACCGTTCTTCAAGCCGAAAACCAATTTGCTCATCAAGCACCTTAGCAACCGTAGCGTTGTTCTTCTCGTCGACCGATACCGTGAATCCTCGTTTCACGAGTGCTCTTACCAGAGCATTCATGATCTGCAAAGCCCGCTCGATGGATTCCGGGAAAACTGAAATATCATTGCCACGTTTCCAGTAGGTCGAAACGCGACCGTAATTGTCGGGCTTGTTTTTCTTGAGTTGGCTTTTGGCCTCGGCAATGTGCTGATGGAGTGTTGCTGGCGTGTCGGAAACAATAATCCGATTTTCAGGCAGTTCTTCGAACGCAATCTCCGGGACTTCGACCGGTTGAGGCAAATCATTGACTGATCGCTGTTCGGGCTCATAGATATGAGTCACATGCTCCTTGACCCCATCTTTGGATGGAGGTAGCGGAGGCCGCTGTCCCTTGTGCATCCGCAGGTGGTATCCCTGAGGTGGCAGGGGGATGCTCAGGCGCTTGCAGATCTTGCGCAGCCCAACATCGGACAGGCCATACTCGGCTACCAACGTTGTCATCGGCTTTTCCCAGACCTGTTCATACAACTTCTGCCGCTCGAAGCGGATTGTCTTGGTACCCATGATGCTCCTCCATCAAGCCACTATATGTCTATGATCAGCTGTTTATCATATTGCGGATTTACCTCCACTTCCTTGTACCCATAGGGATTCACAACCACTCGGGTTTTGCCGAGTGAATAGTCGAACGAGTTGTGGGTATGGCCATGCACCCAGAGATCCGGGCCGTGGTCAATGATCTCACTGGATAGATCGGTCATAAAGGCGCAATTGAGGCTGTCGCCCCGGAACCGCTCATGAATGGACAGAGGAGAGACCCCATGGTGTGTCACCACGACGGTCTTCTTTTCTTCCGCAGCTGCCAGTTTCTCGAAGATAAACTGTTTCGATTCCTGAAACAGGTCGACCGTCTCCTCCGGCATGAGCCGTGTCCCGTCAGCCTTTTTGATCACGACAAAGTCATTCATGTTCTTCCGGGCGTACTGCATCTTGAAGAAATCCTTGCCGAGAAAATCCGTCCAGAGGGTAGCACCGATGAACAGGACGCCATTGATATCGACGGACTCGTTTTCTAGGAAATGGACATTTGCGGGCAGAGAGAGCTTGGTCTTTAGCTCGTGGATGCGCCCGAAGAAATCGTTAACCGGCCATACGGTTAACATTAAAGTCGCTTTTCGCAGAGTGGTTGCCGATGCTGAGCTGTCTGCCGACGTCTGCCGCCACACCTTGAGACATACCGCAATAACCCACCTGGTACAGGCTGGAGTTGATCTTCCGACTGTGGGCAGAATTTCAGGACACAAAACGCTCGCAATGGTTGCCAGGTATGCACACGCCAACGGAGAACACATTCAGTCCGCTACTGATAAACTGGAGAGCCGTTATCAACACACTGGCTGAGCCGAACGACTATCACAATTACACAGGAATTACACAGACAATAGAAAAGGGCTTACAGTAAAACACTGTAAGCCCTTGTTTTTATTGGCGTCCCCGAGACGATTCGAACGTCCGACCCCTTCCTTAGGAGGGAAGTGCTCTATCCAGCTGAGCTACGGGGACTTGTTTGAAATGCTGAAGTGGTATAGCAGAGATGGTGCTACTGTTCAACCTCTTTCCTAAAAAGTCAGCAGTGAGAATACTTTGCCTTTTGGCAGGCGGTCGCGGCCATTCAGAAAATCGAGTTCTGCCATGAAACAGCATTCGACTATTTCCCCACCCATGCTTTGAACCATGTCAACTGTGGCCTCCATTGTGCCGCCGGTGGCCAGCAGGTCGTCGGCAATCAGGATGCGCTCGCCCGGTTTGATGGCGTCCTTGTGGATTTCCAGGGTGTCTGTGCCGTACTCGAGGTCGTAGGTTTTGCTGAATGTTTCGGAGGGCAGTTTGCCCGGTTTGCGGACCAGTACGATTCCAGCTCCCAGTTTATAGGCCAGCGCTGAGCCGATTATGAAGCCGCGCGCTTCCACTCCGACTACTTTGTCAATGCGTTTTCCAACATAGCGATGGGAAATCAGATCCACCATTTTCTGGTACGATTTGGCGTCTTGCAGGAGTGTCGTAATGTCTTTGAATATGATGCCTTTTTTGGGGAAGTCCGGAATGTCGCGAATGATTTCTTTCAAGTCGTTCATCAATGTGTCTCCTTGGATTTGCTTGGTTGTCTATGCTTGCAGTGCGGCACTCTTGCGGAGTTTTTCCAGGCATTTAACTTCGATCTGGCGAATACGTTCTCTTGTTACTCCGAATAGTTGACCGATTGTGTCAAGCGTTTGCGGTTCGTTGTCATTAAGCCCGAATCTTAGGGTGAGTATCGTCTGTTCGCTTTCGGTAAGTGAATCAAAATGTTCGGATATCATTTCAAAAATATTTATGTTTTCCAGAAGCACGGATGGTGCGGGCATGGAACAGTCTTCAATTGTGTCGATCAATGAATAGTCGTTGTTGTCGCCGATGGGCGATTCAATGGAGCAGGTCCGGCGCAGCAGAGTCATCAGTCGGCGGACATAGGGCTGCTTGGCGTTCATGGATTCGGCAATTTCATGAACTGTTGGCTCGCGCTGCAGTTCCTGTGAAAGAGCGCGGGTTATGCGCAACATGCGGTTTATGTCGTCTGAAACGTGAACCGGCAGGCGGATCGTGCGGGATTGGTTGATCAGTGAGCGTTCAATTGCCTGGCGAATCCACCAGGTGGCGTAGGTGGAAAATCTGCATTCCTTGGCTAGGTTGAATTTTTCCACTGCCTTGATTAAGCCAAGATTGCCTTCTTCGATCAGGTCGAGAAATGGTAATCCGCGATTTACATAGCGCTTGGCAATTTTTACCACCAGTCGCAAATTGGACTCGATCATTTTGTCACGAGCCGCTTTGTCTCCTTTTTCGATTCTAAGGGCAAGTTCCCTCTCGGATTCGGCATTTAATAGTGGGGTGCGCTGGATGTCACGCAGATAAATCTTGATGGCGTCGTCATAACGCTCGAGTTCAACCACAGGGATTTCGACTTCTGCGTTGTCGTCAGCAGATGAATCATCTTCTGGCAACAACAACGGCTCTTCTATTTCATCCAGAGTAATGCCCGGCAAATTTAAAGAAAGATCATTTTTGATGGAGATATTGGTCAGAATGTTGTCATCATGCATGATTACAATGTTCTCCCTTTATAGCAGGTTCTTAATTCTGCCACCCTTGTTTGCCTATTAACGGTACGAATCGGCATGCTACCGAGACGGAACTTTCAATTTCGCCATTCTCATCTTTGGTGATCTTTAATAGTTGTTGTTCGGAGTCACTCCCCACCGGTATTACCAGACGACCGCCCGGGGCGAGTTGATCAATCAGTATTCCGGGGATTTGCGGTGCTCCGGCGGTAACGATGATGGCGTCAAATGGAGCAGCCTCCTCCCATCCGATCGGACTCCCCTCGTTGTCGTTTATCCGGAGCTGGACGTTAAAGAGTTTGAGCGAGTCCAGGCATTTGCGGGCGCGCAGTGCCAGTGGCCGGATGCGCTCGGCGGAGTAGACCCGATCCGACAGTGTGGCCAGGATCGCAGTCTGGTAGCCGGAGCCGGTACCGATCTCCAACACTTTCTCCGTGCCGGTCAGCGCCAGTAGCTCGGTCATGAGTGCAACTATGTAAGGTTGGGAAATAGTCTGTTTTTCACCAATTGGAAGTGGTGAATCACTGTAGGCCTGCATCGCAAATGCTTCCTGGACAAAGATGTGGCGCGGGATTTTCAGCATGGCGTCAATCACTCGCCGGTCGCTGACGCCACGCGCTACGATCTGTTCCTGCACCATCTTTTTTCTTGAAATATCAAAGTTCATGTCTGGCCTCGAAAATGGGCGGAACTATAACAGAGGGGTTTAGAAATGTCCAGTTGTGTCAAAACGACCATTTGGAAAGGAGTTTCAGCGATTCATGGTTGGTGAGATCCAGGTGAAGCGGGGTGACGGAAACGTGATGTCGATTGATGGCGTGGAAGTCAGTGCCGTTATCATCATTGAAGTTGGGTTCTTCACTGCCGATCCAGAAATATTTGCGTCCGCGCGGATCGGTCTTGTCAACGATCTTGCCGACAAATGACCGCTTTCCCTGGCGCGTTATAATGGGTGGCAGCATCGTCGTCAGCGGCCGATCCGGTATGTTGACATTCAGGAATGTGTCGCTCGGCAGGCCGTTTGCGATAACCTGCCTGGCAACCCGCAGCGCAATCAGGGCCGCATCACCGAAGTTATCGCTGTGGTTGAAGGTTGCCAGAGAGAAGGCTATGGCTGGAATGCCCATCAGGTTGGCTTCCATAGCGGCCGCTACCGTTCCTGAGTAGGTGACATCGTCGCCCAGGTTGGGGCCATGGTTGATGCCGGAGACCACCAGATCAGGCGTGTTCGGCAACAGGTTGTGTATGCCCATGTTGACGCAGTCGGTTGGGGTGCCGTCAACGGCATACCACCCTTCATGCAGTTCAAATACCCGCAGGGGAGAATGGAGTGTCAGTGAATGCCCGGCTGCGCTGCGCTCGCGGTCGGGCGCTACGACTGTTACCTGACCCAGTTCCCGCATTGCCGCAGCCAAGGCCCTGATGCCGGGAGCGTGAATGCCGTCATCGTTAGTGACCATGATGTTCATATATCGATCCTTTGAAAATCCAATGTAATGCGCCTGTTATGGCAGAATAGCGGCTGTAAATCAAGGTGATAGCGGCGTACGATTTTGTGTTTACAAAACAGCATCAAGCCGTTACATTCAAAACCCGCAAATTGCAGTATTAAATGAATTTCAAAATATTAACTTGATCAGGAGGTAATGGTATGAAGGCAGTTCTGATGGATGCTTTTGGCGGCGTGGAGGTTCTCAGGATAGGTGAGGCGGAAAAACCGGCTCCGGCTGAGGGGCAGGTCTTGGTCAAGGTGTTTGCAACATCGATCAACCGCCCGGATCTGGTGCAGCGCGAAGGCAAATATCCACCACCTCCAGGTGATTCCACCATTCTTGGCCTGGAAGTATCCGGAGTTATCGAAGAGCTGGGTGCTGGCGTCACCGGTTGGCAGGTCGGCGATCGGGTTATGACACTGGTCGGCGGCGGCGGTTACGCTGAGTTTGCCGTAGCCTATGCCGCGCATCTGATGAAGATTCCGGAGAGCATGAGTTTCGAGGAAGCGGCTTGCGTTTGTGAATCATACATTACCGCTTTCCTGAATGTCTTTATGATCGGTGAGTTCAAGGATGGTCAGTGCGCTATCCTGCATGGCGGCGGCGGTGGCGTGAATACTGCGGCTATCCAGCTGTGCCGGGCACTGACTCCCGCCAGCAAGCTGATCGTAACCGCGTCAGCGGCCAAAATGGAGCGGGTCAAGGAGCTCGGCGCTGATTTTCTGATCAACTTTCAGGAAACACCTGATTTCACTGAAGTTGTTAAAGAGTATACCGCCAAGAAAGGTGTCGATCTGATTCTGGACCATGTTGGCGCCAAGTATCTGGCTCCCAACATGAATTCTCTGGGCTACAAGGGACGGCTGGTAATTATTGGTGTCATCAGCGGCATCAAGGCAGAACTTAACCTGGCGCTGATGATGGTCAAGCGTCAGCAGATCATTGGCAGCGTGCTCCGTTCGCGTCCGGTTCCCGAAAAAGGGGAGATCGTGGCCGAGTTTACCCGACGAGCCATTCCGAAGTTTGCCGATCGCAGTATTGTGCCGATCATCGAAAAGGTTTTCACGATTGATCAGGTGGCCGATGCCCACCGCATGATGGAAGAGGACAAACATTTCGGCAAAATCGTGTTGAGGATTCAGTAACCGGGCTTTGCTGTCTGACGACGATAATTGAAAAAGGGGCGCGTCTCATGGAGACGGCCCCTTTTTTTGCTCATCTGTCTTTTTACTTTCAATGCTTGATGGTCTTGTCACCGGGCTTCCAGTTGATCGGACAGAGCTCCTGCGTCTGGAGTGCTTTTAATACACGCAGGGTTTCTTCAACACTTCTCCCAACCTTGTCATTATGAATCAGCATATGCTGGACAACTCCGTTGGGGTCTATGATGAAAAGACCTCTGCGGGCGCTGCTTTGGACTTCATCCAACACCCCATAGGATCTGGCGGTCTGTTTGCTGAAATCGGACAGCAGCGGAAATTCGAGTTTATCCAGTGCGCCGCTTTTAATCCACGCCATGTGTGAATATTTGCTGTCTACCGACGCGGCCAGCACTGCCGCGTTGAGTTTGGTGAACTCGGCCAGTGATTTGTTGAAACCCCTGATCTCGGTCGGGCAAACAAATGTGAAATCACCTGGGTAGAAGAACAATACCACCCATTTGCCGCGATAGTCGGCCAGGCTGATTTTTTTAAATTCCTGATTGACCACCGCATCAAGGGTGAAGAGGGGAGCCGGTGAACCGATCTCTGCCCAGGTCGAAGAAGTGTTAGATGACACACTGTCTTGCGAAGTTTCAGAGTGGCCTGGAAGCGTAGCAGCTGACCCGGTTATTGGATAGGTGACAGTTGCGAACAGCAGGCATAAATAAATCAGATTTTTCATACGGACTCTCCGGAAAATTCGTTGTGGGCTTGGTCTGACCAGTTTAGACCAACAATGGCCTGTTGGCAACCACTAGAAAATGAAGTTTAAATTTTTCTCGTACTATGGTACATAAGCAAAGTTGTATACAGATTTTTGTTGCGCACAAATCAAATATTGGAGGCTTTAGAATGTCAGAACAGAACCCGCAGGTTATGCTGGAAACTTCCATGGGAAACATTAAAATCGAACTTTTCAAAGAAAAGGCGCCTATTACGGTCAAAAACTTCCTTTCGTACGTCAAGGACAGCTATTATGACGGTTTGATATTTCACCGTGTTATCAAGGATTTCATGGTCCAGGGCGGCGGGATGAACGAAAACATGGAAACGAAAAAAACCAAGTATGCCATCAAGAATGAAGCTGCCAACGGTCTTAAAAACACTCGCGGCACACTGGCAATGGCTCGTACCGCCGTTGTTGATTCGGCTACCAGCCAATTCTTTGTCAACACTGTCGATAACGCATTTCTTGACCATCAGGGCAAACATCAGGACCGTTTCGGATATTGCGTATTCGGGCAGGTGCTGGATGGCATGGATGTGGTCGACAAGATCAGAGAAGTCAAGACCGGTAATAAAAATGGGCATTCTGATGTTCCGGTAGAGCCGGTGTTTATTATATCAGCCAAGTTGATTGAACAGGAGGCGTAACCATGAGCAGTGACCAAGTCTGTTATACCTTTGATGCTGCCGTCGAGATGGCAATCAAGATGGAGGAAGAGGGTTTTCGCACTTATCTGTCCGCAATTCGTCAGCTGACCAACAAAGGCGCAAAAGAACTCCTTCGTGACAACGCTCTGGATGAACTCAACCACAAGCATCAGCTGGAAAAGGCGCTGCTGGACGGTCGTATGGAAGGCAGCGATGTGCTTTCACAGACTATTCCGACCATGGGTCTGGATTACGTATTTAAAAAGCAGGAGCTTGGTCCTCAGTCAGGGGTTCGAGAGGCGCTGATTTATGCCATCCACCTTGAAAAAGGGGCGGTAGATTTTTATGGAAAGGTTTCCGATGGTTGTGCAGGAGCTCCGATGGGTAAGCTGTTTGCGCAGTTGCATAAGGAGGAATCTCACCACTTGCAGGCGTTGGAAGATCTTTACGAGCAACACTTTATGACGGAAAACTGATATTGCAAGCGGGGAGTTAATCTCTGATGCCATAATCAATTAACAGAGTCTTTAATGTCAAACGGCCGACCTTACCATTTTCTTTGGTACTGTCGGCCGTTTGATTTAGGAACTGTAATTTCAGCAGATTGTGACGTTAATTGAAGTTGATCCTGAGGGAATCGTGGTTGTTTGTAACGGTATGTTTTGGGAATATGGCTTTGTCGGAGTCAAATACGACCCGGATGTAACCCGGATTGATACCGATTCTCGCTTTGGTCACTCCAAACTTGTTGATCAATACGGATCTTGCTTTCAAAAGACTTTTGGCGCCGGGGATGTCAATTGCGATTCGTCCGGGCTTTGTGAGCGTAATGATTTTATAGCCGGTGACGGAACCGGTGGCCTGGATATCGATGAAACCGTCTCCGGTTTCAATGTTCCGAATAGATAATGTGGCCGGAGTGGCAGATGTCGGCACAACCGGTTCCAGCTTTTTTGAGCTGACAGGAGCCGCCTGTGCGGGGATTTCCGCAACGGCGGGGGAGGGTTCCGCCGCTGTCTGTGCCGCCGGACTTGGCGCTGCTGCCGGTTCGTTCAGTTCCAGCGGGTCTTCTTCTTTAGCTCCAGTGGAGGTTGCTGTTGCCTGTTCGGCGGGCACGGCTTCGATCTTTGGCGAAGCCTGCTCCGATTGTGCTGCAGGTGCCGCAGGAACTGTTGTTTTGGCTTCTTGAACCGGCTTCTCATCAGGCTGGGATACCATTTGTTTTGCTACCTCTGCCCCGCCGAATGTTGCCGTCAGTGTTTTGCGGTCAGGAGTTGCAGTAACGGCAATATCAGCCGCTGAAACCAGATTGAATATCACCCGGCTTACCACCATTCCAGCAATCTGGGCTTTGTCAACGCTTATGCTGGATACCATGCCCTTGTTGATTACAATCAGAGGTTCGATTTTTTCGGGATCCGCATCTGCGATGTCAATCACAGCGCGAGCCTGGCCGGGAACTTTGTAATAGGTATATGTCATTGGAATGTCGGCCGTAATTTCGATTGAAACAGCACTCCCCGAGACAACCGGTTTTACGTCAAGCAGTTCCGCCGCTTGGGCAGACGACCAGATACATGCTGAAATGGCCATTGTTGCTATGGCCGAGGCAATCTTTCCCATTTTGCTACCCTCCCGTGGTTCGTATTCGTAATGTAATTTACAGATTGAAACTATGTAGGAATTTGCGCGAATGTGTTATATCACATCACCTGCATATTTCACGTATTAATTGAGTAATCAGCCGGGAGAACAGACGCATTGTCAGACGGATATACGGCTTCCAAGCCGCTCAAATCGATCTTTGTATTTTGCATGGCGTTATCAGTTGGAGTTCATCTGGTTTCGATTCTATTGATCGCCTGCGTATGGACAACTCCCGCCGGTAATTCGGGTGTAAATTTCCTGGAAATGCGAGATCTTGTTCCGGAATTGCCCGTTTCCAGGTTGAATACCCGCCCTGAAAATTTACAGCCGAAAACGTCAGAGCGTCCGTCGTCACTGCATGAACCGGAAATTGAAAAGCAATCAGAAGCTGCAACGTCAGATCCGGAGCCGGAAGCAGAACCCAGCCGCGATGCCGGGAATACTCCGCTTGGCCTGGGCATGACTTATGGTTTTGTAAGCAGCTTGGGTGATGGCGCCACGTTGCGTGAAGATGTGCGAGACTATTACCTGGTGCTGGTCGAAAGGATCAATAAAATCTGGTGGGAACGGGCTGCGACGATAGCGGAGCCTGTTCGGCAGGAAGGGGTCGCGGTGGTAGCGATTCTGAACAATGGAACCCTTGTTGGCAGGCAGATCAGCAGAAGTAC
Organism: Geobacter sp.; assembly: GCA_009684515.1. Classification (GTDB taxonomy): domain Bacteria; phylum Desulfobacterota; class Desulfuromonadia; order Geobacterales; family Pseudopelobacteraceae; genus JACRCG01. The sequence goes on from WKKS01000014.1 coordinate 18,769, forward strand.
CGGTTCTCCCGAGGCTGACCGCGTCTTGCTGGAATCCATCGATAATGCTGCGCCACTGCCGCCGCTTCCGGCTAGTTACGGTCGCGACGTTTTTACGGCGCCACTTAAAATTACCGCCCCATTGCAGTTATTTAGAACCGCAAAATGAAAATATCAATCATTGGAATGGTTGTTAGTGAAGTTCTGACTTTTTGCGGGCGGGGCAGGCTCAGGCAGTTATAAATCAAAGTCCTTCAGATCTTCATCGGAAAAATCAAGGGAGCTCTCAAGATTCGCGGCCACCAGGCGTGAACTGACATCCCGGAACCCGGGGTTATCGGCAACTATTTCGTTTAGCAACAGTGTGGCTTGACCCGTTTGTCCGGTGGATTCATACGCCAAGGCAAGCTCATACTTGACGGAGATTGAATCCTCCTGGCTCAAGCCCGGGTTTAACAACGTCTTCAGCATGTTGACGGCGGTGTCATATTCGCCTCTTTCGCGCAGGCAAGCACCCTGCATGATCAAGCATCCTACCCGCCGAGAATTATCCGCAGAGGCCCGGCGAAACTCGTTGATCGCCTCGTCGTACAATCCCATCTCTTTGAAGGCCATTCCCAGATCAAAATGGGACTGGGCATCCGAGTTTTCCACTTCGCTCCCAAAGCGCACACCGCTGGGAGACGTTTCAATGTTATCGAACAGCCCCCCCACAGAGTCCAGCCAGCTGTCAGTGACCGTTTCATGGGTGGTTATTGCTGCAAGTTGGTTGAGGTCGGAATCTTCGTCAAGATCAAGTTCTATTTCAATTTCGATGTCATCTTCAGATAATGGATTTAGATCAGCTTCAAAACTTTCCGGTTCGGAGAGTGTTTCGTTGAACAATTCAACTTCGAACTCGGCCGTTTGGTTGATTTCATCATCAATAGTGGCAAATGAAGGGGCTGCAGGTTCATTGGAAAAAAAACCTTCGATCGTATTGGCTAAAGCGGGGGGCGGTTCGAGTGCGTCCGTGTTTTTCCGGTTTTCCCCGGCAACATCCTGCAGTAATTCCAGCTTGGAGGTCAGTGCGGCAACATCGCTCTCCTTGTTGCCCGCTTTGGCTACTCTGGTCATTCCTTCTATTATTTTGACATTTATCGGATCAATTTTGCTAAGAGCCTGGTACAGCATCTCCAGCTCGGTCAGACAGCCTGCTGACAGCAAAAGCGTTTCGTAGCGGTCAAGCAGTTCAAGTGAAGTCGGTATGTTGCCGTCCTCGATCTGGCAGTGAATTGTGCCGATAAGAGGAGCCGGGTCATTAGGGAAAAACTTTAGGTAATGTTGGTATGCAACCCGGACTTTATGCGGTTGGTCCAGCTTTTTGTAGGCTTCAACGATCAAATCCCAAGCACGTTTGTCGTTTGGATTGGTTCGCAGACACCCCTGCAGTCCGTTTACGGCGTTTGCTGCATTGCCGCTGGCAATCTGTTCGGTAAAAATTTCCAGTAAAAAATCCGTTTTTTCGGGAAAAAGCTGTTGTACGCGAGTGTTGAGTTTGCCGGCAGTTGCGGTGTCGCTACGCTCCAGCAGGATAGCGGCCGCCTTGCAGAACAGGGCGTAAGCGTCCTTCTTTTTGTCGTTTTTAAAGTAGTCCTCGGCTAGCTTGATCTTTATCGGAACATTGCCCGGGTCAATGGTCTGCATCCTGTCGAGTATCTTGAGAGCTTCGGCATTATTGCCTGATCGCTCGTAATAATCGAAAACCAGTTTGTATTCCGAAAGGGCATTGGTTGTCAGGCCATGTTTCTCGTTTAGTTCGGCCAAGGTGAGTGATATCAGAAAATCAGCCGGGAAGAGCTTTTGAAGTTGTTTGTAAACTGCGATGGCTTTGAGGAAAAATCCGTTCTTGGAAAAGTACTTGCCAATGGTTTCAAACTCGATGCGGGCGTCATCCATCCGGCCGCTCTTGACCAGAAGTTCGGCGAATTTTTGCCTCAGATTTACCGAAGATGGGTCCATAGCCATAATCTGCTCGTAGAGCTTGACAGCTTTGTCGAGCTGACCGCGCAGTACGTGCTTCTGGGCTTCTTCAACAAGTTTGTCTTTTTTAGAACTTACAGCCATGGAGACTCTCGTTTGGAAAACAGCCTGTTAAAAGTAATCAGATACAAACGGCTAAACCCGTCAAAAGCTACTTTAACGGGTGGTGCTTGTCAAGCTTATAATGCCCGTAATGCTAGTATAATTGGCATGTTGCATTGTTCCATTTTGCTTTGACATGATTGCCAAAATACTTTACGGTATTTCAGTTTTAATAATCGGCTTTCGGTTGGTTTATCTAGTCCAACCTGCAGCAGTTACACGCAATTACACCGGAGGCTGAGGAAATGCATTTCCTGCCAAAAGCTAACCCTCTCTACGAAAAAATATCTGTCACGAAAATTGTCATTCCAGACGTACTTGAAAAGCTTAGCAAAGGCGGTTTTACCGGATACCTGAATTATTCTGTTTCCGGCTTTGAAGCTTATTGCATCTTTTCCAGTGGAAAGCTTCTGTGTGCTGTCAGCAGTGAACCTGGCCGGGAAAAAACCGGCTTTGAAGCCATTGTGTACCTGTTTGACAAGGTGTTCAGCGCCGGTGGCGAGATCAACGTATATCGTATGACTTCGGATCTTGCCATGTGTGCGCACGCGCTGGTGGTCGGGGTGAGACTGTTCAAGGGGGACGATGTGCGCCAGGTGGACATCAAGGGGATTCTGGCTCGCCTGAAAGCTCAAGAACTCAATGGAGTAGTACATTTTTATACTCCGGAACGCTATGCCATGATGTTCTACAAGAACGGTTTGCCAATCGGCTTTTATCATGATGGCGCTCTTTCCATAGAATCACTGCCCGATGAATCACGGAAAGTTGCGGCTCTTCCCGGTGCTAAAATCGATGTCTGCACAACCAAGCCGATGGAAGAACTGCTAAACTATGATCTGCTCCAAATGGTTAATATTCACAAACTATGGGAAGCTGCACAGCTTCGAAGCACTTCGTTGCGCCGGAAAGAACGGCTGCCCATGGAAGCTGACGGAGTGGCGCCGGACGATGGGAAGTTGGCAGAACTGGTGGACGATCTGCTTGAGTTGGGGAGTGCATATCTGTCGAAAGCCGGGCGTGAAATCGTAGAAAGGCGCTTAAAGGATGGGGGAGGCTCTTCTCTTTTGCTGGATAGTGGCAAAATGGCCAATTTCCTTTCACAGGTAGCGTCCGATGCCAGGGAGGTTGACAGCCATGCCCGTATTGACGAGATGATCGAATTGATGAAGTCAGAAATTACCGGTAGACTGGCATCCTAAAATAACCGGCTCCGGGAGTTGATCGTGCAATTTCATCAGATCCTCAGGGAATACCTGGAACTTCACGGGTACTGGGTTCTCTTTTTGGGGACTTTTCTGGAGGGGGAAGCAATCCTGCTGATGGCAGGATTTTTGGCTTTTCAGGGATATCTGGATATTATCGGCGTGGTTTTGACCGCTTGGGCTGGATCATTTCTTGGCGACCAGTGTTATTTTTATCTGGGTCGCTGGAAGGGGAGGGAACTGCTCAAACGCTTTCACTCGATCGCACGCAAATTTAGAGAAGCATTGAGGTTGATTGAAAAATATGGCATTTTTGTGGCGTTTATCTCCCGATATACCTATGGTTTCAGAATCGTACTACCCATAATCCTGGGTATCACCAAGCTTACTCCCCGCACTTTTCTCTGGATAAATCTGGTCAGCGCACTTTCCTGGGCTCTGGTGTTTGCTCTGGGGGGGTATCTGTTCGGCAAAAGCGCCTCGCTCCTGCTGGATAATGTCAGCAACTATGAGCACTATCTGGCGCTGGGGTTGCTTGGCATCATCGCATCGATCTGGTGCGTACACGTTTATCACGTCTGGAAACTCAAAAAACCGGTCAGGGACCGTCTGGCCCGCATACGTGCAATCCGCGACTCACGAAGGATACCATCTTGAACACCGATATCTGCATTGTTCTAGTAGAACCTCAATCACCCGGAAATATCGGCATGGCCTGCCGGGCAATGAAAAACATGGGCTTTACGCAACTGCGCATTGTAAAGGGGTGCGATCGTTTTCACCCCGAAGCTCTCAAATTTGCGGTTGCCGCCAAGGATGTTCTTGAGGCGGCTCAGATCTATCCCGACCTGGCTTCGGCTCTGGCTGATTGCACCCTGTCGGTCGGTACCACCCGTCGGCATGGCAAGTATCGCCAGGAAATTCTGGATCCACCGGAGGTGGCTGCCCGCTTCAGGGAGTCGGCGACCGCCGATTGCAGGGCGGCGCTGGTTTTCGGACGCGAAGACAATGGATTGACGACGGAGGAACTTTCACTTTGCCGCTGGCATGCCACCATTCCGACTTCGCCCGAATACGGTTCGCTGAATCTGGCCCAGTCGGTGCTCCTGTTCTGTTATGAATTGGGCAAGGCCGGAGAATCCCCAGGTGGTGGGCGACCGCTAGATCTGGCTGATTCCAGGGAGATGGAAACGCTTTTTACTCATTTGCGTTCCAGCCTGGACAAGATCGGTTTTCTGAATGAGCAGAACCCGGATCATATCATGCGTTCGCTGCGACGGATATTTTTCAGGGCAGACCTGGACAGTCGTGAAGTAACCGTTCTGCGCGGCATGCTGACCCAGATCGACTGGGCCAGTTCCGGTTTTGACGGAAGGAAAAGATCGTGACCCCAGCCACCATCGGCTTTGTGGCTGGTACGCTCACCAGTCTGGCGGCCATTCCCCAGGTTGTCAAAACCCTGAAAACCCGCCATGTCCGTGATATCTCAATCTGGCAGCCGATTCTGTTGTCAGTGGGTGTTGCTCTTTGGATGATTTACGGTATCCTTATAAGCGACCTGCCGCTGATAGTTGCCAATATAATCCCGCTGGCCTGCAATATCCTGCTGACCGGCATGAAGGTCTACTATGGAAGAAACGATTGTCTCTCTTAAACTTCGCTCAGTACACTACAAATAATCAGGAGGAAAAATCATGAAGCGTTTTCTGACCACACTTTCAGTTGTTACTATGCTGGCCCTGCTGTCCGGCTGCGGCTACAACACGATGCAGGCCAATGAAGAAGCTGTTATAGCTGCCTGGGGCAACGTCGAATCTTCCTACCAGAGACGGGCAGACCTGATCCCCAACCTGGTCGAGGTTGTCAAGGGCTACGCCAAGCATGAAGCCGATACGCTCAAGGCGGTCACCGAGGCCAGGGCCAAGGTCGGTTCTATGCAGGTCAGCAAGGATGTGCTCAATAACCCTGACAGCTTGAACAAGTTCCAGCAGGCGCAGGGTGAACTTTCCGGCGCCTTGTCGCGTCTGATGGTGGTGGTTGAAAAGTACCCGGATCTGAAGGCCAACCAGAATTTCATGGATCTGCAAAAGCAGTTGGAAGGGACCGAGAACCGCATCAATGTGGCCCGCGAGCGTTATAACAAGTCGGTGCAGGTTTTTAACACCAGCATCCGCACTTTCCCCAATTCCCTGACTAACTCGCTGATGCTGCATCTGCAGCGCAAAGAGGCCTTCAAGGCCGAGGAAGGCGCCAAGGTCGCACCCAAGGTGAAGTTCTGATCTGAGTGAATATGAAACTAATTGTCCTGCTCATATCGTTGATTCTCTTGCCTCTCCAGCTGCTGGCGCTTGATGTCCCGCAGCTGTCAGGGCGGGTCAACGATCTGGCCGGACTGCTGTCGCCGGAGGCCCGGCAGAGTCTGACTCAAAAGCTGGCCGCTTTTGAGCGCGAGACTTCCAATCAGGTTGTCATACTGACCGTGCCATCTCTGGAAGGAGATGACATAGAATCGTTTGCAATCCGGGTGGTCGAAGCCTGGAAGCTCGGTCAGGCAGGGAAGGACAACGGTGTGCTGCTGATTCTGGCCCAGACCGAGCGCAAGGTCCGGATTGAGGTTGGCATGGGGCTGCAGGGGGTGCTTCCGGATATTACCGCTTCCAGGATTATCCGGGATACGATGCGGCCATATCTGAAGTCGAATAACTTCGACCAGGGTATAAGCGTGGGCGTGGATGCCATTATTGCTGCCACAAAGGGTGAGTTCAAGGGTGGTGGACAGCCGACTGGCAAATATTCATCACACCAGTATCCCTCGATTCCAAAAATATTTATGGTTGTTGTCGTAGCTGCCGCAGTCCTGGGGTTGTTTTCACGATTTCTGGGCAGCGCCGCCGGAGCTGTTGGCCTGCCGCTGGCCGCTGCATCGGTTTTTCCAGGCATGGGACTGCTGACCCTGCTTCTATTGGCCGGGGCCGGACTGGTGGGAGGTTTTATCCTCAGTATTCTGGTATCATCTCTGTTAGGTGGAGGCGGTGGCGGTGGCGGTGGCGGTGGTTTTTACGGCGGCGGCTTTGGTGGTGGAGGATTCAGCGGCGGCGGATCTTTTGGTGGCGACAGCTTCTCAGGTGGCGGCGGCGGTTTTGACGGCGGCGGTTCGTCTGGAGATTATTGATTTGGGGCGACGCCTGTTGTCCATGCCCATAATTAACATAACACACTGATCTGATGGATATCTTCTCCGAAAAAACAATTCTGACGGTCAGCCGTCTGACCTCTCTCTTGCGCGGCGTGCTGGAAGAAAACTTCGAGCAGCTCTGGGTACAGGGCGAGGTTTCCAATCTTTCGTTGCCTTCCTCCGGCCATTGCTACTTTACCCTCAAGGACAGCGGGGCCCAGTTGCGCTGTGTCATGTTTAAAAGTTCCGTCAAAAACCTGAAGTTTCGTCCGGCTGACGGAATGGCGCTGATTGTCAGGGGCCATATCTCGGTTTACGACCAGCGCGGCGAGTATCAGCTGATTTGTGAATATATGGAACCGGCTGGCGTTGGCGCATTGCAGACCGCTTTTGTTCAGCTCAAGGAAAAGCTGGCCGGCGAAGGTTTGTTTGCCGAGGAACACAAGCGCGACTTGCCTCGTTTCCCGCACAGGGTGGGAGTCGTCACTTCGCCTACCGGCGCTGCAATCCATGATATTTTGAATGTCCTCAAACGCCGCTTTGCTTCACTTGAAGTGCAGCTTTATCCGGTCCGGGTGCAGGGTGAAGGTTCGGCGTTGGAGATTGCCAGGGCCATTGACGATATGAACCGGATGGCGGAAGTGGATGTGCTGATAGTCGGGCGAGGCGGCGGCTCGCTCGAAGATTTGTGGGCTTTTAATGAAGAAGTTGTGGCGCGCGCCGTATATCGCTCAAAAATTCCGATCATATCGGCAGTCGGTCATGAAACTGACTGGAGTATCTGTGACTTCGCAGCCGACCTGCGTGCACCGACTCCCTCTGCTGCGGCAGAGATGGTCATTGCTACCGCTGATGAGTTGCGCGGCAAGGTCGAGGCTCTTTCCCGGCAGCTGACAAGGTTGGTCGAGAGCCGGCTGGCTACTCTGGATGCTGCTGTGGTTGCCTTGCGCCGGGCCCTGCATGATCCGAGAACCCTTTTGGGGCATCTGGCACAGCGCATGGATGACCTGAACGATCGTCTTGATATGGCTCTGTCCAACAGCGTCAAGCGTCGTCAGGAACATTATAATAATCTGGAAAACAGTTTGCAGTATCTCAATCCTGCCAGCCGGATCAAATCTTTAGGGCAGAGGGTAGGGCTGCTTTCGGCACAGGCAGAAAGCCTGATCAAGCGCAGGATTGATCAGGATAAACAGAGCTTTGTGGATAACGCCGCCCGTCTTGAAGTGCTGTCGCCGCTAAAAACTCTTGCCCGCGGCTATGCCATAGCCTCCAGGGCAGACAACGGACGGGTGGTGACTGATGCAGCCGAGTTGTGTGTTGGGGAGTCGTTGCTGGTGACTTTGCATCATGGCAGAGCCAATTGCCGGATAGAGTCCCTGGAAACCGCCAAAACTTGACGCCAAACGGCATATCTGTATAATAAACTCTTTTGAGGGTCTGGATATTATGGCAACTGATAAATTTGAAACATCACTGAAGAAGCTGGAAGATATTGTCAAGCGGTTGGAGGGAGGCTCGTTATCCCTTGAAGATTCGCTTAAGGCTTTCGAAGAAGGGGTGAAACATTCTGCTTTCTGCTCTGCCAAGCTGGATGAGGCGGAGCGACGGGTCGATATCCTGCTTAAACAAAAAGACGGTTCCCTGAAGCGGGAGCCGTTTGAATCCGAAGAAAACTGAAAGGTAATCGTTGATGGATCTTAAATCATATCTTAAAGAGCAATGTGCCCGTGTAGATGCGGCGCTGGACCATTTTTTACCAAAAGAAACCATACTGCCTCACAGTCTGCATAAGTCGATGCGCTACTCAGTTTTTGCCGGTGGCAAGCGGGTGCGACCGATTCTGATGCTGGCCGCCTGCCAGGCGGTGGGAGGCGACACCGAACGTGCCATTCCGGCGGCTTGTGCCATGGAGATGATCCACACTTATTCATTGATTCACGATGATTTGCCGGCCATGGATGATGATGACTTTCGTCGTGGCAACCCTACCAACCACAAAGTATTCGGCGAAGCTATCGCCATTCTGGCCGGTGATGCGCTGTTGACCGAGGCCTTCAGGCTGATCAGCAATCCGGCATTCGCAGCCGGTTGCGATCCGGTTGCACGATTGGCTGTGATTCATGAAATCGCCAATTGTGCCGGCTCCTGCGGCATGGTTGGAGGTCAGGTGGTGGATATGGAGAGCGAGGGGAAGTCGGATATCGATCTGCCGACGGTACAGTATATCCATACCCACAAAACCGGTGCCCTGATCAAAGCTTCTGTAGTGGCCGGGGCTCTTCTGGGTGGTGCGGATGAACAGAAGCTGGCCGCCATTACCCGCTACGGCGAAGCTGCCGGACTGGCTTTCCAGATTGCCGATGACATCCTGGATATTGAGGGTACAACTGAAGAGATCGGCAAGGACGCCGGCAGTGATGTGGCTCGCGGCAAGGCAACCTATCCGGCTGTGATGGGGTTGGCTGCGGCCAAGGTGGAGGCTCAGGCCATGATGGATGAGGCCATGCGGGCGTTGGATGTTTTTGCAGGCGAGGCCGATCCTTTGCGTGAAATCGCCGCTTACATTGTGAAGCGCAAAAACTAAGGCAGAAACAAACTAAATGACAGAACGATCAACTTCGCTGTAATTATTGCGATCCGTTGATGCATATTGAAGGAAAAGGTTTTTTCATGTCCATACTTGAAACCATAAATTCACCAGACGATCTTAGGCAACTTCCCGCTTACCAGCTTACGGAAGTTGCGGAGGAGTTGCGTCAGCTGATCATTGCAACCTGCTCGAAGAACGGCGGTCATTTGGCACCCGGTCTGGGCGTGGTTGAGCTGACGATTGCAATGCATCGTGTGTTTCAGACTCCAGCCGACAAGATCATCTGGGATGTGGGGCACCAGGCTTATGCCCATAAAATACTGACCGGTCGCCGTGACAGTTTCAGCACTTTGCGCACGGCAAACGGCATCAGCGGATTTCCCAAGCGGCATGAATCATCCCACGACTCCTTTGATGCCGGCCATTCTTCCACTTCGATATCGGCTGCCACCGGCTTTGCAGCGGCTCGCGACCTGGCCGGTCGCAACAACAAGGTCATAGCGGTAATCGGTGATGGTTCGATGACAGGCGGAGTTGCCTACGAAGGAATCAACCACGCCGGGCATTTGAACAAGGATTTGATCGTCATTCTGAATGACAATGAAATGTCGATTGCCGAGAACGTTGGCGCCATTTCCAATTTTCTTTCTCGCACGGCTTCCAGTGAATTCGTCCTGCGTTTTAAAAAGAATACGGAGTCCTTTCTGAAACGCCTGGATATGGGCAATAGTGTTTTGCAGGTGGCTCGCAAACTGGAAGAATCCTTCAAAGGTTTTCTGACGCCCGGCATGTTATTCGAAGCTTTCGGTTTTGACTACATCGGCCCGATTGACGGCCATGATCTCCCCAATCTGATTGAAACTCTTGAAAACGTGAAGAGGTTTGACGACGCGGTACTGATTCATGTCCTGACAAAAAAAGGGAAAGGGTATCAACCGGCCGAGGATAACCCGTCGCTGTTTCACGGGGTCGGGCCATTTGATATAAAAAGCGGTAAAGTCCTGAAGGGGAAGGGGGGCGCAGCCTCCTACACGGCCGTATTCGGCTCGGCGCTTTGTAAGCTGGCAGCCGAAGATGAGCGTATTGCTGCCATTACTGCCGCAATGCCGGACGGTACAGGGTTGAGCGGATTTGCCAAAGATTTTCCGGAGCGTTTCTTTGACGTGGGGATTGCCGAACAACACGCCGTCACATTTGCCGCCGGTTTGGCCGCCGAAGGTTATCGACCGGTATTCGCTGTTTACTCAAGTTTTCTGCAACGTGCTTATGACCAGGTATTCCATGACGTCTGCCTGCAAAACCTTCCGGTTACGTTTGCGCTTGATCGTGGCGGCGTAGTCGGCAGCGACGGACCGACCCATCACGGTGCTTTTGATATATCTTACCTGCGACATCTGCCCAATATTACGTTGATGGCTCCCAAAGATGAAAACGAACTACAGCACATGCTGGCAACCTCCATCAATCTTGGAGGTCCGGCCGCTGTACGCTACCCGCGCGGCAACGGTTATGGCGTGCCACTGGACCAAAAACTGACACAGATCCAGATTGGCCGTTCCGAACTGTTACGTCAGGGTTCACAAGCGGCAGTGCTGGCTCTGGGTACTATGGTTCGCCCGGCGCTGGAAGCTGCCCAGTCGTTGGAAACCGAAGTCGGCATATCTCTGGCGGTTGTAAATGCACGTTTCGTCAAACCTCTGGATGTTGAGCTGATTCTGGAACTGGCAAAGAAACACGGCTGCTTGATAACAGTTGAAGAAAATGTTCTGCAGGGTGGTTTTGGTACTGCCGTTCTGGAACTGCTTGAGGAGCATGGCTTGTCTGGTGTGCGGGTACTGCGGCTTGGATATCCTGACAGTTACATTCCACAGGCAGAACAGGATGAACTACGCGCCATGCTGGGACTTGATACCGCTGGAATCGCCGCTTCAATTCGTGCCTTTCTAGCGCAGTCGTGACATTTGAAGAGCTGAAAGGGGCTCTGGCCGTTTTTGGCTGGTCCGAAAGAGATACGTTGACACTGGCCCAGGTCAAGCGACGACATCGTGATCTGATCAAAAGCTGCCACCCCGACTTGCAGGGAGAACACTCTTCCGAAGCCATGCAAAGACTGAATAATGCAGCAGCAATCCTGCTCTCATATCTGAATAACTATCACTTCTCTTTTTCCGAAGAAGAATTCTATCTTCAAAATCCCGATGAACGTTTGCGGCTGCAGTTTGCTAATGTGCCAGGCTGGGGCGGTTAACAGGATGCGCAGGTATCTGACCCTGTTGCTGGCCTTTGTCTGCTTTTATGCGGTGGCAGTGTATGCCGAGCCTATCGACAATGATCCGGTCATCCATAGTGGTTATGGCCGTGAATTGATGCTGCGGGGTGAATACGAGAAAGGCATCGAAAATCTGCGCCGGGCTTACCTCTTTTATCCGCTTAATGAAACCTTCAAGCGCAATCTGGCCGAAGCTTACGCTGCTTACGGCCATAATTTTTACAAGCAGAAAAAATATGAACAGGCCGACGAAAACTTTGTAAAAGCGATGGAATTGTATCCGGAAGAACCAACTTATGTACTCTTGCGCGGCATAAGCAATTACCATCTGAAAAAATACGATGTAGCACGGTATGAATTAACGCGTGCTCGCGCTCTAAAAGAAGATTCGGTGGAAGTACTCTATTATCTTGGACTTGTTGAGTATGAGACCGAAAACCGCACGCTGGCTACGGAGTTATGGGAAGCGTCCCTGAAGCTTTCTCCCGGCCGTAAGGAGATTGTTGATCTGCTTGCCAAAACCCGCAAGGAGACAGCAGTTGAATCCGGAATGGACCGTGGTCACAGCTCGCGCTTCGACCTTTCCTATGACCAAGGTGTCGAAAACGGCTTTGCAATGGCAATCCTTGAAGTACTGGAAAACGCTGCCAATCTGGTTGGCGCCGAGCTTGGGCATTTCCCCGAGGCTCGAGTGCCGGTCGGCATCTACAAGCGGGATGATTTCAAAGCCGTTACTGATTCTCCCGATTGGGCTGGCGGTTATTACGATGGCAAGATCAGGCTTCCCTTTGGTGCCATGAATGAGGTCACACCAGCCATAAGGGGCGTTCTGTTCCATGAATATGCCCATGTGGTTATTTTCGATCTTACTCGCGGTAACTGTCCACTCTGGCTGAACGAGGGAATTGCCGAGATGTTTGGCCGCATGCAGTATAATCGTCCCATGCCCGAATTCGGTAAAGCAGCCCGTCGAAAAACATTCAGCGATTTCAGGAGGCTGGAGAGCAGTTTCAGCTCTCTTTCAACTGCTGACGCCGCCTTGGCCTATCAGCAGAGTTACGCTCTGGTTAACTACATGGTGACTAACTATGGCTGGCATAGAGTGACCCAGATTCTTGCCGCACTGGGTGGCGGAGTCAGCATAGATCAGGCTATTACCCAGTCGCTAAAGGACTATAACCTGAATTATGAAGGCATGGTTAGTGAGTGGCGTGAGTCCGTTGAAAAAGAAATGTCAGGCAGGTAAATAAAGTCTTGCCAAAGCAGATTTCCGTGTGCTATAAAACTTGTCTTTCGTCGGTGAGTAGCGCAGCCTGGTAGCGCACCTGCCTTGGGAGCAGGGGGTCGCTGGTTCGATTCCAGTCTCACCGACCAGTAATTAACAAGCACCTACAGCTTTTGCTGCGGGTGCTTTTTTTTAACCGAAATATATTCAATAAAACAACTTTATATACCTAAGCAAAGAGCAACCCGCCCAGCTGGTTGCCCTTTGTCATAAATGCCAATTAAAGAGATTATTTGCTATTTTCTTCAAGCAGGTAGTTTAGCAAAATAACAACTTCTCTGATTTCCCGCTTGTTCATATCCGAATTTGGTTTTCGCAGCATTTTGATCCCGTAGGCCTTGATGGCCTGTCGGTCGAACGGCTGGCCGGTAATCGGGGCGCGACCGGTTTGGATAGCAATGACGGTGCGCTCCATCGTATGGCATTTGCTGCACTTTCTGGTCATAAGCTCCATTGACGGCCTGTGACTGGCATCAACGCTATCAAAATCAAAGTTCATTTTGTCTCCGCGTCCCTTGACTTTGACGCGGGCATCTGCCAGGGAGAAGGTGGCCAGGGTTATCAGTGCTGTCAGCAGTAATAGTCGTTTCATGGCAACTCCTTAAAGCTTAATCGTGATGTTGGAATAATTGCAGTTAATGGTGCTTGATCCGTAAAATTAATAAATTAGAAACTGAAAGTTACTCCAAGCGTGCCTATGCGGTTTACAAAATCCTGAGATACAGTGGTTGGTGATGATTTGTATGATGTTGCAATCTCGTGCTTGTATTCCATAGCGACCTTCACATTCTGCAATGGAGTGTATCCCAGGGTCGGGATATAACGGCGCACATAACCGCGGCCGTCATCCTGATACTCAAATCTTACCGCACCGATCAGGTTTTGCAGAAAACTGTATTCTCCTTCAACCGCTGCGACATACGATCTGGTCGCCACTTTTACCGCGGTCAGTTCCGGGTTGTCATCTCGCCCCACAACACCGGCTAAACGTATTCTGAATAATTTGTAAAGAATATCCAGATCCAGGCCGGTACGGAAGAACTTGTTTTGCGTAGGGGCTGAGCCTGCCGTGGTATTGGGTTCGCCGTTTGTCCCAAAATAACCATAGCCGCCAACTGTTACCGATAAAAAGTCGAAGATGCTTTCCTCTTTGTTAAGGTCAATGTCCGGTTCATTTGCAACGAAGTCAGCACCACCGAATTTGTATGAGACATGGCCGTAACCTTCTTTTGTATTCTGATGTTTGCGGTTGACGACTCCGCCTGCCACGAAAAGGCGATTGGCCAAAACCGCATTGGCTTCGAGGGCGTCCTGCGGCTGCTCCAGCCTGAAGACGGATTTGCTGCCAACAGTGTATGCATATGGTGCAAAGGAATTCGTGACCGCCAGCTTGTTGTTGGATTTCCAGAGGCCGAGTTTGGGTTGCAGGCGCCCGACCTTCAGATTTATCGGAGTGCCAAGTGCGTGACGCCAGATCAGGAAAAGCTCTCCGATATCATTTTTGCCGGTCATATTTGTTGGGGTCTGGCTGGTGTTGGTGATATTTGCAACATTTTCTGTGTAGACTACATAGTTCCCAAAAAATCCGGCCTTTTCGGCAAAATTTCCACCGGCATTAAGTTTGAGTGCACGGGATGAAAAGTCGAACTCATTGACTGCATTGCTGTTATAGGTCCCGTGAAGGGTTGCTGTAAATGAGATCGGAAGCTGATCCGGAATTGCCGATAACATGATTCCTTCCGGTTTTGTTTCCACTTTGGAGGCAGCTGGCAGCTTTTCGACTTTAGGCTCTGTGGCCGGTGGAGCCGGTGTTGCCGTCACGGCGTCATCAACCGGCAGCATTGCCCCACCTCTCAGTTTGTCCAGTGTATCTGCATCACCGGAACCTTTTATTTTGGTATGTTTGTTTCCAGGCTGTATTGTTTCTGGATCTGCACTTTTTGACGGGGGTGGTGCCGGATCTACTCCCTTGGATTTGCTGTTTTTGGTTCCCTTGCCAAAATATACGTAGGAGTTTTTCAGGAAAGCTTCGCCATATTCATTCAATTCCGGGTAGATGGTATGGCATGTACTGCATTCGACCTTATTGGCACGGGTGAAGGCCGGGATGGCCTCTGCATTATTGGATGCCAAAACAAGCAGAATAAATATGGAAAAAACGGTGCCGAACGATATTTTGTTTTTCGATGGATGCATACAAACCTCCCTCCAGAAAGGTCTAAACATTAATAGCGTTCTGTGCCATTTACAGTTGTATCCGGGTTGATAAGATAAGTAATGGCATTTGCCTTAAATGCGGTGTCGCCACTGCCTGGCAGCGAATTCAAAGTGTTTCCCACCGAATTATTCATCAAATTGTCGTCCAGCCAGTCGATTGAGTCATATAGCAGGCGACGGGTATAGTAGCGGTTATGAGCGACACCCCCCTTGTCATGAATAAGAAGGTTATAGTTAAAGGCAGCACCCATGTTGTTCATACCCGAAACCGTTATATCCGAAACCGCCCCCCCCACTGAATGCCATTTTTTATTTGTGAAATAGGGGTTTGAAGTGATGAAGAATAGTTTGCGGTAACTGTTGTTCGCCAGAATATATTTGAGTGCTGCCAGGGCGTCCTGGTACTGGAGTTGCCAGGTGTTCTTGAGCCAATCCTGGTCGCGCGGTGTCGGCGTGGAGGAGGTTGAACCGTGGCATGCGGCGGTTTCGCATGTCGGGGAGAGTTTGATTCCTGATACGATGTATGGTTTGAAAGTGTGCTTTTCCCCAGGCTGGGTCTTGTTAGCCATGTGGCATCCGACACATGGACCGCTGCCGGCAGCGACAGCAGCATTGCCGCGGCTATCGGCTGTGCCGATGAACCTGTGGGCGTAAAAGCTTGGATCGGTATATTCACGGCCTGTAAATTCATACCCGATTTTTCCGAACAGGGTGCCTCCTGCTGTCAGGTAGTGCGAATTTACGAAGGCTGCACTGGTATAATTGCGCTGGACATTCATTATAGTGGCACCGCTGGTGCGGCCGACATGACAGTTAAGGCATAGATTGGATGTTCCGGCATCAGGATAGATTGACACTCCACCGGCATAGTTAGCCGTCACCGGTCCGGTAGTTCTGACTGCGTAACTGTAATTAAGGTGGCAAGCGCTGCACATCAAAACTTCTTTGGTTTTGTCGGAAGCAATACCCCAGGCAGCGCTGTCATTATTATCGGTGATGTATTTTAAAAAGCCGGTAGTTGTGTGGCAGCGGTTGCAATCACCGCTGCGTGATTTGAAGTCATAGGTTGTCCAGGGAGCGGCGGTAGTATCGCCGTGCCCGGACCGTGACCAGGCCCGCAGAGTTGCAATGTTTGTCGCAGTGTCGTGAGGATTGTGACAAGTGCGGCATGAGCCGGTTGTCGTGGAAGTTACAAAAGAGGCCGGGTAACCTGCTCCGGTCTGGTTGTTGAAATGGACTGACTGACTGTTTTTCAGGATGCCGTTGAAGCTTGAAATGCTGAAGCCACCTTTAACTGTATGGCATTTGGCGCACTTTCCGGCAATATCAGGGTTTTTTATCGCGGATGATCCGGATGCCGGGTAGTTGCCATGGCACAGGTTGCAGTTGCCAGGATCCGGGTGATTTGTATGGGGCTCGTGGCAATCTTTGCAGCTTGCTCCGTTTTTCGTGTTGTGGCCGGAGCGCAGCCACTCGTTGCCGTAAGAGTCGGCTGTCACCTTTCCGGAAGATTTTGCGGTAGAGGTAATCCCGCCGTGACAACCGATGCAGGCTTGTGATTCTTCCAGTTTTGAAGTGGCGGCAGGTGCCGTGACACTCTTTTCTCCGCATCCGGACAGCGAAACAGCAAACAGTAATGCTGTAAGAACAGGCAAAAACTTTAGCTGTGAATGCATTTCCGCTCCTTTGCGCAGTAGTTTCCGATTTTTTCTATTTCAACAGACGGTAGATATAGGAGAATGTGGCTCCTACAGAAACGCCTGATAGCAGGCCGGCATACCGTCGTACTTCCCTCGAGAACTCGACCCTTCCCATATATTGATCAATATCTGAAACTTCGTCCGTCATGAGTGTCAAGATGTCCTGCCAGTCGCGGTCCCATTGAAAGACCTGGAGGTACAGCTCGGAACCTCTCCAGAGGAAAATCAATAAAAAAACCAGGCCGAAAGCTATAAAGCCTTTCGAAATATCAGAACCTTTGATGGCCAGGTAGATTTTTCTGACCAGCTCCATGTTCATAACGCAGAGAAAAACCCAGATAGCGTTCTCGACCATTCTAATGTTTCTGATCGTGTTCGGGCTTGGAGTCGGGTTTATGATTAGAAAACCGGCGGATGCGGCGAGGATCCCGAGCGTACTCATGTAAACGACGAGTTTGTTGCCGGATATTTCAAAAGTCCGACAAAATACGTAATACTCAAGAAAACCGTGGGTTATCATCATGATTGCCACGGTGCCCACGATATAGTGGAAGGCGGTCAGTTTCTGGTAATGACCCCAGGGATTGATGCCGTATGCCTGGCTCAGAAAGATGAGGAAAAACCCTATCGATATGCTGGTCCAGACCCTTGCGTTGCCGATACTGAAGTAAAAACTTATCGCGCCTGCCAGTCCCCAGAATATTACTTGAATAAGATCAAACGAGTTCATCTGGGTAATAAGTTCAATAAACTTTTCCATATATCCTCCGATGCGTGCCTAAATTAAAATCCAGATTTTGCGTCAGTGATGGCCAGATTCAGCTTTTCCACCATTAGCTTGATATTAGTGCCACTGATTAGCAGTTTGGCGGCCCGTTCCACACCATTCAGAAACTTGACAAAGCCAGCATCATCTATCAGGCATGAATTACCGCCATTTTCGGACAGTTCCTTGTCAACTATTCCTCTTCCGACTCTGCCTACATATTCGCCGACTATGACCTTGACTTGTTCTTCAAGTTCGTAAAGTCTGACCGAGACCAGTTTAGTGTCTCGTTCTTGCCGGTCCTTGCTTGTTTTTTCAAGTTCCGATTGGTTGATCGCGACTGAATTGTCCCAGATTTTCTGAATATTGGTGACTTCCAGAAGGTTGATCCCCATGATTTCTTCCACACTCTGAGTGGTGAAAAGGTCTATTTTGGCGCCGGGTAATCCGGCTATCTTTTGAGATTCTGAAGATGACGTTTCAATGTCGCTGGAACCGTCATGGAAAAAGCCGAGCGGATTGCCTTCCTTATAAAAAATCATGGC
This sequence comes from Geobacter sp., assembly GCA_009684515.1. Lineage (GTDB taxonomy): Bacteria > Desulfobacterota > Desulfuromonadia > Geobacterales > Pseudopelobacteraceae > JACRCG01. Next base: position 36,627 of record WKKS01000014.1, read on the forward strand.
TGAGTGGTCTTGGGTGTAGATACGAAGGCAACCGTTTAATTGATCGTCCTTGATTCTTTTGAGGAGGGAGTTAATGTCAATCAGTTTGAGTTCTTGTGCCTTATAAAGGGTCTCACCCTCCAGAAGGGCATGTATGCACATGGTGAGGTCTTTGGATAGTTTGTAAACATTCATTGTGCCGCTGCCTGATGTCACCATCAGTTCAGCCAGCGTGGTAAGCGCTTCAAAGCCGTTTTGCCTTTTCCCGTTTCGGTCTTCGAACAGCGCACTTACCAGTTTTCCTGCCTCAAATACCAGAATGACAGTACTGGCCTGGAATACAAAGCTGGAGTAACCGGTGAAGCTGCCGGTACTCAGTTTTGAAAGAACTTCCGGCAATTTGAGTTTTGTGACGGCCAGATTCTCAAATAAAGGGTTGCCTTTAGGGAGAAGGAACATGGTGCCTCCTGCGTTTGGTGGTCCATAAACGCTCGAAACTTAATTTAATTTTGGTGGTATGTCAAAACAAAAAAATAGTATAATGCCTCAGAATTATTGTATTTTTGCTGGATACTTCTCTTGTTTGTGCGTCAAATGGCCGAGCGCTGCGCCAGATGCAAGCCGTTTTGCGTAGCTTTGGGACGCAAATCCAAAGCAATGAAATTAACATTGCGGTGCAACTATCCGTTATGACAAGAAAAAAGCACGAGGTGCAGCTCTTTGTCTGTCCCGTGCTTTTTGAACTGAAAATCAACCTTCAATTGTCGTGCCATCAGTAGATCAGTTGTTCTGGCCATCCACTACGGCAATGGCCGCCATCTTGACGATATCATCGACGCTGTCGCCGCGCTGCAGGACGTGCACCGGCTTGTCCATCCCCATCAGGATCGGGCCGATCGCTTCGGCGCCACCCAGATGATGCAGCAGTTTGTAGCAGATGTTGCCCGAGTTCAGGTCCGGGAAGATCAGGATATTGGCATTGGTCTTCAGGTTGGAGAAGGTGAACCCTTCCAGGATTTCTGGGACAACGGCCGTATCGGCCTGCATCTCCCCTTCCACGATCAGTTCCGGGGCGCGTTCCTTGACGATTTCCACCGCTCTTCTGACCTTCTTGGCCTGGGGATGGTTGACCGAGCCGAAGTTGGAGAAAGACAACATGGCCACCCGTGGTTCGATATCCAGCATGCGGACTTTTTCGGCCGCCAGGATGGCGGTTTCGGCCAGTTCTTCAGCGGTCGGGTCGATCGTGACGGTGGTATCGGCCAGGAAGTAGACATCATTTTTGAAGACCATCATGTACAGGCCGTGGACGCTGGAGAGCCCCTTCTGTTTCCCGACCACTTCCAGCGCCGGACGGATGGTTTCGGGGTAGTGGGTGTCGATACCGCCCAGAAGAGCATCGGCGTCGCCGCTGCGGACCATCATGCAGCCGAAGTGGGTGCGCGACTTGCGGCGCAGGATGCGCAGCGATTCGGAAAGGGTCAGACCCTTGCGCTGACGCAGGTTGTAGAGCTCTTCGGCATACTTTTCGGTCAGTTCCGAGTCGGTCGGGTCGATGATCGGCACGTCCAGCTCGATGTTCAGTTCGGCCATTTTCTGTTCGACCTTTTTCTTGTCGCCGATCAGGACCGGTTTGGCGATTCCCTCTTCCACCAGCGCCTGGGCGGCCCGCAGGATCTTCTCGTTATCACCTTCAGGAAAGACGATTGTTTTGGGATCGCTCTTGGCCTTGTTGATGATCATGCGCATGATCTCTTTGGATTTGCCCTGGGTTGATTCCAGATGCTCGATGTATTTGGCCATATCTTCGATCGGCTGACGGGCGACACCGGTATCCATGGCGGCCTGGGCGATGGCCGGGGCGACGTGCAGAAGGACGCGCGGGTCGAACGGTTTGGGGATGATGTAGTCGCGGCCGAAGCTGAATTTGACGTTGCCGTAGGCTTTGCAGACCGACTCGGGTACTTCTTCACGGGCCAGTTTGGCCAGGGCGTGGACGGCAGCCAGTTTCATCTCTTCGTTGATGCAGGTGGCACGGCAATCCAGCGCGCCCCGGAAGATGAAGGGGAAGCCGAGCACGTTGTTGACCTGGTTGGGATAGTCGGAGCGGCCGGTGGCGATCATGACGTCACCACGTACGGAGTAGGCGTCTTCCGGGGTGATTTCCGGGTCGGGGTTGGCCATGGCGAAGATGATCGGGTTGGGAGCCATACTGGAGATCATTTCCTTGGTGAAAGCACCTTTAACGGAGAGACCAAACAGGACATCGGCTCCGGCGGCGGCCTCTTCCAGAGTGCGGAAGTGGGTCTCGGCGGCGAAGAGTTCTTTGTAGGGGTTCATACCTTCCACGCGACCTTTGTAGATAACCCCTTTGGTGTCGCACATGATCATGTTGTTCGGCTTGACACCCAGGGCGATGGCCAGCTTGGCGCAGGAGTTGGCCGATGCTCCGGCTCCGTTGACGACGATGCGGATGTCTTCTATTTTCTTGTTAACCAGCATCAGGGCGTTGATCAGGGCGGCCGAGGAGATGATGGCGGTGCCGTGCTGGTCGTCGTGGAAAACCGGAATCTTCATGGTTTTTTTGAGGGTCTCTTCGATATAGAAGCATTCCGGGGCTTTGATGTCCTCCAGGTTGATGCCGCCGAAGGTCGGCTCCAGCAGCTGGCAGGCCTTGATGATCTCATCCGGATCTTCGGTGTCCAGTTCGATGTCGAAGACGTCGATGTCGGCAAAGCGCTTGAAGAGGATGCCCTTGCCCTCCATGACCGGCTTGCCGGCCAGTGCGCCCAGGTTGCCCAGGCCGAGTACGGCGGTGCCGTTGGAGACAACCGCCACCAGGTTCCCCTTGGCGGTGTATTTGTAGGCGTCCTCCGGGTTCTGCTGGATCGCCAGGCAGGGTTCGGCCACGCCGGGCGAGTAGGCCAAAGAGAGGTCGGCTGCGGTCTGGCACGGTTTGGTGGAGATGACTTCGATTTTGCCTTTGCGACCGCTGGAATGGTACTCAAGTGAATCTTTGAACTTTGACATTTTAGACCTCCGGTTTAGTGTTGATAAAAAAATAGCTGTTTATGTGGCGTTAATGGTATGATTCTTTTACTAAAAGTGAAAAACAATAGACTTCTTAAAACTAGTATGTCAAGCAGTTAATCCCGATCAATAAAAAATCATTCTATTGACCAGCAAAAATCGGGCTTGCCAGTTCGGAGGCAATTGATACAATCGAAAAAACCAGAACGGAGCAGACCATATGTGTTTTTGTACGATTGGTATTGACATTGGCGGTACAAACCTGCGTTTGGCGTTGATAACTATGGCAGGTGATGTGCTTGTCCGGCGCAAGTTTTCCAGTTTGATTGCGGAAGGAAGGGATGCGTTTTGCGAACGTCTGCTGTTCGGCATCGAAGATTTGCGGCAGGAAGCCGCTTCTCGAAGTTTTGATGTCGTTGGCGTTGGTGTCGGTATTCCGGGGTTGGTTGACAGTGACGGGTTTATTCGCGCTTCCGTAAATATGCGACCGCTGGATGGATTTAATCTTTCATCTTTTCTGGCCGAAAAAACCGGCCTGAAGGTGGAGAGCGCCAACGATGCCAATGCAATTGCCGTTGGCGAACACCTCTTTGGTGCCGGTCGCGAATTTTCCTCATTCATGGTTATTACCATTGGTACCGGGCTCGGGAGCGGTCTTATACTGGACGGGAGGCTTTGGAAAGGTTCGGGCGGGTTTGCTTCAGAGTTTGGGCATGTTACTGTGAACCCTGACGGTCATGCCTGTCCTTGCGGAAATCATGGTTGTCTGGAAAGGTATGTATCTGCCGATGCCTTGCAGCGCTCCATAGATGATTCGTTCCCGGCAGAAGCTGACCGCTATCGTTCTTTGACAGCCGAGGAGTTGGCCGTAATGGCCAGAGAGGGGGATCATGTTTCCCGTGAAGCATTCAGGCAAATGGGGAGGTGGCTCGGCATTGCGTTGGCGTCGATATCCAATGTCCTTAATCTGGAAGCAATAATTGTCGGGGGAGGGGTAGGGGGAAGTCTTGACCTGATTGAGCCTGTTCTTCGCGAAGAACTCTCCAAACGATGCTTTTCGGAAATATATCAGGATCTTAAGATTGTAAAAGGGGATCTGGGTGATGATGCCGGTTTGTTCGGAGCCGCGGCACTCGTTTCAAGCACTTTCAGGCATACAGCCAAAGCGCGGTAAGTCGGAAATAAATATGTTTATCGCCAGAAAACCGGCATTTAAAATTAGGATGCTTTGTAATTGCCTGTTTATGGCTGGTTTTACACCAGAATTCGCAAGCTTAATGGATTGACTTATAGGGTTGTTACCTTTAATATCCACCCGTTACAGTGTCTAATAAATTGGCTTCGAGAAGGTAAAATATGCAGCAAATCCCCATAATGCTTGCCAAGGCGGGAATGGTTCTGGCCAAAGATGTTTTTCGAGGCGGTGTTCCGGCCGGAATGCCGATCTGCGGAAAAGATACCGTACTGACCGATGCGCTGATTACGCGTTTGGATCAAATGGATGTTCAGACTGTGTACGTTGATGGACATCCTGTCTGGGAAGAAGGCGGGCAATCTATTGAGGAGATGCTGCAGGCTCTTGACAAGCGCTTTGAAAAGTGTCGGGAGGAACCGCTTAACTCCATGCTTTATGATATCTACAAGGCACACCTGACCAAATCCATGGGGGGCGAAGGTGGAAGATAAACGTGGCGAACTGAAAAAAATTATCATGGACACCAAGACGCTGCCAACACTGCCTGGCGTTATAAATAAGCTGAATGCATTATCAAACAACGACAAAGCCTCTGTTCAGGAAATGGCGAAGATCGTTTCCTCGGATCAGGTTCTTTCCGCCCGTATACTGCGCCTTGCCAACTCTCCATCCTATGGATTTTACCGTGTTTCAACGATCTCCAACGCTATGATTCTGCTTGGAGTCAATGTTGTTAAGAGCCTGGCGCTTTCTTCCTCCATTTTTGCCATCATGGAGAAGAACAGTGTCGGCTTGTGGGAACATTCTCTCGGGGTGGGTGTGGCCGCCAACCTGCTGGCACGTAAGCTGGAACTGCCGGAATGCGAGGAGATTGCGACAGCAGCATTACTGCATGATATCGGCAAGGTTCTCGTCAGCCTGAAATGCAGTGAAGCGGAACAGGAGGTCCTGAAACTAGTCCGGGACAGGCAGATTTATATGATCGAGGCTGAACGTGATATCATCGATACCGACCATGCCGAGATCGGTGGCTGGTTATCAAAAAGCTGGTTTTTGCCAGAAAAGTTGAGTGAGCCGATTTCCTTTCACCATGATGTGATCAAATCAGATAATCACCGTATAAAAACTTCGGTTGTTCACATTGCCGATGTGTTGATCAAGGCTAGTGGATTTGGAAACAGCGGTGACAGTTTCGTTCCGGTGATACAAAAAGTTGCCTGGGACACCCTCAAGCTGAATGAACAAATACTGGCCGAATTAGTTGCGGAAATCGAGGACAAGCTGGTTGAAGTCAAAAACTTCAGCCTGGAAATGATGGGCGAGTAATGCCTCAGCCGACCAGAATCACAATAGTCTCTTCCGATAGCCAGTTGACCTCGCATATTCAACTTCGCCTGCACAGTAAAGGTTATCAGGTCAGTTGTATGCAATGTTTCGATTCTGCCATGGGCATGTTCTACGCGGACCCCCCAGATTTGTTGATTATTGATTTATCCACAGATACCGAATGCAGCTCGAAGATTGTATTTACACTTCGAAGTGACAGTTATTTCAGTGCTATTCCGATTCTGGGGCTGGTCGTCTCAATTGATAATGACACTTTTAACTGGAATAGCTGCCCCTTGGACGATTTTGTTACCCTGCCGCTTAATTACAGTGAGTTGTTTTCCCGTATCACCCTGTCACTCTCGCGTTTGAAGCGAATTTTCGACAATAATCCCCTGACACGACTTCCGGGAAATACCTCCATTCAGCGGGCTATCGAGAGTGACCTGGGTCTGCCGGTGTCTGTCTGTTATGTCGATATCAATCATTTCAAGCCCTATAACGACGAGTACGGTTTTTCGCATGGCGATGAAGTCATCAGGATGACAGCGAGAATCATGTTCAATGCGGTGCGGGATTCCGGTGGCGGATTTTGCGGGCATATCGGTGGGGATGATTTTGTTTGTATAGTGCCTAATGATCAAGCCGAAGCTGTTTGTCAGACGATCATCACCCATTTTGATCTGATCGTGCTCGACCTGTTCGATGAGGAAACCAAAAGGCGCGGCCACTACCCCGGTACTAACCGCAAGGGTGAGAAGGAAGATGTGCCGCTATTGTCAGTTTCCATTGCAGTGGTTCCGATGGATATGCCGAAACTGCGGCATGCCGCCAAAGTTGCGGAAGTGGCCGCCGAGTTGAAAAAAGTCGCCAAGGAATCAAACGGCAGCAAATATGTGGTAGATCAGCGTCGCAACTAAGTAAAAGGTTTTATCCAGCTTTTCGGTTAGCAAAAAAGGCGTCCTCCGAATGGGAGAACGCCTTTTTTTTAAACAAGTAGCCTTTTCGTACTACATGTTATGGCATTTGCCGCAATCATCCTGAACCGAGAAGGCGTCCTTGCCTTTGTTGTGGCAGGTGCCGCACGACTTGCCGTTTTCCATTTGACCCATGGTGGCTTTGTTTGCACCGGCCTTGAATGCGAAAATTTTGGTGTGGCAATCGGAACATTTGTAAGCCTGGGTATGGAAATCATGGCTGAAAACGGCTTCACCTACCGATGTTTTGAAAGTGATCTTGCCAGGTTTCATACCTTTGTGGCACTTGTCGCAGTCACCGGTTGATGCAAAGGCTTCTTTGCCGTTGTGGCATTCTCCGCAGGATTTACCCTTGGCCATGTCTGCCATGGATGCTTTGCCAGCGGAGGCTTTGTAGGGGAATCGCTTGGTGTGACAATCTTTGCAGCCATATGCCTGGGTATGGAAGTCGTGGCTGAACGTGGCGGGGGTCACTCCCTTGATGCTAAACGTAATTTCTCTCGGTTTCAACCCTTTGTGGCAACGGTCGCAATTGGCCGTTACAGTAAACGCCTTCTTGCCGTCATGGCAGGCACCGCAGGTGCGTCCTTTTTCCATTTCGGCCATGGTTACTGATTTTTCCTTGCCGGTTATTACCTTGCCGTTGTGGCAGCTTTTGCAGGCCCCGCCGGTAGCTTCGATGTGGATGGCGTGACTGAATACTGCGGAGCCCAAACCTTTGATGTTGTAGGTGACATCACGCGGTTTGCCTTTGTGGCACCTTACGCAATCTTTTTCTGATGCGACACTAAATGCCTTTACTCCGCTGTGGCATGCTCCGCACGATTTGGTTTTTTCCATTTCAGCCATGGTGAAATGTTTTCTTTTTCTCAGGTTGTAGATTGCATCGTGGCAGATTCTACAGTTGTTGTAGTATTTTTTAAGGTGGATTTCGTGACTGAATACAACCGGTTCGGAATTTTTAAAAGTAAAGGAAATATTTTTTGTTTCGACAGCTCCGGCGCATATGACGGACATGAATAAGAGTGAAAGGGCCAAAAATAATATCTGTTTCTGCATGAAGACGACTCCTTACTACTTGATTGAATAACACATTTTAGCGCCCCACTATACAGACTGAGTTAATTATCGTCAATTGTAAATTCTCCCGCCTGAATACGACATCCAATAGCTTGGTTTTGCGGTTGATAGGATTAATACGCTGTGATATAGGTTGTCACCATTTCAAGCCAAGGTAGCCCCATATGATAACAATAGATCGCATGATAGAGCAGGCGTTGCTGGAAGATATCCACACCGGAGACATTACAACTAAAGCGGTTGTGCCGCAAAGACGACCCGCCGAGGCGCGTTTGATAGCCAAAGAGGGGTTGGTGGTCGCCGGTTTATTGATAGCCGGTCGCGTATTCAGCCGTCTTGATTCTGAAGTTATTTTCAAAAATAACTATGCGGAGGGCGACCATCTGGAAAAGGGTGCCGTCATGGCCGTTATTAACGGCGATGCCGCCGATCTGCTGATGGGAGAGAGAGTCGCTCTTAACATACTTCAAAGAATGTGCGGAATCGCCACTCTTACTTCCAGGTATGTTGCCGCGGTTGAGGGAACTAACGCCCGGATAGTTGATACCCGCAAAACCACTCCCGGCCTGCGGGAGATCGAGAAGTATGCCGTGCGCATCGGCGGGGGACATAATCACCGGACCGGATTGTACGATGGTGTATTGATTAAGGAGAATCACATTGCCGCCGCAGGTGGCATAAGCGAGGCTGTACGACGGGCCCGCGCCTATATCCCCCATACGCTTAAAATAGAGATTGAAACTGAAAATCTGATGCAGGTTGACGAAGCATTGAAAGCGGGCGCCGATATCATCATGCTAGATAACATGACCCTCGATGATATGCGGACGGCCGTAGCGACCATAGCCGGTCAAGCTGTGGTTGAGGCCTCCGGTGGGGTCAATCTCGAAACAGTGCGAGCCATTGCCGAAACCGGAGTTGATATTATTTCGGTGGGTGCTCTGACCCATTCTCCAAGAGCAATGGACATCTCCATGCTTCTTGACTAAACAGAGGAACACCTGACCGATTCCAGGGGGATTTTCATGCATCAGAAAGCCTGTACCATCCTGCGGCTGTTCCGTGACAACGGCGGTTTTGTGTCAGGTGAGTATGTCAGTAAGGAACTTGGAGTGTCCCGCACCGCAATCTGGAAGCATATATCTTCCCTGCGTGAGCTAGGGCATGTGATTGAAGCGGTTCCCTCCCGCGGATATCGGCTGGTCTCCTCACCGGAATGGTTTGATTCAGTTGAACTCAAAGCACAGTTGAATACCCTGCGTGTTGGTAAACGTCTGGATTGTCTCAAGCAAACAACGTCCACCAACTCTGATGCCTTTCGAATTGCTGAAGATGGCGCACCGGAGGGCGCTGTGGTTGTCGCTGATGCCCAGTTTGGTGGAAAAGGGCGACGGGGTAGGGTCTGGTCCTCGCCAGCCGGCGTGAACTTGTACTGTTCTGTCGTTCTTCGCCCGTCAATTATGCCGAATGAAGCACCTCAGCTGACTTTTCTTTCCGCTGTGGCCGTTACAAGGGCCATTGAGCTGACAACCGGCTTGAAGCCAGAGATCAAATGGCCTAACGATGTGCTGATTGGCGGTAAGAAGGTTGCCGGCCTACTTAATGAGATGAGTGCCGAAACCGACTGCATTAATTTTATCATCCTTGGCATTGGCGTTAATCTTAACATGTCACCGGATCAATTTCCTGAAGATCTGCGCTATCCGGCGACCTCTCTTCTGCTGGAATCCGGTTCCAAGGTTTCCAGAACCCGTTTTGCTGCCACCATGATGAATGAGCTTGATAAGCTGTATGCCGATTTCCTTGAGCACGGATTCGGGCCGGTTCGTGAAGAATGGCAGCTGCGTTGTAATGCCAAAGGGAAAGCGGTGTCAGTAAGTGATGGAGGGATTGAGCAAACCAGCGGCCTGTTTATGGGTATAGATGCTGACGGGGCGTTGTTGCTGCGATCCGGTGGCGGTCGGATTGAGCGTATTGTTAGCGGTGATGTGAGGGTGATCTGAATGCTTCTGGTTATTGATGTCGGTAACAGTAATATCGTTCTGGGAGTTTACGGGAACGATCGGCTAATGCGCAGTTGGCGTCTCTCCACGGACAAGTCGCGTACTTCTGACGAATATGCGGTGCTATTGCACAGCCTGTTTAGCCAGGCCGGGCTGGATTTTTCATTAATTAAAGCAACGATCATTTCCTCGGTGGTCCCGCCTCTGACCGGAGTGATGGAAGCCATCTCGCGTGATTTATTCCGGTTGACTCCATTCGTGGTAGGGCCTGGAATTAAGACCGGCATGCCGATACAGTATGACAATCCTCGTGAAGTTGGCGCCGACCGGATCGTTAATGCGGTCGCAGGATTTGAAAAGCACAAATGCCCATTGGTGATAGTTGATTTCGGGACGGCTACGACCTTCGACTATGTTAACGGAAAGGGTGAATACTGTGGCGGGGCCATTGCGCCAGGATTGGCGATTTCACTGGAGGCACTCTTCCAAAGGGCCAGCAAATTGCCCCGGGTTGATATTGTCAAGCCACCGCAAGTGATTGCAAAAAATACGGTAAATTCGATGCAAGCCGGAATATTTTTCGGTTACGTTGGACTTGTAGACGGTATTGTTGAGAATATCCGGGCGGAGAGTAATGAAAAGTTCCGGGTTGTGGCCACCGGTGGATTAGCTGTTCTGATTGCGCCGGAATCAAAAACCATAGATGAGGTTGACGAGTTTCTGACACTGGATGGACTGCGCATATTGTATGAAAGGAACAGGTAGCCTTTATTTGACGTAGTGACAAAGAAATTTTTTCGGATATTATTATCCGTGGTGAAAGATCGCTTAGTGACCAAGATATTTGTTTGAATAGAGTAGAAATTCTATTTATGCACACAAGGAGGCAGTTCTATGGGACAGTTTGAAACCAGCAAGATCCGCAACTTGGGTATCATCGCGCACGGCGGTGCCGGCAAAACCTCGCTTTCCGAAGCGATTCTCTTCGACACCGGCATGATCGACCGTCTGGGGCGTGTGGATGACGGGACCTCCACCATGGATTTTGAACCGGAAGAGATCAAACGGAAAATATCAATCACCTCCGCCCTTGACCATTGCGAATGGAAGGGACATTCAATTCACATCGTCGATACTCCCGGTTATGGCAACTTTATTGCCGATACACGCGCCTGCATGCGCACCCTGGACTGCGCAGTCGTTATTCTTTCTGCCATCTCAGGCGTCAAGGCCCAAACAGAAGAAATCTGGAGATGGGCGAATGAGTTTGAAATACCGCGCATTGCATTTGTTAACAAGCTTGATCGCGAACGTGCCAGCTTTCTGCGTGCCATAGATGATATGGAAAAAACCCTGGGGGCACGGGGCGTGCCGATCCAGATGCCGATCGGTCTTGAATCTGAATTCAAAGGCGTCATTGATCTGGTTACAATGAAAGCCTGCTTTTACGATCTGGATGGTTCAGGCAAATTTACCGAAGGGCCTATCCCTTCCGAGTATGCCGACGAAGCCTCCCGACTGAGGGAACATCTGGTTGAGACGGTTGCTGAAGCTTATGATGCCTTGACGGAAAAGTATCTCGAAACGGGTGAGTTGACGGAAGAAGAAATAATTGACGGTCTCAGAGTCGGCACCATGCGCAACACATTCACGGCTGTGTTATGCGGTTCCGCAACGGCAAATATCGGCGTTCTGCACCTTCTGGATGCAATCTGCGCTTATCTGCCATCTCCCCTTGATCGCACCAAAGCGGTTGGTATCCATCCCAAGACAGAAGAGTTTATCGAGCGTGCTCCTGACGAGAAAGAGCCTTTTTCAGCCCTAGTCTTCAAAACAACTTCCGATCCGTACACCGGTAAAATTACCATATTCCGTGTTTACTCAGGCGTACTCAACTCCGATTCGACTGTGTTCAACTCTACTAAAGGGATAGAAGAACGCATCGGTCAGATATACGAGCTGGAAGGCAAGAAACAGCATCCCATCAAGCAGGCTGTCGCTGGAGATATTGTTGCGGTGGCCAAGTTGAAGGAAACCATCACGGGCGATACCCTTTGCGATATTGCCAAACCGATTATATACGAACCGGCCAAGCAATTGTTACCGGTCATATCCTATGCCATTGAGCCGAAAACCAAGGCTGATGAAGATAAAATACACAATGCACTTCACAGGATGATTGAAGAGGAGCCGACTCTTGAGTCGCATCGTGATTCCCAGACCAAAGAATTCATCATCTCCGGCATGGGCCAGGTTCACCTGGAGGTTATTGTCGAAAAAATGAAACGTAAATTTGGTGTGGAGGTGTTGCTCAAGACACCTAAGGTTCCTTATCTGGAAACGATTCGCGGCACTGCCAAAGTTCAGGGCAAGTATAAAAAACAATCCGGCGGGCGTGGCCAGTACGGAGACTGCTGGATAGAAATGTCGCCCACCGCCCGTGGTGAAGGTTATGTTTTCGATGACAAGATAGTTGGCGGTGTCGTCCCGCGTCAATATATTCCGGCGGTTGATAAAGGAATTCAGGAGGCTAGTCTGGATGGATTTCTGGCCGGTTATCCGGTTGTGGACTTCAGGGTGGCTCTCTACGACGGTTCGTTTCACACAGTAGATTCATCCGAGATGGCTTTTAAAGTCGCCGGTTCAATGGCATTCAAAAAGGCAATGGAGGTTTGCAAACCAGTTCTTCTGGAACCGATTGTGAATATGAAGATCACTGTCCCGGATGAAAACATGGGCGATGTGATTGGTGATATCAATTCCAGGCGAGGAAAAGTGATCGGTGTCGAGCCGAAGGCCAACTCCCAGGTTATCCGCACCATTGTGCCGATGTCGGAAGTTTTGGCTTACTCGAATGATTTGAAGTCAATGACCAGTGATCGTGGCATGTTCAGTATGGAATTTTCTCATTATGAAGAGTTGCCAACGCATCTGTCTCAAAAAGTGATTGCAGAGGCGCAGGCGGGCAAAAAAGAATCTCACAATAATCACTAGGAATTACAACGGAGGTTTTACATGGATTTCAAGTTCAGTAAGGGGACCGGAGAGTCTGAACGGCAGGAAGCACCCGGTGAAAAAAAGAATCAGAGTGCCCTCTTGGTACTCCTTCTCCTGCTGGTCGGCGGTTTTTCATACATATATTTCTTCACCGGATTGATCAAGCCTCAGGTCGTCCCTCCGCCCGCGGCTGTGCCTGCCCCTCAGGTTGTCAAGATGCCTTTGCCGGTTCGTGATGGTGTCGTTGCCGGCACAGAACAGAAGACGGATGCTGCGAAGACAGAGCCGGCAGCTGCAAAAGGAACTGCATCGCAAGCTGCCGCGGTTGCCAAGCCAGCCCCGGTTGCTGCCGTTGCACCTGCCCCGGTTGCCAAGACGGCCTTGCCTGTTAAACCGAAAGATGAACCCAAAAAAACTGAACCTGCCAAAGTAGCTGAAAATAAAGTGGTTCCCGCAAAGGTTGAAACCAAGAAGCCGGCTGCGGAAAAAACCGCCACAGTGGCTGCCAAAAAGAGTGAACCAGTCAAGAGTGCCGATAATAAACATACCGTAGCAACAGCAAAACCTAAAAAAGTCACAGCAGTGCCTGTCGCTGCCACTAAAGCTGACGCCGGGCGGAATGCCTCGGCTGGTTCCTGGTCTCTTGTAATAGGACAATATGCGATCGAGGAAGCACTGTCTGTTGACATGGGGCGTGTGCGCAAGGCGGGGCTTACACCGGTTGTGAAACCTGGCCTTAGAAAAAAGACGACTATGAACAGACTGTTTCTTGCCGATTTTGCGAGCCGGGCCGATGCGCAAGCGGAACTTACCAAGTTAAAGCGTTACACATCCGATGCATTCATAATTGATCAGGCCGGTAAAAATTCAGTTTTTGCCGGATCTTATCTGCTTGACTCTCGTGCCTCTACGGAGAAGGAGCGATTGTCATCCGCCGGTTTTGCTGTCAGCATTAAACGTGTTGAAGTCGCCATTCCGACACAGAGCCTCACTGTCGGGCCGTTCAGCGACAAAAAGTCTGCTGAATCCGCACTTGGCAAGCTTAAAGGTGTTGGAATCAAGGCTGCCCTGATTAGACCGTAATCGCTGCATGTCTAATAAGATTAAGATGACAATATCCCCAGCCGTGGCGGCATACGTCAGGCCGGGGATTCCTCTCGAAGTCAGACTGGCGGGTTGTCTGGCCGCAGCAGGATTGGAGCCATTCGAAAGGATTACGCTCCTTTTTTGCCTGTCCAAAGATCCGGATCAGGCGGTAAAATCATCCGCGATAGATCAGCTTAAAATACTGCCGGAAGATGTGGTCGCAGAGTATTCCGTGTCTGATTCGGCACACCCGCAGGTTCTTGATACTGTGATGCGCATTCTGTCGGAAAATGTCAGCTCCCATATTGCACCCACATCCAATCCTTCCCCCAACGTTCTCGATGTATGCTCTAATGATGATCAAGATGAATTGTCCGCTATGCAGCAACCAATAATTCCTGTTGATAATGATGTGGAAGAAGATGAAGCATCTTCTGATGAAGCTGTTGTGGTTGACGAAGAGGGCGAGGAGTTTCTAAGCAAATATAAGATTTCACAGATGATGGGAATTGGTGAGAAGATCAAAATGGCGTTGTCAGGAGACAAGGAGTGGCGTTCGATTTTAATCAAGGACACGAACAAGCTTGTATCTGGCAGTGTCATGAAAAACCCCCGCATAACAGAGGCCGAAGTACTCAAATTGATCAAGGCGGGTGTTCAGAACGATGAGATTATGCGTCTCATCTGTGCCAACAAAGAGTGGATCAAGAGTTACCAGATTCGAAAAAGCCTGATAGAAAACAACCGGACACCTGTTCAGAGTGCAATTCGGTACCTTGCCACAATGGGAGAAAAAGATCTGGCCGGGTTTGCCAAAAGCAAGAATATCACGTCTGTTATCTCGACAATGGCGAAGCGGATGCTGTTGAACAAGAAAAGATAGACAATGTCTGGAGAAAACTGATGGCGCTGTTTAATCATGCAAAAAAAGAAATAAATGTCAAAATTATATACTATGGACCGTCTGGCAGCGGCAAAAGTACGGCAATCAATTACATCTACTCGAGAATAAAGCCTGCTCTGCGCGGCGAACTGAAATGTATTCCGGCAGGTGGCGATAATCTGCTGTTTTTTGATTTTAGCCCTTTTGAAGCTGCGCTGCCGGATGGCTACCATGTTCGTCTTCATATCTATACCCTGACGGGGCCGGTTACGAATCCCGCGACATGGAAGATGACTCTGAAAGGGGCGGATGGAATTGTGGTCATGGTTGATACTGTCCCTGAACATTTACCGCTTGCCACAGAAGCTGTGTCACAACTAAGAGATTATCTGTCGGCGTATGGAGTCGGTCTGAATGATTCTCCTGCCATACTTCAACTCAATGATCACGACAATAGTTCGCAGATAATGGATGATTCCGAAATGGCTTTCGCGCTGGATTTGCCATGTTTGCCGGTGTGTCGCTCAAACGCATCTAGCGGAGAAGGAGTGCTTGATGCATTGACCACACTTTCCCGGATGGTTCTGGATCAAGTCGTCGTTAAAGAAAAGCCTGTTGCAATGTCGAATCCATCTCCACCTGAGTATGATAACCTGGATCTGGAACTTTCAAACAAGAGTGATTACGGTTCTGATCAAAACTGCGAAAAGCTGGAAGCTTATTCGGAACATTCAGAAGCACCGCAGGTCTCATTATCTAGTCAAGATGTTACCTTCGAGGGTCCCGTAATTCGATTGCCGCTGGATATTTCAATTGGCAACTCTCGGCGAAGGGTGATCGTCTCAGTTTCAGTTGAGACTGAGTGATTATGCCGGTTAGTCAGCCTCTATTTGCGGGGTGGGGGCGGAATATTGACAGGTTGGGAATTATGAATGGAACTGTTTGTTTGTAATTCTTATAATCTTCACCGAATTCCCTTGTCAGCCGCCGTTCTTCAAGCAGTGCACCAATAACAAAATAGAACGCTGAAAAGAGCGAGAAAATTAGCCACCGGGTCGTAATAATCGGGTTAAGCAGGATAAACAGCATTGAAAAGAGATATAGCGGGTGACGTACTATACCGTAACAGCCGTTTGTCACCAGTTTGGGAGAACGATCCCTTATTGCGTCGGATTGGTACAATCCTAAAAACTCTGCCGCTCCCGTATCTTGAACACATTTGAATAATATTAATAGTAATACGCCCTGCAACAGATACATGACCAGACTCCATGCTCCCGGTACAACATAAAGCACCGCTGTATCGCTGTAGGATGACATGACCCAGCCAAACATCGCAACTGCTAACAAGTTGTATGTTAACCTGTAATACCGCCTTTTCAAGCGACTTTGTCCCATTAATATACGTTTTACAATCGGTATTGCCAGTAGTGAGTGTACGGCGGCAAATAGTAGTAGTCTGAATGTGAAAGACAAGGCTTCATCCACGCGATTGTTCCTCTTTAAATGAGCAGTTTACGTACGGTATCACGAGCACCTTGTATACGCAAACGTAACATGCTATAAACGCAACTACGTTATATTTTGGGGAGGGGTTTAAATGGCGGTTATCACGATGTCGCGAGAGATGGGTACTGGTGCTTACCACATTGCAACTGAAATAGCTAAAAAGCTCAAGTATACGTTGATTGATGGCCAACGCATAAGTATGCTGGCGTCTCAATATGGCCTGACGCCGGAATTATTGCAATTGGTGGATGAAAAACCCCCTGCATACATTACGGCCGAAGATCGCAAGCGTGCCGCAGCACTGAATGCTATAGAACTTATTATTCTCGACCTGGCTCGCAAAGGTAATGCCATTGTGTATGGTCGTGGCGGACAGGATCTGCTGCAGGGATGTAAAAATGTTCTGCGGCTTCGTTTTATCGCTGACTTTGAAGAGAGGGTGGAGCGCTTCGCCGAACGGGAATGGATCGATCCCGATATGGCCCGTTCACTTATACGTCGCAGCGACCATCAGCGCGGTGGTTTCATCCATTTCTATTTTGATAGGGATTGGAGGAACCCCAACAATTACGATATGATATTCAATACATCCCGCCTTTCAGAAAATACAATCATTGACTGTATAGTTGCTGCAGCAAAAGAACCCTCATTGAAAGATGCCGATAAGACTTCGGTTGCAACTATAGATTCGCTGATTATGGTTAAAAAAATTGAGACGGCTCTTTTAAGCGCTCCATCTCTCGAAGATTACCGCCCTTTTACGATATCCTTTGACAAGGGTGTCGTAAATCTAGGGGGGTATATCGTCTCCGAAGCGCAAAAGAATGCAGCTGTGAATATTGTCAAATCACTCAAGGGTGTTACTTCGGTTGTTAACGATATTCAGATAGTTAATTACAAAGCATATAAGGATAAAATCTAACCGGTTATTCTGGATTTACTTTGTTGTTTGGTAATACCTGCAATCAAAGGGGCGATCAGGCTGCTGTCAAAGCGCATGCCTTCTCGCCCCTTTCCAATTTCAATACCTTCCTCAATGCCATGAAAGTCTGAACCTGCGGTAATGATCAGGTTCTGTTCAATTGCCAGCCGCCTTAGAAACTCAATCTCCTGTGGCCAACCCATATTATTGAAGACTTCGATTCCATCTAGTCCCAAACTTTTAAGTGAAGTTATTATGCGTTTAAGTTCTGGTAGATTCTTGCTGATGCTTGTGGGATGAGCGAGAATTGCGACACCGCCGATCCTGTGAATCTCGTTGATTGCAACCTCAAAATTCCAGAAGCTCTTGGGAACGTTGCAAGGTATCAAATAACGTTGAAAGGCCTCTTCTACAGTGTCAACATACTTGAGTTCGAGCAGCGCCCTGGCGATATGCGGGCGTCCTACGGCGTCATGTGAAAAGGCCAGTACCTCATCAATGCCTATTGGGGAACGACATTCCGAGGACAGCTGGATATTCACGAGTTCCAGAATCTCATAATTGCGTCTTTCTCGTTTGTTTCTAAACTCATTTATTAGACTCAAAAAAGATTGGTCGCTGAAGTCAATGCCATACCCCAGCAGATGGACATCCTTGAACTGTTCAAACTGCACGGAAAGCTCAACGGCCGGAATTATTTCCACTCCAGAACCTAGAGCGGCAGTCAATGCATCGGAGATGCCGGCTACGGAGTCATGGTCTGCAATTGCCAGTACATTCACATTAAGCCGTTTGGCCATCAAAACCAGCTCCGCCGGGGAATAAACGCCGTCGGAATAACAAGAGTGTGTATGAAGATCGATGCTCATACCGTCCATACTACAGGCTGGAGGTGTAAAAGTAAAACCGCTATTGCTTCGGTCTGGCCATTGGTTTAATATCTCAGCCTTGAATGATATTGATATACATACTGCTGTCTCAATTTTGCGTGAACAATACGCTGCCTGGAAGAAGCCTGCAGTCTCGATTGTTGCCCAATGTGAACGGAATCCATACAAAGTCCTGGTTTCCTGCATTATCTCCTTGCGCACAAAAGATGAAGTCACGGCAAAAGCTTCCGAACGACTTTTTGCGCGCGCCGAAAACCCTGCAGACATGGCCGAACTGTCGATTGACGAAATTGCATCACTGATCTACCCGGCCGGATTTTACCGGAACAAGTCAGAGCAAATAAATGAAATATCCAGAAGATTGGTTTCAGACTACGGATCAACAGTCCCTGAAGAGATAGATGAGCTTCTGGTATTCAAGGGGGTAGGTCGAAAGACCGCAAATCTTGTATTGACACTCGGCTTTGGCAAACAGGGCATCTGTGTCGATACCCACGTTCATCGCATTTGTAATCGGTGGGGGTATATTTCGACAAAATCGCCGGAAGAATCGGAAAAAATGTTGAGAAAAAAGCTTCCGGCAGAGTACTGGATTCCAATAAATGATCTGCTGGTAGCTTTCGGCCAGAATATCTGTCATCCGGTGTCGCCGCGCTGCACTGTCTGTCGGCTGACTGGTCTGTGCAGCCGTGTTGGCGTGACAGTTTCGCGCTAAACAGTCACATAATAATCAGATTAATGATGATTGAGTATTGCTAGTCAACGAAAACTATTATAAAATAAAACACTTTTATTATAACTATAAAGCAGGGGGTATAGCATGTTGCAGAAAATTGGTTTCATTGGATTGGGCACCGTTGGACGTCATATGGCTGCTAATCTGACCAAGGGGCGTTATGAGTTAACGGTCTTTGACAGTGATCAAGTTGCTATGAACGAGTTGGTTGCATTAGGAGCGCATGCCGCAACTTCTGCACAGGACGCCGCCAAAGGTCGCGATCTGGTAATCGCTATTGTTCCTGAGGGGGATGAACTTGGTCCTTTATTCTTTGGTGATACTGGAATTCTGGCAGGGATAGACGCCGGGACAATTCTGGCTGATATGGGGTCACATTCTCTGGATACAACGCTGAAAATGGCGGATGAGTGCGCAAAGAAAAAAGTTCAATATCTTGATTCTCCCGTGTGGGGCAATAAAGAGCATGCAGTTAACGGACTTGTCACAATAATAACCGGTGGCGACCAGTCTCTGGTTGGGAAATGCCGCGAAGCATTTTCAAGTTTTGGTCTCAATATTATTCATGTCGGACAGATCGGTGATGCCACAAAGATGATGTTTATTGTGAACATGGTTCAGTCTGAATTGGTTGAAGTTCTTGCAGAAGGTCTCGTACTTGGCGAGAAAATGGGATTCAGCGCGGATCGCATACTTGAGGTTCTGGATACACGTGGGGTTGCTTCACCTCTGTTTCACAGGAAGGGCAGGGCCATGGCGCGGGGAGACTTTTCAAGAAGCCTTGCCCTCAAATACGTTCACGAACAGCTGCATGTTGTTCTTAATGCAGCCCGTCTGGTCGGTTTGCATCTGCCCGCAGCGGAGGCGGCTAGCAAGGTTTACGGACAGGCCGTTGATGCCGGCCTTGGAGAAGAGGATTTCTCTGCTGTCATCAAGGTATTGCGCTAGTAATTAATGATGTTCCCAGCTGTCTGCAATAACTACAGGCGTCCTTGATGAAGGGCGCCTGTTCTGTTTTGTAGGAAGGAGATGGTTATGAGTAATATATTTAAACCACGTTCAGTGTATATTGCAGCTTCATGGATGGCACCGGTAGGCAAGTATAACGGAAGTGACAAGGAAAATATGTCCTTTCTGGAAATGGCAGAGTGTTGCGGGAACATCTTTGATGGGAGCCCGGTACGGCGTCGGGAGATTGAGGCGGTTGTCGTCGGCAGTCAAAACCCGGCGGCATTCTCCGGGGTTGATAATACTGCGGCAAAAATAGCCGGAATATTGGAGATATCTGGTGCCAGATCGGTCTTGGTGGATACCGCTTCTTCGTCGGGTGCATCAGCTTTCGAAAGTGCATATCTTGAAGTGGCATCCGGCCGTTTTGACCATGTTCTTGCTGTTGGCATTCAAAAAATGAGTGATGCCAGTACGTCAGAATCCACCCGCATCATTGCGGGTGTTATAGACCGCCATGAGTCTGAATACGGATTAACCATGCCCGCCTGTGGAGCGCTGGTTGCCCGTGCACTTAAAGAGCGCCTTGGATTGAATGAAGAAGAGTGGGTCGCCTACTCTGGCCTGCTGACTCAGCGCAGCCAGCGCTATGCGGCACGGAATCCTGATGCACATTTAAACTATAAAATCGAATTAGACGACTATTACAGGCAGATAGCCAATAATAAAAACTATCTTTACTGGGATCCACTTCGTTATCATGACTTTTGCCCAATGTCAGACGGAATGGCATCCATTATCCTGACGTCAAAACCGCAAGATGTTCTTGTCAGTGGCGTCGGTAGCGCCACGGATATTCCCACCATTGCTGACCGCAACTACTTTCATTCGTTTCCGGCGACTGTCACTGCCGCCGGATATGCTTATGGTATGGCTGGAATAAAAAATATTCGTTCTTTTGCAGGAAATCTGCACGTCAATATGCATGATCCCTTCAATGGTTTTGGACCGATCAACCTGGTGGACCTTGGTATTGTTTCAAGTAGTCGACTTATGGATGCTCTTTTGGATGAAAATCTGACTGGGGAAAATGGAGAATTCCCGACCAACTTGACAGGTGGTCTGAAGGGGAGGGGGCATCCTTTGGGGGCAACCGGCATGATTCAGATAGTTGAAAACCACTGGCTTATTCGTGAGCGTGGTTTTGCAGCTGCCCTATCACATTCGATTGGAGGCCCGATCAACAACAACGTCGTAACTTTGCTGGAACGAAGCGAGCATTATCATTCGCGTCAACACAACAGATTTAAACCGTGGGGGATGCCATCTTTAGGGAAGCTGAAGCCAAAGGGTGTTACCCTCGATGCACTGCTTTCCTCAGGCAGGGTATTGGAGGGCTCTTTTGTGACGTCTACAGCCCGATTTAATTATAAGAATGGTCGACCTGAGGTGGTTGTTTTGATCATTTCCTGTCGCCATGAAGGCGGCACACACAAGTTCCTGTTCGGAGTGGAGGGAGAGCATTATTCACAGATATCGACTTTTAAACCTGGTGACAATGTTGCTGTGGAACGGATTAACGGTGCAATTCACGTGAACAGCATACCTATCAGGAAATTCTATGAACGAACAGTAAATGGTTTGGTGGAGCTGGCTGGAAACAGTTGGAAAAAAATTGTTAGCAAGAAATAGGTAACACCTGAAGGCACAAAAAAACGGTCGGAGATATTTCTCCGACCGATATCAAAAACTATCAAATGTTCAGCTTAGGTTACGCCGCTTCAAGTGAATCGTCGTCATCTTCTTCGTCTCTTTTTTCCGCTGCAACTGGTGTGCTCTGCTGTACAGGCACTTCAGTCTGCAGGCGAATTCCACGGTAGCGAGCGATGCCGGTACCGGCTGGAATCAGTCGGCCCATGATGACATTCTCTTTGAGTCCCCGCAGATGGTCTATCTTTCCTTCTATTGCTGCCTGGGTCAATACTTTGGTTGTCTCTTGGAATGAGGCCGCCGAAATGAAAGACTCGGTTGAGAGAGACGCCTTTGTGATGCCAAGTAATAGAGGTTCGGCAATCGCGGGACGTTTATCTGCAGCAAAAGCTTTTTCGTTTTCCTGCTCAAATACGTAGCGTTCAACCTGATCATCGACCAACAGATTGGTGTCGCCAGTGTCCTTAACTCGAACCCGTCTCAGCATTTGGCGAACAATAACCTCAATATGCTTATCGTTGATCTTAACACCTTGCAAACGATAAACCTCTTGTACTTCATCAACCAGGTATTTAGCCAGTTCTTTGACGCCGAGTACTCTCAGGATATCATGTGGATTGGATGAACCATCCATGAGCGGCTCACCTGCACGCACATGATCTCCTTCGTGAACACTAATATGTTTACCCTTAGGGATCAAATACTCTTTTGGTTCACCCAATTCCGGCGTAACGATAACTTTACGCTTTCCTTTGGCATCCTTGCCGTATGTCACACGGCCGTCAATTTCTGTGATAACTGCAAAGTCCTTCGGTTTACGTGCTTCAAACAGTTCCGCAACTCGTGGCAGACCGCCCGTGATGTCCTTGGTCTTTGTCGTTTCCCGAGGTATTTTAGCTATAATGTCACCAGCACTGATGATAGTGTCATCGATAACCGAAATGTTTGCACCGGCAGGCAGGAAGTAGCGACCGATTGTTCCGCCACCCTCGCCATTTGCGTCCTTAATGGCAATACGAGGACGTTTGTCGGTATCTTTTGTCTCGATGATGACCTTTCGTGAAAGACCGGTTACATCATCAAGCTGCTCTTCCATTGTAACGCCTTCGATTATGTCGGCAAACTTGATTCTACCGGCAACCTCAGTCAATATCGGCATGGTGTAGGGGTCCCACTCTGCAAGTGTGACACCCTGCTTGACTGCGCCATCAGGTGCGATCTTGATTTTAGCACCGTAAACTACGGTGTATTTCTCGCGTTCACGACCCGATTCATCAATAACGGCAATTTCACCATTACGATTCATAACAATGTGATGACCTTCATTGTTTACAACGGTATTCACGTTTATGTACTTGATAATACCATCTGCTCGTGCTTCCAGAGACGTTTGTTCAGCGTGACGTGATGCGGTACCACCGATGTGGAAGGTACGCATTGTCAGCTGTGTGCCTGGCTCACCAATAGATTGAGCAGCAATGACGCCGACCGCTTCACCCATGTTGACACTGTGACCACGTGCCAGGTCACGGCCATAGCACTTGGCGCAAATCCCGCGCTTGCTTTGGCAGGTAAGCACCGAACGAATCTTGATTTTCTCAAGTCCGGCATCCTCGATGCGTTTTACCAGATACTCGTCGATCTCCTGATTTGCTTCAACCAAGATTTCGTCAGTAATCGGATCGTGGATGTCTTCCAGGGCAACGCGTCCAAGAATACGGTCACCAATGTGCTCGATGATTTCACCACCTTCAGTAAGTGATGCAACCATCAGGCCATCCAGGGTTCCGCAGTCGGTCTCAGTGATGATAGCATCCTGTGCAACATCAACCAAACGACGGGTCAGGTAACCTGAGTTAGCTGTTTTAAGCGCGGTATCCGCAAGACCTTTTCGTGCGCCGTGGGTTGAGATGAAGTATTGAAGAACGGTCAGGCCTTCACGGAAGTTTGCAGTAATAGGTGTTTCAATGATCTCACCGGAAGGCTTGGCCATCAAACCACGCATACCTGCAAGCTGTCGAATCTGCTGTGCGGAACCACGGGCTCCGGAGTCTGCCATCATATGAATTGCATTGAATGACGGTGTTTCTATCTTGTTTCCGGCACGGTCAATAACGATCTCTTTTGAGAGGTTATCAAGCATTTCTTTGGCAATTTCTTCTGTCGCTTTTGCCCAGATGTCAATTACCTTGTTGTAGCGCTCGCCGTCGGTAATCAAACCTTCGGTGTACTGGTTCTGAATCTCTGTGACTTCTTCTTCAGCACTGGCTATGATAGCGGGTTTCCCCTCCGGTATTACCATGTCGTCCAGGCAGATTGAAACACCGGCCAGATTCGCATATTTGAATCCGATATCCTTGAGCCTGTCAGCCAGAATGACTGTTTCCTTGCTGTCTGACAACCGGTAGCAGGTGTCTACGAGGTTGGATAGTTCTTTTTTAGTCATAACTTTGTTGACTGCAGAGAATGGTACAGCATCAGGAAGGACGTCACGCAGCAGAATTCTACCGGGTGTTGTATCCACCATCTGTGGTTTTTCGTCCGTAATCAGGTTCTTCATGCGGACTTTAATCTTTGCCTGTATGTTGACAACACCGGAATCGAATGCAATCCGAACTTCTTCAGGAGAAGAAAAGCAACCTGAAACACTCATTCCGCCTTCGAGTTCTTTTTCGGTTGGCCTGTAGTACTCGCCCAAAACATTTATCCGGTCGCGGGTCATGTAATAGGCACCCAGAACCATGTCCTGTGAAGGAACGATAATTGGTTTACCGTTGGCAGGCGAGAGGATATTGTTGGTAGACATCATCAATACTCGCGCTTCAACCTGACTCTCAATTGAAAGCGGCAGGTGAACAGCCATCTGGTCACCGTCGAAGTCGGCGTTGAAGGCAGTACAGACCAGCGGGTGCAACTGGATGGCCTTGCCTTCAATAAGCACAGGTTCAAAAGCCTGGATACCCAGTCTGTGGAGCGTCGGGGCACGGTTTAACATGACCGGATGTTCTTTGATGACTTCTTCAAGTACATCCCAAACTTCAGGTCGTTCCTTTTCAACCATCTTCTTAGCGCTCTTAATGGTAGTAACGTATCCACGTTCTTCGAGCTTGTTGTAAATGAAGGGTTTGAATAGTTCCAAAGCCATCTTTTTGGGGAGTCCACACTGATGGAGCTTCAGTTCGGGACCTACGACGATAACTGAACGACCAGAATAGTCGACACGCTTACCAAGCAGGTTCTGACGGAAACGACCAGACTTTCCCTTCAGCATGTCTGACAGGGATTTTAGAGGGCGTTTGTTAGGGCCGGCAATTGCGCGTCCACGGCGACCGTTGTCGAAGAGGGCATCGACCGCTTCCTGTAGCATCCGTTTTTCATTCCGGATAATAACTTCAGGCGCCTGCAGTTCACACAGTCGCTTCAGTCGGTTATTACGGTTGATAACGCGTCGGTAAAGGTCGTTCAGGTCCGATGTTGCAAAACGACCTCCATCAAGAGGTACCAACGGGCGGAGCTCTGGTGGGAGAACCGGGATGCACTCCAGAATCATCCACTCCGGTTTATTACCCGAATGTCTGAACGCCTCTACAACTTTGAGCCTTTTAGCCGTCTTCTTGCGCTTAGCTTCACTGGTTGATTCCACCATTTCAGTGCGCAATGTGACTGCGAGATCTTCCAGATCCAGCGATCGCAGGCAATCACGGATAGCCTCAGCTCCCATTCCGCCGGAGAAGGCGTCGGAACCGTATTCCTGCTGCATCTTGATGTATTTGTCCTCTGACATCACTTCACAGAACTGAAGGGGGGTGTTTTTCGGGTCGCTGATTACAAAACCCTCAAAATAAAGAACTTTCTCAAGATCTTTCAGGGTTATGTCAAGCAGGTTACCGATTCGCGATGGCAGAGATTTTAGAAACCAGATATGTGCTACCGGCGTAGCCAGGTCAATATGTCCGAGTCTCTCACGCCGAACTTTTGAGGGAATTACTTCAACGCCGCACTTCTCGCAAATAATACCGCGGTGCTTCATTCTTTTGTATTTGCCGCAGTTGCACTCATAGTCTTTTGTAGGGCCAAAAATCTTGGCGCAAAAAAGACCGTCGCGTTCGGGCTTGAAGGTACGATAGTTAATGGTCTCCGGCTTTTTAACTTCACCATGTGACCTCTCCCGAATCTTGTCAGGAGATGAAATTGATATGCGAATTGCTGAAAAGTGGAGTGGATCTTTTGGTTTATCAAAAAAGCTGAAATAATCTTCCACGATGCTCTCCTTCGTTAGTCTTATGCCAGGGGTCCGATTTGTGGTCGGACCCCGGCAAAGAAGTCATTATTATTCTTCGTCGCCTTCGAGCAGATCAACATCCAAACAGAGTGACTGTAGTTCCTTGATGAGAACATTGAAGGATTCTGGCAGGCCTGGTTCAAGAGTGTGTTTGCCCTTGACTATCGCCTCGTACATACGTGTTCGTCCGGAAACATCATCGGACTTGACTGTCAGAAACTCCTGCAGTGCGTGTGCAGCACCGTAGGCTTCCATGGCCCAGACCTCCATCTCACCAAGGCGCTGGCCACCAAATTGTGCCTTGCCGCCCAGTGGTTGCTGGGTGACGAGACTGTATGGCCCGATGGAACGGGCGTGAATCTTATCATCAACTAGATGGTGAAGTTTGAGTACATACATGACGCCAACGGTGACCTTGTTGTCAAAAGGTTCGCCAGTACGTCCATCAAACAAAGTAACCTGGCCGGATGAGTGCAGATTGGCTTTGCCAAGCATCGCTTTGATCTGAGCCTCAGTGGCTCCTTCAAAAACCGGCGAGGCCATTGCTACGCCGCGCTGCAAACGCCGAGCAACTTTTAGCAGTTCATCCTGGTTCAGGCCATCGATAAAAGCACCGACCTCTTCATCGCCATATACATCTTTTAGATATGCTCTTAAACTATCTTCAGAAGTATGCTTTTCAAGCATATCTTCGATTTTCCAGCCAATGCCCTTTGCCGCCCAGCCAAGATGGGTTTCAAGAATCTGGCCGACGTTCATACGAGAAGGTACACCCAGCGGGTTAAGTACTATCTCTACCGGACGACCATCTTCCATGTAAGGCATGTCTTCCTCAGGCATAATACGAGAGACAACACCCTTGTTACCGTGACGACCGGCCATCTTGTCGCCGACTTGCAGTTTACGTTTAATCGAGATGTATATTTTTACCATCTTGATTACACCTGGAGGAAGGTCATCTCCACGTTTCAACTTTTGAATCTTATCTTCAAAGACGCTGTGAATAAGGTCAATCTGGCGGTTAAGGGTTTCGAGTATCTGATGGACCTTGTCGTCGGTTTCATCATCGTCGCTGACGGAAATACTGCTCCAGACATTTCCGGGCATTTCGGATAGTACCTCTTCGGTTATCTTCTTGCCCTTGGCGAGGAGCAGTTCACCACTGCTATTCTCGAGTTTTACCGCAAGTGTTTTCCCATGCAACAGCCTTCTGAGCTTTCCTGTAGCAGAATCCCGAATGATGCGAATCTCGTCCTGCTCATCCTTGCGAAGTTTTTCTTCTTCTGCCTTTTCAATCAACTCTGTACGCGAATCCTTGTCGTTGCCTTTGCGCGAGAATATCTTGGCACCGATAACAGTACCTTCAACGCCTGGGGGAACTGTAAGCGATGTGTCACGAACATCGCCGGCTTTTTCACCAAAGATGGCACGCAGCAGTTTCTCTTCTGGTGACAGTTGGGTTTCACCCTTTGGAGTGATCTTACCAACCAGAATATCTCCGGGCTTTACTTCCGCACCGATACGGATAATACCTGATTCGTCAAGATCCTTGAGTGTCTCTTCACCCAAATTGGGTATGTCGGAAGTAATTTCTTCTTTACCTAATTTTGTATCGCGGGCCACGCACTCAAACTCTTCAATATGGATAGACGTGTATCGGTCATCCTTTACAAGTTTTTCAGATATGAGAATGGAGTCCTCGTAGTTGTAGCCGCCCCAAGGCATAAAGGCTACTACTACATTCTGGCCAAGTGCCAGTTCACCCATGTCAGTTGAAGGCCCATCAGCAATGACTGCTCCGCGTTTAACCTTATCGCCAACCTTTACGACCGGCTTATTGTTGATGCAGGTGTTCTGGTTTGAACGGGCAAACTTGATCAGGTTGTAGATGTCAACACCGGTGCCGTTTTCGTCAATTTCTTTCTCGTCGATTTTGACTACGATTCTTCCGGCGTCTACAGACTCTACTTCGCCATCATGACGTGCAATGACCGAAACTCCCGAGTCTCTTGCCACTATGCGCTCCATGCCGGTACCAACCAGTGGCGAGTCGGCACGTAACAGTGGAACTGCCTGTCGTTGCATGTTCGAACCCATCAGGGCGCGGTTAGCATCGTCATTTTCGAGGAATGGTATCAGGGCAGCAGCAACTGACACCAACTGAATAGGAGCGACGTCCATCAATGCAAGCTCGTCACGGTGCACGAGAATGAACTCGCCGCTTTTACGAGCTGAGTTGTAGTCGTTTACAAAGCGTCCGTCTGCGTCAACTTCAGCATTTGCCTGTGCGATTGCATGTCCTTCTTCCTCAAGCGCAGAAAAGAAGCGGACTTCATTGGTTAGTTTGCCTTCGTGGACGATACGGTATGGTGTCTCCACAAAACCGTGATCGTTAATTCTGGCATAGGTTGACAATGATGCAATCAGACCGATATTCGGTCCCTCAGGAGTTTCAATCGGACATACTCGACCATAGTGTGTCGGGTGAACGTCACGGACCTCAAAGCCGGCACGCTCTCGAGTAAGGCCTCCAGGTCCAAGTGCCGACAAACGGCGCTTGTGGGTGACTTCTGAAAGCGGGTTGGTCTGATCCATAAACTGGGAAAGCTGTGAGGAACCAAAAAACTCCTTAACAACAGCCGATACCGGTTTAGAGTTAATCAGGTCGTGAGGCATGAGGTTTTCAACCTCTTGCAGACTCATACGCTCTTTAATTGCCCGCTCCATGCGAACGAGACCGATGCGATACTGGTTTTCGAGTAGCTCACCAACGGCACGAACACGACGGTTGCCCAAGTGGTCGATGTCGTCAATTGCGCCCCTACCATTTTTAAGTTCAATAAGGTAGCGAACTATTTCCAGAATATCATTTTTCACTGCAATGCGGATATGGTCGTGTAACAGATCTTCAAAAACCATGCGATTGCGTCGCAGTGTTTCAATAACACGTCTGTTCTCATCAAAGGCACCTTGGTCGATGGCTTCTGTGAGTTTTATTGTAGCTTTGGAAAGTCCGAGTGGTGCGAAAAACTCTTTCTGGAAAAAATCATTATCACTGATAAGGTTATTCAGTTCGAGTAACAACTGTTCTTTTAATTTGTCAGAAACAGATTGTCCTGCCTCAATCTTCTTGATTGATTTGGTAAGATCCGCGGGGAGCTTCATCATCAGGAATTGAGAAAACTGATCATCGGCAAGATTCAAACGGGATACAAGAGCTTCAAAACTGACTATATCGTTGTTGCCCAGCATGCAGGGCGCATTCAATACCATACAGTCAGGCCAAACCTTCAGACCCAGTTTATAATTGAGTTTGAGGCGGCCGACTGCAGACAAGTCATAGCGCTCCGGATTGAAGAACAGGTTGTCGAATAAGGCCAGTGAACTTTTTAATGTTGGAGGATCTCCAGGGCGGAGACGGCGATAGATTTCGATTAACCCCTCATCACTAGTACTGATTTTATCGATCAACAATGTGTCTCGGAAAGACGAAGTTATATGGAGGTTGTCGATGTACAGTATTTTAAAACTAGTGACGCCGCGGGCTTTGATTTCATCAAATCGATCAGCTGTGATCTCGTCATTGCATTCAACCAGGATTTCTCCTGTGGTTGGGTCAACAATATCGGATGAAGCATAGCGACCGAATATGTCCTCAACAGATGCAGGCACTTCTTTAATGCCATGTTCCTGCATCTTTTTGATTGACGATTTGGTGTACTTACGGTTGGCCTTTACAAGAACTTCTCCACTTTTGGGATCTGTCACATCTACGGCAGTCTTCTGCAGTGTCAATAGTTCCGGTTCAATGCTCTTGCTGATTGAATCAGCTTTTATGTGAACTTCTTCGCTCTTGTAGTAGTAGTTGAGCAACTGCTCAACTGAATACCCGAGTGCTTTAAGTAAAACAGTTGCAGGCATCTTCCTGCGACGGTCAATACGCACATAAAGTATGTCTTTATGGTCGAATTCAAAGTCAAGCCAAGAACCACGATAAGGGATTACTCTGGCTGAATAGAGCACCTTGCCGCTGGAGTGTGTCTTTCCTTTGTCGTGATCAAAAAAGACACCTGGGGAACGATGGAGCTGACTGACAATAACTCGCTCTGTTCCGTTTATGATAAATGTCCCGTTATCTGTCATCAGCGGGATTTCGCCGAAATAGACCTCTTGCTCTTTAATATCCTTAATTGCTTTTACACCTGATTCCTTGCCGGAATCCCATATCACCAGCCGAACTTTTACCTTCATCGGTGCAGCATAAGTCATGCCGCGTTGGTGACACTCGTCAACATCATACTTAGGCTTGTTAAGCGTATATGATACGTACTCAAGGGAAGCACTTTCACTGAAATCCTTTATTGGAAATACGCTTTGAAATACAGCTTCAAGGCCAGTGTGTTGACGCGAATCAGCGGTAACTTCCTGCTGAAGAAAGCGACGGTAAGAATTTTTCTGAATATCAATCAGGTTGGGGATATCAATTATGTTTTTTATCTTGGCAAAGTTTTTACGCAAGAGGTGATTGTTGGCGATAGAATAAGCCATGGCTTCTCCTTTGGCGGGTATCGTACTGGATCCAGTCGTTGTGCTGCTAAGTTACTGGAACATAAGGGGGTTGGGGCAGATGCTTATTGCCCAAACAACACAAGCCAAGGCCGCTCAGAGCGACCTTGGCTATCATATAGAAAGCTAAACTTGGTATTATTTGATCTCTACTTCTGCACCGGCTTCAACCAGTTGTTTCTTTGCTTCCTCTGCTTCTGCCTTGGAAATGCCAGTCTTTACTGCACCAGGAGCACCGTCAACAACATCTTTAGCTTCTTTGAGGCCCAGGCTTGTCAAAGCGCGGACTACTTTGATGACGTTGATCTTATTTGCGCCAGCTGCTTTCAGGATAACATCAAACTCAGTCTGCTCTTCAGCAGCTTCAACTGCGGCAGGGCCTGCAGCAGCAACGGCAACAGGTGCAGCAGCAGATACGCCGAACTTTTCTTCTAATTCCTTGACCAGTTCTGCAAGGTCAAGTACTGTCATTTTTTCGATGAATCCGATTACATCTTCTTTAGTGATAGACATTGGTATTTCCTCCGAAATGTTTTTGAAATAATTGTTTTAGTTACCGGCTTTTTGTGCGCGAATTGCATCTAGCACGCGTACCAGTGAGCCTGGCAGTGCAGCCAGAACGCCCACGAAGTTGGTTGCAGGCGCCTGCATCGAACCGAGCATCTTGGCGATAAGAACCTCTCGCGAGGGTAGATCTGCCAACGCTTGGATCTGTTTTGGGTCTAGTAGTTTACCACTGAGTACTGCGGCTTTCAGAACGAATTTACCTTGCGGATCTTTTGAAAACTTGTGCAATACTTTTGCGGCACTGGCCGGATCGTCGTAACTGATCGCCACAGCGGTTGGACCGGCAAGAAAAGGGCTGATACATTCCATATCAGTGCCTTTTGCAGCTCTGTCGAAGAGCGTGTTCTTGAAAACCTTGTAGTCGACAGATACCGCGCGAAGCTCGTTGCGAAGCGTAGTTGCCTGTCCCACATTCATGCCGCGAAAATCGGCTAGAAAAACCGCCTTGGCACGTGTGAGTCGCTCATGCATCTCGGTTACGAGTTCTTGCTTGTTATTTTTGTTCAAGCGACTTCCTCCTTTCTTTTGGTGTCTGGGGTTAAACCCCGGCCAAAGTCAGGAACGCAAAATGCGATACCCAAGTCTCGGCAGGTCTGGACCAATTCAGATTAAGCACTTGTCGGCGCCTGCTGTCTTTGACTTTGGCAAAATAAGTTATTAGATTTGTGAAGTAACGTCGCTGATGTCAAGATTAATGCCGGCGCCCATTGTAGAGGAAACCGAGATCTTCTTGATGTAGGTGCCTTTTGCAGCGGATGGCTTGGCTTTGATGAGCGCCTCAACCAAAGCAAGCAGGTTACCTTTAAGCATATCAGCTTCGAATGATACTTTTCCGACCGGGGCATGTATGATACCAGCCTTCTCAACGCGGAACTCTACTTTACCGGCTTTGGATTCCTTGACTGCTTTGCCAACCTCAAAAGTAACTGTGCCAACCTTTGGGTTCGGCATCAGTCCGCGTGGTCCGAGCAACTTGCCTATCTTGCCGACAACTCCCATCATGTCAGGAGTTGCAATAGCAGTGTCAAAATCAAACCAACCGGCTTGAATTTTGGCAACAAGATCATCTGAACCAACGAAATCGGCACCAGCATCCAGAGCCTCTTTTTCCTTCTCGCCCTTAGCAAAAACAAGAACGCGAACGTCTTTGCCAAGTCCGTTTGGCAGTACGACAGCGCCGCGAACCATCTGGTCGGCATGACGCGGGTCAACACCCAACTTGACTGCAACGTCGACAGTCTCATCAAATTTTGCGTAGGAGGCCTGCTTAACAACATCTAGAGCAGTACCAAGAGTGTAAAGCTTGCTGCGATCTATTTGTGACATCGCTTCAGAATGTTTCTTAGCTATTTTCGACATGATACAACCTCTCTGTGGTTCTATATTATAGTTTGCCGTTCTAGACGATATCAACGCCCATTGAGCGGGCAGTTCCTTCGACAGTTCTCATGGCCGCTTCAATTGATGCGGCATTAAGGTCTGGCATTTTCTTTTTTGCAATTTCTTCTACTTGGGCTTTAGTAAGTTTGCCAACTTTTGTTTTGTTAGGCACTGCAGAGCCACCTTTAATGTCAAGGGCTTTCATGATAAGCACTGGAACCGGTGGCGTCTTGGTAACAAATGTGAAAGAGCGGTCTGCATACACTGTGATGACAACAGGTGTGATAGTACCCTCGTCACCCTGAGTCTTGGCATTAAATGCCTTGCAGAATTCCATGATATTGACGCCGTGCTGACCGAGTGCAGGACCGATTGGTGGTGATGGGTTTGCTTTGCCGCCCGGTACTTGCAACTTGATATATCCAGTAATTTTCTTTGCCATGATTGGTGCTCCTTTATATGCCGTATCCCTGTCATCTGTTTATGATGACATTGTTATTAATTTTTCTCTACCTGCATAAATTCGAGTTCGACAGGTGTTGCACGACCAAAAATTGTGACAGTAACACGCAGTTTGCCTTTGTCCGGTTTAACGTCTTCGACAATTCCGGAAAAGTTTAGAAATGGTCCATCAATTACACGCACAGTCTCCCCTACTTCAAATTGAACTTTGGGACGTGGTTTCTCAGCGCCTTCTTCCATTCTTCGGGTTATCTTGAAAACTTCTTCGTCCGGAATTGGAAATGGCGTGTTTCCTCCAACAAAACCGGTGACTTTGGTGGTTTCTTTAACCAAATGCCATGCTTCGTCGGTCAATTCCATTTTAACAAGAATGTAACCAGGGAAAAACTTTCTCGAAGAAGTCTTTTTTTCACCTTTTTTAAGTTCTACTACGGTTTCGCATGGGATAAGTATTTCTTCAAAACTGTCTTCCATGCCTTCGTTTTTTATCCGCTCAAGCAGATTGAGTTTTACTTTGTTTTCGAAACTTGAATATGTATGTACACCATACCATTTCATGGACATAGGGGATCCTTTATCCTAGTATCAGACGCAGCAGTTTGGCTAGTATAAGATCACAGGCGCCGAGATATAGTGAAATCAGAAATACAATGCTAATTACGACGCCAGTCGTGGCCATTGTTTCCTTGCGCGAAGGCCATGTAACCTTGTCAAGTTCAAGCTTGACCGAATCAAAAAACGCGATGACTTTTTGCACTTGTATCTCCTGACAGTCCTAAGCCATAACTTGAATCTTCTCTAAGCAGTCAATGACTATAAACAACGATGAACATTAAAGTGGCAGGCCAGGAGGGATTCGAACCCCCAACATCCGGTTTTGGAGACCGGCGCTCTAGCCGTTAGAGCTACTGGCCTGTAGCCGTGAATAACCCGATATGGGTTATTTCGTTTCTTTATGTGTCGTATGCTTGCGACAGAAGCGGCAGAACTTGCTGAATTCAAGCTTGCCCGGGGTTGTCTTCTTGTTTTTTGTCGTGGTGTAATTTCTCTGCTTGCACTCTGTGCAACCAAGCGTAATGATGTCTCTCATGTCAGTGCATCCTTTTTATTTTATCAGCCTAATGTGGAGATGATCCGCCGGCGGATATTCTTAAAGTGCTAATTTATTCGATAATGGAGCTAACAACACCTGCGCCAACGGTACGGCCACCTTCGCGGATAGCAA
>WKKS01000015.1 GCA_009684515.1 Geobacter sp.
TTATTACGAGCAGTTATACTGTTTTTTGCTGTTTTACTCTTAAACTCCTGTCTGACTTTTAGTAAGTGATTATGGGAGACATGCTATTCCTTCCGTCGCGGTCAGGTTTGTGCTGCCGCTGATTCCGTTCAGCACCGCCGTTATCGTGGTGCTGCCATGATGGATGGCGGTCAAGATGCCTGTGCTGCTGATTGTTGCTACGCTAGTGTTTGAGGACGTCCATGATACCTGGTTGGTAATGTCCTTGATGCTGCCGTCAGAGAAACTGCCCGTGGCGGTGAATTGCTGGCTGGTTCCGGTCGCGACCCTCTGGCCGTACGGCGCCACCTTAATGGATGAAAGCGTCGGCAGCTGAGATTGAAGCATTTGGAGTTGCAGGGCACCGGCTCCAGCGCCGCTGATGCTGAAGATCACATCGACCCAGTAGTTGGAGCTGTTCCATCCCTGATTGGGGAAGTTGCTGCTGGAACCGTAGGCGTAGACACCGTTGAAACCGGACGTCCCGTCGGATAGGGCATGCAGAGGCGGGTTGTCAGCTCCCTTGCCGGTGAAGTAGTTCTGGTCGTCGCTGTAATGGCCCACATTGGTGTGGTAGGAGGCTACGTAGACCGTATTGGCGGTAGCGGCTACCGGGGTGCTGAAACTTACCTGCTGCCAACCGGAGGCGGTTTCATTGGTAAATGTGGCCGTGGCGAGCCGGGTTCCGGTGCTGGTCCAGAGATTGCCGATGTGGGTACCGGTATTGCCGCTTGCCTTGTAGAAGCGTATGCCGGTAATGGTGCCGTCGAAATCGGCCTTGAACTTAACCCCCAGCTCGACCGCGCTGTCCGGCCCGGAATCCTTTACCACGGGAACCACCGTATCGGGCCAGATGGAGTATGAAACGGCGGACGCGGCAGCAGTGGTGAACGAACTCGTGAAGTCACTAACCATTGGAGTGCCGGTGATGTCCTTAACGCCGCTGGTTCCCCCCTTGATGATGACGGTATACGATGCAGAATTGGCCAGCGGGGCAGCAGGAGCAAGGGTCGCAGTTTGATTGCCGCCATTGTAAACCACCGTGGCTGGCACGAGCGCATCCGCTGTGTTTCTAAGCTGAATTGTGCCGGTATTGACTGTCGCCGGATCCATCGCTTCACTTAAGGTGACGACAACTTGCGATATCACGCTGACGCCTGAAGCTTGATCTGCTGGAGAAATTCCACTGACCGCAGGCGAGCCTGTATCGATGCCGTAATTGACCTGGAAGACACCGTTAGCCGCCGGGAATCTGGCATACGGCATCCCCTTGATCATGGCCTTGGAGAAGGGAACCTGATTCCCGTTGTTCGTCACGCCCGTCACGGTCAGGCCGCTTGCGATTGGCACCATCGCCACCAGCCCGTTGGCGCCCGGGGCGAGGTTGATCGAGAAGCCGAGGGTAGTACCGTTCCATGACAGCGCGCTGAAATTTGAGGCGTTGCGGCCGTCCAGCCAGGTGAGCAGCTGGCTGGCGGTGATCACGGGGATTCCACGAACCAGGGCAGACTGGACGATCGCGTCAGCTCCGCTCGATTGAGCTTCATCGGTGTGCATGTTGGCAACAAAGGCGCCGTAGTATCCGGCTGATCCGAGCGCATTGTCAAGCAGGGTATCGACCGTGTACGGGTACAGCTGCCCCGACTCGTCGGTCATCTGGGTGGTTGCCTGATAGATGTTTAACGTGTTGCCGTTTATATCGGCAAACCGCATCGGCATGCCTGATCCGGTAAATAAGCCGGGAACGTTGTTGATCCAGCTGCCAGGATAGTAGTAGTAACTAGTATCCAACCGTATTCCATGGCTGATTTCTACCTTGGGTTGGGAATCATAGTCGCTCCACGAGACGCAGTGCATACGATGCGTCTTGGGTGCGGGTACGCTCGGGTATTGCGAAGCAAACGAACTGAGATAACTCGTATAATCAGCATTAAGCGAGCTTGCGGTCCAGTCGGTGCACGTGGGGTTTGAGTCTATATGAGCGCTGACTTCAAATCCGAGATTAGTGTAGGCGGCGGCCTGGGAATTGGTAAGCGGATTGGTCGCGGCAATTAGTGGAATTAAATAGGAAGAAGCGCGAACACACTCCCAGTTGTCCACCACACAACCGGCCGGACTGGCGGCCAGGAATTGGTCAAAGCGTTCTGCTGTCGCTCCGCCGGAATAGTAAGACCCGTGGTCATCACCCGTCATGACCAAGACCGCGGCCAGATTGCGCGGGAAGTACCAGAAACGGGGCAGGGGGGTCGTGCCCAGGTTCATCCGGATGATCAGATTTGCCAGCAGGCGCTGCTGCTCGTCAGCCTGGGGTATTGCCACCTTGTTGAGATTTACCCAGTCCGGTTGATTGTCGAAGCTGGCGGCACCAAAATAAAGGTCGTCAGAACGAACCGGTGGATTGCCATCTCTTGCCTCGCCCGACCAGGCTGGATTGCCTTGTCGCGTGTAGACTACGGAGCGGGCCAGATCATACGTAAATGCTGCCGCCTGTCCGCCCGCCGTTCCGACATCCCGCAGGGTGACAGCCGGGCTGGTGGTCGCCGTCGTTGCGTCGGAGTAGAGGGTTGCCAGGCTTGAAGCGCCATTCAGTGCATAGCGGTCCGCCGTGCCATGGTATTGAATAGTCTCGTTTACGAGTCCCGCACCAGGACCGGAGGACGTGTCAATCATCAGATAAGAATTGGAAACAGTTGTAGACAAAGCGGTTAGACCGAGCAGGCCGGCGAGCTTTTTGTCCGGACGCATGGCAATCAAATGCCCGCCGGAATTGACCCAGTCAGTGAACATCGTGACCTGGGATGTTGTCAGCGAGACTTCGCCAAGAACGACAATGTCATAAGCCGCAAGCACCGCTGATGACACCAATGAGATGTCGCTTACGTTGAAGGCATTGAGGCCTTCCGTTTGAATGATTTCGGAATAGTAAGCGCTGAAGGGGTTGGAGGCCGATGAGACGATCAGTATCGGCTTGCTCGCAGAGATGGTCACGGTAATCGCGGCACTGCTGCCGGCCGACACGTTTCCGGCGGCATCCTTGGCCCAGGCGTAGAGGGTCTTGGCCCCTGCGGTGGCGAAGGTATAGCTGGCCGGTGCGGCTGCGGTCCAGCCCGCCGTCGAAGCTGCCGGCGCCGTGGCCGACTCGTTGACCAGATAGCCAGTCACCGCGACATCGTCACTGGCGGTGAAGCTGGTGATCGACACTGCCAGCGTCGTGGCCGTGGCTGGCACGCTGAACGCCGTTACGGACGGTGCCACCGTATCGGGCAGCGTAATCGTAAGCGCGGCACTGCTGCCGGACGACACATTCCCGGCGGCATCCTTGGCCCAGGCGTAGAGGGTCTTGGCTCCTGCGGTGGCAAAAGTGTAGCTGGTGGGGGCACTCGCCGTCCAGCCCACCGCCGAAGCTGCCGGCGCCGTGGCGGACTCGTTGACCAGATATCCGGTTACCGCGACGTTGTCACTGGCGGTGAAGCTATTTATCGCTACCGATAACGTCGTTGAAGTAGTGGGGGCTGTAAACGCAGTCACTGCCGGCGGTGTCGTATCCTGAGCTGCCGACGGGCTGAACGCAACGTCGACCCAATAGTTCGAGGCATCGCTCCCCTGATTGGGGAAACTGCCGGCAGTGCCGTAGGCAAACACTCCGTTGACACCGGACACCCCGTCTGCCAGGGCATGCAGCGGTGGGCTGTCCATACCCGTGCCTGAGAAGTAGTTCGTGTTAACACTGTAGTGCCCCACGCTGGTGTGGTAGGAGGCTACGTAGACAGTGTTGGCGGTGATGGCTACCGGAGTGGGAAAGTTTACCTGCTGCCAGCCGGAGACGGTTTCATCTGTGAAGGCAGCGCTGGCGAGCAGCGTGCCGGTGCCGGTCCAGAGGTTGCCGGTGTGGGGGCCGGTGTTGGTACTCGCCTTATAGAAGCGGACGCCAGTAATATAGCCGCTCATATCGGACTGGAACTTCACTCCCAGTTCAGCTGATGTGTCCAGACCTGCATCAAGAAGTGCGGGCACGGTAGTTCCGGGCCATACGCTGAAACTTGCCTGCTGATCTAAAACGGTAATGCTCAAGGATTTTGTGGCGGGTGCCGATCCCACAGAATCGGTCACGTGGGCGGTGAAGCTGAAGGTGCCAGTCGCTGTTGGAGTTCCGGTTATGTACCCTGTGCCGCTGTTGAGTGACAGGCCCGCCGGCAGCGAACCTCCTGTGATCGACCAGGTGTACGGCGGAGTGCCACCGATGGCCGGCAGTGTGGCTGAATAAGGGATGCTTAAATATCCTGAGGGGAGCGACGCTGCAGTGATCGTAAGTGGGATCGCCTGCACGGTAAAAGCGGTGCTGCTGGTGACACCGCCGATAGTCGCAGAGATGGTGGTGCTGCCAGTAGTTACAGTCATAGCAAGGCCGTTTTTGTTAATAGTGACTGCGTTCGTATTTGATGAGGTCCAGGCCACCTGTGCAGTTAAATTCAGTGTGCTTCCATCGGAGTACGTTCCCGTGGCGATAAATTGTTGTGGTGACCCGATTGAGATTGTCTGGCTGCCCGGTGTTACGGTAATGGATGAAAGTGACGGCGCTGATGAGGTGCCGGCTTCCAATGCAATTTGTTGATACAATGCTTTCGCAGCCTGGTAGCGGGATTGTGCATCGCTGAGATTGTTTGTAAAGAGCGAATTCCATACCCCACCTGGTGAAGTCTTCTCTAAAAGGTTGTCCATCCACTGCACATAGAATTGTGCATCGCCCACGCTTGCCCGTATCGGCGCATTGTCTACCAGGACGAACACCGCGGCGGTGTGGACCTGGTGTCCGTCACTTCCCATTCTGCGCGCGGCAAGCCACCCGCTCTTAGTGAAATTCACAGTTGCATTCAGGCTTGCCGGAGCGCTTGGGGTAGCCGATGTTTGTATGCTGGCTACCACTACGCCGTTATTGACCAACTCTATGGTCCCGGAAAGGTTCTGATTTGCGGTCCACTGGATCGCCACCTGTACGTTTCCACCGCCTGTCAATCTTATCTCGTCCCCCGGAGTAGCGCTGCCGTTCACTGTAAGGCTGATGAATTCATTGTGCCCATTGCGCGATACCACGGTTCTTCCCGAGGCAATACCATTGATCCAGTTGCGGTAGTTCATCTGTCCTCCCGCAATCTGAACGTAGGTCAAAAGGGTCCCCAAATCGTTTTGACAATTACAGGGATAGTCCGTACCTGCTGCGAAACCCGGTCGAAAACCGTTGTTAAGCAGCCGATAATAGGCCGCAATTGCATTTTCCGGATACAGCGTTTGCTGAACTCCGCCTCCACATGTGGAACCGCTGTTGGATACATCCTCGGATATGAAGTCACTCGCCCCCAGCGCCACTTCGACAGGATACTCTATCGGTGTACAGCACGACAGGCTCTGCGGGATGCTGTTGTCCAGATATTGCATATGAGCAAATCCGGCAATGCCTCCTTGCTGATGCGCCCAGTTAAATACCGGATACGTGTACTCTTCCCAGATCTGCTGGGCCTGAGACAGCCCGAGAGCCACTATGTGCCCTCCCAGGGCCTTGTGTGGATATTGATTGGCGGTGGGATCCCAGTGCCACTCGGTATCCCAGTGGAGGATCTGACCGGGGGTCGAAACGGATGCGTCTTGCCCATTTACAAGCGGAAGGTCGGTGGCAGGGGCTTGTACCTCGCCGTTACCCATATCCGCCAAAAGAGATATTACGGAAAGGTACTGGGGGCTCATCTTTTGGTACATTGTCTGTACCGTTTCCGGTGTTCCGCCGCAGCTGCGGTGCGCATGCATATCTCCGGAATACCAGCCGGCAGGCTCCGGAAGAACTACGGCATTTGCACTCATGCTTGTTGATACGTTTCCTGCTGCGTCTTTTGCCCAAGCATACAGGTTCTTACTCCCTATTGACGAGAATGTGTAGGAAGCGGGTGCGGTTGCAGTCCAGCCTGCCGCTGACGCTGCCGGTGCCGTGGCGGACTCGTTGACCAGATAACCGGTTACCGCGACATCGTCGCTGGCAGTGAGGCTGGTGATCGCTATAGTTAACGTTGTGGACGTGGCCGGCACCGAGAAAACCGTCACGGTCGGTGCCACCGTATCGGGCAGCGTAATCGTAAGTGCGGCACTGCTGCCGGCCGACACATTTCCGGCAGCATCCTTGGCCCAGGCGTAGAGGGTCTTGATTCCGGCTGTCGTAAAGGTGTAAACGGAGGGTGCGGTTGTGGTCCAGCCCGCCGCCGAAGCTGCCGGCGCCGTGGCGGATTCGTTGACCAGATATCCGGTGACTCCGACGTTGTCGGTGGCGGTGAAGCTGGTGATCGATACTGCCAGTGTTGTGGCCGTGGCCGGCACGCTGAAAACTGTCACTGTCGGTGCTGCCGTATCCGGCAGAGTCACGGTAATCGCGGCACTCCTGCTGGTCGACACATTCCCAGCAGCATCCTTGGCCCAGGCGTAGAGGGTCTTGGCCCCTGCGGTGGCGAAGGTGTAGCTGGCCGGTGCGGCTGCGATCCAGCCCGCCGCTGATGCTGCTGGCGCCGTGGCGAACTCGTTGACCAGATATCCGGTTACCGCGACATTGTCACTGGCGGTAAAGCTGGTGATCGATACTGCCAGCGTCGTGGCCGTGGCCGGCACCGTGAAAGCTGTTACGGTCGGCGGAGACGTATCGCCCTGAGCAAATACCACATCCACCCAGTAGTTGGAGCTGTTCCAACCATTGCTTGGGAAACTGCTGGTTGAGCCGTAGGCGTATACGCCGTTGACACCCGAGACCCCATTGGCCAAGGCGTGCAGCGGCGGATTGTCAGCACCCTTGCCGGTGAAGTAGTTCAGGTCGCCACTGTAATGGCCGGTGTTGGTGTGGTAGGAAGCTACGTAGACCGTGTTGGCAGAAATGGCCACCGGAGACGAAAAACTCACCTGCTGCCACCCGGAGGCGGTCTCGTTAGCGAACGTGGCCGTAGCCAGACGCGTGCCGGTGCTGCTCCAGAGATTCGCCACATGGGTGCCGGTATTGGTGCTCGCCTTATAGAAACGGATCCCGGAAATGGAGCCATTGGAATCGGAACGGAATTTCACGCCCAGTTCCACTGCGCTGTCCGGTCCGGAGTCCGCTGTCCCGGGAACGGTCGTGTTCGGCCAAATGCTGGAACTGGCTGGCAACGTAATGGTAATCGCGGCACTCCTGCTGGTCGACACATTTCCGGCGGCATCCTTAACCCAGGCGTAGAGGATCTTTGATCCTGCGGTGGTGAAGGTATAGCTGACCGGTATAGTTGCAGTCCAGCCCGCCGCTGATGCTGCCGGCGCCGTGGCGGATTCGTTGACCAGATAGCCGCTTACCGCGACGTTATCGGTGGCGGTAAAGCTGGTGATCGCTACAGTTAACGTTGTGGCCGTGGGCGGCACCGTAAAGGCTGTCACGGTCGGTGCTATCGTATCCGGCAGTGCAACTGTAACCGCGGCACTCCTGCTGGTCGACACGTTCCCGGCGGCATCCTTGGCCCAGGCGTAGAGGGTCTTGGTTCCTGCAGTGGCGAAGGTGTAGCTGGCCGGTGCGGTTGCCGTCCAACCCGTCGCCGAAGCTGCCGGCGCCGTGGCGGACTCGTTGACCAGATAGCCGGTTACCGCGATGTTGTCGGTGGCTGTGAAGCTGCTGATCGACACTGCCAGCGTCGTGGCCGTGGCCGGCACCGTGAAAGCTGTTACCGTCGGTGGAGCCGTATCGCCCGGAGTAAACACCACATCCACCCAGTAGTTGGAGCTCTTCCAGCCATTGTTTGGGAAATTGCTGGTCGAACCGTAGGCATAGGTACCATTCACACCGGAGACCCCGTCGGCCAAGGCGTGCAGCGGCGGATTGTCAGCACCCTTGCCGGTGAAGTAGTTCAGGTCGCCACTGTAATGGCCGGTGTTGGTGTGATAGGAAGCTACGTAGACCGTGTTGGCAGTAATGGCTACCGGAGATGAAAAGTTCACCTGCTGCCACCCGGAGGCGGTCTCGTTAGCGAACGTGGCCGTAGCCAGACGCGTGCCGGTGCTGCTCCAGAGATTCGCTACATGGGTGCCGGTATTGGTGCTCGCCTTGTAGAAACGGATTCCCGAGATGGAACCATTGGAATCGGAACGGAATTTCACGCCCAGTTCCACCGCGCTGTCCGGTCCGTCGTCCGCAACCACCGGAACCGCCGTGCTCGGCCAGATGCTGGCACCAAACGCCTCCACGGCAAAAACAAAGATCAGGATTGGTGCTGCCGTTACCAACGTTTTTAACCATTTGGATAGGTCCATGATCTCATCTCCTCAATCACAACTTACATGCGTGGCGAAGCCGTAGTACTTTTTCGAGTCATTGTTGAAACACCACATCCACCCAGTAATTGGAACTGTTCCAGCCATTGATTGGGAAGCTGCTGGTGGAGCCGTAGGCGTATACGCCGTTGACACCGGATACTTCGTTGGCCAGAGCGTGCAGCGGCGGGTTGTCTACACCCTTGCTGGTAAAGTAGTTTTGGTCGTCGCTGTAATGTCCTGCGTTGGTGTGGTAGGAGGCTACGTAGACCATGTCGGCGGTGATGGCTGCCGGCGTGGAAAAATTCACCTGCTGCCATCCGGAGGCGGTCTCATTTGTGAATGTGGCCGTGGCCAGAAGTGTGCCGGTGCCGGTCCATAGATTACCAATATGTGTGCCGGTATTGGTGCTCGCCTTGTAGAAACGGATGCCCGTGATATAGCCGTTTGTATCGGAGCGGAACTTCACTCCCAGTTCCACCGCATTGTCAGGGC
The DNA here is from genome assembly GCA_009684515.1 of Geobacter sp. Taxonomy (GTDB): domain Bacteria; phylum Desulfobacterota; class Desulfuromonadia; order Geobacterales; family Pseudopelobacteraceae; genus JACRCG01. The sequence goes on from WKKS01000015.1 coordinate 8,815, forward strand.
CGGTGTCCGCCTCGACCGGGACAGCTGTGCCGGGCCAGATCGACGAGGTCGTCGTAGGTGCCGCTGCAATCGGGCTGAACGCCACATCGACCCAATAGTTCGAAGCGCTCGCCCCCTGGTTGGGAAAGCTGCTGGCAGTGCCGTAGGAGAACATTCCGTTGATGCCGGATACTCCGTCCGCCAGGGCATGTAGCGGCGGGCTGTCCATGCCCGTGCCCGAGAAGTAGCTCAGATTATAACTGTAGTGTCCCACACTGGTGTGGTAGGAGGCCATGTAGACCGAGTTGGCGGTGATGGCGACCGGGGTGGGAAAATTCACCTGCTGCCATCCGGAGGCGGTTTCTTCTGTGAAGGCAGCGCTGGCCAGCAGTGTGCCGGTGCTCGTCCAGAGGTTGCCGACATGGGGACCGGTATTGGTGTCCGCCTTGTAGAAACGGATGCCCGTGATGAAGCCGTTTGTATCGGAACGGAACTTCACCCCCAGTTCCACCGCGTTGTCCGGGCCGGTGTCCACCAGGCCGGGGACTGCCGTGTCGGGCCAGATGGTGGAACTCGCCTGTTGAGCTGCAACGGCGTTGACCGTGAACGAGACGGGCGTGCTCATCGTTACGTTGCCGGCAGGATCCCGTGCGATAGCCGAAAGGGCATGTCCGCCTTTCGCCAGCATGGTCGTATCCAAGTTGATGGAATAGGGTGGAGTCGCCAGTTCCTGACCGATATTGGCTCCGTCCAGAACGAACCGGAGACCCGCCACCATTTTGTCGTTGGAGGTTGTAGCGGTAACTTTAATCGTTCCGGTAGTCGCAGTACCGCTCAGCGGAGACGTGATTGCGACTGTCAGCGGCGGAGCGACTGCGACCGTTGGAGGCGACGTGATTGCTGCCGTCGGGGGTGAAGTGATCGTGATCGTTGGGGGGGCGAGGTCGAATGAAATCGGCTGGTTTGTCAGCGTGAAGATCGCATCAGCTGAAATCTGTGCCGTGAAGACACCACCCGCAACCGGTACGTCGCTCCTTCTTGCCAGATTGTCCGATGAGCTGGTTTCATACAGTGTAAGTGCGTTTACCTCGGGCAGATTGGATAGCTGGCCGTTGATCGTTATCGGCCAGCTTCCGCTGTTCCTGCCGATGATGGCAATCTTTCCGGTAGTGGCGTTGTACACCGCCACGGTTGTCGGCACGCCGCCTATCGAGTTATTTGAACCGATCACAACATCGCCGGGTCCTACGAAATGGTTGAACTGCGCGTAAGCATAGGCGCGTGTGCGGGGGGTGTAGATGCCCGAAACCGGATTGTATGCGAGAAGGCCCCACAGGCTTGACGCGTTGTGGTGATACCAGAAACTGTCGTATGCTTCCCAGAGCAGCACGGCCGAAAAGCCGTTGTTGATGTCGCCCAAAATAAGGTCGGTGGTTTGAGTAGCAAAGCTCCACTCATTCGGGGGACCATCGCCCCCGGCGTCGCAGCTCGAGCACCACGCCGAAGTCTCGGTGAGCCAGGAATTCTTGCCGGGGTATGAGATTCCGGGGATAACAGGCCCGCTGTAAACATGAAGTGCAAAATGATCGGTCAGCCCTGCAACCGTGCCGTCTGTCATCATTTGCCGAATGTATTTCCTGCCCGTGCCCATGTCTGCTGTCTCGGGGCCGACAAAGCGCACGTCGATAATCCCCATGTAGTTCAGCTCATCGGCGATGTTATGCATAATGGTCGTGTATTGTGTCGTTCCTACACACGGTCCTTCAAGGCAGTTCCAGTCCTCCTCGTTCATCGGTGAAAGATAGGTGAAATCAAGACCCTTCACTTTTTTACCGTAGTAGATCAGCGACGCTACCATGGTCGCGAATTCCTGCTCTTTACCTGCTGCTATGTAACTCGCCACCCCATAGGTTCCACTTCCGCCGATCCATGCGGGCGTCCACCCCATGAAGCTGAGAATGATCTGCCTGCCACCGATCCCTTTTTGATTCAGGTAGCAGATCGTGTTCCAGATGTCCTGCATTTTCTCCGTTTCATAGACCTGTTGCAGGGTGCTCGGATCGAGAGCGTGCAGGGCGGGGATCATAGTTTCACTGCTCACCCAATCCATCGGATCCCGTGCTACCCTGAACAGTGTAGAGCCGTTCACCGTGACGAGAAAATCCAAGGCAGGCTTCAGTTGGCCGTTGTTCCAGCTGTTGACGTTTATGTTTACGCCCATCCCGTCAATTGTCTGGAACCTTTGGGCGCCATCAACAGTCAGGTTGGCAGCCTGTACAGAAAAGCCGGTGCAGAGAAACAATGCACCGGCTATCGGCGGGAGTATCCTTGAGGCAAAAGTTGCGTGATGCTGCGAATCCGATCCTGATGTAGCAGTCTTCAATGGTTCGATGATTATTTTCAAAGCGCTACGGAGTAGGCTTGCGATTGATCCTGACATGCAAAACCCCCATTGCCGATAGGCATCATTCTTCCTGAAAGCGCGTACATGCGCCTGATCTATGGGCAATAATGATGTTTCTGGTCATTATAAATAATTAAGTCAGCACTTCTGCAAGTACGAGAAGAAATTCGGTACGGGCATTATAATATACATTATATTTTTTTGTTTAAAATAATTTCACTTAAGTGTGATCTTGATGCACAATGTCTTGTGTCTATAGGTATATTACAGGAGTAAAGGTGCACTACTGAATCTGTGCCAATACCTTTAGATAACTCGTTCCACGGGGTTGTCGATACCCACAAAGTGGTCTCATGGCTATCGCATTCACAGTTCGGTTACAGTTAAATCTAATTAAAATAGAGATACTTATTAAGATTAGATAGCCAATGGCGTGAGTCGGATCGTGAAATTACCGATTGTTTGTGGGGATTTGTCCAAAAGCATTTGACATCTGACACAGTTTCATGTAGTTGACAGTCCGTTAGTCATCTCAAATGGTATACGGTATACCGAGCCATTCGCAGAAATAGTCTGGAAACTCCACAGAATCTATATCAAAATTCGCAGCGCCGAAAAGTTAACAAGGGACATCGGCGCTGTTTTTCATATTTATTTGTGGCATGCAGATTTTGTGGAATCAGTATTTTGTCGGTGATTATATTTATTGTGACTCCTGTCACACTCATTAAAAGCGCTTTTTGCGATAAGAGAACTACATAAAGAGCGGTAGACGATAATACTAAACCATTCGCGAGAATGGGACGGAAAGCCTATTGGGTCTCCTAGAGACAGCCGGGTCGCCGAAGTGCCTACAGGGTAAATCGGTCCCGGCTTTTTTCAAATTAAAAGCCGGGCTGTGTGAAGTTACAGCGCGGTTTTTAGTTTATGAAATAACAGGAGAATGAAATGAATACCGAAATTAGAACAGAAACGACAAAAAAATGGCTTGCTGGAACCAGATTGCTCTTTAGCATGATGTTTACAGTGGCTTTTTTTTGTGCGTTTCAAGTAAATTGCTTTGCGTCGAGTGTTGTTCTTGAGTGGAATCCTTCTTCGGATCCGGGTGTTGCAGGCTACAAAGTTTATTATCAAGCGGACTCGGCAGCTCAACCATATCAAGGAGTAGGGGCCACTCAGGGTGCCGCTCCAATCAATGCCCTCAAACAGACTACTGCCACCATCGGTGGTCTCGATTCGAACCGCGCGTATTACTTTGCAGTTACAGCATACAATGCTTCAGGCGTAGAAAGCCCTTACTCGAATATAGTCAGCATCCCTGAGTTGGTTCCGCCGACAACATCCATTAGTTCCCCTGCCAATAATACGATTGTAAGCGGGACTGTTTCGGTTGCCGCCAGCGCCAGCGACAACGTCGGGGTATCAAAAGTTGAATTCTATGTGAACGGCACCCTTAAGGCGACTGATACGTCCACTCCTTACGTCTATTCGTGGAATACATCTTCCCTCGCGCCTGGAACTTATACATTGATGACAAAGGCCTATGACGCCGCCGGCAACGTGGGTCAGTCTGGCAGCGTTGCCGTTGCGGTTGCCAATGACACTACCGCTCCCACGGTGTCATTATCCGCACCAGTCAATGGTTCCACATTGAGCGGTACTGTTGCAATTACTGCGAGTGCCAGCGATAACGTTGCGGTTAGCAAGGTCGAGTTCTATGCAAACGGAGCCCTCCTGTTTGCATCTAATGTGGCGCCATACAGCTATAATTGGAACACCACCACAGCAGCAAACGGCAGCTACACTTTGACTGCCAAGGCCTACGACGCTTCCAACAACATTGGTCAGTCATCCGCAGTGTCGGTGACGGTGAATAATCCCGTTGCAGATTCAATCCTTCCGGTTGTTTCCCTCAGCGCTCCTGCCAGCAATGCAACTGTTAGCGGTATCGTATCCGTAAATGCTGCCGCCTCTGACAACGTGGGCGTGAGCAAGGTCGAGTTCTATGTGAATAACGTCTTAAAAGCTACAGATACAACATCGCCCTATAATTATTCCTGGGACACAACTACGGCAGCCAACGGTGCCTTTACGTTGACCGCCAAAGCTTATGATGCGGCCGGCAATGTTGGCCAGTCCTCGGTGGTTTCGGTTACTGTTAATAACGCAGTTGTCGCTCCGGCCAGTTTCTCCATCTGGCCAGCCACTTCAGTGCCTGTTGTGAAAGATGAAGGGCCCGACAGTCCTGTTGAAGTGGGTGTTAAATTCCGCTCCGATTCTAATGGTTACATCACCGGCATCCGCTTTTACAAAGCTAGTACCAACACAGGCAGTCACGTCGGCAATCTTTGGACAAGCACCGGCACACGTCTGGCCACGGCCACCTTTACTAACGAGACAGCCTCGGGATGGCAGCAGGTAAACTTTGCTACTCCCGTGGCCATTACTTCAAACACTACCTATGTGGCGTCCTACTTCACAACTGTTGGACACTACAGTGACGATGTAAACTATTTCACCGGCAAAGGAGTCGATAATCCTCCTCTGCACGCCTTGGCGGATGGTGTTTCCGGGGTAAGCGGCGTGTATGCCTATGGCTCAAGCAGTGTTTTTCCGAAAAATGGGTGGAATGGTTCCAATTACTGGGTTGATGTGGTTTTTAGCCTGGCTGCCACTGGGAATGTCGATACTACTTCACCGTCCGTTTCCATTAGTTCACCTGTTGCCAACGCCACCGTGAACGGTACTGCAAGTGTTACCGCTTCGGCTTCGGATAACGTAGCAGTTACCAAAGTTGAGTTTTACGTGAATGGAGTTCTGCAGGCCACTGATACCGCTTCACCCTACACTTTCAGTTGGAACACAATTGCTGTGGCAAATGGTTCCTTCAACTTGACCGCTAAGGCATATGATGCGGCTGGAAATGTCGGGCTATCCAATGCGGTAGTAGTGTTAGTGAACAATCAGATTCTTGATACTGTTGCCCCAGTAGTAAGCTCTTTCACCATGCCCGCCACAGCAACGTCGCTTTCAGTACCGGTCTCGAGCTTCACAGCTACAGATGCTGTTGGTGTAACGGGCTATCTGATCACCGAGAGCTCCACTGCCCCCGCTGCCAGCTCATCCGGGTGGTCAGCCACGGTTCCATCCAGTTTCACCTTTTCGAGTGCAGGTAGCACTACGGTTTATGCCTGGGCCAAAGACATCGCTGGAAATGTGAGTTCAGCTCGCTCTGCCACTGTTACAATAACATTGCCTGACAAAACAGCCCCAGTAGTAAACTCTTTCACCATGCCTGCCACGTCAACGTCGCTTTCGGTGCCGGTTTCAAGTTTCACAGCTACGGATGCTGTTGGTGTAACGGGCTATCTGATCACCGAGAGCTCCACTGTCCCCGCTGCCAGCGCATCCGGATGGTCAGCCACGGTTCCATCCATCTTCACCTTCTCGGGTGCAGGTAGCACTACGGTCTATGCCTGGGCCAAGGACGCCGCCGGCAACATTTCTTCGAGCCGTACAGCTGCTATTATAATCACACTGACAGGAACTTCACCTCTGACGGTGTATGACGCTCTTGACGCGCTGCAGATCGCGGTTGGTATGGCCGTACCCAACCCTGACCAGTTGACCCGGTTGGATGTTGCCCCTTATATTGACGGAGTATCCCAGCCGGACGGTAAGATTGATATTAGTGATGTTATAGTAATCCTAAATAAGCTGACTGGAAAGGTTGCAATGTAAACATAAATTATTGCAATCATTTGAAACCACGATAAAGGCGGCCAAATAAGGTCGCCTTTACTATTTTTGACTGCTGGGGCAACAGCGTATGGTATAACATGCGCAAATAAATTTCCCGGGTTCGTCATGTCTAGCTACTAGTGATCGATTATCATTAACAACCATATAAACCCAATTGATCCAGATAGGTTTCGTTGTTTAGTTATTCAATCTGCCTGGGTTATGATGACACATTCAATGGTTGTAAATATCAATTAAAACTGTATGATAGCTTGCTGGTTATAGACTTGTTAATGTCTTTTTTCTTGTGCGGATAGTTAATGGGATGGCTTGGGTATTGAGCGAGTTATATTTTGTGCATCGCTCGCAGTAGTATAAATTACATCAACAGATGCAGGGCAAGTTTACGCATTCAACATGACGGAATCGACGAGTATCAAAAAAATGGATTCCATTATCAAAATTTGGAGGGTGTAGTAATTGAGCGAAGTCGGACTTCCTGGATTTAGTCTTGCTATAACAAAATTCAAAATCTTGAAGCATATATGAACAATACGGTTGTTTCCATAATTGCGGTGATTGCTTTACTCTTGCTGGCTGGATTATCACTTTGTCGGGACCGGTCACGCTCCGGATTGTTTCTCTGTATTGTGCTATCTGTTACTTCGTTGCTGGAGTTTTTTGATTTAATATCTTTGAATGCTACAATAGATGCATTGGTCTGGAAAAAATACGCATTGGTCTGTGAAGCACTGCTTGCCCCGACGTGGGTAATCTGTAGTTTGACATATGCGAGGCAGGCCGGCCCATGGAGGGTCGGCCGTGTCTTTAAGTTTATTTTGATTGTTGCTTTTTCACCAGCATTGCTCCCACTTATCAAACCATTAAACGCATTCATTTATGCCCCGGATTTTCCAACAGAGCGCCTTCTTTTTCTTAATAATATTGGATATTTTTATTTTATAGGGCTCATGGTTTGGCTTGTTTTTAGCCTAGTCAACTTTGAAAAAACCTTTGCAAATGCTTCACCCAGTTCCCAAGTCCAGATGAAGTTCGACATCATCGGGATTGGAACCATGCTTTCCGTACAGATTTTCTACTTCAGTCAGGCTTTGCTTTATCGAACAATCAACATGGGTTATCTGCCAGTTCGATCATTCATGTATTTGGTTGCGGCAACAATGATGTTCTACTCGATGTACCGGAGGCGAGGTGAAGTTCGGATTCAGGTTTCCCGGCAAGCTGCATTCAAATCTGTAGTTCTTGTTGCAGTGGGCATTTATCTGCTGCTGATCAGTCTGCTGGGAGAGGGGATGCAGCATTTTGGCGTTTCCTTCCCACGCACGGTGACCATATCGTTTATTTTCCTTTCAGGAATCGCCTTGCTGATTTTGATTCTGTCCGGTCGGGTAAGGCGTGAAGTAAAAGTTGCCCTCCACAAAAATTTCTATCAGCACAAGCATGATTACCGAACCCAGTGGTTGAGCTTTACCAAACAACTGTCTACCTCTCGAACTTCCGATGAATTATTGATGAGGATTCTTGAAGTTTATTGTGAAATCTTCGGGATTGACGGAGCCGCACTGTTTTTATATGAAGCCAGTTGTGGCGAATACAGCGTGACATCTAGTTTTAGAATGGGGCCGTTCTCCAGTGGTGTGGCCCGTGAAAACTCTCTTGTTAGCTTCATGGAAAAGAACGACTGGGTGATCTGTGTCAAGGATGAAAACCCTGAAATTATGCCCGAAAACAGGAATTTTTTTATTGATAACGACATCTCGTTCATTGTCCCTTTATTTGACGGCACACATTTGGAAGGTTTTATCGTCTTAGGGCGTGCTATTAAAGAAGATGAAACCTATATTTATGAAGATTATGACTTGATGAAAACTATTGCCAGGCAGGCTTCGCTTGCCATATTGCATCAGAATCTCTCGGAACAGATATCCCAATCCCGCGAAATTGAGGCAATCGGAAATGTAACCGCTTTTGTGGCCCACGACCTGAAAAACCAGGTTTCCAATCTTTCCCTGATCGTTGAAAATGCAGCCAGACATATTCAAAATCCAGAATTTCAGCAAGATATGCTTCAGTCACTCGGTAATACGGTTGGCAGGATGCAGAAGCTGATTGGCAGGCTTAAAAACCTCGGAGAAAAACAGTTTTACAATCCGCAAATGGTAAACCTTTTGGATCTGGTTGAAAGCACAGCAGCTTCGATTACTGGCTACAAAATAATTGTATCTGGCGTAGCTGTAATGGTGCGCGTTGAAGAGGATCAAATTAAGAATGTTGTTATGAACCTGCTCATCAATGCAATTGAGGCGTCTGATTCGCTTGATCCGGTAGTCATAGAAGTCGGCTGTAGCTCATCGCCTTATATCAGGGTAACAGACTGGGGGTGTGGCATGACTTCCCGCTATATCCGCAATGAACTTTTCAAGCCTTTCAGGACATCCAAGAGCCACGGATTGGGCATCGGCCTGTATCAATGCCGCAAAATCGTTGAAGCTCATAATGGTCGAATAGAAGTAGCCAGCGTTGCGGGCAGGGGAACGGTCTTTACCGTATGGTTCAGCAACCCTGATAGAAACGAGAGTGAGCCGTTGTCTGAATTTGCACAAGGAGATGATTGTGGATAAAATCCTGATAGTTGATGACAATGCAGACATTCGTCAGCAATTGAAGTGGGGACTGGGTGAAGATTATGCGGTGTTGCTGGCCGCTGACGTTGATGATGCGCTGAATCTTTACAAAAAATTCCTGCCTGGCGTTGTTTTGCTGGATCTTGGGCTCCCACCACATGAACATACTTCAGTGGAAGGATTTCGTGGTCTGGCTGAGATGCTTGAGATTAATCCCCATGTCAAGATCATCATGTTGACCGGCAACAGTGAACGTGAAAACGCACTTAAAGCCATGCAGATGGGAGCCTATGACTTTTATCCCAAACCTCCGATACTGAGTGAGCTAAAGGTTATTCTTACTCGTGCTTTCCATTTAGCCAATATTGAGGAGCAGAACCGTTCGCTCCAACACACCATAGGACTTCAAACAGCAAATTCCCACGGTATCATCGGCCAGTGTCCGGCGATGCAGACGGTTTTTTCTACCATAAAGAAAGTTGCCTCTTCCGATGTGTCGATATTTATTACAGGTGAAAGCGGTACCGGAAAAGAGCTGGTGGCCCAAGCTATCCATGAAGCCGGAATCCGCCGGAAAGGGCCTTTCATACCAATCAACTGCGGTGCCATACCGGAAAATCTGCTGGAATCTGAACTGTTTGGACATGAAAAAGGGTCATTCACCGGCGCACATGCTACCGTGCAGGGAAAACTGCAGTATGCCCACAAAGGCACGTTGTTTCTGGACGAAATCGGTGAACTTCCATTTAATCTGCAGGTGAAGTTGCTCCGCTTCTTACAGGAAGGTGTTATTCAGAGGGTCGGTGGAAGGGAAGATATTGCCATAGACACACGAACGGTTTGCGCCACCAATGTGGATATAGCAAAGGCTATCAGCGAAGCCCGATTTCGGGAGGATCTCTATTACAGGATCAGCGTTATTACCATTAATCTTCCTCCGCTTAGGGAAAGAGGCGATGATATATTGCTGTTGGCCAATTATTTTCTGAGAAAATTTAATGATGAGTATAAGAAAAAGGTAAGACGCTTCAGTGCTGCTGCTGTCAATTGTCTGAGAACATACGAGTGGCCAGGTAACGTCAGGGAATTGCAGAACCGGATACAGCGCGCAATTATAATGAGTGATGTTGCTGTTATAGAGCCTGTAGATCTGGGGTGTCAAACGGAGGAGTCTGCCAGACCTGTACAGGACTCGGAACAGCCGGTTGTAACTCTGCGTGAAGCCAGGGAGAAGGTGGAACGGGATCTGATCTCGATTGCGATCGACCGCCATAGCGGCAATATTGTCAAAGCGGCTGAGGAGTTGGGGGTTAGTCGTCCGACTCTTTATGATTTACTTAAAAAACATAGCCTGACACCCTTGGCCTCGATAGGAAAGGTGCATGATATAACATCGTGATAAGTGTGGATATACATCTTTATGTATCTTTATGAAACTTGTTGGTCTAGGGAGTGCTACTAGCGATTGCAACATACAAAAAAGAAGGCGTTGCAATCGCAACGCCTTCCTTCGCTAAGCTTTCATTTCCAACAGATATCAGGATTCTTTGTTCATGCGACGCTTGCCGTAGATAGCCAAACCCAAAAGGCCAACGCCGAACAGAACCATTGTGCCGGGTTCGGGTACTGGAGCACTGGATGAGGAAAAAGAAAGTATCCCGGTGCCATTTTGGGTGGTCAGTTGCCAAATGCTGTCGGTGCTATCAAAAATGGTGCCACCCATTACACCACTCATTACTCCATTTCCGGAAAGAGATGTGGCTGTTATTTCTGTGATGGAAGTAAGCATGAAATCAAATGCACTCAAGCCAGATGTAAACGTCCAAAGAGGAACTCCGGAGGCTGTTACAGAGGTGAAAGCGAAGTCAGAAAATGTAACGGGCGTAATAAAAGGTGGAAAGCCCGGAACTGATGCGAACGTTCCGGTGGCGCCGGTAACTACCAAGGACGGATTGGTAAAATGAATTCCAGTGGCCGCCGCCAAATTCGTTCCGCCAACTAAAGTCAAGCCACCCGCAAAATCAATCTTGCCAGCAATCGGAGTTGCCATCGCGTTTGCTGTTACCATTGTTATTGCTGCCACCGCCAGTATTAACAAAATTTTTTTCATCTGAGTACCCTCCCTTTGTATCTTATGTGTGCGGACAATCCAGTCAAAACATACTCTTCTTATGCCCATTGCAAATGTGATGCCAGCTCTTATGGTGCTGTAATTGCGTCAATATAGGTGTAGCGTTCGATGGTTTTATCTGAATTGTAAAGTATTCCAACATTAAGGTTTGAGATTTAATTAAACCAGGGGAGGCGGGCAGATTTGTCCATTAGAATGGTTATCCGGGTTCATCCATTTTACTGTTTTTACTGTTTTGGAAGTATTTACGTTGTTACCAAAACTGCCACTGCCCCGTACAAGCAACATAAACCGCCAGAACCAGATTAGTCACTGCATGGGCAAGTACACACTGGGCCAGGCTACGGGTTTTGTAGAGGATCAAGTTATAGGCGACACCGGCCATCATGCCGGCGCAGATGAAGTTGTGTTCAGCTCCGAACAGTGCGACTGTCAGCAGAAAAGATCCCCAGGTGAATGTGCCGATCTGGATTCTCTCGAAATTGTTGTCGATGATGTAACGTATCAGAAATGAACGCCAAAACAGCTCTTCCATGATAGGCACTACAAGCACTGCGCCTGCTATCCGGAAGAGAATCATTGTGTTCCGGATAGTCCCTTCCGGCAGCAGCATCGGATTAAAACCCTGAGGTGTTGCTGATGAACCTATTGTCCACTCCATATTGATCCAGAGGATGAATACCAGCAGTCCCACGCAGGTTACGGCCAGGGTTGTCGGAATTCTTAACAGTTCTTTAAAGTCCAGTTCTTGGTACTCTTTCCTGTATCTAAAAATAAGATAGCCTACCGTTACGGCCTTGACCGGATACAGGTAGTATAGGTTAACAGCTTCCAGTCGAATGAAACCGTGCGTCATAAGCGTGCGAATAAGTTCGTCGAGGCCGATGAAGGCCATGAAGAGTGCGAAAGGAAGGAAACGGAAGGTAGCTGGTTTCATTTTTATCCGGATTTTCATTGAGATGGGGTGGGACACTGCCGACCGAGTCTAATTTGGGTTTAGATTAATTTTTTCTGCTATATCTGTTTTGTGGTGGGTCGTCAATAGAATAAGTCTGTTCAGCCAGAGCCTTGCTTTATTCCCTCTGTGTCAGACAAAAAACAACCGGCACATCCCTTATTAGGGTGACCGGTCGCCACTTCATTCTTCCAAATCCCGATCGGGATATCTATCGCATCATTTATATGCAACCTGCATCTGATCCATGTCTCTGAAGGCACATGCCACGGCTTGTCTGATCTCTGCCCGGTCTTCTGAGTTGTGCGGCTTTAACGCGTGGTAAAAAATCCCTTCCTTTCTCAATTTTCTGATCAGCGGCAGTGATGACTCGGCTGCAACCAGTATGATGCGTAACTTGTTATTGCAGAGTTTCAGTACCGGCACCAGATCGACCGCCGACAGGTCATCGAATGTTCCACCCAACAGCACTACCTGAACAGTTTTTTTGAGAACATCGCACATGGCGCTTGTCACCGAGTTGGTGGTTTTTACGTGGTAGCCAGCCCTGGTGAACATCTGGGCCATCTGTTTGCGGCATTCCTTGTCTTCATCAAGGATAAGCAGATTTTCTTGCATGATGAACACCTCCCGCATACCTTTCGCCTTCTGCTGACAACATCGCTCCAAAGCTATTCTGCACTCGTAGTTTCATGAGCATCTTTCCGCCCTAGCGAGAAGATTCCTTTCAGCATTCCCACCATTAGCATTACACCCGGGATAAACTGGAACAGAACGATCATCACTCCGAATCCGATGAAACATGCGGCCAGAAGTCCAATGCCTTCGCTTTCCGGTGTTCCGGCTGCCGCCATTGCCTGGGTGGCTGTTATTACCATTGCGGTTAGCATTGCTGATATAGTTCTCATGACGATCTCCTTTCATGTTTCGATTGTTTTTTTGTCTGCTGTAAACTGATAGAGCATCGAGTGTGCCAAGAAGCCTTTCCAAATTTATTGAACTGTTAACATACCGATAATACAGGGTTTTGTGTGATGTGCCCGCTCCGGGATATTGCTTTTCAGGCGGTTGTGCTGTCAGTAAAGTATGGGAATCATATACAGTCCGGAGGCTGACAGTTATGCCGTGCGATGTTGTTAGTACTTGAATATATTACATATTTACAGCTTGGCGAGTGAAAGTTGTCATGTACAAAATGCTTATACAGTTGTGGGAGAATGTTGTGTCGGATCAATACAGTGCGGTGGAGATTGACTGGTGTGGGGGGGGGATGATGCTGCGATTGCTGTTGATCAGGCTACCGCTACGTTTCTGATCCCCTCCGGCCGCCAGGCCGGGGAAATGACGTGGCTACCTTTTTCCTGTTGATCCAGCAGGCTGGCGAACATGACGGTAAAGTCACCGTGGCGGTTGTTGACCTTGTCCATCGCCTCGGTCAGTTTCAATCTGGTCTGTTCCTCCGGGAACAGCGGCAGTTGGCTGGTCTGGTGCTGCAGGTTTGTCAGCCGGATGCCGAGCAAACGTACGGGGTGTTGCAGTTCCAGGCTGTCCAGAATCTTCACCGCTGCCAGGTAAATCTCTTCGCTCAAATTGATGTGGTGGGGCTGGCTTCCCTGTTTGCCAAAGGTGGTGAAATCGGCATAGCGCACCGTTAGGTGAACGGTCTTACCCCAGACACCGTAGCGTCTGGCCCGTCTTCCGACCATTTCGGAAAGCTGTAGCAGATACCTTAGTATGTCGGCCCGCTCCCGGATATCTCTTTTCAGGGTCATGCTGTGGCCGACGCTCTTGACCTCCTCGGCCTCTTCAGCCGGAATAACCGGACTGTCGTCGATCCCCAGGCCCATCTGGTGCAGCTTTTCGCCAACGATTCCGAAGCGCATTTTTAATCGCTCGGCCGGGTAACGTCCCAGTTCCCCGCAGGTTCTGATACTGTACAGCGCCAGCTTGGCAGCCATTTTCCGGCCGATGCCGCACAACTCAACGATCGGCATATGCTCAAGCGTGCGGGATACATCCTCATTGCGGATTATGGTCAGGCCATCCGGCTTTTTCATTTCGCTGGCCAGTTTCGCCAGCAGTTTGTTGGGGGCGATGCCGATGGAGCAGGTGATGCCGAAGCGGGCGCTGATTCTGGACTTGATCAGGTAACAGATGCGCTCCAGGCTCCCGAACATGCTGACCGATCCGGTGATGTCCATGAAGGCTTCGTCAATCGAGAAAACTTCCACCAGGGGGGTGTAGTCGTGCAGGATTTTCATGATCTGTGACGAAACATGGGTGTAGAGGCGGTTATTGGTCGGCACCAGGATCAGATCCGGGCATTTTTGCCTGGCTTCCCAGGTTGTCAGGCCGGTCTTGACTCCGAAAGCCCGGGCTTCATAGGAGGCGGTCAGGATGACGGTGCGTGAATCGCTGCCGGTAACGGCGATCGGTTTTCCACGCAGGGCAGGGTTGGATTGCTGTTCGACCGAGGCGAAAAAGGCATTCATATCAATATGCATGATAATGCGTTCCATCAGAGTGCCTCGATCTGCTTCAGCTTCCAGGTGGCATTGGTCATGTTGTAGACCAGCTCGTACAGCGCCCCGTCGTCGGTGACGTGGAAGTGCATGAAGACAGTTTCGCCCTTTTTATCCTGCCAGGAGTTGGTAATGCGGCAGATGGTATGCTGCTTGCGGTTCACATCGAACCAGACCGGTCTGATTTTTGTGCCGGGACCAAATACAACGGCCACGCGTATTTCGTTGCTGAGGGGCGGCATGGCTTCAGTCCAGAGAACGGTAGATGCTGACCACTTTTCCGATGATGGTCACGTCCTTCTCACCTTCGCGGATAATGATCGGCTGATAGGCGGCGTTTTCCGGTTGCAGGCGGATATGATCGGCTTCGCGGTAGAAACGCTTCAAGGTCGCTTCGCCATCCACCAGGGCGACGACTATATCCCGGTGCTGCGCTGCTTCCTGGGGGCGGATCAGGGCCAGATCCCCTTCGCGGATAGAGGCTTCGATCATGGAATCGCCTTTGACTTTCAGGAAAAAAGTGCCGCCGGAACGGGCCACATCGCGGTCGATGGAACGGTATTCCTGGATATCCTCTTCCGGCGGCTGCGGAATTCCGGCCCGCACGCTGCCGACCACCGGCAGGAAGACAGAAAACTGCTCTTCGCCGTGGATCATGCGTTCCAAGGATTCCGGATAAGATGAAAATGAAGGGGTCAGTTTGATACTGCGGGAGTTGCCGGGGGTGCGGGTGAGGTAGCCCTTCTTTTCCAGGGCGGTCAGGTGGCGGATGACTCCCAGATTGCCGGAAACCTGAAGATGGCCGGCAATATCCTGCATGCTGGGAGAATAACCGTGCTGCTTCTGGTAGGTTGTGATGAAGTTGTAGACCGATTTTTGGCGTTCGGTGAGTTCGTTCATGAATTGCCTCGCTATAGTTACTAAATAATAACTATCATCGAGGTGTGGCCATTGTCAAGCCGGTTGTGAAGCCGGCAGATGGGGACGCGTCCCGTCGGTCAATAATACTCTTCCGCGTACTCCGGCACCTTGTCCAGAAAACCGGGACGCAGGGCGGCTTTTTCCATGGCCGCATCCACATCCTTGATCAGTCGCTCCCGATCCTTGGGGTAGCTGCCGGCGAGGTTCAGGAAATTGGAGACATGGTTGGAGCGCAGGATCGTAAAGCGCGGATTCATCTGCGTCAGCATTTCGCGCGCTTCAAGCATCAGTTCGCGACGCGTGCATTGATCGAGGGAACTGACAAACTCATCGTTGTGGCGGTGGAACAGGGTCAGAAGTGAAAAGTATTCCGGATTGACCCGATTGACCCATTCGGCGGTACTGCGGGCGTGTGTCAGACTCCGTTTGCGGCCGGCCAGACCGAGAATGGCGGTCACCGACAGTTTCATCCCTGCTTCCCTGGCCTTCAGTGCGTGATTTGCCATCTCATCGGATGTGAAACCTTTCCTGATCTGAGACAGAGTCTCGTCGTCTCCCGATTCCAGGCCAAAGTAGAGGATGCGCAGCCGTTTTTCACGCAGCAGCGCCAGTTGTTCCAGGCTTTTGGTCGCCAGGCTGGCGGGGGAGGCGTAGGAGCCGATTCGGGCCAGATTCGTGAATGTGGCAGATAGCGCGTCCAGTATCTCCACCAGCCCCTCAAAGGGGTAAACCAGGGCATCTCCATCGGCCAGGAAAACACGGTTTATTCGTGGCCGGTAGGCTGCCGGGATTCCGGCGATCTCCCTGATGATTTCAGACACCGGCCTTGAGTGGAAGCGTTTCCCCTTGTACATTCCGCAGAAGGTACACGTATTTTGAGAACAGCCCACCGTAATCTGGAAGATGAGACTTCCGGCCTCGCTGGGAGGTCTGAAAAGCGGTTCAACGTAGTGCGGCATCAAGGGCGGACTCCTTCGGTTGATAATCGTATCATTTTAACTCGCCACACTTACAATGGAACTTCATTTTTGATTGAAACCGTCTGGAGTCGCGGGATGAGTGAACTGTCCAGTTCGTACATCCTCTCCTTGCCGAGCTCTTCCAGAGCTTCACGCATCTGATTTGCATCCGATATGAGCCGTGCCACATCCACCCAGAGACACGCATCCGATACGCTACTCAGTAGTTTTACCCCGCCACCCAGGAGGCTGACGGCGCCGCCGTAGTTTCCGTTGCGCCAATGGTGCAGGGCCACCGCAATCTGCAGGGTCCCCTGGAAGAGGTTGCGCACCTCTCCATCCTCGCCGATCCAGAGTTCTTCCAATGTTTCGTGGCAGTCATACCATTGGCCGGCATTGAATTGCCTGATGGCCAGCAGTAATTGCCCGGGGGGTGATTCTTGACAATGTCGCATACGGGTCTACCTTATTGGTTTATATTGTTATCAGCGATGTCACCGGATTTAAGCCCGTTGACCCGATCAGCATGGCTGTCTGGAATAAATATCAGGAAATCGGATTAAATGACACAGGAATAAAACCAAGATATAACTCGAGATATTGGTTGTCAGGCGTTGTGGCCGAATATATTATTAAGAACAATTATGTTGCTTTTGGAGTGAGCATTTCGTATACGGAGACAATATTAATGCGGTTGTTACCCAAGGAGTTGCGCGTGGCTTTACTGGTCAAATATGCAAATGATGGAATGGGATATATCCCCGTATGCGAACTCGATAAATTGCTGACAACCGGCAAAGTTGAGGCTTTCAAGCGTTCAAGTGGCGAATGGGTTAATCCAAAAGTTGACCCGGTTCGGGGGCAAGGGATGCCCAATACCTACACCGGACCGAACAGAAGAGCCAGGTGGCAGTAGGAAAGAGCGCTGTCCTACCGCCGCTGCCGATGTCGTTGTTTGTCACCCTCTCTCCGATTGCAATCAGATAATTAAGGACAGTTCCCCAATCGCTTGGCCTTGACTTTCATGTTCATGGTCTGCCCCTCCGTTTCCATCTTCATGGTCGAATCGTAGGCATCCCCCCTGTAAATCGTCTCTCCACTGAAAACACCGGCATTTTGCCCGGTACACTTCATCTTCCAGGTAATTTTGTTGCCGGACTGTTTTAAATCGGTAACGGTGCAGTTCTTGTCCGTGGTGATACTCTTTTTCTGGTCCTTAACATCTTCCTTGCTGTAGCAATGCTTTGTCCTGGTGGGAGGCATCTTCATCGGCATACCGGGCATTTCCATGGTGCTGACCAACTCCCAGTAACCTTCGCGCATGGTTTCACCGGCGAAGCTGACTGTCGGGAGTACGAATGTGGCGAGAATGGTAATAGCAATCCTTTTCATGGTTTAATCTCCTTTTTTGATAGAATGATGACCGGATTTCGAACGAATTATATCGCAGAGCGTACCATTTAACTGGCGGTAAGCAAGCTTCATGTTGGCTGTTTTTCACTGAACAAGGACCGGTATTGACCAAATAAGACTAAAAAGGTATTATTACGATAATGAATTTCAAAAAGAAAGGGGGGCTTGAAATGCTGATACGAATCAATTACCCCGATGATAGTTTTGATTATGTGAAGGAAAAAATTCTGGACAGGCTGATCGAATCCAAAAAAATCAAAAGGTTCAGGCGCTCGGCCGGCTGGGTAACACTGGGTGTGGATCCGGTTCGGACAGCCAGACGCGAGCAGGTTTCCAAAAAAAATGCTGCGGGAATCTGAACATGGATTTGTCGCATGAGCGGCTGTTGTCTGGTTTCGGGTTTTTGAGAATCGTCCACGTGTGGGACAGGTCTTGGATTTGTGCTATTATGTGACAGTATGCACGGTGGTTTTTAAATTTCAATGACGATGTTGTCAGAATTGGGGGTGGTGCAAATGGCACGCTTTTATGATTCGGTGAATGACTCGGAATTGAGTCGGGTTGAAGCTCTTCTTGAAAAAGAAGGTATCGGATATTCGTTGCAGATATTGGCGGAAGGGACCCCGTTGAAGGAAATTCTGGTGGCGGAGGAGGATTTTGCGGCGGCCGAACTGGTTTTGCGCAGTCTGACCGGTATGGTTTACTCAAAGGGTGTGAAGCCGCACCCATAGAGGAGGGGCAATGAAAAGGATCGCCACGCTTTTTACGGCCGTGTTAATTTCTCTGATGCCGGTGGTTATGCCGGTTTTCGCTGATGAAACTTCCACAACCGGACCGTCCGGACAACAGGATCAGGAGAAGGACGAGTGTCTGCTTTTGGCCAGAAAATGCGGCAACTCGGCCGTTTCCATACAGGACAAGATCGAGAAACTCAAAGAAGAAATTGCCAAAGGTAGAGCCGTCTATACCGCCGAAGAGCTGAGCAACCTCAAACAGAAACTGGATGAGGTCAGCAAAACATTGGATTTCCTTTTGGAAAAATAATCTGCTTCACGTTGTCCTGCTAAACTTGTATACCAACTCTCACGGAAGAATTTTGCAAACCTAATCAGGGTCGTTCTGATCCGCCGGAGTTGACATGTCTTACTCTCCCCTTTTAACAGACCTGTACGAACTGACCATGCTGGCCGGCTATCTTGAAGAGGGTATGGTCGAAAACCGTGCTGTGTTTGACCTCTATTTTCGCACCAATCCCTTCGAAGGTGGATATGCGGTATTTGCCGGACTGGAACCGGCGCTGGATTTTCTTGAAAAATTCCGCTTTTCAGATGAGGAGCTGGAGTTTCTGTCCGGATCAGGACTTTTTAAACCCGTTTTTGTCGATTTTCTCCGAAATTTCAGGTTTCGTGGCAAGGTGACAGCCCCATCCGAAGGGACACTGGTGTTTGCCAACGAACCCCTGCTGACTGTGGAAGGAACATTGGCAGAGGCGCAGTTTGTCGAAACAGCACTACTGAACATAATCAATTTCCAGACCCTGGCAGCCACCAAATCGGCCCGTATCTGCCATGCCGCTGGCGGTGCCGAAGTGTTCGAGTTTGGTCTGCGCCGGGCTCAGGGGCCGGATGGCGGGGTGTCAGCCTCGCGGGCGGCCTGTGTGGGCGGTTGCAAAGGGACCAGCAACGTACTGGCCGGAAAAATGTTCGGCCTGCCGTTGCGCGGAACCCAGGCCCATAGCTGGATACAGGCTTTCCCCGATGAATTGTCGGCCTTCCGGTCCTATGCCGCCACCTTTCCCGGCAGTACCGTGCTGCTGGTTGATACCTATGACACTCTCAAAAGCGGAGTAATAAACGCAATCACCGTGGCAGCTGAATTGCGGCAACGCGGGCACGAACTGCGCGGCATTCGCATCGACTCGGGGGATTTGGCGTACCTCTCGCAGGAAGCGCGGCGGATGCTGGATCAGGCCGGATTCCCGGATGTGGGGATTGTTGTCTCCAATGACCTGGATGAATACGTGATCGAATCGGTGCGCAGGGAAGGGGGGCAGGTTGATTTTTACGGCATCGGCACCAGGCTCTCGACTTGCGCCGGTGCAGGAGGCGGGGCGCTGGGCGGCGTTTATAAGCTGGTCGAGATCAACGGAGAACCGAAGCTGAAAGTCACCGGCGATGCAGCCAAGTCCACCCTGCCGGGTAGAAAGAACCTCTTCCGCTTTGTAGATTCACTGGGGAATTTCATTCAGGATGTGGTTTGTCTGGCGGATGAAGAAATCAAAGGGGGAGATACGGTTTATGACCCGGCCAATCCGCTGCGAAACACCATCCTGCCTGGCGACGCCTGTCTGACTGAACTCAGGAGTGTGGTGATGGAAGCCGGGTGTCGCACAGTTGACAGGGAATCACTGGAAGTCATGGCCGAACGATGCAGTCGGGAGTTGAACCGCCTCCCAAGCGGTTGTCTGCGGCTGATCAATCCCCACCGTTACAAGGTTTCCATTTCAAGTTCCCTCAACAATCTCAGGGGTGAATTAATCGAAAAAGCCGGAAGGAAGGCTCCATGACTATGACAAAGGATTCTGCACTGCTGCTGGTTGATGTCCAGAACGACTTCTGCCCCGGCGGAGCCCTTCCCGTGCCGGATGGTGACAAGGTCGTTGAGCCGCTCAACCGGATCGCCTCGTCTTTTGCAGCGGCGGGGTTAACCGTAGTAGCCAGCCGGGACTGGCATCCGCCGGTCACCAGACATTTTAACGAATACGGCGGCGCCTGGCCGCGACACTGTGTTCAGAACAGTCCCGGAGCCCGGTTTCATCCTGACCTGCACCTGCCGGAGGGGACACTGTTTGTCTCCAAGGGGAATGACCCGGATTCGGATTCCTATTCATCCTTCGACGGAGTAAGCGCAGACGGAAGCTCGCTCGGGGAAATCCTGGCCGGGTTGCAGGTCAAGCATCTGTATGTGGGAGGTCTGGCAACCGACTACTGTGTCCGCTCATCGGCGCTGGATGCGAAGAAAGCCGGTTTTGAGGTGACACTGCTGACCGATGCCATAGCAGGAGTAAATATCGTTGCGGGGGATTCTGAAGAGGCGCTGGAAGAAATGGGGCGCGCCGGGATTGATTTCTGCACAGCGGACGAGGCGATTAGCCGGATTCGCCGCGCAAGCTAAGTACGTCTGCTGCCGAACATAAATATCACATTAGTGGTATTATGGCCCTGAAATGGCGCGAAAAAGCCATAAATACTACTATTGTGGTATTTATGGCCGTGTAGCTGCGACTATCCATGAGCTGTTATTGTCCGCAAACATCTTCCTGCAAAGCAATTTGATAACCTTCCATCTTGTATCTGATGACGTAATCAAGACCGCATTTACCGCAGCGATGCGCCTGGCTTAGTCCATCGGGGTTCTTTTCCACCCAACCGGCGATGATGTCGCGGGAACCGCATCTGGTTCTGGGGCAGCGTTCGCCCCCCTTTTTCAGAAACATCTCATCGGTGAGGAACTCCGGCTTTTCGACGCCACCCATCATTGATTGCCTGAAAATCCTGTGAGTAGCGGCTACAGCCTCGATACAGGCACTGGCTTCGGAGGCGCTGCCTTCTTCCAACAGTAATTCGGGCGGTGTCTGATCCCGATAAATCAGGCTGCATGAATAACCTTTGCTCCCGCGATCCACCTTTATCCCGAATGTCGTCTCTTTCAAAACGCCAAGATTAAGTTCGGTAACACGTGCCTTGAGCTGCTTTTCTGTAACTTTCATTATGCTTTTTCTCCCATTTGGTCTCCGTGGAGGGATCTTGCCGTTTGACATTACACAAACTCGCTTCGCCATGCAAAGCTGAAAATGTGAAAACCGTCCCTCAATGGATGATTAATTAATCTACGCCGCCTTTTCTTGTTTTGAAAAAACTCCTCTGGAATTATAACTGCCCAAAAAAAACATGTTACAATGCTGGTCAGATAATGATAGCGATGGGCAATTTGCTTGATAACTGCATAAAATAACCGGAAAATATCCGAATGAAAAACCCAATAACCGGAAAATGCAAAAAAATCCTGCTCTACACGGCCATTGTCCTGGTTGGTCTGGCAATAATTCTTCCCGTGGCTTTAACCAAATATATTGCAACCCCTCATGCCGCGTCACGCATATCCGGAATGATTTCTGATGTTATTGGACAGCCGGTTGTCATTGAGCAAATCGATCTTTCAGGCGGTGCACTGCATTTGAAGGGACTGTCTGTCGCAAATCCCGAGGGTTTCCCGCTCTCCAGGTTGTTGTCAGTAGATTCGATGACCATCATCCCGCTCTGGTTGAAATTGCTGTCCGGGCATAGGACATTTGAAAAGATCGAATTGGAAGGAATTGCGGTTGACCTGCAAAAAAACAGCGGCGGGGTCTGGAATTTCAGTCAAATGCAGCGTCGATTTTCATCGGTAAAACCTTCCTCCGCAGAAATTTTGATTCACCAACTCAAAATTACGAGGGGAGCTTTGCAGATCAATGATCAGCGGCTTGCGGGGCTGTCCCTGAATGTATCCGATTTTGCAAACAAGGGCTCTGAAAAATCAGGATTTAATCTGGCGTTTGACGATCCCGGCCACAACCATTACACGCTGTCCGGCAAAGCGCGTCTGGACAAAGAGCCGGAACTGGATCTATCCCTTTCATCTTCATCGGTCTCTCTCAAAAGTCTCTCTGGACTGCTGCGAAGCAAAAGCGGTTACCTGCCGGAGCAGGGGAATGCAACTCTCCTGGTGACGGCTAATCTGCGGAATGGTATTGTTAATGCCAGGGGAGAGGTGGGCTTCAGCGCGGCGTCCCTGCCTGCCGTCGCTACCGGAAAAGCCTTTGGCGGCAATCTTACTCTTGTGGCCGGTTACGATCTGCGAAAAGATGTCCTGACAATTGAAACTCTGACTTTGCATCTGAACAAGCTGCTTGCGATACGGGCCTCCGGAACTGTCAGGGAGCTGAAACGGGCTAAGTCTTTTGTGATCGATGCCGGAGTGGATGAGATTGATGTAGCCTCAATCTATCCCCTGTTTCCACAACTGGCCCACGGAAAAATCACGATCGGCGGCAGGTTGGACAAAAGTTCCCTGCACCTGACCGGCAATGCGGCTGACGGTATTTCATCCGCCACGGGACGCATCGGCTTTTCCCACGGATTGCTGAAACAGGGGGAGCGACTTATTTTCAATGATCTGACGGTTAACACCGTGATTTCCAGCCGAGGCAAATCAGTGGTCGCAGTTGGAAAGGCGACGCAGACCAAGTCGGAAGCCGGAGCGCTCCTTGAAGCACTGGATGCGCCATTCCAGGTTACATTTGACGGGCATTTAAAATCCATCAAGGCAAAAATACCGGCCTTATCCGCAAAGGTTAAGGGCGTTTCGCTGACAGCCCGGGCTTTCTATGCCGACGAGATTGGAGTAATGGAGGGTGCTGCCGTCAGGGGCAAAGATTTTACGGTGTCGCTTGCGCGCCTCTCGATTCGTCTGCCGGTTAAGCAGGTTTTATCAAGATTCGTTCGCTATCCGGTGATTGCGGACTTTAGCGGATGCGACCTGCAGCGCGGCGATGCCCTGTTAAAAAAACTGTCCGGAAAGATTCGCGGCGCTTATGTTTATAACCCTGAAGGGAAGTGGCTGGAAGGAACGGCGCAACTTGCCGCTGAAAAGGTGGCCTGGCAGGGGAAGGAGGCTGGCGCTCCCGCCATCAATGCCGCGTTTTCAAAAGCCGGTGGCAAGGCGGATTTTACAGCGACACTGCTGGGTGGCTCAATAAAAGGGGATGCGGTATTCAATCCCTTTGCCCCATTGGAAAAGGTCGGATTCAGGCTCAACGCAAAAGGGATCCGGTTGGCCGGAGTCAGCAAGTATGCCGGGATCAAGGGTGATTTGGCACTATCGGGAGGAACGCTGGATACTGTCTGTAACGGTCGTTACGCCAAGTCCGATGGTCTTTTCTGTCACCTGGAGGCGGCCGGCAATAATATTGCCGTGACCGGCAAAGGGGGCAAATCATTGCTCTCCAGCGGTGGAGCTATTGTCAATGGAGACCTGTCTGGTAAGAAACTGGTCCTAAATCAGCTGTTGCTGACCGCCGGAAAGGATCTGGTTCTCAACGCCAGCGGGGCTATAGAAAATGCCAATCTGCCGGCCCGCCAGGGACGGATTGCCTTTAATGTTCCAAGCACATCACTGGCAGCTCTTGTGGATACATTCATAAATGCCATGCCGCGATCAATACAGGAGGCGACTGTTAAGGGTGGACTTGCAACCGAAGGGACTATCAACTTGCAGGAAGGCAAAATTCTTGTCGATGGCGCGGTAACTCTGGCCAATATCGGTATTGACGCCCCCTCTGGCAATATGAAGGTTTCGGGTATAAACGGCTTGCTGCCGCTGTCTCTCGATCTCTCCGGCAAAGTGGTTGCCAAGCCTCCGAACTCTTCGAGCTTTAACCGGCAGAACTATGCTTCACTGATGGAGCAACTTCGCCGTAAAACAGAAAAAGTGGAGACCATCACCATTGTCAGCGCCAGTTTCAGCGGGTTAAATCTGGATTCCGTCAAACTCAGGCTGAGGGCCTCCCGGGGTGTCACGGAAATTATCTCCCTCGATTCTTCGCTTTACGGCGGAACTCTGTTGGGAAAGGGTTTCATTACGGCACAAAACGGGATTCTCTACCGGGGGGATATGCTGATAAATGAACTCAGTCTGGTGCAGCTCTGCAAGGCTTTTCCGGCCATTGCCGGTTATATCTCCGGTAAAATAGACGGGGTGTTGAGTATTCAGGGAAAGGGGAAACAGCTGACCGGTATTTCCGGCTTTACCGAATTTTGGGCACGTGAAACGGCTGGCGAAAAAATGCTGGTCAGCAAGGAGTTCCTCCAACGCCTGTCCGGAAAAAAACTGAGCGGTTTCTTTTTCAGTTCGGACCGGGCTTACGATCATGCCGGAATCAAGGCTTCTCTTGAAAAAGGTTATCTGACCTTTGACAGTCTTGATATCTCGCATACCAACTTTTTGGGGGTCCGCGACCTGAGTGTCACGATTGCCCCCAGTCAGAACCGGATTGCAATTGACCATCTGCTGAATTCCATCAAGGAGGCGACGGTGCGGGGCAAGAGTTCCGGTGGCGCCGCAGGAAAGGGTGCGCCAGCCACCGCTCCGGTTGAAACTGAATTCAAGTGGGATGAATGACTTTATTTATCTGCCGGATGCGCTATAATCTACGGACACTCAAATGGAGGGTAAAAATATGAAACTTTTGAAATGGCTGTTGGCCGGTGGATGCGGGCTGCTGTTTTCCTGTGCGATTATAACAGTAAATGTTTATTTTCCCGAAAAGGCGGTCAAGGATGCCTACAAATCGCTTGACGAAATGCTCCTGAAAAATGAAGGGGAGAAACTGCCCGGCCCTGAAAAAGCGCCGGTCTTGGAACCGGTGCCGCCTCGACCTGGGCAGCAGAGCAGGCTGTTTGACAGGCTGCCGGGTTTCTCTTTCATCCCGGCTGCCCATGCCGCGGAGAGCGGTGATGATCTGGCAATCGAGCTGGGGAGTATGCCCGAGGTTGTTGCTGCCTATGCTGAAATGAGCCAGAGGCTGCCTGCTCTGGATGCTCTCTTTGACAGCGGGGCGGTCGGAACGACCAGCCAGGGTCTGGTGACTGTGCGTGACAAGGCAAAGGTCACTGCTCAGGATGAAGCGGCGGTTGCTGCGGAAAACAGGAATCGCAAGACGGTCATCGGCAGCATGGCGAAAGCGATACTGAAAATTACCAAGCAGGAAGCAACCAAAGCCGCGCTTGATCAGACCATGGGCAAGGCTGCGGCGACATATGCCGAAACAAGGCGTGAAGCTTCAAAACCGGGTTGGTGGATGCAGCTTCAGAACGGTAAGTGGGTTCAGAAGTAAGCAGTAATGGAAGCAAAAAGAAAAAGCCGCCCCCCTGTCCAGGAAGGCGGCTTTTTTTTGTCTGGTGCAGTGGCAATAAGTTTATGCCTGTTTTTCAAGCATTTCATCGACCCATGACAAAGCGGCTGCCACGGTTGGAAAGCCGATGGTGCTGGTGAGTACGATGATGGCGTGGTGGATTTCATCGATGGTCGCACCGGATTCTTTGGCCCGTGCGGCATGGCTGCAGACGGAACCTCTGGAATGAATCGCTGCTGCCGCACCCAGCTGGATCAGGTGCCCGGTTTTTTCATCCAGCGGACCGGAAGTGCGGGCCGCCTTGCTCATTGCCTCGACCGCCCCGATCAGTTCGGGGTGACGCTCCTTTAATTTTAGGTAGAGTGGGGCCGGTTGCTGTGTCATTTGATCTCTCCTTTTTAGCTTGGATTTGGATTGCGTGGCGGTCGCTCTGAATACATCGCCGCCGTTGTTGGTTCATAACAGGAGATTAACACCAATCGAGTTGAGTGCAATAGATGAATTTTGAGGTGAAGGTTGATTTTGCTGCTTCGGATTTATAAATAAAAACGGTGCAACCGTCTGGCTGCACCGCAAATTAACTGTAATAAAAACCGACAGATATCAGGCTCTTTTTCTTCTCCAAAATGCCAAGCCACCAAGTCCTGCACAAAGCAGCAATATGGTGGACGGTTCTGGGACTGGCGTGGAGGTGGGTTCAGGGGTTAATTTCAGGCTGCCTCCATTTCCTACGGACTGCATTCGGACATATTCGGAACCAGTGAGGCCGCTGCCTATGGCATCGGGTGTCGGGTCAAGTACAGGAGTCGAGGCAAAAGTCATCGTGAGAATTGCATCAGTGAAATAATTTGGTTTGGCAGAGAGTCCTTGGGTCGCAGCCGGGTTATAAAGAGCGCCCTTAATGTCCTTCAGGTAATTTAAATAATCCATAGTGACACCTGCTTGTGTGGTTCCAAGTTTCCATTTGTAGCTACTTGTATTGATGCTTGAACCAATTGTAATTGGTGTGGTTGCGGATTGGGAGGCATAGGCAGTCAATAGCCAGTTGGTCACGGAGTTGTTGGAGTCCAGGTTGAACCCGAACCCGGTTATTCCGGGGGCATTGATGCCGGACCCATCTACCAGAGTGGTTGGAGAAGTGTTTTTCAAGATCATGGTTAAAGTGTTTCCGGATATTGAAATGTCCATTGTTGCAGACCCAAGTCCCCCATTGTCTATGCCGGAAAAATTATAGGTTGTGGCGAATGAACTGACTGCCGATGCCACAAACATTATGGCGGCAATAATTAACTTTTTCACGAGCTATCTCCTTAATACAATGCTGTCAGTTATTTAACGTAAAAGCAATTTTAGTGCCAGTGTTGTTTGTGATAATTCTGGCAACTTAATACGTTATCTGTCAGCAGTGTTATTTATGTCGAAAGTGTGATTTTGGTCAGCTGAATTCGCGCTTGAGTAAGCCGAGTGCTCTTGTGGAAAATTATCTGTCAGCATGTCATTGAATTTAATCCCGGAGACTTTTCAAATGTGGCTGTTGTGTGCTGAGTAGTTATATCACTTACCAAAGGCGCTTAAAAACTGCTGGAGGAGTTGGGGAGCGTTTGATTTAATGGCACCACCCATGAAATCCATGATTCCCGGACGGTAACCTTCATTCCAGATTTTGTTGAACATTGCAGCACTTGTTTTGCAGATGCAATCAGCATCATCAACGGTTTTTCCATTCTGGACAGAGCAACCTTCTTCGTCGAGCGTTACGGTTTTCTTGATGTCGTCAACTGAGAAATAAAATATCGTTGGTACTCCGAATACACCCTTATGGTAGCTGTCCTGCAACGACTTGAAAATGCTTTCAGGCATGTTGGCCCTCCTTAAAATATATTCTGAGCGATATGACGTTGTAGTGCGGATTATCTTTGATTTTCGAAACAATCCCTCCTCGCAATCAATCCGCTGATTGTAAAGTAGAGCGGGGGCCGTTGGCCCCCGCTCTAAAAACTTTGACTACTCAGCTGGCTGTTAAAATTTGTAGGTAACTGACACGGCGAACAGGTGGGCATCGCTTTTAAATGTACCGGCCTCTTTGGCGTTGGCTACAGTACGGTCAACCCAATGCACCCACATGTAGGCCAGATCTATGGAGCCAAACTCGTTGTGCAGTCCTGAGCCTATGCTGAAGTTATGACGGTCGGCATCCGGCAGCTCGGGGCTGAGAGTGGTGCTGGGTGTCGGGCTGTTGTCATAGGCATAGCCGGCGCGCAGATCAAATTTAGGAGTCACAGCATATTGTGCGCCGAAGCGGTAGGCCCAGACATCTTCCCAGTTTTTGGCATCCGGTTTGTTATTGAAGGCTGCCGCCATTGGAGCCTGGAATTTGAGCTCCAGTTTGTTGTAGCTGCTCCAACCGGTACGATCTGCATCAAACTCCAAGGTCAACTGTTCAACCGGCTTCCAGGCCACGCCGAGTGTAATGGCATCCGGGAGGGTTATGCTGGTTGAGGCTGTCGATTTGAGTTTGTTAGTCAGCCCAAGTGCCGGATTTGCACCGAGTGCGGTGGTTGCCAGATAAGTGGCGTCACCTTCAAGATCAAGCTTGATTTCGCTACGGTACGCAGCTCCGAAACTGAGGTTAGAGAGCGGTTTCCACTGCAGGCCGAAGTTGTAGCCATATCCTGTTCCGGTTGCGTCGGCACCCAAAGTACCCAGCTCCGCATAACTCCCGCCGAGTGACGGCGGTAATTGGGCATACGCCATCTTCTGCATTGAAACCTGGGCGTAGGTTACGTCCAGGCCGCCGGCCACCGCCAGTTTCCAGTCGTCATTGCGATAGGCGACAGTCGGCTGGAAATTGATCGGCTTGATGGATATCTCCTGAATACTGTCTCGAAACTCACTGCTGGCATCCCAGCGCTTTGCCAGCGGATGAAACGAGTTGATTCCCAAACCGAAAGTGAGTGGTATGCTTTCCAGGGAGGCGGTGGCGTAAACGGTTGGCGCGATGAAAATGTCGCGATTGGCCTTTTCGGAAACCTGGGTTGTGCCGCTCAGTTTTGTGGTGCCGTTAAATTGTGTCTGCGGCACAAGGATTGTTGTGCTGCCGATCTGCAGCTGATTTCCCTTCTGGAATGCGATTCCGGCCGGGTTGTAGGCCAGTGCGGAGGCATCGTCCGCCTGGGCGGCAAAGGCGTTGCCCATCGCCATGGCCTTGGCCCCCTGTTCTGCAACCTTGAACCCCGCACCAAACGATATGCTTGCCGTCCCCACCACTGCTGTTGCAATGCATGATGCCACTACGATTTTCCTTTTCATGTTAGACTCCTTTCTTGGTGATGCGAACTTGTTCGTTGGCTGCGGCTACCGTAAAACACTATTTTAGCAAAATCTAAATGACCTTAACGCGCATGTCAAGTAGAAAATTTAAAAAAATACCTTAGCATTGCAGCTGTTGATTTGGCTGGGTTATGGCATGTAAAAGAGCGTTGGTATAGTGCAAATAGCGTTAAAAACAGTTGTGTTACAGCCAGTGCTACTACTTTTGCATATTAGTGTAATTAAATATAATATTTTACGAGGGCTGGATAACCGGTTTTACATGATAGGAAAAAGTCAATGGTGGAAGCAGTAAACGGTTTTTGCTTGTATTGGAGTATTTGGAGTAAGACAGAAAAATAAAATGAGTTTATACTTGACATGAATGTCAAGGTTATGTAGCTTTGTGTAAAATAAACCAGCACTGGTGGTGGTGTATGAACCAAGCTCCCTTCAAATCAATTCCCGACCTGCTGCGAACAAATGCTTCCAAATTCCGGGAGCGGCTGGCCCTCAAATATCGCAAGCAGGGCAAATATGTCACCTTGAGTTATGCCGAGTATTACGAACGGGCGCTTATGGTTTCGCGCGGCTTGAAAAAACTGGATATCAAGCCGGGTGACAGGGTGGCCATACTTTCGGAGAACCGTGCCGGCTGGGTGATAGCCGACATGGGCATCCTGTGTGCGCGTGCCGTTACAGTCCCGATTTATCCAACAAATACCCCGGAGCAGATTGAATACATGCTCAACCATTCCGGAGCCAGGATAGTGTTTGTTTCCGGTAAGTTCCTGTACGGCCAGTTACTGAAAATCAAGGATTCAATACCGGCGGTCGAACTGGTGATCTCGTTTGAGAGATTTCTTGGGGGGACGGCTCTGCCTGTTTGCACCTTTTATCAGATGTCCGAGATAGACACGCCGATCAGTGCCGAAGAAAGAATGGATCTTGAGGCTGGAATAGATTGTATAGCCCCGGAGGATATGCTGACTCTTATTTATACGTCCGGCACAACCGGTGTGCCGAAGGGGGTTATGCTCACTCATAACAATATTCTGACCAATATCCAGTATCTGACTGAGCAGGCCGGTGTTATCACAGAGGATGAAGTGCTGTTGAGTTTCCTTCCGTTGAGTCACATCCTGGAAAGAACGGCCGGTTACTACATGACGATTTTTAACGGCGCTCTGCTGGCATTCGCTGACAGCATTGAAAAAGTTCCGGAAAATATGATCGAGGTCAGGCCGACCTTGATGGTGAGCGTACCGCGCCTGTTTGAAAAAATCTACCACCGGATTTATGAGAACGCCCATCAGATGCCGGTCATCAAAAGGAATCTGTTCCACTGGGCGGTGGATATCGGAAAGAAATTTGTCGAGGCCAAATACCTCCATAAACAGGTGCCGGCCCTGCTCGGTTTCAAATATTCAATTGCAGACCGGCTGGTGTTCAGCAAGGTGAGGGCCAAGTTCGGCGGAAACATGAAGCTGTTTTGTTGCGGCGGTGCACCGCTGGATAAGACAATCAATGAATTTTTCTGGGTGATCGGCATTCCGATTTTTGAGGG
Source organism: Geobacter sp. (assembly GCA_009684515.1). GTDB lineage: Bacteria > Desulfobacterota > Desulfuromonadia > Geobacterales > Pseudopelobacteraceae > JACRCG01. The sequence goes on from WKKS01000015.1 coordinate 39,315, forward strand.
GTATGGCCTGACGGAGACAAGTCCGGCGCTCTGCTTCAATAATTTTGAACATGTCCGTTTTGGCTCTGTCGGAGTTGCATTAGCGCAAACTGAATTCAAAATCGCGCAAGATGGGGAAATTCTGGTCAGGGGTCCTCAGGTCATGCCCGGCTACTACAATGATCCGGCTGCCACCGCCGAGGCCATTCAGGATGGCTGGTTCAAAACCGGAGACATAGGTCATCTGGATGGTGGGTTCGTCTATATAACCGATCGCAAGAAAGAGCTGATTATCACCGCTGGCGGCAAGAACATCCCCCCCCAGCCGGTTGAAAATGCCCTCAAGATGGATAAATATGTTACTTCGGCTTTCGTATACGGCGACCGCAAACCGTATCTGACCGCCCTGATAGTGCCGAATCTGGAGCGTTTGCTGGAATTTGCCAAAGAGAAGCATATTCATTATTACGTGATGGATGATCTGGTGATGAACGAGCAGGTTCAAAAACTGTTCGAACAGAGAATCGCCGACATCAACTTGCGACTTGCCCAATATGAAAGCATCAAGAAATTCGTGCTGCTGGCCCATGATTTTTCTATCGAAGGTGGCGAATTGACCCCGACCTTGAAACTGAGGCGGAAGATCATTTATGAAAAATACAAGCAAAAGTTGGAGGATCTGTACATAGATCACAGCAATTGATACGGAGTTGGATTCAGTCACCAAAAGGGGGAATATAATGAAACAGATCAATAAGGTAGCGGTCCTGGGGGCGGGAGTGATGGGAGCTACCATTGCCGCGCACCTGGCCAATGCCGGTATTCAGGTACTCCTGCTGGACATCGTTCCGAGAGAGACAAATGATGCTGAAAAATCGGCCGGTCTTACCACGGACGATCCAAAGGTGCGCAACCGCATTGCAGCTGCCGGACTGGAAGGGTTGAAGAAGATGAAACCGGCTCCCTTCTTTCTGACAAGCTACGCCGCGAATATCGAAACCGGAAATTTTGAAGACGACCTGTCGAAACTGAAAGATTGCGACTGGGTGATTGAGGTTGTAATCGAGAATATGGCGATCAAGAAGCAGCTCTTCACCGAAAAGGTCGTGCCGAACCTGAAAGAAGGAGCTGTTCTTTCAACCAACACCAGTGGCCTTTCGATTAACGAAATTGCAGAGTGCCTGCCGGAAAACGTCCGTAAAAACCTGCTGGTGACCCACTTCTTCAATCCGCCACGTTATATGCGCCTTCTGGAGATCGTATCCTGCTCGGCGACCGACCCGGCCGTAACCGCCTTCATGGCTGATTTCATCTCCAAGCGGCTGGGTAAAGGTATCGTCTATGCCAAGGACACTCCCAACTTCATCGCCAACCGGATCGGCGTCTATGCCATCTGCAATTGCGTGCGCACCATGCTGGAGATGGGGATGACCGTGGAAGAGGTCGATGCGGTGGCCGGTCCGGCAACGGCACGTCCCAAAAGTGCTGCCTTTCGCACCGCCGACCTGGTTGGTGTCGATACCCTTCAGCACGTGGCCAACAACTCCTACGAGTTGCTGGTGAATGACGAACAGCGAGAAATCTTCAAATTCCCCGATTTTATCAAGGAGATGGTGGCTAAAGGGTTGCTGGGCAACAAGAGCAAGCAGGGTTTTTTCAAAAAGGTAAAAGGGGAGCAGGGGCAGGAATTTTTCTACTATGATTATACAACCGGTGAATATGCACCTTCGCAGCGCCCCAAATTCGCTTCGATCGAAGCGGCCAAATCCATTGACGACCCGGCCAAACGGCTGCGCTCACTGATTACCGCAGGCGACAAAGCGGCCAAATTCGCCTGGATCAACCTGCGAGATACATTGATCTACACCTTCAACCGGATTCCTGAGATAGCCGACGATATCGTTAATATCGACAACGCCATGAAATGGGGCTTTAACTGGGAGCTGGGTCCCTTTGAAATGCTGGATGCCGTCGGCGTAGCCTATTTCGTGGAACGGGCCGAACAGGACGGCGTCAAGGTCCCGGCCGGTCTCAAATCTGTCGAATATTTTTACAAGTTCGAGAACGGTAAAAAATACTACTACGGCATTGTTGACGGACAGTACTACGAAGTTCCGCAGAAGCCGACCCATATCAGCCTGACGATACTCAAGAAAAACGACAAAGTGGTGGAAAAGAACAGCGGAGCATCGGTGATCGATCTGGGTGACGGTGTCTTCTGTCTGGAGTTCCACACCAAGATGAATGCCATTGGCGGCGAGATTCTCTCCATGACCCACAAGGCCATCCGGCGTGCGGAAGAAGACGGCGTCGGTCTGGTGATTGCCAATGATGGCAGTATGTTCTCGGCCGGCGCTAACCTGATGCTGCTGGTGATGGCTATTGCGGAAGGGGCCTACGACGAGATCGCCATGACGGTCAAGGGTTTCCAGAAGGCGATGATGGCGATCAAATACTCCAGAATTCCGGTCGTGGCCGCTCCGCACAATCTTGTTATGGGGGGCGGCTGCGAGACCTGCCTGCATGCAGATGCCATTATTCCCCATGCCGAAACCTACATGGGGCTGGTGGAGCTTGGAGTCGGTCTGTTGCCGGCCGGCGGAGGTACCAAGGAGATGGCGGTTCGCGCCATCAAGCTGGCCGAAGAGTTTGAAGTTGATGCGACCCCTTTCATCTTTAAAAATTACATGAATATCGCCATGGCCAAAGTCAGCATGTCGGCTGCCGAGTTGATACCGATGGGCTTCATGCGCCAGGGGGACGCAATTACCATGGATATTGACAAGCGTATCCACGACGCCAAACTGAAGGCCATCTCGCTGGCCGCCAATTACCGCCCCGGTCGGCCGTTGACCGACCTGAAAGCACCCGGCCGAGGCGTGGCCGCCTCGATCAAGTCTCAGCTCTGGAATATGCAGCAGGGTGGTTTTATCTCCGAGTATGACCAGTATCTGGCCAGCGCGGTGGCCGATGTTATTACCGGCGGTGATGTCCCGGCCGGTACCCTGATAACCGAGGAGTACCTGCTGGATCTGGAACGGGAAGCCTTTGTGCGGCTCTGCGGCCAGAAGAAAACCCTGGAGCGCATCCAGCATATGCTCAAGAAGGGTAAGCCGTTGCGGAATTGATGCGGCATGTGCAGGGGCGATTGTTGTGATCGCCCACAGCAAGGGCAAATACTGGCAAGCAAGGGCGAATACAAGATTCGCCCCTACACATACGGAGGATACCTATGAGAAACGCATATATTCTGGCCGCCTACCGCACCCCCGGCTGCCGCGCAAAAAAAGGAAAACTGAAAGATGTCCGCCCGGACGATCTGGCGGCGGCCGCCATTAAGGGGCTGCTGGATAAAACCGGCATAGATCCGCACGACGTGGAGGATATCATTATCGGCTGTGCTTTTCCGGAGGGGGAACAGGGGATGAACTTTGCCCGCGTGGCGGCCATGAAGGCCGGTGTGCCGGTTGAAGTGCCGGCCCAGACCGTCAACCGTTTCTGCTCCTCCGGTTTGCAGACGATTGCAACTGCGGCGGAGCGGATCATAGCCGGTTTTGCCGACTGCATTATTGCCGGTGGCGCCGAAAGCATGAGCATGATTCCGATGGGTGGCAGCAAGTACAGTGCAAACCCGTCACTGGTGGCCAACTGGCCGGAATCTTTCGCCTCCATGGGAATTACGGCCGAGCTGGTTGCGGATAAATACGGTATAGCCCGGGAAGATCAGGATGCCTTTGCCGCGGCCAGCCATCTCAAGGCTGCCGCAGCTATCGCGGCGGGCAAGTTCAAGGACGAGATCATTCCGGTGGAGGTAGAAAACTGCGCGCTGATAAATGGGAAGATGAAGCGCAGCAAGGAAATGGTCGATATTGACGATGGTGTGCGCGCCGATACGACTGTTGCCGGACTGTCCAAACTGAAACCGGCCTTCAAGGCCACCGGCAGCGTAACCGCCGGAAATGCCTCCCAGATGACTGATGGCGCAGCGGCGGTGCTGGTGGTGTCCGAGGATTATCTGAAAAAGATTGGCAAAAAAGCGTTGGCCCGTTTCGTCGCCTTTGCCGTCAAAGGGGTTCCGCCCGAGATCATGGGGATCGGCCCGGTCGCAGCCATACCGGCGGCACTCAAGATGGCCGGCTTAACATTGGACGAGATCGGGCTGATTGAGCTGAATGAGGCTTTTGCGGCCCAGTCCCTGGCTTGTGTCAAGGAACTTGGTATCGATCCGGCCAGGGTCAATGTGAACGGCGGGGCGATCGCGCTGGGACATCCGCTCGGCTGCACCGGAGCCAAGCTGACCGCCAGTATTCTGCATGAGATGCAGCGCAGCGATACACGCTACGGCATGGTCTCCATGTGCATAGGCGGCGGTATGGGCGCGGCCGGGATTTTTGAGAAGGTGTAGAGATGTTGGAGATTCACCCCTTTAAAAAGGGGTCTGAAAGCAAAATCAAAAATACTAAATACAGAGGTGAACAACATGCCCGCAAAACTATTCAAAGGCGCCGAATATCTGATAGTCGAAACCGATAAAAACGACATCTTTACACCGGAGGATTTCAGCGACGAGCAGCGGCAGATCGGTGATACTACCGAACAGTTTGTTCTGAATGAAGTTGTGCCGCTTCGTGAGGAGATCGAGCATCACAATCTTCCGCTGACGGTGGAACTGATGAAAAAGTGTGGTGAACTGGGACTGTTGATGATCGATGCACCGGAAGAGTACGGCGGACTTGAACTGGATAAGGCTACCAGCATGCTGGCAGCTGAAAAGCTGTCCCAGGCCGGCTCCTTTTCCGTGACCTATTCCGCCCATACCGGCATCGGCACGCTTCCGCTGGTCTATTACGGTACCAAAGAGCAGAAGGAGAAGTATCTGCACAAGATCATCTCCGGTGAATGGATTGCGGCCTACTGTCTGACCGAACCCGGTTCCGGCAGCGATGCCCTGGGGGCTGCGGCGACCGCCACGCTCTCAGCTGACGGCAAACATTACATCCTCAACGGCACCAAACAGTTTATCACCAACGGCGGCATGGCCAATCTCTTTACCGTTTTTGCCAAGATCGACAAACAGCACTTTACCGGCTTTCTGGTGGAGCGCAACACCGAGGGACTGAGCATTGGCCCGGAAGAGAACAAGATGGGGGTCAGGGGGTCATCCACCACCCAGGTCGTGCTGGAAGATGCCAGGGTGCCGGTCGAAAACCTGCTGGGCGAGATCGGCAAGGGGCACAAGATCGCATTCAACGTCCTCAATGTCGGGCGCTTCAAGCTGGGCGCCGCCGTAACCGGTGCGGCCAAAGTGTCGCTTGCCACCGGAATCAAATATGCCAACGAGCGCAAGGCGTTCGGAGTTACCATCGGAACTTTCGGGGCCATCCAGGAAAAAATTGCCGATATGAGCGCCGCCATCTTTGCCTCGGAATCGCTTATTTATCGTCTGTCCGGGCTGATTGACGACCGCTTGGCCACTATCCCCAAGGATACGCCCAACTATTATGAATCATATCAACAGGGGATCGAGGAATATTCTCTCGAATGTGCCATCGCCAAGGTTTTCTGCAGCGAGGTTTTGGCCGATGTGGTGGATGCGGTCGTCCAGATTCATGGCGGTTATGGCTTTATTCAGGAATATGCCGCTGAAGGATACTATCGCGACGAGCGCATCAACCGGATCTGGGAAGGTACCAACGAGATCAACCGTTTGCTGATCCCCGGCATAATCCTCCGTCGTGCTATGAAAGGGGAGATTCCACTCCAGAAAGAGGCCATGAAGGCTTTTGAGTCGCTGATGTCGCCATCTTTCGACGAGCTTGACGATTCTGTTCCCTTTGCGGCTGAAAAGGTGCTGATCGCTAACCTGAAGCAGGCCTTCCTGGTCCTGGCCGGCAGCGGAGTGCAGAAATTCATGGATACGATCAAGGACGAACAGGAAATCCTGCTGGCCGTTGCTGATCTGGCCATCAACATCTTTGCCATCGAGAGCGCCGTACTGCGCGCCGAGAAGATCCTGCCGAAGCTGAGCGAAAGCAAAAAAGCTTCAGTCAGCGCCGCCGTTAAAGTGTTTACCTTCAATGGCACCGAGAAAGCGGCCTCCGCCGCGCGTCGGGCGGCCTACTACATCGAGGAAGGTGATACCCTGACCATGCTGCTGGCCGGTATCCGCCGCTTTACCAAGTATGACGCCACCGGCCTGCTCAAGGCAAAACGGCAGCTGGCGGGAGCTTCCATCGAAGCGGACAAGTATATTTTTTAGGGTGACAGGCCAGGGGCCAGACTCCATGCAACAGCACACCGCACAGACCCCCTATATGGTGGGGGAGGTTCATTTCTACAGCACAATGCTTGAAGGTGGGCCTGCGCTGTTTGACACCGGTCCCCCCACGCCGGAGGGTGAAGCGGCACTGCTGGAGAATGTCGATCTGAAACAGCTGAAATATCTGTTTATAACGCATTGCCATGTGGACCATTATGGACTGGCCAATTTTATCCTGCGTCATAGCGATGCCCAAATATTCATCCCGCGTCGGGACGCCATCAAATTCCGCCGTCACGCCGAGCGGATGGAACGGATTGCCGAGCTTCTGACCGGATACGGTTTTGGCGGGGATTTTACTGTTCAATTAAGGGAGTCTTTCGAACGTAACAAAGTCTTTCCAGCCATGCCGGAACGGTTCCGGATTGTGGAGGAAACGGTTGAATTGTCCAATCTCGGGATCAGCTATCTGGCCTGCCCGGGGCACTCCCAAAGCGATCTGGCCTATCTGGTGGGGGATTCGGCCGTGACCGGTGATATCCTCCTCAGAAACATCTTCCAGGCTCCGCTGCTGGATGTTGATCTGGACACTTTTGAAGGACGATTCCGTAATTACGATGTCTACTGCGGCAGCCTCCTTAATCTGGCAAAGCTTCGGGGGATGCGGATCCTGCCGGGACACCGTCAGTTTGTGGATGGCGTTGATCGGGCAATCCTCTTCTACGTCAAAACCCTGTTGGAGCGCGCCGCACAGGTACTTCCCCTCAGAAAACTGACCCTGAACAACATTATCGAGCAGCTTTTCAAGGGACGTCTGATCGAGCCGTTTTTCGTTTATCTGAAAATTTCGGAGATCGTCTTTATGCTGGATCTTATTCACAACCCGGGCCTGCTAAAGGCCTCACTGGAACAGATCGGTCTGTTTGATCAGGTCAGTGATTTATACGAGACCGTTTCGCAAGGGAGTAAATAATGATCGATCCTCTTTTTCAGCCGATTACCATCAACCGCATGGAGGTCAAAAACCGCATCTTCATGCCGGCCATGCATATGAATATGGCCGGAAATTATGCTGTCAGCGACCGTTTGGTGGATTTTTACACCGAGCGGGCCCGTGGCGGGGCCGGGATGATCACGGTCGGCTATGCCACCATCGATGAACTTTCCGGCAACCCCGGAAATATCGGTGCCCACAAGGATATCTACATACCGGGGCTGACCCGCCTGGCCACCGCCATCCGCGAGAATGGCGCCCGTTCCTCGGTTCAGCTTAACCATGCCGGACGCTACAATCACTCCATGCTGATGGGAGGAAAACAGCCGGTGGCACCCTCGGCGATCGCGTCACGCCTGACCCGCGAAACACCACGCGAGTTGGAAATCAGCGAAATCGAGGAAATTATCAGCCGCTTCGCCCAGGCGGCGCGGCGAGTCAAAGAGGCCGGTTTTGATGCGGTCGAGATTCTGTCCGGCACCGGTTACCTGATCAGCGAATTCCTCTCACCACTGACCAATAAGCGTGACGATAAGTACGGTGGTGATTTCGATGGTCGGACCCGCTTCGGCCTGGAAGTTGTCAAGGCGGTCCGTTCAACCGTGGGCGCGGAGTTCCCGCTGCTGGTCAGGATGAACGGCAACGAGTTTATGAAGGGTGGCTCCAGCCGTCAGGAACTTCAGCAGTATGCCGTTCGACTGGCAGAAGCCGGTGTGGATGCACTCTGTATTAACGTCGGTTGGCATGAAGCGCAGGTACCGCAGATCGTAACCGAAGTGCCGCGCGGCGTATTTGGATATCTGGCGCGTGGAATCAAGGAGCTGGTAAATATCCCGGTCATAGCCAGCCACCGCATCAACGATCCGGAGTTGGCCCGCGAAATGATCTCCGATGGCTACTGCGATATGGTTGCGGTCGGTCGGGCGTTGATCGCCGATCCCAACTTTCCGGAGAAGGCCCGCAGTGGACATGAAGCCGACATCGTTCATTGTGTTGCTTGCGGACAGGGCTGTTTTGACAACCTTTTCAAAATGAAGCAGGTGGAATGCCTCTGCAACCCCAAGGCCGGCCATGAACATTCGCGGGCCGTTACCAAGGCCGACAAACCTCTGGCTGTTGCTGTTGTCGGCGGAGGGGCAGCCGGGATGAGCGCGGCCATTGCCGCCGCAGAGCGTGGCCATCAGGTCAGTTTGTATGAGTCGGGGTACAATCTGGGCGGGCAGTTGCTGCTGGCAGGCGCAGCTCCGGGGCGGGAAGAGTTTCTCGAGCTGGCCATTGACCTGGAGCGGCAGCTGGAGCTGTCCGGGACAACGGTCGTCTTTAACTCCAGGGTCGATAACCGGTTTTTGGAGGAAATAAAACCGGACGCAGTGATTATTGCCACCGGCGGCCGGCCGATCACGCCACCCATACCGGGAGCCGGGCTGCCGCACGTAGTCCAGGCCTGGGATGTGTTAGCCGGAAGCGTCATGACAGGAAAGCGCGTTGTGGTTATCGGCGGCGGCGCGGTCGGGATCGAAACAGCGCTGCTGCTAGCGGAAAAAGGCACACTTTCCGGTGAAGCTCTCAAGTTTCTGCTGGTTCACGGAGCCGAAACGGTTGAAGATCTGTATGCTCTGGCGACCAGAGGGAGCAAGGAAGTCACCGTCATCGAAATGCTGAGTGAGCTGGGCAAAAATTTCGGCAAGAGCACTCGCTGGGGTATGATGCAGGACGTGGAGCGTTACGGTGTGAAAACCCGCACCACGGCCAAGGTGATCGAGATTGCAGCCGACTGCGTCAGGATCGAGTGGGAAGGGGAGATCGAGGAGATTCCGGCTGAATCTGTTGTGCTGGCGGTCGGGACCTGCTCCCACAATCCGCTTCAGGAACAGGTTGCAGCCAGCGGTATTCCATTCCGGGTCGCCGGAGATGCTCTGCAGCCCGCCATGGTTTTTGAAGCGATTCATCAGGGTTTTACGGCCGGTCGCGAGATTGGCTGAACCAAGTCGGCAAAGGGATTATTATGAAAAATCTGTTTATGGCGCTAATTCTGATTTTATTTTCGGTCAGCCAGTCACCTGCTCTCGAGGTGGCCGGGGTCAAGCTGGAGCAGGCTGTAATGATGCACAATCAGCAGCTCAAATTGAACGGGTACGGCATCAGGAAAAAGTTTTTCATCAAGGTCTACATCGGATCACTGTATTCCGCCAGGCATCTCGCCAGCGCCACTGAGGCGCTGCGGGACAATGGTGACAAGTTGATCAGGATGAATTTCCTGCATTCAAAGGTTGATAAGGAAAAGATCATTGAAGCCTTCAGCGAAGGTTTTGCCAATAATTCGCCCGAGCTGGCCGGTTCCCCGGAGGTGAAGAAATTCCTGGCACTCTTCACCGCCGATTTTAATCGGGGTGATGTGGTTGATCTGAATCTCGCTTCTGTCGGGACTGTCTCGGTCAGCCATAACGGCAGGATGTTGGGAACGGTTCCATCGGCCAAGCTGGCCAGGGGTGTTTTGGCGATCTACCTGGGTGACAAACCGGCCGATGACTCCCTGAAGAAGGGGATGCTTGGCAAGGAATAGGCAAGGGGCGTTATGCTGACTGTCCAGCAGCAATCCATACCGGTGCCGTTGCCAGACGGGAACCTTCTCCAACTCCAGCGCTTTACTGTCAACGAAGCTGGACCGCCGGTTTTAATGCTGCACGGCGCCATCGAGAACGGCCGTATCTTCTACTCGGAATCTGGCAAAGGTTTGGCCCCCTACCTGGCTGAAAAAGGTTTCGATGTCTATGTGATTGACCTGCGTGGGCGGGGGAAGAGTACACCCCCCATAAACCGGAACTCACGCTTCGGTCAGACCGAGGCGATAACCGAAGATATCCCGGCCTGTGTCGAAGCGGTAAGGAATATTCGCGGTCCGCTCCGCCAGCAGTGGGTGGCCCATTCCTGGGGCGGAGTGCTCTTTTCGTCGGTTCTGGCGCGCTTCCCCGAGTATATAAAAGCGGTGGATTCACTGGTCTATTTCGGCAGCAAGCGCACCATCCGGGTCAGGAGCATTCAGCGCATCCTGAAAGTGGATCTGGTCTGGAAATGGCTCTGCCCGCTGGCTTGTCTGATTGCCGGTTACCTCCCGGCGCGCCAGCTGCGGATCGGTTCCGACAGCGAAACCGCCAAGTCCTATCGCCAGAGTGCAGAGTGGGTCAGAAACGATGCCTGGATTGATTCGGACGATGGCTTCGATTATGGCGCGGCCCTGAAAAAACTGTCCCTGCCGCCGATCTGGTACCTGGCCGCCGAGAACGATCATGCCCTTGGGCATCCCAATGATGTGCGGGATTTTATGGAATCGGCCGGTCGGCAGGATTGCCGTTATACGCTGCTGGCCCGTAAAAACGGCAATCTGCATGATTACGATCATATCGATATGCTGACACACCCTGATGCGGTGCGGGATCATTTCCCGCTGGTGGTGGAGTGGCTCCGTCAGCATGCTGCTGAAACAGGCCGGCACAAAAGGAGCAACTGATGGCGCAAATCTATTCCACCCCGATTGAACTCAGGTTTTCCGATCTGGATGCCTATGGCCATGTTAACAGCGCTCTCTACTTCACCTATCTGGAAACAGCGCGAGTCAAGCTGTTCAGCGACTTCTTCAGGGAAGTTTCCGAACAGGGGATTTTCACTGTTGTTGCCCGGGCTGAGTGTGATTTCAAAATACCGATCATGCTCCATGATGAATTGATCGTTACGCTTTGGGTGGCAAAAACGGGCCGTTCCAGTTTCGATCTGGAATATCGCCTCCATGACAGCCAGGAAAAGGTCTATGCCACCGCCCGCACTACGATGGTCTGTTTTGACAGTATCAACAATATGGCTGTACCAATTCCAGAGAGTCTCAAGGCGATGGTGTGAGCAGAGTCAATCCAAAGGGGTAACCGAATATGAACAGCGCAGGTCTTATACAGAGTGAAACAAGCGAAGGGATACTCACTCTGCGCATTAATCGGCCGGACAAGAAGAATGCCCTGAATCTGGCCATGTACCAGTCTCTTGCAGATGGTCTCCGGCAGGCCGACAGTGATGATAAGATACGGGTGATCCTGATCCGTGGGGGAGATGAATGCTTCACCAGCGGAAATGATCTGGCCGATTTTCTCTCATCTCCGCCAACCGGTCCGGAAAGTCCTGTCATGCAGTTTCTGGACGCCATCAGCGAAGCCCGCAAGCCGGTTGTGGCGGCGGTCAACGGCCTGGCAGTGGGAGTTGGCGTTACCATGCTGCTGCACTGCGACTTGGCCTATGCCGGAACAACGGCCTCCTTCCAGATGCCGTTTGTCAACCTCGGTCTCTGCCCGGAGGCCGGCTCCACGCTGCTCCTTCCCAGGATTATGGGGCATCAGCGCGCTGCAGAACTGCTTTTGTTGGGTGAGCCGTTCAACGCCGAAAAAGCGCATAGCCTCGGTATCATTACGGAAATATGTCAGGATGCCGATGTTCTGACGACCGCCCGCAACAAGGCGCGGCAGTTGGCAGCCCAACCGGCGGCAGCGCTCCGTCTGGCCAAGGAACTGCTCAAGCGGGATTATGCGGCTCCGTTGCGCGAAACCATCGCAGAGGAGGGGAGGCAGTTTGTGGCGCGTCTGAAATCCCCGGAAGCGGCCGAGGCGCTACAGGCTTTCATGCAGCGCAGGAAGCCTGATTTTTCAAAGTTCAGCTAAGGAAATTTGTCATGGGACATCATCTCGGTTCAAAAAGCAGCCTCGTTCCGCTGATCGACCGGCTCAACAAATACCCGATCGGTCTGGTGGACAGCGACAAGCTGCGCGAAATACTGACGCTATTGTTTGACGAGCGCGAAGCCTTTATCGCTTCCCGCTTTCCGCTGGAAGAGGCAACTCTTCCGGAGCTGGTGCGGCTGACTGGGATTCCGGCGGAAGAGTTGCTGCCGTTGCTGGATGGAATGGCAAACAAGGGGCTGGTGATGGACATGCCCTACGGCGGTGAAGTCTATTACCTGCTGCTGCCCGGTCTGATCGGTTTTTTCGAGTTTACCTTTATGAAGAACCGCAGCGACCTGCCGCTGGAGCGGCTGGCACAGCTGATGCGGGAGTATCTGGAAGAGAGTCAGGCTGCGGAATTCTTCGGCAGCAAAACACCACTGACCCGCTCGCTGCTTTATGAAGAACACATTCCGGTTGCTTCGGAAGTCACCAGTTATGACCGCGCCCGCGAAATCATCCGCGAAGCCGGTTTCGGTGCGGTCGGGATGTGCTATTGCCGCCACAAGAAAGAGCATCTCGATGAAACCTGTGCCAAGGGTGCCCCGGTGGAAGGAATCTGCATTTCACTGGGGAGTGCCGCCCGTTTCATGGCCCGGCGCGGTTTTGCCCAGGAAAAAAGTGCGGACGAACTCCTGGCTGTTCTGGATGCAGCCAGAGAGCTGAACCTGACCCACATCACCGACAACATCCGCCACAAACCTTCCTTTATCTGCAACTGCTGCAGTTGCTGCTGTGAACTTTTGGCCGGGGTGCAGATGGGCTATCATAACGGCATCGGCAAAACCGGTTTCCGTGCCGCTATCGACCGGGAACGCTGCAACGGCTGCGGAGTCTGCTTCAGCGCCTGCAACGTCAAGGCCATTGGCCTGCCGGATGGAGCGCCGTTTGCGGAAAATAGTGGTCGCTACGCCGCAGTGGCGGAAAATCTCTGCCTCGGCTGCGGTGCCTGCGTGTCGGCCTGCAAGCGTGGTGCGCTTGCCATGGTTCCGGCCGTTGTCCGGCCGCTAACACCGTTAAAACGCAAGGATCTTTACATCCGGATACTCAGGGAAAAACGGCGTCTGACCCCTTTTGTGGTCAGCGGTATCAGGAAAAACCTGCGCACTCTGCTGAGGGGGAAGCCGGTCAATAAAACCATTCCGATTATCAAGGAGTAGGCCATGTTACTGCCCAATCCGGAACAGCTGGCAGAAAACCATCCCGATCCGGTTCTGAATGGGATCTTCATAATGATACTGGATGGCGGATGAAAAAAGTGGAGGTTTGGGCCAGGGAAATGCCACGGATGGTTGCACACTGGCCGCAGTCTGTTTTATGGTGAAAACAGGAAGGGGAAAGGCGCTTTTGCAGTAAAGCCGCCTTTCCCCTTCTTGTTCTGTCAATATTGGCTGTAACTGATCTTACTTGATCAGTTTGAATTCTTCGATAATTCTTTTGTGGTAGGCCGTCACATCCCTTTCCAGGGACTGGAGGGTTGATATTTTCTGTCTGATGCTGCCGAGGTGGCTTTCCAGGAGCTCTATCAGCCGGGGCATGATTTTGTCGGGAACTTTCTGTTCCCTGTCGAAGAGGTCTGCCAATTCCTTCATCTCCTCCAGGGTAAGCCCCAATTCCTTGACCTTGAGCACGAACTTGAAGCGCTTTATATCTTTCTTTTCGTAATAGCGTACCTTCCCGTCTGTCCGCTTGGGTGGTTCAACCAGCCCCATTTTTTCGTAGAGGCGGATGGTCCTGGTGGTTATGCCCAGCATCTCGGCCAGGTCGCTGATCTGCATCCGCTCTTCATTACTCAGTCTCATACTTTACCTCTGTGTTAATTATTAATATATAAAACCATGTTAGTTTTTTTGTCAAGAATATAAGTCGGTGCTAATCGTGATTTGCAAAAAATAACGGTCACCGCATTAGCAAATTGCACTCATCCGTAACATCGTCTAAACTCGGAGCCATAAACAGAGGCGTAATTCAGCCCCAACACACGACCGGGGGTGCTTATGGCTGACATTCGTCTGGCCGCATTGACAATTTTTAACACCCCGTTATTGAACAAGGTCCTGAGAGCTGCCTCCATGCTTTACCTGAAGATGGCTGGCTGGCGGTTGAGCGGTGACGTGCCCACCGTCCGCCGCTTTGTCATGGTAGCCGCGCCGCATACCAGCAACTGGGATTTGCCGATGACGCTGGCGCTTGTTTTTGCTTTCCGGCTCCAGGTATATTTCCTTGCAAAACATACCCTGTTCAGAGCGCCGTTCGGGTCGTTCCTGCGCTGGCTGGGGGGCATCCCGGTTGACCGGAACAAGGCCAATAATTTTGTTGAACAGGCGGCCGAACTCTTCTCCGACAGAGATGACCTCATCTTGCTTGTACCGCCGGAAGGAACCCGCAAGCGGGTGCGCTTCTGGAAAAGCGGCTTCTACCACATTGCCTGTGGTGCGCAGGTGCCGATTGTGCTTGGATTTATAGATTTTAAACTCAAGGTGGCCGGGTTTGGCGGTACGTACGTCCCGACCGGTAATTATGATGCCGATCTGCTGGAAATTCAGTCTTTTTATGCCGGAATAACCGGCAGGAATCCGGATATGACCAGTGAGATTGTTGATGTTGACACCAGCAAGTCTCCTTAATGGCACAGGTCTGAAAACATGCCGACGGATAACCTCAAACTTCCGCTGATAATCGGACACCGCGGCGCATCGCGGGAGGCGCCGGAAAACACTCTGGAGTCCTTCCGTCTGGCCTGGGAACAGGGGGCGAATGGTATCGAAGCGGATTTTCGCCTTACCGGTGACGGACAGATCATCTGCATGCATGATGTAACAAGCGGACGGACAACCGGCCTGAATCTTAAAATCGCCGATACCACCCTGAAAGAGTTGCGCTCCCTTGACGCCGGATTGTGGAAGGGGCCGGAGTGGCGTGGTGTTAAAATCCCCACTCTGGATGAGGTGCTGGCCGTCATTCCAGCTGGCACCCGGTTCTTTATTGAGCTCAAGAGCGGTGACGAGATTATTGCCCCGCTGGAAAAGGCTCTGCTGGCCTCCGGGATTTCCCCTGACAGAATCAGGTTATTGTCGTTCAGTGCTCCGCTGATCACCCTGCTCAAAGAGCGGCTACCCGACTGGCAGGCCTGCTGGCTCTGCGATTACCGGCACACGCTCTTGAGCAATGTCTGGCGTCCCTCACATGATAAAGTTATTGAAACTCTTGGCGAATCGGCTGCTGATGGCCTGGCCAGCGCCAATAGTGCCTTCCTCGATGCAGACATGGTGAAAAGGCTTAGGGAACTTGGTAAGGAAATACATGTCTGGACTGTTGACCGCCCGACAGATGCGCGGAAGTTCTGCGCAGTGGGTGTTGATTCCATCATGACCAATCGACCGGGATGGTTGCGTGAAAAACTGACTAAAGGTGAAGACAGGCCATGAAATATTCAGCTTACCTTGCGACAGGTCGAATGATCGCTCTCATGCAGAGCTTCTCGAAAATCAAGGTCAGAACCCATGGCCAGGAGTCGATTCCCGAAGGTTCGATCATCTTCGTGGTCAACCATTTTACCCGCATTGAAACCCTTCTGCTCCCATATTACATCTATTCCCACACCCAGGTGCCGGTCTGGTCTTTGGCTGATCACTCCCTTTTTGAAGGGCCACTGGGCGGGTTTCTGGAAAAAGTCGGCGCTGTCTCGACCAGAAATCCGGATCGGGATCTGCTGATTGTCAAAAGCCTGCTGACTGGCGAGGCCAACTGGATCATATTTCCGGAAGGCAGGATGGTTAAGAACAAGGATTATTTTGCCAAGCCCACCTTCTTTGGACTGCGCCGCGGGGCACGTCTGCCCGCCCATACCGGCGCCGCAAATCTGGCGATGCGGACCGAGTTTTACAGAAGGCGGATCAATTACCTTCTGACGGAAAACTCCAAAGAGGCAGAGCGGCTGATGAACATGTTTCAGATTGAAAATATGATGCCGGTTCTGACTGAAACTACCTGGATTGTTCCGATAAACCTGACCTATTATCCGCTCCGGGCAAAGGAAAACGTGCTCAGCACACTGGCAGACCAATTTGGTAACGGCATCTCTCCCCGGTTGCGGGAGGAATTACTGACCGAAGGCACCATGTTTTTTGAAGGAGTGGACATCGACATCCGTTTCGGCGAGGCCATTCCGGTTTCGGAGTCACTCACCTGCGCAGAAATTGTTAAGGATTTGCACTCGCTCGAACAAATCAATTTTAATGACCGGCTCCCGTCTCAACTGGCCATGCGCCGTGAATCTTCCGCACTGATGCATCTCTATATGGACGGCATTTACGGCATGACGACGGTCAACCATGATCACCTGTTTGCATCTCTGTTAAAAGCACTCCCCTTTAACAAAATATCTGAGGATGATTTCCGTCGCCGCGTGTTTTTGCTGACTGATCATGTGCCGGACAAAACTCTGGTTTTTTGTCACCAAAGTCTTGAAACCGGTCAGGTTGCTCTGCTAACGGATGATCGGTACCACAAATTCCGGGACTTTCTGGAGTTGGCCAGGGAAACCGGCGTTGTCCGGTATGAAAGGGGATTTCTGCACCGGATTCTGGTCAATTTTTCTGCTGGCGGCGAATTTCACCGGATACGAATCGAAAATCCGCTCGGCGTGGCGGCAAATGAGGTGGTGCCGCTTTCCGATCTCAAACGCCGCGTTACCTGGCTGGCCTGGATGCCGGAAATGCTGGTCCGGCGGCGGGTCGTCAACGCCCTGATGCGTCAGGCGGATGAACAGTTTGAAGCGGATTATTCGCGCTATCAGCTGGAAGGGGAGTCCAAAGAGCGTGATGTGGGGGCGCCTTTTCTGCTAAAAGGCAATTCGCGGAAATTGGGCGTCGTACTCGTGCATGGTTTTCTGGCTGCTCCCCGTGAAATGCTTGAGCTTGCAACCTACCTGCAAAGCAAGGGGGTCTGGGTTTACTCTGTTCGTCTGCGCGGCCACGGAACTTCACCAGAAGACCTTGCTACACGCGGCGGGAACGACTGGATCGAATCTGTGGATATCGGTTACGCTCTGATGAGCGCTGTCTGCAGGCGGGTCGTGGTCGGCGGATTTTCATTCGGCGGTGGTCTGGCGTTGGATTGTGCTGCACGTATCGAAGGTGTTTCCGGAGTTTTTTCCGTTTCTCCGCCGTTTCGCCTGCGGGATTTCTCATCCCGATTTGCGCCTGCCGTTACAACCTGGAATAAGCTGATGGACAGCATTCATCTTGATGGTGTAGCGAAAAAATATGTTGAGATTGTTCCGGAACACCCCCTGATCAACTATGTGCGAATCCCTGTTGCGGCATTGTCCGAAATGGAGCATTTCATGAAAAATCTGGAATCGCGGTTGTCAGATATTAAAGTGCCGACTCTGGTTGTGCAAGGCATCGGTGATCCGGTGGTAGACCCGGAAGCAACGGCATTGCAGTTCAACCGCATCGGAACCAAACGGAAAAAATATGTGTCATTCGACATTGGCCGCCACGGGATTCTCTCCGGAGAGGGCTCAGCAGAAGTCCACGCCACGATTGGATCTTTTGTCGAACGGCTGATTGTCGAATCCTGAAGATGTTTCCGGCCGCAACCGGGCAGCGGAAGTATGTACTTGACATGAACGTTAAGTATAAGTATAAAGTGGTTGCTGCATAATACTTCAATTGAGGGGTTATTTATGGAAGCAACCCGCGAGATATACTGGAACGTCGGCCACGGAGTCGTGATGCCGATGTACATCCTTGCCATTGCCGCCTTCGGCATCCTGGCCTGGGGTTTCTGGCAGCGCCTGCCGGTCTGGCGTCAGG
>WKKS01000016.1 GCA_009684515.1 Geobacter sp.
AATGTAATCAAAGAGCAAACCCCAAAGAGGGGATGACAAATTTACAGAACGAATGTTGCTTTATCAATTAAGCCGCCTGTATCCAGCCTGAATAGTTATTTGATTAATAATTTTGGTTTCGATAAAGGTTATGACAAAACTATAAAAGGAATAAATCGTCAGGGCTACGAGCGTACATTGTCTGTCTCAGAATGGCTCCAGGAAGGCTCTACTGACGAGGATGCTCTCAGCTTTTGTCGTGCCTCCAGGCACTTCCATAACCCGACTTTCAGCACACCCGATCCTGATATTTATAACTGGGATGGATCGAAAATGTCCGATTCCTATTTGGTGGATATCTTCTGTGCGCTGGCAACAAGGTACTCCGACGTAACCTGGGCAACCGGTTACCTCTCGCCTACGGGACCCTATATCACCAGAGATGGGCAGGATATGGGCTGGGACAATGCACGAAGCTACTTCTACGAAGCGCTGACCAGTACCGACCATGCTGTGAAAGAAGCAAAATTTGTCAAGTCATTCAGAGCAGTTGGCATGGTCATGCATCTGTTGCAGGACATGGCCGTACCAGCCCATGTGCGAAATGACATGTCGTCTCACCTGTTGTATTCAAAGTCCCAATCACCCCTTACTAAAACTATATGAATTACAAGGAGAATCACATGAATTCACTAAGATTTGTTTTGCTTATTTTAGTAATTATGTTCAATACCGGTTGTAGTCACTACTCCGGCATATCGGGCAAAGTGGTTGATAATGCAACAGGTAAACCGATTGAAGGGGCAGTTGTGGTGGCGCAGTGGACAAAAGCACGCGGATGGCTAGGTGAACAGCAAAGTGAACTGCATAAGATCATTGAAACGCTGACCGACAAAGAAGGGAAGTTTTCACTCAGCGGAGCTGCAGGGTTTGCTTTAGAACCACCTGAGATGATTATCTATAAGGAAGGATATATTCCGTGGAGGAATGATGGGATTTTTCCTGATAAAAATAAGCAAGAACATGAATGGAAGAACAATGTGACCTATAAGCTGGTTACATTTACTGATGAATACACTGTCGTGCAATTACGTGATTATTTGGACTCAGGCATAATAGGATATGGTGATGTACCGATATTTCACAAGATTAGTAATACAATATCACGCAGAGCTACAGATTACATTGAATACAAAAAGTCAAAAGGGCAAAAATGGTAATAACAATGGAGGGGAAATATATGATTAGAAAATCATTGGTTTTGTTGGTGATAATATGCTGCAATTTTGCAGTTCCAGTAAATGCATTTAATGACAAAATAACCCATAGACAATTGACAGAAAAAGCAATTGATAATTCTGAACTCAATACATATATAAAATTTGTTGGTTATAGTTCAGGTAAAAATAAAGAGTTAGAAGGGAAAGATCGAAAAGGCAACACTCAAAAATATACAATAGGAAGATGGCTCCAAGAAGGCTCCGAAGACGAAGATTCACCCACCTTTTGCCGGGCGTCGAATCATTTCCATAACCCGATCTACAAAACCCAGCAGCCATTTTCACTTGATTGGCTTGGATCGCAAATGAGTGATTCCCCCACAGTTGACGCTTCTTGTGGGACCGATCACAGGTATTCCAACGTGACCTTTGCCACCGGCTTCGCTGACCCATTTGTGTATATCGGCAAAAGGACCGGACAGGACCGAGGCCTTTTGGGATTGTACGACGCACCGCAGGAAATGGGATGGGATAATGCCAGAAGTTATATCTATGAGGCTCTTACGTCTCAGGCTCCGGCAACACGTGAAGCCATGTTTGTCAAAACTTTCAGGGCGGTGGGACAGACCGTTCACCTGTTGCAGGACATGGCCGTGCCCGCACATGTGCGTAACGACATGCAGTCACATTTGTGGAACAATTGGAATCCGCTTAAATGGAGCAATCCGTTTGAAAAATACGTGGCTAACAACAATAACCCCATGATAACTATTATGAACATGACGACCGTCGCAGACAAACCATCGTTTTCTGCGCCAATGCGACTAACTGACTTCTGGGATGCAAACGCTTACACCGGTGAAAATCCGTCCGCCGGAACGGATCAAGGAATCGCGGAATACGCCAATGCCAATTTCGTCAGCGATTTCACAATATTTAAGCCGCAATCCGACACTAAGCATTATTTCAAATATCCTGCTGAATCCAGCACGCAAAAAGTAAATATGCACATCGCAAATCCGTTTAGCCCCGGCGATACCTTGACAAGAAAGTATTATTTAAAAACAGGAGATGGTGATACTGGGTATCTATTAGCTGGTGTCGGATACCTTAAAGTAAAGGTGCAGACTTGGCCAGATACCACCACAATTGAGACACTTCCACCTATGGATGATTACGTGCATGCCGATTACGCGGATCGTCTTCTCCCCCGCGCCGTCGGCTATTCCGCTGCCCTGCTTGACTACTTCTTCCGTGGCAAGATTAAACTTACAGTTGCAACCCCTGAAAACATCACTTTTCGAAGCATTAAAGTTAGAGCAGAAAACGACCTCATGGGCGAGACAATGGGTGTGGGTGAAGTTAAATTGATTATCCGCTACAAAGCGCTCTCCGAATGGAATATGGGTGGCAACCAGTACCAGTTGAACTATCCACCTGAGGATAGCAGCCCGGACAAGTACACCTACAAGGTCTCATCTCCTCAAAATGTAGACCTGACAAACCCGCAGGCACTCACCTTCGATTTTTCAACCGACACCCTGCCGTACTTCTATGACGACATGACCATGCAACTCGTCTTCAAGGGAAAACTCGGCAATGAGGAAGGAGCAGTAGCCGTAAGTCAACTTGAGCCGATCAATGGAGTATATTCCGATTTCACAGTGTCACTTCCCGCATCCGGCGTCTACGCCAAGGCCACTGGCAGCACATTAGGCGCCACATTTAACGAGTTGAAAGTTAAGGCCACAACCGACATCCCCGCTGGACTTTCCGGAGGAAACTTTGAACTGGCTCTTGAATATCGCAAGACCGGAGGTGACCCGTTTCAGTCCCTTCCTGTAGACACCGAGCCTGCCAATGCCGCAGGATATGTCCTCAGGGTGCCTGAAAAGAATGGAGTCAGCATCCTGCAACCGGGTACGCCGGTGGAACTGACCTTTGATCTGTCATCGGTCCCGCTTCCCGTCACTGCCACGGACGTCTATCTCAACATCATCTACAAAAATTCCGGAACATCAAAAGCTATGGCAGTAGGTTATCGCGACATCTCCGAACCTACTCCGGTCGATATCTTCAACAACACCGACTATGTGTGCGTCAACAATCAATGGTTTCCAGCTGGCGATCCGGCGGCGATTGCTCTGGCGGACCAGCTTGGCAATAATAATGGCATTGATGACGACATTGATACGTTCAGGCATAATATTTCTAACATTTACTATAAGCTAACGTCATCAACTAGTCCTCAGCCCGTTGGCGCCACGAACTTTAGTTTCTTCGAACCTGGACCAGTTGGCCCAGCCAGCTTTAAACGCCTGGGTTTTATTCTCACGGATTATGATCTCAAATACAGCTCGCTCCGGAATATTGGTCATATTGATCCCGCTGATCATTGGGTTGGCGGCATCGGAGTGTTTGCATCACTTGAAAGCGGAATGGCGGTCAAAAATCAAACCGGATCAGATGGAATAACCAGATACCCTCTCATGTACAACATGCGTGGCAAGCTCATGTGGGGAGGAGCGGGTACCGTTTATGGTAATTTGAAATTGCCGGCCAATTCCACCTGCGATTGGGCATTGTTGCCCGCCGTTCCATAACGGATATGCACAGGGCGATTCCACAGGGAGTCGCCTTTTTTTAATATACTTCGAAGTACTCATGGTCCAGTTCTCTTGACGAGGCCGTCACCAATCTTAATCATGAACCGATGTACCGCATGATAACGTGTGTCGCCGGCAGTCATATTTCCCAATCGCATGTTCCAGGGTTCCGGATTTGACATGGTAAGCGGCAATGAAAAAGGGCCCGGCAAAGTTCAACTCTGTCGGGCCCTGCTGTTTCAATATTTCATCCAAATTACTTTAAATCTTGCCTCTAAAACGCCACTCCCAATGCCTCTGCAACCGTATGCATATCCTTGTCACCACGACCGGACAGACAGACAACTATTGTCGTATCTTTGCTTAGCGAAGGAGCCATTTTCATGACCTGTGCTATGGCGTGCGATGACTCCAGCGCAGGAATAATCCCTTCTTCGCGAGTCAGGGTGCTGAACCCTTCCAGCGCTTCATCATCGGTGATCGAAACATACTCGGCGCGCCCGCTCTCCTTCAGCCAGGAATGCTCCGGCCCGACACCCGGGTAATCCAGACCGGCCGAAATCGAGTGAGCGTGGGTGATCTGACCATACTCATCTTGCAACAGGTAGGTCTTGTTGCCATGCAGAATGCCAGGCGACCCGGCGCAGAGCGGAGCGGCGTGTTTGCCGGTCTCAATGCCGTAGCCGGAAGCCTCGACCCCGATCATCCGGACTGTGTTGTCTTTCAGGAATGGATAAAACAGCCCCAGCGCGTTGCTGCCGCCGCCGACGCAAGCGACCAGATAATCCGGCAGACGCCCCTCGACTTTTTTGTGCTGGCGCTTGACTTCCTTCCCGATCACTGATTGAAAATCACGCACCATCATTGGGTAGGGGTGCGGTCCCGCCACCGTACCGATTACATAAAAGGTTTCGTGGATGGTTGTGACCCAGTTACGCATCGCTTCATTCATGGCGTCCTTCAGGGTAGCGGTTCCAGCTGTAACCGGTGTAACGGTCGCCCCCAGCAGTTTCATACGAAAAACATTCTGCGCCTGACGATGGGTATCTTCTTCCCCCATGAAAACCTCGCACTGCATGCCGAACAGGGCGGCTACGGTGGCTGTAGCCACACCATGCATTCCGGCGCCGGTCTCGGCAATTACTCTCTTCTTGCCCATCCGCTTGGCCAGCAGTCCCTGCCCGATGGTGTTGTTGACCTTGTGCGCGCCGGTATGGTTGAGGTCTTCCCGCTTCAGGTAAATCCTGGCCCCGCCCAGTTTTCTGGTCAGTTTTTCAGCATAATAGAGCGGATTGGGACGACCGACGTACTGCCGCAGGTAATAGTCGAATTCCTGTTTGAATTCCCGGTCGTGGCGATACTGTTCGTAGGCCTGCTCCAACTCCAGCAGAGCCGGCATAAGGGTTTCAGGGACGTAGCGCCCGCCAAATTGGCCAAAGTGTCCGTTTTTATCGGGATATTTCATATCAACTCCTATTGGTTCCAGCTTGTCTGAATTATCAGCAACCTATTTTTTCGTTTCGACAGGGGCGACAACTGCGGTACAGCGGATGACTCCACCGCTGCGGCAGAGGCGTTCAACAAAAATTCCGATCAATGCCAGCGGCAGCGCCCACACACAGGAGAGCAGGGAAATCAAGGCCGGGCGTTGCATCTTCAGAACTGAAGCGCCATCCTTGATCCGCAGCAGATCATACAATGAATTATGGGAAATGCCAGCACGATTCAATAACGACTGCAACCAGCCGTAAATATTCTGAATCCAGTCGGCGTGCGAGCGCTTCACGACGGTAAATCCGGCTTTCGAGAGCAACGTGACCAATCCCCGTTCACTGAAGTGGTAAAGGTGAATCGGCAGATCAAGATGGAACCAGCCATCCCCGGCGACAATCGATTGCAGCGACCCAAAGTTCGGAACGGCGACGACCAGCTTGCCACCGGCTGCGAGCCTGCCTTTGCACTCTTCCAGTAACATCATGGGATTGTCCAGATGTTCGAGCACATGATTAATCATTATCAGGTCAAAGTGGCCATCGGCGTCAGCGATGTCTGTTACAACTGGTATTTGATACGTTTCTCGCGCATGAACGGCGGTATTTTCGTCACGCTCCAGGCCGGTCACGTCCCAACCGGCGCCGGCAAACAGTGAGGCGAGATAACCGCTGCCGCACCCCACATCCAGCAACCGCCCTACTCTCATACTGGCGCCGATTCGCCAGATCAGCCATTTTTTGTGCAGTTCAAACAGATACTCGATCGGTGCAATGAAACGCTTACCCTCATCGGCCCGGTATTCACCCGGTGCGTAAAGCCGCGCGAGTGTTTCGGTATCCGGCCGCGGCCAGGTCTCCCCTACCCCGCACTCATTGCAATAAAACAGGCTGTACATCTCCCCGCGACGGAGTACCGGCCCAAGCTTCTGCTCAAGATCGGCCCCGCAGAAGCTGCAATATGGTTGTGCGTTGGGAGTTCTCGGCATACCGGTCAATAAAGGATACGGTAGTACGCGACACCGTAGCTGATCCGTTCGGAACGGTAAACGCCCGCCAGCTTGATTCCGGGGGGAGTTGCCATAAGATCATTGTCACTCACATCGGCATAGATTTCCTTGACGATATACTCTGCGCCGTTTCTGCGGGCGTATTGCAGCTGGCTGAAATAATCGGCAACCGGCTCGGCCGTCCAGAGCCCGTCCAGATAATAGATCATCTTGTTCCAGCGGACCATGTAGTTGCGCCCCGGACCAAAAGTGCGGCTGGCCATTTCCGCCGCCTTTTGAGTCTCCTCCGCAAACAGCAACCTGTCGGAAACATTGGCCGAAACCGGGGCATCCGGAGCGACAGCTGTCAAAGTGACATAGTGCAATGACAGAGCAGCTGAAAACGCCAGACAGGTTACTGCGGCGGCGCGCGGAGCGGGAACGGAACAATGGACGGCAGCTTTTCGGGCAGCTTCGTAGATACCGGCGCAACCGCCGATCACGAGCAGCGGCGCATAGGGTGCCAGATAGCGCCACCAGCCGTCCGTAAAAACCGGCAGAATCAACAGCAGCAACAACGGTGAAAGCAGGATGATTTTTTTCTGCGTGGAATATTCACCCCATCTGCAAAAAGCCATCAACAGGCAGGGAATTACAATATAGATCGGATAGACCTGCGGGTAATGCTGGCAGCCGCTGTTATTGGGGATATTGCCCGGCATTTCCGTGGAAAGGTTGTGCAGATACACCTGCAGGCTTTTGGCCGGATGAGTCATCAAATAAGCGGCAACATCCCGCAACCCGCTCGGCCTCTGCCACTTCAATCTGCCGTCGGCGGAAAGTCCCCAGAGATCTTCGTTGCCGGTTTCACCCTTGTCGTTGTCATGGTAGATGCGTGATTGCATCCAGATCAGCACATAGGTCGATTTCGGGCTGATCACAAATGCTCCGTACTCCTTTTTCAGGAATAAAAGGTACGG
Source organism: Geobacter sp. (assembly GCA_009684515.1). Classification (GTDB taxonomy): domain Bacteria; phylum Desulfobacterota; class Desulfuromonadia; order Geobacterales; family Pseudopelobacteraceae; genus JACRCG01. The sequence continues at coordinate 7,265 of WKKS01000016.1, forward strand.
TGAGGAAACGACGAAAAATGCGACCAGTACAACGGCGCTCAGCCTGAATATGGACGTGCGGTAAAAGTAAAGCCCCTCAGCCAGGCAGAGCAGCGCCAGAACCATGACCATCACCAGAAAGCCCTCTGATCTGGCCATGTAGGCCATGGAAAAGAATGTTCCCGCCAGTGCAGCCAGCAGAATCGAGCTGCGCTTGATCGACGCCAGCAGCAATGCCAGTGAAGCGAGCTGCAGCATCGTGTAGGTGATCTCTGATTCAGGGCTGAAGCTCATGAAAATAAAGTGGGGGAAAACCGCTACCAGCGTGGCGGAGGCCACCGCAATCGTGCGGTTGAAGACAGCGACTGCCAGCGCATAAACCACCAGCGGCACCAGAACTCCCATGCTGATGGAAACCAACCCCGCCGCGGCCTGGATATCGGCCACACCCGGCAGCTGGCTTGTCAGTGAGATCAGGACCGAGTGAAAGGGGGGCACCCAACCACCCTGCCACCCCAGACCGATTCCATAGCGGATATTACGGGCAATTTGCAGAAAAATGTGACCATCGGCGGTAATGCCTGGCAGATGGTAAAGATAGGCTCTGATCGCAACGGCGACTGTCAGCGGAATCAGGAATGCAAGCCATCCGTATCGTCGGGAGAATTGCTGGATACTCATCTGCCGGTCGTAACGGCAGCCCGGTCGGCGGAGTGGCGGGCGTTTTGGATAAAGTTACGAATTTTCACCGGATCTTTTTTTCCCGGCGCTGACTCCACGCCGCTGGACACATCAACCGCATACGGGTGAACAGCTTCCACCGCCTCGGCTACATTTTCCGGCGTCAAACCGCCCGCCAGTATAATCCGGCTTGATACAGCAGCAGCTGCGGCAGCGATCTCCCAATTGAAGGTTTCTCCGGTCCCCCCGTGGGCGGCCGGGGACCAGGCATCCAGCAGGCAGGCAGCGACATTGTAATCCGGCATATGATCAAGACTGGCGGCATCTTTGACCCGGAAAGCCTTGATGACGCGATGCTTGACGCCGGAGCAGAAACCGGGTGATTCCTCTCCATGCAGCTGTATCAGATCCAGGCCGCAGCGGTCGGCGATGCCGTTGACGACCGTCAGCTGCTCGTTTACAAACAGGCCGACCGTCTGCACAAAGGGTGGCAGCTGGCGGATTATGGCAGCGGCCTGTTCCGGAAATATATTGCGCGGTGAACGTTCAAAAAAGACGAAGCCGAGAGCGTCAGCTCCGGCTTCAACCGCCGCAAGGGCGTCTTCGATATTGGTTATGCCGCAGATTTTAATTCGAACCATACATGCTTTCTCGTCCAAGAATTACAGATCTACCTTCGGAAGCCGTTCCAGCGCCGCCTTGACCATTGCGTCCGGATACTCGTAATCTTCCAGATTGCCGGATAGATAGGCGTCATAGGCCCCCATGTCCAGTTGACCGTGCCCGGAAAGACCGAACAGGATCGTCCGTTCCTTGCCCTCCTCCTTGGCCAGCACCGCCTCATCAATGGCGGCCCGCACGGCGTGGGAGGACTCGGGTGCGGGGACGATCCCTTCAGAACGCGAGAAGAGCAGAGCACCCTCAAAACAGGAATTCTGCTTGTAGGATTTGGCCTCGATCTGACCGGCGTGATACAGCTGGGAAACCAGCGGAGATTCACCGTGGTAGCGCAGTCCGCCGGCGTGAATCCCCGGCGGCATGAAGTCGTGGCCAAGCGTGTACATCATCGATATCGGAGCCATCTTGGCGGTATCGCCATAGTCAAAAGCGTAGACACCTTTGGTCAGAGTCGGGCAGGAAGCCGGCTCCACCGCCAGACAGCGCACGTTTTTGCCGCTGGCCCGGTCGGCGATGAACGGGAAAGCCAGACCGGCGAAGTTGGAACCGCCGCCGCAGCAGGCGATCACAACATCCGGATAATCTCCGGCAATTTTGAGCTGGGCCTGCGCTTCCTGACCGATGACGGTCTGGTGCAGACAGACGTGGTTCAGTACGCTGCCGAGGGCATAATTGGTATCGGCATGGCTGGCGGCATCCTCAACCGCCTCCGAAATGGCGATCCCCAGGCTTCCGAGACAGTCCGGATCATGGGCCAGAATCGAGCGGCCGGCATTGGTGAATTCGGAAGGTGACGGAATTACCTGCGCCCCCCACAACTGCATCATGCTCTTGCGGTACGGTTTCTGAGTACAGGATACCTTGACCATATAAACCGTGCATTCCAGACCAAACATGGAGCAGGCCAGAGCCAGCGAACTGCCCCATTGACCGGCACCGGTTTCGGTGGCCAGGCGGCGGATACCGGCCTGCTTGTTGTAGTAGGCCTGGGGGATGGCCGAGTTGGGTTTGTGGGAACCGGCCGGTGAAACGCCCTCGTACTTGTAATAAATCTTGGCCGGTGTTCCGAGCGCCTTCTCCAAGCGGCGGGCGCGATAAAGCGGTGACGGACGCCACAGCCGGTAGATATCGCGGACTTCATCAGGAATATCGATCCAGCGATTGGGCGACATTTCCTGCTCGATCAGGGCCATAGGGAAAATGGCCAGCATATCGTCCGGTGTAACCGGCTTGAGGGTCTGGGGATTGATAACCGGAGCCAATGGACCGGGCATATCGGGGATTATATTGTACCACTGCTTGGGGAGCTGGTCTTCGTCGAGCAGAATCTTGGTATTCAAGGGTATCCTCCCAAATAATATCAATTACTCCAAATTGTCTTCGATCCTGATAAAAACGGTCTTCTGGCAGATAATGTCAAGCTGGTCGATTTCGGCCAGCGCATGTTGAATCGCGCCTTCACTAGCTTCGTGGGTCATAATCACAATCGGCACAGGAGCCGTGTCGTCGGCTTCGTGGGCGGTCTGCACCATCGACTCGATGCTGATGCCGTGTCCGCCCAAAGAACCGGCGATGGCGCCCAGCACACCCGGTTTGTCCAAGGCGCTGAAACGGAGCATATACTTGCTGACGATCTCGGTCATCGGCTTGATCGGCAGATCGGCAATCGCAGCATCCAGAAAACCGAGCGGAGACATGCGGCGTCCGGCGCCAGCCTTCATACTGCGGGCCAGCCCGATCAAATCGCCGACAATCGCGCTGGCGGTCGGGTTCTGTCCGGCACCTCGCCCGTAGAACATGACCGGACCGACAAAGTCGCCGGTCAGGCGGATGGCGTTAAAAACCCCGTTCACATCGGCCAGCGGATTATGCAGCGGGATCATGGTGGGATGTACACGGGCCTCCACCTGGCCGTCGGTCAGCTTGCCGATCGCCAACAGCTTGATGCGATAGCCGAAATCGTTGGCAAATTTCACATCCAGACTGCTGATGCCGGTGATGCCTTCGGTGTAGATGCTGTTGAAGTCAATGCGGGTGCCGAAGCAGAGCGAAACCAGCACCGCCAGCTTGTGAGCCGTATCGACCCCTTCGATATCGAAGGTCGGGTCCGGTTCGGCATAGCCCAACTCCTGGGCAGCCTGCAGCATTTCGGCAAAATCGGCCCCTTCCTGGGTCATGCGGGTCAGGATATAATTGCAGGTGCCGTTCATGATGCCGAATACACCGCCGAAGCGGTTGGCAGCCAGATTGCTCTTGATGGCGGTTATCACCGGAATGCCGCCGCCGACGGAAGCCTCGAACTGCACCTCGACACCCTTGCGGGCGGCGGCAGCGTAGATTTCATCGCCATGCAGGGCCAGAAGGGCTTTGTTGGCGGTAACGATATGCTTCCCTTTTTCAATCGCTTTCAGAACGAAGCTCTTGGCCGGTTCGTAGCCGCCGATCAATTCGATCACAACCGAGATTTCGGGATCGTTGAAAATTTCGTTGACATCGGTAGTCATGATGGAAGCGTCAACTTCGACACCACGGTCACTGGTGATGTCCAGGTCGGCGATCTTTTTCAGCACAATCCCGGATCCGACCTTGTTGCGGACAACATCGCCATTTTCGCGCAGCAGTTTGACAACTCCAGCCCCGATATTACCGAAACCTATCAGGCCTACTTTTATATCGTTCATTGTTCCTCACTCGTTATTTCAGTCTTGGCGCACGCCTCGATCTCATCCAGAATACCGTTCACAAAAGCGGGTGACTCCTTGTCGCCGAAACGCCGGGCGATTTCGATCGCCTCGTTGATACTGACCTTTTTGGGGATGTCGGGGCGAAACATCAGCTCGTAGGCTGCCAGACGCATGACATTCAGATCGACGCGCGGCATGCGGGCTAAAGCCCAGTTTTTGGAGCGGGCCTTGATAGCTTCATCAATCAGATCCCGCTGCCCGATAACTCCCTGAACCAAACCTTCGGCGAACTCTCGCACCCTGGCGGTTACTTCGGCCTGCTCTTCGCGGAAAGTCTGGAAAGTCCCCTGAACACCAGCTGATGAATTCGCATCCAATGAATAAAGCATCTGCAACGCCAGTTCCCGTGCTTCTCGACGGAGCCCCATTATTTCAGCGCCTTGAACAGATTGACGGTTTCGATGGCAGTAACGGCGGCCTCAAAACCCTTGTTGCCAGCCTTGGTTCCAGCCCGCTCGACAGCCTGCTCGATAGTATCGGTGGTCAGCACGCCAAAGGCGATCGGCACACCGCTGTCAATTGAAACGCTGGCAACACCCTTGGAAACTTCCGAGGCGACATAGTCAAAATGCGGGGTATTTCCGCGAATAACGGCACCCAGACAGATGATGGCGTCATATTTGCCCGATTCGGCCATTTTCTTGGCGGCCAGCGGGATTTCGAAAGCACCCGGAACGCGGGCAACGCAGATATCCGCATCAGCGGCGCCGTGGCGCACTATGGCGTCAACCGCACCTTCCAGCAAACGCTCGCAGATAAAGCTGTTAAAACGACTGACGACGATCCCGAACTTCTGACCTTTGGCGTCAAGATTTCCTTCAAAAAATTGTGGCATGGCTACCTCCATGATCTGGCATAAAGAAACCGGAATACTAACATATTTTTTCAAGCTGGGCAGTAAAAATGTGGCTGAAGGCTTGAAACACAGGAGACTTACCCCATCCTCAACGCCGAAAAGAGCATCTTCCAGGAAGAGATCAGCACAAACAGCAGGTAACAGATCATCGCCGCCAGCGCCAACCGGCGCTGCACCGGCGGAATGATCCGCGCCATGCTGCCCAGCTTCTTGAATGGCATCAGCACCCCGACCCCCAACCCGGCCACACCACCACCCAGCAGTGTCGCGTACAACAGATAACCGACATGGCCGTACTCCTTCTGCAACAGGCAGAACGGGCAGTGATGGGTCGGCAGCTCGTAAAAATAAAGGCAGATGAAAGAGACCAGTGATGCCGCCGCCACCAGAAAAGCGACCGTGGCTGAAATCGAAAACAGACCCCCAGACCGCCCTTTCAGATAAAAGAACAGACCGCTGGCAAGCGTCAGCGACATACTGACATAGAAGGCAATTTTCATAGGTATGTGCGGCAGGGATGCGATTTCGCCGCTGAAACCGCCCGATTCGTAACTGAACAGGCTACCGCAGCAGGAGGTGATGATATCCGGCTTGATCCCGGCAAAGTAGGCGAACATCAGGATACTTTCCAGCACCAGCAACGGAATTAACAAATTCAGCAGTTCATATTTGACTCTGATCAGCGGATAGTCGTACGCTTTGTTGTCGGTATGGTTCACGATCAGCCAGACCCCCGACAAGAGAAAGTTGACTATCTTGAGGATCAGCACCGGATATCCGAAGGAATTGGCATTCAGGGAACCGGCCGCGCACATGGCGCCGGTAAAAAGCGGGTGCAGGCTGTCGGCCGTGTAGATATACAAGAAGAGCAACATGAGCTGGAAAGCTAGGATGTAGCTCATGACCGTCGAGATCAGGTAGGTTCTGCGCTCCAGCTCCAGCTGCAATTCGCTACCGCTGCTGAGGTCCCATTTTCCCAGAATGCGCATGCCGTGAAAACAGGAATATGCACCCAGCCCGGAGACCAGCAGTGCCGTCGTCAAGAGCGCCAGTGCGGCCGGGTGAAGAATCACCTGTCGCGCCCGCTGGAAACAATCGCGCCGTCCCGCATATCCACAAGTACGTCTACCAGTGGAGCGTCGTAAACAATCGGATCGTGGCTGGCGATAATAATTGTCTTGCCAGCCTCTTTCAACTTCCCGACAATTTCCATAAACTCATAGGAAAGCTTTGAATCCAGGTGTGCGGTCGGTTCATCGGCAATAATGATGGAGGGATTGTTGATCAGCGCCCGGGCAATGGCAACCCGCTGCAGCTCGCCCCCCGAAAGCAGTTCCACCCGCTGACCGGCATGGCGGCCGATACTGAACATCTCCAGCAACTCTTCGGCTCTGCCCCTGAAATCGGCGCGGCTTTCGCCGGTCGGATAAGCCGGAAGCATGACGTTTTCCAGTACGCTGATCCCCTTGATCAGGTTGAACTGCTGGAAGATGAAGCCGAATGTGACGCGGCGAATATCATTCAGGAATCGCTCCGGAAGACTGGTGATTTCCAAACTTCCGGCTTGATCCTGCTGGCTGGGGAGCGCCGAGGCGATCCCATGCAGGAAGATACGTCCGGAGGTGGGGCGCGCCATGCAGCCGATCATGGTCAGAAGCGAGGTCTTGCCGGAACCGCTCGGCCCCTTCAGCACTGTAACCTTCTGCGGCTCGATCATCAGACTGACATTGTCCACCGCCGTGAACTGGTTCGGCCTGCCGCTGTTGAAACTTTTGGTTATGGAAGCCAGCTCAATCACGTCAGGACCTCATGGCGGTGTCAGGGTCGGCCGTGGCCGCCCGCCAGCAGGGGATAATCGTGGCGGTTGTGTAAGGCACAACCGTCAGAAAAAAGAGCACCGCCAGTTGATAACCGTCCACAACCGGCGACAAGCGGAAGCTGGGATAAATGACCGACCACCCTTTCAGCGCCTGGGCAAAGAGCGGAGCCGACAGGAAAAAGACATGCCCATAAGCCAGAACCACTCCCAGCAGAAACGCCGTCAACGAGATAACCACCCCTTCCCAGAATTTGAGCAGCAGTACATCCGGGGTACTCCAGCCGATCGATTTCAGAATACCGATTTCCTTGCGCTCTTCGGCCGACAGGCCGGTGGCCTTGTCCCAGGCAAAAATAATGAACGAGATCAGGGCTGAAGAAAGCAGAATGACGGTCATGCCGCCGCGCCAGTCGAAGACCGCCTGGTAGGTTCGCAGAATCTCGCTTTTCAGGATCGGCCGGGAATCGGGAAACAGCTGGGCAATCTTGGAAGCGATGGTGGTCAACTCCTTGGGATTGCGCACGGTGACCGCCAGGTCGGTGGCCTGACCGGCTGGAAAGTTGAACAACGTCTGGAAATCTTCGGAAGAAATTACGATCAGATCAGCCGCCATCAGATCCGATCCGGCCGGAAGAATGCTGCTGATCTGCAGCATCAGCGGCACTTTTTCGTAGCTTATCAGCGGCAGCAGATCACCGACAGTCACCTTGCGCGACCTGGCAATAGCGCTGCCGATCATGGCGCTTTCCGGTTCGGTCACTGAATCGTCATCGGCCACGATCGTGTAGTTGGCTCCGTTCAGACCGTCGTAGTAATAACCCCACAAGCGCGGACGGACCTTGCTGACGCCTCTGATGGATGCAATTGCCTCGGCATACTTTGTCGGCACCAGATCCTGCCGACCGGCCACCAGTCGCTGCACTACCATGTCCGGCGCATCCTCAAGAATGATGGCCGCCTCTCTTTTCAGCGCGGTCACGAAAAACACCAGCGAAGCCAGCATAAATATGACCAGCAGATAGATCGTCAGCAGCGAAAGGTTCTTTCCCTTGCGGCGCAGCAGCGATGCCAATGTAAAGTCCAGGATATTGAGATGTCGTTCCAGAGTGGTTTTCATCGGCTCTCGCGTTGTGGGATGGATGGAAGAATCAGAGAACCGGACGGGAAATGCTCCAGCGCCAGCGGATGCTCCTGAAAAGCGGCATGCCGGTCGGCCAGCGCCGGATGTCGTGTGTAGCGAGCTTCACTGGACAGACAGAGGTCGGTCAACTGAAGCCCCCGCAACCGGGCGGCCTGAACCTTCAACTCGGCATCGTTAATCCGTCGCGAATGGCTGGCATGCAGCGGCAGCAGAGTGAAGAGCGTCAGGTTAACGGCAGTAAACAGCAAAAATTGAATTGATCGACGCATGACCCTCTTTTGCTGTCAGTTGAGCGTCCTGATCAACTGAAGAGTGATTTCGTTGAATCGAATGATGCGCTTGCCTTTGTGGTCAAGCTTGAAAGCCTGGGCATCCTTCTCGGTTTTAAAAGGGATCAGCTCGCTCCCCATCGGGCCGTAAACATCGCTGCCAATCACAAAATAAGCGGCGCGAGGGTCAATAATCTCCAGCGAATAATATTCCTTCACGCCCAGCGCGACCATATCGGCCTGACGCTTGCCGGGCAGATAATGCGTCGTATCCAGATAACATGTCAGCAGGTCTTTGGGACCATCGAAATGCTGAGTTGTGCCGTTTTTAAAACGCACTGTGGCGCTCCAGTCCGGGTATTTTGCCACAAACATGCCGCAGACCGGGCATTTGGCATTGGCCGGAATCGCCTCCACCGCTTTGCTGGCTGCAGAGGCATTTGTCACCGACACTGCGTAGACCAGAACGATTGCCATGACGATTCGAATCATGCCTTCCCCCCCAAACTACTCATTTTCAGCCATTGCCAAAGCTTCTCTGAAAGTTGCCAGCTTGCCGCCGTTTTTCTTTATGAACTCAACTGCCGAACTTTTTTGGGCAAAGGCCCATTTAGGCACTTTGGTCATGACGCCCTGCTTATCGCCGCCGATTACCCAGAACGCTTTTTTGGCATGGATCAGTTTCCCGGTATTTAAATCAGCTACTTCAAGCAAAGTCACTGTTTTACCCATGTTTTTTTTGAGTTCAGTGGAAAGGCAGTGGATACTGCAGCCACCAACGGATGTTCCGTCAACATAGGTCGCCACCATGCGGGAATAGGAGAATTTTTTCCGGCTCATCCCGCAATGGACGCAGTTAGCATGTTTTTTTATATCGACCGGCACCGATTCAGCAACATTTTGAGAAACATGCTTATGCTCCATATGATCGGACATATGCTGTTCCGCCAGGGCGGCCCCTCCGCTCATAGACAGTGAAGAAACGGCAAGCAGCACGATAATATCATTTTTCATTGCAACACTCCTTTCGCATACCTACGTTGTGATCACCTGAAGATACTACCACTCCTCCATCATATCCACATAACAATGGTTTTGCTTCGATGCCGGGCGCGTGCAAAGCGGCAGCCCGAACGGCATGACCGGCTACCAGCCGCATCAGGCCAGCCTCAAAACCGCTGACAATTGCAATTTCGCGGGCCGTGTTGGCCTGGGAAATAATAGAAATGATGCCGGGAGAAAGACCGGCGGCCTCGCTCCATCCGCGCAAAGTGTCCAAATCCAGCTCCGAAGCGGCGGCATGGGTATTGGGGTGACCGCAGGCGATCTTGAGCAGCTTGGCAAACTGGCAGGCGAGAACCGGCTGCATGAAGCCGCGTTTGGCACAAGCCTGCAAGGCGTAGAATACATGATCTCCCATCATGATATAGGCCTCTTCGGGAAGATCTACGAGATACTTCTGTGCCGCCAGCTCGCTGCTGCGGCCGGTCGAGAGGACAACATTTTGACAGCCGCAGGCCCTGGCCACATCAAGCGCAGCATCAATGGTATCGGTCCAGGCTTTGGCTGAAATCGGGCGCACGATGCCGGTTGTTCCGAGAATCGAGAGCCCGCCGATGATACCAAGACGGGCGTTGAGGGTTTTGTTGGCGCGCAGTTCGCCATCTGGAATCGAGATAACAATATTGAAGCTAGCTTGCTTAATGGTGAACTCTGAAACAACTTCGTCGACAGCCTGCTCGATCATCCGGCGCGGGACCGGATTAATAGCCCACTGGCCGGGCGGAACCGCCAACCCCGGTTTGGTGACCTTGCCGATGCCGATCCCGCCTTCAATACTGATTTGACTCCCCCCTTTTGCAAAGGGGGGACGGGGGGGATTTCGCCTTACGCTCGCATGCAGCTCAGCTCCGTTGGTCACATCCGGGTCATCACCGGCATCCTTGATCACAAAACAGGCGGCGGAGCTTTCGGTGAAAGTCTGCCCATGCAGGGGAAACGTAGCTGAGTCACCGGTCGGCAATTCGATGGCGACCTCGCTGACCAACGCCTGCCGGACCAGCATCAGTGCCGCACCTTTGGCGGCTGCGGCAGCGCAGGTGCCGGTCGTATAACCTGAGCGTAAGATTTTTTTCATCGTATCCCCGTCAGAAACATATGCCAGAAATGCAGGGTCAAAAAAGACAGCGGTATGCCGATGCCAACCATCATCCCGACCAGCGGCGGGTCCAGTTCGTGGTCGATGGCAATAATTCCGGCAGTAATCATCGGGGCCATGGCCGCCTCAAAGATGGTGATCTGTGTAACATTACCGGTTGATCCCAGCAGAATGACATACAGCAGATAGATCAGCGCCGGCCCCAGCAGAAGTTTGTAACCGAGACCCGCCGCCAGCGGCTTCAACACTTCTTTAAGACCGCCGAACTGGAGCTGAAACCCGACCGAGACCAAAGCCAGCGGCGTCAGGGTCGAACCGAGCTTTTCCAGGATCGTCACGCCCCAGCCTGGAAATGCCACCGGCCTGAGCAGAAGCGCCAGCAAAAGAGCCTGGAAGGGTGGGAAAAACAGGATCTTTCGCAGCATCTGGCGGGGTGAAGCATCGCCGGACGAATAGACCGTGGCCGCCAGGATACCAATAGTGGAAAGCACCATGAACGAACCGAGCTGATCGGCGATAATGCCGATCCCCAGGTATTCCTTGCCGTAATAGGCCTCGATCATCGGCAGGCCTACGAAGGAAGTATTACCCAGTCCACCAACCAGAATCAGCGCACCAACCGTCCTCCTTGGCAGTTTCAGAAGCTTGCCGGAAAAATGAAACAATGGCCAGGCCAGTCCGAACAGCAGCCAGGCCATGGCCGCTGTCAGGAGCAATGAACCGTCCAGTTTCAGATTATGAATGTGCAGGATCGCCAGGGCCGGCAGTGAAATATGGATAATGAAACCATTCAGCGCAGACGGAGTACTGACCGGGAAACGACCGGTTTTCCTGAGCCCGATGCCGGCCAGCAGGCAAACAGCCAGAAGAATGATGTTTGCCATATCAGGCGTTATTCCCCGGCAGCCAGGATCGCCAGAGCGTTGACCACGGCGGCCGCCACGTTGGAGCCGCCCTTGCGGCCGATGTTGGTGACGAACGGGGCGTCATGTCCACCGGCGGCCAGAGCGTTCTTGCTCTCCTCGGCGCCGACGAAACCGACCGGCAGACCGATGATCAGAGCCGGGTCGGCCTGCCCTTCCTGCATCAGGCGCAGCAGCTCGAAGAGCGCCGTCGGGGCGTTGCCGATCACGAAAATGCGATTGGCCGGATTGGCGACCGCCTTGCGCATGGCGGCGATCGAACGTGTGATGCCTTCACGCCGGGCCAGTTCGGCCACGTCCGGGTCGGCCACATGACAAAAAACCGTGCTGCCGTAAGGAGACAGACGGGCTTTACTGATTCCGGACAGTGCCATATTGGTATCGGTCACGATACCGGCGCCGCTTTTCAATGCCGCCACTGCCTTCTCTACGACGCCATCCGAAAGCACCATCGAACGGACATATTCAAAATCGGCGCTGGTGTGTACGGCGCGGCGCACGATCTGCCACTCCGCCTGCGGCCAGCCATGCTCACCGGCCTCGCTGTCGATGATCTTAAATGACTCGGCTTCGATCTCTTCCGGCTTCATTCCCAATGAATCCATCAGCGCCACCCCAGCTTGTCCAGCGCTTCGCCAATCCGCTCGCTCTCGATCTCGGCCAATTTGCGGTGAGCGCCCAGATGGCCACCCATCTCCATCAGCAGGTTGGGATGGCGTTTCTGGGCTTCCTCGATCTCTTCCGGCAGGTCATGCTGGACATGGGCGCCCATGAAGAGAAAATAGGGCATCAGCAGGATGCGTTCAGCCCCACGGGCCACGCAGGCATCGATGCCGGATTGAATATTAGGTTCATGCAGTTCGCGGAAAGAGACCTCGACGATTTCAAAACCGGTCATTTCCTGTACCATCGCCGCCACTTCCCGGGCGGCATCATTTGCCTCGGCAATCCGGCTGCCGTGCGCCATCATCAGAATTGCTGTTTTCATCGTTCCTCGCAGGTTTGATATTTGTGTTTCGACACCCAAAATCGGATCATTTCACTCTGGTTAATAACTCTCCGCCACCCTCGGCCTGCAAACCGCTCAAAACCTCCCAGCGACCGGAAAGCGGCTCTTCAAAGCGTTCATCCCCCAGCCGCTCCAATAACTCCGACAACATTCGCCAGGAGGGGAGCGCTTCCCCAGCGGGGGCGTCATGGCGATGGACCCTGGGTGGATGCAGTTCGGGAGTCAGTCCCTTGATCGGCAGACCGGGCTGCATGACCTGTTTGAAGCGCTGGGCGCGCCCTTCGTTGTTGACGTAGGTGCCATCCATCTCGACCCAGCTGGTGACCGGCAGAACGATCTCGGCCCGTTCCAGCAGTGGAGTCGGCAGCCAGTCGGCAGCGGCCAGCACCCTGATTCCGAGTGGAAGGTCAGACGGCAGGTCAGCCTCCAATGCTATCACGCCCTTGATTTTGCCTTCTACCAAAGCTTCGGAGAATGAAATTGCCCCTTGCTGGTTTGACAGCAGCGCGCAGCCGAAAGCGTTGGGTCCATCCAGAATAAATGCCAGCCGGGCGCCGCTAGCGGCCGCAGTTCTGATCTGCAGCAAACCTTTATGCCGGGTGCCGCAGATGATTACGGGGCGTTTGGCCGATGCCAGCGGCACGTCCGAAAGCGAGATGGCTGATTCACTCTCAAAAAGCTCCTGTTGTGCCACATCTATCGGGCACTCGCTTCCGACTATATAAACCCGGGCACCGTTGCGCCAGGCCTGCCGCACAGCCAGCGCCATCATCGGGGCCTGATCCAGCAGGTCACATTCCATAACGGCCACCAGATCGGACTGCCGGACATCCTCCTGTGAGGCCGAGTTTTCAAAATTAAGCAGGGAAACCGCTTCCACCGCTCGCTCGGCATGCAGTACGTCGCTAAAGTAACAGAGCGCACCGGCGCCCAGCAGATCCCTTAGCCGGGCTGCCAGCAGGTTGCCCTCCAGCGACATGCGCGGCGAACCGACTATTGCCAGGGCACCGGAACCGTGCAGTGCCAGAAAGCCGTTCAACCGCAGGCTGATCGCATCCAGAGCAGCAGCCACGCTGACAGGCTGACTATCCACCAAAGCCCGGCGCGGACGATCCGGGGCGTTGACGGCGGAATTGGAGAAGCGCCCACGGTCACAGAGAAACCAGCCGTTGACGGCATCGTTGCGGCGGGCGGTGGTCTTGAGCAGTTCGCGGTAACGCGCCATCGGGACGGTATTGCACCCCAGCGAGCAGTGCGGACAGACCGAAGGGGCCATGTCGTAATCCCAGTAGCGGGCACGGAAGCGGGCGGTTTTATCTGTAAAAACTCCGGTCGGGCAAATATCTACAAGATTTCCGGAGAAGGGGGACTCCAGTGTGCCATCCTGCTGTCGGCCGAAATAGATCGTGCCGGCCCGCCCCATGACGCCGAAATCTGTGCCGCCGGCATATTCCTGATAGAAACGGGCACAGCGGTAGCATTGGATGCAGCGGTTCATCTCATGCTCGATATACGGCCCCAACTGCTGGTTGAAGTGGGTCCGTTTTTTGCCGTCGTAGCGGCGGATGCCGTGGCCGCCGGCAATGGTGTAGTCCTGCAGCTGGCATTCGCCCCCCTCGTCACAGACCGGGCAGTCGTGGGGGTGGTTGATCATCAGCCATTCGATCACTGCGCGGCGCATGGCGAGAGCCTCTTCATCGGTGGTGGAGACCACCATGCCGTCCTGAACCGGCAGCATGCAGGACATCTGTAGCCCCTTGACCGGCCCCTCCAGCAACTTGACGGCGCAGACCCGGCAGGCTCCGGCCTTGCCCAGCGCGGGATGCCAGCAGAAATGCGGGATGACAATGCCGACGCTGCGTGCCGCCTCCAGCACATTGGTTCCTTCCGGCACTTCCAGCTCTATGTTGTCGATGATCAGTTTTGGCATATTTTTACTCAATCCGCTCCGGTGCCGCACGTCCGCCAACCCAGTCAGTGATTACCTGAACAACCTTATCCTCAATCCCGAAGAAACCGTGATTACTCAGGTTGTCACAAGGAGCCGAGCGCGGATAGGCGCCGCCGCCGACCTCGGTGAAATCCACGGCGGTGACGCTCCGCAGAGCAGTCCGGGTTTTTTCCGCTTCCTCGAATGAACTGACCCGGCAGGCGTCATCCCGGTGATGAACCATCAAAACCGGCAGATTCATTTTTTCCAGAGGCAGCCAGCGCAGGAAATTGTCGTATTCCAGCGAAGAGGTCAGTATGACCCCTTTGACATGATCGTCTTTCAGGCGGGTGCCGAGCGAAGCTACCGAAAGCGTCCCGCGGCTGTTTCCGACCAGAAATATGCGCTGATACCCCTGCTGTTCCAGATAACCTGCCAAAAAGGCGATGTCCTCGGCATGTTCCGCTGATTCGCGAAAACCGGTACTCATGCCGGTGGGATGATCGGAGGGGGGATTGACGGTAATCACCGAAAGTCCGCCGCGAATAAAACTGTCGGCGCTGCGCACCAGGAAATTCCAGCCGTTTACGACACCCTCGTTACTCAGCTTGTATGGACCGGCACCGTTTCCCCCCGGAAATAATATCAGGGCATCGCGAAGTCCAGGTCGTTCGGGGGTCATGACCAGAAAATCCATCGTCACTCCGGGACGGGTCTGGATCGTACGGATCTCCGTCAGAGAAAACGAGTTGCCGGCCAGAATCAGGAGAAAGATTGATGTAAGAATAATTCGGAGCATCATCAGGAATGTGTTCCTTCGAACGGGCAGCGCTGCGCCGTGATATGCTCCTGCAGTTCATCCTCAAAATGATTCAGCAAACCATCCACCGGCCCCATGGCTCCCGGCGCCAGGGCGCAGAAGGCATGGTTCAGCAGCCGGACATGTTCCCGCAGTATGTCGATATCACCGGCCTGACCCTGCCCCGCCTCGATCCGCTCCAGTATATGCCGCACAAAGGGAAGACCCTCACGACAGGGGGTGCACCAGCCGCACGACTCACGGGCAAAGAAACGGATCAGGTTGAGCGTGGCCGCCACCATGCAGGTCGATTGGTCGAAGACGATGATGCCGCCGGTGCCCAGGCGTGAACCGGCCTTGGCCACCGGATCGAAATCCATCGGCACATCCCAATGCAATTTAGTTAAATAGGGAGTGGAAGCGCCGCCGGGAATGCAGGCCTTGAAAGTGCTTCCGGGGCGCATACCGCCGCAGGGACCATCAATAATCTCGCCCAGTTTCATGCCGAGCGGTAGCTCGAAGCATTCCGGCCTGACCACATGACCGCTGATGCAGAACAGCTTGGTGCCGGCCGCCTCGGGAGTGGCCGCCAGCCCCTTCCACCAGGCCGGACCGCCGTTGATTATGGACGGGATATTGGCCAGGGTTTCCACATTGTTGACCACAGTCGGCTGTCCCCACAGCCCTTTAACAGCCGGAAATGGCGGTTTGGCGCGCGGGTTGGCGCGGATCCCCTCCAGGGCATTGATCAGCGCTGTCTCTTCGCCGCAGATGTAGCGGCCGGCAGACTGGTGAATATCCAGTTCAAGACTGAAACCGCTCCCCCGGACATTTTCACCCAGAAAACCTGCCCCATGTGCAGCTGCCACGGCCAGCCGCAGATTGTCGGCGGCCTGCTCATAGCCCCGGCGGATGAAGATGAAGGCATGCTGCACGCCCAGCGCATAGCAGGCCAGCGCCATCCCCTCCACCAGCAGATGCGGATTGCGTTCCAGCAGCACGCGGTCCTTGTAGGTGCCCGGCTCCATCTCGTCACAGTTGCAGATCAGGTAGCGCGGTCCGGGCAGGTTGCGCGGCACGAAGGACCACTTTTTGCCGGTCGGGAAACCGGCCCCACCCCTGCCCCGCATGCCGGAATCAATGACAGCCTGCTGAACTTCATCGGGCGACATTCCGGCCAGCGCCCTGGCGAGCGCAACAAAGCCCCCCTCGCTACGGTATTCGTCGAAGGTTGTCATCCGGCCGGGCCGGTTATGTTTGAAGAGAACCTGTTCCATAAAAAGTATCCGGAAGCATAGCATTGCGCCAACTCCCAGACAAGCTCCTTAACTTCCTTTTGCTGCTATCTGCGACTGCAATTTATGCGGATTTGCTCGATTTAAATTTTGAATAAACATATTCCGGGTCAAGGTCAACACCACACTCCCACTCAATTGTGTCGAAGGCTACCCGGACCCGTTTAAAAGAATCATAATCCTTAATGCGCTGGAATATGCCGAAATCGAGGATAGGCTTAATGTCTAGGACGCCACCTTCTCCGTTGTCGAATAACACCGTAAGAATATAGTCATCACCTGGGACAACTTCTTTCACCGAAGGGTACATAGTTTCACCTCTTATTGAAGTGGTTGAATCTTGAACGGTTCTTCTCCGTTCATGACTAGTTGCCAGTCGGCCATCAACTCTTCCTGATGCAACTCGGCCCAAGCAAGCACCAACTTTGTTTGTCTGCCGGGAAGGTTTCCTTCCAAAATTTCACATGTACGAATATCCACAGAAGCCTTGTTATCGTTGTAGTATACATGAAAATGCGGCGGCGGATGTTCGCCTGGCGCAAAATACATCCTTATAATGATCCCGTAAAACATTGAAATAGTCGGCATCAGGCTTGTTCCCTTCTTTCCGATAATATTTATTCGCAGCAATGCTAAGTGATCGAGCCTAATATCACTCTGATAATCATGACATTGGCTACAATTAAGTGCATTCCGTCGCTGCCAAAGACCAGTTACGGTTCCGCTGTCAATTTGGCAAGCAATCAGGGATTTGAACTGCGTAATTCGGACAGGATAAACTGAATCTGGTCGGGCAAGACCCGGCCGAACTGGCGCTCTCCGACCATCACGGCCGGAGCGTTTCCGCAGTTGCCTAGACATGAACAGGGGAGCAGGGTAAAGTCGCCGTCGGCGGTTGTGCCGCCGACCTTGGTTCCCAGCAGTTTCTCGAGCTGAGTGAGCAGTGTCTCCCCCCCCATGTTCCAGCAGGAGATCGAATCGCAAACATGAACTACATACCGCCCGACCGGACGACGGTAGATCATCTCATAAAAAGTGGCCAGTTCCTCAACCTGTAACGGCGTCAACGACAGCAGTTCGGCCGCCTCTTCGACGGCTTCATCGGTCAGCCAGCCGTAGTGGCGCTGAAGTTCCTTCATCACATCCACCGCCGCTTCACGATTGGTGACAGCCTGGGCAACGCGCCGCTGGAGTTCATTTTTGAGGGGTTCAGGAATCATGGAATGGTATTATAGATGCTTTGGACGGTCTGGCAAGGGGAAATCATGGCAGGAAGCGGGCAAAAACCTGATTGGAAAGCAGCAGGCCGCGCCGGGTCAGCCGCAACACCCCCTGATCGCACTGCAATAGAGCTATCCGTGTTAATTCATCAATGACGCTGCCATAAACACTCCGCAGCGGCAAATCGAACTCCCGTTCAAACTCATCGGAAGAGATGCCGTCAAAAAGGCGAAGTCCCAGAAACATGAATTCAGCCATGGCGTCTTCCAGACTAAGATCATTTTGATCCTGATGCGGCAGACAACCGCCAGCCAAAGCAGCACGATATTCCTCAACCGTTTCGTAGTTGCTGAATCGGAACCCATACCCCTTCCGCAGAAAAGAATGCGCCGCCACTCCAACGCCCAGGTAGCCGTCCCTGCGCCAGTAGCCGCTGTTGTGCCTGGAACGGTGGCCATTCCTGGCGTAGTTGGCTATTTCGTAATGTTCGTAACCGGCTGTCGGAAGAACGCTATCGGCCGCCTCGAACATTTCCGCTGACTGGTCGTCATCCGGTATATCGGGACTCTCTTCCGGATAGCGCAGAGAAAAGGGCGTCCCCTCCTCCACCGTCAGCCCGTAAACAGAGATATGCTCCGGTGCCAGCCGAATTGCTTCCCGCAGGTCGGAGTGCCATTGTGAAAGGCTCTGGCCCGGCAGGCCATGGATCAGGTCAAGGCCGATGTTGTCGAAACCGGCACGGCGGGCATCCCGGAAGGCCTGGCGGGCTTGAGCGGCATCATGCACTCGCCCCAGACAACGCAGCAGATTTCCATCAAAGGTCTGGATACCCAGCGAAAGTCGATTGACGCCAGCGGTTCGGAATGCCCGCAGCCGTCCCTCATCAACGGTGCCCGGATTAGCTTCCAGCGTGATTTCAACAGCTGGTGAGAGGGAAAACTGTTTCGAGGCAACGGCAATGATTTGCGCGACCTGCTCCGGTAAAAGCAGAGAAGGAGTGCCGCCGCCAAAGTATATCGAATCCAGCGGTTCGGCAGGTTGGTAGTTGCCAGATGCAAGCTGCATCTCTTTTAAAAGCAGAGTATGGTAGTTTTCGAGCTCGCCTTTCAATGGCTTGCAGGAAACAAAAGCGCAATATCCGCACTTTTCCAGACAGAATGGTATATGGATGTAGAGACGACTGAACATGTCCGATTCCTGTATTTTTTAGTGCCGACCACAGACTCATTATGATAGTATCAGTGGGCGAAGCTGGTAAATTTAAAAAAGGGGATTCCATGAAAAAGAATTTTATATTGTCACTTTCCTGTGTTGCAGCACTTTCCGCAACGTCCATCGCAGTTGCCATGCCTGACAAGGCGGCCCATCCGGCGGCGGCCGGCACAACCCAGGGCGCTGACACAATTTCCGGAAAAATTCTCGAAACCATGAACAGCGGCGGCTACACCTATATTCATCTCCAGAAAAGCAACGGAGACAAAATCTGGGCTGCCGTTATGCAGACCCCGGTCAAGACCGGATCGCAGATATCGCTGAAGAGCGGCATGGAAATGGTTAACTTTGAAAGCAAAAGCCTCAAACGCAAATTTGACAAGATCGTCTTTTCTGATGGCATAGTTTCTGGAGCATCGGCACCGGGCACAGCAGCCGACCCAACCAAGGACAAGGCCGCTTCTCCAGGCAGCAAAGGCGCTGCAGCGGCCAAGGACGCCAAGATTTCGGTCCCGAAGGCAACCGGCCGTGATGCCTCGACAGTACAGGGAGCTTTCGCCAACAGTGCCAAACTGAATAAGAAAAAAGTTGTCATCAGAGGCAAAGTCGTCAAGGTTTCCGCACAGATCATGGGCAAGAACTGGGTTCACATCCAGGATGGAACCGGCTCGCAGGCCAAGGGCAATCACAATCTGGTCTGTACCTCCAATGAGATGGTCAATGTTGGCGATGTCGTCACCGTCAGCGGCATTCTCGCCAAGGACAAGGATTTTGGCGGCGGCTACAAATATTCCGCAATTGTCGAGGAAGCTACTTTCAAGAAATAACCTTCACATTATCTGCATTCATACCACTGGCCTCTCCCTGATCGGGGGAGGCCTTTTTCATTCTTGTGCGTTGAAAGCTTGATATCATCCTGATACATTGAAGAATGCTCAATCCTGTCCAGAAACATTACCAGTGCTACCCCTACCCGCGCTACCCCCTGCTGGCGTCGGTGCGGCGCTGCGACACATATGCACTTAATCTTCAAGCATTATGGAGTCGTTTCAACAGGAGACTCCCCCCACCGGATGCCAACCGCATCCTGCTCGCCGGCTGCGGAACCTTCTCCCCTTACCCTTTTTCAGTAGCAAATCCGGATGCGTCCATCACCGCGCTTGACCTCTCCCGGAGCAGCCTGGACAGGGCCCGGCTGCACTGTCTGCTGCATGGATGCAGAAACATAACCTATCGGTGCGGAGACATACTGGATGGGAAATCGGTTGAAGGGACATTCGGGCTGATAGATTCCTATGGCGTCCTGCACCACCTTGACGATCCGCTGGAGGGGTTGAAAACCCTCGAAAAACATTTGCTGCCGAACGGCATTATCAGGATCATGCTGTACAGCCGGTATGCCAGGAAAGAAGAGGAAGCGATCAGACGCGCCCTGCGCCTGCTCGGCATTACAACACCGGCGGCGGCCCGAAAACTTTTGAAAAAAGCCCGGCCCGGTTCGCGGTTGGCAAATTATCTGGATGTCGCCGATGAGCCCAGAACCGACTTCGGCATGGCCGATGCGTTGTTGCATCCCCGCGTCCGTACCTATCGAATTGAAGAACTGCTGGAAATGATTGCCCAGGCCGGACTGCAGCCACTGCTGTTTGCCCATGTCGGCGCCAGAGAAAATGTACTGGAGGAAATTGAACGAATCCGGCAGCTTGAAAAAGAACGCTGTTCTCCCGGCAACTTTGTACTGTATCTGGGCTCATCCGCAGCCGCAAATCCACCCGAATACGCCAGTAGCAGCCTGATCAGACTGAACCCGTGCCTGACCAACTCCGTCAGCCGCTTTACTTTGAACACCGTCCACATCCCACCCAGAATAGGGTGCAGCAACACGGCACTTCAAAGCGCTGAACGGCGCTTATTGAGGCAGTTTTTAAGTCCGCTCCATAGCAGTGAACTTTCAGGCGAGTTGGCTGGCAAGGTGGATAATTTCAAAAGACAGCTTTTTCTGACGGAGTACAACCCTTAGGTGTTGGGAGATATAAAAGCACGTTGAACCCGGTCCTGACTGCGTTAATTACCACCCAGACCGGCCAGATTGAAGTTCATGGTGTAAGAGAAGTTTCCTGGTCGCTGGTGAATCGCAGCATTGACACTCCAGCATTTGTGGCGATATTCGGCAGAATAGACCGATTCGAGGAAATCTCCCAGATCGAATGAATAGCGGGTGGTGTAGGACAAACTGAACGGCTTGAATATCTTGGTGGCAAGGTGACCCTCCAGATATTCTACTACGCCGTGGGCCATCTGGTAAGCCGCTCCAAGTGTATTTCCGCGGCGGTCATCGACTTCCAAACCTGCCGCAGCCGTCGACAGACGGCTTTCATACAGGTTATAGCGAGTGTCAAATGTCAGGCGCACATTTTTATTCAGCCAGGTATCGCTCTCCAGGATCAGGTCGCTCCATGGTTTCTGAGCTTCCACCAACGTCAGCAGATCACGTCTCTGCCCTTCGAAATTGTATCCCAGCATCAGCTTGATTCTCGAAATTTCCCTGTATTCAGCGGTCTCACCGACTGCAAACTTGCCGTTTATCAGATTTGTCACCGAAAAGCCGAGTGAGTTCTGCCAAAGCAACCGATCAGTATAATCGTAGAATGGAAGATTCTGCTGAGAACGCTCCGGAATATATCCATAGCTTATTTCCGGGATAATCTCATGTTTGACCTTTTTTAGAGTCGCGGATTCGACGTCAAATCCGCGTGACAATGAAGTTGAAAACCGCATGCCAATCTCCGGCGTCAAATCGCCGTCACTCCCTTTAACTCCGCTGCCGGCCGCTCGTTTGTCGGTTTCATACCCCCTGGCATGTACTCCGGCGTAAACGGATGCCTGTAGATAACCATTCAGAGACCGCTGGTATGTCACACGGGGAAACAGATGCAGTCGTTGTCCGCTGGGTGGCGATTCCCGATCCAGGTTTGCGATATTTGCGTCGATATCGAAATATAGCGGGGTCTTCAAGATTGACTGCCGCACACCAGCGAGCTCCACTGCCGGCAGCGTTTGTACAGTGGCCCGGTTATCTGCTGCGTACAGATCTTCGCTGTAATGGACATATGAGGAAATCGCATAATGCTGCCAGTATTTCAATGCATTAACAGTAGTATCACTGGACTGTCGATTATAATCGCCGCTTTTTTCGCCGAAATCCCCCAAAAATGATCTGTCACTATTAAGATTTATGTCCATCCTCAGATTGGCAGATGGTGAAAATATCTCCTTATGGCTCTGTCCGATCTGCCACCGCCAGCGATCTTTGAGACCATCGTAGATCTGATACCCTCCCAGATGCCCCTCGCTCCCCCTGTTGCGGATATATCGATAATCGAGTCCGGTTCCCACGCCACGTTTGGATAACAGGTCAATATCCAGCAAAAGATCCTGACTGGGGGAGAGCACCCAGTAAACAGGTATGTCAAGCTGAGCTCCACGGCTGTTAGAGTAACCGACTTTCGGAAAAAGCAGACCGGACTTCTTCTCGCGCACGACCGGGAAAGCGATCCAGGGGAGATACATTACGGGAACATTTTTGACATAAAAGACAATATTACGGCCGGTTGCATACCCCAATATATTTATCTTCAGCGAATCTGCCCCGAATTTCCAGCTTGGGTCAGGAAGATCGCAGGTAGTGAGCTCCGTTGAACTGACTTGGAATTCACTCTCGCTCAAACGAATGATTTTTTCACCGGTAAAGGATAAATTTGAATCCGGAACCGAGACGGTGGCCTTGTCCATTTCCGCGCGACCGCTGTCCAGATTGAGCGCCAGTGATTCACCCTTGAGAACGTCACTCCCTTTTGAAATGATAACGTTGCCGGAAGCTAGCAGGAGATGAGTATTGCTGTCGTAAGTGGCCCGGTCTGAAACCAGGTTGAGCCCCTTCCAGGTGACTACCACGTTACCCTTGGCGGAAAAAAGCCCCTCAGACTGACCGTGATCCATTGAATCTGCCTTGATATGGATATTTTCGTCCGGGAACTGAGGCAATATCTCGGCCGCGTATAGTGCGGGGGAGTGAATTTCCAGGGACATAATCATAATCAGCAGGAATATTTTGGATAAGGTTTTCATATCAGACATCAGCCCCGGATCCCGGTATAGTTAACATTTTCCAGCCAGGCCTTGACTTCACCCACCACGAAAAGCGATCCGCAGACAAGAATCAAGTCTCCCGTCTCAGCATCAGCCCGGGCTGAGCGGATTCCATCCACAACCGTGCCGCAAGCTTGGGATATCTGTCCCTTTCCAGAGAAAAAATCGGCAAGTTCACTGTCTTTCAGTGCGCGCTCAACATTCGGCGTGACAGTGTAAATTCGATCTGCCATTGTTATCAACGGAGCATAAATCTGCTCCATATCCTTGTCTGAACAAACTCCTGTAACCAGAAACAGGCGCTTGCGAGGATAGTCGGACAGAGCTTCTACCAGGGCCAGAGCACCGGCAGGATTATGAGCGCCATCCAAAAGCAGGGGTGGTTCACCCGCTATCAGCTCCATCCGCCCCGGCCAATGAGAGCAGGCGATACCCTTCCCTTTGGCAATGCCGGAAATAGCCGTCCCATGGGAATCAAGCACCTCGGCCGCGGCAATTGCCAGGGCCGCATTCTGCCCTTGGTAACGCCCCGGAATGCCGGGGACAATACCACTAATATCATTAAGAATCCCGAAATAATCCAGGGTGCGCTCTGAATTCCACTCTGCGGAGAAATCCTTGCCGCAGATTCGAAGCGGATTGCCACCAAGTTGGCATTGCTGTTTAATCACTGAGAGTACTGAGTTTTCCTGCCCGGCAGAGATAACGGACGTGCCGGGTTCGATGATACCAGCCTTTTCCCTGGCAATATCAGTCAGGGTAGCTCCCAGATACTCGGCATGATCCATAGCGACGGGGGTTATGATGGTCATCTCAGCCGGAATAGCTGCCGTGGCATCGGAACGCCCCCCCATACCGGCCTCAATCACCGCAATTTCAACACCTTCTTCACTGAAAACATACGCTGCCAGAGCTGTTGTAATCTCGAAAAAGGTTGCGTCATCCGGCGCAACTGACAGCACAGTATCCAGCCTCTCGGCCAGCTTTTCGGCCGGATATTCGGTGCCGTTTATTTTGAAACGCTCGGTAAAGCGCACCAGGTGAGGAGAGCTGAACTGGGCGGTATTGTAACCGGCATGCTTGAGTATTGAAGAGAGAAAAGCTGACGTGGAACCTTTGCCGTTTGTACCGACAACGTGAATGGAGCGGAATCTTTTTTCGGGGTTGCCCAGACGTGCCAGCAGGACGCGTACCCGATCGACGCCCGGTTTTATCCCGAAACGCCGACGGGTATACAGTTTCTCCAGCACAACTGCCAGGGACATTCAGGCAGCGGAGTGATGCAGCATTTTCAAGATGGAAGCCAGTTTCGGACGCATTTCGGTACGGGGAATGATCGCATCAATCATGCCGTGATCAAGCAGGTACTCGGCCCGCTGAAAACCTTCCGGAAGCTTTTGGCGGATTGTCTGCTCAATAACACGCGGGCCGGCAAAACCGATCAGCGCCTTGGGTTCGGCGATATTGACATCACCCAGCATTGCAAAACTGGCGGTTACTCCGCCGGTGGTCGGATCAGTCAGCAGCGAAACAAACGGAATTCCGGCCTGCTTCAGCTTTGCCAATGCGGCAGATGTTTTTGCCATCTGCATCAGTGACAGGATACTTTCCTGCATCCGCGCTCCGCCAGAAGCGGAGATTATAATAACCGGCTGGTTCTTTTCCAGACCGCGTTCAATAGAACGGGTAATCTTTTCACCGACAACACTGCCCATGCTGCCGCCCATAAATGAGAAGTCGAAACAGGAAACCTGTACGGGCATCTCCTCGATAGCGCCTTCCACACAAATAACAGCATCCTTCGAGCCGCCTTTGGAAAGTGCAACATCGATGCGATCTTGATAACTCTTGGCATCTTTGAATTCCAGAAAATCGACCGACGTCACATCGGCATCAAACTCCTGCCAGGTACCGCCGTCAAGCAGAGCTTCCAGTCTCTTTCGAGCAGAAATACGGTAGTGATAGCCGCACTTTGGACATACTTGCAAATTAGCCGCCACATCCTTGCCCAAAACTGTTTCCGAGCATCCCTGGCACTTGATCCACATACCTTCAGGAACCTTGACCTTATTGCCGTCAGATTTTTCTACCCCGGTTTTTTCTTTGGTAAACCAGCTCATGGTTGGCCTCGTTTCTTTCGCAATCCTAAATAGTTTGAGTAATAGTAAAAAAGTTTGGTAACAGAATTACCAGATGGTGTCAAGTTTGTTGACTGTCAGGATATTGCCTGTTTGAGCGATTGTACGAACTGCGTCAGTTCCTGTTTGAGCTGTTGCCCGGCATGCTTTTCGAAAAGTTTGACGATCGCACTTCCGACCACCACGCCGTTCGCCAAGCCAGCCACTTCTGCGGCCTGTTCGGGCGTTGAAACTCCAAAGCCCGCCATAACAGGCAGCTTGACCTTGCCCGTTATGTTTGCCAATTCCATTTCTAATGAATTTGAAACCACCTGACGGGCGCCGGTAACACCGGTTACAGTTACATAATAGACAAAACCGCTGCCGATTTCATTGACCAGTTTTATCCTGGAGGCATCGGATGTCGGAGTCAGCAGAAAAATCATATCAAGCCCGGAGCGTCTGGCATACGGCAACAACTCACCAGCTTCTTCCGGAGGGAGATCGACCAGCAGAACACCGTCCACACCAGCATCGACCGCATCGGTGCAAAAGCGTTCATAGCCA
The DNA here is from genome assembly GCA_009684515.1 of Geobacter sp. Taxonomy (GTDB): domain Bacteria; phylum Desulfobacterota; class Desulfuromonadia; order Geobacterales; family Pseudopelobacteraceae; genus JACRCG01. Next base: position 32,812 of record WKKS01000016.1, read on the forward strand.
TACGCATGCACCGGATTCAGGTACCCCATCAGTATGATCGGAATCTGGCAGGTGACACGCGCTTTCCTGACAGTTGCCAGAATCTCCGGCAGGGTGGTTCCGGCGGCCAAAGCCCGCTCTGATGAAAGCTGGATAGTTGGGCCATCCGCCATTGGATCAGAAAAAGGCACTCCCAGTTCAATAACGTCAGCGCCAGCCGCTTCCAAAGCAGAGATCATTTCCTCTGTGCATGAAAGAGTGGGGTCACCGGCGGTGACGAAAGTAACTAAAGCCTTGGCACCCTGTTTTTCAAGATCTGCAAACCGTTTTTTCAACCTGCTCATAATGTTTTGGAAACCGGACTCATATTTTGAAACCGGTCATCTCCTTCTCAAGAAGCTCTATCTGACGTGACAGACTGGCAACCGAAGTATCCATAACCTTGGCTGCATGACTGTTAACATCGGTGGAAGCCTGGATGTGACTGACTGAATCTGAAATCAGTATGCTGTTTTCCTCCTGGGAGCGGCAAGCCTTGCGAATATCACCAACCAGCGAAGTGACGTTTTCCGTAGAGCGGGCGATCAATCCACTGGCCCGGCTCTGTTCACGGGTGGAAACACGAACATGGGTTGTAAGTTCTTTCATCTGCTCAACAGACATGGTAATCAGGTCGGTCCCTTGTGAATGCTCCCGGGCGGAATTGGCGATATGTCCGACCATCTCCTCGACACTTTCCATTGCTTCCTTTATGCAGTGACTCCCCTTGGCCTGCTCAACGGTGGCCCTGGCAATTTCGCTTACCTGAATACTGGCTCGCTTGACACCGGTAACTATTTTCTCGAGTGCGGCGCCGGAACGCTGTGAAAGCTTTTCACCCTCTGTGATACTGTTTTCGGCCTGACTGATCGCGTCCACGGCCCGCCGGGTATCTTCCTGGACCCCCTTGATCACCGCGGCAATTTCACGAGTCGAACTGCTGGTGCGCTCGGCCAGTTCCCGAATCTCATCAGCCACCACGGCAAACCCCTTGCCGTGTTCTCCAGCCTGGGCAGCAATAATTGCAGCATTAAGCGCCAGAAGATTGGTTTGTTCAGCCACTTCGTCGATTACAGACAATATTGCCCCGATGTCGTTAGCCCTTAGCGACAGGTTTTCAACAACTTCGGCAGTTATCTGAGAGGAGACCCGGATGGCCTGCATGCCTGCAATAGCCTCCTCGACCGATTTCTTACCGGATTCAGCGTCACTCCTGACCGTTTCCGAAATAGCGGAAGCGTCCATTGCATTCTTTTCAACCTGCTTGATTGTGGCATCCATCTCGGCAATGGAAGAAGCCGTTGTGGTTGAAGCATCCAGCAGGTTAACGATATTTACTCCAATTTCTTTGATAGATGACGCCATTTCAATTATGGAGGAGCTGACCTCTTCTACAGCTATGCCAAGTTTTTCGGCGCTATTGGCAACTTCTTCAATGCTGGCAGCCATCTCAAGTGTGGAAGACGCCGTCTCGGCAGCCGATGAAGAGAGCTTGTCCACTCCCTGGGAAACATCCCGAATAGATGTCTTGATCTGATCAACCGCCTGGGACGTTTCCACGACCGACTTTACCTGGGATTGTGCCGAATTGACCACCTGATGTGCAGCCTTTTCAATATTGTTGTCAATCGAGGTAAGTACTCCCGTGGCCGAATTAATCCGGGAGACTACACTATTAAGGTTTGCCGCCATGGTATTCATTGCGACGGCCAAAGCGGCGGTTTCAACTCCGCCGGTCACTTCAAGACGACGGTCAAGTCGGCCATCAGCCACAGTGCGGGCAAAATCTACACAAGCATTAAGCGGACCGGTTATAGAGCGGGTCACCAGATACGAAAAAACAGCGATCACGCCAATTGCGATCAAGGCGACAATTACATTAATGATTATTTTGCTGGAAACTGATGATGAAACGGCTTCTTCGGTGGCTAGGACATCACGACGGATAGTTTCAACCAGCGTGGCGACCGTTGAACTGAATTTGCTGAAACGCTCGGCTTGAATTCCGGTCATAAGATAGCTGGCTTTAAGAACATCACCCTCGCGGGCGGCCGGTACTACTTCATTCTGGAGCGTCTTTTTATAATCCTTCCAGATGCTGTTGGCTTTGTTGATAGAATCCCGCCGGGCCGGCGCTTCGGCCAACCTGAGACCGATTTCAAATTTATGATCGATATCAGCAGACAGTTTCTTTATGTTCTCAGCAGTCTTGTCTGCAACTATCGGGTCGGCTTCCATCATATAGCTCTGTATGGAGAAGTTCACCTGATAAAGATCAGACTGCAGCAGAGCTATGTTCTCAAGTGCATCCTTGCTATTGCTGATGGTTTTGTAGGCGGCACTGCCAACCCGGACTCCGTTCATGAGCATCAGGCTGATCACAGTCACCAGCAGGATAGCGGTAAAGGCAGCCGCGGAAAGAAGTACCATTTTGGAGCGAAGCGTAAGGCCGTTGGTTCCGTCGGAAGACATTTCACTCTTCACAAAGCCACCCCTTCCAGATTCAATAATAAGTACAAAAAAGCCGCCCGACTATATCAGAGCGGCGGCTTTTATATCAAGCAAAAACGCCCCTTGCGAGGGCTTGCAGAATCTGCTCGAGAACTCGAATAAACACTTTAAACAGGCATGCTCTACTCACACCAGACGACATACAGATGCAAGGTTTAAGCTGCATTTCATCAGCGGATCATTGTGCCTGTATCCGCCAAGGCAATTTTATTAACCTGCTGATTGAAATCCGCCAACATTTCACGCCGTATCAGACGGATTTTTTTGATGTACGCATTAGCCTGTGGCCCCTGACCGCAGTAATATTTTTTGGCCCGATCCATGTCGCCCTGCGCCATCTCAAGCTTGGTGTAAAGCTCCAGTACAGCCGCTTCGGCACACTTTTCATCGTCCTTCATTTCTTCGGGTTCAAAACCGTGGCTTTTTGCACGATACGGCATCAACTGCCAGACGCCAACAGCCCCTACTGACGATACGGCACGCGCAGAAAGCCGGTGGCCACCGGTCTCAGCCAGCGCAATCTCTGCAAGATCAAATGGCATGAAAACGGTTCCAATGGTTTTGTCGTAGCAGATTCCGGCAAGATAACGGGCACGTTGCGGAGTCGTCTTGCGTGCAAACGCCAGTTCGATGATCACCTGTTGTTTTTTTCGTTGGATGAGGGAGATGCTTTCGGAATCAAGCTGAGAGGTTTCGGATCCCATCGATGTGTTCGATTGGATTTCGGTCTTGTTGAATGGTGCATTTTCGCATGCGGTCAGCAGTAGCATGCATAAGATGTAGATGATTTTTTTTGGCATAATAATAGAGTAGGAAGTGTTATCGGCTTTGCCGGAGCGGCGTCGTTACCCTCTTACATCTAGGGCGTATCTCCGGCGGGGAACTCCTTTCGTAATGAATTTACCCATAAAACGCCAAAATCCCGGTTATCCGGGAAATTGGAGTTTACGTTCAGGCTGCGGGGACAATACCCCACTAATTGTGCCTTGTCAAGCAAATCGAACTATTTTCATTAAAAATCAGCACCTTACAGGCGCATTCAGTAAGCTTCGTGGTTACCTAGCACTTCCTCATCTGTGACCCGTCCACGAAATATCCGGTATACCCATATTTTGTATGAAATGACTATCGGAACGAATACCAGCGCAACACCGGCCATAAGCTTGAGGGTGTACGGGCTTGAAGATGAATTGTAAATTGTCAGATTGGATAGTGGGTCAAGACTGGACGGAATCAGGTTTGGAAACAGCCCGGCCACACCTGTGAAACAGACAAAGGCGATCGTCAGACACGAAAACAGGAAGGCCATGTGCAGGCGCCCCTTTGAGGCGAACAGTTTGACCAACAACAGTGAAGCGACGGCAATAACGGGTATAACTGCCAGCAGTGGTGAGGCCAGATAGTTTGAATACAGCCCGGTGGCCGGATAACTGTACCCGAGAAACGCCACCGCCACAACCAGCAGCGGGAGCCAAAGCTTATTGGCCATCTTTGCCGCCCTGTCGGAAAGTCCGCCGGTTGTCTTGATCGCCGCATAGAGTGAACCATGCACCGCAAATAGCATAACAAAGAGAACGCCGGTCAACAGGCCGTACGGATTCAGCAATGTCAGCAGCGAACCGTCATATCCAAAGGTAGCTGTTGCAAAGTCATTGCGCATCGGAATTCCCTTGAAAATATTTCCGAACGCGACGCCAAATAACAGCGCCGGCAAAAAGCTTGATATGGTGATGGCGATATCCCAACCGGATTTCCATCCCGAGCTGTCCATCTTCCCGCGAAATTCGAAGGAGACTCCCCGCACAATCAATGCGAACAGCAGCAGCAGTAATGCCGTATACAGGTTGCTGAACATCAGGGCATACGTAGTCGGAAAAGCTGCGAAAGTGACTCCGCCGGCGGTAACCAGCCAGACTTCGTTGCCGTCCCAGACCGGCCCGACCGTGTTTATCAGAACACGGCGCTCGGTATCGTTTTTTGCCAGGAAACCGGACATGAAACCGGTTCCGAGAACAAAACCATCCAGCATGAAATATGCGCCCCACAGAACGCCCCACAATATGAACCAGATAATTTGGTAAGCATTTGCTTCCATGGCCTAATCCCTCCCTTGAACATTAATGATTCCGGAAAGATCAGTGTCCGGTCCTAATTTGGCATATTTCCCTAATAGGTAGATATCAATCGTACCCAATAAGCCGTAGAGCATTGTAAAACCAGCCAATGACACTGCCACCTGCATTGAGGTCAAGTTTTTGGATACACCTGCGGCGGTCTTCAGCACCCCGTAGACGATCCACGGTTGACGCCCCACTTCCGCTACAATCCACCCCAATTGATTTGCAATGTATGGGAGCGGAATTGAAAACAGCAGTACAGTCAGAAAGAAACGATATTCTTCCAGGTTTTTCCTGAAGGAGAGGAAGACAGCCAACGCGCTGGCCAGTATAAAGTAGGTGCCCAGGCCAACCATGGCGCGGAAGCTCAGAAACACGGGCAAAACCGGTGGCCGTTCATCCCTGGGAAAATCCTTTAGTCCCTTAACCTCGGCCTTGGCGTCGTGGAACGCCAGCATGCTGACCATATTAGGGACGCAGAGGCGTTCAATGGCATTGCATTCGAGGTTTTCATTCGGAAACAGAAGCATGTTCATTCCGGCTCCCTTTTGGGTTTCCCAGATCGATTCCATAGCTGCAAACTTGGCCGGTTGAACCTTGGCAATTTCAACTGCGTGTGAATCCCCTATCACCGCAACCAGCAGAGAAGATACCAGACCAAAAAAAGCGGCCTGCCTGAAGGAACGCTTAAAAAATGACATCTCGTTTTTTCTGAGCAGGTGCCAGGCAGAAATCCCCATCACGAAAAAAGCTGCAACGGTATAACCAGATACGATCTGGTGACCGAACTTGATCAGACCATAGGGATTGGTAATCAATGCGGTGAAGTCAACCATCTCGGCCCGGTTGTTTCTGAGCACATAACCTACCGGATGCTGCATCCAGCCATTAGCCAGCAAAATCCAGAGGCCGGACAGGTTGGTTGCGATCGCCACCAGCCAGATCGACATCAGGTGCACTTTCTTGGAAACCTTGTCCCAGCCGAAGATCCACAATCCGATAAAAACCGATTCCATAAAAAACGCCACAGTAGCCTCAATCGCCAGTGGCGCTCCGAAAATATCCCCGACATATCGGGAGTACTCGGCCCAGTTCATCCCGAATTGGAACTCCATGGTGATTCCGGTAACAACACCCAGGGCGAAATTGATAAGAAACAGCTTGCCCCAGAACTTTGTCATCCGCAGCCACATCTCATCGCCAGTGGCGACATAGCGGGTTTCCATCCAGGCAATCATTATCGAGAGCCCCAAGGTCAGTGGCACAAAAATAAAATGAAACATGCAAGTTACTGCAAACTGCACCCTGCTGAGCATCAACACATCCATACTTCCTCCTGAAATCATATTTACTGATCAAATCAACCGTTAACCAACACTAACAAACCTTTTCAGTATACCGCTGCATTTAAGAAGTGCAAGCAAAGAGGATATTAAAGACTATATTTGTCCTATTTGCTTGCAAATTTTTTTACACTAATAAACGACCGTAACTACTCTCCCGCCAAATCCTTCAAAGTCACACCTTCCAGAACATTGCGAACCTGTTCCTGAACCCTTTTCCAAACCGGATGAACCGTGCAGGATAAATCACGGGTACACTCTCCGGCGCCGACGACACAACGGTTAGGAATGATCGGTCCTTCAACAGCCTCAACAACCTCCAGCAGGGTTATATTCTCCGGAAGACGCCCAAGCAGAAAGCCGCCACCGGTACCACGATACGATTTAACGAGGCCGATTTTACTGAACTGTTGAAATATCTTGGCTAGAAACGTGGCGGGTACATCGACAGCGGCGGCGATATCGCTCAACAGGCAGACCTTGTCATCCGGCTGCGCTGCCAGATAAACGATCCCCCGAATTGCATATTCCCCTTTACGGGTGAGCTCCATCATTGAGAAAACCCCTAACAAGACATTTTTTATCCTTTTAGGGGTTTTCTACTTGATTGTCAACCTAATTTTACTCGACAGCAGACTGACAGATTAGCCGGCAAACCGGATTCTGACATTGCATCAGTGCATTTTCAAGATCAGCGTATTTCTTTATTTTGCAGCTTCGTCATGAAGAAAATACAGCAATTCAAGAACTTTTCTCACCTCGGCGGCATTCATGCCCGAATCCGTTTTCCTAAGCATAGTCATTCCATAGGCCTTGATCGAGGCCCTGGTGTACGGGACTCCCGATGGAGTCACTCCCTTTTGGAGCGTTTCCAACTCGACGTCCAGACCGTGGCATCTCGAGCACTTCTTTTTCATTATTTCCCAGTTTGGTTTCAGATGTTCCGGAATTGATTTTGGATCCAGACTCATCTTTGACCCATGACCGACAACTTTCAAGGAGGCGTTCGCAATACCGGAGCTTAATAGCGCCAGAGCAATGGCTACTGCGGCTGCAGTGATCAATACACCAGTAAGTTTTTTACCTAAAATATTGTGCCAGTTCATGTTCACACCCCTTTTCTTAGTACTGCCGGTTGCAAAAAAAATTGACATGGCAACCTTCCGACCTCGAAGATTGATCAGCTGCCTCTAAAAGCTATGTCGCAGGCGCTTCCTCCACGATCTTAACCTTCTTCTTGCCGAATATCAACGCGACCCAGATGCTGATTTCGTACATCAGGTAAAGCGGCACCATAATCACGAACATCGTGATCAGATCGGCGTGGAAGGCTGCAATCACCGAACTGGCCAACAGGGCATATTTACGTTTCGGTGCCAGAAATGCGTAACTGACAATTCCGAAGCGCGACAACAGCAGCGTCAGGACCGGAAGTTCGAAAATCAGGCCGAATACCAGAATCAGCCTCAGGCAAAAATTGACGTAGGCGCTGATATTGAACCAGCTTTGCAAACCTTCGGCCTCATAGGAAAGCGAAAAGTTGATAATTACCGGCCAGATTACTATCAAAAAGAACAGGGCTCCGATGCAGAAGGTAACCGTGGCGGCCGTGACGAACGGCATGACCATCCTGCGTTCCCGACGGGTCAAACCGGGTGCTATGAACAGCCAGAGCTGATAAAACACAATCGGCAGCGCCAGGATAAATCCGGCCAGCATCGATATTTTGCACTGAATGAAGAACGGCTCCAGCGGAGCGCTGTAGTTCAGAGGTCTCACTTTTTGCGGCGCGTTGACTTCCTGATCGAGCTTGTAACGGGTGTACATCGAAGGGGCCAACTCTTTGACTTTCAGATACACATCTTTTTTAATGTCCGTCAGATAGGTTTTGCCGGTCAGCGGCTTTTCTACAAATTTCATCAGGTCATTGGAGTAATTCCAGGCCACACCCATACCGACTATCACCGCTACAACTATGACGATCAACCGTTTGCGCAGTTCCACCAGATGCTCCATAAACGGTACAACCTTTTCTTCGCTCATGCTTCTTTCCCGATCATTTGAATTAAAATTAAAATGCGCCTTCAGCCCATTTCCTATCATAGCGGCGCATTGTCGCGCAACCTGATTCGGCAGGTTCAGATTTTACCGGCGTTTACGACCGCCGCCCTTGCCTTTGTTCCCGCCGCTTCCGCCACCATCTTTTGCGCCGCGAGAATTGCCTTTGCCCTCCTTTTCAGAACGTGGCTTAATGCCTGTCAGCCTTTTTCCCCTCAAGGGGATACGCGGATATTCTTCCGCTCCGGACGGACGCGCTGCTGCTCCAGGCTGATTCGTCGCGGGCGTGTGCTCAGCCAGGACAAATTCGATTCGCCGCGTTGCAGGGGATACGGAAGCCACCTTGACCCGCGCCTGATCGCCGATCCTAAATACACGGCGGGAATGCTGGCCGATCAATGAGTGCTGTTTCTCGACATAGCTGTACAGATCGTCCGCCAGGGTCGAGATATGAACCAATCCCTCCACGAACAGCTCATCCAATTCCACAAAAAAACCAAATCCGGTCACACCGGCGATATATCCGTTAAACTCTTCTCCCAGATGCTTCTGCATGTACTGCATTTTTTTCATCTCGACCACGTCCCGCTCAGCCTCCATTGCAGTCCGCTCACGCTTGCTGGTGTGTTCGGCCACTTCACACAGTCGCTCTGTGGCAATCGCAAGCTGTTTTGCGGCGCGCCCCCCTTGCTGGTTCTCACCTTCAGGAAGGGCAAGCAGCGCCCTCAAAATCCGGTGTACGACCAGATCCGGATAACGGCGGATCGGTGAAGTAAAGTGGCAGTAGCAGGCCGAGGCCAGCCCAAAGTGTCCCGCGTTTTCCGCTGCGTAGCGGGCCTGCTTCATGCAGCGCAGCAAGGCATAGTTAACCATCCGTTCTTCCGGACGCCCATCGGCCTGAGCCAGCAACTTCTGCAACTCCAGCGGATTGACCTTGTCATCCACCATCCCGAATTCATAGCCGAAACCGTAGACGAACTCCTGAAAGGTATGCAGCTTGGCCGGGTCCGGGTTTTCGTGGACCCGGTACAGAAAAGGGACATTCCGGGATGTGACAAAGCGCGCTACCGCCTCATTGGCCGCCAGCATAAACTCCTCGATCAGCTGATGGGCCAGATTGCGTTCGGCGCGAATGATCCCTTCGGTCTGCCCGGTCAGACCGATAATGATTTCCGGCTCCGGCAGGTCAAAGTCAATGCTGCCGCGTTTTTTACGCATTCCCTGAAGACAAAGCGCCAGCTCCTTCATCTCCATCAGCATACCTGTCAGCGACCGGTATTTTCCGACGGTTTCCGGGTCGGCATCAACAATGATCTGCTTGACGATCGTGTAGGTCAGACGGGCGGTACTCTTGATGACACTTGGATAAAACGAGGAATCCAGCATTGTGCCGGAGCGATCAAATAATATCTCGGCCGTCATCGTCAGGCGCTCCACCTCCGGATTGAGCGAACAGATGCCGTTTGACAGCCGTTCAGGCAGCATCGGAATGCAGCGGTCCGGGAAATAAACCGAGGTGCCGCGCAGGTATGCCTCGCGATCCAGCGGGCTGTCTTTTTTTACGTAATGAGACACATCGGCGATTGATACCCATAAGCGGAAGTTATCGCCCTCGCACTTCAGGGAAACCGCATCATCGAAGTCGCGGGCGGTTTCTCCGTCAATCGTGACCGTCGGCATTTTGCGCAAATCCACCCGTCCCTTAAGGTCATCGTGGGAGACCGTTTCCGCAATCCCCTCCGCTTCGGCCAGCACTTCCTTGCTGAAGATATGCGGCAGGTCAAAGCGGCGGATGACCGACTGGACTTCCACTTCGGGATCATCCGGCCATCCCAGCACCTCCACGACGCGCCCTTCCGCCGGACGCCCGCCAATCGGGTAGCTGACCAGTTCAGCCACCACCTGGTGGCCATCTTCGGCCTGTCCACGCCCTTTGACCGGTATTTCCACCACCAGGTTGAGGCGCTGGTCCTCGGGGATCACGATCGCGCCCCGCCGGGTTTCTTCGTAACGCCCTACGATGCGACTGGTGGCGCGCTCAACAATCGCCACCACGCGGCCATCCAGCTTATCGCCCCCCATCCGGCTTCGGCCGAAGGTGGTTTCCACAAGATCGCCGTGCAGAGCTCCCTTCATATATTTTGAGGGAATAAAGATATCCTCCCCGCCCGACTCCGGAATCACGAAGCCATAGCCATCGCGGTGAACCGAGATACGCCCCCGCAAGGTTTTAACCGGCCCCGACAGCAGATAACTGTTACCCTTTAAGCGGACTATTTCCCCCTCGCCGGCCATATCGTCCAACAGGTTTTTCAGTTCCCGTTTGACATGGCGTCCGCCGAATTCCCGCAGCAGAAAAGCAAAATGAGTCGAGTCGTCCCGCCGTTTGAGCAATTCCAGGATATGCTTTTTTGTGAGATTCATGATGTTTTCCATCCTGTTATTTGTGTTGTTAGGACCACTGCCGGATGATATGCTTTTCCGGCAAAATTTGCGACCACTTTCCAGACCGGGACCCGCCATGAAACGTTGTATATTTCTTTGTTTTGCCATTTCAATCGCCATGTCAGGAGTACTTCACGCGACAGAAGAACCTGTCAATGTCAGGCTCGCCAGCCAATCATGCATGGAATACAACAATCTAAACAACAGAATCCGGGACGGCAGGATAAGCAAAACTGCTGCAGGTGTTGAACTTATCCAGCGCCTGAGTGAAGTTCGGAAAGAATATTATCTGTTGGACGGCAAGAATTACGCCGCCAGCGAATGGGTTTTCCCGGTGGCCGGTTATGATACACATGCCATTGACGGCGGCCGCAGTCACGGTTTTATCTCCAGCGGCTATGATTTTTTCAGCGGAAACCGGCACGGCGGTCACCCCGCCTTTGACATATTCATTAAGGATCGCAACCAGGACAGTCGCGATGACCGCACCGGCCAACCGGCCGAGGTCTTGTCTATGACCGGAGGTATTGTGGTGGCGCTGGAGCGGGAATGGAAACAACCGAGCGGCTTGCGGGGAGGAAAATACATCTGGGTATACGACCCGGCCAACGAGTTGCTGGTCTATTATGCCCACAATAATGAACTGCGGGTGCAACTGGGTGATCTTGTCAAACCGGGCGACGTGTTGGCAACGGTCGGGCGCAGCGGACTGAACGCCGCCAAACGCCGCTCGCCGACCCACCTTCATTTCAGCGTGTTGCTCCTGATTAACGGCAAACCTACGCCGCTGAATGTTTATCAGGCACTCAAACAATCACGCAAAATGCCATAAACAAAAGACCGCCTGATCTCCCGGGCGGCCTGTTCTGATTAAACCTTTTCAAATCATACGAAAAACTGTTAATCCACAATTTCCTTCAATTCATGAATCACCGCCACCTGGCGCTGAAAGATATAGCGTGACAGCGCCTGTTCCTGCTGTTTGTCAGGGGAAATTTTAAATCTGCAGCGGTAAGGCGATGCTTCACCATCGATTTTAATCAGCTTTGCAGGCAGTTTCACCGGCACTTCTTTTTGCATAACCAGATCAGGCAAAAGGAATTGGACCGGAACTTCCGTGTCGGACTCTATTTGCAGATAATGGTCAATTATCATGGCCAGACCCTGAACAGAAATATCAACCAAACTCCCTACAATCTCCTCTCCTTCATGAAGAATCGAAGCCTGAACCGGCGGGTCAAGGCTTAGCCTGACAGAATTCCGATTTTCAGCAAGTATTTCAACATAACAGAGCTTGTTAAGTGAAACGGCGTGCTTCTTGATGTTCACATATTGGACATGGGCCGCAATGGCAAATGGAAAAAGCTTACTGCGGATAAGCGTATAACGGTCACTGTCAATGACAACCGCCTGCTGGGGATGAACATCCAGGTCCAGATTCCCTCGATCTACCCCCATTACCGTGGCCGGATACATGATCGGCAGCCCTTTGTGGTAGTTTATCAGGGTGACTTTGGCCGCCTCTTTTGACACGGATTTCTGAAGAAAGGTTTCCAGAATTTCAGCCTGGTCGTCATCAAAGGTTTTCTGTATGCGGGTGCTGTAAAGGCTTGTAAAGTCCATGGGGATCCGTAACAGACATAAAATTATGTATACAATTCAGCAATTGAGAGCCTTTGTATCAATAAAGCCTACAAAAGACAAGGTGTCTGGTAAATATTGAAAACAGGGCTGATTATCTGCCGGCCAGCTTGCTTTCCCAGCGCCAGGCATCGGCAACAATTGTTTTCAGGTTATTGTAGGCCGGCTTCCAGCTTGTCATCTGACCAATTTTGTCTGCCTGGGCGACCAGAGAGGCGGGGTCGCCGGGTCGGCGCGCCTCCTCCAGAACCTTGAAATCCGCTCCGCTGATTTCTTTCACAACTTCAAGCACTTCACGAACAGTGCTACCCCTGCCGTAACCCACATTCATGGTGGTTGACTCGCCGCCATCCTCCAGGTATTTCAAGGCATGCAGGTGGGCAGAAGCAAGATCCTCGATATGGATGTAGTCGCGAACCCCGGTTCCGTCCGGCGTGGGATAATCTGTACCGTAGACGCTTAGGCTTTCCCTCATTCCCAGCGCCGCCTGGCAGGCCACCTTGATCAGATGAGTTGCCTCCGGTGTCCGCTGCCCGATGCGGGCCTGCGGGTCTGCGCCGGCCACATTGAAGTAGCGCAGCGCAACGTGCTGCATGCCGTGCGCGGCGGTCACATCCCGCAACATCCATTCGCTCATCAGTTTGGACGTGCCATAGGGGTTGATCGGGGCCAAAGAGCTGTTTTCCGATGCGATCCCGCCCTCCGGCAAACCGTAAACGGCGGCGGTGCTTGAGAAGATAAATCGCTTCACGCCATGCTTGACGCACGCTTCCAGCAATCCCAGAGTATTTCTGGTGTTGTTGCCGTAGTATTTGAGCGGCAGGGAAACCGATTCCGGAGCGATAATCGCCGCTGCAAAGTGCAGTACCGTCTCAAATTGATGTTTCTCAAAGAGCCGGTTCAGTGCAGCGGTGTCAGCCAGATCACCCTCCACCAGCTCTTCATTATTAATCAGGGCATCGCGAAAACCGGTCGAAAGATTATCATATACTACAACCCTGCGCCCTGATTCTGAAAGTTGCCGAACGACGTGACTGCCGATATATCCGCAGCCACCAACAACAAGAATTGCCTCAGACATTAGTTATTCTCCCGGAAACATAATTTTTCATCGTTCATATGTATCTTTTTATATTGGATAAAGCACGCTGCAGACGCTCGGTACCGTGGGCTTCCAGAGTCCAGACCGCCTCGGGGGCATAGCGGGCGAGCAGGGGGAAAAAACGCTCAAATTCGATGGCTCCATCACCGACCGGAAGATGTTCGTCGCTCTTGCCATGATTGTCGTGAATATGGCTCTCGGCGATATAGGAACCAAGTTCCGCAAACCATTCTTCCATCGTGACCGTCGTAAACATGTTCCAGTGCCCGACATCGAAACAGTGTCGAAAACAGGGGTCGTCAATCGCCTCCAGCAAAGCCTTAAGTGTCGAAGGTTCCTTCTCGAAGATATTCTCAACCGCCAGAATGGTGCCGAGTTCGCGAGCCTGCGGCACAAATTCGCGCCAGAAGCTGACACTGTTTTTCAACCAGACGATGCTGTTGTCGCCATAATGCAGGTCGTCAAAACCTGGGTGCACGACAATCACCTTTGGCCGCAGTATCTCAGCCGCTTTCATGACCTGTGCGATGCGCCGCCTGGTCGCTTCGCGGATGCTCGCATCTATCGCGCCAGGATTCAAATCCATGAATGGCGAATGGATGGTGGTGGCAAGTCCGGCATCATGCAGAACGGATGCATGGGAGGCGAGTTCTTCCCAAACCAGATTGTCCAGAGATTCGGCTGGGAGGAAAACTTCGGGATTGATACGGTGCTTGACGGCATATTCAAGATGCTCGGCCAAACGGGCATAGGGGACGTGTGCATGAATAGTGTGTTTCATTGATTTTCTTTCCTATGATTTTTTACCACCGAATCAAAAGCAGTGCGCTCCACCAGATCTTTGAGCCGGGCAATCGAGGAAGGTTCGCCGAGAACAATCAGCGTGTCACCCCCGTCGATGATAGCTTGTGGATGCGGATTGAAAACCATTTTACCGTGCGATTTCTTGATCCCGACAATAATTACTCCGACTCCCTTACGAAAACCGGAAGAGATCAAAGTCTCGCCTGCAAAAGCAGAATGGCCCGGAATTCCGATTTCTTCCATCTGCAGATCCAGATGTTCACTGCCGGTGGCAATCTCGATAAAATCGACCACATTGGGACGAAGTACCGATTGGGCCATTCTGCTGCCACCGATGATATAAGGTGAAACGACCTTGTTGGCACCGGCACGCATGAGCTTGATATCCGAGCCCTCTTCACCGGAACGGGCCAGGATGTACAGATCCGGGTTCAAGCCTCGTGCTGTCAGAGTTATATAAACATTCTCCGTATCGGAGGTAACCACCGAGATCAAACCCTTGGCTTTTTTAATACCGGCTTTCAGCAAAGTTTCGTCCATGGTAGCATCTCCACGCATATGGAGATAACCCTCTTCATCGAGCTTTTCTAAAGTTTCGACGCTTTTTTCAACTATGACGAACTGGAGACCGTTGGCTTTGAACTCCTTGCAGATCAGCGAACCTATTCGGCCAAAGCCGCAGATAATGTAATGGCCATTGAGTGAGTCGATCATCTTTTCCACTCTTTTCCTCCCCATAATCCTCTGAATCTGACCTTCGAACATGATCTGGGCCAAGCTGCCGACGATGTAACCCAGCACGCTCACGCCGACCACAATCATCCCCATGGTGAACATCTTGCCGCCATCGGAAAGATCATGCACCTCTTTAAAACCGACTGTCCCCATGGTTATTACGGTCATGTAGAGAGCATCCAGAAAGTTCCACTTCTCAATGACCATGAAACCGCCTGTGCCGACCGTAACCAGCAGCAGCAGAACAAATACAGATATTTTCAAATGACGCACAGGATCCATAAGCCGGACAGATTACCTGCAAGGGTTCAAAATTACAAGTAACTTTCTTGACAGCAAGACCGGTTCATATCAATTCATGCAACCTGTTATCGCCCATGATTACGACGCAAAAAAACATATAATACAGCCAGTTAAGATTGACAAATCCTGCATACTGTATACAATGTTGCAAAATTCTTTCTGGAGTCATAACTATATGAAAAAGTCCATGGAAAAGCACCTGACGCTTCGCGAAAAAATACTTGAGCATATCCGTGATGCAATCATTTCTGGCTCCCTCAAGGCTGGCAGCAAAGTTTCCGAACCGGAACTGGCCGAAAGATACGGCATAAGCCGCACCCCGATCCGAGAGGCATTCCGGCAGCTTGAAGCAGAAGGCTACCTTACCGTAATACCGCGCCGTGGTGCGGTAGTCAGCGAATTCAGTCAAAAAGATGTGGAAGAGTTCTACGCAATAAAGAGCATAATGGAAGGGTATGCCGCGCGACGGGCCTGCCAGAAGCTCAGCAAAAAGGACCTCGACCGACTTGAGGCTATTAACTCAAAACTGGCCGAATTGGCCAAACAGAACGATATTAAACATTTTTTCAAAGTCCATAGTGACTTTCACGACCTTTTCATAAAAGCCGCCGACAACGATAAACTTCGAGAATTAATTGCAGGATTGGTTACCAAGTTTCAGCGGCTTCGCCTGATGTCACTCAGCCTGCCGGGACGAATGACGATCTCGGTCCAGGAACATGAAAAAATCATTGAGGCTTTCCGCAATAAGGACGCCGACACGGCCGAGGATCTGGTTCGCAAAAATGCCGAATATGGCGGACAGGTTCTGATGGGTGCGAGCATTCCGAATTCAATTGGATCACAGATGGATGTTTAGCAGCAAGGGACTTTAACTTGACCTTATCCAGACAAACCATTCTCAAAAGCATCCCCAAAGTTGACCGAGTGCTTGATTTGCCGGAAGTGCGTCACTTTCTCGGGCAATTTTCGCGCCCGGAGGTCCTGCTTGTCATACGCCAGGTTCTCAAACATCTCCGCGAATCTGTCGGTAGCGGCACACAATCCTCCCTGCCTGACAACAAAACCATCATCGGGATGATTGATGCCGGGCTGAAATCCCGCAGCGTCCCCAGCCTCCGGCCGGTTATCAATGGAAGCGGCGTTGTGGTTCACACCAATCTGGGGCGTTCGCCACTTTCGGAATCAGCCGAACAAGCCATCCATGCCGTCTCTTCAGGCTATTCAAACCTTGAGTTTGACTTAATTTCAGGCGAACGCGGCTCGCGCTACAGCCATGTGGAAGGTTTACTGTGTGAACTGACCGGCAGCGAAGCGGCACTGGTGGTCAACAATAACGCGGCAGCGGTCATTCTTGCCCTGTCAACCCTGGCTCAGGGTCGCGAAGTAATTGTGTCGCGTGGGGAGCTGGTGGAAATCGGCGGTTCATTCCGGATCCCTGATGTCATGTCTCAAAGCGGAGCCAGACTGGTCGAAGTCGGATGTACCAACCGCACCCACAGCCGCGATTATCTGGGTGCCATTACCGACTCAACCGGCTTGCTGTTGAAGGTGCACACCAGCAACTTTGCCATCGTCGGCTTTACCGCCGAAACGACACTGCCTGAAATGTCTGCGGTTGGACGTGAAGCTGGAATCCCGGTTATGCTGGACGCCGGCAGCGGCTGCCTGATCGACCTTTCCCCCTACGGAATCAAAGGAGAACCGACCATCCGGCAATATCTGGAATCCGGTGCGGACCTTGTTACCTTCAGCGGCGACAAACTGTTGGGGGGTCCACAGGCCGGAATCATAGTCGGACAAAAAAAACTGATTGAACCGATGAAAAAACATCCCCTGTTGCGGGCTCTGCGCATGGACAAACTCAATCTGGCCTCTTTGGAAGCCACATTGCGTCTTTACCGTGACGAGCGACTCGCATTGGCTGAAATTCCCACCTTGCGAATGCTGACGTTTTCTGCCAAAGAGCTCTCCAACCGGGCCGACCGCATCATTCGCTATCTGCGAAAACAACTGCCTAAGACTGTGTCGCTCATTCGTCACCCGGGAGAATCAAGTGCTGGCGGAGGATCCTTTCCGCTGCTGCAGTTGCCAACAACGCTGATAGAAGTAAAAATAAATGTTTCCACGCCATGCCGGATAGAATCTGTTCTGCGGCGGACAACAACTCCCGTTGTCGGACGGGTTCACCGCGACCGTTTCCTGCTTGATGCCCGCACCATCCTTGATGCCGATTTTTCACCGCTTCTTGCTTCTCTTCAGGAAGCTGCTATAATCCTGTCGGGGAAATAATTAATGACCACTTTCAAATCAGTTGCGCTCATTCCAGCAGCAGGCATGGGCAAGCGCATGGGCGCATCCATCAACAAGCAGTATCTGCTGCTGGACGGGTTGCCGATTGTAGCCCGAACTATCTCAGTATTTGAGCGTTCACCGCTGATAGATTCGATCTACCTGGTGGTTCCTGAAGAAGAAATCCCCTACTGCATGGAACACGTTGTAAAAGCCTGCGGTTTCAGGAAAATAGCGGCCATTGTACCGGGTGGCAAAGAACGCCAGAATTCAGTCATGAATGGCCTGAAAGCCATCGGAAAAATAGCGGCCGATGACGATGTTGTGGTTATTCATGACGGAGTACGACCGCTGGTTACGGAAGAGATTTTAAAGGAATCAATTGCCGTGGCAAGAGTTCAGGATGGAGCTCTGGTAGCTGTCCCGGCCAAAGATACCATCAAAATTGTGGCAAACGGCATAGTGGTTGACACCCCTTCCCGGGACACCCTCTGGCAGGCACAAACCCCCCAGGCATTCCGCTTCAGTGTCATACACAAAGCCCACCTGTCTGCCGAGGCAGACGGCTTTATGGGTACCGACGACGCGTCCCTGATAGAACGTTCCGGAGGCAAGATCTGCATTGTTCCGGGAGATTACCGCAACATAAAAATCACCACGCCGGAAGATTTGATTCTGGCCGGAGCATTTCTGGCCAACACAGGAAAGGGGTATTAAGCATGGCTCCAAATTCATCTGACAAGATTCTGATCGTCGAGGATGAGCCTGACATTGCCCTGGCGCTGAAGCTGGCTCTGGAAGCTTCCGGATATGACAGTTCGTGGGCCTGTGACGGTGAAAAGGCTTTGGCAATGCTGCAGGAAAAACAGCACTACAACCTGATGCTGCTTGACATAAGAATGCCTGGAATTGACGGTGTAGAAGTATTAAAGCGACTGAAATCGAGCGGTCGTGACATGGCTGTGATCATGATGAGCGGACACGGCAGCGAAGATCTGGCCGTAGAATGCATGAAAATTGGAGCAGACGACTATATCAGCAAACCGTTTGTTCTGGATGACATGTTGCAGCGGGTCGAGCGGGCAATCAGCCACCGACTGGCGATGCTGGACAAAAAAAGGCTTGAACAGGAAAAGGAAGATTTTTTCCTGATGCTGTCTCATGACATGAAAAACCCGATGGCCGCAGTCATCGGGTCAATTGACATCATGCGGGAGGGACGGCTCGGTGTTGTCAACGAAGAACAGGTCGAATACCTTCAGTCTGCAATCGACAGCTGCAATGAAGTGGTGACCATGATCGACAACCTCCTCGACATCAGACGATTCGAGGCAGGAAAAATGCATCTTTCCATCAGACCATTCGACCCGGCGGAAATCTGCCGCAAAGTAGTCGGCCAACTCTCAAGGGCAGCTGAACGGGATGGAGTCAGACTCTCCTCTAATATCAGCGAGAAAACACCTGATGTAACGGTTGACCGCAAAGCGTTGACCAGAATTTTGGGCAACCTGATCGGCAATTCACTCAAGTTCACACCGGAAGAGGGCGAAATAACCGTATCATGCAGAACTTACAACCGAGCAGAAACGGCTGTTATTCAAATTCCTGAATATGTTTCGGTACCGGAAGGGTTTTTGAACAGCGAATGCTTTGTTGCAATCAGTGTCAGTGACACCGGCGAAGGCATCCCATCCGATGAGCTGAGATGTATCTTTGACCGTTTCACCCAATCAAGCAGCAGCTCGGGCCGTGAACGGGGCGGAGCCGGTCTGGGATTGGCTTTTTGCAAATTGGCTGTGGATAGTTTCAATGGGGTCATTTGGGCGGAAAGCACTGCCGGGCAGGGGAGCACCTTCACGGTATTGCTGCCATGCTCCACCGTCACAAAAGACAACTGAGTATTATTTACTGGAGTAGAAATATGAGAATGTTGTTGCTGTTTGTATTTTTCCTATCTGTTACCACTCTCCAACACCCGTCGTTTGCTGCCGATCTTGACCTTGGAAAAGCTATCACTATCGGAAACGGCCCCAAAACAGTCATAGAATTTACAGATCCGGATTGCCCTTTCTGCCGCAAGGCAGCAAAATATTTTGAAGGGCGCGGCGATGTCACAAGACATGTTTTTTTCTTCCCGCTCCCGCGTCACGCAAGAGCCAAAGAAAAAGCCCAGTTCATCCTTTCCCAAATGAACCGGGCCGAGGCATACCACGAAGTCATGTCCGGGAAGATGGATAGCGTCAGCAGATTTGAAGGCATTACTGCCAAAGGGATAAAACTGCAGGAGGAACAACTCGAAACGGCCAAGAATCACAAGATTGATTCCACACCAACCTTTATGATCAACGGCAGAATTATTGAGGGTTTTGACCAGAGGCGAATCGAAGAAGCACTCGGGCCGAAATAGTGCTTTAAATAAGCGGACAACAAAAAAAGGCGCTCGAGTGAGCGCCTTTTTTCATCCTTATAAAGCCTTGCTCAGAACTCCGCCGGCATTTCCTTAACCTGTTTGGCAGTAAAGACCGGGCCATCCTTGCAGACGTAGACGTTGCCCACGTTGCAGCGGCCGCACTTGCCCAGCCCGCATTTCATCCGGTTCTCCAGGGTGGTGTAAACCTGCTCGTCGGTGAAGCCCAGCTTCTCCAGCACCGGCAGGGTGAACTTGATCATGATCGGCGGACCGCAGACCATGGCGATGGTGTTTTCGGCTGTTGGCGCCGCTTCTTCCAGGATGGTCGGTACGAAGCCGACTTTGCCGTCCCATTCCGGGCCGTTGCCGCCCGGATCGACGGTCTTGACCAGCCGCACATCCCCTCTTTCTTCCCACTCCTTCAGTTCCCGTTTGTAGACCA
>WKKS01000017.1 GCA_009684515.1 Geobacter sp.
ATGTAATCAAAGAGCAAACCCCAAAGAGGGGATGACAAATTTACAGAACGAATGTTGCTTTATCGGCGGAGTATTTATTTGTTGAATATTTATTGTTAACAATTTACCGGCTGCTTTGTTATTTACATCCTTTACTTGAATTGTAAAACTGCTGTTTCCTGCGGTAGTCGGAACCCCCGTTATAGCTCCGGTGTTGCTGTCGAGAATCAGTCCAACAGGCAAGTTGCCGGCTACAATGCTCCAGAAGTAAGGTGTTATTCCACCAGTGACAGTCAATACCTGGTTGTAAATTGAGTTGACATAGCCATTCGGAAGGTTGGAAGTGCTGATAGTGGGATAGGAATCGACGATTATTGTTAGATCTTTGGTAGTAATGACATTGTTGGCGTCCTGCAATTGCATTGTGAAACTATTGTTCCCGGTAGCTATTGGAGTGCCGGTAATCGCCCCTGTAAAGGCATTTAACGTAAGTCCAGTTGGCAACAATCCGCTACTTACCGACCAGGAATATGGCGATTTACCCCCGGAGACGGCAACGGTTACATCGTAACTTACGCCGACGTGACCGTTTTGCAAGGCAGATGTAATAATGGTCAAAGCCTGGTTTACGGCAATCGAAAGCGCTTTGCTTGTGACATGGTTGTTGCTGTCAACAGCCTGCACTATAAAGTCAAAGTTACCTGAAGTTGAAGGTGTGCCTCTGATTATACCCGCCGCAGAATTCAGACTCAAACCAGGCGGCAGATTTCCACTGTTTATACTCCATGTAATTGGAGAGGCACCGCTATTTAACGAGACACTTTGATTGTATATTGTCCCGACATAACCATCTCGTAGTAAATATGTAGAAACTGAAGGAGGTAATCCGCCTGTAGTGAAACTCCATATAACGTCGGCTGGCAGGCGCATTCCATTTTGACTTTTTATCCCCTGGCTGAGTCTCACATTTATTGTTGCATCGGAAGGTAATGAAACGTCCGGTGTGAATGTGGTCGTCAGATTTGCCAGATTCCAGGTAAGTATGCCAGACAAAGGCGTTTCATAGGGGTACGTTGGTGTCGTAGACTGACCATCGTTGTCGTCTCCCCAGGCTACCACTGTTCCATCACTCTTCAAGGCCACTGTGTGATACCATCCTGCCGCAACTCCAATAACGCCTGAAAGACCCATAGGGACCGTGGCTTGACCATAGCCATTATAACCCCAAGTGACCACTGTTCCGTCACTTTTCAAGGCAACTGAGTGCCCCCCACCGGCTGCAACCGCAACAACACCGGAAAGCCCGGTGGGAACAGTGGACTGACCACTACTATTGTCCCCCCAGGCGACCACTGTACCGTTACTCTTTAAGGCTACTGTATGACTCCATCCGGCTGCAACCGCAACAACACCGGAAAGCCCGCTAGGGACTGTGATCTGACCATAACTGTTGTCACCCCAAGCAACAACAGTTCCGCCACTTTTCAAGGCAACTGAGTGATAAGAACCGGCTGCCACTGCTATTGCACCGCTTAGGCTGCCAGGGACTTTGGTTTCGCCATTGCCGTTATAACCCCAAGCAACCACTGTGCCGTCACCCTTCAAGGCCACAGTGTGATATGCTCCGGCCGCAACCGCTACAACACCTGAAAGCCCTGTGGGAACAGTGGCCTGCCCACTGCTATTACTTCCCCAAGCAACCACCGTTTCATCGCCCTTCACGGCCACGGTGTGAGACGACCCTGCTGCAACAGCAACGACACCGAAAAGACCTGTAGGAACCAAAGTTTGGTTATAAGTGTTGTCACCCCATCCGACCACTGAGCCATCGCTTTTCAAGGCCACAGTGTGATAAGCACCGGCTGCCACCCTATTTACACCGGATATCACCGTAGGTACCATAGACTGGTTACTGTCGTTGCTGCCCCACGCAACCACAGTGCCATCATCCTTCACGGCAACTGTGTGACAAGTGCCGGTCGATATGGCAACGACCCCGGTAAGACCGGTTGGGGTTGTGGTTTGCCCGTACCCGTTGTCACCCCAAGCGACCATAGTACCGTCACTCTTCAAGGCTACCGTATGCCACGCACCAGCCGCGACAGCAGCTACATCTGAAAGACCTGTCGGGATCGATGTCTGATTTTCAAAATTCCCCCCCCCAGGCGACCACAGTGCCGTCACTCTTCAAGGCGACTGTGTGCCACGCACCGGCCGCAACTGCAACAATACCTGATAGGCCTGTCGGGACAGTTATCTGGCCATAATCGTTATTCCCTCAAGCGACCACCGTACCATCGCCTTTCAAGGCAACTGTGTGATACTCACTTGACGATACCGCAATAACATTTGAAAGGCCTGAAGGGGTCGGTATTTGCAACTGTCCCCCGCCTGGATAGCTGTAAGTACCCCATGTGACAACAGTTCCATCATTCTTCAGGGCAACGACATGATGTCCTCCGGAGCTCACCGCAATAACTCCGGATAGTTCTGCTGGAACCATTGCCTGGGCATAACCATCGTCACCCCAGGCAGCTACTGTACCATCATACTTTAAAGCCACAGTGTGCCATGTGCCAGCTGCAACTGCTTTGACATCGGAGAGTCCTGTCGGTACTGCGGTCTGGCCATAACTGTTGTCACCCCAGGCAACCACCGTGCCGTCGCTCTTCAAGGCTACTGTATGCGAATCCCCTGAAACCACCTGAGTGACTTTTACCTTTCGGGAAACAGCAAAGCTGCCGCTGGTTATTGTGGCAGGATTTGGAAGTTCACTAAAGGAAGCAGTTACAGTATTGGTCAATACATCGACCGAATTCAGCGGTGGTGTAAAATCAGTGACTGAAAACGGTGACCTGATAGTGATATTCAGTAATGCAGATGAGGTGACATTGTTGGTGTCTTTTACCTGAACGGTAAAAGAACTGCTGCCTGCCGAAACAGGCGTGCCGCTGATGACCCCGGTGCTGCTGAGTATCAGCCCGGAAGGCAGACTGCCAACGGGTACCGTCCAGTTATAGGGTGTTTTGCCACCACTGGCAGAAAGACTCTGGCTGTAACTAACACCGGGATATCCATCAGCCAGTGTTTTGGTGTTTATTGACGGAGGAGCGGCATTGATTGTTATTGAAAGCGCCTTCGTAGCATTTTTGGTGTTGGCGTCCGTTACTTTAAAGGTGACACTGCTGGTTGCGATGGCTGTTGGGCTGCCGGTTATGTTGCCGGTAGTCGTATTAAGAGAAAGTCCCGCCGGTAACGTTCCGGATGATACAGACCAGGTAAGTGTGGACTTACCACCTGTTGCGGTTAATGTCTGGTTGTAGACAGCCCCGACACTTCCTGCGGGTAGGCTGGTGGTACTTATAACTGGCAAGGCATACACGGCAATGGTCAGCGCTTTCGTTGCCGTTGTGTTGCTGGCCTCTTTAACCTGAACGGTGATACTGCTTGTGCCGGTTGCTGTTGGCGTGCCGGATATGACACCGGTCGAAGCTGAAAGGGTCAACCCGGCGGGGAGCATACCGGATGTTATCGACCAGGTGTAGGCGGTCTTGCCGCCGGTTGCCACTATGGTTTGACTATAGGTGGTTATGAGGTAGCCGTCTGCGAGTGATGCTGTCGTAATGGACAATGGTGCGGCATTGATCGTAATCGATAGTGCCTTGGTAGCTGTCTTGGCATTGGCATCTGTAACCTTGAAGGTAACACTGCTAGTCACCGCCGTGGTCGGGGTACCGCTGATCACCCCACTGGTTGCGTTGAGTGTCAGTCCTGCCGGCAAGGTCCCGCTTGATACGGCCCAGGTATTAGGTGTTTTACCTCCTGTTGCAGTCAGGGTCTGGCTATAGGCAACACCGATTGTACCTGCCGGTAGGCTGGGAGTGGTTATGGCTGGCAAGGCATAGACGGTGACGGTCAATGCTTTCGTCGCGATAGCGTTGTTGGAATCCTTGACCTGGACGGTGATGCTGCTGGTCCCGGTTGCCGAAGGGGTCCCGGAGATGACGCCGGTTGAAGCGGCCAGCGTCAATCCTGCGGGAAGTGTGCCTGCCGTTATGGACCAGGTGTAGGCTGTCTTGCCTCCGCTTGCCGAGAGAGTCTGGCTGTAAGCTGTAGTGAGGTAACCATCAGCAAGCGCTGTGGTTGATATTGCGAGCACCCCGGCATTTACTGTAATCGAGAGAGATTTTGTGGCGGTCTTGGCCGACTTGTCCTTGACCTGTACGGTGAAGCTGCTTGTTGCAGCGGTCGTAGGCGTGCCGCTGATGACACCGGCTGTGCTGAGGGTTAGCCCTGTCGGCAGGCTGCCGGTTGTTTTGGTCCAGGTGTAGGGTGTGGTTCCGCCGGTTGCGGCCAGTGTCTGGCTGTATACCGTGCCGATCGTTCCGGAGGGCAGAGTTGCAGTCGTGATGCTCAGGGCGGTAGCGGCCGCCAACGCAACGGACTGCGTAGTAACAGGGCTGCTGACGTTCTTTGCATGTATGGTATTAGTGGGTAAACTAAGAGGTATTATAGCTGCTCCGCGCACCGGCCATACGAAGCTGCCGCTATTGTTGAGCTTGCTTTCACCAAGAATATCACCGGACGTGTTTACGTTCCAGGCATTGTCGGTAACCGAGGCAACAGTGGCGGATGTCCAGTAGTTATTCCGGACATTGAAGATTCCCTGCCAATTCAACCAATAGAAAGGATTGACCTCCACATAATTCATCACCGAGGCCAGTTCAATCCGGTTGGGCAGGCGCCAGTCACTGAAGCCCAGGTACGCCTCCTGGTTGAGCTTGTTAACATAATCAAGAGCACTCTGCCAGATCACGGCACCGTCAGCATGTATGCCGTCAACATCGAATTCTGGATTACGGGTGAGCATCAGATTGGCATCTCTCGTCCAGATCAGGCCGGTCAGATTGTCGGTGACGGTCTGATCGTCGTTGTCGCTGAAACGAGGCTGTGGCCAGGCAGCACCTATCTGCAATTCACCATCCTGCCCAGTGCCTGCACAGGGAATCGTCGTGCCATTCGAGTCAAAACAGGCAGTTTGGCCGGTCTTGGACAGGTTTATACCTGATGAGGCCGCTGTCCCGGATTGTCCACCACGAACCGGCCAGACACTGCCCACACCAGACTTTCCGATGTATTGAAGCGGACCACCATCCATTCCAACCATCCAGGCGGTGCCGGTGCTCACTACATTGGTGCTGGATGTCCAGTAGGGCAGCGGCTGCACATTAATAAAACCCTGCCCGTTAAGCCAGATGGAAGCACCGGTCTGGCCATGGTTTACCAATGAGCCCAGCTCATTAAGGTTAGGCAGCCGCCAGTCGTTGTACCCAAGGTACTTATCCTGATTAAGTTTATGGATGTAGTCCAATGCGTGCTGCCATGAGACCGCGCCATCTCCACCAACACCGTCCGCATCGAATCCGGGGTTACGGTTTTTGATCAGATTAGCGTCTTTAGTCCATGTTAGCCCGGTCAGATTGTCAATAACCATATCACTGCCGGTATCGCTAAAACGAGGATTGGGCCAACGTATGCCTGCCTTGATGTCACCATCGTCAGTTGCCGAATATACTGTTATCTGTCCGCTTTGGGGGAGCTGGATGGTAGAGGCATTGGCGGTGAAGGTGATCAGGAACAGAAGACAAAAGACGGCGGGCAACAGTCTTTTCATAAAATTACTCCATTTAAAAATTAATAATAAAAGGGATTTTGTTTACCACACCAAATAAGACGCATGCAACAGCTTTCAAAACACCTTTGAATAAATAATTTCCATTCGCATATATCATGAAAGATTGTCAGGTACACAATTGCTGGATAATTCTACCTTAGAAACTGCTGGTGCTTGTTAAAAGACAAATGCTGAACTTATTCAGTCACCTCTACGCGGTTGGCGTAGATAACTGTGTAGTAACTGGGTTTTTATTATTTATAAATTTCAAATCAACCAGTATATAGACACATGTTAAAGTTCTGTTGAAGCGTATTACGCGAGATTCAACGGAAAAAAATAAGGCATAACAAATCTAGAGATATAATTAAGCAATATTATTTATTAACGGAATTTTTGCCAATAAAAGGGCCAACGACATAAGGCCCGTCAGAATCAATCTGACGGGCCTTTCCGGTTATGCAAAGCGGGTGTCACAGTTACTTGAAGTAATATAAATATTTTTAATCTGATGCTGTTTGTGATACATACATTTGGCAGGAATTACGGCCGGGAACGTTTTTTTTGCTAACTTTAACTGGAGGGTAATCTTTTGGGTATTTGGAAATCTCTTGGAATCAGGCTGACTTCGGTATTGCTGGCGATGCTTATGCTTTCGGCCTGCGGCAGCTCCGGCGGTGGTAATAGCAGTGGTAATGAAGCAAAAGGCTGGGCGTTGGTGGATCCATCCTTGTCATATTCCGGGAGTACGGCAAAAGCGGCGCTGACCCAGGAGAATGTTGAGGATATTGTTATTGGCGCTTATTACGGCGGCAACATCGGTTCTGCCGTAGGCACATTTTCTGTCACCGGCAAGAGCGTGGTGAGTGCAGCCAAAGCAGATGTCCCCCTTCGGCAACTGACCGAGATTATCAAGCAGGCGACACAGCGAATGAATCTCCCGGGCAAGGCGGCTCAAAAACAGCAATCCAGGAGTGCCAGCGGCGACGCTAAAGTCATGCAGCGCGTGGAGACTTTTCAGGATTGGGGCGCCGATGGTGGTTATGTTTCCTACAGTCTGGATATCAATGACACCACCGAAAGCTTTTTCGGAACCATTGAGTTTCACGATTACGTTTCTCAGGGGGGCAACCATTTCGGGTAGCGCCGACATGCTCGGTACGATTAACGCCAATGGTCAAAGTTTCAGTCGTCTGACTCTCTCATTCAAATCATTGACCATGACCGGTAGCGGTTTTTCATTCAAGTTGACCGGCCTGCTTTCGTGGGGCTACGATTATGCGTCATCATCCGAAACAGTCACGATGAACATGGTTCTTGCCGACCAGCCCAGCGGGTTGACCCACTGGTTCAGAAATTATGAAATTCAGAGCAGCTACGGCAACGGCTATACGACACAGACAATTTCCGGCCGCTACTACAATCCGGGAAATGGCTATCTGGATATTGTGTCCCAGATACCACTGGTTATCAACAATGGCGACAGCATGCCATCAGAAGGACAACTGCAGTTCCTGGGGGAGAATGGGAGCTGGGCCCGGATCAACTTCATGCCCAACAGCCTGATGATTGAGGTGGATTCTGACGGTGATGGCGTGGCGGATTGGCAGGTAGAGTCTGCAACCAATTAACCTCCGTTTGCAAATGCTGTAACGGGCTTCGCTCTTCATCAGTACAGCATGCTGAATCATCCGTTTTTTCATTGCAGCTGAAGCCTGTTTAGTCTCGTTAAAGCCGGTAAATACCGGCTTTTTTGTTTGACCATACCACCTCTTTCAACTATATATACTCCTGTTTTATTCTGCAAAATAATGAAACCCTAATCATAACCAAGGAGGATCGCAATGCATCTTGTTGATCAGATCAAAGAGAAGGCCAGAAAGAACCTGCAGACGGTTGTACTGCCGGAAAGCTACGATGAGCGCATGCTGTTTGCCGCCGAAAAGATCGTCAAGGAAGGGCTGGCCAAGATCGTCATCCTGGGCGAT
The DNA here is from genome assembly GCA_009684515.1 of Geobacter sp. Classification (GTDB taxonomy): domain Bacteria; phylum Desulfobacterota; class Desulfuromonadia; order Geobacterales; family Pseudopelobacteraceae; genus JACRCG01. The sequence goes on from WKKS01000017.1 coordinate 7,642, forward strand.
CCGGCCAAGATTAAGGCCGAAGCCGCCTCCAAAGGGGTCAATCTGGCTGGAGTGGAACTGCTCAATCCGGCCTCTTCGCCAAAGCTGGATCAATATGTGGCCGATCTGGTTGAGCTGCGCAAAAGCAAGGGTTTGACCGCCGATGACGCCCGTAAACTGCTGACCGCAGACGACAACCTCTACTATGCCGGCATGATGGTCCGCAACGGTGATGCGGGGGGGGAAGTGGCCGGCGCCACCGGAACAACCGGCAACGTACTGAAGGCGGCCTTCCAGACTGTTGGTCCGGCCAAGGGAATCAAGACCGTTTCCTCCTTCTTCCTGATGATCACCAAAACCCCCAGTTTTGGCGAAAACGGCATCGTGCTGTTTGCCGACTGCGCCGTCAATCCCAATCCGGATGCCCAGGCGCTGGCCGAAATCGCCGTGGCGACCGCCGGTAACTGCAAGGCGTTTCTGGATGTGGAAGCCCGGGTGGGAATGCTTTCGTTCTCCACCAAGGGGAGCGCCAGCCACCCCGATTGCGACAAAGTGTTGCAGGCTCTGGAAATTGCCAGACAGATCAAACCGGACCTGTTGATCGACGGAGAGCTGCAGGCTGACGCCGCGCTGCTTCCAAAGGTCGGCGAGAAAAAAGCTCCCGGCAGCCCGGTGGCCGGCAAGGCCAATGTTCTGATCTTCCCCGACCTGGATGCCGGCAATATCGGCTACAAACTGGTCGAGCGCGTGGCCGGTGCCGAAGCGGTCGGACCGATCATCCAGGGTCTGGCCAAGCCGGTCAATGACTTGTCGCGCGGCTGCTCGATCGATGACATTGTCAACGTAACCGCGATAACTGCGGTGCAGGCGGCTCAAGGCTAAATCGAGGCCTTCACAACAATGCTGTGCAAACCCCCTGGAGGCCCGACGCCATCAGGGGGTTTGCATTTCGGTGAACTACCGTTCTCCTTTGCGCAATAGTGCTATAATCACCCCAGGAGGCATCTGATATGCTGAAAACAGGAATTGTAATCATACTACTGGTGTCGCTGATCCTTCCCGCTTACGCCGACAATCCAATCAAAACAGGTGGCAAGGAAGTCGGGCAAGAAATGAAAAAACTGGGTAAGGAGACCGGCCAGGCTTTTAAAGAGGGGGGCAAAGAGATCGGGCAGGGATTAAAAAAGTTTGGCAAAGAGACCGGTCAGGTTATCAGGGAAGGTGGCAGGGAATCCGGTCAGGCTGCAAAAAAGAGCGGACGAAGCCTTGGAGAGTGGTTTCGGGAGATGGGAAGTTCAATTAAAAGGTATTTCAGCCGCAATTAGGATTCTGAAATGTCCCATGTTCCCTACAGGTCTCCGGTCATCTCCTGAAGCAGGTACAGTTTGGTGTTGATATTTTTCACGCAGTCCACAATTTCCCTGAAATGAGCCTCGTCCAGATTGCACTCTTCCTCGATTCCCTGAAACCATGGGAAACCCTTGGGGAGCGGCGTCAGAGTGCCGTTTCTGGTCAGCATGGCATCCACCAGATCGTTGACCCTTCCCTGTGCCTCCCAGGGGTCGCGGTAGTTGAACTGGCGCGCCACCACATGCAACCCCATGCCGTTGTCAAATATGGCCTTGACCTCGAAGGAAAATTCACGGGGCGCGCTGTAGTTTTCTGTCCGGCCGGAGCGCACCATCACTTCTGCACCGGCTTCCCTTAGGATGTCTCCGACCGATTCGCCGGTCATGGCCTTGAACTCACTCATATTAAATCTCCATTCTCATTTCAATGCCCCACGGCGCCGGTTTCTCGCCGTCGCCGGTCAGTACCCACAAGGTGGGGAACTCCATTTTTTCCGGTGTCGGGCCGATGCCGTCGGTCAGGTAAATCACAGCCGCCGGGGGCGGCCGCATGGTTCTGGCATGGTCAAAAACCGGCCGCAAGTCGGTGAAGCCGCCGCCATCGTAGCGCTGAATGCCGGGGGATGAACCACTGAAGCAGTCGATATGCTGGATGCGGCTGTTGGCGTAAAGCACTGTGATTCGAGATTCCCGTCCACGGGTGATCTGCAAAAGTTCGCGGGCAAACGCTTCGCGCAGCTCAACGATGTTGGTGGAGTCACTGACGTCGATTCCGACCAGCAGGTTGAGGCGGCGTCGTTTGCGGATGCCGGGTGTGTCGTGGCTGAAGCGGCGGTGCTCGCGCATCCAGGTGGTTGTGCGGCCGGTGCGCCCGGCGGTGGCCACGAATTGTCGCAATATCTGCCGCCACGGAATCGGGGAGGGGCTGAGCAGTGAACCGACAATATCTCGGATCTCGGCCGGTGTTTCTCCATCGCTCCCCCGCAGGCTTTCCCTGGCAACGGTCCTGATCGCTTCTTCTGCCAGAGCTGCCGGTGTGCTGTCGGCGTCACTCCAGATGGCATGTTCATCCAGGGTGGCGACGGAGGCTGCGCCACGGCCTTCTCCACCTGCGCCACGTTCGGCCTGTTCTGCTTCGCCGTAACCGCTTCCATCCAGGTTGCCGGTGTCGAAGGGTGGCACCAGCAGGGAATAATATTCTTCGGCTGACAGGCCATCCTCCAAGCCGTAGTCTCCCGGCTGCAGGGCATCTTCCGGCAGGCCATCCAGGGCCGGATTGATGGCCAGATCGCAGGCTATATCCCAGTCGTGCAGGTTGCGCTCTTTGCGGCGCAGCATGTGCAGATGCAGCAGGTGTGTTACCACGTGTTCCAATAGCGCCTTTTGTTCCCCGGTCGGCAGCAGGTCGAAACAGGCGGGATCGACCGCCAGAATTGGAATTCCGTCCCGCAGCGTGACTCCGGCCGCTTTTCCGTGCAATGCCCGCAGCTCGCGGCGCAGATTGAGTATGAAGTGCCCGTAAAAGGGGCGTTCACGCAGCAGGCGCACCACCGCATTTTCAAGCGCGTCGAATGACATGGAGTTTAATAGGCTTCCTGGGAGATGGTCTGAATGGCGTCCAGAATCACGCTGTCATGCTTGTCCTGGGCCAGCAGCATGGCAACTTCTGGGATTTTGAGCAGCGATTTGACAAAGCCGAAACGCAGATCGCGCGGCAAAACAGCGATGTAGGACACCAGATTGGCTTCCTGTTCCGCATCAAGAGAAGATGATGCTTGCAGAGTGGCGATCAGGTCGTTGACCGTGGCGGCCTGGACGTCGTCCCGCTGCCCCGCCGCCCGACCGGCGATTTCGGGCCAGTCATTCAGCACTTCGGCGGCGGTCAGGGGGCGTCCCCTGCGGTCTGCCAGCCAGCGCATGAACATGATGGCTGCTTCCTTGCCGACTATCCCGGCGTAAACTTCCATTTCAAGGTCGCCCGGAAAACGGCAGTTCTTGCGCAGGACGCTGACCATTTCCCAGCCGCGCTCGCTCGGCTCGACCTGCAGATCCATCGGCAATCCCTGTTTGGCCAGCATGCCGGAGTTGCCGGCCAGAAACTGCCGCACGTCGCCGGCCAGTTCCCGCTCGACGGCGTAACGCGCCCAGCAGTTGTAGTCGGTTTCCACAAACAGCATCACCATCCGGTCGATCAGCGCCCGGTCCAGAGTGGCCACCTGATATGTGCCATCGGGGGGATTTATACTGACTACCACTTTGTGCCGACGTGATAGCTGGTGGGTATGCAGCGAGCGCAACTGCCCCTCGCCGGGTGGTTCCACAAACTGGAAAATAGCCTGAAGAGTATCTTCCTGTTGTGCGCGGTTCAACTCGTCGCAGTGAATCAGGGTTGGCGGGGCCTCATCGCGCGGCAGCCAGGAAGGGCGGGACCAATGCATGACATCGCCATCCCTGAAGGGTATTCCGACCAGGTCACCCACTTCCATCTGTCCCAGTCGTAAGGATACATATTTACGATCTATCTCCCGGCAGGCCTGAATAATTCCGGCGGTCTTGCCGACTCCGCGATGCCCGACCACGCAGGGGGTCAGGTCGGTTTTGGTAATAATCTCCTTAACTACGGCTTTCATCTGTTCGACGTTCATGAAATCTCCGGCGTTAACAATATTTGATCGGATCGCTCAAGCCAGCCTCGGCGAAGCCCTTCAGCCGCAACCGGCAGGAATCGCAGGTTCCGCATGACACTCCCGTCGCTGTCGGGTCGTAGCAGGAATGAGTCAGGCTGTAATCGACCCCGAGGGCCAGACCGGCTGTTATGATTTCAGCTTTGGTCATGCTGATCAGCGGGGTATGGATATGGAAGTTCGATGTCCCCTCGACGCCGGCCCGGGTGGCCAGATTGGCCATCCTCTGGTAGGCCTGGATATACTCCGGGCGGCAGTCCGGATATCCGGAGTAATCCAGCGCATTTACGCCGATGTAAATGTCGGATGCTCCCAATACCTCGGCCCACCCCAGGGCAAAAGAGAGAAAGATCGTGTTGCGGGCCGGGACGTAGGTTACCGGTATATCGTTGCCGACCCCATTTTTTGGAACGTCAACATCGGAAGTCAGGGCGCTGCCACCCATCAGGCGCAGGTCAAAATCGACCACCAGATGTTCCGCTGCACCCAGGCGCACCGCGTTTGCCCTGGCAACTTCCAGTTCATATTTATGTCGCTGGCCATAGGAAAAACTGATGGCGTAAGGGGTAAAACCGTCTGCTACGGCCATTGCCATGCATGTGCTGGAATCAAGTCCGCCGCTGTAAAGAACCACCGCTTTTTGCTGCATACCGATTGTCTCCCATCAATTAGCTGAAATATATGGATTGCAATTTTAGTCGTATTGAGTACAATAAGTCCACTTTTTATACCTTTGAGGAGAATTTGAATGAAACGAATGATTGTTGTTATTGCTGCATTTGCCGTTGTGGCACTGATAACCGTGGCCGCACAGGCAGAGAGCAAGGGGGGGCTGCTGTTCGGCCAGAAATGCGCCATGTGTCATGCCGTTAACGGCAAGGGGGGCGTCGTTGGTCCCGAACTGACCAAGGTTTCTGCCAAACTGAAAGAGAAGGATATCAAGGCCAAGCTTGAAAATCCCAAGAAATCTAATCCGAACAGCGCAATGCCGAGTTTCAAGGCTCTGCCAAAGGCTGACATGGATGCCTTGCTGGGATATCTGAAAACATTGAAGTAATTCTGAACAACCCAGTCAAAGGCCTGCCGGATGGCAGGCCTTTTTCATTTGAGGCGCTATGCGATTGAAAGAAGAGCAGGTACGGCGGCTGGCGGAGAAGGTCTACAATGATCTGCAGGCGGATGGGCTGATCGTCCCGCGCGGCGAACAGAAAACCGTTGTGGCCGGTATTGCCGATGCCATCACGCGGAACTTCGCCGAAGAGCAGAAGCTGGAGCGGGACGCGGAACGTTTGCTGGATGAAACCATCTCATCAATGGGGCGCGGCGCCGCCGATATTGACCGGCGGCGAATGTTGAAGATGATCAAGGACAAGCTGGCCAGGGAACGGAAAATAGTTCTGTGAGGTGCTGAACATGACGTTATCGGAAGACCGTATTTCAACTATTGCCCATCAGATCATAAAAGATATCTGGCGAAATGATCTGGCCGACGTGAGCGACGACAGCCGCGCGCTGGCCCGGGTAAAACGCTCCCTGGAAGCTTTTTTTGGAGCGGCTGATGAAATCGAGGATGCGGTTCGCGCAAAACTGCGCAACAAGGCCCCCGGCAGCCGTGACTATGATGTGTTGTATCAGAAATTCTTTCACGACGAAATGGTACGGAGAGGGCTGTGAGCGCAAGGCTGTTCCTCACATCTCTTCTGACGGCATTTCTGGTGACTGGCTGCGCGGCTTCCCCGAAGGTGCGCAGTTTCGGCGTTCTGGATCCAAAGCTGGAGCGCGAAGCTCTCTATATTGTACCTTTCGATGCCACCCTGGTGCCGCCCGACTTCGGTGATCCGATCTTCAACCAGTTTGTGGATTATCTCAATGCCCGTCGCAAACAGACCAGGGTGGGGCGCTTTGTTATTCTTAAAGAAGATTTGAAAGAGGTCGAACCGGCCTGGCTGGTCAAGCAGAGCTACGTTTCCGGGGACATCTGGGGCTATGTGGAAAGCTCCGGTTGCTGCTCCACCGATATGAAAGTTAAATCCCGTATTTATCTGTATGAACCGGGTAGGAATCAGCCGACACTGGAAGTTTTCGTGCCGGTTGAGGACTTTTTTGAGCATGACCGCTCCACAATCCAGTCTGCCAGGTCAAAGATGGGTAAAAAACTGGCCAGGGAGTTGGCGGACGCAATTATTAAGAAGCTGACTCCGTAAGCCGCTCGCCGCAGGGAACCTACACACCCGAATAACACAACTTCTTTTCGGCCATGGGCGTCGCTCACGGCCTTTTTAACGAAAGGCAAACGCATGTCGTACAGCTTTAAACCGATTCTGATCTCCCTGGCTGGAATCTCGATTATATCGTCCACAATGATTTCTTCCGGCGCTGATGAACTATTGTCCCGTGCCGCCACCCAATTCAGGGATAAGGAGTACAATTCCGCATATTTATTAACCGAAAAATCGGTTGAATCGCCCCAGCGTTCCTTTCTGAGGGGAACAGCTGCCTTGCGGGCGGATAAGCCGGCCGAAGCGCTCCCGCTGCTGGCTGAGGCTGAACAGAAACTGCCGCTGGTAGCTGATTATGCCGCCCTGTATCAAGCCGAAGCATATCTGAAGCTTAAAAAATATCCCGAGGCGGCTGCCAAGGCTGCCTCGATCGCCAAAACGTACCCGACCTCCCGGTTGCTGCGCCGGGCGGAAAAACTCTACGCAGATATGTTGATGGAGTCAGCCGACTATAAGACTGCCCTTAAGGCATTCCAGGCTTTCGTCGAAAAATATCCCACCGGAGTTGACTCGGTCGATGCGGTCTATCAGGCAGCCCGCTGCAAGGAAGAGCTTGGCAATCAAATCGGCGCAATCCAGTCCTACCGGAATCTCTGGCTCAACAACCCGACCGCAACTCAGGCTCAGCTTTCATCGGAACGAATCATGGCGCTTGATAAAGCCGGATTCAAAAATGTGCCATTCAGCGCCGATGAACTGCTCAAACGCGCCTCGCACCAGTATTCTCACAATGAATACCGTGAATCTCTGAAAACACTCGAGTCGATCGATCAAAAAGATCTGCCGAAGGAGATGGTCTACAGGATTGAACTGAAAACAGGTATGGCACTGTACCGCTTGAGACAATACAAACAGTCGGAAAAATATTTTGCCTCCGCCTCTGCAAGCAAGCTGGCCGGAGTCAGTTCGGAAGCCCGTTTCTGGATGGCCAAGGCGCTGGAACGTCAGGGGCAGAATGAACCCGCCCTTGTGGTCTATGCCGAGTTGGCCGCCAAGGGTAAAAAGCAGGAATATTCCGACGATGCCATGATGGAAGCGGCCGGCCTTAAGCGCAATCTGGGCCAATACGCAGCCGCTGCCCAGCTTTATCAACAGCTGATCAAGCTTTATCCAGATTCGAGGTTTGTCTCAAAAGCGGTCTGGGAAGCGGGTTGGTGCTCGTACCTGTCGGCAGATTATCCGGCAGCGGTGGAATTTTTCAAAGGATTACTGAAAGATGAATCGGTGCGTGAAAAAGTATTGTACTGGCTGGGCCGCTCACTGGAAAACATCGGCAATGCGGAGTCCGCGTCATGGTATCGCATGTTGCTGGATGAGTACCCGTCCGGTTTTTATGCTACCTGGCACCGTGAGCAGAAAGAGCTGAAAGACCCGCGCGAAGCGCTCGGAGACCGTAATGCGCTGGCAGAACTTCCTTTGTTGGGCGGGTTTGAAAAACCGCGGCTGCTGGCCTCGTTGGGGCTGGCGGAAGAGGCTCGTGGCGAGATGCTTGCTGCCCGCAAAAAAGTTGGCGATAAAAAGGGGAACGTTCCGGGGTTGGCCAGAATCTATCTCGAAATGAAAGAGTACAGTTCCGCCATTTATCTGTTTATGCAGAACAAGCCGGTGCCGTGGGAAAAAAGTACATTGCCGTTCTGGACAGCCGGTTACCCATTGGCTTTTACTGATCTGGTTCATCAGAACTCTGTTGAAAACGGCCTTTCGGAAGGACTGGTGTATGCCCTGATTCGTGCCGAGAGCGGCTTTACGCCGGCTATTAAATCAGGCGCCGGAGCGATCGGGCTGATGCAGATGATGCCGGCCACCGCCAAGCAGACTTCACAGGAAAAGGGGAGTTTTAATCCGCAAAATCTTACGTTGCCGGAGTACAATATCAAGCTCGGTACAAAGCATCTGCGGGATCTGATGAAGCTGCATGATGGTGATGTTGTTAGTGTTGCGGCCGCCTACAACGCCGGGTCCGGGGCGCTGGGGCGTTGGAAGAATAATTTCAAGGGGCTTAAAAAAGATGAGTTTATCGAGAGTATCCCTTATCAGGAAACCCGCGAATACGTCAAAAAGGTTTATGCCTCCGCGGCCACCTACCGGCAGTTGTACGGGTTGAAGTAGGTATCTGTTGCCGCGTTAAATCGGCAGAAAGTTTATGATTGAGATTGTGTTTCCCGGTGACCCGTGAGGCACAGCAAAAACATATCTACTGATTGACAGCCATGGACTGCAATGCCATAGTTAACAGGGCATAGGATTGATTCAGTCGTAATAAAGGGAGCTTGGTATGGCATTCAGTCAGAACCAGTTTGATAAAATTACATTGCTCGCCAAGAATTATGGAGCAACACGCTTGATCCTTTTTGGCAGCGCCCTGGACAACCCTGAAACAGCCCGTGATATTGACCTTGCCTGCGACGGTGTTCCCGGATGGAAATTATATGAGCTTGCAGCGCGCCTTGAAGAGGAAATTAATGCTCCGCTTGATCTGGTTCCTCTCACGCCTCCCAATCGTTTTACCCAGTTGATAGAACGCAGAGGAAGGCGACTTATATGACTCTGGTTGAGTTGCGGGAGGAAATTAGCATTGAGCTTGAAATGATGGTAAGTACGGTTCAAGAAGTGGTGTCACTGCTTAATGACCTCTCTGGAAGAGAGCCAACCGTGAGGGAGAAGACTGCCGCTGCAGCATTTCTCGCACAATTTTACGGGGGCATCGAAAACATCCTGAAACGAATTCATAGGTACCATGGCATCCCGATGCCAACTGGCGATTCATGGCATACCGACCTGTTCAAACGCTTCTGTAATCCTCCATATTTGCCGTTTCCTGTTCTTTTTGACGATGAGCTTGCCAAGAATCTTTCTCCATTCCGGAAATTTCGACATGTAGTCCATCATGGTTATGGCTTTCAACTTGATTGGGAACGAATGAAGGAAGGGTTGGGAATGGTCGAAAATGTATTTTCACTATTTACTGCATCCGTCACAGATTATCTACAAATCAACATCAGCGATGCTGTTTTGAGGACGGCAAAATCCCCCCATAAATCATGAAATATGGATACCCGAAATATTAGACGTAAACCACTACCACCCGTTCAAGATAATCGGACAGGCGTTGAACTTCAGTGCGGATGGTCTGTTGATTGCCTTCCAGGGCCGCGTTCTCGATGGCCTCGCCGATCTCTGAAATAGCATCGAAACCGTAGCTGCCACCGGTGCCTTTCATGCGATGTCCAAGCCGTCTGATCTCACCGAAGTTTCCTTCGCCAACAAGCTCTAAAATCGTTGTACAGTCGTTCCTTCTGTTGTTGATAAATTCCGGCAGAATCGGTTGCAGGACTTCCTCCACTTCCACCACCGGTGTTTCCATGTCATCCGCATTATTCATATGAAATCCCTCTGAGATGTGTCGCTAAGCATTGCATCAGCGCTTTCTTTTTAAATGGCTTTGCAACGTGGTCGTCGCATCCGGCATCCAGACATGCCTGGATATCGGATTCGTAAGCGTGGGCGGTCAGGGCCACAATAACCGTCTTTCTGCGATTATTCTTTTCTTCAAAATCGCGGATAATGCGCGTGGCTGTAAAACCATCCATGACCGGCATCTGGATGTCCATCAATACCAGGTCATAACTGTTCTTCTTGTACAGGTCGATCGATTCCTGACCATTGACCGCTTCATCCAGTGTCAGCGGCATTTTCAAAAGCAGCAACCGGATCAGCTCCCGGTTTTCCCGTGAGTCGTCAACCAGCAGAATCCGTGATGTTTTACCCGAAGGAAGCTGTTGATCCGCAGGCTTGAGGTTGGCCGGTTCGGGCGTTGTCGATATTGCGCGGGAGTTAACCGGTATTCCAAAGCTGATGGTGAAAGAGAAAACGCTTCCAACTCCCGGAAAGCTTTCCACCTGGATGGTTCCTCCCATCGCTTCAACCAGTTTGCGGCTTATGGCCAGGCCCAGCCCGCTGCCGCCGTAACGGCGAGTGATGGAGGCATCGGCCTGGGCAAAGCTCTCAAAAATCATGTTAAGCTTGTCAGGAGCAATTCCGATGCCGGTATCTTTCACCGCGAAGGTAACCGGGAGTTTGTTGCTGTGCACGGCTCCGCAGCTGACAGTAACATGGACAGCACCGTTGATATCTGTAAACTTGATTGCATTTGAAAGCAGATTGATCAGGACCTGTTGCAGCCGCATCTGATCGCCAACGAGTTGGTGTCTGACCTCACTGTCAATATCCAGCTTAAGCTGAATCTCTTTTTTATCGGCCTCTCTTCCCAACATCAGCATGACACGGTTCAGGGTGTCATGCAGACTGAACTGGCGACTGACGACCTCAAGCTGACCGGACTCGATGCGTGACAGGTCGATCAGGTCATTGATCAGCACCAGCAGGCTGTCGCCCGCCTGGCGGATCATGGTCAGGCAGCGCTGCTGCTCCGCTGTCAGCATCACGCTGTCAAGATACTCCGCTCCGCCGATGATGGAGTTAAGCGGTGTGCGCATCTCATGGCTCATGTTTGCCAGGAATTCCGACTTTGCCTTGTTTGCCAGCTCCGCCGCATCGCGGGCGGCCCTGAGCTGTTCGGCCGTTTTCTTGCGCTCTGCCACTTCGGCCCGCAACCCCTCGTTTCCAATGGCCAGCTCTGCCGTGCGGGATGCTACTATCGTTTCCAGGTTGCGGTTGATCTCCTCCATTTCAACCTGTTTCTTATGCAAAGCTTCCTGGACCTTTTTCAGGCTGGTAATGTTCTGGGCGGCGCAAACCACGGCTTGAGGATTGTTGGAGTCATCCTTCATGACCGCCATGGAAAAAAGCATCGGAACCGGCTCGCCGGTTGATTTAAGGCAGATGCATTCGTAACCGTGAACGCGGACTTCCGCCAAAGCATGATTGAACGCGGAATACATGCAGAGTTGGGAATCTTTTTCACCAAATTCATTTACATGACGCCCGAGGATATCTTTTGCGTCATATTCAAAGAGTTCGCAATAGGCCCGGTTGACGCTTTTAATTATCCCTTCTGGCGAAATAACAATCAGCACATCGTTCATGCTGTCGATCAGTTTTTCCATGTATTCGCGTGAAACGGTTGTGCTGAGCAGTTTTTCAGTCATGTTGTTGAATGCTTCTGCCAGTTGTCCAATTTCGTCTTGGGCAGTTATTTCGATAGGTTCATCCAGCTCTCCATTGCTGAAACGTTGCACGCCCTGGGTGAGTAAAAAAATCGGACGTGTTATTGCAGCCGCAAAAGTAGCCGCGGCACCAATGCCAAGTGCCAGAATGAACAGTACAAACGGAAGCATCTTCATCAAAACGCCATCCACATTGTTATGCACGACGGTTTCGTACATGCCGATGTGGACCGTCCCCAAATCCCCCCTCTGAATTGGTGCAGAAACGTCAAAGAGCGCGCCGTCGGCTGAGTCGAGTTTTATGAACTGTTCGGATGCGCCGGAGGTTTTCTGTTGCGCCTGTACTATCAGGTCAGCAGGGGTCTGCATTCCGAATGTATGGGTAATCAGCTCCTTTTTTGGGGAGACTATGTAGATATATTCGATGTCCGGATCCAGCTTGCGGTAGTCGTTGACCAATAACCTAAGGCTGACATTGTTTTCGGTGATCAGCGGGATTTCGGCGGCTTCGGCAATATAACGCGCAATCGAAATGCCTCGTTTGTGAATCTCCTCTTCAAAACGCTCATGCAGTTCGTGCCGGACCAGAATGCCGAGTGCTCCGCCAACAAGGAGTACCAGCAAGGCAGTGCCGAGGATGAATTTTTTACGCAAGGAGAATGACTGCATTACGGTTGTTTCCCCCCTAATTGGTGAAAATGTGATGCAAAACGTCCAGGATTCAGGTGCTGATTCGTGTCAGAAAGTGCCCGCAAGGTTTTACTAATCACAAATTAAATTGATCGATAATAATATCATCGTTTAGTCGGAACACAAATCAGTTTCTCCCGACTTCTTTGGTGTCCATCCCGCTGCGCCTTGAAATGCCAGATACCGTATGGTACAACGGCAAATCGCAATACGGATCAATGAAAGGTTTTACCACTATGGCAGAGCATACCCCGATGATGCGGCAGTACCTCGAGATAAAGTCGGGTTACCCCGATGCGATACTCTTCTTCCGCATGGGGGATTTTTACGAAATGTTTCTGGATGATGCGCTGCTGGCATCCCGGATTCTTGATATTGCGTTAACATCCCGCAACAAGGGGAGCGGCGATGAAATACCCTTTTGCGGGATTCCTTTCCACTCGGCCGCACCCTACGTGGCCAAGCTGATCGAAAACGGCTACAAGGTTGCGATTTGCGAACAGGTCGAAGATCCCAAGCAGACCAAAGGAATCGTGCGGCGCGAAGTCGTCAGGGTCGTCACCCCCGGCCTGCTGATCGAGACCGAAAGCCTGACTCCCGGGGAAAATAACTATCTGCTGGCGCTGTCGCAAAGTGCAGCCGATGTCTGGGGGTGCGCCACTCTGGATGCCTCCACAGGTGAGTTCCGGGTGACTGAGTTGGCCGGTGTCAATGCTGCGCTGGCCGAAGCGGTCGGTATAAATCCCCGCGAAATTTTGCTGTCGGATGATCTGGAGCTGGAAAACCTGCCGGTTGAACTGCGTGCTTTTCTGGCGGAGCGGATCATCTCCCGTGCGCCGGCCTGGGTCTATGACCGGGATTACGCTGCGGCACAGTTATGCGGCCATTTCCAGGCTGCATCGCCTGAGGCGCTTGGACTGGAACATTTTCCGCAGGCGCTGCTGGCCGCCGCCGCTGCCCTGTATTACCTGCGCGAGAACCGCAAGTCCGCTTTGCCGCATATTCGTGATATCCGCGTCCAGCAGCGCAACGAACATCTTGCCCTTGATCCGGCCACCCGCCGCAATCTGGAGATTACCGCCAGCATGGCCGAGGGGAAGCGGAACGGTTCTCTGCTCGGTTGCCTGGACCGCACAGGCACTGCCATGGGGGCAAGACGGCTGAAACAGTGGCTCAGCTATCCGCTGGTCGGGGTCGAGCCGATCAGGCAGCGGCTGGATGCCGTGGAAGAATTGCTGGAATCGCCCGATGCTCGCGAACAACTGGCGGCACAGTTGAAAAACATTGCCGATCTGGAGCGGCTGAACGGCCGCATAGGCATGGCCAGCGCCGGTGGGCGCGACCTGCGTTCCCTGCATGATTCACTGATTCACCTGCCGCAGTTGCTGGGGCGTTTTTCACAGTTTCAATCCGGGCTGCTCCGCTCATTGTCAGTCTCCGTTGATCCGCTTGGCGATCTGCGCGAACTGATTGCGGCCGGGATTGTGGAGACACCCCCCTTCTCGCTGCGCGAGGGTGGCATTATTGCGGCCGGTTACAATGCCGAACTGGACGAGTTACGCTCGATCAGCAGCGAAGGGAAGGGGTTTATCGCTCGGCTGGAGGCCCAGGAACGGGCCAGAACCGGCATCTCGACCTTGAAAATCCGCTACAACCGGGTTTTCGGCTACTCAATCGAAATTACCAAAAGCAATCTGGCTTCCGTGCCGGCTGATTATGTCCGCCGCCAGACTCTGGCTAACGCCGAGCGTTACATCACCGAGGAGCTGAAAAGCTACGAGGAAAAGGTGCTGGGTGCTGAAGACCGCATCTGCGATCTGGAATACACCCTGTTCCAGGAGATTCGTGAGCAGGTGGCTTGCCAGGCCGCCCGCATTGCCCGCACCGCCGATGCCCTGGCAAGTCTGGATGTCCTGATTTCACTGGCTTTGGTAGCCGGAGAACGCAACTATTGCAAGCCGCTTGTGGATGAATCGGATGTCATAAGTATCAGCGAAGGGCGTCATCCGGTAATTGAGGCGATGAATCTTGGGGAAAGGTTCGTCCCGAACGATACCCTGCTGGATGCGGAGAGCAACCAGTTGCTGATGATCACCGGCCCCAATATGGCCGGTAAATCGACCTATATGCGCCAGGTGGCGCTGATCTGCCTGATGGCCCAGGCCGGGAGTTTCGTACCGGCTGCAGTGGCCCGGATCGGCATCGCCGACCGGATTTTCACCCGGGTCGGCGCCGGAGACAACCTGGCCCGCGGCCAGTCAACTTTTATGCTGGAGATGATGGAAGCGGCCGGTATTCTGCGCAACGCTACACCCCGAAGTCTGATCATAATGGATGAAATCGGTCGCGGGACCTCGACCTTTGACGGTGTCTCGATCGCCTGGGCGGTTGCTGAATACATCCATGATGTCCCCTCCTGCCGTGCCAGGACGCTCTTTGCGACTCACTATCACGAACTGACCGAGCTGGCGACCACCCGCGAGAGGATCAAAAACTACACCGTGGCGGTCCGTGAATGGAACGATCAGGTCATCTTCCTGAGAACCATTATTCCCGGTGGAGCTTCGCACTCTTATGGTATCCAGGTGGCCCGGTTGGCGGGGATGCCTTCCGATGTTATCGAACGTGCCAAGGAAATCCTGCAGAACCTGGAAAGCGGCGAGTTCGAGGAGGGTGCGCCGCGTCTGGCCAAGAGCCGCAAAAGCCAGCCGAAGCAGGATCTGCGCCAGTTCTCGCTGTTCGAGGCCAATGAGGACCAATTGCGGCAACGCCTGAAGAAACTCAATATCGCCGCTCTGACTCCGCTGGAAGCGCTCAATCTGCTGGATGAGCTGAAGCGGATGATCTGAGTCGCTGCAATGACTACCAAGCCACATCGGAAAATGCCAGTCTGGCTGTTGACCCTCCTCCTGCTCTACGCGGCAATCCTGGTCGTGCTGACAATTATGAACAAACTGGGTGCGGACAACTGGTGGCCGGGAGCCTTTAACCTGTATCTGCCCCAGGCGGTATGGGCTCTTCCCGGAATACTGCTTGCGCCGCTGACATTCAAATTTGCCCGCAAGTGGTCTTGGGTCCCTCTGCTGGGCGTTGTCTGGGTGGCGGGGCCGCTGATGGGGTTCTGCTGGCCATCGCATACGCTGGGTGAATCGCGTGGCAGTCTTCCGCTGCGGGTGATGACCTGGAATGTAAAGTACGGCACACACGATAAGTTTGCGCATCTCGAACTCATGGACGATATCGACCGGAATCATCCGGCTGTTGTGCTGCTTCAGGATGCCGGTGGAGTTCTGGACGGCTCACTCAAGGATTATTTCAGAGGCTGGAATATCCGCTCTTATGGACAGTTTGTCATAGCAAGCAGACTTCCGCTGGGTGAATTGAAGGTTTTGCCTCTTCCCTATCCTGGAGGGAGGGAAACCTGTGTGCGGAGTCAGTTGCAGATCGGCGGGACAGCCGTCGCACTGTACAATGTTCATCTGGAAAGTCCCCGGCAGGGACTGAATGCGTTGCGCGTGGTAAAAAGGAAGCCGGGGTATTTGCCGGGAGCCGTCCAGCGCTTTGAAAATAATGTTGATGTGCGCTTCATTCAGGCGCAAGCCCTGCGGGAACATATCCGTCAGGAAAAGGGGCCGGTTATTGTCGCCGGTGACCTGAATTCACCGGATGCCTCCCGGGTCTGCGCAACACTCCGGGAGGTTGGTCTGCACGACGCCTTTGACGAAGGCGGAAAGGGATACGGCTACACCTACGGCCATTTTCTGCTTCAGCACCGGCTGCCGATGTTCACATTTTCATGGATGCGGATCGACCACATCATGCTGAGTTCGCACTTTCAGGCACGGCGAAGCTGGGTCGGCACCTACAAAGCCTCCGACCACCGCCCGGTGATTGCCGATCTGGATTTGCTGGGTGATTGAGCGAAATGTTTGCAGCTTACCAACAATACGGGAGGAAAAAACATGAAAGTGCTGGCGTTTAACGGAAGTCCCAACAGTGAAGGCAACACTTGGCATGCCATAAAAATGGTTACCGCAGAACTTGAAAACGAAGGTATAGAAACGGAAATTGTCCAGGTCGGTAATAAAGCCGTCAGGGGCTGTGTTGCCTGTGGCCAGTGCTTTAAGATCAGAAACCAGCAATGCGTGCTGCCTGGTGACGAGGTCAACACCTGGATTCAGAAGATGAAGGAGGCGGACGGGATCCTTCTTGGTTCTCCTGTCCATTACGCCGCCATGGGCGGGGCCATGAAGTCGTTTCTGGATCGGGCCTTTTATGTGACCGGCGTCAACGACAGCATGCTGCGGCACAAGGTCGGGGCAGCGGTGGTCGCTGTGCGGCGTTCCGGCGGTCTGCCGACTTTTGACCAGCTCAATAATTACCTGCTTTATTCCGAGATGCTGCTGCCGTCTTCCAATTATTGGAATGTGATTCATGGGACCCGCCCGGGAGAGGCGGTCCAGGATCTGGAGGGGGTGCAGATCATGCGGGTGTTGGGTAAAAACATGGCGTGGCTGCTGAAACTGGTTGAAAACGGAAAAGGCGCCGTTACTCCGCCGGAGAGAGAAGCCAAAACCTACATGAACTTTATTCACTGATTGTCAACCATTTAAAATTACGGCAATTGTTGTTAAATAGCGAAAAATCTGCTAAACAGACAAGTTCCTTTTACGGACAGATTTTTATGATACAAAAAGCGATCCTATGAATAGATACCTGTACATATTTGCATGCATGTTGATTGCCGTTCTGCTGCTTCCCTTGCCGACGCTTGCCAGCAGCAAGAAAAAAGCGGTTTTAAACGAGCAGACATCGTCGTCAATCCGCACCCCCGCAACTCTCAACGAAATGAAACATTGGTCGAACCCCGATTACACCCGGATATCTCTTGAGCTGGACCGGGACGTTACCTGGGAAACCCACGAACTCGGCCGGGGGAGCCAGGGTGTGCCGGGTCGTGTTTATATCGACCTGAACCACACCCGGCTTGGCCGAGGGGTTAAGGATATAACGATCGGTGACGGTTTGTTGAAAGGGGCGCGGGTCGGCCAGTATAAGCCGGATGTGGTCAGGGTTGTGCTGGATACCGAGAACATCAAGGATTTCAAGGTGTTTCCGCTGTCAGAGCCGTCGCGCCTGATCATAGATGTGCGGGGCGAACGGCGGACCGAAATATCCCGCGTGGAAGAGTCCATCAGCAGCATGCCGGAAAGACTGGTCATTCCGAAACAGGAAGAACCGGCTCCGGTTGTGGAAAAAAAGGTGAAACACCATAAAAAAACGACCATCTCAAAAATCCGCCGCATCGTTGTTGACCCGGGGCATGGCGGTCATGATTCGGGGGCTGTCGGGCCGAGCGGCGTCATGGAAAAAGATGTGGTGCTGTCAATCGGTCTCAAGTTGCGGGCTTTGCTGAAGGAAGAACTTGGTCTGGATGTGGTTATGACCCGTTCCACCGATGTCTTTATCCCATTGGAGGAGCGCACCGCAATTGCCAACAAGGTTAATGCCGACCTGTTCGTTTCGGTGCACGCCAATGCCGCTCCCAACCGTGCGGCTGCCGGTATCGAAACCTATTACCTGAACCTGGCCAAGACCGACAAGGTGGCCCAGCTGGCGGCCAAGGAAAACGGTACTTCACTGGAAAAGGTCAGCGTGCTGCAGGCAATCCTGTTTGACCTGATGGCCAACTACAAGCTGAACGACTCTGCCCATCTGGCTGAAGATGTTCAAAAAACGCTGCACAAGAAACTTCGCTCACATTACAGCGATGTCAAAAATCTGGGCGTCAAACAGGGTCCCTTTTACGTCCTGGTAGGAGCCACAATGCCGAGCATTCTGGTCGAAACCGCCTTTCTTTCCAACGCCCAGGAGGAGTTGCGCCTGAAAGACGCCGCTTATCAGCAGATGGTTGCCGAAGGCATTATGGAAGGTGTCCGCAGCTATATCGCCAGCTTGAATTAGGGCGTTTGCCGCCTGCCCGGTTAAAGTATCCAAGTTCAAAAAGTTTCCAATCCTGCAATTGCCGACTTGATTTCTTCACGGCACTTCCTCGCTTGATCCAATAGTGACTCCAGCTGTTTTCTACCCGCACTCTGAAAATCTATTTCCTGCCTGCGCCTGGCAAGTGCGGCGCCCAGCGCCCGTTCCGCATTTATCAATCCGGCGCCCTGTAACTCACCCGGCAGCCCCAAATCTGTTGCGGAACTTTTTATGATTTCGAGTACATACTGAGGCTGCTTGTAATCACCGGTCCGGATTTCCGGGAAAGCGTCCAGGATCAGCGCGGCTAAACCGGCAACGAAGGCGGCTGCCGTGGAAGTTCCGTCCCAGGCGGCGTAGCCGGTCGGCACAGTGGCCGGAATTGCCACCCCGGGAGCACAAACGGTGACTTCCGGACCGAAGTTGGAAAATCCGGCGAAAAATGATTTTCCGTCGCGCCCGATCCGCCCTGTTATTCTGAGGCTGTGGGCGCTTTGATCCGGAAAGGTACCGATTCTGCCGATTGCCGAAACTGCTATGACATTCGGGTTTGACGCCGGATAGGCGACCGCTCCGCTGTCGTTGCCAACTGCAGCCACACAGGTGATGCCGTGTGCGGCTGCTTCGGCAAGGGCCAGGTCAATCTGCTCTGAGGGATATTGACTCCCCAGTCCCATCTGGATGACGTCAATGTAGTTGTCGATGCACCAGTTGATCGCTTCCAGTAGATTGCTGAATCTGCCATCCGGACAAACCTTGAGCGAGTGGATTTCCGCCCCTGGCGCCACGCCGCGAACACCCAGTCGCTGGCTGGCGGCAGCTATGATGCCGCCGCTGTGTGTCCCATGCCCAGCTTCGTCCTTGTCCCAGGCCGAACCGAACCGGCCATCCAGCGTATTGTGTCCGCCGACAGTTTTGAGATCCTCGTGCCGTGCTATTCCCGAATCTATGACAGCGATTTTAATTCCCGCCCCGCTGAACAGATCGCCGATGCGCGGCAAACCCATGGCGGCATGCCCCCAGCTGTATTTTCCTTTGAGCGGAATTGGCTGCAGGGATGTCTGTATTTTCAAACCGGCTTTGGCGGGCATTTCGTCGAGTATCCGCGACCAGTGGGTATCCCGTGGCGATATGATCACTCTGATCGGAAGCAGCTCGGGGATTGTTACTTTGGCCAGGCCCTGGCGGTTGGTCCCCCCCTTGTAGGTGAATTGGCCGCTGACGCAGAAAACCGTCGCTTCCGGGATCGGCTCACCGCTTTGGGCGTCATTAACCGCGAAGCTGACGACGACCGGTTTGCCTGTAGGAACCAGTGGCGGCAGGCCGGGCATCGAAGAAAAAAGCTGTAGTTCCCGATCCTCCTCTATTGCCAGATCCGGATGTTTTGAGGCCAGATTGACTGCGGTTTCAGCATCCATACTTACAACCCGTTGTCCGCTGGCCAGCTTGCGGATTGTCACTATTTCCGAGGAACCCGCCTCCAGGGAATCGACCAGTAATTCAAGCCCCTTGGGCATTACAGCTCCACGGCTATACCCAATCAGGTATTGTTTCTTATCGGACATGATATTCCCCTTCTTCTCCGGCCAAACCATAGCTGCCCGGCTGAGCCGGATCGCGAGGCACCGCAAGGCTCAAGTAGCGTTGCTCTTCCCTGGCCATCAGGCCGATTGACACCATATCGTTCAGGAAATCCGCCACATCTCTGCTGCGAACCGCCTGCAACGGCAATGAATCCTTTAAATTGGACACAATCTCATCCAGTGTGCGGATCCGGTCGCAAAACCCGTAGATAACAGTCTGGGGCTGATCAAGCGGCAGGCTGGCGGTGGCGGAATCCGGCCGCGTGTCGCTGATGATCATGGATGTTGGCGAAGTGTATGTGCAGGTCAGCGAGGCTCCGTTTTCGTAAGAGCTCCGCCAAAACTGGATCGCTTCGGAGAGCTTTTCGTCAATGGCCGGAGTGGCATTTTCGTCCTGATAATCGAAGTCGAAATAGTAGGCCATCCGGTACAGCTGCTCTTCCGGAAACGAGAAAATATAACGATAGACCTCTTCGATGCGGATGTTCTTGATCCCGTGCCGTTGCGGATCAGCAAAGAACGGGCTGAAACGCTGCAGGGAGAAGGGCGAGTTTCCGTTTGGGGGAGGAAGGTGAGCCAGTCGCGGCAGCAGATCGAGAAGTTCCCGGTAATCCTGGCGCGTTTCACCGGGGAAACCGGTAATAATGCTCCAGCCCGGGAAAACTGAGAATTCGGCACAATATTTCAGTAGCTGAATATTCTGTAAAGCAGTTACTCCTTTGCGCATCAGCTTGAGGACATGGCTGTTGAGGCTCTCAATGCCGGGTTGAATCATGGTGATTCCGGCGTCCCGCATGGCGCGGAGATGCTCTCTGCTCAGATTCGACTTGGTTTCGTAAAAGAGCGACAGACGCGGTCGCCGCTTTTGCAGCTCCGGCAGCAGATTCTTGAAATAGTTCATGTCGAGGATGTTATCGACCATGAACAGTTCGTTGGATTGATAGCGTTCGCCAAGATACTCCATCTCTGCCAGAGCAGCCTCCGGAGTTTTGCTGCGGTAGGAAATAGTGCCGCGATTGAGGCTGCAAAACAGGCATTGTGACTTGGCTCCCCACCAGCAGCCTCGCGAGGTTTCCATCGGCAGTCCGGGAGGTGAGCCGGAACTTGGCCGGGACATGATGAAATCTGCCGGCATTCGTGCTATTTGGGCAAAATAATCGTCGTAATCGGGGTAGGGGAGCAGGCTCAGGTCGGTGATGAAGGCTTCACCCCCTGTGGCAACCGACCCTTCAGGGGTGCGGTAGACAATTCCGGCCAGATCACCAAACGGCTGTCGCTCCCTGATCCTTTTGACCAGTTTTGGAAGTGTGAGATCTGCCTCGCCGGAGCAGATGTAGTCTATCACAGGAAAGGCGCGGTGCAGCTCAAGCCCCAGCTCCCCCTCCGTATTGGCCCCTCCGAAAATGATGACGGTCTCCGGGTTGCGCTGCTTGATCCGGTTGGCCAGTGCCACTGAAGGAAGGTTCTGCTCAAACATGGTCGTGAAGCCGACGATGTCGTAATCTTCCCAGTTAACCTGTTCCAGACAGGAGTCAAGAAACGGCTGCACATACTCTCGCAGTTTGGTCAGCGAGTCGATGTAGTCGATTGATTCCTGCTGACCGCCGAACAGCCTTTTCAGGTAATCCATGTATTCCCGCTCCGCAGGAATCCGATCATTGAAAACATCGCGGGCAAACAGCCACTCCCGCAGAAGGGTTTTGTCTCCCTGGCATTCGCAGATGTCTTCGTAGCGGTCACGCCCGACCATCGCTGCAAAATCAAGATTGAAATAACGGATATCGCATGCCGCGCCATTCTGCTGCAGTGCCGCCTTGAGCAGGCTGAGGCCGATGGAAGCATGCACAGTTGTGCCGAATGGCATGGTTATCAGCAGGACTTTTTTCATACCAGAGCTCCTTGAATAAATATCCTGTTAATCAAGACCCGATTTTCGAGGGCAGATGGCGCAGACCGGCGGCGGATGCGGCGAATTAACCCCCCGTCGCAAGGTCTGGTAGGGTGCTCCGTCCCAGATTTCCTGGAAACTTTGCCGGAAAATATTGCCAAGCGAACAATCACCGTGGCTTTGGTACCGGCAGCAGGGGAATACTTCGCCGTCCACCCGGATCATGAACCGTTCCCAGGGGTCGAAACAGTCGGTTTGCAGCCGGTATGGCGACGGGACCGGGCTCTCTGTTGCCGCATAACTTCCGGAATCAGGACAGGCATCAAAATTCCCCGCCTCAGCGGTGGTGGGGAAATAGTTTTCTGAATGGGTTTCAAACGAGACGAAAGAAAGACGCGTTCGGCGGGCTTTGGCCCGCGCGCTGGCGGCGGCGAACATCTGCCGTGCCAGATATGGCTGATTGGCGAGTGAAAGGCGCATGGCCTCTTCACTGAGGGACATAATATCCTGCACGACAACCGTATCAACATTAAGGTCGGCGGCCAGATCGATGAACTGCGGCAATTCGCGGATGTTGGCGGTGGTGACGACATAGGAGAAGGTCACTGTCGGTGACCGTTCTTTGGAGGCCCGGCGCAGCTCCCCCAAAATCCGCATGTTATTGACAACCCGATCGAATTGATCGTTTCCCATCAGCCACTTATAAGTCCCGCCGGTGGCTGCGTTGATCGAAACGTTGATGTCCGCGTTGGTCAGGGACATGAAACGCTCGCTCCAGCTTTTGTCAAAAAGGACGCCATTGGTGGAAATACTGATTCCCAGCCAGGGGTAATGTTCCGCCAGGTAATCAAAAATTCTGGAATAATCCGGGTTGAAGAGCGGTTCTCCCCAGCCGTAAAGAGCTATGGTTGAAATGCTGTGCAGAGCTTGATTCCATCCCGGAAGACGGACTGTGGAAAGGAACTCTTCGTAGCTTAAATCCTTGTAGCCGTAGGCTTCGCCGGCCGCCCCTTCGCGTTCGGTACAGAAACGGCATTTCAGGTTGCAGCGGGTTCCGGTCGGGAATTGGATGTGGGTCGGGTAGGATGCCAGGGAGTGTTTGTTGAAAAACTGTTCCCACTGGTTAAGGGTCTTGTTTTTGGTTCTGACGTCCCTGTTGATATCTCTGGTCATGGACTCTCCCTGAGCCATTCGTATAAAAAGGCGGCGCTCCGGAAACCGGCTCCGGAACGCCGCAGAGTTGCAGGTTCGCCATGCGGCGAACCTGCTTTCAGATGATTAAATCTACTGTCCCGGTTTCTGCGGTGTTATCGGAGCCGGTAAAATAGGAGGTCCGATCGGCGCCGCAACTGGCGGCCGGAACGGAACGATTGGCGGCCGGAAAGGCACGATCGGCGGTTTAAACGGTACGATCGGCGGCCTGACAGGTGGCCTGACCGGTGGTTTCACCGGAGGTAGTACCGGTGGGCGTACTGGCGGCCTGACCGGCGGTTTGATCGGCGGCAGTACAGGCGGCCGCACCGGAGGAAGTATCGGTGGCGGGAACGGAATCAGCGCATCCAGTCCGCGTCCCGGTTGGATCGGTTGCCCGGACGGTGGCCCTATCGGCCTGATCGGCGGTGCGACCGGTGGTTTAAACGGCACAATCGGAGGTCTGAACGGTACGATTGGCGGCCTGAAAGGCGGTCGAACCGGTGGCCTGATCGGTGGTTTGACGGGCGGCCGGAAAGGCGGCGGAAACGGCGGCCGGAACGGTGGCCTAATGGGCGGAATCAGGGCGGTCGGCTGGCTGTACCCGGCCAGTCCCTGATAATAGGCTTCAGTTGCTGAATCATAGCCGCTTTGATCGTAGGCTCCCTGGCCGGCCTGGGCAGCGAGACCGTCGGCGTAGCCCTGGGCGTAGCCCTGGTTAAAGGCGTCCGTCACCGGATCAGAGGAGGCTGCGCCATAGGACGAGCTGTCTGCCTGATTCGTCAGGCTGGCCTCGTAATCGGCCATTCCCTGATAATAGGCTTCACTGTAAGGATCGCTTCCTTCGCTGCACCCGCAATCCTGGTAACCCTGCTGTCCGGACAGAGCCGCCTCATAGTCGGCCATGCCCTGGTAGTAAGCATCACTGTAAGGGTCACTGCCGCCACTGTCACAGCACTCTCCCCCAGAAGTCCCCTGTTGGGCGGTCATGGCAGCCTCGTAATCGGCCATCCCTTGGTAATAGGCTTCGGTAACGGAATCGTTCCCGTTTCCGTGGGCGGCGGCAGCATCGGCCAGGCCCTGCTGGTAGGCCTGCTCTTCCGGTGTCTGACAACATCCTTGCTTTTCGTTTGGATTCATCGCAAAAGTCCTCCGTTTCTTGAAATTTCCTGTAAGTCAGTTTGTTCAATTTGACTGCACCTAATGGTATCTCGTCGGCCCCCTTTCTTCAGCATGGATAATCTCCTGATGAGTGCGATGTTGGAGTTATCCCCGGCTGATGGCGTCTTCAAGCGTGTAGATCAGTTCGTTGTTTTCGTAGAGAAGTCCTTGCAGATAAGCCCGCCATTCCGCAATGTGCTGTTCCCGGCTGCCGCCCTGACCGGCTGCGAAATGCGGCCGTTCCGCCTGGAAAGCAGCCAGCCCGTCCCGAATTGCCTGCAGTTGGCGCTCATATCCCGTGTGAATGCCATCGTGAGGCGGCATTAGATCCTTGTCTGCGCAGTCCCCGAAAGTAGCCTCTGCGCCCTGCAGGCTGCTGTATTGCTCTTCATAAGCCCGTATGGCCAGATCATAAACGGTAACAAGTTCACTAAGGTTGCATTCAGCACTGTTCATGACAATCTCCACTCTCTGGGTGACTACGTTACTTTCAATGTCAACAGGTTTGACCGCATCAGCAGGCGCGGTACCAGGGTCAGTTGCTGCAATACCCTGTCTTCTCCCGGGTAGCCGGTCATCCCAAGCCACTCCCTGTCTGATTCGCAGCTGCTGTCGTAAATGACGCTGAGCTGGTAATGGCCGGGCGTGGCAGGGCGGAAATTCTGGAACGCAACCAGCGGGAGCCCGACCGCATCCCCGGCCGGTTTTCCCGGATCAAATCCCTCTCCGGGCAACAGCTGGCGGAAGTCGCTCAGCAATAACGGTGCAACGTTGCCGCACCAGGGCGCTTCCTCTGTCGCTGGCAGCGGCTTTGGTCCGGTAATCAGAGGCAGGTAGTGCGGGTAGCGAAAACCGGATTCGGAACCATCCAGCACTCCGATGGCCCATACAGGGGCTTTTGAAATGTTGCGAACCTCAACGCCGACCTGGATGAGGTCGCCGACCCTCCAGCTCTCCGAAGTAGAGCTAAGTGTGATGGATAACTGGGGGACCGGCATGTCTGCTCCTCAATAATCAGATTTTAAGGCTGTTCGCTATTCTTCCAATGCCGCAATCGCATCGGCCTGAATGGTCTGTAATACACGTGGTTTCAGCCCTTTTTTAGTGAAGATGCTTACCATGCGATCCATGGTTTCTTTGGCAGCCTTGTCTTTGCCGGCTTTTTTGTGGACTTTTGCCAGTGCCCGCATGGTCCTGTTGAGCGTGATGTTGTCCACGCCATTGCCTGCCTCACTGGAGTCAACTACGCTGCTGAGCAGTTTGACGCTCTGTTCGGTCTGGGTTTCACGGACAACCATTTTCTTGTCAGCGGTGATGCTCTTGAACCCGCGGCCGGCGTTGATTCCTTTGACAAGTCTGGCGTAGACCGCCAGGGGATGCTTGCCGTGTTTGTCAATCACCAGGTCGAAGGCGTCGTTGCCGCTTTGCAGTGAATCAGAATCGGAACCTAGCAGGTACAAAAGGGATCCCTGGTCATCGCCGAAGAACAGATCCGCCACATCTTCGTCCGCCTTGTTGTGGGGAGAACTGACCCGCAGGGAGAGGATGTTGGAAATAATCTCCGAACCGTCCATGGCCATGTAGGAGGCCCGAACCTGGTAGGAGCCGGGTTGATCAAAGTAGAAGCCGTCTTTGCCGAAGCCGATGTAGGCGCTTTCGTAAATGGCAGGTTGTGCTTCGTCCAGTTTGACCATTTCGGAGGCGACGCAATGCTCGATCAGCGGTTCGTAGATTACGACTTGTCCGCCCGGTTTGCGGATGCCGATCTGAACCAGACCCATGTTTGGATGCAGATGAGCGTTGACTGATTTGCCGCGCGAATCGGTGCTGCTGAGCTTGATGTCCAGTACTACCGGTTCGCCCAAGGCAAAGTTTTTGGGAGATTCCAGCTCAAGCTTGAGTCCCGAGTTATCGATCAACGGTTCGGCAAAGGCCTGTGGATTGACCAGGGACTCGAGCGCGGAGCCGCTGGCGAAGTTGTTGCCTCCCATTATGACGGCATCCCGGTAGGCGTGGCGCAGGTGGAGCACTTCCTGGTCATCAAACTGGAAGGGAAATGCGTTCCAGAAAGCGGTCGCCCCGCCCGGGAAGTTCCAGGGATAATTCATCCATGACAGTGCGCTTGGGCGGTTTGGCACAGCGGGTACGGCGTATGACTTTTGCCAGGAATGGAGAAGGTTGAAGCAGTGTCCGAGTTCATGGACGTAGGTGTAAAGCTGAAGTCTCAGTTTATCCGCGCTGCTGCCGCCGATCCCCTGGTGGAAGGTGGCGCACCCCTGGCGCTGCTTGCCCTGCTGGTCGAACATGATGCCATAGAGTCCCGGCCCGGTTTCATGGGCATATGCGCCGAACATCCAGACCTTCCATTGAGGGATGTCTTGCCAGAGGCTGAAATGGTTGACCATAGCCGCATGAAGCTCGCTGTTGCTCCATTTCAGGTTGCTGCCCGCCTCGGCGGTCGGGATCGAGGTGGTTGTACCGGCCATCTGCATTTCGATCCCGGCTTCGGCGTATGAGGCGGATACGGAGAGGTTGCGAGCTGCACCGCCGGAAGTCAGGGAGCCGGTGTTATAGGACGAAAAAAGCGTAACGCCCTGCTCGTAATCCTGCTCATACTGAACAGTGCGGAAATAGCGGGATTCAAAAGCGCAGACGTACTGGGCGCCGGGAGCATTTGCAAGGGAGATGAACTGAAGCGTGGCGGCTGCCGGAGTCTGAAAAATGGTTGTGCGCGGAATTGTAATCTGAACCTTTGGATATGAAGTGCTATAGGAGTAACTGCCTGTTCCGACGATGGTGGCTGTGGTTGAGGTAAAGGTGACTGTTGGAGACTCGACCCGGAATGAACCGAAGTAGGATGTCGTGGCGCCGCTGACGTGGAAAAAATCTCCGCTGACCCGCTGCATTGGGCGAGTGCGATCGACGTCTACGCGCAGCTCCAGAATCCAGCTGCCGGTTGTGGCCCGGTAACGCCCGCTGACCGGATTTTTAAGCAAAATCGGTTTGACAGGCATGATCGGTTTAATGGGCATGATCGGTTGTAACGGGAGGCGGCGGATTGAGGCGTTAGGGCGTGGCGCGACAGCGGCTACGGAAGCTGTTGTCTGGGACACATCTTCCAGGCTCCATTCGTATTCGGGGTAAACAGTTTCGTTTGCTGATGGCGAAGTGGGGTCGTAGGGGTTCATACGCTTACTCTCCTTTCTTGAACGGAGCTCGTGTTGCGTCTGGCTCCTTTTTATGGGTGCGCCTTGCTGCAAGGTGTTTTAATACGGCATTTTGACAATCCCCTTGCAGTTGGTTGATTGAAAATATCATTCCTCCTTTCGTTCAGTGGCAGAAGACTAGATATTGCGTAAACTTAATTTGAATGAGTACATGATATTGAAGTAAATAGAATTATTCAATTATTTTTTTATAATTGAGTGAATTAGTATGTAGTTCAGGTGATTAGCGGCTTGCGCCGGTCTGGTAACAGTGCTGGATCTGATAAATGAGAAGGAAAGTGAGTTGTCGGTTTGGTTTCTTTTGATTCAAGGGAAGGTTTTGATTCTGAAATGCAGTTTTGCTGAGGTGTAAGGTTGTGCGAGTTGGCTGCCCTTGTCGGCGGGCTTATCGTTTGATGAGCGCTTCTGCGATGGAGATTCGATCAGCGGTTTCAACTATTTCAGCCTGGGAGAGGTAAAGTGAGTTGACTGCCACAAGCAGTTGATTGAGTTTGTCGAGGTCGATCACGCTGGCACCGCTGACCGATTCGGCTTCATTCAGGTTGAGTGGGCAGCAGTCGCTTTTGCGAAGGTTGTCTTCCGTGTAGATAATCGGGAGACCGTGGGTCCGGCAGATAATCGGTCGGGCATTATAAAGCAGGCAGCGGTGGTTGGATAACAGCGGGCAGCGCTCGCCGTCCCGCTGTCTGTCGACATGATCCAAGATTGTTTCAGCATCCTGCTCCGGCATCTGCTCCAATGCACTTCGCAGGGCCGCCGCTTCCACCGGGAACAGCGTAATGGAGGTGCAGCAGGAGCTGCACCCCTCCGAACAGGTGATCTGATCGCCCAGTGAGGCCTGAATTGCGCTGCAGAGTGCGTCAATCCTGTTCAGTAGCTGTCGATAGTTGTCAAGAATGTGAGGATGCATTCCAGTCATTTGGCAGGACTATCCCTCGCTCTGTGCCTTGAGAGCCTCCATCTGGTAATGTGCCCTCAGGGCATCCGTAATTTCGGAAATATCCCCGGCCATAATCGAATCAAGGCGATATAGCGTCAATCCTATGCGGTGATCGGTCATGCGACCCTGCGGGAAGTTGTAGGTGCGGATCCGTTCCGAGCGGTCGCCGGAGCCGACCTGCTGCTTGCGGTCTGCCGCCAGCCTGGAGTTCTGCTCCTGAATCATGGTGTCCATGATGCGGGTTTTAAGAACTTTCATGGCTTTGGCGCGGTTTTTTATCTGGCTGCGCTCTTCCTGGCAAGCCACGACAGTTCCGGTCGGAAGGTGGGTGATGCGCACGGCCGAGTCGGTGGTGTTGACATGCTGGCCGCCAGCGCCGGATGAACGGTAAACATCAATTTTCAGGTCATCAGATCTGATTTCTATGTCCACATCTTCCGCTTCGGCCATAATTGCGACCGTGCAGGCGCTGGTATGAATCCGACCTTGGGCTTCGGTTTCCGGCACACGCTGTACGCGGTGCGTGCCGGACTCGTACTTGAGCTTGGCGAAGACCCCTTCGCCCTCAACCGAGGCAATGATTTCCTTGTAGCCGCCCCGCTCCGATTCGGAAGCAGAGATCGTTTCCACCCGCCAGCGGTTGGCATCGGCAAAGCGCGAGTACATGCGGAACAGGTCACCTGCGAACAGGGCTGATTCGTCGCCGCCGGTTCCGGCCCTGATCTCCAGGATGACGCTCTTGTCGTCGTTGGGATCCTTTGGCAGCAACAGGAGCTGAATATCAGCCTCCAGCTGATTCTGTTCGGCTTCCAGCGACTTCAGCTCTTCCTCAGCCATCTCTTTCATGTCCGGATCAGCCAGCATCTCCCGGTTTTCTTCAATCTCGCCCAATACCTTGCGATAGCGGCGATAGGCCGTAACAAGATCGGTAAGGTCGGAATGTTCACGGGAAAATTTGCGAAACTCCGGCTGGTTGGAGATGACCGACGGGTCGGAGAGCAGCGCCTCCAGTTCCTGATAGCGGCGCTCCAGTTCTTCAATCTTGTCTAACATCATACCTGTTCAATCCTTCACCGCGGGAGTGCCAGCGGTATTTCTCTTCTAGATGATCTTGTTAAGCGGATACTCAATGATACCCTCGGCGCCCAGCTTAAGCAGTTCCGGCACGACCCGCCGCACTTCTTTCTCAGACAGGATGCTTTCTATCGAGAGCCAGTCCGAGTTGTAGAGGTGTGATACGGTCGGGTTTTTAAGGCTTGGAAGGACATCGGTAATCGCGGCTATCTTGTCGGCCGGGACATTCATCTTCAATCCGACCATTCCTTCGGCCGCCAGTGACGATTTTAGCAGGGTAGCGATCTGCTCGATCTTCTCTCGCTTCCAGGGATCGGCCCAGGCGCATTTGCTGGCCAGCAGCACCGGCACTGATTCCATCAGTTCGCAAACGATGCGCAGTCCGTTGGCCTTGATCGTTGAACCGGTTTCAGTCACTTCAACAATGGCGTCACACAGGCCGTCAACGACCTTGGCCTCAGTGGCACCCCAGGAAAACTCAACATTGACCGGGATGTTTCGCTCGGCAAAATAGCGCTTGGTAAAGCCAACCAGTTCAGTGGAAATTGTGGCGCCGTGAAGATCTTCCGGCTTTTGAACCTTGGAGTCGGCGTTGACGACCAGAACCCAGCGAGCGGGGCGACGGGAAACCTTGGAATAAACCATTTCGCAGACTTCAACCACATCCGAATCATTCTCGCGCACCCAGTCGCGTCCAGCTATGCCGGCGTCGATGGTGCAGCGTTCCACATATTTGGCCATTTCCTGAGGACGAATCAGTTTGCAGTTCATCTCAGAGTCATCAACGGCTGGAAAATAGCTGCGTGACGATATGCTGATCTGCCAGCCAGCCTTTTTGAACAGGCCGACAGTTGCGTCCTCCAGGCTGCCTTTCGGGATGCCGAAGTTTAAAATGTTACTCATAGAATATCTCCCGGATAGAATGGTTTATTTTTTGTATACTTCGCTTGGATCAAAGAGCGGTTTGGAATGTTCCACCCATTCGCCATTCTCCCATTTTACATAAAAACAGCTGCGGTTGCCGGTGTGGCAGGCTGCCGGGCCATTCTGTTTGACTTTGATGACAACTGTGTCGGCGTCACAATCTGTCAAAACCTCCATCACTTCCTGTGTGTTTCCGGACTCTTCACCCTTCATCCAGTATTTGTTGCGGGTACGGCTGAAAAACCAGGTCTTGCCATCTTTCAGGGTCAGGTCGAGAGTTTTTTTGTCCATAAAGGCCACCATCAAAACTTCGCCATTCTGATAATCCTGAATAATTGCGGGAATTAATCCCCCCATTTTGTCAAAATCTATCTGTATCATCCTGTCTCCTTCATACCGATGGGTGTTTGATAACAAAAAAACGCCCTGAAAATATCAGGGCGTCTCGGGAAGTTGGTGGCGGTGCAGAGATTTGAACTCCGGACCTAGCGAATATGAGTCGCTTGCTCTAGCCAACTGAGCTACACCGCCGTTTATTTCAGCAAAATGCTGAAAATTAAAATCTTATTGATATGTTTACTCTGGCTGGCAGACACAACTCTCCATGCCGAAGCGATCCTAAAAAAACAGACCGTCTATATAGACGGCTTTTCCATTGATGTCAATAAAAAAAGCGATGTGAAGCATTCCATTAATGAATTGTCTGCATTCCGGTATACTGAACTGACACACAGCATCTATTAGTAGTGTATAATCGGATTTTTTGGTAAGCTCCAGCGGATTATTTTAATCTGGAAAAATATGGGGGGATAAATGTCGAATAATATTCGAGACAGCTATGGCCTCCTTCAGCAGCGCTTTGATGAATTGTCTCGCACCAATCTGGGAATTGAAGCCGATCTGGAGCGGTGCAGAAAAGAATTGATCCGCTCAAAAGAGACCTGGGAGGAAACTTTCAATTCAGTAAATGACCTGATTTATATTCTGGCGGATGATAACAGTATTGTGCATGTGAATCGCGCAATGCAGAAGCGGCTTGGGTTGCCGCTGGAAGCGATTGTTGGTCGCTACTGTTACGAAATTGTGCACGGGACAACAGCCCCTCCGCCGGAATGCCTGCAACTGCTATTATCGGAAAAAGGTCAACAATATTCGGCTGACCTGTACATTGAGCGTCTGAAAGGCTACTTCTCCATTACGGGCACTCCGCTGTTGAATTCAGCAGGGATCCAGGTCGGATCTGTCCATATCTGCCACGATATAACCGAACGCAAGCTGGCCGAAGACGCTCTTTTACGGAGCGAACAAAACTACCGTGAACTGATTGAGCATGCCAGAACGGTCATCATGAGATGGGATGCGAGCGGTGTCATCACTTTTATCAACGATTATGGCGAGGTTCTTTTCGGATATAAACGATCTGAACTGCTTGGGAAGCAAGTCGTCGGCACCATAGTTCCCGAAATAGACACCTCCGGCAGAGATTTGCGGCAGATGATAGATAACATCATAAAATCACCGGCTAATTTTCATGAAAACGAAAATGAAAATATGACGCGGGATGGCCGCCGGATCTGGATGCATTGGAGCAATAGTGCGGTTTACGATAAAAACGGGACGCTGATGGAAGTTCTGAGTATCGGCAACGATCTCACTGATCGCAGAGAAGCGGAGGAAAAACTTTACGAGACACACCAGTATCTGGAGAAGGCGGTGCAGCGCTCCAGCGAACTGGCAGCCGAGGCGGCCCGCGCCAACGCAGCAAAGAGCGATTTTCTGGCCAATATGAGCCATGAACTTCGTACTCCGATGAATGGAGTGATCGCCATGGCAGGCCTTTTGTCCAGTACGCCCTTAAACGATGAACAGCTCAACTACGTGGGGGTCATCCGTAAAAGCGGCAAACATCTGATGTCGATTATCAATGACATTCTTGATTATTCCAAAATTGAAGCACGCCGAATGGGGTTGGAAGAAGTTGCCTTCAATCTGGCCGATGTTATCGGTGACCTGATGCCGATGTTACAGGCGAGCGCTGATGAAAAAAAACTCGCTCTTTCCTGTCAGATTGAACCTGATGTGCCGTCAGTCGTCAGGGGAGACCCGGCCAGATTGCGTCAGATTCTGCTGAATCTGGCCAGCAATGCCGTTAAATTCACTGAAAGGGGGAGTGTCTCCATACTGGTCTCGGTTGATTCTCGCGATGAGCAGCAGCTGATACTTCGCTTTACTATTACTGATACAGGAATCGGGATTGCTGAAGATCAACTCCCGCTGATTTTTAATCCGTTCACGCAGGCCGATACATCCACCACACGGCGCTTCGGCGGCACCGGCCTGGGACTTTCCATTTCCCGGCAGTTGGTTGAATTGATGAGAGGGACGCTGGATGTTTCAAGCAAGGTCGGGGTGGGGTCGGTTTTCAGTTTTACTGCGCACTTTGTTCTTAATCCGGCAGACGAATCAGGCCTTCAGGATGCCGGGCTAACCAGCGAAGTGATTGCGCAATCGGCCACTTTTTCAGAATACCGCAGAAAATTCAAAATACTTGTAGTCGAAGACAATCCAACCAACCAGAGAGTCGCCGGGGCTCTGCTGGAAAAAGCCGGATTTAGCTACACTCTGGTTGATAGTGGCTATGAGGCTCTGCAATGTCTGGAAAATGGCCCCTTTGATCTGATTCTGATGGATTGCCAGATGCCGGGTCTGGACGGCTATGAAACGACTGCGCTGATCCGTTCTGCCAGTGTGGCGGTCATCAGGAATGATATGCCAATCATTGCCATGACCGCAAATGTGCTGGAGGGGGGGCGCGAAAAGTGCATCGAGGCTGGCATGGACGATTATATATCCAAGCCGATCGAATTATCGTTATTGCTTCCGTTGATTGAAAAATGGCTGCCACCGGAGGAATCAACCGAAAGTACAGAACAGTCGTGTAAGCTGGAGTCGAATGCTCCCAAGTTAAAAAGTGGGCCTGAAGCGTCTGCCGTGCCGGTCTTCAATGAAGCAGATTATCTGCGCCGCAATCTTGAAGACCGCGTCCTGGCCCAGGATGTCCTCAATATTTTTGTGGCGAGCACCCCCGGGTATCTGGCCGAGTTGATGGTGCCGCTGGAATCCGGGGATGCCGTCGGCGTGCGCAAACAGGCGCATGCTATCAAGGGAGCCTGTTCGACGGTTGGAGCGGAACAGATGAGGGAAACTGCGCTGCGCTTGGAAATGCTCGCCAAGGGTGGTGATCTGGTGACGGCGGCAGCTGTAGCGGTGCAGTTGCATCTGGATTTTGAGCGGTTGGTGGTTGTGTTGCAGCGGTGTGGGTGGAAAAACTTCTAAAGCAGTATCTCTGCACTGTCTTCCTCTGCCGTTGTTTTTGTCGCTGATGCAGATCCTGCTGCCGCACCTGTAGTTACCAGGAACTAAAATAGCCACATCTTCCGATGTGGCTATTTCTTTGCCAAATTAACGATAAGACTAGTTTACAGCGTCTTTCAGGCCCTTGCCAACCTTGAACCGTGGTGCTCTGCTCGCTTTGATCTGCATTTTTTCGCCGGTCTGCGGATTGCGCCCTTCCCGGGCGGCACGTTCGCTTACCTCAAACGAGCCAAATCCGGTGAAGCTGATTTTGTCGCCTGCCTTCAAAATTTCTGAAACAGTCTCCAAAAAAGCGTTGACAGCTTTCTCTGCTTCCACTTTTTTCAAATCTGTTTTTTCAGCAACCTTTGCCACAAACTCTGCCTTTGTCATGTTGTCATCTCCTTGATTTTAATGTTGAAGCGCATGCCTGGAGTCAGACAGGTCAGCTTTCTGCCAGTTCAATGACCCGTTTCGCCCACTCGATAGCTCTTTGAAATCTGATCAATTCATCAGCCGAAAAGTTTCTGCCGCTGTTCATAACCTCAGATGTTTCCAATAATTCCTTCAGTGAAGCCAGTAAATCCTCTTCCAGTAACGTCATATATATCAATCCTCGTAAGATTTAGAGGCGAACTTCTATCACATAATTATGGACGGGTCAATTGCCACGCGCATGAATTGATTCGTGTGCAATTTGAGTTTAGCCCTTCCGCATGGTTTGCAATGCGGATTGACAAACGGCATGTCTGCCCAACTATTAAAAAATTCTTGACATGCTGCCCCATTAGGGCAAAGATGTACTTCAGCGAAGCACAATTAAATACGTTGATAAAACGATAATACTAAACCATTCGCGAGAATGGGACGGAAAGCCTACAGGGTCTCACCGAGACAGCCGGGTCGCCGAAATATCCAGAAGATATTCGGCGACCCGGCTTTTTTCGTACCATCACATTCTAATCTGCGGCAATGACGATTTCCACTTCGGGGTAGTCACCCGGTATTGTCGCACTGTTTGACAGCTATGCTTTGCATACGTATTGAAAGGATCTTATTTAAGCAATGTCCCGAATTATTGAGCTGATATCCATATCCAATATGCTTCGTCTGACGGGTGTTTTTATCGTCATATGGTCTCTCAATGGCTGTACTGCCATGAGGAGAGCTTATTATGAGGAAGACCATGTTATCCCAAGGCAATTGAAAGAACATGTCGTACAAAATGAATTTCCTGTTGCAAAGGGAGATGATGTTGTTGGCGAATTGGTTCTGATCCGCCTTGAAAAGGGGGACACGCTGCCGGATATTGCAAGGCACTTCAGCCTGGGACTCGATGGGG
>WKKS01000018.1 GCA_009684515.1 Geobacter sp.
CTGTTGAAGGTCAAGGAAGAGGTCGAAATCTCCCAGAAGAAATCCCTGGGCGAAATGAAAACCGGACGTGACAACACCAGGGTCCAACAAACCCTGAAAGAACTGGAAACAGCGGCCAAGGGCAGCGGCAACCTGATGCCGCATATCCTGGCAGCGGTCAAAGCCTACGCCACCCTGGGCGAGATCGCCGACGTCTTTCGGGAAGTATTCGGGAAACATACCGAGACGGTTGTGCTGTAAAGTAACAATCTTTAGGATTTACGCCATGTTAAAACTACAAAACCCCGTCTGGATTGACGGGGTTTTGTAGTTTTAACCGGATGATTGCAGGGGGTGGTACTAGGAGTGCGCACTATCCTTTTTCTCAGCCGTTACGGTCTGTGCCGGTTGGGCTGTGGTGTCCACATGCACTTTTTCTGCAGTTGCCACCTGCTGTGGAGCGGCTTCCTTCTCCTCACTCTTGCGTGATTCTTCCTGAACATTCTTCTGGAAATCTTCCGAGGCTTTTTTGAATTCGGCCAGCCCTTTGCCAAGAGATTTGGCCAGCTCCGGCAGCTTACTTGGCCCGATAACAATCAGGGCGATTACGAGGATAATTATCATTTCCGGCATGCCGATTCCAAACATTTGCTTTCTCCCATTCCTCTTTCTAGTTTCGGAGTCCATTAAAAACGGATTTTTCCATATTGGCAACTAAAATTTCCATTTTAGCCTTGCCATTTTTACAACGTGTGCTAGTATGCCTAAAATTTAGGCATATCTGATATGTTATCTTCCCTTCCCGCATTTGTCGCCAGTGTGTATCATGCTAAAATCATTAACTATTGGTAGCCTTGTCCTGGCGCACAACGTCGTGCTTGCCCCGCTGGCTGGAATTACAAATCTTCCTTTCCGTCTGCTTTGCCGTAGAGAAGGCGCCGCGCTGGCCTTTACCGAAATGGTCAGCGTCAATGGCCTGGTACGAGAAGGGGTCAAAACCCTGGCGCTGTTGAAGAGTTGTGCGGAAGACCGTCCTCTCGGTATCCAGTTGTTTGGGGATTCGCCGTCAGACCTTGCTGAGGCAGCCCGAATGGTGGAAGGATACGGAGATCTGCTGGATATAAACATGGGGTGCCCGGTGCGCAAAGTGGTTGGGACCGGCGCCGGGAGCGCGTTGTTGCAGGATCCGCTCAAAATTGCCGCTATCCTGCGTGCTGTTAGGGCTGCAACTGCTTTGCCGTTGACGATCAAGATTCGCTCCGGGTGGCACTGCGGCGATGATGTTTATCTTGAAGTTGCGCGTATTGCCGAAGCCGAGGGGTGCGATGCTGTCACTCTTCATCCGCGCAGCCGCAGCCAGATGTTTTCCGGCCAAGCTGACTGGGACAAGATCCGGGAAATGAAGAAGGCTCTTTCGATACCGGTGCTTGGGAGCGGCGATCTCTTTACTGCTCCTGATTGCCTGCGGATGCTTCAGGAAACCGGCTGCGACGGCATCATGATCGCACGGGGGGCGCTTGGCAATCCCTGGATCTTCCGACAGGCAATTGAGCTGGCCGATTCCGGGAGCTGTACTCCGGTCGCCACCGTCGAGCGGGCCGACACCATTGTCAGCCACCTGGCGCTCTTTACGGAGGATTGTGGTGAGGCGGTTGCTGTCAGGGAGATGAAAAAACATATCGGATGGTATGCCAAGGGTTTTGCTGGCGCTTCCGATATTCGCCGGGCCGCCAATGCGGCACATACGACATCCGACATACTGTTGTTGACAGAAAGGATTAGAGCCGTTTCCGATGATTCCTGCCGGATTGCGGAATAAGATATGGACGAAAACAGCCAGAAACAACGCGATGATTATTACGCCACCGTTATCGACAGCGTCGGGGACGGTGTGATCGTTGTGGCCAGCAGCGGCCTGATCACTCTCTGCAATCCGGCCGCCGAGGAAATCACCGGTTTTTCCAGAAAACAGGCTAATGGCTCGGTGTTCGAAAAGTTGTTTGCGCAGGAAAAAACCTTGCTGGAGATGGTTTCAAAGACAATCCGCACCGGAATTACCATCTCGGATCACGAAAATGTCGTTGTCCGTTCAACCGGGCGGATCACTCCGGTCGCGGCAACCTGCTACCCGCTTGTGGAAGGAAGCGGCGAGAACATCGGCGCCATTCTCACCCTCAAGGATATCACCTATATTCGAGAGCTTGAGGCGGCCGTGCGGCAGTCGGATCGGCTTTCCACCCTTGGCACCCTGGCGGCCGGCCTGGCCCATGAGGTGAAAAATCCTCTGGGTGGTATCAAGGGGGCGGCCCAGCTTTTGGAGCGTGAATTTGATCCGGAAAGTGAAATGCTTGATTATACCCGGGTCATGATCCGTGAAACCGAGCGGATCGATCACATTATCCGCGAGCTGCTGGAACTGGCCTCGCCGCGCGGGCTCAAGATGGCGCCGGTCAATCTGCATAAGGTGCTGGGCGATATTCTCTTTCTACAGAAACATGCCGTCGCTGGCCGGGAAATCGCAATCATCCAGCAGTTCGATCCCAGTATCCCTGAAATAATGGCTGACGAGGAGATGTTGACCCGGCTTTTTCTGAACCTGATCTGCAACGCTATTGATGCGATGGGAGAAGATGGTCGTCTGACGGTTTCCAGCAGAGTGCTGTCCGATTACCGGATGGCTCAGAACGAACGCCGTTCGCGGATGGTGGCGATTGAGGTCAGCGATGACGGTCCCGGGATTCCTCAAGAAGATCTGGAAAATATCTGGACCCCGTTTTTCAGCACCAAGTCAACCGGCACCGGCTTGGGCTTAACCATTTGCCACAAAATAGTTCTGGAACACCGCGGCATGATCAAGGCCGAATCGGATCCGGGGCATGGTACGAAATTTACGGTGCTGCTGCCGTTGGTACAGTAGAGTCTGCGGATAAGTTTTGGGGATGGCAGGGCAACCGCCTTGCAGCTCCCCTTTTTGATGTCCTGATAAAGAGAGGGTTTTATGCCGTTAACGCGAATTCTGGTGGCTGATGATGAAGAGAGTATGCGCTGGGTGCTTTCAAAGGCTCTCAAACGCAAGGGGTTTGCCGTTGATCTGGCCCAGGATGGCCGTCAGGCTCTGGAGCTGGTCAAAGACAACTGCTACGATCTGGCAATATTGGATATAAAAATGCCAGGCATCAGCGGGCTTGATTTGCTGGACAAGATTCGCGAGTTGAAAAGCGATCTGCTGGTTGTAATCATGACCGCCGAAGCAAGCATGAAAAATGCGGTCGAGGCGATGAAACGCGGAGCTTACGACTACATCACCAAGCCGTTTGACCTGGATGTGATCGATGCCATCATCGAAAAAGTTTCCAGAGCCCGCGAGATTGCCGGGCAGGTCACTTCACTGAAGCAGGAACTCAAGGAGCGCTATCAGGTCGAGAAAAACATCGTCGGAAATTCACCGGCCATGCGGGAGGTTTATAAAACTATCGGCAAGGTTGCCGACAGTGACGTTACCGTACTGATCCAGGGTGAGTCCGGAACCGGCAAGGAGCTTGTGGCGAGGGCAGTGCATCTCAACTCCAGCCGCCTCGGCAAACCCTTTGTGGCGATCAACTGTGCCGCCATCCCGCGCGACCTGCTGGAAAGTGAGCTGTTTGGTTCAGAAAAAGGGGCATTCACCGGCGCAGGCGACAGAAAACAGGGCAAGTTTGAACAGGCCAATCACGGTACAATATTTCTGGATGAAATTGGCGACATGCCTCTGGACCTTCAGGCCAAGATTTTGCGGGTGCTTCAGGAGCAGGAAGTCACCAGGATTGGCGGAAACCAGAACATTTCCGTCGATGTGAGAATCGTGGCCGCCACCAACCAGGCGCTGGTCGAGAAGGTTCGACAGAAGGAGTTCCGGGAAGATCTGTACTACCGGCTGAATGTCGTGCCGATAACTCTGGTGCCGTTGCGTGAGCGTCGTGATGACATTCCAGACCTGGCCCAATATTTTTTGACGCGCTCGTGTGCAGAAATGTCCGTCTCTCCCAAACGCCTGACCGATGAAGCCATCTCGCTGCTGTCGGTCTATTCCTGGCCCGGCAATGTGCGGGAACTTGAAAACACCATGAAGCGGGCAGTCATACTTTCAAATGATCCGTTACTGACGGCGTTGGATTTTGAAGGATTAACTCCAATGACGGCTCAGACGCAGAAGGGCTCCGGCGAAGAATCGCTGGAGGCGCTGGTGGATATGAAGCTTAGATCCTGCATGCATGGGGTCGAAAAACTCGACAAGGGCAATATTCACGCTATGGTGTTGGAACAGATCGAACGTCCTCTGATTCGTTTCATACTGGAAAAAGCACGCTGGAACCAGGTCAAGGCGGCCGATATTCTCGGCATTAACCGCAATACGCTGCGCAAGAAGATAACCGAGCTGGGGATTGAACTTAAACGGGATTGATCGAAAGGAGAATGTGATGTCAGTCAAAGACAGATTCTTTTTGGAGCGGGACAAGGCTGTGCTGGTGGTGATCGATGTGCAGGAAAAACTGTGCGTTGCCATGGACGACAAGGTACTGCGCAGGCTGACGAAAAATATTGGAATACTTCTGGAGAGCGCAGCGGAGCTGAATGTGCCGGTGCTGGTGACCGAACAGTACGTCAAGGGTTTGGGCGCCACGCTGCCCGAGCTGAAGGAGAAAGCCGCCGCCGCTCCCTGTTATGAAAAGATGGCCTTCAGCTGCTGCGGCAGCTCTGAATTTGTGGATAAACTGAAGGCGACCGGACGCACGCAGGTTATCATCACAGGCATGGAGACCCATGTCTGCGTACTCCAGACCGTGGTCGAACTGCGCGATGCCGGATATGAAGTGCATGTGGTCAAAGATGCCGTAATGAGCCGCAGCAAACAGAACTGGCAGACCGCGATCGAGGCCATGACCCTGACCGGAGCTGTTCCAACCTGCACCGAATCGGCGCTGTTTCAATTATTGAAAGTGGCCGGAAGCGACGAATTCAAGAAGTTGTCTAAACTGGTAAGATAATTTGGGATAAACATCAAAAAAAACTCCGTGGCCAATCGGTCACGGAGTTTTTTTTGTGTCAGATTTATGGAAAGACATGCCGTACTATTTCGGCATGGTGTTTGATACGGGCAAGAGCCGGCAGGTCGGATTTGTAAGAAATGAACGGCACTCCCGCAGCCTTGGCCGACTGCATGTCAACCTCCCCATCTCCGATAAAGAGCGCTTCCGCCGGTGCTACTCCAAAATAATCCAGGACCTTCAGGAGCGGTTCAGGATGGGGTTTTGGGTTAACCACCTGCGAGGCTGTCATAACGCACTCAAAATAACCGGACAGTCCGAAATCCTCGATGATCATCTCCATTGAAGTTGCCCGGTTAGTGCAAATCGCAAGAGAAGTATTTCCCTTCAGTTGGTCAAGAGCCTCCACAAAGCCATCTTCCATACGCATAAACGGCATCAAATCCTGATAGTGGATTGTTTTGGCAAAGGCGAATGCATCGTCCCGGCGAACATCTCTGCCAAAAAAATACTCCATCACATTGTTGAATGAATAAGTGTGAAGAACCTGACGGGCCTTCAAGTCTTCACGGTCGAGCGGATCCCGGCCCAGAAATTCCATCACCCGGTTATAGAAGATATAATTTGATTCTATAGAGTCTAAAATCACCCCATCACAGTCATAAATTACGACTTTATAGCGACTTATCTGTTTGCTCAATGCTTGACCCCATATTGCTTTGCTGTTCAAGAAACTCATCCCACTCGATTGGAAGCAGGTATTTTTTGCGGCTGTTGCATTCCTTGCAAGCCGGAACCACATTATTGCGTGAGGCCTTGCCGCCTCGTGATAGCGGAACAAGATGGTCCATGGTCAAGACTTCCGGAGCAAACTGTTGGCCGCAATAATGGCAAATACCCTTCGCAAGCCGATTTTGCCACCAACGGCTTTTGCGAAGTTCGCGAGATTTCTCCCGTTCCCGCTTGATCTCTTCCTCGCTGACTTCAATTATAAAGTTTTCCACCATTCATCGACCTTTACCGGTTTAATTCAAAGTGCGGCAGGGAAGCTAGAATAGCTGAAATGATAGGATTTAGGTAGTTATAAATGAACTGGCCTATTATAAAATTGTTACAAATACAAAAAATGGTTGATATATTTTGCCCAGTGGGTTATAAACTTTTTTCTCACGCGCTTGTAGCTCAGCTGGATAGAGCAACGGACTACGAATCCGTAGGTCGGGAGTTCGAATCTCTCCAAGCGCGCCAAAAAATTCAGGCACTTACCGTTGCAAGGTGAGTGCCTTTTTTAATGTTTTAAGTTTGGTGCAACCTTTCATGCAACCTCTTTAGCATGGCCCTTACTGTTATTAGCTTCCCGGTTGTTCCTTTTTTACGCAGCACCAGTATCGTTTTTTTTGTTAGACGGGTAGGGGAGGTTGCACGGCTGCTCCCAAAAAGGTTGCATGAAATTATTTTCTAACGAAATATTCTTCCATGATCCGACTCACTAGCCAGATTTATTTGCAAAAGCAACGGCTGCAGCATCCTGCTAAACCTTCTCAATCAGGCCGATACCAGATGGATAGAAACCCGGCTGTTCTCATGTTTGGTTTTAGGACGTCCAACAAGCTTGCTTGCGTTCTTGACCGTAACAGCCTCAGAGATAGCCGCTGGCGCAGCGTGTTTTGCAGCTGAATCAGCCTTCGATATTTGTTCTTCGCCAAACAGTTCCGTCAGACTTTGTGTCCCATTTCTGAGACATGGGCCTGTTTTTAGACGTTCAAGCGCCCCTTTTCTACCAGAGTGACGTGGCTTCCTGAGGGTACCAAAGCGTTTCGGACTTGGCAATCCCTTCGCCAACTACAATCTTGTTTAGTACATTGTTTATGTATACCTGTGGCAAAACATGGCTGAATGCCTTCATTTAACTGTATTGCCCTGATTAATTTCAGTTTTGTCGTCGGTGGCTCAGGTTTCAACCCAATGGACAGCGCTATTTTTCTTATTTTTGGCAGATTCATTTATTAGCAGTGTTTGGTACATTCATCTGCATTCATGATGAATGAGCAGATTTTCTGCGTACCATTGTGAGCCACTATGGCCATCGGTTTGACCAAGGTGAGTGAAACAATTATTGCCATAAGAATGCTGAATTTAATGAACAGCATCGGTCCGAGAAACTTGAGTTTATTATTCATGGGAATTACTCCTTTCAACGGTTTAATGGGAATGACCGCCGCCACTTACTGATCTGTACTGAGATTGGTCGTAGTTTCTGGTGTGATTGAGGTGCTTGCCATCAAGGAAATCGATGACCGTGCACCCGGAAGAAACAAGCAGGATTGTGATTATTAAAAATAATAGCACAACTTTCATTTGAGTTCCCTTTGCGTTTAGTGAGATAAAAAATGGCGTACCCCAACAAGGATGGATTTCTGAGGTACGCCCGATAACACTTGTTTGGTTTGAATGTATCTAGTCGGAGCGCGCAGGAATCGCTTGCTGCAATCGATGCTACAGAAATAATAAAGTGTACCCTGATAGCTGAGTACCGTAGCCGCCTTTTCCCAGACGAACAGTTCACCGCAAACCGGATCACGTACAATTGTTTCCATGACTGTAACCTCCAGGTAATGGGAAGGATCTTTTCTCCCGGTTCTCATGCATATCACTGAATCACTAACCGGGGCAGAAGGACGGTATATCGTGTTTTTCAACAGCTACTTTGATTTTGCCTTTCAATCTTTTAATTTCCACTTTTAGTTCATCTGGTTAAGGTCATTAAGTTTCATTTTTCTCTTCTTTTGGGTTGATTTACAGCAAGACCTCAGCCCGTGTGCTATGCTTAACCTATTCAACTTGTGTGCCATATTATTAAAAATGCTATAACATGTCGAATGCAAACAACAATATACCTTCAATGCATTGTCAGAGTTGATTGTATTGGTAATGAATATGCTACAGAGACCAACCGAAATCGGTGAATATTCAGCTATTACCTGAAAGGCACGGCATGATGTCGTGA
This sequence comes from Geobacter sp., assembly GCA_009684515.1. Taxonomy (GTDB): domain Bacteria; phylum Desulfobacterota; class Desulfuromonadia; order Geobacterales; family Pseudopelobacteraceae; genus JACRCG01. The sequence goes on from WKKS01000018.1 coordinate 8,011, forward strand.
AAAATCACAACTACAGTGGCTTAACCAAGGTGGATGCTGATGAACAAACAAAACGGGGCCAGAAACAAGATCATAGTTTTGGTGATAGTAACTGCAATAATTGCCCTGCTGCATTACCTGACGCCTACCGAACCCCATGCATACCACATGCTGCACATCGCTCTCAGGAAGTTCTACTTCCTGCCTCCGGTCATGGCTGCGGCCTGGTTCGGGTTCAGGGGGGCGTGCGCAACGGCATTTGTGGTCAGCATACTTGTTATCCTGTATGCCTTTCTTGACTGGCCTGGCAACTACATGGAACAGGCTAATCAGATGGGTGAATTAGCCGGTTTCTGGGTAGTAGGTATGATATCTGGCAGACTGTTCGACCGGCAGAAGTCACTACTTGTAAACCTTGCCGAAGCCAACGAAGAAACCATCATTGGCCTGGTTTCCGCTTTGGACCTACGGGAACACAACACAGGTATGCACTCCCAGCGGGTGCGAGAATATACAGAATTGATTGCTGATCGTCTTGGAGTCGGTGGAAAAACAAAAAGGGAGATTGGTTTCGGTGCTTTGCTTCACGATGTGGGAAAGATTGCCGTGCCGGATCAGATTTTACTGAAGCCAGGCAAGTTGACTGACCAGGAATGGGACGAAATGCGCAAGCATCCTGATGCAGGATACCGCATTGTGAAGCGGATTGGTTTTTTGAAAGATGCAGCGGAAATTGTCTATGCGCACCACGAAAAGTTTGATGGCAGTGGTTACCCGCGTGGCCTGAAGGGGCCGAGCATCCCGCCCGGGGCGCGAATGTTCATGGTGGCGGATGTCTATGATGCTCTGACGTCTGAGCGGCCATATCACTCACCCATGACCTACGATGAAGCGGCAGCAGAGATCAGACGTATGAGCGGCAGCCATTTCGATCCGACCGTAGTAGACATATTCATGACGATAGCGCCTGAACAGCTGACAAAAATCGCCAGACGCCATCAAAATTCTGGTCAAGCTGATATTTTAACTGTTTGATAACATTTCAAGAGTTACACCTTCCATCCTTGGCCAGCTTGAACAGTATCCGGTAATCCTCTCCGAATTTACAGAGTCCATGGCAATGTTCTTCCAGATCGCTAAAAAGTATATACCTGAGTCCGATGCAATTGCCGGCCTGCAAAGACGGACGCTTTAGTTGTGAAAGCACTTCCTTTTCCCGTTTATCCGGTGCTACCAGGAAAAAATCGTATTGCCTGTCTCCGAGCGAAGAAGCGAGATCCATCAATCTCAGCATTCCGGAGTAAATGGAAGTACTTTTTTCTATCTCGAAAGCGCATTCAATCCGTTTTGAATCCCGTGAAACCCAGATTACGTCTATCAGGGAAACGGTCCTTGCCACATCCGGAGGAAAGTCCAGTGGTGGAAGTTCAGGGAGCGTCATGAACTGAAGTGAACGTCCGTTCAGCGACTTGCTACGATCATTGGTGGCGACGAAAACGTCATACCCCAGGTCACGCCCGATATCCGTCAACAGAAACTGCATCCGCAGATGTTCATTTTCCTCCAGTATCTCTTCTTGCACCTCTTTGTGCCTTTTTTTCAGAGCTTTTTCATGTTTCTCCTTTTCAGATGGAAGAGTTTTTTCCCAATTATGATCCAGAGTGATCTTCCCGACGCCAACATCGAACAGCAGTCCTGAAATTGCCCCCAAATCCTTGGATAGACCTGGTTGGAGCTCTTCATTGGCTCTGATAACACACTCTCTCATCTCCAGATAATTCATCCAGGAACCCAGTTTTTTCTTTTCGTCAAAAACAGTATTAAAGCCATTCAGCATGGCCGTATTAAAAGGCGGCATCAGTGTGGGATGGAGAAAATAAAGGATGTTGGCGACCGCCGGTCCAAGGCCTTTGACGCGGCAAGCATCAAGTGTGAGAATTTCTTTGACCAGTTTTTCTGCAAATCCGGCAGTCAAGCAAGCCTCAAGAAAAGATCCGAATGCTCTCTTATTTTCTTCATTCTCGTAGATGTCGGGAATACGCAACTTCGGCTTCCAGTAGAATGGATGTGCGGCCCCAACAAACACTTGCTTTTGCTCGGTGATTGAGGCCAGTACAATTTCTAAGGGGGACCCTTTGAAGTCGATTCCAAACGTTCCGTCCTTTATAGAGTCAACAATGGCCATAACCCCCCGCCGAATGGAGCGAAATGCCTTCATCCGGGTATTGTTGTCAATGAACCATGTATTGTATACCGATTCCGGGTCGGTCTTGTAGCGTACAGCAAGTTCATTGAGATTGGTTATGGCCATGAATGACGCTCCTTGTGAATTTTGTTTTACAGTGTTTGCAATAGTCTTAATGTAAATCAGATTGTATCCGAGGCGTTAGAGGATTCATACCGGTCAGTGAACATGTTACATGGAATGATAATGTCATAATAAACGATAGTGAAGATGGATAATGTGTCGAAACTTCTTTTACATGCAAGGAATATTCAACATGTCTTAGCTTCGAGCCAATCGGTTGGTAACATATGCTTGTCTATATAGTGCTGCAATATCTGCGCATTAAATATCAAGCGTATGCTTGGGCAATACTTGATCTGCATGTGATCTGAACGTTTTGTGAAAAAATGGTCCCCTCTAACCCGACTCCTGATTGGAATAGCCTGGATGATACTGCGGTACTATTCGTATTCGCTATAAAAACGCAGAAGCAGAATATTCAACACCTACTTTGAATATTCCTCACTAATTCCAATCCGATATACCCACCACTAAAACAGGTAAACAATAATATCAGGTGTTTATAGCTCGTGATGAGTTTGGCATGGCATTTGTAGAGGTATTGCTATTCATTATTAGGAGTCGGTTCATGACCCTGTCAAACAGCAATACTGCTGTGAACATCATCGAGTGGTCCGGCGTGGCCAGTTCACTGGCAGGATCGGTTCTCAATGCCAACGGTCGGCGCAGTTCTTTTGTATTTTGGACTCTGTCGGCAATACTGCTGGGCATGGTTGCTTTTTATCTCGGTCGTACAGGCTGGTTGGCTCTGCAGGGCGCAGGGATTGCCATCAACCTTTATGGAATACGGAACTGGCAAGGGGATGCACCGACACGGGCACTAATCAAACGGAATTGAACGGAGGTTAATCATGAGCGCAAAAAAATATCTACATCGCTACTTGTCACTATGGCCATAACCTTCTTGGTGGTGCTCGTATTCCGGGTCCAAATCGGAGCAACTGCTGATTCTGTAGTCGGTTCTAAAAACGACTGGCATGACCTGCGGCAGCTGTTCCAGCAAGATAACTAAGGCTCTTGAGTCATTGAAAGGCGTTGCGGCGACAGAGGTGGATGTGAACGGTGGATGGGTAATTATTGGCTATGACACAAAGGATATCAAACCAGAAGTTATGGCCGAGAAGGTTACTGTAGCCGGGTTTAACAGTAATGTACAGGATGTGCTGACTCCGGATCAATTCAAACAAATAACCGGTAGAGATATTGGTAGGAATGCCCAGCCTTCAGGAGGATGTGGTGGTTGTGGCAACAATAAACAAAACTGAAAATGAGGGGATCGGAATGGAAACAAGTCATACTAAACAGCTTACGTGTGCAGGAATTGTTGTGGTGGTACTGCTGGTTGCAGCAGTCAGTGTGTTTGCCTTTTCGTTCGGCAAGTATGAAAAGGTGAAGGTGATCAATGGAACAATCTCAGTGCCGGTTGCAAGGTTGGCCGACGAGAATGCCCACTTCTTCAAACTTGTGGACGAAGGCAAGGAAATCACCTTCTTTGTGGTCAAGGCACCAGACGGCAGCATAAGAACCGCTTTTGACGCCTGCGATTCCTGCTATCGCTCCAAAAAGGGTTATGAACAGCAAGGTTTAGTTATAAACTGCAATAACTGCAACCAAAAATTCGCCATCAACCGTCTCGGGCCCAATGCTAGCGGTGGTTGCAACCCTGGCTATCTGCCACACAACCAGAACGGCAGCACTATTACCATTTCCGCAAATGACCTCAAGGGTGGAGCGAAATACTTCTGATGAAACTGCACACCATTTCCATTAACAATCTGAAACGCCGTAAGGCCAGGATGGCTTTTCTAACCATCAGCCAATTGCTACCATCGTCACACTGGCGACTTTGACCAGCTCTCCATGTCCAGCGATATCGAACGCAAGATGGACGAGTTTGGCGCAAATATCCTTGTTACACCTAAGAACAACGGCCTCGCGATTAACGACGTCGGCCAGACTGTCGTCATGGTTACGCACAATCCGGAGAACGGCGTCTACTCCGACCGTACGATCAATATGAAGGATAGTATGGTTATGGGTGGACATGCCTGAGAATGAATTGGGAGGATGCTCTGTGAAAGTTCGCGACAGTGGAATGCCTGACGAAGAGATGTGGTCTGCTTTCTTTGACCCTGACAGAATACTGCGAACTTTTGGCTTGGATCAAGAAATAGCTGGAATCGTCGAATTCGGCTGCGGTTATGGGACCTTCACGCTGTCGGCAGCAAAGATGATCCGAGGTATTGTCAACGCATATGACATCGAACCGGCCATGGTGGCCGCAGTGGATGAAAGATCCCGACAGGCAGGTATCAAGAATATTCGGTTGGTTGTTAGGGATTTTGTTGCCCAAGGGACCGGCCTTCCCCAAGATTCCATGGATGTGGCACTGCTCTTTAATATTCTCCATCATGATAAACCGATAACATTGATGGAGGAAGCCTATCGCGTTCTTCACGTGGGGGGACATCTGGCAATCATTCACTGGAATTATGATCCCACGACTCCCCGTGGCCCGGCAATGGAGATTCGTCCACGACCCGAACAGTGTATCGATTGGGGTCGAGAAGCCGGATTCAGTTTTAATAAGAAAGAACGATTCGATTTTCCTCCCTATCATTACGGCTTGTTGCTAAGGAAATGATCCTGAACAAGAAAACTGTGATTTATCAGACCGAACATTCAGTCTGAAGGACTGAATGTTACATGAGGGCAATGTTGATAAGCACAGGGTGGTGGTTATGAACGAGCTAAAAGAACTTGGCGTGTTGGTGGTTGTTGACGACGACGCGATATTCACGGCAATTGCCAGGATGTTCAGTCACTTCAAGGCTAAGGTCGATTACGCCCCGAGCGCGTTAGAAGCACTTGACCGCCTGATGACACATGAATACAAAACCATTATCACTAATGTTGACATGCCGGGGATGGAGGGGCTGGAACTCACCCGTAAGGCACGAGAACTGATCCCTGCTTTGAATATTGTCCTGTTTACCGGCGACACTGCTGAACAGGTCTTGAATCTGGCTCTGAATCCCAAGGTGTTGGATATGTCGGAGCAACAAATGAAGCCATGCAGCCTTGGTGAAATATTGAAGGGCATCATGAATAGAGAAACTGGCAGAATTTTTTTACTGAAATAGGTAGACGTGCAGATAAAATATGGAGGTGATCAGTGGATGCCATGATGATAAGTGCTTCTGCCCTGACTGCGGAACGTACAAGGATGAACTTGATTGCCAGCAATCTTGCTAATGCAAACTCCACCCGGACACCGGAAGGTGGGCCTTACAAGCGCAAGGATGCCGTTTTTGCTTCCATGTCGATGGAAAACTCTTTTCCTTCCGTACTGGACAAAAGGGGCCAGTCGGGTGCCAAGGGTGTCGAAGTTATGGAGATTACGGAGGATCGGAGTCCTCCCCGCCTTCAGTATGAACCCGGACATCCCGATGCAAATGCCCAGGGTTATGTGGCTTTCCCTAATGTGAATGTGGTAGAGGAAATGGCGGACATGATCAGCGCAACACGGGCATATGAGGCTAACGTGACAGCAGCGAAAGCATCCATGAGTATTCAGATGAAGGCCTTGGAGATCGGAAGATAGTCGCTTTATTTCGTTAAGTATTTCAAAAATCAATAACTATAGCTCCAGGCAGCAATGAAACCAATTTTCTGTGCAATATTATTTTTTCTGAATCTGCCGCATGCAGCCCTGGCTGATATCGCACTACCGGTGGAGAACGGTGTTATCACCTCCGGTGTTGGATTACGGGTTGACCCGTTCGGCGGTGGAAAACTTGTTTTCCACCGCGGGGTAGATATTGCCGTCCCTGTCGGGACTCCGGTACGGTCTGTCCGCAAAGGATTGGTGGTATTTGCTGGCGACCGTCGCGGTTATGGCTCAACGGTAATTGTTGAACATCACAATGGAGACCGTACGCTCTATGGTCACAACTCTCTGGTTCGAGTTCAGCTAGGTGATTCAGTGGAATCAGGAACAGTTGTGGCTTTTTCAGGCAATTCTGGGAGGTCTACCGGGCCGCATGTGCACTTCGAACAGTTGCCGAGTGGACGCCCTAGATACGATTCTGCGGAAGAGAAAGAAACGACGATACAACAGGTATCCAATAACAGTGATCAACGATACTTTCTGGAGCAACAATTGGACGAATCGGTCCACTCAATACTCAGGACTATCAACAGGATTGCCGCAGTCGGTCAAGGCGGATAAAGAATCTTTGAGGCTAGTTAAGTATAAAAAAAGGAGATGAACTATGACTGACACCATTAAGAACTCTGTAGAAAATCTGATTGCCACGGTCAAAAAGAACCCACAATTGGCCAACTCTGTGTTTCGCGCTTCTACCTATTCGGAGAACCCCGGTTTTACGGTTCGCTCGGAGGTTCGCGGGTTCACTGTTCCCATAGACGAGCCGCGTGAACTGGGAGGAAATGATACGGCGCCAAATCCGGTGGAGTTGCTGCTGGCTGCCTTGGGGGGGTGCCAGGAGATCGTTTATCGAGCTTTTGCTGCGGTTATGGGGATCGAGATAGACAGTATAGAAGTCCACGCCAAAGGGTACATTGATCTGCACGGATTTCTGGGGTTGGCGGATGTCCCGGCCGGCTTCACCAACATCAGTTTTACCACTCGCATTGTTTCTCCCGCATCACCGGAAAGTATTAGCCAGCTCGCCGCATTAGTGGAGAAACACTGCCCGGTTCAAGATACTCTAACACGTCCCATATCGGTTAGCGGCAAAGTCGAACTTATGCAGCCAGGTGATCCAGCCGGAGCTGTCGAGATTATCACAACAGCTGTATGAACAACGCGCAATGGGCTTGAAGAAGAAATTACTAAAAGTGGGAAACACAAACATAACTCATGGGAAAATCAGCTCTAGTCCGACCACTTGTTATAATATCCTTCGTCATTTGCATCAGCCTGTTGCACTATTTGACGCCGCTCCATCTTCCCTATCTACACGACATATTTCAACGCCTTTACTACCTACCGATCATCCTAGCCGCTCTCTGGTATGGTTTTCGTGGCGGATTACTCTGCTCGATTGTTGTTAGTGTCTCCTATGCCCCACATCTGCTTTTTCAGTGGGGTGGCCATTTGACCATGGAGATGGAAAAATACCTGGAGATCCTTCTGTACAACGTCGTTGGAAGTGTAACAGGTCTACTGTCCCAGCGTGAGTGTGAACGCACCGTTGAACTGCAGAAGACAGCCTTGGGGCTGGAAGAGTCCTTTCGTAAACTGCAATGTCAGTCGGAGCGGATCATTGTGATTGAAGAGCAATTACGACGCGCAGAAAAGTTGTCCATGTTGGGTGAGATGGCAGCTGTACTGGCCCATGAGATCCGCAATCCCCTTGGTTCCATTCGTGGTACCGCTGAAATATTGAAAGACGATTATAGCCCAGGTGATCCCAAATACGAGTTCATCGAGATCCAAATCAAGGAAACAGAACGACTGAATCGGGTTGTGGAGGATTTTCTTCGCATGGCGCGAACGCAACCGGCTGATATGCTGCCATGTTTGGTGCAGGAAGAACTTGAAACGATTGTGACCCTGCTGGCGAATGACGCCAGGGAGCGTAAAATCAAGCTTGTTCTGCAACCTCCGTGTGTTCCGATAATTATTGAAGCCAATGGTGAGAAGCTCCGTCAGGCCTTTCTGAATATCATAATCAATGCCCTTCAGGCCATGCCGTCTGGTGGCAACGTATTAATCACTACAACGGTTTTTCAGGCAGAATTATGTGAAATTCAATTTCGTGATACTGGTCCAGGAATTCCATCAGGGACGTTAGGGCGAATCTTTGAGCCGTTTTTTACCACCAAGCCGGATGGCACCGGTTTGGGGCTGGCGATCACTAGAAAAATAATTGAGAGCCATGGCGGGACAATGCTGGTGAAAAGTGAAGTTGAACGCGGCACAACCGTGACGGTCAGATTGCCGATACAACTACAACTAACGGAGGAAACCTTTGAAGGCGAAGATACTCGTTATTGATGATGACACCTCGCTGCGGCGGGTTCTCGAGTATAACCTGCAGGAAGAAATGTATGACGTTCAGGCGGCCTCCTCCGGTGAGGAAGGTCTATATTTATTCGGCAAGTCCCAACCGGATCTGGTTATAACCGACATGAAAATGTCCGGCATGGATGGGTTGATGGTGCTCAAATCCATCAAGGAACGCTCACCGGAGACGCTGGTGATAATCATAACCGCCTTCGGTACTGTTGATGTCGCTGTTGAGGCCATCAAGGCTGGTGCCTACGATTACATAACTAAACCGTTCAACCGTGATGCCCTCAAGTTAACAGTGAAAAAGGCTCTTCAGTTCAGCGGACTGGCCGAGGAAAACAAGCGCCTGAAGAGTGAATTGTCGGATAAGGCCGATTTTCGCAGCATTGTCGGCTCATCCAAAGATATGGAGAAGATCTTTCAGATAATTCGCAAAGTGGCTGATACCGAGGCTGCAATTTTGATTACCGGTGAATCAGGCACCGGAAAAGAGTTGGTGGCCCGCTCGATCCACGCTGGTAGCGGTCGCTCAGCAGGGCCGTTTATAGCCATAAACTGTGCTGCCATTCCTCATGACCTTCTGGAGAGCGAGTTGTTTGGCCACGTCAAGGGTGCCTTTACCGGCGCCATCAAGGACAAAACCGGCAAATTCCAACTGGCCGAAGGAGGCACCCTCTTTCTGGACGAGGTCGGTGAGCTGCCTCTGGATCTACAGCCCAAGCTGCTACGCGCATTGCAGGAAAAGGAAGTGGAAACGGTGGGAGGAACAACAACTGTCAAGCTGGATGTTCGGGTCGTGGCCGCCACCAATCTGGACATCGAGAAGGCTATAGCAGACGGCGTTTTCCGCGAGGATCTCTACTACCGCCTGGCGGTGATTCCGATGCATCTGCCTCCACTCCGGCAGCGTCGCGACGACATCCAGCTCCTGCTGCGACATTTCTGCATCAAGCACGGCGCAGACAAGGTGGCCTTCGACAAAAAGGCGCAAACGATATTGACTAACTATGCCTGGCCGGGCAATGTGCGTGAACTGGAGAACCTGGTGGAGCGCCTGTTAATCATGCGCAGTGGCGATACTATTGTGTTTGATGACCTGCCCGAAAAAATCTGCAACGATTCCGGCGCCAGAGGTAGTGCGTCAGGAACCGGTGGCGTCGTAAACTTGCCGGACGAGGGATATTCGCTGGAACAGCTTGAGCGAGAGGTGGTGGTGTCGGCCCTGGACCGCAACCACTGGAACCAGACCGCCGCTGCCCGTTTTCTGCGTATTCCCCGACATACGCTGATCTACCGCATGGAGAAATATGAGATCGCTGCACCGCAGAAATAGGAGTTCCCCCCACCGTCACACTGAAGGATATACTTTAATTGGTGTAGAATAATCTCCAGTCACCCCATAATAATAAAATAAATATTCTTCTATATCAGTTAGTTACATTTTGGCATGGCATATGCTTAATGAACTGGTATCAAATTCATTCAGTCGTTTAAAGGAGACATGTATCATGAAAAAACTGACCGTTCTAATTGCAGCAGCTTTAGCCTTCGCGGCTCCGATGGGAGCATTCGCTATGGATCATTCCGCAATGAAGATGGACCATAGCGGACATGGTACTCAACAAGGAAATGTTGCCCATGAAGAAGTTGTTGACGGTGTCAAGGCCACTTTCATAGTTCAACCGATGGCTGATGCCATGAAGGGGATGAAAATGGATATGCCCATGGATATGAAGGAAACGCATCACATTCATGTGGAGTTCAAAGATGTCAAGTCCGGCAAAGCTCTCACTGAGGGTGCTGTCAAAATCAAGGTTCAAAATCCGGACAAAAGCGACCAGACTAAGGACTTGATGGGAATGCAGGGGCACTTCGGTGCCGATTTCGATCTGTCAAAGAGTGGAAAATATGGCGTAATGTGCAAGTTTCAGCTCAAGGATGGGAAAGTACGCAACTCCAAGTTCTGGTACAGTGTGAAGTGAAATTTGACATGAATGGGTTTAGTAGTAGGCTTGTATAACAATCGGAGAGTCCCTTTCCGTACAAACTGATGGAGGAAATGGTTATGAAAAAGCTACTTGTGGCATTACTAACAGTAGGATTGTTCAGTGCAATGCCCGCTTTTGCCGGGCACGAGGACATGATGATGGAGCATGAGGGTGTGAGACAGTGTGCTCTTCAGGCGGAAACTATCCAACAGAAAATTCACCGAATTCAGTCTGAAATAAAGGAAGGTTCGAAGAAGTACAGTGCTGATGATCTTAAAAAACTGGAAGAGAAACTGAAAGAGGCCAATGAACTTCTGGAAAATCTTGGTAAACGATAAGCTCAATTAACCAACCAGGGCGGGCCCAAGGGTCCGCCCTTTCTTTTAAACCACAAAAGCCATGAAAAAAATTCTATTCATCATTGTAACAATCGCCTTGATCGCTTTCCTAGTCTATGCCGTTACCTATCAGAGAAAAACAATCCCAGTCGATAAACCGGGAACTGTTTCAGCAACAAAAGCTTATGAACAGCTCTTTGGGGTGGCACCTTCGGTTGATAAGGGCACTGCCTATGCTTTTGTGATTTATTTTCCCTCAGCTAAAACTTCGGGGAAAGTTGTCCCATTCCCCTTTTTTACATTTGATGAAGGCAGCATCCAAAAAGTTGCCGTAGAGCGACTGCTGGCCGGCATGGATACTGGGAGTTACCAAGGGGAATTTGTGCCTTTCCCCAGTGGTATTCGTCTGTTGAACATCAATGATCAAGGGTCGGTGGTGGTTGATTTCAATAAGGAATTGGGTGAATCGTCCGATAAATCGGTGGTCTATGCTTTGGCTTTGACTTTGCGTCAGTTCAAAGGGGTCAAGGATATCCGCATCCAGGTTGATGGCAAAGATAGCCCGTCGAACGCTTTGCTAAAGGAGCTTGACGGCAATGTTGTCCTGCCGCTGTCGTCCCCGCGCATTCTGGCTCTTACTGCCATGCGGGACAAGGGCGTTAAGGACGTCGAAGAGGTAAATCTCTTTTTCGATCGTCCGGTGGTTGTCAAGGAGATGAAACTATTTTCCAAAGAGGGACATCAATTTGAAGGCGAAATGTATCACTCGGTATTTGATATGGCGGCAGTTTTTAAGCCAAAAACTCCCGGTCTCTTCAAAGAGCGGATGCCGGTCAGAGCGCAGTGGAAGGTGATTGACAAGCTTGGCCGATCTGCCGAAGGTGACTCCATAATGCTGCTGGAAGTGAAGGAACATTGAACAGAAAATATTACGGAGTGATCATGAAAAACAAGTATGTAGCTGGTGCGTTAAGTCTGGTGATTGGAATGCTAACCCTGAATGGCATTGCGATTGCCCACGGTACGGAAAAACATGGCAAAAGTGCAGCCGCTGAAGCGCAGATGAAGAAGCTGCACTCCATGATGCCGATGTTTTCACTTGCGTCAGCCAAGCTGGAAACTGCCTTGGAAAAAGGTGAGGTAGCCACTGCAGAGGCAGAAGCGGAGAAAATTGTTGCGGCGATTCCTGATCTGAAAAAGTCAAAGCCGCACAAGAATGTCAAACAGCAGACAAAATTCGTTGAGCTCGCTGCAAACCTAGGAAAAACGGTTGCCACCTCCGTTGCACAGGCGAAAAATGGCGATTTAGCCGGGGCCAAAGTCTCCTTCAAGAAAGCCGAAGAAATATGTGCGGCCTGCCATGCGAAGTTTAGAGATTAAGATTCTGTAGAACTTCCGAAAATCGTTCCAATATACTTGGAGGAGCAACATGCATCTGATCAACCGTATGTTGTCCATATTCATCATTCTGGCGGCAGCTTTAGTTGCCCAGTCGGTACAGGCGGAAATGAGGGAGTATGACCTCACGATCGCCCAGCAGGATCTGGACATCACCGGAACCGTCAGGCCGGCAATGACTGTAAATGGTGGTATACCAGGGCCGACACTCCGTTTCACTGAAGGTGATCTGGCCCGCATCCGTGTACACAACACGATGTCTGTAGAATCCTCCATCCATTGGCACGGCCTACTAGTGCCGCCCGGTATGGACGGCGTCCCATTGATCAGCTTTCCCCCGATTGCAGCGGGAGCAACCTTCACCTACGAATTCCCCATACGTCAAAACGGCACCTACTGGTATCATTCCCATACCAACATGCAGGAACAGAGCGGTGTCTATGGCGCAATCGTCATCGAACCGCGCGACAAGTCAGCGTCCGCTCCACGTGATTTTACCATCCTCTTCTCGGACTGGATTGATGCCGACCCATCTTCGGTAATCCGAACCCTGAAACGGGGCAGCGAATGGTATGCCCTGAAGCGGGGGAGTGCCCAAAGCATATTCGGCGCAGCGCGGCTCGGCATGCTGGGGTCATATTTCAGCCGAGAGCTTCAACGCATGCCTGCCATGGATATCGCAGACGTTGCCTATGACCGCTACCTGGCCAATGGAAAGCCGGAGATTGCACTGGACGCCAAGCCGGGTGAAACGTTGCGACTGCGCATTGTCGATGGTTCCGCCACCTCATTCTTTCATCTGGAGTTTGCCGGCGGGCCGGTACGCATCATTGCCGCAGATGGGCAGGATGTGGAGCCGCTCGAACAACGGCGCTTTCTGATCGGAGTTGCAGAAACGTATGATCTGCTTCTGACTGTGCCTGATAAGGGCGCTTACGAGTTTCGGGCGACCTCTCATGATGGTTCAGGACACGCCTCGGTATGGATCGGTTCCGGTCAGCGCCATGCCGCTCCTAATGTACCCAAACCCAATCTCTATATGTCGATGGGTTCTCCCACTCTGGCAAAAGTTTTTGCTCTTACCCCGGCTGCTACGATGGGGATGACGGACAGCGCCGTGGATGCCGGGCAATTCGATCAAACTGGCATGATGGGGATGGGAAAGATGAAAGGGCACGGAATTAAGGGCATGGAAGGCATGGACCACACCGCTGCAATGCCTGCTGCGTCCATGAAGCATGGTGAATATGCCGGTACGGCACTGGATATGTCTGACATGTCGATGGATGCGGTTACGCCCATGCAGCATGATACACATACAATGCCGGGTATGAAAGAGACTGAGGTAAAGACCGAAGAAAAACAGCAGAAATCAGATGATGAAACCCCGAAAACCGGTTTTGGTTTACTTGCTGGAGATGTAGCCGTTTCAGGAAATCTGGCAATGGATGGCATGGATGAAGTTCGTCCCTGGCCTCCTTATTCACAGCTGCGCTCCATCAAACCGACAACACTGCCTGCAGGAAAACCGTTGCACGAGATCAGGCTCACCCTAGACGGCGACATGCAGCGTTATGTCTGGTTTATCAACAACAAAGCCCTCTCCGAAAGCGATTCCATCCAGATACGCGAAGGTGAGATTGTCCGCTTCATCATGATTAACCGCACCATGATGCATCACCCGATGCATCTGCATGGTCACTTTTTCCGGGTGATCAACGGCCAGGGCGATCACTCACCTCTGAAACATACGGTCGATGTTGCCCCCATGTCTACCACAGTCATAGAATTTGAGGCCAATGAGGTCGGCGACTGGTTCTTCCACTGTCATCTGCTCTACCATATGAAAGCGGGAATGGCCAGACTGGTTCATTACGACAATTTCACCATTCTCCCCCAACTGGAGGCAATTCGTCCGCAACTCTACAAAGATCCGCTGGTATTCTTCGGTGAAGCAGATTTTCTAAGCAACAGGACAGAGGGCTTTCTGAAACTATCCAATACCCGCAACATACTCACCGCGGCCTGGGAAGTCGGCTGGCAGATCGTGCCGAGTACCGAGTGGGAACTGCTCCTTACCTGGGACCGTTACATAAACCGCTTTTTCAGCGTATTTGCCGGTGCGGATCTTGGCAATGCCATCGAAGAAGATCGGGCAATACTAGGCATCCGTTACCTGCTGCTGTTTAACGTGGAGTTAAGCTCTTTCGTCGGGAGCGACGGTCGCGCCCGGTTCGTGGCAGACAGGAGTTTTCAGCTTACACCACGCCTGGCGCTGAATGGACAGGGGCAATATGATACGGATGGAAAGTGGGAATACCTTTCGGGACTATCTTATGCTGTCAGTAAAGATTTTTCCCTCCGCTTGCAGTGGCATTCGGATTACGGTCTCGGCGGAGGGGTGCAGGTAAGGTTCTAATTTGGGAAGGTATCAATTCACGGGTCAAAAATTGTGGCCTCTCAAGTATTCACCACAAAGGAGATGCAAAATGGAACTTAAAACAGCTTACGCATTCGGCAAAGAAATTGATGCGCCATTCGGGGAAGTAGAGCAGAAGGTTCGCGCCGAACTGGCCAAGGAAGGTTTCGGCGTTCTCAGCGAAATCAACGTTCAGGATAAATTTAAGGAAAAACTGGGCAGGGATTTTCGTCAATATGTCATTCTTGGCGCATGCAACCCGGCGTTGGCATGGGAGGCGTTTGGAAAGGAGTTGAATATAGGAACCCTGCTCCCCTGCAATGTGGTTGTTTACAGGGATGACAACGATAAAACGGTCGTAATGGCCATGGACCCGGTTGCCGCCTTGGGCGTAATTGGCAACGACGGATTAACCGAAATTGCTGCACAGGTCCGGGCAAGGATGGAACGTGTCCTGGCCGTTCTTTAGCAGTTACGTTGAATGAGAAAGATAGTACTCTCAGGAGGAATTCTTTTATCAGTAGCTCTTATCTGGTTTGCTGTGGGGTATTACCAGAGTGCCCAACCGATTGCCGAGGAGAACCTGCGTGGGCTAGCCCTGTCCATCACTTCCGCCATTGAGAATATTGCCCTTCAAGACCCCTCTTTACGGCATCTGGATACATTTAGGTCACAGGACATAGCTTTCTTCGCATTGATTGATCGAAATGGCTTGTACCGTCTTCATACCAACCAGGATCTAAACGGTACACCTATGCAAGGTGTCCTGCCATTATCCATTTTCCAAGATGGAACGACTTCCTCTGAACGTGTGACCCTTCGCACTGGTGAAATCGCATTCGAGTTTGATGCGCCAATCTATCTTTCTGGCGAAACGCTAGCTTTACGGCTGACACTCCATACCTATCGAGCCGATACTGTTGTTCGACGAGCCAAGCTAAACATGATAGTCATGCTATCTTTGCTCACTGCAGGTTGGATTTTGTCGCTGACCCTCTACCGCGCCACCCTGCGTGAAGAACATCGCAAACTGAAAATGGCGCATCGTGAAAGCCTGGCACAACTAGGTGAAATGGGAGCCATGCTTGCTCACGAGATCAGAAACCCTTTGGCAGGGATCAAGGGGTATGCCCAGGTTATCGGTAAAAAACCCCAGGATGAGCGTAATGATGGTTTCTCTCAACTCATCGTAGCGGAAACCCAACGTCTTGAATCACTCGTCAACGACTTACTTGCTTTTGCCGGAAACAACCAGGAAACAATGACCAGTGTAGATCTCGGCGAAGTAGTAACTCACTACTCGGAATTACTTCGTCATGAAGCGGAACCGCTCAATGTGAAAATAATTTGCAACAGCGCGGATGGTATACTGATTAACGGTAATCGAGACAGATTGGGCCAGGTTTTACTCAATTTGGGTAAAAACGCCATCCAGGCAATGCCAGAAGGCGGCATTCTCCAGATAACAGCAGGTGTGAACGGCAAGCAATCGATAATAATCATCTGTGATGACGGGCAGGGAATAAGTCAGGACGATCTGACCAGGATTTTTGAGCCATTCTTTACCACCAAGGCCAGAGGAACCGGATTGGGGCTGGCTCTGTGTAAAAAAATAGTCGAAGAGCATGGGGGCAAGCTCACTGTGCAAAGTGTCTTAGATCATGGGACATCCGTGTCCATAACAATACCCATAAGGTAGAGAGATTTGAGCGGGAGTTGGCAATGAAGGGGCGCATTTTAATAGTAGAAGACGATAAGACGTTTAGAAGTCTTCTGCAGACGATACTTGAGGATGATGGCCACGAAGTGCTGGCTGCTGAAGACGGTCTTAAAGGTTTACGTATGCTCCGGCAGGAAAGCTTCGACTTGGTTGTTACAGACCTGAAAATGCCGGGGAAAACCGGTCTTGAGCTGTTTCGGGAGTCCAGAACTGACCCAAACCCACCCATGTTTATTTTTATTACGGCCTTCGGGAAAGTGGACGAAGCGGTTACTGCCATGAAAGAGGGGGCCGTTGATTTCCTCACCAAACCGCTTGAAGACCCTGACAGTCTCCTCACCCTGGTAAACCGGGCGATTGCAAGCCAAGGTCGAACCCGGGAGTACATAACTCTCAAAGAAGCAGAATCGGCTGGATTGCCACCAGAAGAGCTGATTTTTGCTGGCCAGGCCATGCAAACAGTGCGGAAACTGGTAAATGATGTTGCTTCTACCAATGCTAATGTGTTGGTTTACGGCGAAAGTGGCACAGGCAAGGAACTTGTTGCTCGAATCATTCACCTGCTGAGTCCCAGAGGAAAGGCAAATTTTGTCCCGCTCAATTGTGCCGCCATCCCGGAAAATCTTCTGGAAAGCGAACTTTTTGGCCATGAAAAAGGGGCTTTCACCGGGGCGAGCCAGGCACGACAAGGCAAATTTGAACTCGCCAAAGGGGGGACCATCTTTCTAGACGAGATTGGTGAAATGCCTGTGGCGCTACAGGCCAAGCTGCTGCGAGTTCTACAGGAACGGGTGTTTGAACGGGTGGGCGGCAACAAAGAGATAAAGGCCGATGTTCGGATCATCGCCGCTACTAACAGAAAACTCCAGGATGAAGTAGCTCAGCACAGATTTCGTGAAGATCTATATTATCGATTGGATGTCTTCCCGGTACAACTGCCGCCACTAAAGGATCGGGTTGATGCCATACCATTGTTGGCAGGATATTTTCTTAACCGCTTCAGCATGCAGATAGGTAAAAAGATCAACGGATTTGAGAAAGATGCATTAACAGCAATGGAACATTACGCATGGCCTGGGAATGTCCGGGAAATGCAGAATGTAGTGGAGCGAGCTGTGATTCTGGCCCGAGGGACCATAAACAGCTTCAATCTTCCTGAAGCGCTACTGAGTAAACCAGAGCCAGTTCCGCGGGACAGCAGGGATGCTCTAAAAACAGTCGAACGGGAAATGATTATCAAGGCCTTAGGGCGACATGGCGGAAACCGGCGTTTGGCTGCTGAAGAAATGGGGATTTCACGTAGAATGTTGCAGTACAAATTGAGAGACTATGAACTTCTGAATGATAAAGGCTGAAGTGAAATGCACTTCTCATGAAGTGAAACAGACTTCACCAAATATTCTGGTGTGAATTGAGATGTGAAATAATACACATGTTATATCAGTGTGTTACGGTTATAACTTTTTTGGCACGGTCCATGGATTACCTCTCTACAGAAATAACAATCCAATGGAGGTATTCACAAATGAAGAAATTTACTACTGTCGCAGTTATTGTAGCACTGGCTCTCGCATCCCAGGTATTTGCCATGGGTAGCAGCACAAAAGGTGGACAAACAATGTCTTCAACTACTATGAAGACCAGTTCAGCAATGAGGTCTGGCAACCCTACAATGACTGCTCCTGCTACAATGAACGGTACCGTTACTATGACAACCGCAATGTCCGGAACTGGAATGACTAAATCACAGACAATACCAACAATACCAATGCAACCCGTTGTAACCAAGTAATGGGTGCAGGAGTCGCTTGACATGACACTAGGCCGTTTTTCTTTGATATGTATCAGAGCAATATTCCTGAACATCTTCCTGTTAGGTACAGCGTTCGCTGGTTTCTTCGGTAGTGACGATAAGGGGAAAAGCGGTCTTGATTTTGCCACCGGGTATGACATCAACACCGTTAGTACGATGTCGGGACGGGTTCTCTCATCTCCTCACTCTGGGGAGAAGGAAAATATTCTCGTTGAGATCAAGAGCGGTAACGAAACGCTTAACATTAGCATTGGTCCGGGACCTTATTGGGAAAAGAAAGGGATCGCTATCAACGTGAACGACGATCTGACGGTTAAGGGGTCAAAAGCTCAGGGTCAGGATGGTAAGACATATGTTTTGGCACAAAAGCTTGTGAACAAGACTTCAGGTGCACAAGTGGATCTGCGGAATGAAAAAGGTGACCCGGTCTGGACAGTTAGAAACAGTGGTAACATGCGAATGGAAAGTCCTGCCGGAGGTATGAGAAATCAGGGTGGTGGCATGATGCGTATTGGCGGTGGCGGCATGATGCGACGTTGAGAAACTAAATTGGTTTTGTTACAAAGAGGGGACATGAACTTGAAAAAAACTATCCGGATAAGTTTGGGTTGTGTGTTGGGCCTGATAACAGCACTAGTGGTGCCACATCACGTTCTAGCTGAGGATTATGCGTATTCTGTTAGTCAGGGGTTTGAGTTTAGTTCCGGAAAATATGGTACTAACATTCGTACTGATACGATCTATGCGCCCTTAACTTTTATGGTCAGTCCTACCAACCGCCTTGGCCTGTCGCTTGAAATTCCGTTTGTCTACCAGAGTAACAGCAATGTGGTATCCAGTATCGCCCGAGGTGGTATGCAGGGAGGTAAGACCACGATGCTGTCGACGGTTGGAATGAGTGGTATGTCCGGTTCCGGCGATGGTATGTCTCCAGTCTCTGGCAGCACCAATCAATCAGAGAGTGGCCTAGGCGACATAACACTAAAGATTGGATATATCCTGTTTCCCGAAAAAGATTCAATTCCGCAAATCCGTCCGACGGCATTTGTCAAATTTCCAACTGCAGATAAAAACAAGTCGCTGGGAACCGGTGAATTCGATGAAGGGTTTGCCGTAGAGATGTCAAAATGGTTCGGCAACTGGAACCCGTTTGCAGAAACAGGCTATGTTGTGCAGGGAAAGAGCGCGCAACTTTCCCTCAAAAACTATATGGCCTACAATGCAGGTGTGGGATATCAGGTCGCCGAAAACTTTCGCCCGATACTACTCATCAAAGGCACAACTCCACCTGCTGATGGGGCAAGCAGCCTGCTGGAAGTCCGGATGAGACTGAAATATCAGGCAACGAATCATACTGGAATTGACGGATACGTGGCCAAGGGAATCACCACTAACAGCCCTGATTATGGTACCGGATTATCGGTATACTACGACTTCTAACATCACAACATGAAAGGATATGAAATTATGAAAAGATATATGATCACAATATCAACGGTCATAGCCGTTGGACTTATTGCCGGGTGTGGCGGTAGCGGTAGCACTCCGGCAACTTCGACTGCAGTTTCCGGAAAAGTCGCCGACGGTTATCTTGTCGGAGCAACAGTTTTTCTGGATAAAAACAGCAACTACCAGCTGGATTCTGGCGAACTTTCAACCATGACCGATGCAAATGGTGCCTATACACTCAATATGGCTGCTGCCGATGTTGGCAAATATCCGATTGTGGCAATGGCAATCCAAGGGGTGACCATTGACAAGGATTTTCCAGCTGCGGCCATGACCAGCGGTTATATGCTGAGCATGCCCGCGACAGCCGTATCAGGCGCGGTCAACAGTAACTTTATCAGCCCCATGTCGACGATAATCAGGGAGAAGATGGCAGCAAACTCGGGTATGACCTTTAACGATTCCAAGGTGCAGCTCCGCAACCAGATGGGGTTGCCGGTCGGCATTGACATGATGGCGGATTACATAGCGGGTTCAATGTCCGGGACCAATGCCACCCAGTACCAGGCCATGCATACCACAGCTCAGCAAATGGCCGGACTGATGGCGGGGCAAGCCGGTTTGGTCATGAACGGTAGTAGCGTGAATCTGAACCGCTATCGCAGCATGATGGCGACGATCAACAGCAATATGTCCGGTATTGCGTCAAACGTGATCAACGGGCAGAGCATGACCAGTGCGTTTATGAACAATATGATGAGCCAGATGCAGACTCAGCTGGGATCCATGTCAATCAGCAGTGGATTCGTTAACTACTCCGGGATGTTTCGCAATATGACGAGTAGCAGGTATTTCTGGAGTACTACTGCCGGTACCACTACCCCGACGACACCGATGACAGGTGGCATGATGATGTAAGTTGCCTATGCCGTATGATTGGAAAACTGAGGGGCGAGAGTGATCCTTAAATAAGCATAAGGTACAATTCGAAAACTATAAACCGGGGTGAGCCAAACAGCTCACCCCGGTTTATAGTTTGTTCCGTCGTGAATTAGCGAAATTATTACGCAGTGTAAATGATGCTGTATTTGAAAGTAGCCGGGTCGAGCCAGTCGATGGTCTTGCCGCCGATCTGGGCGAACGGATACATCAGGTAGTTGACCGGATCGCCTGGTTGTGGCGGGTTCAGGGTCAGATCGCGACCCGTTGAAAGTTTGACTCGATACGGGTCAATTCCGCCCCAGTAATTGGCCCTGTAGCCGGGGAGGTAGAACTCCACCCAGCAATGCTGCCAGGTCGATACGTCTTCTCGCTCCTTCTAGTCGGCAGTTATATTTACCGCAAGTTACCCAATCTCTCCATTAACCGGTCCAAGCTTTGTAGCCTGTAGACAAAGGGCGTAATCTGCCGGATCCCAAGCCGCTTCCTTAGCCGTGAAATCTCGTCTGAGCACCTCGTTACACTTTGCCTTGAAAGGAAATGACAGCTAAATGGGTATTAGCTGAAGCAAACCACACTATACGACAGTAAAATGTGCTGCAGAATATACTACACTTTGTCGGTGAATAGTCTGCTGTCAAAAGTATTAAATATGATATAAATCCAAATAAGTCTGTAGTATCAGTATGTTATCTTGTTGGCATGGCGTGTGCTAAATAAGTGATAGTAGTTAAAATAACTCTTCTGGAGGAAACAACGATGAAAAAGACAATGGTAATCCTGATGGCAACTTCACTTTTCGCAGCCGCAGTTCCGGCTATGGCGATGGATCACAACAGTATGAACAGCACGAAGCAGCACGACGCACAATGTGTGAAAGATTGCGATCTGCTACTCAAGGATTGCAACCGGGAGGTGGACTCCATCCAGCAGCGGATTCAGAAACTGCAAGCCGCCGTAAACAAGAACTCCAATGCATATACCGTCGATCAGCTGAAAAAGCTCAAGGAAAAACTTGCTGATGCCAAGAAAACACTGAGAGATATCGAGAAGGGTGGCGCATAAAAAACGCTGGTGGGCAGTTGCGGAAGTGACTGCCCACAGTTTTTTGGAGTAATTTTTCGACCAGGGCTGTGATTACGTAAATAGGTGATATTCTTGTAACTAACGGAGACAGATTTTTCCCGCAAGAAAGGGTGGCTAACATGAAACATGCGCAGCATCATAACAATTCCAGTACCGTTGAACATGATCCGGTCTGTGGAATGGCTGTCGATGTGACGAATGCTACCGGTAGTCATGAGCATGATGGCCGCAACTACTTCTTTTGCAGCAAGCACTGCCTGGATCGTTTCGTCAGCTCCCCCGAGGAATTTACACGGGACGGCAAGGTGTTGGCCTCATCCGTTGCCGAAAGGCAGTCAGGAATGTCGGGCGGCATTCGTACCTGCCCGATGCACCCGGAAGTGCGTCAGGAAGGACCGGGTTCCTGCCCAAAATGCGGGATGGCTCTGGAGCCTCTGACCCCGGTCATTTCAAAAGAAAAAATCGAATATATCTGTCCGATGCATCCGGAAGTCGTACGCCGGGAGCCGGGTTCGTGTCCCAAGTGCGGCATGGCTCTGGAACCGCGCACTGTTTCTGCTGACGATGAGGAAAACCCGGAACTGCAGGACATGCAGCGACGATTCTGGATCTGTGTGGCCCTGACGGTTCCGCTCTTTGTGATCGCGATGGGTGATGTGCTGGCAACATTTTCACTCTCTTTGCCAATCTCTCCGCAGACCCTGGGCTGGCTCGAGTTTGCTCTCGCCACGCCGGTTGTCCTCTGGGGAGGCTGGCCATTTTTTATCAAGGGTTGGCAGTCGCTGCGCAGCTGGAATCTCAATATGTTCACCCTGATCAGTCTGGGGGTGGGCGTCGCCTACTTCTACAGCCTGGTAGCAACCTTTATCCCTTCACTATTCCCACCATCTTTCCGGGGTGTGGACGGTTCCGTCGCCGTTTACTTCGAAGCAGCCGCCGTAATCATAGCGCTTGTGCTGCTTGGCCAGGTGCTGGAGATACGTGCCCGCACCCAGACCGGAGCGGCCATCAAGGCCCTGCTCGGCCTGGCCCCCAAGACCGCCCGGCTGATGCGGGATGATGGAAGTGAGGAGGATGTGCCACTTGATCAGGTGCAGCCGGGAGACCGTCTGAGGGTCCGCCCTGGCGAGAAGGTGCCGGTGGACGGAATCGTCCTGGAAGGGACAAGCAGCATCGACGAATCAATGCTTACCGGCGAACCGCTTCCGGTTGAGAAGGAGCAGGGCAGTAAGGTTACCGGCGCCACGATCAACGGTACCGGTTCGCTGGTCATGCGCGCCGAAAAGGTCGGCTCCGACACTCTGCTGGCCCAGATCGTCCAGATGGTGGCGGATGCCCAGCGCAGCCGCGCGCCGGTCCAGAAACTTGTTGATCAGGTGGCCGGCTGGTTTGTGCCGGTGGTGGTCTTGTCGGCTGTTATTACCTTTGTTGTCTGGGCCTATTTCGGGCCGGATCCGCGCCTGGCACACGCCCTGATCAACGCCGTTGCGGTTCTGATTATCGCCTGTCCCTGTGCGCTTGGCCTAGCCACCCCCATGTCGATCATGGTCGCCACCGGTAAAGGGGCAACCATGGGCGTTCTCTTCAAGAATGCCGAGGCTATTGAACTGCTGCGCAAGGTTGATACCCTGGTAATCGACAAAACCGGAACGCTGACCGAAGGGAAACCGCGGCTGGTGTCGGTTGAATCGGCGGAGAGTGTCTCCGAAGAACGTCTGCTTGTTCTGGCCGCCAGTCTGGAGCGGGGGAGTGAGCATCCGTTGGCGGAGGCAATCGTGGGCGGTGCCGAGAAGCGTGGAGTAACGCCGCTCCCGGTTGAGGATTTTCAATCCACGACCGGCATGGGGGTGCGAGGCCGGGTGGACGGGAATCAGGTCGCTCTGGGGAATCGGAGACTGCTTGACAATATGTCTATCGGAATAGAGCTATTCGCTGCCAAGGCTGAGGATATGCGCTCCGATGGGCAGACTGTCATGTTCGTGGCGATCGACGGCAAGCTGGCCGGACTGCTGGGTGTGACCGATCCGGTCAAGGCTACCAGCGCCGATGCCATCAGCCAGTTGCACGCGGAGGGGATCCGCATTATCATGATGACCGGCGACAATCGGACCACAGCTCTGGCGGTGGCCGGCAAGCTGGGCATTGATGATGTAATCGCCGAAGTGCTCCCTGAAGACAAGGCTGCCAACGTACAAAAGCTTCAGAAAGAAGGACGCTTCGTCGCCATGGCCGGTGACGGGATCAACGATGCGCCGGCTCTGGCACGCGCCCATGTGGGAATCGCCATGGGAACCGGAACCGACGTGGCCATGAAGAGTGCCGGTGTGACTCTGGTCAAAGGTGACCTGCGCGGCATTGTTCGCGCTCTGCGCCTGAGTCGGGCGACCATGAGCAATATCAAGCAGAATCTTTTCTTTGCCTTCATTTACAACGGACTCGGCATCCCGCTGGCCGCCGGTGTTTTGTATCCATTTTTCGGTATCCTGCTCAGCCCAATGATTGCGGCGGCTGCCATGAGTTTCAGTTCCGTGTCGGTGATCGGTAATGCGCTCCGCTTGAGAAGTTCCAAAGTATGATTTAGCGTAACCCGATTTGCCACATTCTCGTCACTATTTTTCCGTGAACTAAAGTGGGGAATAATCTTGGCAATGTGTAGGATATTCTACGGTTGATTTGCCGAGATCAGCCCTGAACAGGCGTAAGCTGGCGCAACTTAGCCATTTCAAGATTGGCACATTATGTGTATCGTAGGCTGCAATCTACCCAATCCGACCAGAGGTATACCAATGAAAACCACCATCGGCCTGTTGGCCCTGATTCTGATATCCGTATTGACGTCTGTTCCTTGCCAGGCTGGGGACGGTGCATCGCCTGAGAACCTGCCGTCACTCGTAGAAAAAGCCCTTGCAAATAATCCTGAATTAAAGTCTTCCCAGTCCCGCTGGCAGATGTTCAGAAACCGTATTGTTCAAGCCGGTTCGCTGGAAGATCCGATGCTGATGCTGAAGATCCAGAACGGGGTGGTGGAAGATCCGTTTAATTTCCGGAAAGAGGCCATGACTGCCAAGGTGATCGGCATTTCGCAGCAGCTGCCGTTCTGGGGCAAGCGGGGGCTGAAGTCAGAGATGGCCGCGAAGGACGCCGAATCATATAAATGGCAGGTGGAGGAGCGCAAACTCGAACTGGCCAAAATGGTTAAGGAAACCTATTACCAGATTTATTTCACCGACAAATCGCTGGAGATTATTGATAAGAACATCAGGATCATCGACGACTTCATCACTCTTGCCGAAACCAAGTACTCGGTCGGACAGGGTGCGCAGCAGGACCTGTTCCGGTCGCAGGTGGAACGCTCCAAAATGCTTGATATGAAGATCTCCCTGGAGCAGATGCGGAAGAGTCTGACAGCGTCCCTGAATGCCCTGCTGTTCCGTCCGACGGAAACAAAAGTCGGTAAAATAGATGACTTCGAGCTTGCACCGCTGCAGCTTTCAGCCGAGAAGCTGAGATCAATGGCACTGGACAAACGCCCCATGCTCAAAAGCCTTCAGGCCCAGATTGACAAGGGAACTGCCGGGCACAAGCTGGCCCGCAAGGATTATTATCCCGATTTCAACGTATCCCTTGAATACATGCAGCGCGACCCGGCCATGGGCGGGGAAGGGTTGGATATGTACAGCCTGGGAGTGACTTTCAACCTGCCGCTGCAGCGTGAACGACGCCATGCCATGGTGGCCGAATCAGACTCCGAAGTGCGCATGGCTACCGAGGAGCTGAACGGCTTCCGCAACAACATTGATTCAGGGATTTCTGATCTGCTTGCCAAGCTGGAAAAAAATGAAAAGCTGGCCACACTCTATAAAACCGGAATAGTTCCCCAGGCGGAGCAATCCCTGGAGTCGGCGGTCATCAGCTATCGGGTCAACAAGGTGGATTTTCTGACATTGCTCGACAGCAGGGTGACCCTGTTCAATTATGAACGCGACCTGTACGAGTCACAGGCTGAGTATATGATGAAGCTGGCGCAACTGGAAGCCTTGGTCGGAGCCGATCTCGGATCAGCATCGGCCGTAAAGGTGCTGTCACCGCCGGCATCCCTGCCGGACAAAACAGAGCCATCAACTTCGCCAGCAGCTGTGTCGGAACATTCTCAACATCATTAAAATTCAGATATCGAGGTAAGGTCATGGCCCTGAACAAGAAAATCGCAATCCCACTGGTGGTAATCATCCTCGCTTCGGCAGCGGGAGGCGGCTGGTACGCCTGGAAGCATAAAGGGCACGATCACGCTGCCGATGAAAAAACATCCCAGGGCAAGCAGCTTTATACCTGCTCCATGCACCCATTTATCATCAAGGATAAGCCGGGGACCTGCCCGATCTGCGGCATGGAGCTGATCAAGAAGATTGAAAGTGCGCCGGGCGACGGCGCCGCCATGACTCCGGAGCAGAAACAGCAGGCCGATATGCTTGGGCATGTCTCGCTTTCCACAACCCAGCGGGTTATGGCCAACGTTGCCACGGTGGAGGCAAAGAAATCCGCCATGAACAAGGAAATCAACGCCGTCGGCATTGTCCAGTACGACCAGTCGCGCCAGGCCAAGGTAACCGCCTGGATCGCCGGGCGGATCGACCGGCTAAATGTCAATACGGTCGGGGCGTTCGTCTCCAAGGACAAGCCGGTGGCCGAGGTCTACTCTCCTGATCTTCTGGCCACCCAGCAGGAATACCTGTTGGCTATCAAAAGCCGTGAACAGCTGAAAGACTCGCCGATACGCTCCATCTCCCAGAATGGGGATGGCCTGGTCTCTTCCGCCAAGCAGCGCTTGATGCTGTTCGGAGTCAAGGAGAGTCAGATTGCCGAGCTGGAAAAAGCCGGCAAGCCGAATATCCGCCTGCCGATCTTCACCCCCTTATCCGGTGTAGTAATTGAAAAAATGGTGCAGCAGGGACAGTACGTCAATACGGGCGATGTATTGTTCAATATCGCTGATCTCTCCACTGTCTGGGTTGAGATGGAGGTTTACGAAAACGAGTTCCCTAATGTCCACATCGGGCAAATGGTTGAAATCCGTTCCCAATCCTTCCCCGGTAAACCATTCAGCGGCAAGATCTCCTATATATATCCATTCCTCGATCCCAAAACCCGCACCGTCAAGGCCCGGGTAGAAATGCACAACCCCGGCATGAAGCTGAAGCCTGATATGTTCGTCAACGCCATTATCAAGATTCCGCTGGGTTCAGCCATCGTGCTGCCTGTTACCGCAGTCATGGACACCGGCAAGCGTCAGGTGGCCTGGGTGGAAAGTTCGCCCGGCATGTTTGAACCGCGCGATGTTCAGGTCGGACAGCGGACCGATGACAAGATCCAGATTCTGTCGGGCATCAATGTCGGTGACAAGGTGGCAGTCTCCGGCAGCTATCTGATCGACTCCGAATCGCAACTGAAAGGGAGCGGCGGTGGACATGAAAATATGCCGGGTATGAAAATGGACGACAAGAAGCCTGCGCCTGCAAGCCAGCAGCCGCCGGCAAAGAAGGGAACCTTGAAGATGGATGATATGAAGATGTAACACCGATTCCCTTAACTATCTCCGACAAGGATCTCTCTTATGATTGAAAAGATTATCGAATATTCCGCCCGCAACCGCGTCATTGTGCTGATGATGTTTGGGTTAATCATTGGCTGGGGCATCTGGGCGGTTTACAAAACCCCTGTGGATGCCATCCCGGACCTGTCCGACAATCAGGTGATCGTCTTCACCGATTATCCGGGACGTTCGCCCCAAGTCGTTGAAGACCAGGTTACCTATCCGCTGGCGGTCAACCTGCAGGGGTTGCCCATGGTTCGCGCCGTGCGGGCCTCCTCCGCCTTCGGTTTCTCGATGATCTATGTCATCTTCGAGGACAAGGCCGATATCTACTGGGCCAGAACCCGCGTACTGGAACGTTTAAACTATGCCGCCTCGCTGCTGCCCCCCGGTGTGGTTCCGACCCTGGGACCGGATGGAACCGGCGTCGGCCATGTCTTCTGGTACACCATCGAAGGCAAGGGGTATGACCTGGAACAACTCAGAACGCTCCAGGACTGGTTCGTGCGCTACCAGCTAAATACCGTCCAGGGGGTGGCCGAGGTGGCCTCCATTGGTGGACTGGTGCGGGAGTACCAGATCGATCTGGATCCCAACAAGCTGTTTGCCTACAACATCAAGATCGGCAAGGTCATGGAGGCGGTCAAGGTCTCCAACAAGGATGTGGGGGGCAGGCTGATCGAACAGGCCGATGCCGAGTACCTGATCCGCGGACAGGGGTATGTCAAGTCCAAGGAGGATCTTGAGAACATAGTGGTCGGAGCCGATATGCGCGGCACTCCGATCTATCTGAAAAACCTTGGCACAGTGCAGATGGGTGGCGCCATCCGGCGTGGCCTGTTGGAGATGAACGGCAAAGGGGAGGCGGTCGGCGGCATAGTGGTCATGCGCTACGGTGAAAACGCCAAAGAAGTTATTGACCGGGTCAAGCTGAAAATCAAGGATCTTGAAAAGGGGCTGCCTCCCGGCGTTAAGATTATGGTCTCCTACGACCGCTCCGACTTGATTGCCCGGGCCATAGACACACTCAAACACTCGTTGTTGGAGGAATCAGTGGTGGTATCACTGGTGATTCTGGCTTTCCTGCTGCATTTCCAGAGTGCACTGGTGATCGTTCTGACCCTGCCGATCTCGGTACTGATCGCTTTCATTACCATGAAGCTGATGGGGGTTACCTCCAACATCATGTCTCTGGGGGGAATTGCCATTGC
Organism: Geobacter sp.; assembly: GCA_009684515.1. Classification (GTDB taxonomy): domain Bacteria; phylum Desulfobacterota; class Desulfuromonadia; order Geobacterales; family Pseudopelobacteraceae; genus JACRCG01. The sequence continues at coordinate 36,289 of WKKS01000018.1, forward strand.
TATCGGCGTGCTGGTGGATGCCGGCGTGATCATGGTGGAGAACTGCTATCGCCACCTGTCCGAGATGCCGCCCGAAGAGCGGGCGGCAAAACGGCTGGAGGTTGTCATTGCTTCAGCCAAGCAGGTCGGCCGGGCGATCTTCTTCTCCCTGGCGATCATCGTACTCTCCTTTGTGCCTGTCTTTATGCTGGAGGGGCAGGAGGGTAAGCTCTTCCACCCGCTGGCTTTTACCAAGACCTTCTCGATGATGGGTTCCGCCATAATTGCAATTACGCTGGTGCCGGTCTTGATGTACTACTTCATGCGCGGCAAGATGCCGCCGGAGAGTTCCAATCCTGTTTCGACTTTCTTCATAAAAATATATTCTCCGGTTATTCGCTGGGTGCTGGTCTGGAAAAAAACCACCATTGCTCTCAATCTTCTGGCTTTGCTGATTGCCGTGCCGTTGTTTATGAATTTGGGTAGCGAGTTTATGCCGCCACTGGATGAGGGGTCACTGCTCTACATGCCGGTTACGCTTCCCAATGTCTCCATTACTGAGGCAAAGCGACTGATACAGGTGCAGGATACCATCATCATGAGCGTACCCGAGGTGGAGCATGTCCTTGGTAAAGTTGGTAGGGCAGAAACATCCACCGATCCGGCGCCGGTTTCCATGTTCGAAAGTATTATTATCCTCAAGCCCAAGGACAAATGGCGGCCGGGAATTAAAAAAGCCGACATCGTGTCCGAGCTGGACAGCAAACTGCAGCAGATCGGTGTCAGAAACGGCTGGACCCAGCCGATCATCAACCGTATCAATATGCTTTCCACCGGAGTGCGAACCGATCTGGGGGTCAAAATCTTCGGAAATGATCTGAACGTGCTGAAGGATTTGGCGATTCAGGCCGAGGCGATTCTCAAACCGATCAACGGTGCTGCCGATGTGGTGGCGGAACGGGTCACCGGCGGCAACTACATTGATATAGATATTGACCGCGAGGCGGCCGCCCGCTACGGCGTCAACGTCGGTGACATTCAGGATGTCATTGAGACCTCACTGGGAGGCGAGATGCTCTCGACTACAGTCGAGGGACGCAACCGTTTCCCGATCCGCATTCGCTATCTGCGCGACTACCGCGACAACATCCCGGCCATCCGCCGTATCCTGGTGGCCGGCATGGATGGCGCTCAGGTGCCACTTTCACTTGTAACCAAGCTGAAAATCTCGACCGGCGCTCCGGAGATCAACAGTGAGGGAGGTCTGCTGCGTTCGCTGGTGTTCCTGAACGTTCGTGGCCGCGATATGGGCGGCTTTGTGACTGAGGCCAAGCAGGTACTGGAAAAACAACTGAAGCTCCCCCCTGGCTATTACGTAACCTGGTCCGGTCAATGGGAAAACCAGATTCGCGCCAAGGCCCGTCTGCAGGTGTTGATACCGATCGGTCTGGTAATCATCTTTATCCTGCTTTACTTCACCTTTCACTCTGCCCTGGAAGCAAGTATGGTCATGCTCTCGGTGCCATTCGCATTGGTAGGTGGGGTCTATCTGGTGTCAGCCTTGGGATACAATCTCTCTGTGGCGGTCTGGGTTGGATTCATCGCCCTGTATGGCATCGCTGTAGAGACCGGAGTGGTAATGGTTATCTATCTGCATGAAGCACTGGATAAGAAGTTGATCGACGGCCCCTGCACGGAGCAGGATATCTATGACGCCACATTCGAAGGGGCGGTGCTCCGATTGCGACCAAAACTGATGACCGTAGCGGTGGCGCTGCTGGGTCTGGTTCCAATCATGTGGTCCAGCGGCACTGGCGCAGATGTGATGAAGCCGATCGCCGCACCGATGATCGGGGGGATGATTTCTTCGGCGGTGCACGTGTTGATTATGACACCGGTCATTTTTGTATTGATGAAGAAGCGGGATCTGAAAAAAGGGAAACTGCACTATTCGGGGATGAAACACTAAGGTTGCCATGAACAAAATATAGTAGTTTATTGTAATTGGTCGAGTGATTAAACTTGCTGATAATTCAAGGATATATGAGTAGTTAATGGTGCTGGGTGCAATGGTTGAAAAAATAATTTAGCACCCACAACTTTTTTATTGACATGCCAGCGAAGTTAAGAGTATAAGTTCGGTTCCCAATGTGGAGCAGTAAACATCGCGCGAACATATGAATGGAGATGCCGGTCTGATTCCGGTCCTACACCTATTCCATTCCCCTTCGCTTTTAGTAAGATGCCATGCGCGATGCAGATGAAAAGAATACGTCCTAACACAAACAAACAACATATGTAGGTGCGCTTAGGGTTTGATGGCTATAAAATCAAACTATTTTTGCGGTCTTGATAAAAAACATTGACAATGAATTGAATAATTTGCTAGTTTCGGGGTCCGCCTCATGCCGAGGCGATTTTGATATTTATTACTGTCGGGAGAATTTGACGACTATGCCAACAATTAACCAGCTGATTCGTTCGGGTAGAGAGAGTAAAAACGATAAATCAACAGCGCCTGCCCTGAAGTGTTGTCCTCAGAAGCGTGGTGTCTGTACCAGGGTGTATACTACTACTCCGAAGAAGCCGAACTCGGCCCTTCGTAAGGTAGCCAGGGTCAGGCTTACAAACGGAATTGAAGTCACATCTTATATTCCTGGTGTAGGTCACAACCTTCAGGAGCACTCTGTTGTCCTGATTCGTGGTGGCAGGGTAAAAGACCTTCCAGGTGTGCGTTACCATATCGTTCGTGGCACGCTTGACTCGGTAGGTGTAAAGGGTCGTTTGCAAAGCCGTTCCAAGTATGGCGCTAAGCGCCCGAAATAATATTCACCTGATTTGTTGAGGGGAAAGATATGCCAAGAAGAAGAGAAGTGCCCAAAAGAATTATACTGCCGGATCCTAAGTTCAACGACAAGGTTGTTGCTAAGCTGATCAACACTCTGATGCTTGATGGCAAAAAAAGTGTTGCCGAGTCGATTATGTATGGTGCGCTTGATCTTGTTGCACAGCGTTCAAATGACGAGGCTGTGAAGATTCTCAAGAAGAGTCTTGATAATATTAAGCCGATGCTTGAAGTTAAATCTCGACGTGTTGGTGGCTCTACTTATCAGGTTCCGATTGAGGTTCGTCCGGAGCGTCGTATGTCACTGGCTATGCGTTGGTTGATCAAGTATTCAACAGCTCGCAGCGAAAAAACAATGACAGACAAGTTGGCTGGCGAAATAATGGATGCATTTAATAGTCGTGGTTCTGCTGTTAAGAAGCGCGAAGATGTCCATAAAATGGCAGAAGCAAACCGCGCTTTCGCTCATTATCGCTGGTAGTAGTTCAAACGTTTTCGGAGGAATTTGTGCCCCGCTTATCACCACTTGATAAATATAGAAATATCGGCATCATGGCTCATATTGATGCAGGCAAGACCACCACTACTGAGAGAATTCTGTACTACACGGGCGTTTCTCACAAGATTGGTGAAGTTCATGAAGGTACTGCCACCATGGACTGGATGGAGCAGGAGCAGGAGCGTGGTATTACTATTACCTCTGCTGCGACTACATGTAGTTGGAGAGATTATAATATTAATATTATTGATACTCCCGGCCATGTTGACTTCACTATCGAAGTTGAGCGTTCACTCAGGGTTCTGGATGGAGCGGTAGCAGTGTTTTGTTCAGTTGGTGGTGTTGAACCCCAGTCAGAAACTGTCTGGCGTCAGGCAGATAAATACGGTGTCCCGCGTCTTGCATTTATCAATAAGATGGACCGGGTAGGTGCAGATTTTTTCCGTGGCGTACAGATGATTAAAGATCGTCTCAAGGCTAATCCGCTTCCCATACAGATACCTGTCGGTAAGGAAGAAAATTTCAAGGGTGTTGTTGACCTTGTTCGGATGAAGGCAATTATTTGGAATGATGAGTCTCTCGGTGCTAGTTATGACGAAATAGAAATTCCGGCAGAACTTCTCGATGAAGCAAAAGAGTATCGTGAAAAGATGATCGAAGAGATTTCAAGTCATGACGATGCTCTCATGGAAAAGTACCTTTCAGGCGAAGTTCTTTCTGAGACTGAAATTATGTCAGCAATTCGGACAGGTACAATCGCAATCAAGTTCTGTCCTGTTATATGTGGTTCATCTTTTAAAAACAAGGGCGTTCAGAATTTGCTTGATGCTGTTGTTGATTACATGCCGTCCCCTCTTGATATTCCTGCAATAAAGGGTGTCGATGTTGATTCTGGTGAGGAAGTAGAGCGTACTGCGTCTGATGCTGAGCCATTTTCTGCGCTCGGTTTTAAAATTATGACCGACCCATTTGTTGGTCAGCTTACCTTTTTCCGTGTGTATTCCGGTGTTGTTGCAGCTGGTTCATATGTATACAACTCTACAAAGGGTAAGAAAGAGCGTATTGGCCGTATTCTTAAAATGCATGCCAACAAGCGTGAAGAGATTAAAGAAGTGTATGCCGGTGATATTGCTGCCGCAGTTGGCTTGAAATATACAACTACTGGTGACACTCTGTGCGATGAAGATAAACAAGTTATTCTCGAGTCGATTGAGTTTCCAGAACCCGTTATTTCTATCGCGATTGAACCTAAAACAAAAGCAGAGCAGGAAAAACTTGGGTTCGGTCTTCAAAAGCTTGCAAGTGAAGACCCTTCATTCCGTGTTAAGACAGATGAAGAAACCGGCCAGACAATCATTTCCGGTATGGGTGAGCTACACCTTGAAATTATTGTAGATCGACTAAAGCGTGAATTTAAAGTCGAGGCCAACGTAGGTAAGCCTCAAGTTGCTTATCGTGAAACTATTACTAAAAAAGTCAAAGTCGAAGGCAAGTTTGTTCGTCAGTCTGGTGGCCGTGGTCAGTATGGTCATGTATGGCTTGAGATTGAGCCGCAGGAAGCTGGCAAAGGCTTTGAATTTGTTGATGCAATTAAAGGCGGTGTCGTCCCCCGCGAATATATCCCTGCTGTAGGCAAGGGTGCATTAGAAGCAACTGACAACGGTATAATGGCTGGTTTCCCGGTTGTTGATGTGAAGGTTACCTTGATCGATGGTTCATATCATGAGGTCGACTCTTCTGAGATGGCATTTAAGATCGCTGGCTCAATGGGCTTTAAAGAAGGTTGCGCAAAAGCTGGTCCAATTATTCTCGAGCCGATTATGTCGGTTGAGGTTGTTGTTCCTGAAGAATATATGGGTGATGTAATCGGTGACCTTAACTCTAAGCGCGGTCGTATCATGGGTATGGATTCCCGTGCAGGTGCTCAGGTTATAAGTGCCATGGTTCCACTTGCTCAAATGTTTGGATATTCCACTGATCTTCGTTCAGCCACACAGGGTCGCGCAACGTATGCAATGACCTTTGACCACTATGAGCCAGTACCAAAGTCTGTTTCTGAAGAGATAGTTGCAAAAGTAAAGGGTTAATCTAACTTATATTCGTAACTCAGGAGGGCCTCTCTCATGGCAAAAGCAAAGTTCGAGCGTAACAAGACACACGTAAACATAGGGACAATCGGTCACGTTGACCAC
>WKKS01000019.1 GCA_009684515.1 Geobacter sp.
TGGTCTACAAACGGGAACTGAAGGAGTGGGAAGAAAGAGGGGATGTGCGGCTGGTCAAGACCGTCGACCCGGGCGGCAACGGCCCGGAATGGGACGGCAAAGTCGGCTTCGTACCGACCATCCTGGAAGAAGCGGCGCCAACAGCCGAAAACAGCATCGCCATGGTCTGCGGCCCGCCGATCATGATCAAGTTCACCCTGCCGGTGCTGGAGAAGCTCGGCTTCACTGACGAGCAGGTTTACACCACCCTGGAGAACCGTATGAAATGCGGGCTGGGCAAGTGCGGCCGCTGCAACGTGGGCAACGTCTACGTCTGCAAGGACGGCCCGGTCTTTACTGCCAAACAGGTCAAGGAAATGCCGGCGGAGTTCTGATATGTCCACTGAGAAAAAGAGCCGTAAAAAGAAGTTGAAGAGCGTGGAGAGTCCCCCCAAACAGGATACGCTGACGGTTGTTACGGTGCGTATTTCGGACGAGGAAAAAGAGCGCATTGACCGGATCATGAGCAATTGGAATATCAAGCGCTACTCTGATGTTATGAGGATGGCCGTACAGATGTTAAAAACAGTGCAGATGTAGTACTGTACTGATATCGATCCGATAACTTTCAGGTGGGCCTTACTGTGAATTCAGAAAACTCAATAAATGCCGTCCGTGATTCGAATGTCCATAAGGCTGCTTTGGCTGCACATCCTGCCAAGTTGTTCGTGGAAAGTACGACCCGCTGCAACCTGAACTGTTTCATGTGCGTTAAACAGAACCGGGGGAGTGATGTCAGTGAAGGTGATTTCTCTCCCGAACTTTTTTCGCGTCTCGAAACAGCTTTGCCGCACCTTGAAGCTCTGGTCCTGAATGGAGTAGGAGAACCGCTTTTAAATCCCCATCTGGAATCGTTCATACAGAGGAGCAGAAAGCTGATGCCGGCGAGCGGTTGGATCGGTTTTCAGTCAAATGGTGTTCTGATGACCAATCTGCGAGCCATTTCCCTGGTGGATGCCGGTCTCGACAAAATCTGTCTCTCTGTTGACGCGATTGCCCCGGAGCAGTTCCGCCTGCTCCGCGAAGGAGGGGAAGTGGAGTCGGTTGATCGGGCTTTGTCTTCGTTGAATCGCGCTAAAAAACAGTGTGATCGTCCTGACGTGGAACTGGGTGTCGAGTTTGTTGCCATGCGGAACAATATCAGGGAACTTCCGGCAACGCTGGAATGGGCCGCCAATCGCGGAGCCAGTTTTGCCATCGTTACCCATGTGCTTCCCTATGACGAGCAGCACGCCCACCAGGCGGTTTTCTGCAATGTTACTGATCAGGCCTTGTCTCTGTATCATTCCTGGCGCGGAAAGGCTGCCTTGGCGGGGGTGGATATTCAGCGTTATTCAGCCGTCCGCTGGAAGTACTCCCGTACAGCAGAAGAGCAGGCGATCGTTGATATTATTGAAGCGATGAAGTCCGAGGCGGAGCAGCAGGGAATCATGCTGGATTTGAAGAAACTGCTTGCACTGGAGCATGACCGGCTGGACGAGACTATCGCAATCTTCGAAGCAGCAAAAGAAGTTGCAGTAAAGACGGGTCTGGATTTGCGGTTGCCGGAGGTGGCGCTCAAGGAACAGCGTAAATGCAGTTTTGTCGAGGAGGGGAGCGCCTTTATCTCCTGGAACGGCGACGTGTCACCCTGTTATTTCTTGTGGCATCGCTACGAATGTTTTGCCAGCGGCTGGACTCAGACGGTGAAACCCAAGGTCTTCGGCAATCTGGCACAGCGGGATATGCTTGAAATCTGGAATAATCCGGAATTCAGCTCTTTTCGCAAAGATGTCCTGGCCTACGATTATCCCTCCTGCGCCAGTTGCGGATTGGCACCGTGCGACTATGTCCAGAATGACGGTTTCGAGCAGGATTGCCATATCGGAAGCGTTCCCTGCGGAGCCTGCCTGTGGTGTACCGGGGTGTTCCAGTGCCTTAGATAACTTGATCCGCTGCCATCTCAGCGGTCCAATTCTCTTCTGACCGCTACGCCGAACTTTTCCAGGGTATATGGTTTTTGTACGTAGCTGCCAGCTCCCAATTGCCGGAGCGCCTTAACCCTATCCGACTCGGAATAACCGCTTGTGATTATTGCCCGCTGTCCCGGTTTGAACTTAGTGATCCGCGTGTATGTTTCCAACCCGTCAATTCCGCCCGGCATGATCATGTCCAGCACAATCAGGTCGGCAGTATGTGATTGCAGATATTCCACTGCCGCCTCGCCGCTGGCGACCGTCTCTACCTTGTAGCCGAGTTTGGAAAGCATATTGCCCGCCACCTGTCGCTGTTCCGGTACATCGTCCACTATCAGTATCCGTTCCGTCCCGATATAGTCCTCCAGTACAATCCTCTGATTGGGAATTACGGCCTGTTCGCGGGTCACCGGAAGATAAAGTATAAAGCTGGTTCCCTCTCCCTCGCGGCTCACAATATCGATATAGCCGTCATGATCCTTGATTGTGGCCCAGATGACGGTCATACCGAGTCCCGAGCCGCTTCGTTTCATTGATTTTTTGCTGTAAAACGGCTCGAAGATGTGGTGCAAATCCTCGTTGGAAATGCCGATGCCTTCATCATCGATAGTGAGGCAGGCATAATCACCGGGCGGGATCTCTTCGTAACGTTCGAGCGAGGTGTCCAGGCACCTGTTGCAAGTTGACACTCTGATCGTGCCTCCGGCCGGCATGGCCTCGGCGGCATTCTTTAGAATGTTGGTGAGTGCTTTAGTCAGATGGACTTTGGACCCCTTGATGTTAAGGAGGTCAGGAGCCAGATTGCTTTCCAGGGTGGTCTTGGGATGGTGTTTTCGTTCGGAATCGTACTCAAGTGATGTCAGATAATCCGAAACAACCGAATTAAGGTTGATAACTTCGCTGCTGTTAATGCCGTGCCTGGCCAGAGTCAAAAGATCCTGGACAATGGCTGCCGCTCTCCGCCCTGATTTTTGAATGATGGCTATTTTAGCGTGCATGGGGTTGTCTTGCGGCAGTTCCAGCAGCAACAGTTCCGGGTATGTTACCAATCCGGCCAGGATATTGTTCAGATCGTGGGCTACTCCGGCGGCCAGACTGCCGACCGCCTCCATTTTTTTTGCCTGCAGCAACTTTTCTTCCAGCTTTTTTTGATTAGTGATGTCGCGGATAATTCCCTGTGTTCCGATAAAATTGTCCGGACAAGGATTGTCTCCCTGATAAATCCCTTCCGCCGATACCGTAAAATAACCTTTGTCCTCGCTGTTTCCATCCTGTTTGTGCGGCAGCAGCAGCCGTATCTCCAAATCACGGGTGGCCCGCTCTCCGGTCCGTTTTTCATTTAACCGGTATTGTGCTTTCGGTTTGTCTTCAGGCGCCACCAGGCTGAACACCTCCTGGCCGAGCAGCGCACCAGGGGGGGCGTTGTATTTTGCTATTGCCGGGCTGATAAATGTTATGCGCCCGGCCGGGTCCAGGCGGAAGATGATATCCGGCACTGCTTTGATGATGGAGTACAGATCCTTTTCACTGGATTTAAGCAGGATCAGGGCGTTGTCGGCACCTTCCAGGGCGGCAAGCTGGTTTTTCCAGGTTTTGAATATGGTCAGGCTGACATAGTTAAGCACAACCAGAACTGATGGTAATAATGGTGAAAACAGATAACCACGCGCCTGAAAAAAAAGACCCATCCCGACCCAACAGGCGGCCAGAAAAGTCAAGCATACCGTCGCACTTGGCAGTATGCCCAATCTTGCAATAGTCAGACTGGTGAGAGTCGCCAGCAGCAGACTGATCAGGACTTCCCATAGCAGAAACTGCCCGGTTCGAACAACCTGTTGGCCGCTCAGCAGATTTTCCAGTACCTGCGCATGTATATCCACATCACTGTGAACCGGTCTTGCATTGGTCTGGTAAGCACGCTCCAGTCCGGCGGCAGATGAACCGATCAGGACAATCTTGCCCTTAAAATGCTCAGCTGAAATCTTTCCGTCCAGCAGGTCACCCGCTGAAATATGGTGTGTTGGGCTGGAGCTTCGGGAAAAGCGGACAATCATGTTTCCATTAGTGTCAACCGAGGTTGATCTGTTGCCAATCATGAGATCAAAACTGCCGTTTTCCCTGCTCATTATCCCGATCTGGCTGCTTTTGACGTGCTGCATCAGAATCGCCAGCGCCAGTGAAGGGTAAAGCCGGTCCCCGGACTGGATCAGCATCGGCACCCTCCGCAGGATGCCGTCCGCGTCCGGGGTTGCATTCAGGAAACCGGAGCGCGTCACTGCGTCCGAAAATGTCTGACGGTTGCAGACAACGCCTTGAGCCTTGAAAAAACTTGCCTGATCGCGCCCCCCACGGGTCTTGTCGACCCAGACAATGCCGGGAGGATGAAGTTTACAGAAGGGATCTGTTTTTGGACTGTTGTTGAATAAAAACTGATACCCGAGAACAAATGGACCTTTCGCCAGTACGTCGGCCAGAGGTTTATCATGGTCAGTCAATTCCGGTTTGATTGCAGCAAAGTCGCTTTTTAGGATGGTTTTATGATTGTCAGGGGAAGTGCGATCCGGTTCGGCCAGGATCAGGTCCAGTCCGATGCTGGAGGGAGCGGCTGCGTTGATGGAGTGGAGTAACTGCGCCAGTTGATCGCGGGGCCAGGGCCATTGACCATAGTGCGCCAGGCTGTACTCATCGATATCTACAACCACTATCGCATCAGATGCCGTTTTTGCTTTCGCAAATGACATGATGGCATCGGTTGTTCTGTTATTTGTGGAACTGATAAATGCTGGTTGGATCAGATATGCAGCTGAGATGGCAACCGTTAACAGAAGCCCGATTAATAGCAGAATCCGGGTCAGTCCCCGTTCGATTTGAATCGTTTCTGGTATGGCCCGCATTCCGCTACCTGACTACGACTTCAACCCGGCGGTTTCTTGGTTCATTGACGTTATCGCCGGTCGGAATCAAAAGGTTCTCCTTGCCGTGGGAGGTTGTCCGGATTGCGTCGGCTTCTGCTCCCTGTTCTATCAGTAGTTTTTTTACTGTCGAGGCTCTGTTGCTTGAAAGTTCCGAATTGTATTCCTTGCTGCCGACTGTATCTGTGTGTCCGATAATGGAAATGTCAGTGGAGTTGCGTTCTTTGATTGCTGCCATGATGCCTGGCAGAAGCTGAACAGAATCAGAGGTGAGAGTGGTGTTATTTTCAAAATAAAGCAGGAAATGAAGTGGCCTTGCCGGTTGAATGGAAAGGGCCTCTGCGAACATCCTGTCCAGCGTTTTCTTTCCAATATTTTCCGGTGCGGTTGGTTGCTGTTTAGCGCTCTCGATGGTGGTTGCCCGGTACGGAGTGCTGATTGCGACGCTTCCGGCCTCATTGCTAACGGAGATGCTGCCGCTCTTCCCGTCCGGGTCGGGTACAAGGGCCACCAGCGATCTTTTGGCACAGCCACAGGCTAAAGCCATCAGGATGATCAATGTTGCGAATCGTGTTGTTTTGGCCATATGCCAGCTCCTCATGTGAACAACCCGGTAAATTTAAGTACTCGATGCGGTCGAAAATCAATTAATCTGGATCAGGACATGCGTGCCACGTAATCCGATGGTAGCATAGGGGGTTTCGATATGTACCTGTTCTGGTGCCAGTTTAGTGATCTGGCCGGATAAAAATGAAACAGTTCCATGGAAAATCCTTGCTATCAAGGATAGTTTCTTATCATTTGGATGGAACATGAAACTTTTTATGGCGATCCTGCTGTTTAGTCCCATGGAAATTACAGTGTCGTCGTCCAGGATCAGGCCAGCCTTGCCGTCCGGTCCGGTTTGGACGATATCAGCTTCCATTAGCTTCATGTTGGGGGCAGCCTTGATGGTCTGGCTGTTTCTGGTAATAGTGACTTCTCCTGCCATAGTTTTGATTAAACCAATATGATCCGATGTCGCCCCGTAAGCCAACATGACGACCAATTCCAGGGCAGTAGCCAGAGCCAGTATTAATACGGATTTCATTTCGTGCACCTCATAGCAGGGTAGTTGAATAGCTGTATGCCAGACCGCTAATTGTTGCGAAGTTAAAATAATTTTTACTTTCAACAAATAAAAGCTTCACAAGATCGGAATATAGTATACAATCGAAAAAACTAAAACTCACTAATTAATTGTCACCCAACTAAGTTCGTGCGGAGATGTGCAGCAACATATTGCCAGATTCTTTGATTGCGTCACGGCGACACAAAAAAAGGAGGTGATTAAAGTGGCTGAAGAGATCGTACTGCGGATATTGGAGCTTAAACCAAGCATTAAGGAATGTGCAACATCCAGTGAAAAGATTTTTGCCAAGCTGGTGCCGGTCATTTTCTGGGGATTTATGGTTTTAGGGGTGATCTTGCCTGCGATTGCAAGTCGCTGATACTTTGCACATAAAGATATTCATAGGGATGCCGTGGATGGCATCCCTTTTTTTGTCTGCAATGTGTGGACGTACTTAAGTTAAATAACGTAGTCTTAGGAAACATAATCTCTGTTAAACCGCTTTTACGTGACATGGATTTATAAAATGACGTGAAATGGCTTAAAAAGTCCCTTGCTGACAAAATGTGTCTGTATTTTGACGTGGCGACCAAGTTTGCAATCATCGCTTATTTACAAACTTCCATCAATATGAGGTAGTTGTAAAACGCAATTTTTCACAATCCTGTTGGCATTGATTATGCTAATTAAAAATCAGCGGAGATGTCCAGTTTTGGCTCCTCCATTGAAAACTGTTTCAAACTTACTGTTTTGTTAACACCTGTAAGGGCAAACCCGCCGAAAGACGGGGACGCAAAGCTTCCGGGCTAAAGGACATACGTCCTAATCGGTTTTTAACCGAGCGCCAGCGGGGTTGTCAGGCAATTTGTTTTATTCGCCTTAACACCTCCGATGTGCGCTCTGTAGTGAACGCAGCAATTCATAATTGGGGGTGTGATATGAAAGTTCGCTTACTCTGTACAATCTTCTTAGCACTGTTTTGGACGAACATTGTCATCTCGGGCGACTCCAAAGCGTCAGATTCAAAGTCAAAAGCAAGCGTGGTTGCAAATAACGACCTTGCCCCAATCGTACAAACTCTCCCAATTACCCCCGAAGATGCTGATAACAAGAACGCCAAGACCCAGATGGAGGTCAATGGAGTTATGTTCTCTGTCTGCACCGACTGTTTTTTGCCGGAAAGCGGAAATGACAGTGATAAAGGTGAAAAACCGTCCGATGGAAAAGCATTAAAAGACAATGCCAAACTGGACAAGAATAAAGAGACGAAGAGCGACAAGGAAGCCAAGTTAAAGGAATCCAAAGCGGAGGAAGCTAAGGTAAAAGAAGAGAAAGCAGAAAAGGCCAAAGTAAAAGAAGCCAAGGTGAAGGAGGCCAGACTTCAAGCGAAAGCGGATAAAGAAAAAGATGATAAAGTAAAAGAAGAGAAAGCAGAAAAAGCCAAAGTAAAAGAAGCCAAGGTGAAGGAAGCCAGACTTCAAGCGAAAGCTGATAAAGAAAAAGATGATAAAGTAAAAGAAGAGAAGGCAGAAAAAGCCAAAGTAAAGGAAGAAAAAGTAAAGAGCGATAAGGAAGCAAAATTAAAGGAGTACAAGGCTGAAGAAGCCAAGGTAAAAAAAGAAAAGGCAGAAAAGGCCAAAGCAAAAGAAGACAAGGTAAAAGAAACCAGACTTCAAGCAAAAGAAGATAAAGAAAAAGATGATAGAGTAAAGGAAGAGAAAGCAGAAAAGGCTAAAGCAAAAGAAGCCAAGGTGAAGGAAGCCAGACTTCAAGCAAAAGCAGATAAAGAAAAGGATGATGAAGTAAAAAAAGAAAAAGCAGAAAAGGCCAAAGTAAAAGAAGCCAAGGTGAAGGAAGCCAAAGCAAAAGAAGCCAAGGAAAAAGCTGCTAAGGCAGAAGCAGCCAAAGTTGAAGCAGCAAAAGTAAAAGAATCCAAAGCAGAAGAAGCCAAGGTAAAGGCAGCTAAGGCGGAGGAAGCCAAAGTTGTGCAACCGTCAGCAGTCGTAAGTGTACCGGCAGTTGCAACCAAGGTTGAACAGCCAGCCGCAGTCGTAAGTGTCCCGGTAGTTGCAACCAATGTTGAACAGCCAGCCGCAGTCGTGAGTGTTCCGGTTGTTGCGACCAAGGTTGAACAGCCAGCCGCAGTCGTAAGTGTCCCGGTAGTTGCAACCAATGTTGAACAGCCAGCCGCAGTAGTAAGTGTTCCGATAGTTGAAACCAGGGTTGATCCGCCAGCCGCAGTAGTGAGTGTTCCGGTAGCTGCAACCACAGTTGAACAACCGCCAGCAGTAGTGAGTGCTCCGGTGGTTGCAACCACAGTTGAACAACCAGCAACAGTAGTGAATGTCCCGGTAGTTGCAACCAAGGTTGACGATAGCAAGAAATCAACGGAAGTGACGATTGTCAAGACCGATACCAAGCTTGATGGCAAAAACAAGGAAGTAATAGTCGACAAAAACAGCAAATCAAAAGAAATCAAGGTGACAAAGGATACCAAAACGCCTGAGCCTGCAACGGTTACAGAAACAAGCACCAAGCAAACAACAACGACTGTTTCAACTGTTTCCAAAACTTCCGAATATAAGTATATGACCTGGGTTAACGTTAAATGCGAGAAAGGTGTGGTTACCATTTCTGGTATTAATGAAACCAAACTGCGCGAAATGCCGGTCACCGGAAGCGCAACTTATAACGGAAATCTTGTCGGTCAGACCGATGACAGGAAGGCACTCTCAGGTGATATAAGCCTGGCTGCAAACTTTGGAAATAAGTCGATTTCAGCAAAGCTTGATATTAACAATGATACCGATGGCAAAAAATACGCAACTGTCTCGGCAGTAAACGGGAAGATTACAGGTAATTCCTATTCAGCCGCTTCTGGAGATGCCACTGGCAAAACGGCCGTGTTTGGAAAGTTCTTCGGCCCGCAGGCCGTTGAAACCGGTGGAATCTGGAGCACTACTTCCGGAAATTCAACTGCATCCGGCGTTTTTGCAGCAAAGAAACAGTAATTTCCATTCTGGGTCAACAGGCGGGGGCTGGTCCCTCGCCTGTTGATTTCTGCAAATCCCTTCATGCCCCCGTTCAATAACCGTTCAAGTTAATTAACTCCATCCCGATAAGCGTACCAATACATTACATTTTGAGGCAGCAATCTCCATGAAGCTCATCCTCCAAAACACCCTGAAATTCATTGCGATTGCCCTGATTACTCCCGTGGCCGCATTTGCCGAGCCGTCCGGCAGCGGCACCATAGTTCGAATTATCAGTGACAAAGCTGTATCGCCGAAAAGATCCGCCCCGCTGGCTGTAAATTCCGATATCAAAAAGCCGCCTCCGCCAAAAGGTGGAGATAGCTTTATTCGCATTACCAGTGATAATGCCAGGGATGAAACCGTTGTGGATGCGACGGGCCTGCCGGGCGGCAATGACTGGGATTTCTCATTGTTAGTGGAGCAAATCCACAAGCTTGAAACTGAAAACAAGCAGAAGGAAATCTGTGATGTACTAAACGTAAAAACTCCGAATTACAAATCGGCATCGATTGATGATCAAAACGAAATTCATTTTTACACTGCCCAGTGCGCTGCGTCTAACAGGGATTTTGAGAGGGCGTTAAAGGAGTACGAAGCAATCCTCAGAAACAAGCCGGATACTGGACGGATCTGGTTGGAATACGCTAAAACCCTTGTCAGGGGAGGCTGGACTGGTGATGCGCTTGCGGCCTTTTCCAAAGTACTTAAATCCAATCCTCCAGATCAGATCAAGGCTTTTGTTCTGTCGGAAATGGCGTCGCTGAATGGTAAAGGTACAATCGCTCCATTCAGCAACGGCAGAGTGACTCTGGGATACCTGTTTGACAGCAACATAAATAATGCGACATCAGCATCGGAAGTCATGATCTGGGGATTGCCATTCAAGCCGGACACAAAGCCGCTTTCTGACCAGGGGGTGCAGTTGTCCGGGAACTATTCGGTTTCGAAGCAAAACGAAAGCCACCAGTTGTACGCAGACATGGCCGTGGCCACGACCATCTACAACAAGTACAAGGATTTTAATCTGCTCTCTTTTTCAGCCTCTGGCGGGGCAAGAATCCCATTCGATTCTCTTCTGCTTGAGGCACCGGTTCACGTGGACTATTTGCTGGTGGGCGGCACACCTTTCCGCCTTGCCGGTGGTATCATGCCTAAAATATATTGGAACCCGAAGTCATCGAACTGGATTGCCAATCTCGGCGGAGTGGTGGATTGGCAATATTTCCCAAACATAAAGGGAAAAGAGGGGTTGCAAACATCCCTGTCTACGGGGGTTAAAAAGTTGTCTATTTTAAGCCAGTCTGATTATATTGAAGCGGAGATAACGGGTGGCAAGACAAGCTCTCAATCAGGCGATTCCGATTCCACTAATTGGGCGACTGCATTGCGGTACAATTATTCCGGTGAACTGATATCACTTTCCGCAGAAGCTCAGCTGAATGGAACAAAATATGACGCAGACTCATTTGGAACCAAGCACGTCGATGACGGACGTCTTTATTCCGTTTCCGTTTCGCGCAAATGTTTTAGCCTGATATGTTCGGCAAGCTTTATTCATCAGGAAAATCGTTCCTCTGTTCCAATAAATTCATACGAAAAAAACGTATTTAATTTACAGACACACTGGCAGTTTTAGGTGTAAATAGAAGAGTTGATATCTGTAATCAAGATCCTGTAAATTTACTCTATCTTTTTGGGGAGTTATCAGAGTGAAAAATATGATTAATCAAGCAGGTATGGCACTTGCTCTTATGGTCTGTTGCACCTCATGCGCGCGTAATCCGTTTGTAACAGCCGCGCCTGGCGGTCCGGTTGCAGGCGTCAGCGAAGTTTCCAATAGTCAGTCAAGGCAAAGAAACTTCAGCGTCGATCCATTAACAACTCAACGCAATGACAGCCAGGCCGGACAACTGATTTCTCAACTCTCCAGCCTGGCAGATCAACTGGAGAAGAGCATTGACAGAAGCAATATCGCCAATACCTTTATTATCACTTCTTTCGTGAATATTGACAGCCTGAGCGAAACCTCCCGTTTCGGGCGGTTGATGGCAGAAAACCTGATCTACGAATTGAATGCCAGGCATTGGAAGGTCTTTGATGTCAGATTTACGAAAGGGATAATAATTAATGAATCCGGAGAGTTTTCGCTTAGCAGAGATGGCGAAAAGATCAGAGATGCCTACAAGGTGGGAGGGATTGTTGTCGGTACCTACTCTTTTGGGAATAACCATATAATTGTCAATGCCCGGGTTATTGATATTGATTCGGGTGCCATTATCTCGGCCGGTCAAATCCACTTGCCCGTTAATGGGCTTACCGGGGAGTTATTAAATAAACCTGTGTCGCGTGATGCCGAATCGACTATCAAGATCGTTGGAGGAGCAGATGGCAAATAGCACATTACGGTTTGCAATATGCGTGCTTTGTTGTCTGTCCGGATTTTTGCCCGGTTGTGCAGCTTTTTATCCCGCTCAGCCGATGGGTGGGGATTGCTACAACAAGTCACTCCCAATCCTTCTCGATTCAACCGACCTCAAAGCTCTCTTCCAGGATATCGCTGTGGAACTCTGCACGGATGCATGTGTGGACAGTTCCTCACCATTGACGACCGATAATAAAAATCCCAAGCCATGCTTGAACCTTGATGAAAGGAATCAGTCAACGGTAATCGTCACAGATTTTGCTGACATTCAGACTTTTATGCCCAATCAGTCCGGACTCCTGATGGGGGAGTTGATGCGGGGCAGTGTCAGCAAGGTCTGTCGTCATAAGATCATACAGGCCGAGTTCGGAAAATATTTCAAGCTGTCGGAAAACGGACTCGTGGTTCTGACCAGGAAAGTGAATGAGATTAAAAAAGACGAGTATAGTCAATCCGAGGCGATCGTAGGCACCTATAACTATCTAAATAATAACAAGGTGGTCATCTTCGTAAGAAAGATCAATACGGACACGGGTAAAATTTCCCGAATGGTTACGCGGGAAGTTAATTATTCATGCGGCGGACGATCTGTACTGGGGTATTCTGTCAAATAGAGTGTAACGATCTGGATTCGTTTATATAGTTCAAAACAAAACCGGGCGCCTTCATACTGATGAGGACGCCCGGTTCTGTTTATTCAGTTGCAGGAAAAGCGGTTATTGAACTCTGAACGGCCGCATCATTTCGTGATCTTCATGTGCCAGGATATGGCAATGCCACATATATGTTCCAATCCGGTCGTAGGTTGCCCTGATTCGCACATAACCCTGTGAGCCGATAATCTCGTCGGCCGGCGGGACCCGGACTGTGTCCTTGTGTCCAAGTTCGTGCGGCTGGACTCTGTAGGGAGAGTCAAAAGGTGCGGCTGTGCCGTTAGGTAAAGTTGATGGCCTCAACCCTCCGGCGGTTACGGTTGGCATGCCGCCCAAGCCATTGGCCGGTGTGTAGGCGCCCGGAGCAATGCTCCCCTTCTCTACAACCTCAAAATGTACCAGATGAACGTGCATCGGATGCATATCGACCGTGTTGTTAATGATAATCCAATCCTCCGTGTTGTTTAAGGTGATATTCTCAGTAATGGGGGCGTCAAACGGGAGCCCGTTGAGAAGGATCATCAGACGTCTGGCAATGGCGCCGCTGTATGGATCAAAAACCAGGGCGTTGTTTTCCTCGGTTTCCTGCAGATCGACGTAACGGGTGTTGTCAGGAGCTGGATATGACTGCAAAACCCGGGGATTGGCCGGTACTGCGCTTGTGTCGGTTCCAGCAAGCGTCTTGGTGATTTTAAACTGCATGACACGGCCGGTTGTCGAGGGGTTTACATCGCTGCCGTTGGGGTAGGGGGTGTGTGCATCGTTGCGAACGGTGATGCTGGTGCCGGCCGGAAACTTTGAAAAATCAATGACTACGTCAGCCCGCTCCGCCAAGCCCAGTAAAAGTCCGTTATTGGCTCCATCACCAATATTGTTGACAGCAGTTGGCAGCAGTCCGCCGTCGTTACCGATCTGGGTAATTGCCCCAGACGGTATCGGCAGGCCGTCGGATCTCTCCAGCCACATGTTGTAGAAACGTGAATCGGAGCCGTTTAGCATGCGGAAACGGTATTTGCGCGGTTCAACATCCAGTTTTGGCCACGCCTTGCCGTTGACGGTTATGACGTTGCCGAAAAATTCCGGATTTGAGGTGTAAACCGGTTTTCCGTTAATAGTCTGCTGGGTCCCGTCAGGCTTGAGCAGGGCATTGGAATCATAATGCAGCGAACCATCTTCGTTGAACGATTTATCCTGAATTACCAGCGGTATTTCATAGGCGCCCTTCGGCAGGTTGAGAGCGTTTTCGACACTGTCGCGCAGCAGATAATTGCCTGCCAGACCGGCGTAGACATTGAGTCGGGTGATTCCCATGGCGTGATCGTGGTACCAGAGTTGGTTTGCAATCTGTGAGTTGTCGTAATTATAGGTGACCGTGTTCCCGTTCGGCCGGGCCGGACGACCACTGGTCGCATCTGCCGGAAGGCCGGTCAGAGCGCTCGGATCATTGGTGATCCAGGCATCCGGATGGCCGTCCGATTGGGGCTCCACATGTCCGCCATGCAGGTGGGTAACGATGCGGACTTCCGGCACAGTGCTTCCGGCGCCACCCAGGGTGTGGTCAACGGTCAGCAGGTGTTTGGCGAGGAGCTGCCCGTTAGCATCCTTCAGATTGTTGGTGTATTTGACGACGACCGGTTTGCCGCTCTCTCCGGCCAGAGTGGAGGTCGCTTCAATGGTCGCGCCCAGATAGCCTGCTTTGATGCCGTTGGTGGTGTAGCCCCAGACCGTGGTTCTGATCGGAGCGCCGGTGGCGGGATTTATGAATTCGCTCCCGTCGCTCTTGCGCAGGCCGAAGTCGAAGTTGCTGGTCTGTTCCACGACCACAGTATAATAGTCGGAGCCTGGCACTGTTGTTGTGTCAGGAGCCGCCACCGGAATGATCGGCAAAGGATTGGCGAACTGTTGCAGTACCAGCGGATTGAGCAATGTAGTTTTGGATGCTCCCTCTACAACAGTGACCGTGTTGGTGTCTTTACCGCATCCTGCGATACTTAAAATCGACAAAAACATCAGCGAAATCATTGCACATTTTTTCATGAATACTCCTTTTGTGTTTATTTTACCGATAGTTAAGTTGAGGCAGTTTATCCAACTTGAGTTTGTGAGTCAACAAATTATTAATTAACATTATGTAGAGAGTTAAAATATTTATATCGTTGATCATACGTAATCAGAATTGTTTCTTGCTGCGAGGAATGTCGCTGGTTGATACTTGGGATGGTTGTTTACCCGGAGTTGCAACGGGGGAGAGTGGCGTGAGAATTGAATGGTGCAGGTTTATTGCGATGAGACCAGTATTACGGAGATATTATCCCGGCCTCCTTTTGCATTGGCGGCATCAACAAGATCGGCAGCCAGTATGTCAAAGCAGGTGAATCCTTCTTCAAGAACGGTCTCGATTTCGTCATCAGTCAGCATATCGGTCAGGCCGTCGGAACAGAACAGGAGCAGATCGCCCTGCTGAAGTTCAACAATGTTGAAATCCGGGTATGGCGGATTCCCACAGCCAACTGACTGGGTTAAAGTATGAAATTGCCTCTTGGAAATCTGATCAATGGAAACGCCGCTTGCCAGGAGTTGATCTCCCACTGTGTGATCGTGGGTTAGTCGTTTGAATTTTCCGTCACGTTCAAGCATAGGATCAGTATCAGGGGCGCTCTGAAACAGATAGCAACGACTATCACCGGCATTGACAATATAAGCCATATTTTCCCTTACAACCGCAACTACCAGTGTCGTTCCCATCCTCATAAACGATGAACTTGTCAGAGCTTTACTGCTGATCTCCCAGTGAGCGGAATGAATGGCATGCACCAGAAGTTCAAAATAACCATCTACCGCTGTATGTGCAATATTTGAGCGCAGTACCCTGTAGACGGTTTCAACGGCCAGTGCGCTGGCCACTTCGCCGGCATTATGTCCGCCGATGCCGTCGGCAAGCAGGTAGATTCCAAACTCGTCGTCGGTACGGATGTAATCTTCGTTGTTATTGCGGATAAGACCGGTATGGGTGGCGTGAACAGATATCATAATGTTATTGGAGTTTTGGCTGGCAATGGCGCTGGTAGATAGCCTTCATATAGGAAACCTTGTCTGGCGCAATTTTTTTGTTGTAGCCGAATACAGTAACTTGCGGCTCGACGTGGACAGTAATGCCGTTAACAACAAACTCGTGGCATGGGAAATCTGTTTCAATCCTCTTTTTTACATATTGCGCTCCGGTTAATTCAGTCATCGGAAATACCATGAATGGTATGCTTACATTATTTATTGTATAAATGCCGATTACATCTATATCTCTCTTTTGTATTTCTTTTAACAGTTTAAGGGATTGGTTGGTTAGCTGGATATTTATGTCCGGTGTCAGATCAATAATCGTATATGTTCGCAGATCGACAATTTTATCATAAGAGACAAGCATGGTTGAAAACGGCGTGTTGTAGCGCAGGTTTAACTTGATTTCGCGATCCAGGAAAAACATCGTGCTGTTGGCATTGAATACGCCCGGGGGGATTTCTATCGAATGAGTTATCGCAGATGCCGCACGTACTTGGGCTTTTTTGACAATGTTGTCTATCTTCTCGGCGGAGAACCCGTTGGAAATCAGAATGGTTCGGATTTCCTCTGTAACACCTTCACCCTCCCGTCCACTCTCGGCAACCTGCTCAATAATCGAAAGCACAGTTTCTTCGCTTGGATTGTCCGAGTGCCTGATGTTGGCCCTGACCCAGTCGCCTTGCAGGACAGAAACCGTTTCGGCGAATTGGTTCGCAAGCTTTTGCGCAACTTCGGAGACCGTGTTCAAACCGACATTCTGTGCTTTCAGACGATCAATGATTTCGCGCTCAATTCTTGTGACTGCGGCTTTAAGCATAACTCCGCCGCCAGGGACCGCCGCTTCGGGTGATTGCAGAGCCAGGGCACGACTAACCTTTTCGATATAATCGCTCAGAACAGATGACATCTGCTGGTCGTCAGCTTTGACACCTCCCTGCTTTATTTCTGCTGCCAGCACGATCAATCTGGCCGACTCTTCCGGAGCTTCCTTGATGCCATCGATCAATTCATTCAGTGAGAGGCCAATCTGCTCTGACGCCTCGGCCATAATCTGCATCAGTCCGTCACTATCAAGCTCTTTGCTCAGTTCTTTAACAAGAGACAGGTAATCAGAAGGCGACATTCCTTCGGCAAAAAGTCCATCTTTAAGTTGTGGCAGCAGATATCTCAACTCTCTGATATCAGGCAGCATTCGCCGTATAATCTGCGCCAGTCTCTTGATGGAGATATTTCGGTCGCCCCGGTACTCTTCTTTGATCAGTCGCACAATAACCTGGTAACTGATCTGGTTGATTTCCGATAAAACAAGCTCATCCGTGGCATTGAGCTTTCCCGTTTCCCTTTGTATCTTGATGTTTTCGAGAACATTCTCTTTAAGCTTGTAAATGGTTTCAAGCATTTCAGATGGAGTCAGGCTGGCACCTTCTCCGGACTCTTCCGCTGAGGTGAGTTGATTATTGATCGATTTTATTTGAGTTGAAATGAATTTGTCGTAATCGGCCTGGGACAATTTGGAAGAGTCCGCACCATCTGTCCCCGTAGGCTCATTTGGATTGATGGTGTTGCGCAGAGAGAGTATTTCCGAGAATTCCTTCAGGATTCTGCCCGGGTCGGCTTTCAGATATGAGCCTGCTCCGGTGTCATGCTGATTGCCAAACTGCAGGCCGGTTTCAGAGAGAGTATTTTTATTGACGATTGCGTCGTCAATAGTAACTTTTTTATACACGACATAATTGATTCTTATGCCTGAAATACGTTCCTTGTTCAGATATTCCTGCATTGATTCTACGTCCCTGAAATCAGACAGCGACCCCATCAAGTAAAACAATGCCAAAACACCTTCCAGTGGAGCTGCCTTATCAAAACTTACGGACTGGACGCCAGCCTTTTTAAAGCGACTGTTAATGCGCTGGACACTGACAAGTTTATCCACGCAATGATTTTCAAAATAAATAGAATCCTTTTCGGCGCTTACACTGATAATGCCTGCAATATCCAGCATTGGCTGCAAAACAGCATAAAATGAGGCGGCGCTGTCTTTAGCGGTCTGGTGGGTTCCCCCGTACATAAACGCATTGTTGAATGCCAGGTTAAATGCCCTGGCAATCTGTAACGCCTGCATCAAATCTATAGCAGTTTTTGGAATGTCCAAGTTAAGCCCCTCTTGCCAATAAAAACTGTGGCTAAGTCAACCCGCAATTACGAAGATAGGCTTCGAGCCTGGTTTTAAATTCCAGGCAATCGGCAAACCGATTTTCGGGACGGACTGCTATTGCCTTGACAATTATCGCTTCGAGTTCGCTGTTTATCGAGGGATTGATTTCTGATGGTCTGGCTGTGAAAAATGTGTCGGGAGCGGTTCTCTTGCGCTTGATCATCTCTGCAACGGGTTCTTTATTCGTAGGCAGAAAGCCTGCCGTCATCTCCATCAGCATGACTCCAACGGAGTAGATATCTGTTCGGCCATCAATTGCCGCGCAGGCGGCCTGTTCGGGCGACATGTAGGTCGGTGTTCCGACCAGCGTTGAGGTTGAACTGTATTCAGCCCAAACTGTCCGGGCAATGCCGAAATCTGCCACAAGAGCACGCTTGAAGCGGTCATCGATAAGAATGTTTGCCGGCTTGATGTCCAGGTGAAAAACACCTTCTTCATGAGCATAGCCGAGGGCGTCGAGAATCTGGCAGATATATTGGGTAGTTTCCGGCACAGGAAGGATTCGCCTGGTCGGAACCGGATGTTTGCGCGCCTTGCCGATGATATTTCTCAGGTCATGACCAACTACAAGTTGCATTACCTGGAAAAAGAAATCTCCGGTTTCACCCATTTCGTACACAGGCACAATATTGGGGTGGTTAAGTATCCCGACAGTCTCGGCTTCGTCACGAAACATCTGTTGGGCTCTTTTGCTGCTGGCAAGTATTTTGGGAAGGATTTTAACCGCAACCTGACGCTTGAGAGAGGCCTGATACCCGATAAATACAGCGCCCATACCTCCCTGGCCCAATAATTTGACCAGGGTAACAGTGCCGACGCTTGTACCGATATATTGTGTCAGGTCAATGGATGCGATGCTAGCCATAGAATAATCTCCAAACTGTTGTAATCGAATGAAACAGTATCAATTAAATATTGCGGGGTAAAGCTATAATTAGAGATTTGCTGCATTCAAAAAACAGTACATTCCGCATTTTCGGCTGGAGGGAAAATTCAATGGGATTTTGGCATGTTTGCAGATTTGGGGCGCTTTGCGTGGCTATAATTATCGGGATATTGCAAATGTACCGTCATTTAAAAAAACATTTAAGAAATTATCAATTCAGGTATACTTCCGCTGCCTGGTTGAAATTTCATAACTCGTTATGTACCGAACAAGGAATTGTTGACTATGCCGCATCCCTCTATACTAAATAATATGGATTGCTACCAGTTTCCCAAGCAGAAAGTTCTCTGCGATAATGAGCCTTATTCCAGTGAACTGTTGCGCACTCTGCTGGAGACGGCCTACGCCTCTTCTCCTGCCTTTAATGGATACCTGAAGATTGCTGGAGATGAATGTTCCCTTCTTTTCCTGTTTTTCTTTAACGGCGCTCCTTATGCCGCCGGAAGATATGCTGACAGCAAGCCGGTTTGTTACACTATCCAGGAGTTTGGGGGGCAGCTTGCCCGTTCCGCCAAAGAATCCATGACTCTTTCACTCTGTGAGACCGATCCGGTGCTGCTGAAAAGCATGCTGCTTTTCCTGCAGGAAGAGCCTGCCGTCAAAGCACCTGTCTCTCTGCTGGATTTTGAATACGTTGTGCGACAGATTGGTGAGGCTGGAGCAAACGCAATGATCGCCCTTTGCCGCGACAAAAAAATAAATTTCTTCTTTTTCAATGATGGGAAAGGTGCGCTTTCTCATTATGCTGATCCGACGTATGAGCGACCTGAAGGAATGACCGTCGAAGAGGAAATTCTGCTATACGCATTTCGACCCGGAAAAAAGGTACAGGCCTATATTTTCCGCGACATGAT
Source organism: Geobacter sp. (assembly GCA_009684515.1). Lineage (GTDB taxonomy): Bacteria > Desulfobacterota > Desulfuromonadia > Geobacterales > Pseudopelobacteraceae > JACRCG01. Next base: position 19,200 of record WKKS01000019.1, read on the forward strand.
CACATCAATGGAAGAGGATTCAACCCGGCTGGACAAAGAGTCGCTATATAATCTTCTTACTGTTGGTTATCTGAAAAACAGGCGCAGAGAAAAATCAGAAATACCGCTGGAAACTTCAATTGGTCGTGTCGAAAATCTTCGTCAAGAGCCGAAACTCCAGAGCGTCATGCTTTCTGTCGAATCGGGGCCACTGCAAGGTGAGCGGATTACGGTAACGCTTCCCTGTACGATCGGACGCAAAGATTGTGATCTGATTCTGGATGATCGTCTGATTTCACGACGGCATGCGGAACTAAAAATGGTCCAGAATGAACTGGTAATTGAAGATTTGGCGAGTACGAACGGCACCAGGGTTAACAGCAGATCGGTTACCAGGAAGCAGCTCGCTTCCAACGATCTGATCTCTATCGGACCGGCCAACATAAGAATCTCTCTGGAATAATGTCAGCTTTCAAATCAGTAGAAATAATTGCTCGGATAAATAAATGACACCAGCCGATCACATAATCCCGCTGAGGCTTGAAAGAAAAACTCAGGACGGCAGCCTGTGGGTGATTCCAATTGAACATTCGCATTTTGTCATCGGACGGAGGGAAGGGTCGAGTCTTCACCTGGCTGCGGAGGGAGTCTCCCGGAAACATGCCGAAATTATGAAAACCCGTGACGGTTGGAGGATTAAGGATTGCAAAAGCACCAATGGAACTTTTGTCAACAGCAGGCGCTTGATTGATAATCAGATATTAAATCATGGCGACTATATTACAATCGGAGAAATCAGGTTTGATGTGATGGGGCAAACCGACGATTCGTACTGCACCATGATTATAAATCCGGATGCGGAAAATTTTGAACAGATGCTTGATCAAAAAGCGGTTGTGCCCCATTTTCAGCCGATGGTTTCCCTGTCTGGTGGCGATTTGGCAGGGTATGAGGTGCTGGGTAGAATTGCCCATGATGGACTTCCCAACAGCCCTGTACAGTTGTTTCAGATATCCCGTCAGCTTGGAAGACAGATCGAACTGAGTGAAATGTTCAGAAATACTGCGCTTGAATACGCCGCCCAAATCGGGGTGAAAGAACTGATCCTTTTCAATACCCTGCCGGAAGAGATGAATCTTGAACGTTTGGGCAGGTCTTTGAAAAAACTCAGAAAGTCCGTGCCCGACTTGAAACTGGGGATGGAACTCCACGAAAACACGATCACAGATGTTAAAATGATGAAAAAGCTGAAATCAATGCTGAATGACCTGGATATGCTGCTGGTCTATGATGATTTTGGTGCTGGCCAGTCACGGCTTATCGAACTGATTGATTCGGTTCCGGATATAGTCAAGTTCGACATGGCGCTCATCCAGAATATTCAGAAGCGTTCGGAAATCTCCCGCTCCATTGTAACATCGCTGGTAAAGATGGCGCATGATGCCGGTATCCGTACGGTGGCTGAAGGAATTGACAGCCGTGAGGAGGCTGCAACTTGCAGAGATATCGGCTTTGAACTTGCCCAGGGATATTATTTTGGTCGTCCGGCTACCCTGTAGGTAGTAAATCCTGGTATTTTCCTGTTGCTAAAAGATTGAAGTCGCAATTATTGAACCTCAGAATCCATTCCATCCAACCATCCTCTTTTAAATCCAATATCAACCTGCCGCTGATATGATCTGGCAACCGTATAATATTATCCTGATTTTGTTGCCTGAAGTAATTCCATTCTTGCCGCAAATTACGAAATAGTCTTAGGCTGAATCGTGATGCAAAGGCATTCCCCGACCGCATAGGTGCTCTTGTCACAGTAGATGCGGCCATGAACCATGATTTTGCGCCCCTCGGCCGAAACAATCTTGGTCTCCACTGTTACTACTTTTTGTAACGGCAGCAGGTTACGGAAGCTGACATTCAGATTGCCGACAACAATTGAATAGCCGGCGGCCCAGGCAGCCAGACCAAGTACTTCATCCATTACTGCTGCCATCGATCCCCCATGGGCGTGGCCGGGAGGCCCTTCGGTTTCTGGTCCGAACCATATCTTTGCCTTTAGATGATCAGCCGAATCCAGGTAATAACGAACTCTAAAGCGATCTCCTTCCGGATCGCCGGAAACGAAACGGAGTGATGAACCGACAAGTGAAGCGGCATCGAACGGGGACCAGTCAGATTCTCCTCCAAGGTCTGGTTTGTTGCCGTCGGCGCCCTTTGCTATTGTCTGTACCATTGATGTTAAACCCCTTTGCATAATAATTAATTTTTCCGGTAAGCAGCCAGTTGCCACGGTGTGAAGAACCCGCAATCCAACCAATGCTGCAACGGCATCCCTACCTTGTAACAGAGCTATGGCGTCAGCAGAACAAAAAAATGCGGACATCTTGCCACCTGATAACATTGCAGTTCATTCTGCATTCTCGGCAGTATCTAAAATTAGCTGGATTCAGGTCATCATTCCGCTCCGATTTACATTGGGATCAGTGACGGTGGGTGAACTGATTTCCGCGATTGTAAATAGCCTTTCTGAAACTGCACCTGTCATCCTCTGCCAGAAGGTTTCCCTTGCTGCCCCAGGCCCGTCCCATGCATCCGCCCGCGCAGTTGTCTCTGCCGGTGCATTCTCGGCACACGGGGAGTGCTCCGATCCGGCTGCGGCTGATCTGCATCAACGTTGCCCAGGCAGCGGCCCCCTCAGCCAGGGCGGCGATAAAACCTTTTTCAAACACTCCGGATACAGAGTAATCGTCCGTGTGGCAGAGCAGGCAGGGATACAGCCTGCCTTTCGGGGTGAGGTAAGGGTTTTCAATAAAAGTACATCCTTCGTCACGTACAGCTTCCGAACAACACCATTCAACTGCAGAAACATTACCGAGCTTTGAATACAACTCCCGGAACCTGGGGTCTGAATCGTAACGATCCAGTAATTCCAGGTACTGTTCCGCGACCGGCGGTACAATCAAATTCCCGGCAGATGCGCGTCCGCCTCGCACGAGGGTGCCGGTGGCAACTGAGAATACGTTCAGTTGATCGGCAAGCTCCAAAACCGCAGGGATATCCGAAAGATTGTGACGCATTTCGGTAAACAGAAAGGTGATGCGTGATCCCAAACCACCCTGTATAAGACGACCAAGACCCTCCATAAGCCCATTGAAAGAACCCTTGCCACGCGTCCGGTCATGAACCGGAGCGCTTGAGCCGTCAATTCCCAGCTGGATCGAGAGACCGGGAAAATCCAATTCGCGTAACGCTGCCACTGTCTCGTCGTTGAAGAGCATGCCATTGGTCTGGAGCAGGATGTTTCTAATACCGGCCTCACGTGCAAATCTGATCAGTTCCAGCCAGTCCGGATGGCAGAGCGGCTCCCCTCCAGTAATTCTGATCCCCTCACCGCCAATGGCAACGAGTTCTTCGATCATGCGACATAGAACCGATTCTGGTACGTTAGCAGCGGAGTTTGATTCACCAGCCATTACCAGGCAGTGAGCACAAGCAAGATTACAGATGCCCGTTATGGACAGTGTAAGCGTCTTGGGTGAGTGCAGCCCTTCCATCTTCAATATTTCCAATATCCGGTCAGGTTCCATGCTGTGTTATACCCCTCAAACTTCAGAAAATCTTTGAATTGCTTGGCATAATTACGAACAAATAAGTGCAAAAGAAAAAGGTCGCCTTTCCGGGGAAAAGTGACCTTTTAAAAGCTGGCGTCCAGCATCATAACGAATTCCGTCTTATCAACCAGGCTCGCCGGCAAGAAGCGCCTTTGCCTTTTTGAAGATTATCTCCATATCTGGCAGGTGACTTAACTCGGGAACAACCTGGATGTAGCGAACAATATTATCTTTATCAACGAGAATAACCGCTCGCGCCAGCAACATGCTGTCCTCCTGCAGCAGCCCGATTGAACGCCCGAACGACCCTTCACGGTAATCGGAGAGATAGGTGATCCCGGAAAGTCTGGATTCTTCTGCAAAACGTTTTTGCGCAAAGGGCGTGTCGCGGCTGATAGTAATTCTGGTAATGTCCGCAGGCAGTATTGCCCCCTGCTCGCCAAGATAGTGAGTCTGTGCTTCGCACACTTTTGTATCCAGTGACGGCACCAGGCTTACGATGAGAACCTTTCCTTTTAATTGCGAAAGGTCAATTTTTGTCATGGTAAATGCGTCTATCAGAAGAGTTGCGGGCAGCGGATCGCCGACTTTAAGTGGTGTGCCGATCAGCTGAAGCTGTTTGCCTTTAAGAGTAACCATGCCTCCGGGGGTTGATGACTCCCTGTCCACAGAAATCCGATTAGCCAATTGACTGGCGCATCCGGTTAACAGAAACAAAATACAAACTGTTATTAATCGAACAAATATAGACCTATTCATTTTCGTCTCCTTCATAACTGTCACCATCGATAAAGCAACATTCGTTCTGTAAATTTGTCATCCCCTCTTTGGGGTTTGCTCTTTGATTACATTGTTAGGTATGCCCGGCCCG